>CAWEYC010000029.1:0-305805 GCA_963813195.1 uncultured Alphaproteobacteria bacterium | reverse complement strand
GAAATGATTGGTGCCGGTTGCAGGAGTCGAACCCGCGACCAACGGTTTACAAAACCGCTGCTCTACCAACTGAGCTAAACCGGCTCGCCTCGGCGGCGTACGAAATCAAGCGATCGCTAGCAGCGCGCTTGCGCGGAGGCAAGGGGCCTCACAGGATTCTAGGCGACCGTTGCGAGCCAAGGCCCGGCGACGACGAACGCCTCCTGCGCGCCCGGCCAAGGCGGCATGGTCGCGGCGAGGAAGGTGAGCGGCGCTCCCGGCTCGGCGCGGAACTGAAAGTGCGTTCCCAGCGGAATCGTCAAGCAAGCGCCGGCCGCGACCTCGACGACGCTCTCCATCTCGCCGACGCGGCGCCATACACGGCCGCGCCCGGTGAGAAAATACCAGATCTCCTCTACGCTACGGTGGGCGACAGCGTGCGAGACCGCTCCGGCCGGCAGCTCGAAATGCGCGAAGCTTCCGCCGGCTAGCGCCAGGAGTAGGCGCACGCGCGTACCGTCGGGCGCGACGGCGTCGGGCGCACTGCCGAGGGTCTTGGTCTCAAAGGGGCGCACAGTGTGGCTCCGCCGCCGAACCGCGAAATCTTGCGCGGGGCGCGGCCTGCGCGCAACCCCAGGCGGCTTAGAAACCGACAAGGCTTTTGCGCGAAGGCCATGGCCTGCTATGAAAGCGGCATGGACGCCTCACTCGATCTCACTCCCGAACAGACGCTCGACGAATTTCGCGCCGCCGGCGCACTGCTCGAGGGGCACTTCATCCTGTCCTCGGGGCTGCGCTCCCCGGTCTTCCTGCAAAAGATGTTCGTGTTCCAAGATCCGGCGCGCACCGAGCGCTTGTGCCGCGCGCTGGCGCAACAGGCGCGCGCGGCCTTTGGGCCGATCGACGTGGTCGCCTCACCGGCGATCGGCGGCATCGTTCCAGGCTACGAGACCGCACGCTGGCTCGGCGCCAAGGCGATTTTCGTCGAACGCGAGGACGGCGTTTTCAAACTTCGTCGCGGCTTCGAAATCGCGTCGGGCGCGCGCGTGCTGATGGTCGAGGACATTATCACTACCGGTCTTTCCTCGCGCGAGTGCCTGGCTGCGCTTCGCCAGCATCCTGGCCAAATCGTCGGCGCGGCGTGCCTCATCGACCGCTCCGGCGGCAAGGCGGACATCGGCGTTCCCCGCGTCGCGCTGGCGACGCTCGACATTCCCGCTTATCCCGCCGACTCGCTGCCGCCGGAGCTGGCGGCCATTCCCGCCGTCAAGCCGGGCAGCCGATCGCTCGTCAACGCGAACTGATTGCCGCAAGAGGAACCATTCGATGGCCGCGCTGCGTCTGGGGGTCAATGTCGATCACGTCGCGACCGTGCGCAACGCGCGTGGCGGCGGCGCTCCGGATCCGGTGCGCGCGGCGCTGCTGGCGATCGACGCCGGCGCGGATGGCATCACCGCGCATCTGCGCGAGGATCGTCGACACATCCACGACGACGACATGGCGCGCCTGAAGGCGGCAATTTCAAAGCCGCTCAATTTCGAAATGGCCGCGACCGAGCAGATGCTCGACATCGCCTTGCGCATCCGTCCGCACGCTTGCTGTCTCGTGCCGGAAAAGCGCACCGAGCGCACCACCGAGGGCGGCCTCGACGTGCTCGGCGGCCACAATTCGCTCAAGCCCTTCGTCGCCGAGTTGAAAAAAGCGGGCATCCGCGTCTCGATGTTCATCGAGCCGTCGGCTGAGGCGCTCGACGCCTGCGCGTCGCTGCGGGCGCCGGTCGTCGAGTTGCATACGGGAGCCTGGTGCGATGCGCTCGCGCAAGGTCTCAGCGAGCGCGCCGACTACGAATTCGGCCGCTTGCGGGTCGCTGCGGCGCAGGCCGCGGCGCTGGGGCTGGAGTGCCACGCCGGGCACGGCCTCGATTATGAAACCGCGCGCGTGATCGCCGGGCTGCCCGAAATCGTGGAACTGAACATCGGCCATTTCCTCGTCGGCGAGGCGATTTTCGTCGGCCTGGCGTACAGCGTGCGGGCGATGCGTGCGGCGATGGAGGAGGGGCGCGCGCAAGCGCCCGGCGGGCCGCGATGATTCTCGGGATCGGCAGCGATCTTTGCGACGTCCGCCGCATCGAGGAGACGCTCGAGCGCTTCGGCGAGCGCTTCATCGCCCGCTGCTTCACCGAGGTCGAGCGGCGGCGCTCGGAGCGCCGCGCGGGGCGCGCCGCGTCCTACGCTAAGCGCTTTGCCGCCAAGGAGGCCTGCGCCAAGGCGCTGGGCACGGGGCTGCGCGCGGGCGTGTTCTGGCGCGACATGGGCGTCGTCAATCTTCCGTCGGGCAAACCAACGATGCGCCTGACCGGCGGCGCCGCCAAGCGGCTTGCCGAGATCACGCCGCCCGGCACGGAGGCGTTCATCCATCTCACGATCACCGACGAAGAGCCGCTCGCGCAGGCTTTCGTGGTGATCGAGGCGCGCTGAGGAAGATCGAGCCAGCCGGGCGCGATGGTCGTCAAGGCGCCACGACGATGTCGTCCGGCGACTGATCGCGGTGGTGGCGCTCGTACATCGTCGTGTAGGCCTTTTCGAGATTTCGCGTGTAGCGCGCTGTGTCGAACAAGGCCGCCGTCAAGCGATTATCGGCGATGCTTCGCTTCACGGCTGCGAGTGCGTCGGCGTTCCTGGCGAGCTCGATCGCCAGGGCCTCGTAACGGGCGTAGGTATCGGTAATCAGCTCGGACGCTCCGATCGCCCGCAATACGCTCGCGGCGACGCGGCCGGCGAAGGTCTCGCCGATCTTCGTCAGTATTGGAACGCCGGCCCACAGCGCGTCCGTCGCGGTGGTGTGGGCGTTGTAAGGCAGCGTATCGAGAAAAAGCTCGCCGAGCCGCAGGCGGGCCAAGTGCTCGGCGAGCGGCATTCGGCCGGCGAATATCAGCCGCTGAGGATCGACGCCCCTAGTCCTTGCTTCTTTACGCAAATTGTCGACAGCAGTCGCGTTGTCTTCGAAGAGCCAGAGAATACTGCGGTCGACTTCACGCATAATTCTCATCCAGACGTCGAACACGTCAGGTGTGATCTTGTAATTGTTGTTGAAACAGCAGAACACGAACGCGTCCTCGGGAAGGCCGAGTTCAGCGCGCTCGAAGACTTTGTCGGTTTGAAATAGGTCGCTGCCGTAGCTGGTGGGATAATAAGTATCCGGGAGGTAAACGATCTTTTCCGTGAAGAAGCGTTTTCGCCGGTCGTCGATAACCATCGGATCGGCGATGATATAGTCGATGAACTCGGCCCCCATGGTGCCGGGAAAGCCGAGAAAATTAACCTGGATCGGGGCCGATCGCTGCGCCAGAATATCGGTTCGACGGCCCGCGGTGAAACCGGCGAGGTCGACGGCGATGTCGATTGCATGTTCCCGGGACAGCGAAGCGACCTCCCGGTCCGAGAGCTTCGAGACGTCGATGAAATGGTCGAAGTCTTGGCGAATCCGCTGATTGAGTTCATCGCCCGGCGGATTATCGAAAGAATAAGCATAGGTTTCGAACGAGGATCGATCATGCGACCGGAATACGTCGGTCATCAGGTAGGTCATGGGATGCTGTCGAAGATCCGACGAATAATAGCCGATGCGAATCTTCTCGCGGCGAGGGTATTTGCGAAGGAATGGGTGCGTCGTCGTCGCAGCGAATTTGGCGCCCACCCATGTCTTCGTCGCGCTGAACTGGGTCGCGCACGAATCGAAACTCGATAGAGCGATAAAGGGCGAGACGGCGTTGGCGCCCGATTCAATGCGCGTAACGAGATCCAAGATGTCTTCTCGATAGCTCAGCCAGTTGCATGTCTGCATGCGCGTGTGAAACGCTTCGCCGACTAGGAGTTCGAGGCCGGAATCGAGCGAAATCGCCTTGTCGTAGCTGGCGAGCGCCTCGTTCAGGCGCTTCGATTCCTTAAACGCGTTGCCGCGATTGTAATAGGCTTGCGCGAAATCGGGCTTGATCGCAATGGCCTTGTCGTAGCTGGCGACCGCTTCATTCGGGCGCTTCAGTTCCTTGTACGCGACGCCGCGATTGTTGTGGACCTCGGCGTGGTCGGGTTTGATCGCGATGGCTTTGTCGTAACTGGCGATCGCCTCGACCAGCCGCCGTAGCTCCCTGAGCGCGTTGCCGCGATTGCGGTGGGCTTCGGCGTAGCTTGGTTTGATGGCGATGGCCTTGTCGTAATCGGCGATCGCTTCATCGAGCCGCCGCAACTGGGTGAATGCGACGGCGCGGTTGTTGTAGGCCTCGGCGTAGTCGGGCCTGATCGCGATGGCTCTTTCGTAGTTGGCCATCGCTTGGTCCAGTCGCCCCGACGCCGATAAGACACTACCCCGGTTGACGTGGGCTTCGGCGTAAGCCGGCCTCAGCGAAATCGCTCGATCGTAGCTGGCGATCGCTTCATCCCGGCGGTTCAGTTCGTCGAGAGCCCGGCCCCGGTTGTTGTGAGCTTCGGGAGAATCCGGCTGGACAGCGAGCGCCGTGGCGTATGCGGTGCAGGCGTCCTCGTATCTGCCGACGGCGCTCAGCGCGTTGCCCTTATTATAATGAGCGTCGAAATAGCGCGCGTCGACCGCGATCGCCCTGTCGAATTCGGCGATGGCGTCGTCGTATCGGCCGAGGTCGCTCAATGCGGAGCCGCGATTGTTGAGCGCCTTCACATGTCGCGGGTTCAGGCCGAGCGCGTGGTTGAACTGCGCGAGCGCCTCTTTGGGCCGCCCCAATGCCTTCAGGATGATGCCGTAATTATAGAACGAGGCGTCGGATTTGTCGTTGATGGCGACCGCTCGCGAGATATACGTCTCGGCCTCTCCGAAGCGCCCGGTGGCGATCAAGGTGACGGTCAGAAGATTCAACGCGCCGAAATGGCCGGGAGCCATCTGCAGGAACTGTTTGAATAGCCGCTCGGCGACCGCCATGTTGCGGCCATTGAAGGCAGCCATTGCGTTGGCGAAGACTTGTTCAGCCGAATTCATACGCGATTCTGATCCTTGCTGCGAACTGCGTCGAGGCGTGAGCGGGCTCCCCAGCCGCTCGCGGGAAGATATCGCCGACGCATTCTAGCACTCTCGGTGACGTCGACGCATCCCACAGGCGGCGCGGCCCCCCTTTCCCTTGCCTGGCTTCGCGTCTCCAAGCCTTTGCAACTCCAAGCCAAACATTTCCAAATTTGTGGCCTGAACTGCCAAACATTTCCAACGATTTCGTTGGCCGTTTTGTGGAAAACCAATAGCTTGCAAGGCGAAAAGGCGAAAAGGACATTTTCCCGCCGGCGGATTTTTTTCGCGATTCGGCCAATGCTCCGTCTTGGCGGGACGAGGACGATATTGGCAGCATAACATTGTTTTTGTTTTTCAGAAAGACAAGACTTGGCAGCCAAGACATAGCAGAGAATTGGAATGAGCCGCCTCAGGACATGCGCCCCGCCGCTGGCGAGGCTGTGCGCGCCCTTTCGCAACAAAAAACCCCAGAGCTTTCGCTCCGGGGCCAGGCCTTGTCTGATCGGGAGGTGATCAGAAGTCGCGGGTGATTTCGAAACGGCTTTCCAGGCCGTCGGTGTTCGCGTGCCACGGCAGACCGCCGTTGGCGAAGGCGCTGTAGGCCGCCGGCGCGGTCTGATGGGTGGTCTGGTAGAGCAGCTCGATGTTGAAGTCGAGATGCGCGACCGGATCCCAGTGGAACACCGCGCCGCCGATCCAGCTCTCCGAGTTGGTCGAGATAAAGCCGGTGTTGACGCCGCTCCAGCTGAGGTTGAGGTAGGAGACTTCCGGATCGATCGAGAACACCGGGCCGAGGTGGAACTCGGCGAGCCCGGTGAGCGACCAGGCCGTCGGCGTCGCCCACGTGCCATTGCCGTTCGAGAACGCGTCGGCGACTGGCATTGCAATGCCGTTGCCGTTGGTTGCGCCATTCTCACCCCACATGCCGTCGGAAACGCCGGAGTACCAAACCGCGTTACGCGTCCAGGTCCCCTGGAACTGGAGGTTGTCGCCCGCGCCGATCTGCGGAATGTTGAACTTCAGGCCGCCGTCGACCGCCCAACCCCAGATGTTGATGCTCGTACCGTCGAGCAGGCTGTTCATGATCACATTGTGAGCCACGCCAGCCACGTGCGCGCCGCCCCAACCCTGGGCGACGTCGATCGATCCGACGATGTCTGGGGAGCGCAGACCGAGATATTGCGCGTTCATGGCGAAGAACTCGTCGGAGCCGGCGAGGGTTGCGCCTGCCGACCCGCCAGTGAGGATCGGATCTTCCAACGAAATCGTCGCCGAGAAGCCGCCGCCGAAGGTCGCGGTGTAGGCCAGCAAGAGAGGCTGGTTGTAGCCCTGACGATCTGGCGAGAAGACGTTCGCCCAGGCCTCGCCGCCGCCGAAGAACGAGAAGAACGAGTTCGCCTTACCAGCGGTGATGCCGGCCCAGTTCAAGAAGCCGTGGTTGATGAAGGTCTGACCGCCGCCGAACGCATTCGGACCGGTGTTGTCGAAGCCGCTGCCGTAGTTCCACTGCGTGTCGATGTCCGAGGTCAACACGCCATAGGCGGTGTTGGTCTTGGTGATGAACTCGAGTTCGGCGCGGGTGGTGTAGCCGATCTCGTCACGCCCTGACGTGCCAATGCCGCCATTCACCAGAACTCCGCTCTTGCCCGTGTTATTCGGGGCGTAGAAGAGCTGGCTGCCGGTCGTATAGGAATACCCTTGCTTCAGATTGCCGCCTTCGATCTGGCCGGTGAGGTACCCAGTGATCTTCAAGCAGGTGTCCGAACCCGGGATGACGAAACCGGCGACGCCGCCGATTTTGCAGACTTTGACGTATTCAGCGGCGGGCGCGCCCTTCCGGGTGGGAAGATCGGCGGCCTGCGCGCCGGCGACGACGACCAAAGTGGCCGCGGAACCGAGCAGTAGGCTCTTCATGAGCGTCATTTGTGACCTCCAGAGATTGACAATGGGAGTTGGTTGAAACCTTGAACCTTATTCCGCCGACCAAAAACGCGCGCCGTGTCAAAGGTGTTAAGCGCCCCTCTTCCCGTTTCAGCGGATGTCGGGCGATTTGCGCTGGTCCCCCAAGCAAACGACGCCGTCAATCCAACTCGCGACCGGGAAGCTCCCGTTCACAATTGGAAACATACAAGCGTCCGGCCGCGCCTCAAACCCGAAAATGCCGGATTTCGGCCCAAATGCGCTTTTCCCCGAGCCATGTTGCAGAAAGGTCACGAAAACGCGATCCGGATCGGCCGCCGCCGTTCCCAGGAGGCGTTAAGTGTTTGATAACCTGTCGGATCGCGTCCCCAATGCCTAGCGCTTCAGAATGTCCCGGCAGGCGCGACGGCGCAATCGCCCGCAAACCCGTGCTGTTGCGGACCCCACGCATTGAGCGAGGGCGTCCGGACTACCCATCGGAATGGCGTCCAAACCGACAGGATCGCGAAAACGTGAATTAGCTCAATCACATGTCACGATACGGCCCATGCGACTTGCAATAAACGGTTTCTCCAAATGGTGCGCGTACCTCTTCCGGGGCCCCCGAGAGCGGACGCGGGAGCAACGCGCGTCATTCGACCCCACGAGAAACTCTTGCAAGGCGACGATGCTCACGGAACGCAAAATCGAAGCTCTCATATGCCCCGCGGGGCGCCGCGACATGATGGTGTTCGACCGCAAGCAGACCGGCCTCGGCGTACGCGTGACGGCGAGCGGCGGCAAAAACTATCTCGCGCAATACACCCGCGGCGGGGTCAAGCGTCGCATTCCGCTGGGTTCTTGCGCCGCCATTTCCCTTGCCCAGGCTCGCAACGCGGTCATGGCGATCATGGGCGAGGTCGCGATGGGGCGCGATCCCGCGGTCGAACGAAAGCAGGCGGTGGCGCTGGCCAAGCAAGTGGAAACTTCGGACGCCCTGACCCTGGACGCCTTGCTCGACCAGTGGGCGGCCTTGCGCCTCGCCAACCGCCGCCGGTCCTATGCCGTCGAAGCCGTCCGCGCGATCCGCCGCGCGTTCCCCCATTTTTTGAACCTGCCCGCCGCCAATCTCCCCCGCCCGGCCGTCGTCGCCGCGCTCGACAGTCTCGCCAAGAGCGGCAAGATCGCCATGGCGTGCCGGACCGCTGCCTACGGCCGGAGTTGCTACCAGTGGGCGGTCAAGCGCGGTGCGCTCGAAGCCAACCCGTTCATGAACGTTCCCCTTTCTCCGGTCGCCAAGCGCGACCGCGTGCTTTCGGACGCCGAACTCGTCGCGGTGTGGTCGGCGGCCAGTGGGCCAGGGACCTTCGACGCCATCGTGCGAATGCTGATTCTGACGGGTCAGCGGCGCGGCGAGGTCGCCGGCATGACCTGGGCCGAACTCGACGACGACCTTTCCGTTTGGACGATTCCCGCCAATCGCGCCAAAAACGGTATGGCGCACTTCGTTCCGCTTTCGCCGCAAGCCCGCGAATTCCTGCGGAGGGTCCCACGGCAGGACGGAAATCGCTTTGTTTTTCCGGGCATTCGCGGCCCGTTCAACGGCTTCGGCAAGGCGAAGGCGGCGCTGGACGCCGAAGCCGGCATCGCGCCGTGGCGGCTGCATGATCTTCGCCGCACCGTGGCGACGGGCTTGCAAAAGCTCGGCGTCCGCCTCGAAGTGACCGAAGCCGTGCTGAACCACGTCGCCGGCAGCCGTGCGGGCATCGTCGGCGTCTATCAGCGCTACGACTACGCGGACGAAAAGCGAGCGGCGTTGACGGCATGGGGCGAGCGCGTGCTGGCGATCGTCGAAGACCGTAGGCCGAACAGCGCCGCGAAGGCGCGCCGCGGAAGCCGGGCGATCCGTTGGGGTCGCCGCGACGAGAGCGTGGCGGCCGCCGGCTTCGGCGGCGATTAATAAGAAACTCAGCTTCCGACCCAGATTTAGATCCTTGACGCCGCCGGATTGAGCGGCGGGCACACTTTCCCGTTGTCGCGGCGGGTCCGTGGCGGGTCCGGCGACTCACGTCTTCGATGCACCGTAGATCCAGGTTTGAAATGTAGTTCAAATGGAACAACCGGTTCTACAGTTATAAATGCGCCTACGAGAGCGAACTACCTCCTGCTTGAAGATCACTGGGTACCTCACCGGCCAAGTCGAAGCCGGCAGTCTGAGCACCGGGTACTTGAACCCCGGCCAGGCTGGAGCCGCCGCCTTTGTCCCAGGCGTTGCGAACACTGGGGCACACGTCAACCAGCTGACTCTCACCTCGACTCCTTCTAACGCCCGCGACGAGATCGGCTACACCACCCGCGCCGAAGTCGAACTCATCGCCAAGACCAACACCGCCTATGGCGTGTTGACCTCGGACATCGACACGCAGTTCAACTACGGCAGCGGCTTCGACAACACCGGCGCCGGCAACGGCTTCATCAACCACGGCTTCTTGAACTGGGCCGGCATCACCGCTGGTAAGGCGAATTCGTTCTTCTCGTTCTTCGGCGGCGGCGAAGGCTGGGCGAACGTCTTTTCTCCCGATCAGCAGGGTTACAACCAGCCCCTCTTGCTGGCCTATACCGCAACCTTCGGCGGCGGCTTCTCGGCGACGATCTCGTTGCAGGATCCGAAGCTCAGCGGTCCGTCGGCGGGTGAGACCATCGCGGGCACCGACGAATTCTTCGCCGGCAACGCGAGCTACCTCGGCATGCGTTCGCCCGACATCGTCGCGTCGGTCGACCTCGCTCAGGGCTGGGGCGGCGCCCACCTCGCCGGCGTCGCGCACAATGTGATCATGGAAGACAGTGCCGGCAATACCATCAACACGTGGGGCTGGGCGGTCGACGGCGGCCTGAAGTTCAACCTGCCGACGCTCGGCGCGGGCGACAACATCCAGTTGCAGGGCACCTGGACGCGCAATGCGATCTGGTACTCCGGCATCTCCGACGGCATGTGGGGCGAGCAGGGCATGGTTAACGGCAACGGCATTGCGATGCCGGTCGGCGACGCCCTGTCGAACTACAACGGCACCTGGGCGACGCCGACGGCTTGGTCGCTCACCGCGCTCGGCGAGTTCCACCTCGGCCCGGTGTTCTCGATTGATCCGGAAATCTCCTACCTCAACCTCCAGTGGAGCGGTCTCGGCGGAATGGAAGCCGGCGCGTTCTCGACCAGTTCGCAGAGCTTCATCGGCGGCGCGGTGGCCCATTGGGATCCGGTCGCGCATCTCGACTTTGCCCTCGAACTGCTCTACCAGACCACTCACCAGTCGGCTCCTGCGATGTGGGCTACTACCGGTACAGTTGATGGCGCGGCTGCCTCGTGGAAGTCGAATACCGACGGCCTCGAAGGTCGCTTCATGATTACCCGCGATTTCTAATCTAGTCTAGTTGAAACTTCTCTATGGCCCCGGAGCGAAAGCTCCGGGGTTTTCTTTGTACGTCGTCGGCAAGAGGGTTTGAGCGCCAACTACCCAGTTGTCCCGCCCTCGCTCGGCCGAAATTGGTTTCGGCGCAGGTCCGCATCAGGTCCGCAACAGGGACCCGTTTTGGATCTTCGCGACAACACTGGGCTTCGGGGCGAGCGGGATCAATGTCGTCCAGTCTCGCGCCGCCCTTTCTGTCGCGCCTCGCCCGCGCGCGTCAAGTTTGGCTTCGCCGTCTCGCATCGGCCAACGCGCTAGGTCGCGCCGAGACGAGCCCGTCGCTCGCCCGAGATTGACGGCGCGTTCGCCATAGCCCGACGCCAGCCCCTCACAAAAACCGATTCGGCTTGCGCGCCGCGCCGCTCGCCTCGATATTGCTGCCACGCCCTGTATCTTTCCCGAGGGCGCGAGGCCCGACCCAATAAATGATGCGGCAGTATGAACTGGTTGAGCGCGTTCGCCGCTACAATCCCGAAACCAACGAAGACCTGCTCAACCGCGCCTATGTCTTCGCGATGAAGGCGCACGGGGCGCAGAAGCGCGCCTCCGGCGATCCGTTCTTTTCCCATCCGCTCGAAGTCGCGGCGATCCTGACCGATCTCAAGCTTGACGATGCGACGATCATCTCGGCCGTGCTGCACGACACCATCGAGGACACCGCCGCGACCCGCGAGGAGATCGACTCGGTCTTCGGCGCCGAGATCGGCGGCCTCGTCGACGGGCTCACCAAGCTCAACAAGCTCGATTTCGCCTCCAAACACGCCCAGCAGGCGGAGAATTTTCGCAAGCTCCTGCTCGCCATCGCCGACGACGCACGCGTCCTGCTGATCAAGCTCGCCGACCGCCTGCACAACATGCGCACGCTGAATTTCATGCCGGAGGCCAAGCGCGCCCGCATCGCGCAGGATACGCTCGACATCTACGCCCCGCTCGCCGGCCGCATGGGCATGCAGGGGATGCGCGGCGAACTCGAGGACCTCGCGTTCCGCTATCTCATGCCGGAGGCCTACGGCCTCATCATGGCCCGGCTCGAGGGATTGAAGACCAAGAACGGCGCGCTGATCGCGCGCATCGCCGCCGAATTGACCGACCAGTTCGCGCGGCGCGGCATGAAGGTCCAGGTCAAGGGCCGCCAGAAGCAGGCCTATTCGATCTGGCGCAAGATGGAGCGCAACTCGATCTCCTTCGAGCAGCTCTCCGACATCTACGGCTTCCGCATCCTCGTCGACACCGTCGCCGATTGCTACGCCGCGGTCGGCGTCGCGCACACGACCTGGCCAAGCGTTCCCGGCCGCTTCAAGGACTACATCTCGACACCCAAGCAGAACGACTATCGCTCGATCCACACCACCGTCATCGGCCCGGGCAGCCAGCGCGTCGAATTGCAGATCCGCACCCACGACATGCACGAGATCGCCGAATACGGCATCGCCGCGCACGCGCTCTACAAGGACCGGGGGGGCTCCGACCCGATCGACGCCGGCGAGAGTCGCGCCTATCGCGGGCTGAGGCAGACCATCGAGGCGCTGGCGAGCGACGATTCGGAGAAATTCCTCGAGCACACCAAGCTCGAACTGTTCCAGGACCAGGTGTTCTGCTTCACGCCCAAGGGACGGCTGATCGCCTTGCCGCGCGGCGCGACGGCGATCGACTTCGCCTACGCCGTCCACACCGACGTCGGCAATTCCGCCGTCGGGGCCAAGATCAACGGCCGCATCGCGCCGCTGATCTCGACCCTGCGCAATGGCGACGAAGTGCTGATCACGCGTTCCGAAAGCCGCACGCCGCCGGCCGCCTGGGACAGTCTCGTCGTGACGGGGCGCGCCCGCGCCGCCATCCGCCGCGCCACGCGCGAGGCGGCCAAGGCGCAATACGGCGGCCTCGGGCGTCAGATCATCGAGCGCGCCTTCGCGCGGGCGGGCCGCAAGTTCAGCGACGCCAAGCTGAAGAGCGCCTTGTCGCGCCTGGCGCGCAGCACCGTCGACGACGTGTTCATCAGCGTCGGGCGCGGAGAACTCTATTCGGCCGACGTGGTTCGCGCGATCTATCCCGATTTCAAGGAGGAGCGAAAGGCCGGCCCGGCGCTCGCGCCGGGCGAAAGCGGCTGGTTCGGGCTCGCCAAGGCGGCCAATCTCGTCTTCCGCGTGCCGGGCAAGGGCCAGGACGACGCCGCCCTGCCGCTGCGCGGCGTCGAATGGGACATGCCCGTGCGGTTCGCGCCTAAGGGCGGCGCCGTTCCCGGCGAACGCATCGTCGGCATCCGCACGCCGGGGGAGGGGATCACGATCTATCCCATCCATTCTTCCGCCCTCGTCGCCTACGACGACAAGCCGGAGCTGTGGCTCGACGTCCGCTGGGACCTCGACACCGCGACCCGGGCGCTCTACCCGACCCAGATCCTGGTGACGACGCTCAACGAGCCGGGCGCGCTCGGCATCATCGCGACGACGATCGGCGAGGCCGGCGCCAACATCGACAACGTCGTGTTCAACCCGACCGGCCCCGACTTTCGCGAAGTCCGCTTCGATCTGGAGGTCTCCGACATCCAGCACCTCAACGCCGTCCTGGCGCAATTGCGCGACAAGAGCGTCGTTTCCAAGGTCGAGCGGCTCAGCGGCTGAGGGCAAGCGACCGATGCCGCTCTATTTCGCCTATGGCTCGAACATGGACGGCGAGGCGATGGCGCGCCGCTGTCCGCGCTCCAAGCCGCTCGGCGTCGCCCGCCTGATGCGCCATCGGCTCGCGGTGATGCGCGAGGGCTGGCTGACGGCGACGCGCGATCCGAACGCGAATGTCGCCGGCGTGCTGTGGGACATCGCGCTCGCCGACATGCGCGCGCTCGATCGCTACGAGGGGCTCGGCGCGGGGCTCTACATCAAGGCGGCCCAGCCGGTCGTCGTCGCCAGCGGCGCCAAGCGGGCGCTGATCTATTTTGGAACCAATTCCGGGCCCGGCGTCGCGCCGGCTGACTATATCGCCGGCGTGCTGCTCGCGGCGCGCCGATGGAAGCTGCCGGATACGGCGATCGCCCAGCTCGAACGGTTCGCGGCCGAGGCGGGCGTCGCCGCGGAGCCCGGCGCGGCGACGCCGGCGCCCAAGCTGGTGCGGCCGCGTTTCGCGACGCCGCTGGATCGGGGCTAAGGGTCGCTCCGGCCGTCGCGAATTCGCGTTCGGGAGCAGGGTTAAAGGAAGGTTAAACCTGCGCCTTCCCACCGGCGCGCGAATTAGGAAAACATATACTGAGTTGTCCGACAGCCGCCCGCGAGCGCGCGCCGACCCTCGAGTTTACCGGCGCGGCGGCATCGCCTTTACCGAATTTTTCCCGGCCTTCGGCACTCTTCAGGGCAAATTTCCCAGGCCTCGCGCAAGATCCATCGCGGCAGGTGTCGCCATGCTCAAGAATGCATTGCTGTTCGCGACGGCCGCTCTGGTCATCGCGTTTTCCGCTCCCTACCTGCTGCCGCAACGTGCGGCCCGCCTCGCCGAGACCGCCAAGCCCGGGTCCGAGCCCGTGGCTGTCGTCCCCGTCGCGACCGAGGTGGCGATGTCCGAGGATTCCGGTTTTCGCGAAGCCTCGATCCCGGCGGACGCCGTCGGTCAGTTCCGCACCAATGCGCTGGTCGAGGGGCAAGAGGTCGACATGCTGGTCGACACCGGGGCGACGATGGTCGCGCTGACGGCGGAAACCGCCGCGCGTGTCGGCGTCGTCGTCGATCCCGCAGCGCCAAAATGGCGGATGAGCACCGCCAACGGCATCAACTTCGCCTCGCCTGTCGTCTTGAAGCAAATCAGCCTCGGCTCGATCTACATGGCCAACGTGCAGGCCGTGGTGATGCCCCCCGGCGCCGCCACCGCCAACCTCCTCGGCGCGAGCTTTCTCAAGCGGCTCGCCGGCGTCGAGCAACGCGACGGCGTGCTCCTGCTGAGGCAATAGCGCCTCGCCGCCGTCGCGGCCCCTTTTTATCGGGATCGCGATCGGCTAGGCAAAGGCCTTGCACTCTCGCGCTTGAGGTCGCCTTGTTTCCCCAGCCGCAACCCCAGCTCAGCCCCAACACCTACGCCTACGAGTCGCGGCCGATGGTGAAGCCGACCGGCTTTCGCGAATACGACGCGCGCTGGCTGTTCGAGCGGGAGATCAACCTGATGGGCGTTCAGGCGCTGGGCATGGGCCTCGGCGCGCTGCTCGACGAACTCGGGGTAAAGAAGGACATCGTCGTCGGCCACGACTTTCGCTCTTATTCCAGCGCGATCAAATATGCGCTTATCTGCGGCTTGACGGCGTCCGGCGTCCGCGTGCGCGACATCGGCCTGGCGATCACGCCGATGGCCTATTTCGCCCAGTTCGCGCTCGACGCCCCCGCCGTCGCGATGGTCACCGCCTCGCACAACGACAATGGCTGGACCGGCGTCAAGATGGGCGCGGCGCGGCCGGTGACCTTTGGGCCGGAGGAGATGGGCCGCTTGCGCGAAATCGTCCTGCGCGGCGAATTCCGCCCGAGCGCGGGCGGGTCGTACGAATTCGTCGCCGATTTTCCCGCCCGCTATATCGCCGATCTGACGGTGCGGCCGAAATACGCGCGCAAGCTCAAGGTCGTCGCCGCCTGCGGCAACGGCACCGCCGGGGCCTTCGCGCCTCAGTTGCTGGGCGCGCTGGGATGCGAGGTCGTGCCGCTCGATTGCGACCTGGACTTCACCTTCCCACGCTACAATCCCAATCCCGAGGATTTGCATATGCTGCATGCGATGGCGGCGGCGGTGAAGGAAACGGGCGCCGACGTCGCGCTCGGCTTCGACGGCGACGGCGATCGTTGCGGCATCGTCGACAACGAGGGCAATGAGATCTTCGCCGACAAGATCGGCGTGATGCTGGCGCGCGACCTCTCCAAGCTGCATCCCGGCGCCGCCTTCGTCGTCGACGTGAAGTCGACCGGCCTGTTCGCGACCGATCCCGAATTGATCGCGCGCGGCGTCAAGGTCGATTACTGGAAGACCGGCCATTCCCACATCAAGCGCCGCGTCCGCGATTTGAACGCGCTCGCCGGCTTCGAGAAGTCCGGCCACTTCTTCTTCAACGCGCCGGTCGGACGCGGCTACGACGACGGCTTCGTCACCGCGATCGCGGCGCTCGACATGCTCGACCGCAATCCCACGAAGACGATGGCCGATCTCTATCGCGACCTGCCGAAGACGTGGGGATCGCCGACCATGTCGCCGCATTGCCCGGACGAGGTGAAGTATGAGGTCGCCAACCGCGTCGTGGCGCGCTTCGAGGCGATGCGCGCGAAGGGCGACTTGCTGACGGGGCAGTCCATCCGCGACATCGTCACCGTCAACGGCGTGCGCGTCACCGTCGCGGACGGAACCTGGGGCCTCGTCCGCGCGTCCTCCAACAAGCCCGAACTGGTGGTCGTCGTGGAGAGCCCGGCCTCCGAGGCGCGGATGCGCGAAATGTTTCATGCGGTCGACGCGGTGCTGCGCGAGAATGCCGAAGTTGGCGCTTACAACCAGACGATCTGACCCGCCGGCGCCGATTCTCCCTGATGTCCTGCGGCCCGGCCTCAAGGTCGTCTTCTGCGGCACCGCGGCGGGCGCGGTCTCCGCCGCGCGAGGCTGCTACTACGCCCATCCGCAGAACAAATTCTGGCGCGCGCTCCATGCGATCGGCCTGACGCCGCGCCAGTTGCCGCCGGTCGAATTCGCCGAACTGCCGCGTTACGGAATCGGCCTCACCGACATCGCCAAGCATGTCAGCGGGATGGACAAGCAATTGCCGCTCGGCGCGCTCGGCCGCGCCGCCTGCGACGCGATGGCGGTGAAGATCCACGCCGTCGAGCCCGCGATCCTGGCCTTCACCAGCCTGACGGCCGGACGGCGTTACTTGCGCCGCGAGGCGGGATTTGGCGAGCAGAAGGAGACGATCGGCGCGACGCGCATCTGGCTCTTGCCGTCGCCCTCGCCCGCGGCGAATTGGAACTGGGACGAAGCGTGGTGGCGGGCGCTGGCCGAGGCCGCGCGGGCCGGGTGAGGCGCAGTTTCCGATGGAGCGCCAGGATATCAGGAGCTTGCGACCCGATTTGCCGCCGCCCGTCCTGCGGCCCCGCCTCGGGTTGGCGCGATTCTTGAGTTGCGCTGCTCGCGCCCAACTCCCGTGAAGTTGCACGCGGAGTAGATGGGATTAAAATTCTGTCACAAAGCATCGATACTTTTGCCACAAAGTATGGATATTTCCCAGTTGCCGTTTGTTGGAGATGCCATGACAGCATTGAAAGATCCTCACTTGGAGGGGGCGATCGAGAACATCGAAAACGCAAGCGACATTGATGAATTGTGGTCCGCTATCAAACGGTATTGCGAGGGCCGTGGTTTTCATTCCATGACTTATTTCGCCGCTAATATTCCGGCTCTTAGCATTTACAACGACATTCTCCTATCGACACTGCCAATTGACTTCATAGAACATTATATCAGACAACGTTATTGTGAGATCGATCCGGTTATGCTGGCCGCTAAGAACCGCCTCGCTCCGTTTGATTGGGCTGATCTCGACCATAGCCCGCCGAACATTTGTCGCATTCGGATGGAGGGGCGAAGCGCCGGCATTGGCCGGAACGCGATTTCGGCGCCGATGCGCGGCGCGACCGGCGATAGCGCGCTGCTCTCGGTTTCGTCGAACATGTGCGACCGCGACTGGGGTCTTCTGAAGCGCTCGTATATGCGCGACGTGCAACTCGTCGCTCTCTCCGCGCACGAGCGATTTCTCGCGTTGGCGGGCGCCACGTCCGCCGGTCGCTTCGCTCCCCTCTCGCCGCGCGAGAGCGAGTGCCTCAAATGGGCGGCGACCGGAAAGACCATCGAGGATACGGCGACGATCCTCTCGCTGTCCGAACGGGTCGTGCGCGGCTATCTCGACAGCGCGCGGCGAAAGCTGGATTGCGTCACCAAGACGCAAACGGCGGTTCGCGCCCTTCTCTTGGGCCTCATCACCGTTTAGCCCGTCAATTTTGACGGGTCGCGCCCTTATTGCGCCTGGGCCATACTTTTTTTAGGCGCCGTCACACGGTCCCTGTATAGGTCGGCGGGCGCCGCGAAGTGGGAGAAGGGTGTGTCGATGTTCAGGACTCTCGAAGATATCCAGACCGCCGGTAAGGAACGATTCGATGCCGCGACTGCGGCGGCCGCAACTCTATTTAAGGGGTTTCAGCAGATCGCCGTCGAGGCGACCAGCTATTCCCAGGATTCGGCGACGGCGTCACTGGCGCTGATCCAGGACATATGTGGCGCGAAGACACTAGAAGACGCGATCCAGCTACAGTCCAGTTTCGCCAAGTCCGCGCAGGAGTCGTTGATGGCTCGGACGAGCAGGATCGGCGAGCTCTACGTCGACCTCGCCAAAGAGGCTTTGAAGCCGGTCGAAGTCACCATGGCCAAGTCGACGGTCAAATCCGGCAAGGCCGGCGCCACGGCGTAAGGCCGGACCGAGGCGCCGCCTCAGCAAGGGGGGCGCGTCGGCAAGGAGGAGCTTGTGGTGTGCCACTTGGACGCCCCTCTTGACGAACTGCTCGCCGACCCCATCGTCGCGTTGGTGATGCGCCGCGATGGCGTGTCGCCGATTGAGGCGCGCGGTCTCTATGAGACCGTTGGACGCCAGTTGAACGAAGCCCGTCGCCGCGCCCGGCGTCGGGCGCTTGCGGCGCCGGAAATCGAAGGCCCAGCGCCGGGATAGTCGCCAAGTTTGGGCAGCGTGGGCGGAGGCGGCGCGTGCGGGGCGCCGCCTCACTCGGCCGGCAACGCCTTGAGCCGGGGCGGCGCGGAGCCGAGGATGGCCGCGAACTGAATAAGGAACCCGACCGCCGATATGACCAGGCACGCCTCGACGCCGAAGCCGGCGCTGATCGCCGCGCCGATCGCGGCGCCGATCGGCCGGGCGCCGAAGGTTGCGGTGACGATGATCGCGGAGACGCGGCCGAGCATCGCATTGGGCGTGACCGTCTGGCGCAGCGTCGTCGTCGTGATGACCCAGACGATCGGGCCGACGCCGAACAGGAAGAAGCTCACGCTGGCGAGCAGCGGCGACGGCGCCGCGATCGTCGCCGCCATCATCAACGAGGCGATGAAGGCGCAGAGCGGCCCGAAGACGATCATCGCGCCGAAGCTGAGGACGCGCTGGAGCGCGGGCGCGCCGAGCGCCCCCGCCACCATGCCGGCTCCATAAGCGCCGAGTGTCGCGCCAACGCCCGAAGCGCTGAGGCCGAGATGGCGGATCGCATAGGGCGCATAGACGGCCTGCAGGACGAACCAGGAGACATTGAAGACGACGGCGACGATCAGCAGCGGCCTGAGCAGCGGATGCCCGAGGACGAAGCGCAGCCCTTCATGCAATTCGTGAATGGGATGGCGCCGCGCCCTTGCGGCCTCGGCTCTCGCGTCGGGCAAGCGCATCAGCATCGAGACGGCGAAGACAGACAAAGCGGTCGCGACGACGAAGGCCGCCGACGCTCCGCACCAACCGACCAATGCGCCGCCGAGCGCCGGCCCCGCGGCAAAAGCGCCGCTGCGCGCCAGTTCCAGCCAACGATTGGCCTGCGTCAGCAGTTCGCGCGGCGTCAGGAAGGGAACCATCGCCGGCGCCGCGACGCTGTAGGCGACCGTGCCGGAGGCGCCGAGAAAGCCGAGCGCGGCGAGCAGCGCGAGATTGAGCTTGGCGCTGGCGATCAAGCCAAGAATGAGCGCCAGCGAGATCGCCCGCGCCGCCTCGGCGCCGACCATCAGGCCGCGCCGCGACACGCGATCCGCCAGAACGCCGGCGGGCAGCGAGAGAAGGAGGAAGGGGAGCGTCTGCGCGGTCTGCAGCAGTCCCGTCTCGGCGCCATCGGCGCCGAGCGCCAGCACCGCGACGATCGTCCCGGCCGCCAGCGCCATCTGCTCCGAGCATTGCGCCGACAGATTGGACCAGGCGAGTTTGATGAAGGCGCCGGTAAGGCGCGGCGCTGGGGTGGGGGCCATGGGAGTTGATTCCGCTATTCGAGGAAGCCGGCGCGAGACCTAGCGGCTCCCCGCCAGCCGGGCCACCCGATTGCTGCGGTGGGCTTCGTCATCGCGCGCGATGACGATTGAAGACAAATGTCGCGGTGACAAGCGACATGCGAAGGCCGCTTCAATGCGGCCCGTTGCAGGAGAGATCGCCGTCCTAGCAGTGCAATTGCGCATCGTACTTCTCGATCATCTGGCGATAGACGGCGTTGAGCTTCACGTCGGCGCTCTTGAAATCGGCGCCCGCGCATTGATCGAGCCGCATCTGGTTGAGGTCATCGGACTTGCAGTCGACCCCTGGGCCTGCGCGCTCACGCAGACGAGCAGCCCGATCGTCGCGTTGTTTTAGGGTTGAATCAAACCTGTGCCGTCTTCGCGAGCAAAGCGACGCCATCCAGACTTAGGGATTGCGGCGGCGGCCTTAGTCTGGATCGCCGCGCTTCGCTCGCGAAGACGGCGGGTCCGGTTCGAGGCGCGATGCTCTCGCGCTGCCCTGAAGGCAGCCGGGCTTGTCGGGCAGTCTTCGTAGCGTCGAAGGCCGCAAGAGCGCCATATGGAATGAGGCTGTCGACGGGGCGGTTTCCGACCCGCTCGATCGGTCTCTGACGAACGATGCGTTTGACAGCCCTGTTGAATCGGGATGTGCTCAAGGCCGGCGGCGCGGAACTCGTCTCCGCGCGGCGACTGCATTGGCTAAACTCCTTGCTTCGTTTCTTTGGGACGGCGGTGCGGCGTGAGTGGGGTCAGTGCAAGTGGCGGGGGATGCAAAAAAGGAATTTAAAGCGTTCGCCAAAAGCGCGAGACGCTTGATTCCATTCCCTAGCAGGAAAACACTAAGAAAATGGTTCCCGAAATTCGAGGAAAGAAACATTGCCTACATATTTTCAGAGTGTGGGATAGATACGATCCTGGATATCGGGGCGAACGTCGGGCAATTTGCCACCAAGATGCGTAGCGCCGGATACCAAGGGCGGATAATATCGTTTGAGCCTGTCGATCATATTCGCAGACGTCTTATTGATTACTCTCGCAACGATCCCTTATGGAGTATTGCTCCCCGAATGGCGCTTGGCGCCTCGGAAGGGGAAAGTTTCATAAACGTAACGGAAGACACGGCTCTTTCCTCATTTTTGCAAATGCGTGACGGTCGACCGTCTGTCCGAGAGGCGGTCCCTGTCAAGAGGCTGGACGCGGTCGTCAAGGAATTGGCCCTGGACGGCAATGCTTCCATAGCTCTTAAGATCGACGTGCAAGGACTGGAGCAGGAGGTGCTAGATGGTTCTCCCGAGACGTTAGGCAGAGCAAAGGCAATGTTGATAGAGTTAAGCTTGACGCCGAGCTATGTCGGCGAAAAGAACTATCTTAATGTTTTGAATTGGCTGTATGATCGGCGCTTCGACGCGGTGTATTTTTCCCCCGTAGTGAACCGACCCGGACTGGGGAAAATGTATCAGGTCGACGCGCTCCTGGTGAGGAGAGCCGACGTGTAGCGCGGGCTCGTTGCCTAAATCGACCCCGCCTCCACCATGTAATTGTTCGCCGTGCACATCGCCGAATCATCCGACGCAAGAAAGAGCGCCATGTTGGCGAGGTAGGCGGGTTCGATCAGGTCGGGCAGACATTGGCGTTCGAGGTGGCGGGCGATCGCCTCCGGCTTGGCCCACAACGTTTTCTGCCGCTCGGTCATCACCCAGCCGGGAACGATGGTGTTGACGCGGATGCGGTGCTTGCCGAGTTCGCGCGCGAAGGAGCGCGTCATGCCGTGCACCGCGGATTTGGCGGTGGCGTAGACGGGCAGGCCGGCGACGGCTTCGAACCAGGAATTCGAGCCGAAATTGATGATCGAACCCTTGCTCGCCGCGATCATGTCGGGGGCGACCGTCTGGATGGCGAAAAACATATGGCGGAGGTTCGTCGCCACGCGCTCGTCGTAATAGTCGGGCGTCACGTCCTGCCAGCCGTGCCGGTCGTCGCGCGCGGCGTTGTTGACGAGAACGCCGGCCGGACCGAGCGTGCCCCTGATGCGGGCGAAGGCGGCCTGAAGCGCCGCGATGTCGCGCAGGTCGCAGGGCTCGAACCAGGCTTTGCCGCCGGCTCCCTTCAGGTCCTGCGCCAACGCGCGCCCGCCGTTTTCGTCGATGTCGACGAAACCGACATGCGAGCCCTGGGCCGTGAAAGCGCGGACCATGGCGTTCCCGATGCCCGAGGCCCCGCCGGTGACGATGACGACGGCGCCTTCGAGGCTGGGGTATCGGGCGAAGGACAAATTGCGCTCCCTGGATAGGTCAGGGGATAGCGATGCGCCGGCGTGGCGGGACGAGTCAACATGGGGCGGACGCCCGTCGTCGGTCGTCGGCGCAGGGAGGAGTTCGCCGGGCGGCCTCAAAATTAACTTGATCGAGGGACGGCGATGGGTGAAAGCGGTCTAGTCCGCCCAGCGCGCCAGCGACAGCCTGCCGCGACGCGGACCAATAAGAGCTCTCCTGGTCCTACCGTGAGATCGCTCATGAACAATAACGGCGCTGCTTTCGTCTTAGGCGAGACGCCTCGCGTTCGAGGCATATTCGATTTTCGCGGTTCGCTCGATCGGCGGATCGCCGGCGCGTTCCTCGTGCTCGTCGGCTTGTTTCTGGCCGATGTCTTGGTTCCCGAACTCTTCGGTGGCGGAAAGACCAAGGACTACGGGCTTTGGTTCCAAACCGGTCAAGCCGTCCTCCATGGGCAGGACATCTACGCCCGTCGCCCCGATGGCCTGCTGAAATTCCTGTACACGCCGTTTTGCGCCGTGCTGCTCGCGCCGTTGGCGCTGCTGGGCAAACCCTTGATGTATGCGGCGCTGGCGCTGATCACCGCCGGCGCGTGGATTGTCGTCGTCGCTTGCATCCAGGCGCTCTGCTCTTTCGCTCCGCGCGACGCGGCGAGCATCGTCCTGCCGTCCCTGATTACGCTGCCGCTGATCTTCCTCAACTTCGACCTTGGGCAGCCCAATCTCCTTCTCCTGGCCGCAATCCTGTCGGGCTTTGTCGCCATCGATAACGATCGAAGCGTCCTTGGCGGCGTCCTGATGGCGTTCGCCGCCGCGCTGAAGACGTTTCCCCTCGCCATCGTTCTCTATCTCTTGGCGCGGCGGCAATGGCGCGCCGCTTCGTCAATGATCGTTGCGCTGATGGTCTTCAGCTACCTGGTCCCTGCGGTGGTTCTCGGGCCAAGCAAGGCGGCGTCCGATCTCAAGATCTGGACGTCCGCCATGACGTCTGTCGATGAGAAGGTTTTCGGCCAGCGTCCTATCCACAACTGGAGCTACGCCAACCAATCGCTTTTCTCGCTGACGCATCGGCTCTTGCGCCCGATTGACGCCGCGGAGAGCGAAAATCCAGACAACGCGTTCGTAATCGATATCGTCGACCTCGGCTTCGCGGGAGCCAACCGGGCCTATGCCGCCGTTTGCTGCCTCATCGGCGGCGCGTTTCTTCTTCTCCTTGCGAAAGCCGATCCGAAAAGACAGGAAACGCGGGCTTGCGAGATCGGCATCCTCCTGTGTCTCGACGTCATCGCCAGTCCCGAGGCCCACGATTATTACTTCGTGTGGTTGATTTTTCCGATCGCGGTTCTGATCGGCCTTTTGCGAACCGAGCGCGCCCCTGCGAACAGAGGCGTCATCGCCTATTCCTTGGCCGGCTGCTTTTTGTGCATGATCCTGGCGATCAGGGGACTTCCGATCATCTTTCTCGCCTACGGATGTCTGGTGTGGGCGGTCGCCTTCCTCGTCTTCGCCCAGGCCTTCGAGATCCTCTCGTTGGCAAAGCGCGTCGTCCGCCCCTTCCCGGAGGGCGCGCGCTACGCGCCTGGGTCGAACCCGTAGCGGAACCGGTCGGCCGGATCGTCGTAGAGCGTCGCGTCGCTGCAAACGAAGGCGCTCCCGCCGATGCTGGGAACGATGCGCCCGGCGGCGCATCGCCGGTAGCTCGCCTCGAAGCGTCCGCCGATGACGCTCTCCTGCACCCAGCGTTTCCCCGGCTCGAGCTTGCCGTCGGCGGCGAGGCAGGCGAGCTTGGCGCTGGTTCCAGTGCCGCATGGCGAGCGGTCGTAGGCGCCGCCGGGGCAGAGCACGAAGTTGCGGCTGTTCGCGTCCGCCCCGTGAGGCGGTCCGAAGAGCTCGACATGGTCGATCTCCTCGCCGGTCTCGCCGCGGATGCCCTTCGCTTGGAGAGCGAGCCGGATGTCGCGGGCCGCGCGGGTGAGCGGCTCAATATTAACGGCGACCAGCGCGCAGGGCGTGGCTTCCGTCAGGAAAAACCAGTTGCCGCCCCAGGCGACATCGCCGGCGACGACGCCCAAGCCGCCGACCTCGACCGTGACGCCCTTCAGATGCCGGTAGCTCTCGACGTTTTCGACGATCGCATGATTCCTGTCGACCAGTTCGACCTGCACGGTTCCGACCGGCGTCTCGAAGCTATGGCGCCCGGGTCCGATGCGGCCGAGTTGGGCCAGCGTCACCGCGGCGCCGATCGTCCCATGGCCGCACATCCCGAGATAGCCGACGTTGTTGAAAAAGATCAGCCCGGCGGTCGAGTTCGGATCCCCCGGCTCGCAGAGCAGTGCGCCGACCAGCGCGTCGCAGCCGCGCGGCTCGCAGACGATGAGGCGGCGCAGGTGATCGAACCTTTCGGCGAAGCGCCGGCGTCGCTCGGCGAGCGGCCCGCCTCCGAGCGGCGGCCCGCCGTCGATGACGAGCCGCGTCGGCTCTCCCTCGGTGTGCGAATTGATGATGCGCATTGCGTTCAGCCCTCGTCGCCGCGCCAGGCGGCCCACCATTCCCTGAAGAGCCGGAACTGTGTCTCGGCGTAGCGCTTCTGGCTGGCGCTCAAGGCGTCCGTCTCGTTGAAGTGCAACGCGTATTCCTCATCGCCTTGCAGCGTCATGAGATATTTGAAGTAGAGGACGAGATCCGTTCCCTCGTCGAAGCTCGACAGGACGCCGAGGGCGCTCTCGAGCTCCAGCGCCCGCCGCCTCGCCTGCGGATCGCCCCTTGCGGCGCGTTCGCATAAGCTCACCAGACGCAGCACTTCGCGAGGCAGCACATTGCCGATGCCCGTGATCGCGCCGCACGCGCCGCAGTTGACGAAGCCATGGAACACTTGCGTATCGACGCCGATCATCAGCGCGATGTCGAGCGATCGGCCGGCGATGTGCTCGGCGGCGTAGGTCAGCGATTCCGCCCCGCCGAATTCCTTGAAGCCGACGAGGTGGGGATATCGGCCTCTCAGATCGAAGAAGAGTTCGGCGCGGGTCTCGAAGCCGTAATAGGGGCTGTTGTAGATCACCGCCGGCAGATCGACCGCGGCTTCCAGAATCCCGGCGAAATGCGCGCGCTGGGCGGGTGTCGAGGTCCCTCGCGACAGCACGCGCGGGATGATCATCAACCCCTTCGCGCCGACCGCTTTCGCATGGGCCGCGAGAGCCGCGGCGCGCTTCGAGTTCTGCGCGCCGGTTCCGACGATGACGGGAAGGCCGGCTCCGACGAGCCTGGCGACGCCCTCCATCCGCTGTTCGTCGGTCAGCAAGGGCCAGTCGCCCATCGAGCCGCAATAGACCAGAGCGGACATGCCGACGTCGATGAGTTCGCGTCCCTTGCGGACGAGCGCGTCGAAGTCGGGCGTGCGGTCGGCTCGGCAAGGCGTCATGAGAGCCGGGATCGTGCCGGTGAAGATGTTCGAGGCCATGGCGGAGCTCCTGTCGTCGGTGCGCGGAACATGCGGACGGGTTGGAGCCTAGCGCCGTCAGCCGCCCCCGTCTTGCCGGAATCGCTGGCGGAACATCGGGAATCTGCACAATATCCGTCGCCATGAAAGCGACAGCCGATTCCGCCAGGAATTTTCTCTCCGCGCTCGGCCGGCCGTTTCTCGGCGAGGAGCTGTTCGACCGCGTCGCCGACACGGTCTTCTTTCTCAAGGATCGGGAGGCGCGCTACGTCGCGGTCAACGACACCCTGGTTCGCCGTTGCAATCGCTTGGAGAAGGCCGATCTCATTGGGCGGACCGCGCGCGAGGTCTTCCCCGCCCCGCTCGGCGAATGCTTCGACGACCAGGATCGGCTCGTATTGCGCGAGGGGATGTCGATCGCCGGGCGGCTGGAATTGCACCTCTATCCCAATGGCCGGCGCGGCTGGTGCCTGACCTGGAAGGAGCCTCTGTCCGACAGCCAGGGGCAGATCGCCGGGCTTTCCGGCATTTCGCGCGACGTGCCTGAAATGGCGGGCCCGCATCCCGACGTCGCCGCGCTGTCGTCGGCGCTCGCCTATGTCGACGACCACCTCGACACCCCTTTGCGCATCCCCGATCTCGCGGCGCGGGCGCGCCTGTCGGCGTTCCAGTTCGATCAGCGCATTCGCGCCTTGTTCGGCCTTTCCGCCGGGCAGTATCTGACGCGGGCGCGCATCGAACGCGCCTGCAATCGACTGCGGCGCACCGAGGCGCCGATCAGCCTCGTCGCTCAGGAGTGCGGCTACGCCGACCAGGCCGCCTTCACGCGCCAGTTCCACAAGTCCGTCGGGCTCACGCCGAAGGCCTATCGGAGCGTTGCAGCGAACGAAACTAAAGCCGTGCCGTAGCGTCGGTGAAATTAATCGCGTGTAAAGTGTGTGGGTTTACGGTGGCGACGCTTGTCAGGACGTCGCCATGCTGTCCCTCCATCTCCTCTGGGTGCGTCTGCCTTTCCCGTGGCTTCGCCGCCTGTGCATCGCGACCGGGATCGGGGCCGGACTCATGTCGGCGGTGGCGGGCGCCGCCGCGGAGCCCGGCGTCAGCGCCGACAAGATCGTGTTTGGCCAAGCCGCGGCGCTCGCAGGGCCCGCCGGGGCGCTCGGCCGGGACATGAGGACCGGCATACTGGCCGCTTTCGCCGAAGCGAACGAAGCTGGCGGGGTCGGCGGCCGCAGGCTCGAACTCGTTTCGCGCGACGACGGCTACGAGCCGACGCAATCGGTCGAAGCGACGAGGGCGCTCATCAACGACGACGGGGTGTTCGCCTTGCTTGGCGCGGTGGGAACCCCGACGACGCTGGCCTCGGAGCCGATCGCGGCCGAGAACGCCATCCCCTTCATCGGGCCGATGACCGGAGCCGAATTTCTTCGCGGCTCCGATAAGTCGGTGGTCGTGAATGTCCGAGCGTCCTACTTCCAGGAAACCGAGGCGTTGGTCGAGCGGCTGACCAGGGACAGAGGCGTCAGCCGCATCGCGATTCTCTACCAGAACGACGCTTTCGGGCGCGCCGGGCTCGCCGGCGTGCAGCGCGCCCTCGACAAACGCGGGATGGAACTCGTTTCCGAAGGTACGTTCGAGCGCAATACGACCGCCATCAAAATGGGGCTGCTCGCGATCCGCAGGGGCAATCCCGAGGCGGTGATCATGATCGGGCCCTATCAACCCTGCGCGACCTTCGTCAAGCTCGCCCGGCAGGTGAAGATGAATACGATCTTTGCCGCCATTTCGTTCGTCGGCAGCAATTCCCTTGCGAAGGAACTCGGCGCCGACGGGGCCGGCGTGATCGTCACGCAAGTGGTGCCGCTGCCGTGGGATGCCTCCATTCCCGTAATTGCGCGCTATCAGGCGGCCTTGAAATCCATTGACCCCACCGGCGAGCCCGGGTTCGTTACGCTAGAGGGATATGTCGTCGGCCGGCTCGTGGTCGCGGCCCTGGCGAAAACGAACGAACCGACGCGCCGAGCCATGCTCGACACGATCCACAGCGGCGAATTCGATTTCGGCGGCGTGAAGCTCGCCTACGCGCCTGGAAACAACCAGGGATCGAGCGCGGTCTTCGTGACCGAAATCCAAGCCGACGGCTCGTTCAAGGGGCTTAGTTCCTTACGGAGGATCAATAATTGACGGGATCGCAGGCGCCGAGCGCGGGAAGCCGACCATGAACGGCTCCTTCGGTCGCTCGACGCGCTCGGATGCCGGGCGAGCGCGCTTCGGCATCAGAGGCAAGCTCATCGGCGCCTTTGCGGGAGTCGCCAGCCTGACTCTCGCGGCGAGCGTCGTCGCCTTCTTCAGTTACGGCCACATAGGCCAGAGCCTACACCGGATCGAGTCTAAGGGCATTCCGGCCGTCGATCGAGCCTTCACGCTTGCTCGCGAGGCGGCGGAGCTGTCGGCGATCTCCTCGAGCCTGGTCGCGGCGAACGATCAGATGGCGCTGGCCGCCGCGACGGTGCGGCTGCAGGCCAAGCGCCGGGAAATCGGCGCGACTCTCGCCGCGCTCGGCGCCGCCTCCGCCAGCGACCCCTTGGTCGAGAGCATCAAGCGCCATGTCGACGAGATCGAGACCGACTCGGATCGTCTCTCCCTCACGATCGGGCGCCGTCTCGCGGCGACGGCTGAACGCCAACGGCTGGCCGGCGGCGCGGTCGTCGCTCACGACGCCCTGATTTCGAAGCTCGCGCCGATGGTCGACGATGCGGGCTTCGATCTGGCGAGTGGCCTGCAATCCTTCGGTGGGAACGAGGATCGATCCGCGCTGGTCCAGTTGCTCACGAAACTATCGGACGTCGACGTTCCGATCTTCCAGGCTCTCACCGAGCTTCGCGACGACAGCAACCTCATTGTCGGCGTCCTCACCGAGGTCTCGCTGACCCCGAACTCGGATCTGCTGCCGCCGCTGCGCGATCGCTTCACCGCCCACAGTTTCAGCGCGAAGAAGATCGCCGAAGGCCTGCCCGACAACGGCGCAACGCGCGATCTGAAGGCGGCGCTCGAGGCGCTGCTGGCGTTTGGTCAGTCAAGCGACAGCATCTTCAAGGTCCGGAACGAAGAATTGGCGATGAGCACGCAAGGCTGGCGCCTCGAGGCCGCCACCCAGTCGGAAACGGCGACTCTCGCCTTCGAGGTCCAACAGTTCGTCAAGCTGGCGCAGGGGATATCGTCCACGGCGGTGGCCGCGTCGGAGAGCGCGATTCGGCGAAGTCAGACGGCTCTGCTCGGCTTGATTGGCCTCAGCATCGCCAGCGCGCTGGCGATCGCCTGGGTTTACGTCGCCAACGGACTCTTACGGCGACTCGACGGTCTCAATCGGGCGATGCTGGCCCTTGCGCGCGGCGATCTCGATGTCGCGATCCCGAATGAAGGCGCGGATGAGCTTCACCGGATGGCGATCGCCGTCGAGGTCTTCAAGCAGAACGCCATCCGCAAGAAAGAACTGGAAGCGGAGAGGGAGAGGGACCGCGTCGAGGATCTGAAGCGGCGCGAGGCGTCGTTTCGATTGCTGTTCGAGAGCAACCCCCTGCCGATGTGGGTCCACAGCGCCGAGACTCTCGGCTTTCTCTCCGTCAACGATGCGGCGGTCGCCCATTACGGCTATAGTCGCGAGCAATTTCTGTCGATGTCGGCGATGGACCTCTGTCCGGCCGAGGAGCGCGCCGCGTTCGTCGAATTCCTCCGCGCCGCCTCCGGCGCCCGACAAGGCCAAACGGAGAAGGCCTGGCCGCAATTGACGGCGGACGGGACTCGGTTCGAAGTCTCGGCCTTCTCGCGATCGCTCGCCTACGAGAGCCGGGGGGCCGCCTTGGTCGCCGTCATCGACGTCACCGAGCGCAAGAGGGCCGAGGCCAGCGTCGTTCATATGGCGCATCACGACGCCCTGACCGGTCTCGCAAACCGCGTTCTCTTCCGGCTGAGGCTCGAGCAGGCTCTCGCGCGGATGCGGCGCGAGGATCAGGGTCTTGCCGTCCACTGCCTCGATCTCGACCATTTCAAGGGCGTCAACGACACGCTCGGGCACCCCGTGGGCGACGCGCTTCTACAAGCTGTGTCCGAGCGGCTCGTCCAATGCGCCCGGGAGACCGACACCGTCTCGCGGCTGGGAGGCGACGAGTTCGCCATCATCCAGGACGCGGTCAAGTCGCCGGAGGAGGCGAGCGCATTCGCGATCCGCCTTCTCGAGGCGGTGGGCAAGCCTTATCGTCTCGACGGACACGCGGTCGTCGCGAATGTCAGCGTCGGCATCGCGCTTGCGCCGAACGACGGAGCGGATGCCGATCTCCTGTTGAAGAATTCCGACATGGCGCTCTACCGCGCCAAGGACGAGGGGCGCGGCGCCTATCGGTTCTTCGAACCGGAAATGGATGCGCGGCTGCAGGCGCGCCGCATGCTCGAAGTCGAACTTCGCGCGGCGGTCCAGCTCCGGCAGTTCGAACTTCACTATCAGCCGCTGATGGATCTGCGATCGGGCGCGGTCCTTGGATTCGAGGCGTTGATTCGCTGGCGCCACCCCGAGCGGGGGTTGGTCTCTCCGCTTGAGTTCATCCCGCTGGCCGAGGAGATCGGCCTCATTGTTCCCATCGGGGAATGGGTGCTGCGCGAAGCCTGCTCGGAGGCCGCCGCCTGGCCTGACGACATTGTCATCGCGGTCAATGTCTCGCCCGCTCAGTTCGCGAGCAAGGATTTCCTGTCGTCGATCGTCCGGGCACTCTCGTCGGCCGGATTGCCAGCGCGTCGGCTCGAACTCGAGGTGACCGAGTCCATTCTCCTGCAAGACAGCGAAAGCAATCTGAGCGTCCTTTATCGGTTGCGGGCGCTTGGGGTGCGCGTCGCCATGGACGATTTTGGGACGGGATATTCGTCCCTCAGCTATCTCCGACGATTCCCGTTCGACAAAATCAAGCTCGACCGCTCGTTCGTGCGCGACATGACCGGCGACCGCGATTGCGCGACAATCATCCGGGCCATTTCGGACCTGGCGAAGGGCCTGCATATGACCACCACCGCTGAAGGGGTGGAGACACAAGAGCAGTCGGAGCGATTGCAGGCCGAGGGCTACACCCAGGGCCAGGGATTTCTCTTCAGCCGCCCGCTACCTGCGCAAGGCCTGACGGAATTCTTGCGGACGCACGGCCACATTGCCGGCATGGCGCCCGTGCAACGCCTCGCCGACGCGGCTTTCGCCTTGCCCAGGAAAGCCGAGGAAACGGCAGGCGAAGAGGCGAGCGGCTGGCCGCGTGGCGACCGGGCGATCAAACGGGCGTCTGGCTGACCGCGGCGGGTGGCGAAAGCGCTCGGCGATCACCAAGTTATGACCGATGATCGCGCCGTCTCGCCGTGAACGGCGCAATAATTTTGCGGGGAGCGCTATGGCCGATGATGGCGCCGGCGCCGAAAAAGCGCTCCGGCCGCTTGAGATCAATCCTGAGCGCGCCGGCCGCGTCGACCGGACGCCTTACGCGATCGTCGACATCGGCTCCAATTCCGTGCGCCTCGTCGTCTACGACCAGCTCGGTCGCGCCCCCTTGCCGCGCTTCAACGAAAAATCGCTGTGCCGCCTCGGCGAGGGTCTCGCCGGGACCGGCGCGATCCTGCCTGACGGGTTTCGCCGCACCGTGGAGGCGGCGCGCCGCTTTCGCGCCGTCGCCGACGCCATGGGCGTAACGAGGATCGAGGCGACGGCGACCGAAGCGGTCCGGCGCGCCAGCAACGGCCCAGACCTCGCCGCCGCCATCGCCGGGGAGACCGGGCTCGCCGTGCGCATTCTCAGCGGCGCTGAAGAGGCGCGCTACGCCGCGCTCGGCGTGATCTCCGGATTCTTTCGGCCTGTCGGGCTGGTCGGCGACATGGGTGGCGGGAGCTTGGAGCTCGCCGAAGCGCTCGACGACCGCGTCGGCGACAATTGGGTCAGCATACCGCTCGGCGCCTTGCCGGTCGAGGCGATGCTCGTCGAGGGCCTTGCCGAGGCCAAGCGTCAGGTCGATGCGAGGTTGCGCCAGACGATGCCGGCTTCCTTCGCCAAACCGACGTTCTACGCGGTCGGCGGAGGTTGGCGCTCGTTCGCCAAGGCGCATATGGAGGCGGTCGCGGCGCCGGTGCGGGTCGTGCACGGCTACGCCCTCGACGCCAAGGAGGCGCGCCGCTTCGCCAAGTCGTTGCTGCATCTTCCCGCCGCGAAGCTGGCGACATTGCCCGGCGTTGCGGTCCGGCGCGCCCGCACGCTTCCGGCCGCGGCCCTGACGCTTGATCGCGTGCTCAAGCGCCTCGCCCCGGAGCGCATCGTATTCTCGGCCCTCGGCCTGCGCGAAGGCATTATCTATTCGCAGCTCGACGAAGCCGAGCGTTATCTCGACCCGCTCGTCGAAGGCGCGCAACTCGTCGGACTGCCGCTCGCCCGCGTGCCCGAATTCGCGCCGGCGCTCATTCCCTGGACCGCTGTACTCTTTCCCGACGAACCGCCGGCGGAAAAACGTCTACGGGTCGCGGTCTGCGCGCTCTCCGACATCGCCTGGCGCGACCCTCCCGATTTTCGCGCCGAGCAAAGCTTTCGCCGGCTCCTGCAATTTCAGTTCGTCGGACTCGATCACTCCGAGCGCGTCTTCATCGCCGCTGCGATTCACGCGCGTTACGCGGGCCGGCCCAACGCACCCTGGCTCAGCCCGGCGATCGACCTCCTGCCGCCGGATTTACGCCGGCGCGCGCAGATCCTGGGGCGCGCGATCATGCTCGCCTACCGCTTCTCCGGCGTCGTGCCGGCCATGCTCGCCAGCGCGCGCCTGCGCGTCGAGGGCGATTGCCTGCGTCTCGAAGTCGGCGCCGCCGCCCATGCTCCCGATAGTGAAGTCGTCGCCGACCGTCTGAAGCTGCTCGCCGCCGCGCTCGGGGCGCCGCGCAGCGAGATCGTCGAGGTCGATGGCGTGTGAGGGGAGGGCGACTCGCGGCGCAGCAGCTACGGTCGCCGGCGCCGGCTGACGTCGAACTCCATGCGCATGCGTCCGCGGCCGGTTCGTGAACCCTCGAAGCTGCTGTGAGCGCTCCGGTGGATGTAGGCGCGAGGCGGATCGCCTTCGCCCTCCGCCGCCGGGGCGCCTCGTATTCCCGGCGCAGGCGGTCCGAACCGAGCGAGGCAGGCGTTGTAGGCGAGCGGCTCCTCGTATTTGGCGCAGGCCGGGTTGTCTGTCGCGCGCGCCGGCGCGCCGACGAGGACGGCCGCGAGGCTGAACGCGAGAATGAACGCCTGACGCACTAGGGAGCTCCTCACAGCCGCAACGAAGCGCCAGTCTTCTTGCCGACCTCGGCGACGATCTTAGCGACCACGGCCTCGATTTCGGCGTCGGTGAGAGTGCGCTCACGCGGCTGCAAAGTGACGGAAATCGCGACGGATTTATGACCCTCCGGCACGCCGGCGCCGCGATAGACGTCGAACACGTCGGCCCCGGCGATCAGGGCGCGGTCGGCGCCGAGCGCCGCCTTGAGGATTTCGCCAGCGCGCGCGTCTTCGGCGACGACGAAGGCGAGATCCCGCTCGAGCGGCATGAATTCGGAGCGCTCCAGTCTCGCCTTGGCCTTGGTCGGCCGCGCCTTGGGGGCGGGTAGCGCGTCCAAGGTGATCTCGAAGGCGACGATCGGCCCTTCGACGTCGAGCGCCTCGTAGGCGCTCGGATGCAATTCGCCGAGCCAGCCCGCCTGGATCTTCGGCCCGAATTGCAGCGTCGCCGAGCGTCCGGGATGAAGGAAGGCCGGCCCGCCGGGAACGACCTGCACGGCGTTGGCGGCGATTCCGAGCGCGGCGAGCAGCGCCAGCGCGTCGCTCTTGGCGTCGTAGGCGTCGACCGCGCCGCCGCCGGACCAATGGCGTCCTTCGCCCTGCGCTTTGGCCGTGCCGCGCCGCACGGCGGCGGCGGCGATGCGCTGATCGTTCTCGCCGGCCCCGAGGAAGATCTGGCCGACCTCGAACAGCGGGACGTCCTTGAGGCCGCGCCGCGCGTTGCGGTCGGCCGCAGCGACGAGGCCGGGGATGAGACTGGGGCGCATGTCCGAGAGATCGGCGGCGATCGGGTTGGCGAGCGCGAGCTCGGGCGCGCCGCCGCCGAACAACTCCGCTTTGGATTTCGCGATGAACGACCAGGTCACGACTTCGCGGAGGCCGAGTGCGGCGAGGGTGCGCTTGGCGAGGCGGGTTCGCTTTTGCAGCAGGGTGAGGACGGGCTTCGGCACGCCCTCTTCGAGCCGCGGCAGCGGCGTCGTCGGCACGCGGTCGACGCCGACGATGCGCACGATCTGCTCGACGATATCCGCCTTGCCGTCGATGTCGGGACGCCAGCTCGGAACGATCGCCTTGCCGTTCTCGACGGAGAAGCCGAGCCGGGCGAGAATCGCCTCGCCCTCGCTTTGCGGGATGTCGAGGCCGACGAGGCGTTTCACCTCGCTGTAGGGAAAGTCGATGGCGCGCTTGCGATGCGACGGATCGCCGGCGACGAGGAGACGCGAGGGCTCGCCGCCGCACAGGTCGAGAACCATCCGCGTCGCGAGTTCGGCGCCGGGGAGGCAGAAGTCGGGGTCGACGCCGCGCTCGAAACGATAGCGCGCGTCGGTGACGATGCCGAGCTTGCGCCCGGTCTGCGCGATATTGGCGGGGTCCCACAGCGCGCTCTCGATCAGGACGTCGCGCGTCGCTTCGTCGCAGCCGGAATGCTCGCCGCCCATCACGCCGGCGATCGATTCGACGCCGCGCTGGTCGGCGATCGCCACCATGCTTTCATCGAGGGCGTAGGTCTTGCCGTCGAGCGCGAGCACGCTTTCGCCGGCGCGCGCGCGCCGCACGTGCAGAGCGCCCTCGACCTTGCCCGCGTCGAAGACGTGCAGCGGCCGACCGCGATCGAACGTGATGTAATTGGTGATGTCGACGAGCGCGTTGATGGGGCGCAGGCCGATCGCGCGCAGGCGCTTCTGCATCCACTCGGGCGAGGGGCCGTTCTTGACGCCGCGCACGAGGCGCAACACGAAGGCGGGGCAGAGATGGGCGTCCTCGGCGGAGAAGTCGAGGCTGACGGCGGTCGGGCAATCGAAGGTTCCGTCGACGGGCGTTGGTTCGCGCGTCTTCAGCACGCCGAGGCCGGCGGCGGCGAGGTCGCGCGCGATGCCGGCGACGCCGGTCGCATCGGGGCGGTTGGGGGTTAGGTTGATATCGATGACGGGATCGTCGAGACCGGCATAGGCGGCGTAGGTTTGCCCGGCCGGCGCGTCGTCGGGCAGTTCGATGATGCCGTCGTGATCGTTGGAGAGCTCCAGCTCGGCGGCCGAACACAACATGCCGTTCGAACTCGACGCCGCGGATGACGCCCTTGGCGAGCGTGATGCCCTTGCCGGGGATGAACGTTCCGACCGGCGAGAAGACGCTTCGCATGCCGGTGCGCGCGTTGGGCGCGCCGCAGACGACCTGCACCGGCTCGGCCCCAGCGTCGACCATGCAGACGCGCAGGCGATCGGCGTTGGGATGCTGTTTCGCCTCGATCACCCGCGCGACCACGAAGCCTTTGTACTTCGCGCTGGGGTCCTCGACACCCTCGACCTCGAGGCCGATGCGCGTCAGCGCATCGACGATCTCGGCCAGCGAGGCTGAGGTCTCGAGATGATCTTTGAGCCAGGAGAGGGTGAGTTTCATGGTGCGATCATAAAGGTGGCCGAGTGGAACGCGCCCGTCCCCGCTCGCGGGAAAAAGGGTTCGCGCTTTCTATTGGAATGATTTGCGAAAGCCGACAACTATTTCGACCGACGGGGCCTTGCGCGCTCACGACTTTCCCGGCGCTCGCGCCCCCGGAGCCTTTTGGCCGCGCAAAATGCTGGCGATACTTATGTCCTCGTCGATTTCGGGCCAATGCACCCCCATCTGCGACAGCTCGACGAGACTGCGCTGTTGAGGCGATGCCTTTTGCAATCGCGGATACCACCAGAGAGGCGTCTGCAAGACGCGCCCGTCCTTTAGGGTTACGGTCAGGTGCGCGGCGTCGCAAGTGACCGCCACAGGGCGCGCGTCCTCAACCTCGATTTGCAAAGTGGTCATTCCAAGCCTCCTGAAAGGCCGAGCGCTCCTCTCGCGCCTTGCGGATGATCTCGCCAAGTTCGCGAGCAGAATAGCCCATGTTGAGGGCGACGCCGAGGTCATTGAGCCAGACCTTCGCTTCCTTGCCGTCTTTGATGACATGAAAATGCGGCGGCTCCCATCCGTCGGCGGAATAGAAGAAGAAGCGGTATCCCTTCCAGCGCCGCAGGGTAGGCATCGCCTCACCCGCTCAATCCGCCGGCCAGCGAGGGGATGTCGAGCGGCTTGAAGCCGTAGTGGTCGATCCAGCGCAGATCGGCGTCGAAGAAATCGCGCAGGTCCGGCAGGCCGTATTTGAGCATCGCGATGCGATCGATGCCCATGCCCCACGCGAAGCCCTGATATTCGTCGGGATCGATGCCGCAATTCCTCAGCACGTTGGCGTGCACCATGCCGCAGCCGAGGATTTCGAGCCAATCCTCGCCTTCGCCGAAGCGGATCTCGCCGCCCGATCGCCGGCACTGGATGTCGACTTCCATCGAGGGCGAGGTGAAGGGGAAGAAGCTTGGCCGGAAGCGCATGGCGATCTGCGGCACTTCGAAGAACGCCTTGCAGAATTCCTCGAGGACCCACTTGAGGTTGGCGAGCGTCGCCGATTTGTCGACCACCAGCCCTTCGACCTGATGGAACATCGGCGTATGCGTCTGATCGAAGTCGGTGCGGTAAGTGCGGCCGGGGCAAATGACGCGGATCGGCGGCTTTTGGCTGAGCATGGTGCGCACCTGAACGGGGCTGGTATGGGTGCGCAGCAGCTTCCGCTCGCCGTTGGCGTCGGGGGCGAAGAAGAACGTGTCGTGCATTTCGCGCGCGGGGTGGCCGGGCGGAAAATTGAGCTTGGTGAAATTGTAATCGTCGCTCTCGATATCCGGGCCTTCCGCGACCGAGAAGCCCATGTCGGCGAAAATCGCGGTGATTTCGTCGAAGACCTGGCTGATCGGATGGATGCGCCCGGTCTCGATGGCGGCGCGGCGCACCGGCAGCGTCATGTCGAGCGTCTCGCGCTCGAGTTGCGCCTGCATCGCCTTCGCCTTCAGCAGCGCGCGGCGCTCGGCGAGCGCCGCGGCGACCTGGTCCTTGAGGGCGTTGATCGCGGCCCCGTGGGTCTTGCGCTCCTCGGGCGACATCTTGCCCAGAGTGGCGAGCAGGGCGGATATCGCGCCCTTCTTGCCCAAAGCCGCGACGCGCACGGCTTCCAGCGCCGCTTCGTCGCCAGCGCCGGCGATCGAAGCGAGGGTCTGTTGTTGCAGAGCGGAAAGGTCGGTCATTGTCGCTAGCCTGTCGTTGCAGGCGGCGCCGCCAAACCCCTTCTCCCGCTCGCGGGAGAAGGTGGCGGGTAGCGCCGGATGAGGGCTCCTGGGAGAAGTCTGCGCGCCGCGCTTAGCCCCTCACCCTAGCCCTCTCCCGCATAGGGCGTTCAGTAGAACGCCCGTCTGTCGACGGGCTACGCGGGAGAGGGGATTTGCGGCTCACGCCGCTTTCGGCAGGTGCCCCTTGGCCTTTTCGACGATCGCGGCGAAGGCCGCCGGCTCGGTGATGGCGAGGTCCGACAGCACTTTGCGGTCGACCTCGACGCCGGCGGTGATGAGGCCGGAGATAAACCGGCTGTAGGTCAGGCCATGCTCGCGCACCGCCGCGTTGATGCGCTGGATCCACAGCGCGCGGAACTCGCGCTTGCGGTTCTTGCGGTCGCGATACGAATATTGCATCGCCTTTTCGACCGCCTGCTTGGCGGCGCGAATGGTGTTCTTGCGGCGGCCGAAATAGCCTTTGGCGGCGCGCAGGACCTTCTTGTGCTTGGCGTGACTGGTTACGCCGCGTTTGACGCGTGACATCGCTTGTCTCCGGGAATCTTAAGGCAGGTGTGGGTCAGCCGTTCGGCAGGAAGTACTTCTTGACGTTGTCGCCGTCGGTCTTGAAGAGCACGTTGGTGCCGCGCAGATTGCGGATCTGCTTGGTGGTGCGCTTGATCATGCCGTGGCGCTTGCCTGCGTGGGCGTAGACGACTTTGCCGGTTCCCGTGATCTTGAAGCGCTTTTTAGCGCCCGATTTGGTCTTCAACTTGGGCATTTGGCTCTCCTGGGCTTGTCGCCCTTTTTGAGTTTGCCGGACCTCGCGGTCCGTTCGCGTCGGAATGAGCGAAAAGAACCGCCACGGCAGCCCTACGGCCGGGCGGTTCGGATAGAGGCGCGCTTTTATGCGAAACGGCGCGGCTGCGCAAGACCAGGCGCCGTGAAACCCTCAGACGCCGAAGAGGCGCTTCACCAGTCGCATCTGGATTTGCGAACCGAGCAGCCGGCGCAGCGGCACGGTGCGTTTGGCGTCGGCCCCGGCGAGATAGCGTAGGCGGTCGCTGCCGTCGGTCGCCGCGCCGTAGATGACTTCGGCGACGAGTTCGGGCGAACTGGCGTTCTTGGTATAGCGGCTTCGCGCCGCCTTCACCTTCGCCATGAACGGCCCGTAATCGGGGAGACCGGAAGTCTCCCAGGCGTCCATCGAGCGGCCGCCGAAATCGGTGGCGATGGCGCCCGGCTCGATCAGCTTCACCTTGATCCCGAAGGCGCCGAGTTCGTACCAGAGCCCCTCGGAAAGGCCTTCGACCGCGAACTTGGACGCGTTGTAGACGCTGAACGACGGCAGGGTCATCAGGCCGCCGATGGAGGAGACATTGATCAGCACGCCGGCGCGCTTGGCCCGGAAATGCGGCGCCACCGCCTGCACGCAGGCGATCAGCCCGAAGACGTTGACATCGAATTGCCGCGCGATCTGCTCGCGCGATCCCGCTTCCAGCGGACCGAACGCGCCGTATCCCGCATTGTTGAGCCAGACGTCGATGCGCCCAAACGCCTTGAGCGCTTTGGCCGCCGCGGCGCGGGGGCTGTCGGGATCCTGGACGTCGAGCGCGATCAGCTTGAGGTTCGCCGTCTCCAGGAGGTCGCGTTCGGCCGAAGGGTTGCGCATCGTCGCCGCAACGTTCCAGCCCTTGTCGCGAAAGAGGCGCGCGACCGACTTGCCGATGCCGCTGCTGGCGCCGGTGACGACGATGGTCTTACCTTGGGAGTCGGCCATGCGGTTGCCTCACTCTGCGGCCGGCGGCCGCAGATTGCCAAGTTACGGCGCGCGCCGGGCCGCCGCAAGGCGAACGAGGCGGTGCGCCGCGCTTGCCAGCGTGCGCGTCGTGAAAGTGTCGCGGGCCGTCGCGCTCGGCCACGCGCAAAAGCCTCGTCAGGGCCCGCGAACCGCAATCGCGCCGACTCGCGCCGCCGCTTTGGCGAGGCGCCGATCGAAAGTGACGAAGGCGTCGCAGTGTTGGGAGCCGGCCAAATGGAGCGCGTCGGCGAAATCCATGCCCTGTTCATGCCAATTCAGCGCGGTGGCGGCCACTTCCGGATGTTCCAGCGTCACTTCCTTGAGGCCGCCCAAGTTACGAAACGCCTCGACGAAATCTCTCGGCTCGTATTCGTAGACGCCGCGCAGCACCCATTCGCATTCCAGCAGGACGGTGGTGGAGACGAAAACGGGCGAGCTTGCGATCAGCCGCTGCGCCCGGCCGAATTGTTCATGATCGTCATCGACGAGGAAGCGAACGACGACGTTCGTATCAATCGCGATCATCAAAGCTACTTGGGTAGCGCCGCCGCGCCTCGGCCAAGACGGCCTGGTCCATCTCCTCGATGCTGACGACGCGGTGTGCACGGCCCCGGCCGCGCAGCATTCCCGCCACATCCTCGACCTTCGTCGACGCGAAAACCGGCGCGGTCTTCAGCAGCACGCCCTCGGGCGTCTCCTCGACCGTCAGCTCCGTTCCGGCGGTCCAGTTCCGCTTGTCGCGGACCGCCTTGGGCAGGATGACCTGACCCTTGGTCGAGACTTTTGTTTTTGCTCTCGCGGCGTTGGCCATGGCCGCTCCTTCCCTTGGCGGTAAGACGATGGTAAGATAGTCGCCGGTCGAGAGAAGAGCAAGCCAGAGCGCCGAAGCCCGCGCGGCCTGTCACTCCCGCTCCCATCGCCTTTGTCTTGATCACTTCGTCGCAGCGCAGCATAAAGCCGCTTGCCCCACCCGCTCTCGACCCGGAAAATCCCATGGATGCTCTCCTCGAAGGTTACCGCCGCTTCCGGGCAGAGATCTGGCCCGCCGAGCGGGCGCGCTACGAGGCGCTGGCGCATTGGGGCCAGAGTCCGGAGACGATGGTGATCTCCTGCTCGGATTCGCGCGTCGATCCGCAGACCGTATTCGGCGCCGTACCCGGCGAAATGTTCGTCCTGCGCAACATTGGGGGGATCGTCCCGCCGTACCAGCCGGACACCGCCGGTTATCACGGCTCCAGCGCGGTGATCGAGTTCGGCGTGCGCGTCTTGAGGGTGTCGCGGATCGTCGTGCTCGGCCACGCACAATGCGGCGGCATTCGCGCCATGGTGCTGGGCGCGCCGCCGCAGGCGCGCGATTTCGTCGCTTCCTGGGTCGAGATCGCCAAGCCCGCGGTGAGCGCCGACGGCGACGAAGCGACGCGGCTCGACAAGACGGAGGTCGCCGTGGTGCGGCTGTCGCTCGCCAATCTCATGACCTTTCCCTGGGTGGCCGATGCGGTGCGCGAGGGCCGTCTCGCCCTGCGCGGCTTCCGGTTCGACATCCACACCGGCGTGCTGTCGCTCGTCGACGACGCGGGCGTTCGGTCGGTCGAATGAGCGCTGTGGCGAGCCGCCGCGGCTGGCGTCGCCCTGTCCCGCGGCGTAGATTGCCGGCATGAACGAAGCCGGCCGCCCTTCCGATCCGCCGACGCGCTTTACCGCGCGTGCGCTCATCGTAGGGGAGCGCATCGACACGGCGGGGCTCGAGCGGCCGGACATGATTTCGTCGCTGCCGCTATCGTTTCGCGTCGGGCCCGTCGGCATGGTCGCGTTGTTCCGCTTCGGCGTCGCGGTCATGGCCGGCCTGACGCCGCTCGAGGAGGAGGATACGCTCGCCCGGCTGCAGTCGCGCGTTTCCGGCAGGCGGGCGCGCGGCGACGACGAGACGGCGGTGTTCGAGATCGCGCCCGAAAGCGAGAGCCCGAGCGAGGCGGGCTGGCCGATCCGGATCAAGGATCTTTCGCCGCCGCGCTTTCTCGTCATCGCCGACGCGCTCGCCAAGACGGTGGCGCTGGCGCGTGACGAGCGCGAGGTCAACGCCGTCTTCGACGTCATCGAGCCGTTCGCGTTCCAGCTCGCCCGCAGCGGCAAGCCGCCGTTCCGCCGCCGCGCGATGCTGCGCCTCATCGGTCAGGCTCTGCTCGCCCAGCACCGCGTCTCCGGCCGCGTCGCGGTAGAGGAAAAACCCGACGTGCTGTGGGACCGCCCCGATCTCGAGCGCCTCTACGCGCGCCTCGAAGACGAATATGAATTGAAGGAGCGCGCCGGAGCCTTGAAGCGCAAGCTCGACGTCATTGTCGAGACCGCCCACGCCCTCACCGACATCATCGACGCCGATCGCGCCACTCGCCTCGAGGCGACGATCGTCGTGCTGATCATCGCCGAACTGATCGCGTCGGTCATTCAGATCGCGCTGGCGTGGCGAGGGCGGTGAAGAGAGCGCTTCCTACCCCCGCGGAGGGAAGGGGCTCGCCGTCGCGCGGCGTACGCTTCCGCGTTAAGCTCCCGCGACATTAGTGATTCCTAGCCCCGCCAACCCGATCGGCCTCATGAGCAAGCGCAGTTTCATCCAACCCGTCACGGCGGGCCTCGTCACCGCCTTTGTCGGCTTCGCCAGCTCGTTCGCCGTCATCCTCAAGGGCCTGACCGCTGTCGGCGCCAGCGACGCGCAGGCGGCTTCAGGGTTGATGGCGCTCGCCATCGCGATGGGCGTCGCAGGCGTTGTTCTGAGCTTTCGAACCCGCATGCCTGTCTCCGCGGCGTGGTCGACGCCGGGCGCTGCGCTGCTCGCCGCGACAGGGGCGGCGGCGGGAGGCTTTCCCGCGGCGACCGGCGCTTTCCTCGTCGTCGGCGTGCTGATCGTGGCGGCGGGCCTCATTCGCCCTTTTGGGCGCTTGGTGGCGGCGATTCCCTCGGCGCTCGCCAACGCGATGCTCGCCGGGGTCCTGTTCGGCCTCTGCCTCGCGCCGATCAAGGGGCTGATCGAAGCGCCGCGGTCGGCGGGTCTCATAATCGTGACATGGCTCGTCGTGTCCCGTTGGAAGCGGCTCTACGCCACGCCGGCGGCCGCCATCGTCGCGGCGCTGCTGATCGGCTACGGCGGCGCGGGAGCGCCGCTCGACCTCTCCGCCCTGACGCCGCACTGGGTGTGGACGACGCCCGTCTTTTCCCTCGACGCGATCGTCTCGCTGGCGCTGCCGCTCTTCATCGTGACCATGGCCTCGCAAAACCTGCCGGGCATCGCGGTGCTTTCGGCCTATCATTACCGACCCGAACCGGGGCCGCTCATCGCGACGACGGGCGCGTTCACCCTGCTCGCCGCTCCGTTCGGCGGCCATGCGGTGAACCTCAGCGCGATCACCGCGGCTCTGTGCGCCTCGCCGGACGCTTCGCCCGATCCGGGCAAGCGTTGGATCGCCTCAGCGAGCGCGGGCGTCACTTACATCGTCTTCGGTCTGCTCGCGGGCGGCGTGACCCATTTGGTCGCCGGGTCGCCGATCCTGATTGAAGCGGTGGCGGGCCTCGCCTTGCTCAACGCGTTCGGCGCGGCGCTGCACAACGCGCTCGCCGACGCCTCCGAGCGCGAAGCCGCGCTGGCGACATTTCTCGTTTCGGCGTCGGGCGTCGGCTTCCACGGAATCGGCGGCGCTTTTTGGGGCCTCCTTGCCGGCGGCGCGATCCTGGTCCTCACAAGGGCGGGGGCGACCGTCGGGCGCGAGCCGCGGAAAGCTGGCTGAGCGCGGCTCGCCTCACGCCGCGTATAGCCAGTCGTAGCGACTAAGCAGGCGGCGCGGCCCGAGTGCGCGCATCGTCAGGTCGCGCGCCAGAGCGAGCGCGCCGCTCATGTGGTAGATGCGGCCCTGCGCGATCGCGTCGCGCTGGACGCGCGTCGCCCGCGCAACGCGATCGCCGGAATAAGCGGCGAGCGCGGCGCCGACGCCGGCGGATGCGCCGAGACGCCGCGCCAGCGCGCCAGCGTCCTCGATCGCTTGCGCCGCCCCTTGCGCGAGAAACGGCGTCATCGGATGCGCGGCGTCGCCGATAAGCGCGATCGGTCCGAGCGAGAATTGCGCGATCGGCGGGCGAAAAAAGAGGGGCCAGGCCCGCCATTCGCCTGCGGCGCCGATCAGCGCGCGCGCCTCTTGCGACCAGCCGCGGAAGGCGCGCTCCAGCGCGGGGCGGTCGGCGGCGCCGTCCCAGGGCTGCTCGCCGTCCTCGCCGCGCCAGGCTGATTCGATCACCGCGACGAGGTTGACGATCGATCCGCCGCGCAAGGGATATTGCACCAGATGGGCTTTCGCGCCGAGGCGCAGCGTGACTTCGTTGGCGCGCCAGCGCTCGGCGAGCGCCTGCGATTCCACCGTGGCGCGGAAAGCGACGCGGCCGGAAAACAGCGGCGCGTCGGCGGCCCCGAGGCCACTCCGCTCGCGCACCAGCGAGCGCAGTCCGTCCGCCCCGACGAGAACGTCTCCGGTCGCGCGCATCGTCACCAAGCCGCGCTTGACGCCGATCGACACGCCGATGCCCTCGACGCCGATTCCGGCGACCGCCGTCCCGAGACGCAGCGCGACATTGGGCAGGCGGGCCGCGCCTTCGGCCAGCGCACGTAGCAAATCGGCGCGGTGAATGACGAGATAGGGCGCGCCCCAACGCTGCTCGGCGTCCGCGATCGGCAGTCGCGTCAGTTGGGCGTCGTCGGCGCCGCGCAGGATGCGGATCGCGTCCGGCGCCGTTGCGAGGCCGCGCACGGCGTCAAGGACGCCCAATCGCTCGAGAATGCGGGTGGCGTTGGGCGTGAGTTGAAGCCCGGCGCCGAATTCTTGCAGAGCGGGGGCGCGCTCGAAAATCTCGACCTCGAAATTCGCTCGCGCGAGCCCGATCGCCGCGGTCAGCCCGCCAATGCCGGCGCCGGCGACCAGCGCGCGGCGCGCCATCGATCAGGCCGCTTCGTGGAGTTCGCACTCGGCGGGAATCGAATGCGCTCCGAGCGCCGGATCATAGACGAAGCGCGTCGAGCAATAGGAGCAGATCGCCTCCGTCTCGCTCCCCATGTCGATGAAGATATGCGGGTGGTCGAACGGCGGCCTAGCCCCCGTGCACATGAATTCCTTGACGCCGAGGCGAATCGTGGCGACGCCTGGGGCATTGTGAAAATGCGGGATGAGGTGATCCGCCATTTCGAGCCATCCTTATTGCTGCGCGACCGCCGCGCCGCGCAAAGCCTGTTCGGCCGCTGCAGCGCGCTACGCCTAAATCGAATCCCTTTCGGCCGTCATTGCGAGCAAAGCGAAGCGATCCCGACTCGGGGTCTGCGGCAGCGGCTTAGTCTGGATTGCTTCGCTATCGCTCACAAGGTCGAGGGACCGCGGTTCAATATCACAGCGACGCGCTCCAGGGATAGCCCGTCGACCGCGACGACTAGCACGAGCGCTCAGAGCTTCATCGCATCCTTGAGTTCACGCAGGCGATCGAGCTTCTCTTGCCAGAGGCGCTTCTGCTCCTCGGGTGCGTCGGCGAGATCCTCTTCGAGGTTCTGGATCTCCTGGTCGAGGTGCGCCCTGTCGACGTCATGCTCGGGGATCGCGGAGTCCGCCAGCAGGATCAGGCCGGCCGCGCTGACGTCGGCGAACCCGCCGCGTACGAAGATGCGGGTATGTTTGCCCTGCGCTTCCTCGTACACGACGATGCCCGGACGCAACGACGCCATCACCGGCGCGTGATCCTTGAGAACGACGAAGTCGCCCTCGCTGCCCGGCACGAGCACCGATTCGGCCGGACCGCGGAACACGAGCTTGTCCGGCGAAACGAGTTCGAAGTAAAAGCTGGCCATGGGTTCAATTCCCGATACTTAACTCGTCTCGCGCCCATTCCCCCTTGCGGGGGAAGATGTCATCGCCTTGGCGATGACGAATGAGGGGCGCCGAAGAAGATCGCGGCGGCGGCGAAGTCAAACGCTTTGTCCTGATGCGCCCCCTCATCCGTCGCCGCTTTGCGTCGACACCTTCTCCCGCGCGTGGGAGAAGGGATCAGGCCGCTTCCGCCGCCAGCTTCTTGGCCTTTTCGACCGCTTGCTCGATCGTGCCGACCATGTAGAAGGCCGCCTCCGGCAGGTTGTCGTACTTGCCCTCGACGATGCCCTTGAAGCCCTTGACCGTGTCCTCGATCTTCACCTGCACGCCCGGCGAGCCGGTGAACACCGCGGCGACGTCGAACGGCTGCGACAGGAAGCGCTCGATCTTGCGCGCGCGCGCGACGGTGAGCTTATCTTCCTCGGACAGTTCGTCCATGCCGAGAATGGCGATGATGTCCTGCAACGCCTTGTAGCGCTGGAGCACCTGCTGCACGTTGCGGGCCACGGCGTAATGCTCCTCGCCGACGACCGCGGGCGTCAGCATGCGCGAAGTCGAATCGAGCGGATCGACGGCGGGGTAGATGCCCTTTTCCGCGATCGAGCGCGAAAGCACGGTGGTCGCGTCCAAGTGGGCGAACGAGGTCGCCGGCGCCGGGTCGGTAAGATCGTCCGCCGGCACGTAGATCGCCTGCACCGAGGTGATCGAACCCTTCGTCGTCGTGGTGATGCGCTCTTGCAGCGCGCCCATGTCGGTGGCGAGCGTCGGCTGGTAGCCGACGGCGGAGGGGATGCGGCCGAGCAGCGCCGAGACTTCCGAGCCCGCCTGGGTGAAGCGGAAGATGTTGTCGACGAAGAACAGCACGTCCTGGCCCTGGTCGCGGAAATGTTCGGCGACGGTGAGGCCGGAAAGCGCGACGCGCATGCGCGCGCCCGGCGGCTCGTTCATCTGGCCGAACACCAGCGCGCACTTCGACTGCACGTTCGGATCGGGGTTATGCGGATCGGCGTTGACCTTCGACTCGATGAACTCGTGGTAGAGATCGTTGCCTTCGCGGGTGCGCTCGCCGACGCCGGCGAACACCGAATTGCCGCCATGCGTCTTGGCGACGTTGTTGATCAGCTCCTGGATGAGCACGGTCTTGCCGACGCCCGCGCCGCCGAACAGGCCGATCTTGCCGCCCTTGGCGTAGGGCGCGAGCAGGTCGACGACCTTGATGCCGGTGACGAGAATCTGCGCCTCCGTCGATTGCTCGACATAGGACGGCGTCGGCTGATGGATGGCGCGGCGCGCCTCCATCGGCACCGGGCCGGCTTCGTCGACCGGCTCGCCGATGACGTTCATGATGCGGCCGAGCGTGCCCGCGCCGACAGGCACCGAGATCGGGCCGCCCGTGTCCTTGACTTGCTGGCCGCGCACCAGACCTTCGGAAATGTCCATCGCGATGCAGCGCACGGAGTTTTCGCCCAAGTGCTGCGCGACTTCCAAGATCAGGCGCGAGCCTCGGTTTTCGGTTTCCAGCGCGTTCAGGATGGGCGGCAGATCGCCGTCGAACTTCACGTCGACGACGGCGCCGATCACCTGGGTGACACGGCCGGTGGAGTTCAAGGCGTTCGCCGAATCTTGCGCCATATCTTGACGTCCTCGTTTCAAATTCTGGTGCCGCTCGCGCGACGGGTTGCGTCAGAGCGCCTCGGCGCCCGAGATGATTTCGATGAGTTCCTTGGTGATCATCGCCTGGCGGGTTCTGTTGTAGCGAAGCGTGTACTTCTTCACCATTTCCCCGGCGTTCCGGGTCGCGTTGTCCATTGCGCTCATTTGCGCGCCGAAGAACGAGGCCATGTTCTCCAAAAGCGCGCGATAGATGCGCACTGTCACCGCGCGCGGCAGCAATTGCTCGAGGATCTCAGTTTCGTCGGGCTCGTAATGGTAGACCGGCGCATTTTCGTCCTTCGCGCCGATTTCCGGCGGAACCAACTGCTGCGCGGTCGGAATTTGCGAGATCACCGACTTGAAGCGGGCGTAGAACAGCGTGCAGACGTCGAACTCACCCGCCTCGAAGAGATCGAGCACCTTCTTGGCGATCGGCTGCGCCGTCGCGAAGCTGATGCTGCGCACGCCGCGCAGATCGATCAGTTCGATGATCGCCCGTTCGTGCGTGCGGCGGAGCTGGTCGTAGCCCTTCTTGCCGACACAGAGGATCTTCACCGTCTTGCCCTGTTGGGCAAGCGAATTGGCCCGCTCGCGCGCCAGACGCACGATCGAGGTGTTGAACGCGCCGCAGAGCCCGCGCTCGCCTGTGCAGACGACGAGCAGATGCGTCTGGTTCGAACCCCTGCCCGAAAGCAGCGGCGGCGTCTGCGCTCCATCGGCGATCCCATTGGCGAGATTGGCGAGCACGGTCTCGACCTTCTCGGCGTAGGGACGCGCCGCCTCGACCGCGCCTTGCGCACGGCGCAGCTTCGACACGGCGACCATCTGCATGGCCTTGGTGATCTTCTGCGTCGACTTGACGGAGGCGATCCGGTTTCTCAGGTCCTTTAAGGACGGCATCGCGAAGCTCGGCTAGGGAAGCGGGATATCAGGCGAAACTGGCGGCGAAGGCGTCGACGGCGCTCTTCAGCTTCGCCTCGGTCTCGCTCGTCAGATCGCGGGTCGTGCGGATCGATTCGAGAATGTCCGGGTGCTTCGAGCGCAACGTCGCGAGCAGACCGTCCTCAAACGGCTTCACCTTGTCGATCGGCAGCTTGTCGAGATAGCCGTTGACGCCACAATAGATCGAGCAGACCTGCTCTTCCATCTTCAATGGCGAGAACTGCTGCTGCTTCAGGAGTTCGGTCAGGCGCGCGCCGCGGTTGAGCAGGCGCTGAGTGACGGCGTCGAGATCCGAGCCGAACTGCGCGAAGGCCGCCATCTCGCGATATTGCGCGAGTTCGCCTTTGATCTTGCCAGCGACTTTCTTGGTCGCCTTCGTCTGGGCCGACGAACCGACCCGCGACACCGAGAGGCCGACGTTCACCGCCGGACGGATGCCCTGGTAGAAGAGATCGGTCTCGAGGAAGATCTGGCCGTCGGTGATCGAGATCACGTTGGTCGGAATATAGGCCGAAACGTCGTTCGCCTGCGTCTCGATGATCGGCAGCGCGGTCAGCGAGCCCGAGCCGTGATCCTTGTTGAGCTTGGCGGCGCGCTCCAGCAGGCGGGAGTGCAAATAGAAGACGTCGCCGGGATAGGCTTCGCGGCCCGGCGGGCGGCGCAGCAGCAGCGACATCTGGCGATAGGCGACGGCCTGCTTCGACAGATCGTCGTAAACGATGACCGCATGCATGCCGTTGTCGCGGAAGAACTCACCCATCGCGCAGCCGGAGAAGGGCGCGAGGAACTGCATCGGCGCGGCGTCCGACGCCGTGGCGGCTACGATGATCGAATACTCGAGCGCGCCGTGCTCTTCGAGCACCTTGACGAACTGGGCGACCGTCGAGCGCTTCTGGCCGACGGCGACATAGACGCAATAGAGCTTCTGGCTCTCGTCGCTGCCCTGGTTGAGGCTCTTCTGGTTCAGGATGGTGTCGAGCGCGATCGCGGTCTTGCCGGTCTGGCGGTCGCCGATGATCAGCTCGCGCTGACCGCGGCCGATGGGGATCAATGCGTCGATCGCCTTGAGGCCGGTCGCCATCGGCTCGTGCACCGAGCGGCGCGGAATGATGCCGGGCGCCTTCACGTCGACGCGCGCGCGATTGGCGGAGTTGATCGGGCCCTTGCCGTCGATCGGATTGCCGAGCGCGTCGACGACGCGCCCGAGCAGTTCCTTGCCGATGGGAACGTCGACGATGGCGCCGGTTCGCTTGACCGTCTGGCCTTCCTTGATCTCGCGGTCCGAGCCGAAAATGACGATGCCGACGTTGTCGCTCTCGAGATTGAGCGCCATGCCGCGCGTGCCGTTCTCGAACTCGACCATTTCGCCGGCCTGAACCTTGTCGAGGCCGTAGGCGCGCGCGATGCCGTCGCCGACGGAGAGGACCTGACCGACTTCGGTGACTTCGGCCTCATTGCCGAAATTGGCGATTTGGCTCTTGAGAATGGAGGAAATCTCAGCGGCGCGGATATCCATCAGCCGACCTCTTTCATGCGTGTGCGAATTGCGTTGAGTTTGGTTTTGAGCGAGCCGTCGACCATGCGCGAGCCGAGCTTGACGACGAGGCCGCCGATGATCGAAGCATCGACCCTGGCGATCAGTTCGACGTCCTTACCGCCGGAGGCGGCGCGCAACGATTGTTTCAGCGCGGCGACATTCTCGTCCGAGAGCGGTATCGCGCTGACGACCTCGGCGCGCGTCACGCCGCGAAAAGCGTCGTAGAGCTTGCCGTAGTCGGCGATCATGTCGCGGATGGCGAAGAGGCGCCGCTTGGCGGCGACCAGTTTGATGAAATTGGCCGAGATGCCGGATATGCCGGCTTTATCGAGAATCGCGCTCAGAGCCTTCAACTGCTCGGCGGCGGAAAACACGGGGCTGCGCACGAGGCGCTGCAAATCGGGACTTTCGGCGATCATCGCGTCGAAAGCAGCAAGGGCGGCGGCCACCCCGTCGGTGTCGCGGGCGTCCTTGGCGAGGGCGAACAACGCCGACGCGTAGCGCCCAGCCACCCCCGAAACGATATTATCCTGTTCAGCCAATTCACTGTTCTTTCACAGGCTCGTCGTCGTGACCGCCGCCGCCGTCGAAGCGGCCTCGATCCCGCGCGAATTCGTTATTGATCCGTCGATCCCCACGGCGCAGGGTCAAAGCCGCCCCAACCCCCAAGGCGCGCGTTGCCTAACATAGGAGTTTTCGCCACGCAACCGGCGAAAGTCGCGAATTGGACGCCGCGAACGTGTGCGGGCGAGCCTCACGCGAAACTGGTGCTCCAGCCCGCTTTTGGGTCGCCGCCGAGATAAGCGACGCCGTCGACGCTGAGATCGGCGGCATTGACGAGTGTGATCAGTCCGCCTGCGTCGCTCAACGCGCCAGCCGGCAGCGCGGCGGCCAGCGGTTGGCCCGGCTGAAGAGGCGTCGCGGGCAGGGGATAGGTCTGATGCGCGTCGACCAGCAGCTTCCAATTCGTCAGATCGACCGCCTCGGCGGTCATGTTGGCGACGACGATCGTGCTGGTTCCGTTTGGCGCGCGGTGCGCCGAGGTGATCTCGGCGGCGCGCTTCGGGGTTGGCAGCGGGGAGACGGCGCCGGAGCTGAAGTCGTAGCGCGGCGGCTCGCGGCCGGTCGCGCCATAGATCAGGTCGCCGCCTTCGTTGGTGTGCCAGGCCTGGCTCTGGAACGCCAGGAAGATCGCGCTCATGCGGCGGGCGCGGGCGTCCCAAATGAAGCAGGCGCCGTCGTGCCAGACGCCGTTTTCGTGCAGGCGCATGTCGAGCGCGCGGGGATCGCCCTGCGCCATATGAATATTGTCGAGGCCGAACGGTGTGTCGGGCGTGTAACCGAACGCCTGGTCCGTCTGATGCGGATTGTCCTTGGCGAACGCGTTGCCGTAGAAAAATACGTCGCAGTCCTGCGCCTTGGCGAGTTGCAGCATCGCGCTCAGGCGATGCACGAGCCGATCGTCGCCCGCGCCCTCCGGCGGCAAGATGCGCATGGCGGCGGGATCGAAGAGATTGCCGCGCTGGAAATCGATCGCGCCGCCGCCATAAGAGCGCTCGATCGGCGACAGACCCTGCGGGCGGGCCAGCACCGAGGCGACGATGGGGTGCGTAAATTCCGTGTCGACGAGATAGTAAAGGTAGGACTTGCCGGCCGGCTCGCCCGGTTCGCCCTTGTCGGAGCGCACGTTGATGGTCGCGAACCAGCGCCGACAGCTCTCCTCGACAACGACCCAAAGATGCGGATTGGTCGGCGGCTGCGCCGGCGCGAAGGCGTCGACCTTGCCCCGAAGGCATTGGTAGTTGATGTGCGCCATGGAGCCCCCGAGCGGCGGCGTTTGGGCCGCGGCGCGATGCAGCCTAGGGGATGGCCGGCGAATCTGGCAAGCGCGTCGAGGGGCTACGCTCGGTCCTTGAGCTCGCGCGAGATGCGGCTGCCGGACGGCCGCCCCGCTATGGATCGATCGACCCGATTGCGGCATTATCGCCCCCGTGAATGCGTCCGCAAACATCCCGGCGTCGCCGCGTCGCGCCAATTACCGGGTTGGAAGCCTCTATTCGCTCGTGACCGCGCTGCTCCTGGCTGTGCAGGCGCCCTTCTCCGCACCGGCGGCCCAGCGCTTCTCGTCGCCGCAGTTCATATGCCTGACGCAGTTCGCGCTGCTGTTGTCGGTTCCGCTCATTACGCTGCCTACGGCCACGCGCCGAGACTTCGTCCGCCTTCTGGCGGATGTCAGGAACGCGGGTAAGCTGGCGATCTTATTCGTCGTCGGCCTGTGCGGCTTGTTTCTGTACAATATTGGCTTGAGCAGCACCCATCCGATAATCACCGCCGCGATCTTGAACTTGTCGCCGTTTTGGGCGGTGTTGGTGGCGATGATCATCACGCGCAAGGCGGTTCCCGTTTCGCCATTGGTCTTCTTCGGATGCTTCGCCGTAGCGTTCGTCGGCGCCATGATCGTCGCGTGGAGCCAGATGAACGTCCCCAACGACCAGATACTCCGCGATATCGTGAACAGCATTTTCCACAGTCGCTGGGCGTACGCGATTCCGCTGCCTCTCTTCTTTGCCTTGAGCGGCACGCTGGTCGGTCGATGGTTTTCGGAATATGACAACTCGGCGGCGATCGCCGCGAATTTCGTTGTTTCCGCTGTTATTCTGATTCCCGCGACGCTGCTTCTTTCCTATACGAGTTCGCGCGTGCATCCCAGTTTTGCGATGAACGACGTAAAACTGGCGGAAGTATTGCTGCTGCTGCTCGGAACGCTGGCCGCCTCCGCCGCCGGCAGGGTTTATTATCAGGTGGCATTGACTGTCACGAATAACGACAATGGCTTCGTCACAATGTTTTTCCTGTTTATTCCGGCCTTTGCCGCAATCATAGCAGCGCCGCTGTCCTGGTGGCTCCCCGATCTGCGCTATGCGACGAACCCTCTTTTCTTCCTGGGTTTGGGGCTTATTACGATACCATTGCTTCTGTTCCTGTTGAGAGCCTGGCAAAGTTCAGGCGACGGGTCCGAGCCGGAAAGGCAGAAGCCCGGTGGAGTGGAAACGCGCGAGCAGGTTTGACTGCGGCGGCGCGTCGTCGGAGACTTCGCAATCGCGCGGCCCGTCCGCGCCGCCGCTAGGGAGGTTTCCGATGTCTGAGAGCGTCTACAAAGTCATCGAACTGGTCGGCACGAGCACGGAATCCTGGGAGAAAGCCGCGAAGGCTGCTGTCGAGAGAGCCTCGGCGTCGCTACGGGATCTCCGTGTCGCTGAGGTGACGGAGCAGGATATTCAGCTCAAGGACGGTAAAGTGGAGCTGTATCGCGCCAAAGTGAAAGTGTCGTTCAAATACGAGAGCGACGGTTAGGCCTCGCAACGTTCTCATGACCTGATGGATGGCGTGACGGAGCGCCCCGCATTACGGGGGTGGTTCATATCGCCCAATTTCATCGGCCCTTGTCCGGTTGTCGCGCGACTAAGATGGGATGAATACCGTGTTCGCGTAAACCGGGCAGCCGGGCAGCGCGAAACGCGCCGCCAATCCCCCCAATTAAGGTTTCTTTCGCAGCGCAGCGCTGCTATGCCCGCGCCAGCCTCATTGACGGCCCCTCATCGTGGGCTAGCCGGAACGCCATGACCACCCACCCCATCGAAAACATTCGCAATTTCTCCATCGTCGCGCATATCGACCACGGCAAGTCGACGCTCGCCGACCGGCTGATCCAGGAGACCGGGACGGTGGCGGCGCGCGACATGGTCGAGCAGGTGCTCGATTCGATGGATATCGAGCGCGAGCGCGGCATCACGATCAAGGCGCAGACGGTACGCCTCGAATACAAGGCCAAGGACGGCGAGACCTACATCCTCAACCTCATGGACACGCCCGGCCACGTCGACTTCGCCTACGAGGTGTCGCGCTCGCTCGCCGCCTGCGAGGGCTCTCTTCTCGTCGTCGACGCGAGCCAGGGGGTCGAAGCGCAGACGCTGGCGAACGTCTATCACGCGCTCGACGCCGGCCACGAGATCGTGCCGGTGCTCAACAAGATCGACCTGCCGGCCGCCGAGCCCGACCGCATCAAGCAGCAGATCGAGGATGTCATCGGCCTCGACGCATCCGAGGCGGTGCCGATCTCCGCCAAGACCGGCCTCAACATCGATCTCGTGCTGGAGGCGATCGTCCAGCGCCTGCCGCCGCCCAAGGGCGACGAGACGGCGCCCTTGAAGGCGCTGCTGGTCGATAGCTGGTATGACGCCTATCTCGGCGTCGTCGTGCTGGTGCGCGTCCTCGACGGCGCCTTCAAGAAGGGCATGCGCATCCGCATGATGGGGACCGACGCGCATTACGAGGTCGATCGCGTCGGCGTCTTCCGCCCCAAGATGACCGAGGTCGCCGTGCTCGGCCCCGGCGAGATCGGCTACATCACCGCGCAGATCAAGCAGGTCGCCGATACCCGCGTCGGCGACACCATCACCGACGACAAGCGCCCGACCGCCGAAGCGCTGCCGGGCTTCAAGCCGGCGCAGCCGGTGGTGTTCTGCGGCCTCTTCCCCGTCGACGCCGCCGACTTCGAGGCGTTGCGCGCCGCGATGGGCAGGCTGCAGACTCAACGACGCGAGCTTTTCCTACGAAATGGAGACCTCGGCGGCGCTCGGCTTCGGCTTCCGCTGTGGCTTCCTCGGCCTGCTGCATCTCGAGATCATCCAGGAGCGGCTGGAGCGCGAGTTCAATCTCGACCTCATCGCCACCGCGCCGTCGGTGATCTATCGCATCGCGCTCACCGACAAGAGCGTCATCGAGCTGCACAATCCCGCCGACATGCCCGACGTCGTCCGAATCGCGGAAATCCAGGAGCCGTGGATCAAGGCGACGATCCTGACGCCCGACGATTATCTCGGCGCCATCCTGAAGCTCTGCCAGGACCGGCGGGGGACGCAGGTCGATCTCAATTACGTCGGCAAGCGCGCGATGGTGGTCTACGACCTGCCGCTGAACGAAGTCGTGTTCGACTTCTACGATCGCCTGAAATCGATCTCCAAGGGCTACGCCTCGTTCGACTATCAGCTCACCGACTATCGCGCCGGCGACCTCGTCAAGATGTCGATCCTGGTCAACGCCGAGCCGGTCGACGCGCTCTCCATGCTGGTGCATCGCGACCGGGCGGATTCGCGCGGCCGGGCGATGGTGGAGAAGCTGCGCGAATTGATCCCCCCGCATATGTTCCAGATTCCCATCCAGGCGGCGATCGGCGGCAAGATCATCGCGCGCGAGACCATCCGCGCTCTGCGCAAGGACGTCACCGCCAAATGCTACGGCGGCGACGCCACCCGCAAGCGCAAGCTCCTGGAAAAGCAGAAGGCGGGCAAGAAGAAGATGCGGCAGTTCGGCAAGGTGGAGATCCCGCAGGAGGCGTTCATCGCGGCGCTGAAGATGGACGATTGAGGGCAGCAGGGGTCGCGATCCATGGTTTCAAAGGCTTGGGCGCCATTTTCTGTCCGGTCGGGGCGGCGGCGTTCGTCACGCCCGCAAAAGCAGGCATCCAGCGCCGGCAACACGACGGCGCAGGAAGGTGGGGAGGCGTCTTTGGGCGAACGAACTACACGGCCTATGATTTAGCTACCGTAATAACGATTCCTGTGGCTTTGATTGGCATCCCTTTCTTGATTTTGTTGCTGGGAAAATCGGGGTGCCCTCCATCAGGCCCAATGTACTTTCCGGCAGTTTGTTCACACAAATCCGATCTCTGCGGCTGAAATCCACGGCGACGAATTTCGGCAAAAAGCTGGCCCATTGCGGTTTTAAGGTTGGAGGTGCAATCCTCACCATAAAGCTCCACGATACCGTAGTTGCTATTATGTATCTGTGAGGAAAATTCTAGTACGTAGCTGAATTCATTCGATGTCTCTTTCCATTCGCGCGGGCAGAATAAAAACCAATTTTGCGGAATTGATAATTCAATTCGATTTACAACCGGATTGCGATTGCAACAAACAAATATCTTATCAGTTGCGTTGAAGTTCATTTCACTGAAGTAGACAATATGCCCGGCCGTGTTGTACAAGAAATACTTCGACCCTAAATCAACACCTATTGCATTTGCTGCAAGAAGAGCTTCCCCTAGCTGCTTGCTGTCTAAGTTTATTGTTTCCAATAGCCTTATTTGATTTTCTGCCCACTTTCTAAGATTATCGGGGGACGCTAGTCTCTTCGGTGATTGTCTCGAGAGGGTAGTTGGAACGGCTTGATGTGCGCCCGTAACATAGCGTGTGCCATACAGTCCTCGTCCCATCGAGTTAAATACCGTCAACCCTCCAATATGATATATCCCATTATTAAAAGTATCCGTCGTGATCGCTCCTCGCGATTTAGTAAGTCTGCGCTCGTCTCGACTTGGCCTCGTCAATTATTGAGCCGGGGAAGCTAAATCGATATCCTCACCTCACGCAGGTCTGCCGGGTTCGAGCAGCGCCAGTCGAGGGGGCTGAATGAGCAAGAGTGGGGAGCCCGAAACCCGCCCGGATCGCCAGCGCGTTCCGCTCCCCGCGGGATATCGGCAAGCGGTGGTCACGGCGATCACCGTCCTCCTCGGTTTCTCGCTCCTTTTCCTGCGCTACTGGAACTTCGAGGCGCCGGGCGCTTGGAGCGTTGCGGCGATCATTGCGTCCGTGTTGCTGGCGATCGCGATCGTGCTTCAGATGGTTGCGCTGTGGCGATCGCTGCAAGTCAAGGACGACGACGAACTCGAATACGCGAAAACGCTTCGTTGGCTACTGGGCGCCATAGTCCCTTTGCTGGCGAGCCTGCTCGTCTCGGCGATCGACTACAATCATTTCTTAGGTTTGTGACGCGTATTTCAGATTGTCGTCCAGGCGCGTCCGTCAGTCGTGATGTCGCCCGATCCACGCCGCCGCGCCGTCTCCGGCCGCCGCTCCGGTCGCGAACGAGGCTTGCAGCAGATAGCCGCCCGTCGGGGCTTCCCAGTCGATCATTTCGCCGGCGACGAAGACGCCCGGCAGCTTTGTCAACATGTAGGCGTCGTCGATCTCGCGCCAGTCGACGCCGCCGGCGCTGGAAATGGCGCGTTCGATCGGCGCGGGCGCAAGGAGGCGAAGCGGCAGCGCCTTGATGCGCGCCGCGAGCGCGTCCGGGCCATCGGGCGCCTCGCCGGCTTCGCGCAGCAGCGCGATCGCCACCGGCGCGAGGCCGGCGGCCTTGCGCAGAAACGTCGACAGCGATTGGCCCGGCCGCCGCTGAAGCCGCTTCGCCAGCGCCTCGTGCGTGAGGTCCGGCTTGAGGTCGACGGCCAGGATGGCCGACCCCTCACTCTCGATCGCGTCGCGCAGCGCGGCCGACAAGGCGTAGACGGCGCCGCCCTCGATTCCGTTCGCATCGATCATCGCTTCGCCGCGCACGCGTTGTTCGCAGTGGCGAAACGCGATCGCTTTCAGCGGTTGACCGGCGAAGCGCTGGCGAAAGCCGGGCGACCAGTCGACCGCGAACGCGCAATTCGCGGGGCGCAAGCGAGCGACCGCGATTCCCGCGGCGCGCAACATCTCGGCCCACGAGCCGTCGGCGCCGAGGCGGGGCCACGACGCACCGCCGAGCGCCAGGACGATCGCAGTCGCTTCGACCTCCTCGAGGCCGTCGGGAGCGGCGAACCGGAGACGCCGGTCTGCGCCCAAGCCGACGAGGCGCCGGCGCGGGCGCAGCGCGACGTCGAGGCTTGCAAGGCGCCGCAGCCAGGCGCGGAGCAGGGGCGTCGCCTTGAAACTCTCGGGGAAGACGCGGCCGCTGGAGCCGACGAACGTTTCCTCGCCGAGCGCCGCGCTCCAAGCGCGCAGCGCGTCGGGCGAGAACCGCTCGATCGCAGGCCGCAGCCGCTCTGTCGCAGCGCCGTACCGCGCGAGCAACCGTTCGAGGGGTTCGGAATGCGTGAGATTGAGACCGCCCCGTCCGGCGAGCAGGAATTTTCGCGCCGGCGAGGGCGCGGCGTCGTAGACGACGACGCGATGGCCGCTCGTCGCGAGAGCCTCTGCCGCCATGAGGCCGGCGGGACCGGCGCCAACGACGATTGCGCTTCCCGCACGGGACGACGATCGATCCGATTCCACCGAGGCGCTTTCGTTGAGGGACGAACGCACGTCCGCCGGTTTGTTGGATACGACCTACTCGGGGCGCCCCGCCCATGACAATCTCGGCGCCGCCAATCCCGGCGCGCCGCAGCGGGCGAATGCGCCCGGGCGTCCGGCATTTCGTGAAGTCAATAGTATAACTACCATTCCTCTTCGGAAGAGCTATCACGATTTGACGATCATTACATTCAATCCGAAGTAAGGTAAATTTTCCGCGATGGTCAGTATTACAGCGTGATTCACCACCCATTAATGGAGCAGGCATAGGGTGCTTGGGATTATTAAGGACGCGCCAAGCATCTCTGGGATCGGCGCGACGGAGGGGCCGCGATTGGACGCAAATTCGATAAGGCGCATCGAGGCAGAGCGCGCTGAATCGTCCATTGCCATCCTCGCGTCCGTGGCGAAAGAATCGCGTGAAACCGTTGCGCGCGATCAGCAGGCCGCGATCGCCCAGTTGCAAACGCAGGCGCTGCGCTACCGGGCCGCGCTAGACAATATCTCGCAGGGCGTTTGTTTCTTCGACGGCGAAGGGCGGCTGATCCTGTGCAATCGCCGTTTCGCGGAAATCTATCGCCTCGACCTCGACCAGACGCCGGTCGGCGCCACTCTGCGCGAGATCATCGAACGCCGCGTCGCCGCCGGCGCCTGTCCGATGAGCGCCGAGGACTATCTCGCCCATTGCGCGAGGATCAATTCGGGCCTCGCGCCGAATATCTGGATCGCGGCGTTGCCGGACGGTCGCCGCATTCAGGTCAACCACCAGCCCATGCCCGACGGGGGGTGGGTTTCGACCCATGAGGACGTTACCGAACTGCACGACAAGCGCGCCATCGCCGACGAGCGAATTTCGTTGCAGATCCTGATCGACCAAGTGCCCGACTATCTCTGGATCAAGGATTCCGAAAGCCGCTTCGTCGTCGTCAACAAGGCGCTCGCGTCGGATCACGGCCGGGTCAGGACGAGCGACATGATCGGTCTGACGGACGCGGACATTCACGCTCCCGATGTGGCGCGGGACTTTCGAGAGATCGAGCAGGAGATCCTGTCGTGCGGCGAGCCCATGCTCGATCGCGAGGAGTGGATCACCGACGCGGCGGGCGCCAGAAAGTGCCTTTCGTCGTCGAAAGTGCCGTTGCGCAACGAGAAGGGCGATATCTTTGGTCTGGTCGGGATCGCCCGCGACATTACCGAGCGCAAACGAGCGGACGCCTTACGCGACGGGCAGGCTCGAAATCCTCGAGATGATCGCGACGAGCGCCCCAGTGGACAAAGTCCTCGAGCGCCTCATGCATCTCATCGAATCCCAATTGTCCGGAATCTACGGCTCGATCCTGCTGCTCGAGGAAGACGGCCTGCACTTGCGCCACGGAGCCGCGCCGAGCCTTGCCGAGGCTTACACTGGAGCGATCGACGGCGCCCGCATCGGTCCGAATGTCGGCTCGTGCGGGACTGCCGTCTACCGGCGAGAGGCCGTTATGGTCGCCGATATCATGGCCGATCCGCTGTGGGCGGATTTCAAGGACTTGGCCGCCCAGCATGGGCTTCGTTCGTGCTGGTCGACGCCGATCTTCTCGCATCAAGGCGCGGTTCTCGGCACCTTCGCGATGTATTCGAAGACGGTGCGTGAGCCGACCCCGGGCGAGACGAAACTCATTGATGTCGGGACCCGCATCGCCGGGATCGCGATCGAGCGCAAGCAGTCCGAGGAACGTATCCGCTTCCTGGCGAACCACGATGTCTTGACGGGGCTTCCCAATCGAACGCTTCTCCACGAACGGCTTTCGCAAGCCATATTGTACGCGCAGCGCTACGATCGCCGCGTGACCGTGTTGTTCATCGATCTCGATAATTTCAAGCTCGCCAACGACAGCCTGGGTCACAATGCAGGCGACGAGCTTCTGAAGGTCGTCGCTCGCCGCATGGTCGATTGCGTGAGAGACACCGATTCGGTAGTGCGGTTCGGCGGCGACGAATTCGTCATCCTTCTTCTCGATCAACCGAAGAATGCCGATGCCGTCTCAGCGACGGTCCGGAAAATCATGAGCGGCGATCGCCGAACCGGTCCCTGTCGTCGGTCACGATCTGCGAGTGACGAGCAGCATTGGAATCGCGAACTATCCGGGCGACGGGACCGACCCCGGGACGCTGCTCGCCAACGCCGACGCGGCGATGTATCGCGCGAAGGAAATCGGACGCGACAATTTCCAGTTCTATGTCCCCGACATGAACACCAAGATTCACGAGAAATTCCTGCTTCAGGAGGAGCTGCGCGACGCGATCGCCCGCCGAGAGTTCGTCCTGCATCTACCAGCCGCTGGTCGATCTGCGCACGCGTCGCGTCTTCGCGGTCGAGGCGCTGATCCGCTGGAACCATCCGGCCATGGGGCATGATCTCGCCCGCCAAGTTCATTCCGCTCGCCGAGGAATCGGGCCTGATCGTGCCGATCGGCGACTGGGCGCTTCGTGAAGCGTGTCGCCAGAACAAGGCCTGGCAGGTCGCCGGTCTGCCGCGCGATGACGATGTGCGTGAACGTGTCGGCGCGACAATTCAGCGAAAGGGGCTTGGATCGCGCGCGTCGTCGACGCGCTGCAGGAGAGCGGTCTCGACGCCAAATATCTCGAGCTGGAGCTGACCGAAAGCCTGATCATGCAGGATGTCGACCGGGCGGTCGCGACAATGAAGGATTTGCAGGCGCTCGGCGTCCAACTGTCGATCGACGATTTCGGCACTGGCTATTCCAGCCTCAGCGCGCTGAAGACCTTTCCGGTCGCGCGGCTGAAGATCGACAAGTCGTTCATCAGCGACCTGCCCGACGACGAGCACGACAAGGCGGTCGCCTCCGCGGTGATTTCGCTGGGACAGAAGCTCAATCTGAGAGTCATCGCCGAGGGCGTTGAAACGGATCGATCAGGTCGCGTTCCTGCGCGAGCACAATTGCGACGAGATGCAGGGCTTCCACTTCAGCAAGCCGCTCACGGCGAAAGAAATCGAAGTCTTCCTCGCCGCGCTCAAGACCGAGATGGGCTCGACGTCCCGCAGCGAAGCAATCGTCGCGACCCCCCCCCACCGAAGATTGACCGGAATCGCACCGACGCATCGAACTGCCGCCGCTGAGCGACGAATTTCGCCGGCGGCATCGTTTCCGCTCTGGCGTGGAGGCCAAAAATCGACGAAAAAGCAATTCGCGAGGCCGAGAGCGACGGAGTTGGCGATGGATTTGGGGATCGCGGGGCGTAAGGCGATCGTCTGCGCTTCGAGCAACGGTCTCGGCCGAGCCTGCGCGATGGCGCTGGCGCGCGAAGGCTGTACGGTGATCGTCAACGGCCGCGATCCGGCGGTCCTCCAGGCGACCGCTCGCGAGATCCGCGAAGCGACCGGCGCCGAGGTCGTCGCGGTCGCGGGCGATCTCGACGTCCCCGAGGTGCGCGACGCTTTGCTCGCGGCTTGCCCGGCGCCCGACATCCTCGTCAACAACAACGGCGGCCCGCCGCCCGCGCCGTTCGCCGAGTTGACCCGCGAACCGATTCTGCGCGGCGTCGAGTCCAACATGCTGACGCCGATCGCGCTCATACAGCGGGTCGCGCCGGGCATGGTGGAGCGGCGCTTCGGGCGCATCGTCAACATCACATCGTCGTCGGTGCGCGCGCCGATCGCCGGCCTCGACGTTTCCTCCGGCGCGCGCGCCGGCCTGACCGCCTTCGTTGCCGCCACCGCCCGCGCGCTCGCCAAGGACAACGTGACCGATCAATTCCATTTCAGCCCGGCGCCTTCGACACCGATCGGCTTCGCCCCGGCCTGATGAAGCGCGCTGCGGCGATGGCGGCGGATCTCGCGGCGGCGCGCGCGCGAACGCGAAGCCACGATCCCCGCCGGCCGGTTCGGCGCACCCGAGGAGTTCGGCGAGCTTTGCGCCTATCTCGCGAGCGCGCCGGCCGGCTACATCACTGGCCAGAACATCCTGATCGACGGCGGCGCCTTTCCCGGCGCGTTTTCGATCCGATGCCTGGCGCGCCGCTCGATTGCGGACAAGATCGTTCGATATTCCGGACGTTCCGCTCTGTATATTGCGCCGTCGCGCATTGAGTCGTCATGGCCGGGGTTGTCCCGGCCATCCACGCGGCGGCGCACTGCCTCGTCCTGTCCAAGTCGCTCAAAACGTCGGGCCAGCCGGACGGCGTAGATGGCCGGGACGAGCCCGCCATGGAATATCTCTGGGAATCGCCGACATGGGCGTCGAGGGCAAGGACAAAGCCAAGGTTCTCGAGGCAGGCGCGGCGGCGCTCTCCAACCAGTTCGGCCGCACCGTTCTGAAGTTGCGCAAGGGCTACGGCCTGTCGCTCGCCGATCTCTCCACCCAGTCCGGCGTCGCCAAGTCGATCATTTCGCAGATCGAACGCAACGAGACCAATCCGACCCTGGCGACGATCTGGCGGCTCGCCCACGCGCTCGACGTTTCCATCGAATCCATTCTTCACGGCGGCGAGGACGGCCCCTTCATCGAACATGTCAGTCGTGGCGGCATCCCCGTTCTTTTGTCCGACGATGGCTTGTGCCGGCTGGCGGTCATTGGCTGGTTGAACACCGTCGATTGGCTGCAATGGTACGATTTTCACGCCGAGCCGGGCGGCGTGCTCGGTTCGCAGCCCCATCCGCGCGGCTCGATCGAGTGTCTTTCCGTCCTCGACGGGGAGCTCGAAGTCGAGGTCGGCGACGTCGCGCAGGTCGCCCACGCCGGTGAAACGCTGCGCTACCGCGGCGACAGGCCGCATCGCATCCGCAATCTCACGACCGCGCCGGCTCACGCGACGATGGTGTGCATTCTCAAGGCGGCGGTGATGGATTGACCCGACCTGCGCCGGACCGGCGCGGCATCGAAACGCGGCTGTCGCTCATCTACGGCGCGATCTTCCTCGTCTTCGGCGTCCAGACGCCCTTCCTTCCCCTCTGGTTGAACTCGCGCGGGCTTGGCGTCGCCGAGATCGGGCTGGCGCTCGCCTTTCCGCGCGTCCTGCAAGTGTTCGTGGTCCCTCTGTTCGGCCGGTGGGCGGATCGGCACGGCGGCGTCGTCGCGATTCTCGTCCTCTCCTGTCTGTCGATGACGTTCCTCTTCGCCATGCTCGCCGCGACCACCGGCCTGACGCCGACGCTCGTCGTGGTCGGGTTTTTGTTTTGTGCGCAGACCGGCGCGCAGCCGCTGATCGACGTGCTGGCCTTCGCGATTTTCGCTCCGGGAAGCCTTGCCCAAACGGACGGCCTCGCGCACGCCGGCGTCCAATATCCCGCCATTCGATTACGGGCGCGTGCGGAAATGGGGTTCCGCTGCGTTCATCGCCGGCAATCTGCTCGGCGGCTTCTTTCTGAGCCTGACGTCGCTGACCGCGATGACGCTGCTGTTGGCGATTTCGTCGGCGGTTGCGACCCTCGCCTCGCTCCGTGCGTGGCCTTTGAATGGGCTGGCGCATCCTTCCAACCGCCGGTTCGACGCCGCAAAAGGGGGAGCGGGCTCGCGACTGCTGCCGCTCGTGATCGGGGCGGCGGCGGCGATCCAGGCGAGCCATATGCTGGTGCTGAATTTCGGCTCCGTTCACTGGGCGCGGAGCGGCCATTCCGACGCCTTCATCGGCGCCGCCTCGGCGCTCGGCGTCGCCGTGGAGACCCTCGTCTTCGCGTTGTTCGGTCGTTGGATCGCCGGCGCCGATCGGGCCGTCAGCATGATGATTCTGGGCGGCTTGGCCGCGACGGCGCGGTGGGTGGTCATGGCGTTCGATCCGTCCGACTTCGTTCTCGCGCTCGCGCAGGCCGGTCACGGGTTGAGCTTCGCCGCGACCCACGCGGGCACGATGTTGCTGATCGCCGACATGGCGCCCGCCGGTCGGCGCGCGCAGGCTCAGGGTTGGATGACCGCGGCGATCTCCGGCCTCTCCGCCGTTCTGATCGTCGCGAGCGGCTCGCTGGTCGTTCGCTTCGGCGAACACGCCTATTTCGTCATGGCCGCGTTCGCGCTCGCGGGGACGCTGCTGGCGGTCAGCGTTTCGGCGCTGCGGTCGAATAAGCGCGAACGGGCGATTTCGTCCTGACGCCTCCGCGACCCAAGGTCGCCGATTCGCGCCGCTTTTGTCCCTGCTTCGAACCCGCGATCCCGCGCCGGGATTGCTCCGCGCGAGCCGGCGTTGAGGAATGGGAAACCGTAAACTCCGCTTGGGCCGGCGACGGCGCTTAAAGGCTTGCCGGCGCTCGCAATTCTCGTCCGAATCGAAAATCACGCGATTCGTGCGCGGTTCGTCGATCGTGTCCCGTGGCGTGGTGTAGCTGCGGCGGTGTGATCACCGCGCTCTCCGGCATGGCCGGGTTGGTCAGACGGCCACAGCGGGCAGGCTGACGAGCGGATCATCGCTCAAAGGCGCGACGCTTTCTAGCGTCATGTAGCGGGAGCGCTGAACCGCCCACTCATCGTTCTGTTCGAGAAGAATGGCGCCGACGAGGCGGGTGATGGCGGCCTCGTTGGGGAAGATACCGACGACCTCGGTGCGCCGCTTGATTTCGCCGTTCAGCCGCTCGATCGGATTGTTGGAATGAATCTTTGTGCGGTGATCCTTGGGGAAGGACATGTAGGCTAAGACGTCGGTCTCGGCCGCATCCATGAAGGCGGCGAGTTTGGGCACGCGGGGCCTCAAATGATCAGCGACCTGACGCCACTGGGTCTTGGCGGCGGCCTCGTCGTCTTGGGCGAAAGCCGTGCCGACGAAGGCCGAGACCACGCGGCGCTGGGTCTTTCCGGCATGGACCAGGGCGTTGCGCATGAAATGAACGCGGCAACGCTGCCAAGTGGCGCCGAGCACACGGGAGACCGCCGCCTTGATGCCCTCATGGGCGTCGGAGATCACCAGCTTGACGCCTCTGAGGCCGCGCCGGGTCAGCTTGCGCAGAAACTCGATCCAGAAGGTCGCCGCTTCGGAGACGCCGATGTCCATGCCCAGGACCTCGCGCCGACCGTCCGCGTTGACGCCGACGGCAATGATCACCGCCACCGAGACGATGCGCCCATTCTGGCGCACCTTCAGATAGGTGGCGTCGACCCAGACATAGGGCCAGTCGCCCTCAATCGGGCGGGTCAGGAAAGTCTGCACCCGCTCGTCGATCTCCTCGCAGAGTTCGACTGACCTGGCTCTTGGAGATGCCGCTCGCGCCCATTGCCTTGACCAGGTCATCCACCGAGCGGGTCGAGACGCCCTGAATGTAGGCCTCCTGGATCACCGCCGTCAGCGCCTTCTCCGCTAGCCGCCGCGGCTCCAGGAACCCTGGGAAGTAGCTCCCCTTGCGCAGCTTGGGGATTCGCAACTCCACCGTCCCCGCCCGGGTCTCCCAGTCGCGGTCGCGGTAGCCATTGCGCTGATTTAGGCGGTCAGGGGTCTTCTCGCCATGCCCCGCTCCGGTCAGCCCGCTCACCTCCAACTCCATCAATCGCTGGGCCGCGAAGCCGATCATCTCGCGCAAAATATCGGCGTCGGCGCTCTTCTCCATCAGCCCGCGCAGGGCCATCATCTCGTCGGTCATCTTCGGTCCTTGGTTCAGGTTGAGTGTCGCAACCCGACCCTACCGAAGATCGCGGATGACCACCGCTGCGCCGCTCACTCGCTACGGCGCCCAATGAGGGCGCGCTTCGCGAGCGGCTCCGCTACCGCCGGCGAGCTACACCACGTCCAGGGACACGACCGGTTCGTCCCCGCTTCGAACCTGCGATCCCGGACCGGGACGGTCCGGGCGACCTGCCGTTGACCGAGGGGAAACCGTAAGTCCGCTTCGGCTGGTCCGAGCGCGTCTAAAGGCTTGCCTCCGCTCGTAATTTCCAGCCGAATCGCGAACGCCGCGATTTCGTGCGCGATTTGTGCCCGCTTCGAACCGGCGATCCCGGCGCGGGAGCGGCCAGCGCGACCCGGCGTTGGGAGATGGGAAACCGTAAACTCCACTCACAGCCGTCAATCACGTCTAAGCGCTTGCGGACGCAACCCTCGCTCACCCGAAATCAATAATCACGCGATTCGTGCGCGGTTTGTGCCCCGTTTCGTCCCCTGTGCGCCATTTTACGCGAGAGGCTTGGCGGACGCTACGTGAATTGGTAAGGAACGGCAGTCGGCAGCGTCCGGTGACAATCGACTCGCTTTTTGCCAAAAAAGCGGAGTTGTTTGACGTGTCGCCGATTTGCGCTTGTTTTGTTTCCCCTGCCGGCCTTTGGTCCCGAACTGCAACGTGCATACGCCGCTCGGCGAGATCCGGCGACCCTCGCAGCCTCGACAGGGCGGACGGGCCCGGCTATGAGCCTCAAGGCAAAGGGCGAAACGGCTGAGAGCCGCCGGATCGTCGTCATGCGCGTGACGGACTGCGAATGCCGAATCTCGCGTTTCGCGATCCTGCCCAAGCTCCGGAATTCGAGCGCAGAATGTCCATGACTCCTGGCGTCACGAGCGAAAAGTCCCCGGGCGGCGTTCGATTGGCGCTGGCCGGAGGCTGGACGGTCGACGCCGGGTCGCAACTGGAGAAGAGCGCGAAGGCGCTGCTCGCTCTGGCCAGCGGCGCGCGCGCCGCAATGATCGATCTCTCGCGGATCGACCGCATGGACACCGCGGGGGCGTGGGTCATCGACCGCTCGCGCGAAACCCTGGCGGCGAATGGCGTCGAAGCCCGATTTGTCGGGGAGCGGCCCGAGCACGCGATCCTGCTGCGCGAGGCGCATTTCCGGCCGGTCGAACCCCCGAGGCCCCAGGAGTTGCCGAGTTCTGTCTTCCCTCGTCGCCGATGTCGGGGAAAGCGTCTACATCGCGGGCGTCGATTTGATCGGCGGCCTTGGATTCCTCGGCCGATTGGTCACCATCGGCGCTGCCGTCATCCTTCATCCCGCGCGCTGGCGCTGGACGTCGATTATCTTTCATCTCGAAGCGTTCGCGTTGCGCAGCGCGCCGATCATCCTGTTGATCAACTTTCTCGTCGGCGCGATCGTCGCGCAACAGGGAATTTTTCAACTGGCGCGCTTCAACGCGACCCCGTTCGCGGTCGATTTGATCGGCCTCCTGGTGTTGCGCGAACTCGGCGTGCTGCTGACCTCGATCATGATCGCCGGCCGTTCAGGCTCCGCCATCACGGCGGAAATCGGCGCGATGAAGATGCGCGAGGAAATCGACGCGTTGACGGTGATGGCGCTCGATCCGATGGAAGTGCTGATCCTGCCGCGCATCCTGGCGCTGATCGTCGCCCTGCCGCTGCTCACGTTCCTGGCGGACATGGCCGCACTGTTCGGCGGTCTGTGCACCGCCTGGGTCTATGGCGGCATCAGCCCTGTCGTGTTCATCGAGCGCCTGCGAGACGCGATCGTGCTCAGCACCTTCGAGTCCGGACTTATCAAGGCGCCGTTCATGGCGTTGGTGATCGGCCTGATCGCCTCGATCGAAGGCTTCGCGGTGCTCGGCTCGGCGGAATCCCTGGGCCGGAAGGTGACCGCGTCGGTCGTCAAATCGATCTTCATGGTCATTGTCCTCGATGGCATTTTCGCCATGTTCTTCGCGGCGGTGCGGTTTTGAGCGGAAACGCGAGCGATCTTGGCGCCACGGCGTCGGCGCCGCCCGCCACTCCGGGCGCCGCCGGCGACTCCCTCGGCGAGGCGGTGATCCGTGTTCGCGGGCTCAAAGTGGGCTTCGGCGATCATCTCGTCATGAACGGCCTCGATCTCGACATCTATCGTGGCGAGGTGCTCGGGTTCGTCGGCGCTTCCGGCGCCGGCAAATCGGTTCTGACTCGGGCGATCCTCGGGCTGCTGCCCAAACGGGGCGGCGCGATCGAAGTCTACGGCAAGAACATCGACGTGCTCTCGACCGCCGAACGCCAGCGCGCCGAGCAACGTTGGGGCGTGCTGTTCCAGCAGGGCGCGCTATTTTCGAGCTTGACCGTCCTGCAGAACATTCAGGCGCCGATGCGCGAGCATCTCGATTTGTCGCCGCGCTTGCGTGACGAGTTGGCGATGCTGAAACTCGATCTTGTCGGCCTGCCGCACGACGCCGCCAACAAACTGCCGTCCGAGCTTTCCGGCGGCATGATCAAGCGCGCGGCGCTGGCCCGCGCCCTGGCGCTCGATCCCGATCTCCTGTTTCTCGACGAACCGACCTCCGGGCTCGACCCGATCGGAGCGGGCGAATTCGACGAACTCATCGCAACTTTGCAGCGCACGCTCGGACTGACTGTGTTCATGGTGACCCACGACCTCGACAGCCTCTATGCGATTTGCGACCGCGTCGCGGTGCTCGGGCAGGGACGCGTGATCGCGATCGGACCCATTTCCGAACTTCTTCTGTCGCAGGATCCTTGGATCAAAGCCTATTTTCACGGAAAGAGAGGATCGGGTCGCGAAGCCGTTTTCCACCATGCGACCGTTGCGAAGCGCGCGCCATGAAAGCTCTTGCGCGATCTCCAACTGCGCCAAGGCCATGACAAAGCCTCGTGCGGCGGCGATACTGGGCGGCTATTCTGCGTCTGATGAGACTTCGGCGCGGGAAATCTGCTATGCGAGGCGCGCCGCGAGCGCGGCGGCCGGGTGCGGCAATGAACAGAGGGCGAGCGCGGGGCGTTCACGAGGGCTGTAGGCGACGATGGAAACGCGAGCCAATTTCGTACTGATCGGCGCGTTCACTCTGGCGGTGATCGCGGGAGTGTTTCTGTTCGTGCTGTGGTTCTCGGGCCTCGCCCGCCTTTCCGAGCACAAGACGTACGAAGTGCTCTTCACCGGCTCGGTTTCCGGACTGTCGCAGGGCTCCGCTGTGCTGTTCGACGGCTTGCGCGTCGGTGAGGTCAAGGAGATCGGCTTGGTCGCCAACGACCCCAGCCGCGTCCGAGCCCTGATCGACGTCAGCGGCAAACTGCCGATAAAGAAGGACACCAAAGCGCGGCTCGAATCCAGGGGCTGACCGGATCGGCCGTGGTGTCGTTGATCGGAGGGGCGCCCGAATTCGCCGCCGCTCGTCGGGGAGAGGGGCGCGCCGCCGATCATCGTGGGCGAACCCGCGCAAAATATTATGGAGAGCGTTCAAAACCTGTCCGCCAAGGCCGAAACCGTGCTGGGCAGAGTGGACAAGCTCGTGAGCGACAACGGCCCCGTCATCGACGATGCGGTCAAGAACGTCGACACCTTCTCGAAGGCGCTCAGCGACAATTCCGCCGGCCTCTCTTCCACGGTGGCGGACTTGGACTCCTTGCTCAAATCGGTCGACCGCGACAAGGTAGCGAGCTTCGTCAACGGCGCCGCGGCGCTCGGCGAGGTCGTGAGCGAGAACAAAGGCAATATCGATCGTATGTTGAAGAACACCTCGGAGCTCGTCGCCAAGCTCAACGAATCGGCGGACAAGCTCGATTCGCTGATCGCGAGCCTGCAAGGGTTCGTCGGCTCCGGCGACGTCAAGGGCCCCTTGGCCGAGGTGGGCGATGCAGCGCGTTCGGTCCGCCAGCTGGCCGACGATCTCAACGCCCGCACCAAGGAAATTTCCGCCGGCCTGATTCACTTCACCTCGTCCGGATTGCGCGAATACGAGGCTCTGGCGATCGACGGCCGGCGAACGGTCAATGACCTGGATCGAGTCCTGCGCAGCTTTGAGCGCAATCCCAACGAGTTGATCTTCGGCGCCAAGCCGAACCTGCCAGAATACCACGGCGGGCCTTGATGTCGGTCAGCCCGCTTTTTTTGACGCCGAGTTCCGCCTTGCCGCCCGCTAAATCGGCGCTGCGGGCTGCGGCGCTCGCCGTCAGCCTGCTGCTCGGGTCCTGCGCCGTCGGGTCGGACCCGGTCACCTTCGATCTCAACGCGGCCGATCCGGCGCCGGCGCGTCCTTTGCGAGCGCAGCTACGGATCAATGAACCGACCGCCGGCATCGACCTGGACAGTGACCGAATCCTGGTGCGCACGGGACCGCAGGAAGTCGCGACGCTGGCCGGCGCGCAATGGGCCGGTCGCTTACCGCTTCTCGTTCAATCGCGGCTGACCCAGACGTTCGATAACGCCAACCTGTTGCGTCAGGTCGGCAGCCGCGCGTCGTTGGCCGCGGACTACAACCTCGAAGCCGACATCCGCACATTCGAACTCGACGTCCCGCAAGGTCGCGTCGAGGTCGACATTGCGATCAAGATCGTGTCCGCCAGGAGCGGGCGCGTGGCCGCGGCGCAGGCCTTCACTGCGCAGGAGCCCGTCGCGTCGACCGCCGGCGCGCCGGTTGCAGAAGCGTTGAACGGCGCCCTTTCATCCGTCATGACGCAGATCGTCGCGTTCGTCTCGAAGCGCATTTAGCGCGCTCCGCTGTTTTCTGGACTCGGGCGATCCGCTCTCAACGTGCGCAGGGCGAAGGGACGCCGCGCGGCCCTATCCAAGCCGACCCGAAGCGTGCGCCAGTATCGTGTAGACCTTGCCGGCGTCTGACAGAAGCGTCGCGCGCGATTGCGCGCCGTCCCGATCGCTCTGCCCGATCTTGGCCAGCAGGCGCTCGAACTCCTGGGTGTAACGCGTCACCGAATGTTGGAATTGCGCGTCGTTGCGGTACCTGCGGCGGATCTCGTCGAAGGTCTGCTGTCCCGGGGCGGTGTAGAGGCGGCGGGACACCGCCGTGGTGTCGCCGGCGCGCCAGCGATCCCACATTTCGGCGGCGGCCTCCGTGTCGACGAATTTCGCGATGTCCAGCGAAATCCCTTCGAGCGGAGCCTCATTGGCGGCGCGGTTCGGCGGTGGCGGCGCCTCGTCGCGCGAGGCGGCGGCGAGCAGGTTCGACAGCCAACCGGTCTGATTGCGTTCGGCGAACGACGGCGCGCTTGCAGGCGCCTGCGGCGCGCGTGTCCGCGGCGGTTGAGGCGCCGGGCGCGCGGGCTCGGCCGGCATCGGCGTCGGCGCAGCGATGAGGAGTTGCCCCTCCTCCTCGTGCGACGGATCGGGGATTCGGGTCGCCTCGACGGTGCGCGAGCTTTCGAAGCGCGCGGTCGCATTCGCCGGTGCGGGCTCGGCGACGTCGAAATCCGCCCCGGACGCCGTAACGACCGCAGTCAATTCCTTGAGCGCCTTGATCTGGTCCGACACCACGCGACGCATCGCGCTCGCGGCCTCGTTGGTTTCCTCCGGCAACTCGAAGACGCCGCGGCGCAATTCCTGGCGCGTCGCGTCGAGCTGGCGTTGGACTTCGCTCGCCATCTGCTTGACCTCGGCCACCGACTGCCGGAACCGGTCCGCCGTCTTGCCCATGAGCTCAGCGAGTTGGGCGTTGGCTTGCTCGTAGGTCGTCTGCATGGCCGCAGTCGTCTTTTCTCGTTCCTTCCCAGCATTCTCGCGGATCGCCTCGAACTGGCTTGCGACCGTCGAGGCCGTGCCCTTCGTCGCGACGGTTAGCGCGGCGCTGATCTCCTGCGCGCGGGCCTGCGCTTTGTTGAAGCTCTCTTCGAACGACGACGCGAAGTGTCGCGTCACCGTGTCGAACTCCTGACTTCTGGCGGTGATTTCGGTAAACAGCTTCTGCAGGCTCGTTTGACGATGTTGCAACGCCAGGTCGATCGTCTGCTGTTTGGCGGCCAAATCGCGCGAGACCTCGGCGAGCGCCGTCGTTGCCGTTCCCATGCGTTCGACGAGGGCGCCGGATTCGCTCTGCGTCGTCGAAGACAGACGGTCTAGCGCCGTGACCTGCGCGGCCATCGAACCCAGGGCGCGCTGCATTTCGTCGATCTTTTCGCCGAGATCGCCTTGGATTGCGTCGAGCTTTTGGCCAGCGCCGCCGACGACCCGGTCCAGCGCGGCGCTGGCCTGGCCGAGGCGGTCGAGAACCTGACTCAATTCGTTGCGCATGCGGTCTCCCGCCACGCTCAACGCCGAGACCGACGCCCCGGCGTTGCGTTCGACGGCGTCGCGCAGAGCCGCGCCGGACCGTTCGACCTCGCCCGTGAGCCGGGTCAGCAGTTGGTTGATTGTATCCGAGGATTGCGACTGAGCGGTTTCCGCCGCCTCGCGCAGGGCCGCTGCGGAGTGCTCGACCTCGCCGGTGAGCCGGGTCAAGAGTTCGTTGAGCGCTCCCGAGGATTGCGACTGGGCGGTCGCCGCCGCGTCGCGGAGCGCCACGGCGGAATGCTCGACCTCGCCGGTGAGCTGGGTCAAGAGTCCATTGATCGTTTCCGAGGATTGCGACTGGGCGGTCGCCGCCGCGTCGCGGAGCGCTCCGGTGGATTGCTCGACCTCTCCGGTAAGGTGGGTCAAGAGTTGACCGATCGTCTCCGCGGACTGCGACCGGGCGGTGTCCGCCGCGGCGCGCAACGCCGTTGTCGACGTCTCGACCTCGGCGCTGAGTTGGCCGGTCAGCGCGCCCAGCGAGCGGACCGAGCCGGCGGCGCCGGCGTTGATCGCGGCGATGAGATCCTCGCCGCGTCGGGTCATCAACGCGATGAGATTCGACGTCTGCTGCTCGAACTTCTGGGCTGCGTGTTCGCTGACGCCCGTGATCTGGTCCGAGACCTGGGCGCCGTGCTCGCCAAGCTGCGCAAGGAAGGCGGCGGCGGGACCCTCGATCAGTGCCCGCAGCGACTCGACCTTCCCGGTGAGAGCGTCGGCCACCTCGTCGCCGCGGCCCGCCAGGGTCTCGTCCAAACTCGCGATCGCGGCCGCCAATCTCGCGGCGATAGCGTCCCGTTGGACCGAGAGCCGGTCGGCGAGGCTGTCCGCGCCGCTGGCGATCGACTGGTGAATGGCGTCGCCGTGGGCATGGATCGTCGCGTCGATCACGCCGGAGTGCTTTTCCAGGACCGAGCCGATACGCTCCGCATGCGCGCCGACGAGATCGTCGAGCGTCGTCGCATGCGCGGAGATCTTGTTCGAAAGCTCGCCGCCGCTGGCGTCGAGTTGGCTCGAAAGGGCTTGCAGGGGCGAGACGACCTGATTGCGGAAGCGTTCGACGCTGCCGCCGAGTGCGCCGGTCATGTCCTCGAGCTTGCCTTTGAGCGTCGCGCTGATCTGGGTCGAGAGCTTCGACAGCGCTTCCGTCAAGGATTCCGCGCGGACGCGCAGAAGTTCCTCGATTTCCGTCGACTTGGCGCCGATTCCTTGGGTGATCTCGCGTCCGCCTTCGCTCAGCGTCCTCGCCGCTTCGATCGTGCTCTTGGCCAGCGTTTCGTTCAGCGACTTGCCGCGCGCCGCCAATCCAGTGTCGATTCGCTCGAGCAATCCCTCCAGCGACACGGTGATCTCTTGCAGTTTCCCGCTTGCGCGGTTGTCGGCGGCGTGCATCGCGTTGTCGATGATCGCCCGCGCTTCCTCGTTGCGTTTGCCGAGGCGTTCGTCCAGGGCGCCGCCGCGCGTGACGATGGCCTCCTCGATCTCCGACAATTTGCCGCCGATCTGCGTCGCCAGCAACTGGGTTTCCGCGTCGAGGCGGGAGACGAGGTCCTGGCCGCGCGAGGTGAGAGCCGTTTCGAAGTTCGCCAAGCCATCCCGCACGGACTGGTCGATGGCCCGAGCGTGCGTCGTCAGCGCCAGTTCGACGACGCCGCGATGGGCGACAGACGCATTCTCGAATTCCGTGACGTGGGCGCTCGATACCTGTTCGAAATGCGCGCGATGGTCCGTCAAGCGTTCGTCGAGCTCGCCCTGACGATTGGACATGATCGCATCGATGGCTTCGACATGGGCGCCGAAATTCTCGCCGAGGCGCGTTGCATGAGCGCCGATGCGCTCGACGACGCTGTCGCCGCCGTCGCCCACCAGGTTGGCGAGCGAGTTCAGTTGTTCTTCGAGCTGGTGGGTCTGGGCCGTCAGCGAGTTGACCAGCGCGCCGCCGCGTGCGCCGAGAGTGTCTTCGAAAGTCGCGATCGTCGACGCCAGGGTGTCGTGCATGCTGTCGCCGCTGATGGCGATCGAGGCGACGGCTTCGCCGGTGATCGCCGCGAACTTCTCGCCGATCTGCGCGGTTTGGTCGCTCCATTGTGAGAGGGACGCTTGCGAGGCTTCGTGGAAGCGTTCGTGGGTGGCCGAGACCTGGTTCGCGATCGCTTCGACGGCGCGACGCGCGGATTCATCGAGTTGGCTGCTCAACGCGTCCCCGGATTCGTCGATGAAGCCGCGCAGTTGCGATTGCCGGGCGTCGAAGTGCTCCGACCAGATGGCGCCGGCGGCGTCCAGGACGGCGCGCGCGTCTTCGGTCTTCGCGCTCAGGGCGGACGACAGATGCTCCTTGGCGGTGACCAGCGCGTCCTCGAGCGTTTGCCCGCGCACGACGATCGTCTCGTGCAGGCGCTCGGACGTCTCGTCGAGCCGCGAGACGAGCCCATCGCCGTGGACCAGCACCGTGTCGGACAGACGGCGGGTGGCGACGTCCATGCGTTCGACGAGATCCTCGCCCCGTTCGGTGAAATCTCTCGCCAAGGTCTCGCCGGCAATGGCGAGGCGCGTCGCCACGGCTTCGCCATGCAGCCCGATCGCCTCGACCGCTTGAGCGCTGCTCGCGTCAATGCGGCCGACGATCTCGCCGTTCTGCGACGCCAATGCGTTCGCCGCGGCCTCGGTCGAGGCGGCAAATTGCGTCGCGACGGCGTCGCCGTTCGCCCGGATCGCCTCGACCGCCAAAGCGCCGCTCGCGTCGATGCGGCCGACGATCTCGCCGCCGTGTATCGCCAAGGCGTTCGTCGCGACGTCCGTCGACGCCGAGAGTTGCATCGCGACAGTGTCGCCGTGCGACCGAATCGCCTCGACCGCCTCGGCGCCGCTGGCGCCGATGCGCTCGACGAATTCGCCGCTGTGCATGGCCAACGCGTTCGTCGCGACCTCCGTCGACGTCGAGAGCTGCGTCGCGACAGCGTCGCCATGCGACCGGATCGCCTCGACGGCCTGGGCGCCGCTGGCGTCGATGCGCTCGACGATATCGCCGCCATGCATGGCCAACGTATTCGTCGCGACCTCCGTCGACGTCGAGAGCTGCGTCGCGACAGCGTCGCCATGCGACCGGATCGCTTCGACGGCCTGGGCGCCGCTGGCGTCGATGCGGCCGACGATCTCGCCGCTGTGCATGGCCAACGTATTCGTCGCGGCTTCCGTCGAGGCGGCCAGTTGCGTCGCAACCGCGTCGCCATTCGCGCGGATCGCCTCGACCGCCTGAGCGCCGCTGGAGTCGATGCGCTCGACGATGTCGCCGCTATGCATAGCCAACGCGCTCGTTGCAGTATCGGTGGACGCCAGGAGTTGCGTCGCGACAGCGTCGCCATGCGACCGGATCGCCTCGACGGCCTGAGCGCCGCTGGCGTCGATGCGGCCGACGATTTCGCCGCTATGCATGGCCAACGCATTCGTCGCGGCATCCGTCGAGGCGGCCAGTTGCGTCGCAACAGCGTCGCCATTGGCGCGGATCGCCTCGACCGCTTGGGCGCCGCTGGCGTCGATGCGACCGACGATTTCGACGCCATGGACCGCCAGCACATTGGTCGCGCCCTCCGTTGAGGCGGCGAGTTGCGTCGCCACGGCTTCGCCGTGCATGCGCAACGCTTCGACCGCCGCGGCGCTGTCGGCGCCGATGCGGTTGACCAGATCCTCATTGCGGGCGCTGAAGTCGGCGACGAGAATCTCTCCAGTCGCCCGGATTCTCTGGTCGACGTCGGCCACGCGCGCCACGATCTCGTCGGCGCTTCGGTTGCTGACGTCCGCGAGTTCTCGCCGCGACGTCCTCGCCGACGGCGGTCAGGGTTTCCTGGATTTGCTCGCCCTGCGTCGCGATGCGGTTGACGGTCGCGGTCCCGGCACGGTCCATTGCGACCGCGATCTCCTCCGACGAGGCGCCGAGTGAGGTGGAGACGCGCTCGCCGACGTTGGAAATCCGTTCGCTGAGCTGTTCGGCGATTTTGTCCAGATCGGAGGCGATCTCCTGATGCGCGCCGCCCAAGGCGGCGCGCACACGACCGCCGTTGGCGACGATCGCCTCGCGCTGGTCGGCCATCTCTGCGATCAGCGAGCGAATGCGGCGTTCGTTGTCGGAATAGGCGCGCTCGAGCGTCGAGACTTCGGAGCGGACGAGCGTCTCCAGTTCGGCGGCGCGGGCCAGTGCCCGCTCGATGCCATCGCCCATCGACGCGATTTCCCGGCGGATCGCCTGGGACAGCGTCGCAACCTGCTCGCCGGCCACTGTTTCCGGCTCCGCCAGCCGCAAAGCGACCTGCGTGATCGAGCCCGCCGAGAGGCGCAACTCCTGGAGCCGGTGCGACAGCGCGGCGAAGCCGAATAGCAGGATTGTCGGTCCGAGCGCCGCCAAGGCGAGCAACACCGTCTCCGGCCGAAGAGCGTAGTCGCGGGCCGCGACCAGATCCGTTCCGCCGGCGGGGTAGTGCGACACCGCATAGGCGACGCAGAGCGCCAGCCAGGCGACCGCCGCGACGGCGGCGGCCGCGAACGGCGCGCGGCTCGGACGCCGCGATTGCATCGCCTGAACGATCGGACCGATTGCCGCCCGATCGTCATTGGCGGGCGGCGTCTGCGCGCCGAGGGTCGGTTTGGCCTCCTCCGGAGGCAGGGGCTGACGGCGGGGGAACAGCGGCGTTTCGCTCGGCTCGAGCGCCGGGGCCGCCTTGGCGGGCGGAGCCAACCCGCCGGGGGCGGCGGGCAGAGGTTTGGCCGGGGCCGGGCTTTGGCCGGTGGCGGGGGCAGGGGTGACGACCGGGGGCGTCGTCCCCTCGGCTCGAACTTCGTCCGAGGACAAGTTCAAAGCGTCCTCGATCGCCGACATCGCCGCGGAAACCGCGTCATGAGCCGTTTGTTTCTGCGCCATTGTGTCCGCCTCGTTCCGTCGATCGCGACAAGCCGCGGCTGGTCGCGAAGCGCCCCCTCGCGCGCCCGGCGCATGTGGCCTCGCGTCGCGGCGTTAGAGGGCGTTAACCAATGTCAGTCTACAGGTCGCGGCGCTAGATTGAAACATCCGCGGAATCGCATCTTTCAAACGTCGTTAACGCTTCGCTTACCATATTTGGGCAGCCTTCGACGGGTGTTGCGCTCCATAACGTTTCATGCGGATTTTCGTGGAAAACTCATAGGGTTCCACCCATTGGGAGAAGGCCATGTCCGTAATTGTCGCTCCGACCACCAAAAGCCCGGGTCGACCCGCCTCTCCCGATTTGAACGATTTTTGCGCCCGCGAGCCCGCCATCGACCTCGTCCATTTGGCCCGCCAGACGGACAACGATCCCGCTCTGGAAGAGGAACTGCTCGTGCTTTTCGACCGGCAATCGGCGAACCTGTTGGCGCAATTGTCGGTTGACGATGCGCCGCGCCGCGGGCGCGCCGACGCCGCCCATACGCTGCGCGGGTCGGCGCTCGCGCTCGGCGCTTGGGCCGTCGCTCGCGCCGCTGGAACATTGGAAAGCTCGCTCGTCTCTGGACATGCGGATAAATTCGAGATCGACAGGGCTGTCGCCGCGCTCGCCGGGGCAGTCGGCGAGGCTCGGGCCGCCATCGCGCGGCTGCGCGGCTGACCTCCCCTGGCATTCTGACCTCTCAGATCGTGAAAACGCGCTTCCGTTGTCTGACGGCGCGCTTTATGTAGGCGCGCGGAACCGCCGGCTGGGCGGCCGCGTCCTCGTTGCGCGCGGTTCGAAGAGATCGCCTTGAGATAAGGAAAACGCTGTCCCGATGACGAAATTGACATTCAACGACGCATCCGGCGCGTCGCGCATCGTCGAAGCCCAGATCGGCTCGACTGTGATGGAGACCGCGCTGCGCAACAGCGTTCCCGGCATCGAGGCCGAATGCGGCGGCGCCTGCGCCTGCGCGACCTGCCATGTCTATGTCGCGCCGGAATGGACGGAGGTCGTCGGCAAGCCCTCCCAGATGGAGGAGGATATGCTCGATTTCGCCGCCGATGTGCGGCCGAATTCGCGGCTTTCGTGCCAGATCAAGGTCACCGCGGCGCTCGACGGCCTCGTCGTGACGACGCCCGTCAAGCAGGGATGAATGCTATGAGCGAAGTCGTCCAGACCGACGCGATCATCATCGGCGCGGGGCCGATCGGCTTGTTCGCGGTGTTCGAATTGGGCCTCCTCGACATCAAGGCCCATCTCGTCGACATTCTGCCCAAGATCGGCGGCCAGTGCGCCGAACTCTATCCGGAAAAGCCGATCTACGACATTCCGGGCTTTCCCGTGATCACCGGCCAAGGGCTGGTCGACAATCTGATGAAGCAGATCCATCCGTTCGAGCCGACTTTCCATTTGGGCGAAATGGTCGAGAAGCTTGAGGTGCTGGGGACGCCGGAGCGGCCCCTCTTTCGCCTCGGCACCGACGCCGGCACCGTTCTCGAAGCCAAGGTCGTGCTGATCGCGGCTGGCGGCGGCTCGTTCCAGCCCAAGCGTCCGCCGACGCCGGGCGTCGAGGCCTACGAGGGCAAGAGCGTCTTCTACTCCGTGCGCAAGATGGAGCATTTCCGTGGCCGCCGCGTCCTGATCGCGGGCGGCGGGGATTCGGCGCTCGACTGGGTTCTCAACCTCCATCCCGTCGCCAGCCGTGTGACGCTGGTCCATCGCCGCGACGAGTTCCGCGCTGCGCCGCATTCGGTCAACGCGATGCGGGCCCTGGTGGCGCAAGGCAAGATGGACCTGACGATCGCCCAACTCGCCGGCCTCAAAGGCGAGGACGGCCAGTTGAGCGCGGTGACGCTGCGCGGCGCCGATCAGGCGACGTTCGACGTCGAATGCGACGATCTCCTGGCGTTCTACGGCTTGACGATGAAACTCGGCCCGCTCGCCGGCTGGGGCCTCAACCTGCATGAGAACCTCATCCCGACCGACACCGGGAAATTCGAAACCAACGTCCCCGGCATTTTCGCCGTCGGCGACATCATCGCGTATCCCGGCAAACTGAAGCTGATCCTGTCGGGCTTCCACGAGGCGGCGCTCGCGGCGCAAAGGGCGCATCACTACGTCTATCCCGACAAGAAGCTGCTGTTCCAGTACACGACGTCGTCGACCAATTTGCAGCGTAAGCTCGGCGTGGCGTGAGGGCGGATTCTCTCCCGAGACATGAAACAAGCGCATCCCCAGTTCCGTACCGCTCAGGAGGCTTGCAAAGCCGCCGCTGAAGGATAGGGTCGCCGCCATGCTCCGATTGAAAGCCCCCTGGAACGAACGCAACGGGCGTTTCTCGGCGCTGAAGCTTGTCGTTTTCGTCGGCCTCTTCGCGCCGGCGGCGTGGATCGTCTATCAGGCGGCGACGGGGATGCTCGATCCGAAGCCGGTCACCGAGATGATCCATCGCACCGGCGATTGGGCGGTCCGCTTCATCCTGCTTTCGCTGCTGGTGACGCCGCTGCGCCGCTTCGCGCAATGGCCGAAGCTGATCGCGGTGCGCCGCATGGTCGGCGTCGCGGCTTTCGCCTACGTCTTCGCCCATCTCAGCCTTTACGTCGTCGATCAGAAATACGACTTCCTGCACGTCGCGTCCGAAATCGCCCTGCGCTTCTATCTCACCATCGGCTTCGTCGCCTGGTTGGGCCTCGCCGCGCTCAGCGCGACCTCCACCGACGCGATGATCAAGCGCCTCGGCGGCCCGCGCTGGAACCGGCTGCACAAGCTCATTTATGCGATCGCGGCGGTGGCGATTTTCCATTTCTATCTTCAGTCGAAGGCCGACGTCTCCGAGCCGGTTCTGATGATGGGATTGTATTTCATCCTGATGCTCGCTCGCGTCCTGCAGAAGCGAGGCTTGCCCACGTGGGGCGTCGTCGCCGGGTCGGCGCTGGTCGCCCCGCTGGCGACCGCCGTTCTCGAGGCGACGTGGTATGCAGTGGTGCGCCACATCGACTTCTGGGAAGTTCTGAGCGCCAATATCGATCCCGACATGGCGCCGCGGCCGAGCCAGCTCGTTGCGCTCGCCGGTCTCGCCCTGTTCCTCGTCTACGCCGCCCGCAACTGGCGCTGGCGCAAGACTTCAGCGGTCCTTGCCGGCGCCGAATAGGAACGGCGCGACGTCGGCGACGCCCGGCGGCTTGTCGATCGCGAACGGGGCAGGGCGGCAGACAGCCAGCGCGGAAAGCCCGACGCGCGCGGTGAGCAGGCCGTTGAGGACGCCTTCGCCCATCCGCGCCGAGATGCGCGAGGCGATACCGTGGCCGACCAGCTGTTGCAGCAGGCTGTCGCCTACCGCCATGCCGCCGGTGATTGCGATATGCGCGGCGATCGATCGGGCGAGCTTGACAAAACCCAGGAAGCCCGGCCGACCGCCATAGATTTCGGCGATGCGGCGCACCAGCCGGACGATCTGCGCGGCGACGAATATCACGTCGAGAATTGCCCGCGGGCTGATCGCCGTGACCATCGAAACGCGCCGCGCCGCGGCGGCGATTTCGGCTTGCGCCTTCAGGTCGAGAGGGCGCAGCAGGGCGCGTTCGGCGATGTCGATGAGGTCGCGTCCGTCGACGATGGCTCTGCGAGCCTCCGCCACCTCGGCGCGCGCATGCGCGGTCTCAGGGCGCCCTTCGTAGAGGGCGGCGAGCTTGACGACCAGGGCGCGCGCCGCGCCGCGATCGTCGCTCGCTCTCGCGCGCGCCAGCGCCGCGTGCAATTCGGCGATGCGGCTCTGGCGCGCGAGGGCCGCGATCTCGCGAATGGCGAGACCGACGACGCCGATGACGACGAGCGCGGCGAAAGCGAGGCCGAGCGCGCCGAGCGAACGCGCCCTGGCGAACAGGCTGACGATGAGGTCGTTCGTCCATAGACCGACGCCAAGCGAGACGAGCCCGCCGAGGCCCGTCCAGACGAGCGTCGAAAGTCTCGGCCGCCAGCGGGCCAGCATGCCCGTGCGTTGCGCCGCCTCGACGGCGCGCTCGGCCTCGTCGATCGCTTCGGGCTCGCTTCGCTCGGGAATGGGGGCGCTCTGCGAGCGTATGGTCGCGGTCGGCGCCGGCGGCGCGGGCGCGTCGTCGACAGCAATGCGCTCGTCGTCGAGGCGGAAGGCGCGCGGGCGGGGGCGATGTTCGCTCATGCGAGTTTGTCCCCGATGAGATATTGCAGCGCGCGGTCGAGGCGAATATGGGGCGCCGGCGCGCCGCGCGCGGTCATCGGCGGTCGAAAGCGCACGAAGCGCCAATCGTTGTCGGCCTCCGGCAGGGCGACCGCCTCGCCGGCGAAGACCGCCTCGGGGTTTTCGGGCAATTCGCCGGGGAAGACCGCCGCCTCAGCGACGCCGTCGAAAACCTGGCCGTCGAGCCGCTCGCCCTTCTCAGGCACGCCGATGATCGCCTCGAGCGTTTCGCCGCCGTGCCGGATCTCGGCTTCGCGCGTCGCGCGCACGGCGCCGAGCGCGATCACGTCGATCTCCGCGCCGACCCCTTCGGCGCGGGCGATCGCCTTGGCCGTCAGGACGCGCAGGATCGCCTCAAGCCGGTCATGGCTGGCGTGGTGCAAATGGTCGGCCTTGGTCGCGGCGAAAAGGATGCGATCGATGCGCGGGCGCAGGATCGAGGTCAGCCACGAGGCGCGTCCGGCGCGGAATGCCTGCATCACTCCGGTCAGTGCGTTTTCGAGGTCGCGCAGCGCCGCGGGGCCGGAATTGAGCGCCGCCAGCGCGTCGACCAGTACGATCTGCCGGTCGAGGCGGGAAAAATGGTCGCGAAAGAACGGTCGCGCCACATGGGTCTTATAAGCCTCGTAGCGCCGCTCCATCATCGCCGCCAGCGAGCGCGGCGCGATCGAAGTCTCCTCGTTCAGCGGCAGCGGCGCGAAAGTCAATGCGGGCGACCCCTCGAGATCGCCGGGCATGAGAAACCGGCCGGGCGGCAGGGTCGAGAGCGCGTAGACATCGTCGCGGGCCTTGCGCAGATAGGCGGTGAAGAGTTCCGCTGCGGCGCGGGCGGTCTCCTCTTCGGCCGTCGCTGCGGGATCGAGGCTGGCGAGAAACGACCGCCAGGGTGAGGCGAGCGGCGCCCGCGCCGGAGTGTCGCTCGCCTCGATCGTCTCACGCGACCATTGGGCGTAGGATTTGTCGAGAAGCGGCAGGTCGAGCAGCCATTCGCCGGGATAGTCGATAATGTCGAGCGTCAGCTCGGAGGCCTTCGCGCCCCATGCGGCGGCGCGTTCGAATTCGATGGTCAGCCGCAATTGGGAAATGCGCCGCGTCGATTGCGGCCAGTGTCGATCGGCGCCGCTCAAGGCGGCCAGATGCTCCTCGTAGGCGAAGCGCGGCACCGCGTCGTCCGGCTGCGGCTGGAGATGGGCGCGCGCAATGCGCCCCTCGGCGGAGGCGCGCAGCACCGGGAGCCGGCCGCCGGCGATCAAATTGTTGACGAGGGCGGTGATGAACACCGTCTTGCCGGCGCGGGACAGCCCGGTGACGCCGAGCCGCAGGCCTCCGCCAGAGAGAAAATCGCCGAGCGAGCGCGCGACCACGCTCGCTTCGAAAGCCAGATCGGTGAGAACGGACAAGGGGGAAACCACTGGGCGCGAGCGATGAGGCAATCTAAGGCGGCTCGCGCACTTTTGACAGGGGCGGCGCCGCCCTTCCCCAGGAGGGGGAGGGGCGGCTCGCCTTCGCGAGGCTTTACGCCGCCATCGCCGTCTTCAGGTTCTCGTCGATCTTGTCGAGGAAGCCGGTCGTCGACAGCCATTTCTGTTCCGGGCCGACGAGCAGCGCGAGGTCCTTGGTCATGAAGCCGGCTTCGACGGTTTCGATGCAGACGCGCTCCAATGTCGCGGCGAAGCGCGCCAGCCCGTCATTGCCGTCGAGCTTGGCGCGATGCGAGAGGCCGCGCGTCCAGGCGTAGATCGAGGCGATCGAGTTGGTCGAGGTTTCCCGGCCCTTCTGGTATTCGCGGTAATGACGCGTCACCGTGCCGTGCGCGGCCTCGGCTTCGACCGTCCGGCCGTCGGGCGTCATCAGCACGCTGGTCATCAGGCCGAGCGAACCGTAGCCCTGCGCGACCGTATCCGACTGCACGTCGCCGTCGTAGTTCTTGCACGCCCAGACATAGCCGCCCGACCACTTGAGCGCCGAGGCGACCATGTCGTCGATCAGGCGGTGCTCGTAGGTGATGCCGGCGGACGCGAACTTGGTCTTGAACTCGGCGTCGAAGACCTCCTGGAACAGGTCCTTGAAGCGCCCGTCGTAGACCTTGAGAATCGTGTTCTTGGTCGAGAGATAGACCGGATATTTGCGCATCAGGCCGTAATTGAGCGAGGCGCGGGCAAAATCGCGGATGGAATCGTCGAGATTGTACATGGCCATCGCGACGCCGGCGCCGGGGAACTTGAACACTTCCTTTTCGATGACGCTGCCGTCCTCGCCCTCGAACTTGATCGTCAGGCGACCTTTGCCCGGTACTTTGAAGTCGGTCGCGCGATACTGGTCGCCGAAGGCGTGGCGGCCGACGACGATCGGCTGCGTCCAGCCCGGCACGAGGCGCGGCACGTTCTTGCAGATGATCGGTTCGCGGAAGATGACGCCGCCGAGGATGTTGCGGATCGTGCCGTTCGGGCTCTTCCACATTTCCTTGAGATGGAACTCCTGAACGCGCGCTTCGTCCGGCGTGATCGTCGCGCATTTGACGCCGACGCCGCAGGCCTTGATCGCCTCGGCGGCGTCGACGGTGACCTTGTCGCTCGTCGCGTCGCGATGCTCGATGCCGAGGTCGAAATACTGCAGATCGATATCGAGATAGGGGTGGATGAGCTTGTCGCGGATGAGGTGCCAGATGATGCGCGTCATCTCGTCGCCGTCGAGTTCGACGACTGGCTTGCTCACTTTAATCTTGGACATCGGCGGCTTTCCTAGCGTTCGCCATCGGGCGCGGTCATGCGAAAGCCCTCATAGCACCGCGCTCGCGACGGTCAAAGCGCTGGTTTCGACCAGCAGGCGGCCGGCGGCGAAGGCCCCCGCGCGCGCCGGTCCCGCCTTAGGCGCGGGCGCCGGTTGGTTGACATATCCTATCCCCCTAGATAGGATAAGCTGAAGACGGAGATCGTGCCATGGGCCAGAATTTGCAGAGGCGGCGCAAGGCGCAGCATATTCACGGCCACGGTTGGCTCATGGGCCTCGTCGGCTTTGGGGCGGGGCTCGGTTTTCTCGTCTACGCGCCGTCGCTCAAGGCCGTTTCGAGCTCGTTGTTTCTGTTCGCGGGGTTTCACCTGGTCGGCGCGATCGTGCTGCTGGCCTCGGCCTATTCGCTCGGCTTGCGCCATTTATTCGCCGGCTTGATCAAGCGCGCCTCCGGCCGCGCCGCGTGGCGATTCGACTTCGGCTGGGGGCCGGAATGGATGAACGGCCTGGCGCTCGTCGCGCTCGCCTTCGCCTGGGCCGCTGTCGCCCTTCAAGTCGCCGCGCCGGCATGGTGGGCGCTCGCCTTCCTCCTGCTGTTGCTCGGCGCGAGCTTCTTCGCCGGCAATCTCGTCATGCGCTCGTTTCGCAGCGCGGACCATGTCGTTCTGCCGATGGTCGAACTCGTGCGCGGCGACGACGACCTCATCTTGGACGCCGGCTGTGGAGCGGGGCGGACGACGATTGCGTTGCGGCGCGTCTTGCGCAACGGGCGCGTCGTCGCGGTGGACCGCTTCGACGCCGAGTATATCGACGGCGGCGGTCGCGACCTCATCGTGCGCAATCTGGCGGCCGCCGATATGACGGAGCGTGTGCGAATCGAAGCGGCCGATCTGACGCGCCTGCCGTTCGAAGACGCCACTTTCGATGGCGCCGTCAGCGCGAATGTGTTCGATCATCTCGGTGCGAACAAGGCGCTCGCGCTTCGCGAGGCGTTTCGCGTGCTGAAGCCGGGCGGACGGTTTCTCATTGCCGTCTGGGTTCCCGGCTGGCCGATGTTCGCGGTTGGCAATCTCTTCTCGCTCTTCCTGACGTCGCGCGCGCAGTGGCGGCGGATGGCCGGCGAGGCCGGCTTCGCGGTCGCCGACGAAGGCGTCTTCAACTATGCTTGGTTCGCGTTGTTGCAAAAGCCGAACGCATGATCGCTTCGAGGACGCCTTTGAAACACGGAAGCCATACGGAAATCGTTAAGCGCCTCAAGCGCGCCTACGGGCATCTGGGCAAGGTTCTCTCGATGTTCGAGGAGGGCAGGCCGTGCCTCGATCTCGCCCAACAGCTCCATGCGGTGGAGAATGCCGTGGCGAACGCCAAGCGCGAGCTCATCCACGATCACATCGAGCATTGCCTGGATGCTTCGGAGAGCGACGGCGCATCGCCGCTGGGGGAGCTCAAGCAACTGACGAAGTATCTGTGACGATCGAACCAACCAAGGCGCCGAACCCGCGGCGAGCGGCCGGCACCGCGAACGAATGGGCGAAATGATGACGACCGACGAATCCGACGCCCGCGGCTGCGGTCACAGCCACGTCTTCCTCAGCGCGGCGCACGAACGCAGCGAGCGAAATGCCTGGGCAGTGATCGCGCTCTGCACCGCGATGATGGTCGCCGAGATCGTCGGCGGGCTGATGTTCGGCTCGATCGCGCTCGTCGCGGACGGATTCCATATGAGCACCCACGCGGGCGCCCTGTTGCTGGCGGCGCTGGCCTACACGATGGCGCGCAAGCACGCCGACAATCCGCGCTTCACCTTCGGTCCGGGGAAGTTCGGCGACCTGGCCGGGTTCACCAGCGCGATCATCCTGGCGATGATCGCGCTGCTCATCGGCTACGAATCCGCGACGCGCTTCTTTTCGCCTACGCCCATCCAATTCGCCCAGGCGATACCTATCGCCGTGCTTGGACTGTTGGTGAACGGCGCCAGCGCCTGGCTGCTCAGCCGCGGCGGTCACGAGCATCACCACCATGGGTCCCATAGCCACGGCCATGATCACGGCCACGCGCGCGAGCACGAGGAATCGCGCGAATTGACCACCGCGCTCGGCGTCTATCAGCTCGAAATCTTCGAGACGGGCGCGCCGCCGCGCTTTCGCCTGCGGGCGCAAAGCGGCGCGCCGTTCGACGCCGCGGCGACATTCGTCGAAACTATGCGTCCGGGGGGCGCGCGCCAGCGCTTCGCCATGGAGAATCGCGACGGCTATCTAGAATCGATTGACGAAATTCCGGAGCCGCACGAATTCGTCGTGCGAGTGCAGATCGGCGAGCAAAGCGTGACAGCGGAATTCGTCGAGCACGCGCATGGGCATGACGCGCTGTATCGCGACAATAATTTGCGCGCGGCGGTGATCCACGTGATGGCCGACGCAGCCGTCTCGATCTTCGTCATCATCGGCCTTTCGTTGGCGTACAGCTTCGGCTGGCTATGGATGGACCCCCTCGCCGGCATCGTCGGAGCCTGCGTCATCGCGAGCTGGTCAGTGGGCTTGATAAGGGACACCGGCGCAGTGCTGCTCGACATGAGCCCCGATCGTACGCTCGAAGAGGCCTTGCGGCGGGCGATTGAGCGCGAGGGGGACCGCCTCGTCGACCTTCACCTCTGGCGGCTCGGCCCCGGCCATCTCGGCGCCATCCTGTCCATCGAGACCGACAGCGAGCGCGACACGACCGACTACCGCGAGACGGCGGCGGGCGTCCGGCGTTTCTCGCATCTGACGATCGAGATCGTGCGCCACTCCAAATCCCCCGACCGCGAGACGCGGCGCTTGGTGGCCTGATCCGCATCGCGGTCCCATCAAGCCATCGTGAAGCCATCGGTCGATCGGAATCTCGACCCGCTGAACGCATCGGGGGGCGTGATAGTGGCCCGGTGGAATGGGAGCGCCCGCGGCGTAAAGCTTCCCATAGCCTGGATAATTCCAGATCGCCGCAGCTCGGACCCACGACCCCGGAAGGCTGCCGCGGGCCGCTCTGCGCTTGGGCGCCAGAGAAATTTCAACGTTACCGTTTTTTGGGTTGACAGAAAGAGGTTGCGGGACCATCTACTTGATGCCGGCCGTGATTCGTTTCGGCGGGCGTTCCTCAACTCAACTGTAGAGACATGGGCAGTACCAACTCGGGCGAACGGATCGCGACCTACGCGTTCGATTCCTCGCCCAACCACATCGCAAGCGTCCACGGGCCGGAATCCCGTGCGCGAGGCGTCTGGCGGGTCTGAGGCCCACGGTCCCTCGTCTTCCGGCTTTGGTGGATGAACCAGGGATCGGAGGCGAGCCATGAACCAGCTCTCCCTAAACACGATCGATCGCCGAGCGGCGCCGAATGCCCGCCCTTTTGTCAGGGCGCGCCCGAACCTGGGCGTTGCGCAGAAGCGCGCGCTTGTCTGTCATTGGCGGTTGGAACCTGAGACCGGCGCTCTGCATTGCGTCTGGACCCTCTCCGCGGGGGCCAGTGAGTCCGCGCCGCCGGTTCCTTTGCGTCGACGAGCGCATCCGCTTAGCGGGCAGTTCCACCATCCGTCATCCAACACAGTTCCAGCCTCGTCATCGTCGTGCCTGCCGGCAAAGAGGCCGGCCTCAAGGGCGGCTCGAAGCTGCTCTGGACGCTCGGCGTTCTGATGCTGCTGGCTGCGTGAGCAGAAGGAGAAACATTTGAACGACGGCCCTAGTAGACCCGCCGACTGCGTTTCCGACGCCGCGGTGGGTTCCAATCTCAAACCCACAATCCGCAACTCGTTCAGAGAACCGCCTGAACGATGCGGGGCAAGCCCAGCCAGTTGAGGTCTAGGCTTTCCCTGCGTCGCGACAGCGGCCCAGGAGACAAGCCATGACCGCCAAAGCCACTATCATGGAGCCGGTGACCGCCGTCCTCGACGACGCGCACATCGGCCATATCCAGGGCGCCTTCGGAACCATCCTTCACGGCGACGTCGCCCCGCGCACGACCTGGAAGCATCACCTCACCACGCTCCTCGCCATCATCGGACCCGGCCTCATCGTCATGGCCGGCGACAATGACGCCGGCGCCTTCGCCACCTACGGCCAGGCCGGCCAGAACTACGGCACCACGCTTCTGTGGGCGATGGCGCTGCTGATCCCGGTTCTCTACGTCAATCAGGAGATGGTGCTGCGCCTCGGCGCTGTCACCGGCGTCGGCCACGCCCGTCTCATCTTCGAGCGCTTCGGCAAGTTCTGGGGCGCGTTCAGCGTCGTCGACCTGTTTCTGCTCAACGGCTTGACGATCATCACGGAGTTCATCGGCATCGCGCTCGCGCTCGGTTACCTCGGGCTCGACAAGACGACCGGCGTCATCGTCGCGGCGGCCCTAGTCATGGGTGCGGTCAGCACCGGCAACTTCCGGCGCTTCGAGCGTTTCTCGATGGTGCTGGTTTTCGGCAGCCTGCTGCTCGTGCCGATCTATTTCATGGTTCATCCGCCGATCGCTCAGGTCGCGCGCGACCTCGTCGTCCCCGGGCTGCCTGCGGGCAGCAAGCTCAGCGACGTGATGCTGATCATCATCGGCCTCGTCGGCACGACGGTCGCGCCCTGGCAGCTCTTCTTCCAGCAGAGCTACGTCATCGACAAGCGCATCACGCCGCGCTTCATCAAGTACGAGCGCCTCGACCTGTGGCTCGGCATCGCGCTGGTCATCGTCGGCGCGGTCGCGATCATCTCGTTCTCGGCGGCGACCTTCGCCGGGCATAGCGAGTTCGGTAATTTCACCGACGCGGGCGGCATCGCCGTCGGCCTCCAGAAATATGTCGGCAAGACCGCCGGCGTGATGTTCGCCATCGCCCTGATCGACGCCGCTTTGATCGGCGCGTCAGCCGTGTCGCTCTCGACGGCGTATGCGCTCGGCGACGTGTTCTCGATGCGCCATTCCCTGCATCGGGGCGTCGCGGACGCGAAGGGTTTCTACGCGGTCTATTTTCTGCTGATCGCGATCGCCGCGGCGATCGTCCTGACCCCGGGCTCGCCCCTTGGGCTCCTGACCGTGGCCGTGCAGGTGCTTGCCGGCATCCTGCTGCCGAGCGCGACGGTGTTCCTGCTGCTGCTCTGCAACGACAAGCCGGTCCTCGGTCCATGGGCGAACACCCGCGGGTTGAATTGCTTCACCGGCGCCGTCATTGCCGTGCTGGTGCTTCTGTCGGTCATCCTGACGGTGTCGGTGCTGTTCCCCGACGCCACCAACTCGCAGGTGATCCTCGGCATCCTCGGCGGCGGCGGCGTCGCCGCTGTGGTCGTGGCGCTGGTGATCATGGCGCTGAGCCAAAACGGTCGGAGCGGCGCCTCGACCGAGGAGGCCGCGGCCGCGGCGATTTCGCGTGAAGCCTGGCGCATGCAGCCGCTGGAGCAGCTGCCGCCGGCGAAACTATCGCTCGCCGCCAAGACCTGGATGGGCGCGCTGCGGCTCTATCTCGTGGTCGCCGGTGGAATGGTTCTGTTCCGGATCGTCATGCTGGCGATCGGGCAGGGATAGTCCGCGATACAAGAGGGGTCGCGGCGTCGCGCGCGCGGGCTGGAGTTTGCAGGTGCACTCTGTCTGATGCGCGGCGCCCGCCTACTCCTCCGCGGCGCCCCCATCCTTCAAGAACTCTTCCAGCCAGTGGATGTCGTACTGGCCATTCTGCACTTCGGTGTTGCGCACCAGCGCGCGAAACAGCGGCAGCGTGGTCTCGACGCCGTCGACGATGAATTCGTCGAGCGCGCGGCGCAGGCGCATCAGCGCTTCGGTACGGCTGCGGCCGTGAACGATGAGCTTGCCGACGAGCGAATCGTAGTTGGGCGGAATGACATAGCCCTGGTAGACAGCCGAATCGACGCGCACGCCGAGGCCGCCGGGCGGGTGGAAATAGGTGATGCGTCCCGGCGAGGGCATGAAGGTCCGCGCATGCTCGGCGTTGACGCGGCATTCGATCGCCGCGCCTTGAATGCGCACGTCTTCCTGCATGATCGTCAAGGGCGAGCCGGCGGCGATCTTGATCTGCTCGTTGACGAGATCGATGCCGGTGATCATCTCGGTGACGGGATGCTCGACCTGAATGCGCGTGTTCATTTCGATGAAATAGAACTGGCCGTCCTCGTAGAGGAACTCCACCGTCCCGACGCCGACATAGCCAAGTTCGGCCATCGCGCGCGCGACGATGCCGCCGATTTCCTCGCGTTGGGTCGCGTTGAGCGCAGGCGAGGGGCCTTCCTCCCAGACCTTCTGGTGGCGGCGTTGCAGCGAACAGTCGCGCTCGCCGAGATGGATCGCGCGGCCCTTGCCGTCGCCGAGCACCTGGATTTCGATATGGCGCGGTTTGGCGAGATATTTCTCGAGATAGACCGCATCGTCGCCAAAGGCCGATTTCGCCTCGATCTTGGCGTTCGAAATCGCGTTGAGCAGTTCGTCGGCATTATGGGCGACTTTCATCCCGCGCCCGCCGCCGCCCGCGGCCGCCTTGACGATGACGGGATAGCCGATCTCGGCAGCGATTCCGAGCGCCGCGGCTTCCTCGCCCACGGCTCCGCTCGATCCGGGAACGCAGGGGATGCCGAGGCGCGCCGCCGTGCGCTTCGCCTCGATCTTGTCGCCCATCAGGCGGATGTGCTCGGCCTTTGGGCCGATGAACGCAATTCCGTGCTCGGCGAGGATGTCGGCGAAGCGCGCGTTTTCCGAGAGAAATCCGTAGCCGGGATGCACGGCGTCGGCGCCGGTGATCTCGCAGGCCGCGAGCAGAGCGGGCACGTTGAGATAGCTGTCGCGCGCCGGCGGCGGCCCGATGCAGACGCTTTCGTCAGCGAGCTTGACGTGCATCGCCTCCTTGTCGGCGGTCGAATAGACCGCGACAGTGGCGATGCCGAGCTCCTTGGCCGCGCGCAGCACTCGCAACGCGATTTCGCCCCGGTTGGCGATCAGGATTTTATCGAACATGCCGGGCGGCTCCTCGCGGCGAGCGACGCGTCGTTGCGCGCAACGCCACGCTCATTCGATGACCATAAGCGCTTGATCGTACTCGACCGGCGCGCCGTCCTCGATGAGAATGTGCGTCACCTTTCCGGCGCGCGGGGCGACGATCTCGTTAAAAGTCTTCATCGCCTCGACGAGCAGGATTTTGTCGCCCGCCTTCACCGACGAGCCGAGTTCGACAAAAGGCTTGGCTTCGGGACTCGGCCTGAGATAGGCGGTGCCGACCATCGGCGACTTCACCGCGCCGGCGTGTTGGCTCGGCGCGATCGTCGCCGCTTCCACAGGGGCAACGGTCATAACAGGCGCCGGCGTGGCGACGACATGGGCGACCTCGACTGGGGCGTGACGCTTCCGAGCGACGCGCACGCGCAAGCCGGCGTGCTCGACCTCGACTTCGCTCAAGTCGTGGCGCCCAGCGATTTTCGCGAGCTCGGCGACGATGGAAAGATCAAAGCCTTCGCCCTCGGGCTCGGCGGGAGATTTGGCTGACGGCTTCTTAATTGACACTCGCAGACGCCTCGCACCGGAAAGTCGATTGACATCGGCGCGTCCTATAGCCCGGTCGGTGCGCCAAATAAAGGGCGCGGCGTGAGCTATTCTTTGCGCGCCCAGACGCGAGCGTCATGAAATGCCGCGCCCCCGAACGGGGCGACGCTGTCGTCCCCGGTCAAAACATTGACCCCGCGCCCGTCGAGGAAGGCGGATGGCGGCCAGACCCCCTCGCTGACGATGAGGCCGCGCGAAAGGCCGGCGAACGCGCGCACGTGCAGGCGCGTTGCGCCGCGCGCGTTGCCGAGGCGCACGACTTCGCCGTCGCTCAAGCCGAGCGCAACGAGGTCTTCGGGATTCATCAGCGCGGTCGGCCGCTGTTCGCGCGCCAGCGAGGTCGGCGTCTCGGTGAAGCTGGAATTGAGAAAATTGCGCGCCGGCGACGTCGCGAACTTGAAGGGATGCGCTTCGTCGCTGGCCTCATTGACCGGCCAGTGGTCGGGCAGGGTCGGCATTTCGCGCCACGGCCCCTTCAAGCCGTCGCCGGAATAGGGCGTCGAGGCCCAGTCGGCGCGAAGACGAAATTTGCCGTCGGGATAGGCGAAGCCATTGAGGTAATGCGCTTCCTCGAACTGGGGCTGGCAATCCAGCCACTTCTTCTCTTCGAGCTCGGCCAGCGAGCCGCGCCCCGATGTCTGCAACGTCCAATCGATGATCTCGCGCGGACTCATGGCGAAGCCGGGGTGACGCGCGCCAAGGCGGTCGGCGAGCGCAACGATCACCTCGTGGTTTGAGCGACAGCCTTCCGGCGGCTCGATCGTCTTCGGTCCGAACTGCAGATATTGATGTCCGCCGCCGACGTAGAGGTCGTCGTGCTCGAGGAACATTGTCGCGGGAAGCACGATGTCGGCCTGACGCGCGGTGTCTGTCAGGAACTGCTCGTGCACGCAGACGAACAGATCGTCGCGCGCGAAACCCTTGCGCACTTTCTCCTGGTCCGGCGCCACGGCGAGCGGATTGGTGTTCTGGATCAGCATCGCCTTGACCGGGCCGCCGCCTTTGAGCGCCTCGTTCTCGCCGGTCAGCACGGCGCCGATGCGGGATTGATCGAGGCGGCGCACGGCTTGATCGCGCGCGTCGAGCCCCTCGATCAGGCTTCTGTCGAGCTTGAAGATGCCGCTGTTCGAGTGAAACGCGCCGCCGCCCTCGTGCGCCCAGGCCCCCATGACAGTCGGGACGCACAAGGCCGCGTGCATGTTCGCGGCGCCGTTGCGCTGCCGAGAAAAGCCGTAGCCGAGACGGAAGAACGTGCGTCTCGTGCGCCCGATCAAAGCCGCGAAGGCTTCGATCGATTCGACGCTGAGCCCGGTGATCGCGCTCGCCCAGGCGGGGTCGCGCGTCTGGAGATGGGCTTCCAACGCATCGGGCGCGTCGGCGTAGCGATCGAGATAGGCGCGGTCGGCGTAGCCGTCGCGGAACAACACATGCATCGTCGCGCACGCCAGCGCTCCGTCCGTGCCGGGCTTGAGACGGAGCGCCAGGTCCGCTTGGCGCATCGTTTCGGTGTCGTAGATGTCAATGGCGACGATCTTCGCGCCGCGCTCCTTGCGAGCGCGCATCGCGTGCGTCATTACGTTGACCTGCGTCGAGACAGCGTTCGTGCCCCAGATGACGATGCAATCGGACTTGGCCATTTCGCGCGGGTCGACGCCGGCCAGGCGTCCCGTCCCCGCGATGTAGCCGGGCCAGGCGATGGAGACGCAGATCGAGCCGTAGAAGCGCGAATAGCGCTTGGCGTGAGTCAGGCGCTCGATCCCGTCGCGCATGACGAGACCCATCGTCCCGGCATAAAAGTAGGGCCAGACGCTTTCCGCCCCGAAGCCGCGCTCGGCGGCGAGGAAGTTTTCCGCGACGATGTCGAGGGCGTCGTCCCAGGCGATCGGCTGGAACTGACCGGAGCCCTTCGGGCCGACGCGGCGCAGCGGCTGGGTCAGTCGGTCCTTGTGGTGGATGCGTTCGGCATAGCGCGCGACCTTGGCGCAGACGACCCCCTGGGTGTAGCGCTGGTCCGCCGCCCCGTGGATGCGCCCGATCCGCGCGCCGCCGATCACTTCGACGTCGAGAGCGCAGACCGACGGGCAATCATGCGGGCAGACCGAGGGACGCCGGACGACGTCGAGAGGGGCGTTCATGCAGATGATCCTTTGCCTCCAGTGTGCAGAAGCAAAGACCTCGCCGCAAGAGCCGGCTAAAGCCGACGTGTGTCAGTGTTGATGCACAACCAAATTCGCCAGCGGTTAAACGCCGTGCTTGCTCGGCTCGATGCCCGGCAGGTCGCAGGGCAACTCCACCCTTCCGCCCGCTCGTCGGCTAGGCTCCGCGGGTTTCCGACCTCGGTCAGCGCTGGTTCGCTTCAGCGGGGGCCTCCGGCAATCCCAACACTGAATAGCGCTCGTAGCGCTGGGCGAACGATTTGGCGTCCGCCGCGCCCGGGCTCGGGTCCGCCGCGCGTTGCGCGTCAAGGATCATGCTGACGTTCCAGCGCCAAGTCGACACCTCGCTTGCCCGCTGATCTATGCGTGGATTGTCCGCACCGACGCCGCTTGCGCTGACGCCCGACAGCACGACAGACACCAGGAACGGTCTGAGCATGCCCGCCTCCTCTCCCACTGTCTTGTCTTTTTTGGCTTTGCCCGACCTGTTGCCGCCGTCCGCCGGCGACCCAGACAAAGCTATATTTACTAACAACAACAATGTGACGGCGTTAAGGCGCTCTCAGTCGGCGGCCGACTCGTCGCGCAAGAATTCGGCGGCCATCGCTCGCGTCACCGGCTTGCCCCGCGCCAACGCCTCGCGGTCGAGCGCGGCGACGATCGCGCGAGCCGCGTCGAGCGAACGCTCGATGCGCAGCGCGATGTAGGAAACGACCGCCGGATCGACCGCGAGCTGCCGGTCGCTGAACAGCTTGAACAACACGGCCTGGGTCAGCTCGAGATCAGGGGCGCCGAGCGAAACGATCGGCGCCAGGCGAAGCCGCGAAACGAGGTCCGCGGTGCGCAGGGCCCAGCCGTCAGGCTGGCCGCGTGCGGTGAGCAGCAGGTACGCGCCATTCTCGCGCGTCAGGTTCAAGAGGTGGAACAGCGCCGTTTCGTGTGCGCCGATGCGATCGGCGTCTTCGATCAGCATGGCCCTGGCGGCGGCGAGCTCGACGAGCGGCTCGCGCGGCAGTGTTTCGGCGGCGACGATACGCGCGCCGGCCGTGCGCGCCCAGATCGCTCCGAGGTGGCTTTTGCCCGAGCCGTTCGGTCCGACCAGCATCAGCATCCGGGCCGCCCAATTCGGCCAGGACAGGATCGCGCGCAGAGCTTCCGCGTTTCCCGGCGCCTCGAGGAAGTCTTCGCGCGCGTAGCTTGGGTCATGCGGCCAATCGAGCGTCAATTGTCGCGGGGGGCCGGTCACGGCTCGGTCCGCACGTCGGCCGCGCCGCGATAGAGCGGGCTCTTGAGATAGAGGCCGATCAGATGACGCATGAGCACGCCGATCGCCGCCGCCGTCGGCACCGCGATGATAAGGCCGGTGAAACCGAACAATTCCCCGAATGCGAACAGCGCGAACATCAACCAGACCGGATGCAGGCCGATCGACTCCCCAACGAGTTTGGGCGATATGACGTTGCCCTCGAGAAACTGTCCGACGCCGACGACGGCCAGGGCGAGGAAGAACAATCGAAGGTTCGGCCAACCCTGAACGAGGCCGACGCCGAGCGACACGATCAGCGCCGTCAGGGATCCCGCATAGGGAATGAAGCTCAGAACCCCGGCGATCACGCCGATCAGAAACCCGAAGTCGAGCCCGATCAGCGTCAGCCCGATGCTGTACCAGAGGCCGAGAAACAGACAGACCAGCGACTGGCCGCGGATGAACCCCGCCAACGCGGCGTTGATCTCGGACGCGATTGCGCGCAGCCGGTCGCGATGGTCGAGCGGCAACCAGCCGTCGATCGTCGCAATCATCTTGTTCCAGTCGACGAGGATGTAGAATGCCACCACCGGCGTGACGATGAGCAGCGAAAAGAAGCTGACGATCGCCGCGCCGCCGGAGGCGAGCGAGCGCACCGCGTTCAGCAGCCATTGCGCGCCTTGGCCGACGAAATCGCCGATCGACTTTTGAACCTGTTCGGCCGAGAGCGAATTGCCGATCCCCAGCGAATCCCGCCATTGGCCGCCATACCGTTGCAGCAGCGCATTGCCTTCGTCGACGGCGAGCGCTTGCAGCCGCACAACGTAGCCCGGCAATTTCTGCGTGAACTCGATCAACTGATTGCCCAGGATCGGCGCGACGACGACGAGAAATAGGACGACGAAGAAGACGAAGGCGGCCAGAATCGAGAGAGAAGCCGCGAGGCGGCTGAAGCCGATTCGTTCAAGCCGCCGCACGACGGGGTCGAGGAGATAGCCGAGCGCGATGCCGGTGGCGAACGGCGTCACCGCCGAACCGAGAACGTACAGGAAATACCAACACGCCGCCAGGGCGGCGGCCCAGATGAGGATCTGCCGTTCGAGGCTCATGGCGCGGCCCCTTCACCCGGGGGAGCCCGCTGCAACAAGTCCCATTTGCCGCCCCAGAGGTCGACGAACACCGCGACGATCCCATAGGCCTCATGCCGCGGCTCCTCAAGAAAGCGCACGCCACGCGCGCGCATGGCCGCGTGATCGCGAGCGAAATCGTCGGTTTCCAGGAAAAAGCCCACGCGGCCGCCGACGGCCGCGCCGATCGCGGCGCGCTGGCGTTCGTCGCTTGCCTTGGCAAGCAGGATGCTCGCGCCCGCTCCCCCGCGCGGCGCGACGACCACCCAGCGCTTGCCGGGCCCCATCGGGGAATCCGCCAGGAGCTGGAAGCCGAGCGCATCGCGAAACCATGCGATCGCGACATCGTAGTCCGGGACGAGAAAGGCGATGGTGGCGAGGCTTTGTTTCACGGCGCGGGTCTCAGCGGCTCATGTGGTTGAGCCATTGCGCGATATAAACGCCTCCCGAGGCCAAGGTCGAGGCGGCGACGACCAGGGCGAGCGCCAGCTGAACGGCCCATTCGTCATATCCATAGGCCTTGCATCCAAGCACGAACGCGGCAAAGGCGATTTGTGCGACGGTGTTGAACTTAGAAATCCAGACCGGGCGGATCGCGACCGGGTTGTCGAGCAGCCAGGAAACGATCACCGCGAACAAGATCATCAGGTCGCGCGACACGACGAGAATGGCGAGCGCCGGCGACAGCGCGCCGATCGCCGCCAACCCGATATACATCGAGGTCAGCAACGCCTTGTCGGCGAGGGGATCGAGATAGGAGCCGAGTTCCGTGCGCAAATCGAAGCGTTTGGCGATGAAGCCGTCGATTGCGTCCGAGATCCCCGCGAGAACGAAGATCATGAACGCCGCCACGAAGCGCTGCGAGACGATCATCGAGATCGCGAGGGGCGTCATCAGCAGACGCGCGAGCGTGATCAGATTGGGCAGATTGGCGAGGAGCTGCGAACCCTTCATGAAACGCCGCCCTCCCACTTACGTTACGGACGCATCGTCGGCCAAGCGGATCCCCGCCGCCAAAATCGATGCGAACTCGTTTCCCGACGGCCCAGTTTCGCGCAGTTCTCGCCGAAGCGCCAATCCGTTGGCGCGTCCCCCTTGCGAACCGGTCCGCCCAGGGCGAGCGACCCCAAAGGAATGCGGCGGAATGTGGAGTGCCGCCATTCACTTCCGGTTCACGCGGATCGAAGTAGCGATCCGGTATTGGCCGCCAATTTGGGCGGCGAAAGTAGTGGAGGTTCTACATGCATAAAATCCTCGCAGCGCTGGGTCTGTCGACCGCGCTGATGGCTTCAGCCGCTCTTCCGCTCGCCAGCGTCGCTGACGCGGCGATCGCCTACAGCGGCGATGGCGCAGGCGTACTGCAGGATCAGATTGCGCCGGTCGAAAAGGCGCAGTTCTTTTGGGGCGGCAACAATTATTGCTGGTATCCGCTCGGCTGGCACGGTCCCGGCTGGTACTGGTGCGGCTACGCCTGGAACCGCGGCTACGGCTGGGGCGGCGGCTACGGCTGGCGCGGCGGCTACGGCTGGCGCGGCGGCGGTCGCGGCGGTCGCGGCTGGCGCGGCGGCGGCGGGGGCGGCCACTACCATGGCGGCGGCGGCGGCCATTACCACCATTGAATAAGATTGTCTGAAAAAGGCCTCGGCCCTCGCGCCGAGGCCATTGTGAACAGCGGGGGCCTCGTCGAGGTGCAAAAATTTGCGGCGGCTCCATCGGAGCCGCCGCACTAGCAAAGACGATATTGGTTGGCGGCGATGCGGCGCGCCAGCCGATGTCAAGCCGGGCGTTCGCTTGATGAAGCCGCGCGAGAAAGGTTTCCGTCCCGCGGCGACTCTACGCTCCGATCGCACTCACTGATTGCGAGCGCACCGGTATCCGCCGGTGAGACGCGAAAACTCCGAATGTGTTCCGGGCTCGCACGGCCTCAGGTCAGTGCCGGGCGCGATCGTCAGTTTCGCCGAACCTGCATACCCGGCTGTCGCGACGGATCGATTGGAATCCGGACCGTCCGCGCCGGCCAAAGCATTTGCAGAAAACCAAAGCAGCGCAATCGCCGCCGCTCCAATCACGTTCTTGATATGCATGGCTCTCTCCTCGGAGAAAGACGCCCGCGCAACAAAGCGCTTCGCGAGGGCAAGCGCCATCCCAGAACAACAAACACCGATCTCGGCGCGCTCAGTAAGCTACCCGTTGCAGATGATATTCCCGGGCGGGGACTCAATCGAGCGTCCGGTAACGATCTCTTGAACCTCGGTAAAGCTTTTTTGAATTCCTGCTCCCGCGGTTTGCCTGGCTCCAGGGGGTCGGCGCGCTGACCTGCGGTGGCGAGGATATACGCAAACAACATCGCGTAGATCCGCGCAATTGTAATATTTGCCACCCTACAGGCTAAGTACTCATGGCGGCAAATCGTTAGGCCGTCAATTAATATGAATTTTAGACCGCGAGAATAGCCTTGGCGGCGTCGACGGTGGGGTCAATTGCCTCTCCCGCTCGCCACGAAACGATCAAACCCAGGCTCTCGCGCGCTTCGACCTTTACGCGACGAAAGCGACGTCGGCGCAATTAGGTCTTCGCGCCGGGGGCCCTCACGGTCCAACGGTCGCCGACGGGCGAACGGGCGCCGCGGCCAACTGCGCGAGAGGCCGGGGACTTGCCGCGAGCTCTAGTTCTCGCTGTAAGCAGCTAGCGCCTGAGCTAGGATCGAAAGGCCAGCCGTCGAGACGATGCCGGAGTCGTCGTCGTCTTCATTCGCCGCCACATTCGGCGCCTCGTCCGGATCGGCGGGCGGCTTTGCGGCGCGGCGCAACTGCGGACGAACGGCCGGTTGTCGGCGCTCGCTTCTCGGATCCACGACGCGTGTGTTGAACGAAACGCTGGTGACCAAGGAAAGCGGCATGGCGCGAGCCTTCGCTTTAACGCTCTGCGGCCTTGATGGCGGCGGGGACCAATTCAGGTCGGCCCATTTGTCAGCGCGTCGGACTGACGCCGAATCATTCCGGCACCGTCACTTTTGGACGAAAGTGTTAAGAAATGATTAACGCCAGTTCGGGCCGTCCGGCCGGCCCTGGCGCCATTGACTGCCGCAGGACCGATCGGAACGGGCGGGCGACCGAAGCGCCCTTCTGCGCGTCGGGTCTTGCGCACAGCCGCCGCAACGGCGAGATAATATGGCGCCTCGCAAGGATCCCCCTTGGGGCGTGGCCGTGGGTGCGCTGATGAACGAATCGACGACCAACGCCTCATTCCTGTCCGGACTCTTCCAATCCGTCGCCGATCGAGGACGGGCGCTCGTCGGGCTCAGCCGCATCGACAATCACGGCGTCGAAGCGCTGCTCGGCCTGAGCTTGAGGCTGCTGACTGGGCGCGGCGAAGCGTCGGGCGCCGCGCTGGCGCAAACAATTCTCAGCGGCTATTCCAAGTTGAGCCCGCCGCAGAAGCTCGAATTCCTCCTCGGAATTGCCCAGCGTTACGGATACGATCTCGACGGCCTCGGCGAGGCGGCCCGATTGTTTCTGACCAGGCCGGATGAAGCCGCGGCAGCCAAACTCGCGGCTCAGGCCGAGCCGAAACGGCAAGAACTCGTGCGCCGGCTCAATCACGCTCCGGGCGGAACGCTCGCCCTCGTGCGTATGCGCGAAGACTTGCTCGCGCAATCGGCCGAAAACCAGACCCTCGCGGCATTCGACCGCGACTTCGTCCATCTCTTTTCATCCTGGTTCAACCGAGGCTTTCTCGTACTTCGGCGGATCGACTGGACGACGCCCGCCAATATTCTGGAGAAGATCATTCGCTACGAGGCGGTGCACGCGATTCACGGCTTCGATGATCTACGCCGACGCCTCGAGCCGAAGGATCGCCGACTGTACGCGTTCTTCCACCCCGCGCTCGGCGACGAACCGCTGATCTTCGTCGAGGTCGCGCTCACGGAATCCATCCCCGCCGCGATCGCGCCGCTGCTGCAAGCGGATCGATCGGAATTGCAGCCGCCGGCGGCGACGACCGCGGTCTTCTACTCGATCTCCAATGCCCAACGCGGTCTCGCTCGTGTCAGTTTCGGCAATTTCCTCATCAAACAGGTCGTGGAGGAGTTGAAGCGGGAACTGCCGCGATTGCATAATTTCGTTACGTTGTCGCCGGTTCCGGGCTTCGCGGAATGGCTGGAACGCGAACGCGACGACGAGAATTCCCTTGCCCTCACGCCCGAGTCGCGGCGCGCGCTCGCGCTGCTCGATCACCCGGGCTGGGCGAAGAAGCCGGCCGCGGCGGACGCGGTCAACAGGGCGCTGCTGCCGCTAGCCGCTCACTATTTCCTTTACGCGAGAACGCGCGCCGGACGCGTTGTCGATTCCGTGGCGCGCTTCCATCTGGGCAACGGCGCCAGGGTCGAACGGATCGATCCGCTCGGCGACCCGTCGCCGGCGGCGATGCGGCAATCGCACGGCCTCATGGTCAATTATCTCTATGAGCTCGACCAGATCGAAAAAAATCATGAGGCGTTCGCCAATCGAAACGAGGTCGTCGCCTCGTCGGCGGTGCGCCGCCTCGCCCGCGTCAAGCCGGCGGCCGAGCCCGCGCCCATATCCGATGTAACGCCCGAATCCTAGCGCCGTCGACGCGCCGCCGCCGGTTGGTTAGCCTCCGTTAACGCATGTCATGCGAAATAGCGCCCACACCGGGTCTGGCGGCCAAGCGCATCGCAAGCCAGAAGGCATGAAGCCGTCCCGCTGTTCCGGTTTCGGTCCGGCATCGGCAATCGGCAATCATCAATCATGCTCTGGAGGAACCGCGATGGCGGCTCTGCAATCGGCTGTTGAAATTCAGGCCGCGTCGGCTCCGCGTCGAGCCGGCTCCGCGCCTCGTCACGCGGCGTTCGCATGGCTGGGCAATATCTCGATCTCGCGGCAATTCGCGATCCTCTCCCTTCTCTCGATCGTAATGGTCGTCGGCTGCCTGACCTACACATTGGTCGAAATCCACGCGGAAATGCTGGCGCAAAAGCGCAGCCAGATTCGGAACGTCGTAGAGGCCGGCAGCGGGATCGTGCGCGGTTACGTTCAAAAGGCCAAGGCGGGTCAGATCCCCGAAGAGACGGCGAAGAAAATGGCGCTCGAGGCGATCGGCGGCATGCGGTTCGACGGAAGCAATTACGTGTTCGTGTCCACTTTCGACGGCGTCACCATCGCCCACCCGAACCCCGATCTCATTGGCAAGAACAGCTATGACCAGCAGGACGCCAAGGGCAATTATTACGCCCGTGAGATTTCCGCCGCCGGCAAAGCAGGCCAGGGCTTTGTCGAGTACGAGTGGGTCAAGCCGGGGGCGAAGGACCCGAGCCACAAGATCAGCTATGTCGTCGGCATTCCCGAATGGCGCTGGTCGGTCGGCGGCGGCCTCTATGTCGACGATGTCGACGCCGCTTTCTGGAGCGTCGTCGGCGACCTGACGAAGATTTTCATTCCCGCAGCCGGGCTGTTGCTGCTGTTGATCTATTTTTCGTCGAAGAGCGTATCGAGACTGCTGTCGACGTCCGTCGACGCGATGGACAGAATCGCTGCAGGCGACCTCGGCGCCGAGATCGGGCATCAGGAGCGCGTCGACGAGATCGGGGCGATCGCTCGATCGGTCCAGGTCTTCAAGGACAACGCTATTTCCCTTGCGCAGGCCAATCAGTTTCGCGCGAGCGCCGAAGCGGAAACCGTTGAGGGCCGGCGCAAGGACGAAGCCAAGGCCAAGACTCACGCAGAGTCGCTGGCCGCTTTCATGCGGACCTTTTCCAGCGCGCTCAGCCGCCTCGCCAACGGCGAGTTCGATTTCCGCGTGACGGAGACCCTTTCGGCGGATTACGAGCCGTTGCGCCACGACCTGAACGCCTCGCTCGACAAGTTGCAGAAGCTGCTGCGGGCGGTCTCTTCGATCGCTGGAAGCATTCAATCGGGCACGCAGGAGATCGCGACCGCGTCCGACGATCTGTCACGCCGCACCGAACAGCAGGCCGCGAGTTTGGAGGAGACCGCGTCGGCGCTCGACGAGATCACGAGCACAGTGAGAAACGCCGCCGAGGGCGCGACACGCGCCCGGCAAGTCGTCGCTTCGGCCAAGGACGAAGCGGCCAAGAGCGGCGTCGTCGTCGACGAGGCGGTTCAGGCGATGGGCGGCATCGAGAAGTCTTCCCAGGAGATCAGCAAGATCATCGGCGTCATCGACGAAATCGCGTTCCAAACCAACCTGCTGGCGCTGAACGCCGGCGTCGAGGCGGCGCGCGCGGGCGAGGCGGGGCGCGGCTTCGCGGTCGTCGCCACGGAAGTGCGCGCGCTGGCGCAACGCTCGGCTGGCGCGGCCAAGGAGATCAAGAACCTGATTTCGACTTCGGCGTCACAGGTGAGCCAGGGGGTCGACTTGGTCGCAGAGTCCGGCAAGGCGCTGCAACGCATCATGGCGCAGGTCGCGGAAATCGACAACGTCGTCACCGCGATCGCGTCCGGCGCCAAGGAACAGGCGACCGGTCTCGACGAAGTCAACACCGCGATCAACCAGATGGATCAGGTGACGCAGCAGAATGCCGCGATGGCCGAACAATCCTCGGCGGCAAGCCGGTCGCTTTCGCAGGAGACCGCGCAACTGGCGAATCTGATCGGCCAGTTCAAGGTCGGACGGACCACCGCCAACGACGCTGTCGTCGCGCCTGAATCTTGGCCGCGTCCGCCGGCGCCGGACGCCAGCAAGAAGCGCGAGCGCGAGCCCGTGCGGCAAATGCGAACCGCCCCGGGCCGCCAGGCCTCGGCGGCGGTCCGCAAACCAGCCCCGGAAACCGAGACCTGGGAAGAGTTCTGACGAGAAACAGCACAAAGCTGCAGGGAGGCCGAACGCGCCGCTGCTTCAAAGCCCCTTGTCCATCGGCCATGTGTCGGACAACCGATATCCCAGCGGATAAGGGTCCGCGGGATCGAGCATGTGCTGATGAACTCCCGTGATCCAGGCGCTTCCCGATACAATCGGGATGACGCCGGGCTTGCCGCCGACGGCGGCCTCGGCGTCGATGCGGCAATCGAACTCGGAGCCGATGAGGGAGCGGCCGATGAAGCGGTCGCCGACCCTCATTCGGCCTTTCGCGTGAAGGACCGCCATGCGCGCGGAACAGCCGGTGCCGGTCGGGGAGCGATCAATTTTTCCGGGGCGGATCGCAACGGCGTTGGCGCCGCTGAGGACGCCGTTCTGCTCCGTGACCGGAGCGGCGATCTGGCAGAACGAGATGTGATCCCATTCCGGGTTCTCGGGATGGACGAACCCTAATTGCTCGTTGGCGGCCTTGGTGATCTTGACGCCGCATTCGGCGAGGTCGCGCGCTTCGTCCGGCGTCAGGGAGAATCCGAGCGCGTGGGCGTCGACGATCACGAAACTGTCGCCGCCATAGGCCGTGTCGACCTTCAGCGCGCCGAGCCCGGCGACTTCGACCGTCGCGTCGAGCCGATCGGCGAACGAGGGCACGTTGCGCACGCTGATGCGCTCGGCCTTGCCGTCGCGGCATGTCGCAGCGATCTCGATGAGGCCGCCGGGCGCCTCGAGGATGAGGTGGGTGACCGGCTCCTGCATCGGGACGATGCCGCAATCGAGCAGGACCGTCGCAACGCAGATGGAATTTGAGCCCGACATCGGCGGCGTATCCGCTGGCTCCATGATGATGAAGCCCATTTGCGCTCTAGGGTTCTTGGGCGGCGTCAGCAGATTGACGTGCCGAAAGACGCCGCCGCGCGGTTCATTGAGCATGAAGTTTCGCAGCGTCTCGTCGCGCGCGACGAAGCGGGACTGCTCCCAAAGCGTGTCGCCGGGCGGCGGCGGGACGCCGCCGACGATGACGTCGCCGACCTCGCCCGCGGCATGACAGCTCACGACATGGATGACTTTCGACGTTCTCATGCTTGGCGGCCCCCTTATGGCGGTATGATAACCCGCCTTTGACCGCCGGGGGAATATCCTGCGACGTGTGCGACGCGACCGGCGGGTGCTGCCCCGCCCGGCCAACCCTAGACGACAGAATGCTTCGTGCGGAGCTCTTCACTCTTCGCGCGCGCCGCCTTCGCGGCGGCGCAACACCTTTGCGTGAGCTCGGGCGTTCTATCTTGAGTCCGAAACGCGCGAACTCTATGAGCGCGACATCAGCGTTCTGACGGAGATTGTCATGCTAGTCGACCGCCGCTTGCTGCTCATCGCCATCGTGCCGATGTTTCTCGCCGCGGCGCCGGCGGCGCGCGCGCAGTCCGCATCCTGGGATGGCGCTTGGAAGGGAGCGATGGGCAGGCTTCCCGGCGAAGCTTCGCCCATTTCCGTCACAATCGCGGGCGGCAAGGTCACCAGCTACATGGTCCGAGGCGCGCCATTCGATATTCAGTACAGCAATGTTACGCCGACCGCCGCCGCCTTCGGAGACCGCGATCATTACGGGGCCACGCTGACCAGGACCAGCAATACGACAGCGCAGCTCATAGTCCACGGGCGCATTGGCGTCGGACGCGCTTCCCTCACGAAGCAATAGGGTGTATCGCCGCTCTGCTCCGGCGCCGTGCTGAAGCTTGTTGAGATTGCCCCATGTCCGTTGTGATCAGCGGTTACGCAATCGTGTCGGACGACGATAAGATCGCCGCCGCCGACGGACTGACGCCCGTCTCTCTGCGCAATGAAAAGGACTGGGTCTATTATCAGACCGCCCTCGATCGTTCGGACCTCATCGTTATCGGCCGCCGCAGTCATGAACTGGAACCCGCCGTTCGGGCTCAGCTCCGCGTCGTGGTTTCGCGCACGGCGGCTGGGCTCGAGCGGCGCTCCGACGCCTGGTGGTGGGACCCGGCGCGCACAGCGTGGCCGCAGGTCCTGGCGCGGGTGCTGCCGTCTGGCGGCCGCGTCGCCGCGCCCGGCGGACAGGTCGTGTTCGATCTCTTTCTCGAAATCGGCTTTGATGAATTTCATTTATCGCGCGCCCACGGCGTGACGCTGCCAGGGGGGCGAGGCGTGTTCTCCACGTGCGATGCTGGCGTGGCGACCGAAAACGTGCTGGCGGAGGGCGGCCTGATCCTCAGCGAAAGGATCGATCTCGATCCCGCGAACCGCGTCGAGATGGAGATCTGGCGCCGCCCAGCCTCGAGAGTTGAAACGGCAGCCACCTGAAAGCGCGGTCGTCGGGCCGTTGAAGTCGACAGGGTGGTTCAGTAAGTTGCCGCGGCCGCTGTCAGCCCGGCAAGTTTGGATTGGACGCGCTGCGGCGGCCAGGGCGAGCTGAAAGCGAACGACGCTTGGGGGCACTGTTGATGAGAAGAATCTTGGCGATCTTGGCGCTGCTGCCGCTGTCCCTCGCGCTGGCGGGGTGCGAAGCTTCGCGCCCGGGAGTTGACCAGATCGCGCAACAATCAATGATAGGGCTCTCAAAGAAGAAAGTTCTCGCCTGCCTCGGGACGCCCGCCAAGCGCACCCGAATCGGCTCGACCGAGGTATGGACTTATCCCTCCGGCTATCTCTGGACGCAGGGGCCGCCCTGGGCGATCGGCCTCAATCTCGGCGCCCCGCCGTTGGGTCCGAGGGGACCTTGCAACGTCAAACTGGTGATGACCAACTCCGCCGTCAGCCAAGTGAACTATTCCGTGCCTGGTGGCGGCGAGCTACCCTTGGGCCAACAATGCATTTTCTCGGTTGAGAACTGCCTGCAGGCGCCGTGAGCGCCATAGCCGAGAGCTCATTCTGACATCGCCGCTGACGGCGGGAGCGCGGCGGCGACCGCCATAGTTGGGTCATGGGGGCGCCGCCGCGATCGCGGCTATCCCTGGTGGTGCTCTTGGTGGTGATGATGCTCTTCGTGGTGGTGATGCTCCTCGCCTGACGGCGCTTCGGGCTGCGGAGGCGCCGGCGTCTGCGCATCGACCTCAGTCGCTAGACCATCAAAAAAGGCCGCCATTCGAGACCGCAGTTCGCTTGCGGTATGCGACCTTCCCGCTTCGAACGCTTCATGCAGAGACGCCGCCATCGCCTTGTGAGCGGCGACGAGAATGTCGTCGATGTTACGCATAAATTTGTCCTCCTCGTTTGTCTGGGCAACCACGGATCGAACAGGGCGCCGCGGCGGGAGTGTGGCCACGGGGCGCCGTTTGTTTTCGTCCACAAGAAAGAAGATTTGGACGCGAATTTTTTGAATTCGCCGCTCGCCACGCGCGGCGGTTCGTGCTGTTCGGCCTCGCGAATGCAAGCAGGGAAAGCGACGGCGAACGCAAAAATCCGCCGCGATACAGGCCTAGGCCGCTTCAGTGACGCGGACATGACGCGGGATGCAAAATCAGGCCGTTTAGCGCGCAAATTCGAGCGCGATCGGCCGCGGCCGGTCTCAGTCGGATCCGTCTGGAAGCCACGCGTTCAGATAGGCGTCCAATGGCTTTTCAGACAACACCGTGGAGACCCATGCGCGGCGCTTGAAATCGATGGCGACGAGCTCGTGGACGCAAGCCATCAGGTCGGATTCCGCCGGCTTAAATTCAGGCGCCCGCGACAGCGGCGACTGCGCGACCCGCTGCCTGCAAATATTCTCATCGGTCCACCATTGCGTCAAAAGCCAGTTCGCCTCGCTGCCATGGTGCAGGATGACGAAGCAGGCGGTTGCTCGCGGGCGTGTTGGTCAAGCATAGACCGGCATTGGCGAACCAACCGCCCTTGCGCATACGCCCCCGAGCGGCTAACCCGCTGCCAGCAACCCGATGGCCGCCATGACCCCATCCGCGCCCCAAAGCCTCACTTATGCCGACTTCGGCGTCGATATCGACGCCGGCAACGCGATGGTCGAGCGGATCAAGCCTTTGGTGCGGGCGACGCGGCGCCCTGGGACGGAGGCGGAGATCGGCGGGTTTGGCGGGTTGTTCGATCTGAAGGCGGCGGGGTTCCTCGATCCCGTGCTGGTCGCAGCCAACGATGGGGTTGGCACCAAGGTCAAAATCGCCATTGAGAGCGGCATTTTCGACACGATCGGCGTCGACCTGGTGGCGATGTGCGTCAACGATATCGTCGTCCAGGGCGCCGAGCCCTTGTTTTTTCTCGATTATTACGCGACGGGCAAGCTCGATTTCAACGTCGGCGCGGCGATCGTCGGGGGCATCGCGGGCGCCTGCGTCGAGTCCGGCTGCGCCCTGATCGGCGGCGAAACGGCGGAAATGCCGGGGCTCTATGCTCAAGGCGACTTCGACCTCGCCGGCTTCGCGGTCGGCGCAGCCGAGCGCGGAACCCTGTTGCCGCGCGCGGGGCTGAAGGTGGGCGATCTCGCGATTGGGTTGCCTTCGTCGGGGGTCCATTCCAACGGCTTTTCGCTTGTGCGCCGCATCGTCGCCGCGAGCGGCCTTGCGTGGGACGCGCCGGCGCCGTTCGCGCCCGAGCGCTCGCTGGCCGCCGCGCTGCTCGAGCCGACGCGGCTCTATGTGAAGCCGCTGCTGGCGACCCTGAAGGCCACACGGGGAATTCTCGCTCTCGCGCATGTCACGGGCGGCGGCTTTCCCGACAATCTGCCGCGCGTTCTGCCCGACGATCTCGCGGTCGCGCTCGATCTTGACGCCTTCTCGGTCCCGCCGGTGTTTTCCTGGCTCGCCGCGACGGGCGGGGTGAGCGAAGCGGAAATGTTGCGCACGTTCAATTGCGGTTTCGGTATGGTCGCTTTTGTCGCGGCCGAGGCCCTCCATGAGGCGCTGCGCGCGCTCGTCGCCAATGGCCTCGCGCCGACGCTGCTCGGCCGGCTCGTCGCCCGCGAGGGCGAGGGCGTGGTCATGCACGGACGGCTGAAACTGTGACCGGGCGGCTGCGCGTCGCCGTCCTCATATCCGGTCGCGGCTCGAACATGGCGGCGCTCATCGACGCGGCGCGCGCGCCGGATTTTCCCGCGGCGATCGAACTCGTCCTCGCCAACAAGCGCGATGCCGGGGGCCTCGAACTGGCGCGCCGAGCCGGAATTCCGACGGCAATCGTCGAGTCGCGCGACTATTCCAGCCGCGAGACGTTCGAGGCGGCGATGCAAGAGCGGCTCAGCGCGCATCGCATCGACCTCCTGTGCCTTGCCGGGTTCATGCGCATCTTGGGCGCGCCCTTCGTCGAGCGCTGGCGCGGCCGGTTGATCAACATCCATCCCTCGCTGCTGCCGGCCCTGCGCGGGCTTCATACCCACGAACGCGCGCTCGCCGAAGGCTTGAAAGAGCACGGCTGCACTGTTCATTTCGTCGAGCCTGAACTCGACGCCGGCCCGATCATCGCCCAGGCGCGCGTTCCCGTGCTGCCCGACGACAATGCGGAGAGCTTGGCGGCGCGGGTGCTGATCGAGGAGCACAAGCTCTATCCCGCAGCGCTCGCTCGTGTCGCCAGGGGGCTCGCCGGCGCGTGTGCGATGCACAAGGCGCCGTGACGGCGGGCGTCGCCGCCCTTGCGCATTTTGCGTCGACGCGCTTTTGTCACACTGTTGCTCGAAGAGGGGGCGTGGAATGCCGAGGCCGGTCGATGTTCGTTCCGCCATTCCCGGGGAGGAGGCGGAAGTGACTCGTCGCGCTGTTGGAGCCGTGAAAAGGAGGTCGCCGGGCATGAAAACCGCTATGGTTTCAGTGGAGGGCGCGGCGCCCAGCCTGTTGTCTTCGCCCGAGCGATTCATCAACCGCGAATTGTCGTGGCTCGAGTTCAACCGCAGGGTGCTCGAAGAATCGAGCAATCCTAATCACCCTTTGCTCGAGCGGCTGCGGTTTCTCTCGATCTCCGCCGACAACCTCGATGAATTCTTCATGGTGCGCGTCGCCGGCCTCGTCGGCCAGGTGCTGGCGGGCATGACGGAAACCTCGGACGACGGCTACGCTCCGGCCGAACAGCTCGAGCGCATCGGCCTGCGCGTCGCCGAACTCGTCGCCTCGCAGCAGCAGCGCTGGCGCGAACTGCGCGGCGAACTCGAACGCGCCGGCGTCTTCATCTGCGACGTCGGCGCGCTCTCCAGCCACGATCGGCAATGGCTGGAGGATTACTTCCTTCTGCATGTCTTTCCCGTGCTGACCCCGCTGGCGGTGGATCCAGCGCATCCGTTTCCGTTCATTCCCAACCTCGGCTTCACCCTCGCGCTCGAACTCAAGAGCCTGCATGACCAGCGCACGATGAGCGCGCTGGTGCGCGTTCCCAGCAAGATCGAACGTTTCGTAAGACTGCCGGAGGCGGGCGCCGGGGGCGCGCAACGCTTCGTTTCGCTCGAACAAATCATCCTGGCGTTCATCGGCCAGTTGTTCCCTGGCTACCGGGTGACCGGGCAGGGCAGTTTCCGCGTCATCCGCGACAGCGACATCGAAGTCGAGGAAGAGGCCGAAGATCTCGTACGACTTTACGAGAGCGCGCTGAAACGCCGGCGCCGCGGGTCGGTGATCCGGTTGGAGATCGAGGCGAGCATGCCCGCCGCCTTGCGCGCGTTCGTTACCGGCGACGTCGACGTCGTCGCCTCCGGCGTCGTCCTCATCGAGGGCATGCTCGCGCTCAACGACTTGTCGCAGCTCGTCGGCCTCGACCGTCCCGACCTCAAGTTTCCACCGTTCAACCCGCGCTTTCCCGAGCGCGTGCGGGAGAATGGCGGCGACTGCTTCGCCGCGATCCGACAGAAGGACCTCGTCGTCCACCACCCCTATGAATCGTTCGACGTCGTCGTGCAGTTTCTTAACCAGGCGGCGCGCGACCCGAATGTCGTCGCGATCAAACAGACGCTTTATCGCACCTCGGCTGACAGCCCGATCGTGCGGGCGCTGGTCGAAGCCGCCGAGGCCGGCAAATCCGTCACCGCGCTCGTCGAGCTGAAGGCGCGTTTCGACGAAGAGGCGAACATCCGCTGGGCGCGCGATCTCGAGCGCGCCGGCGCGCAGGTCGTGTTCGGCTTCATCGAATTGAAGACCCACGCCAAACTGTCGATGGTGGTGCGCCGGGAGGGTGGTTCGCTGGTGACCTATTGCCACCTCGGCACCGGCAATTATCACCCGGTCACCGCGCGCATCTACACCGACATTTCTCTTTTCACCGCCGATCCTGCGATCGCACGCGATGTGGCGCGCATCTTCAATTTCATCACCGGCTATGCCGAGCCCGACGGCTTGGAACTGATGGCGATCTCGCCATTCACCCTGAAGAAGCGGCTGCTGCGGCACATCGCCGAGGAGGTTGCTTTCGCCGAGACCGGCAAACCGGCGGCGATTTGGGCCAAGTGCAACGCGCTCGTCGATCCCGAAATCATCGACGCGCTCTATGTCGCGAGCTGCGCTGGCGTCGAAATCGATCTCGTGGTGCGCGGCATTTGCTGCCTGCGGCCGGGGCTGCCCGGCCTCTCCGAGAACATCCGCGTCAAGTCGATCGTCGGTCGCTTTCTCGAGCACGCCCGAATCTATGCTTTCGGCGGCGGTCATGGACTGCCGAGCCGCAAGGCCAACGTCTACATTTCCTCGGCGGATCTGATGCAGCGCAATCTCGATCGGCGCGTCGAGGCGCTTGTGCCCTTGCGGAATCCGACCGTCCACGAACACGTGCTCAATCAGATCATGGAAGCCAATCTGATGGACAACGAACAGAGCTTTCGGGTATTGCCGGACGGCTCAAGCGTGAGGATAACGCCCGCCGAGGGCGAGGAGCCGTTCAACGCACACAAGTACTTTCTGACTCATCCGAGTTTGTCGGGCCGCGGCCAAGCGCTGCACGAATCGAGCCCAGGTGCGCTGCCCCATCGCAAGCTTCGCGCGTGACGACGCGCGATCGCCGACGCGATCGACTCGGCAGTGAAACATTCGATGACGAAAGTCCGGCGTCGGCGGAAAGGATTTCATGTCGGCCAACGAAGCAAGGGGGCGGCTGCCCGGCGAGCCGGTCGCGATCGTCGATATCGGTTCCAACTCGGTTCGCTTGGTCGCCTATGAATCCCTGACGCGCGCACTCACGCCGACATTCAACGAGAAAGTTCTGTGCGGTCTCGGCCGCGGCGTCGCGACGACGGGCTTCCTGACCGAGGATGCCGTCGCCAAGGCTCTCGCGGCCCTGCAGCGGTTCAAGGTCCTGTGCCGGACGATGGAAATCACCGACATCCGCGCTCTGGCGACCGCGGCGGTGCGCGACGCGGCGAATGGACCGCAGTTCCTGGAATTGGCGGAGCGGGCAATCGGGTGCGAAATCACGCTGCTGACCGGGCCGCGCGAGGCGGAACTGGCGGCGCTCGGCGTCGTCTCGTCCATCTATGAGCCCGATGGCGTCGTGGGCGATCTCGGCGGGGGTTCGCTCGAATTGACCGAGGTTAAGGGCGGCAAGGTCAGCCGCGGGGTAACCCTGCCGCTCGGGGGCCTCTCCCTGATGGAGCTCTCCGAACGCTCGCCGAAGAAGGCGGCCAAGATCGCCCGGGACACGCTCGCGAAAGTCAAGGCGCTCGACAATCTGGCCGGGCGGACATTTTACGCCGTGGGCGGCACCTGGCGCTCGCTCGCCCGGCTGCACATGCGTCAGCGTCAATATCCGATGCATGTGATGCATAATTACATCATCCCGACGCGTGACGCTCTGGACTTCGCCAAGCTGGTCGAACGCATCGAGGCCGAGGCTTTGTCCTCGATCGAGTTGGTGTCGTCGGCCCGACGCCCGCTGCTCGCATACGGCGCCGCTGTGCTGGAGGAGATCATCCGTCAGGCCAACCCCAAGGAAGTGGTCATTTCCGCTTTGGGGGTGCGCGAGGGGCTGTTGTACGAAGGCCTGCCTTCCGCGCAACAATCGCAAGACCCGCTCATCGTCGCGGCGCGGCAATTCAATCAGCTGCGCTCGCGCTCGCCCGCCCACGCCGAGGAGCTTTTCGACTGGACTAGCAAGTTCCTCGCCACGACCCATCTCGAGGAGACCGCCGAGGAGACGCGCCTGCGTCACGCCGCCTGCCTGCTGTCCGACGTCGCCTGGCGCGCGCACCCGGACTATCGCGGCGAACAATCCTACGATCTCGTCGCCAACGCGTCGTTCGTCGGCGTGGATCACCCCTCCCGCGCCTTTCTGGCGCTAGCGGCGTCTTACCGTCACGTCGCCAACGATCAGGAGGTCAGCCCCCACGCCCGCTCGCTCGTGACGGCCCGTCAGCTCGACCGGGCTCGAATTCTAGGCGCCTCGATGCGTGTCGCCTATATCGTCTCGGCCGCCATGCCCGGCGTTCTGCCGCGCACGCCAATGATCGCCCAGAAGGGCCGCATCGCCTTGATTTTGCCTGGCGATCTCGCCCCGCTGAACAGCGACCGGTTGCAGACGCGCCTGCGGCAATTCGCGCGCCTGATCGGTGGCGATCCCGAGGTCCGGGCGACGGCGTAGAGGCCAGACGACGGCGCAACGATCTGAACGGCGAGGCTGCGCGACGACGCCCGTCGACCCCGGCAACGGATTGTTTACGTTTTGGGCCGCTTAATGCGCGGCCGACCATTGCTACGCGCGATACGCCGTCGGGTTTCGCATTGCGCAGCGTCGCGGCCGGCGCCGACGAGCGAAGTTCCGATCGTTGGCGAGCCTTCGCCATGCAGGCGCGATTCGCGCCGCAAAGGAGTCGGGACCTCGCGATGAAACTAGAACTGTCGCCTAGCCTCGCCTCTGTTCTTCCTCTTCACGAGAGGCGCGAGCACGGCGTGAGCCGCGAGCTCGGCCGCCTCGTCTCGCTCAACGGTATGGAAGGGGTCGTCGCTTGTCGCATGGCGCCGAACGAGGGCGGCGAGCATTGGTCGGTCGGTCATCTCATCACGATCGTGCACGAGAATTCGCGGCTGGTCGGCGTCGTCTGCGAATTGTCGACCGCCAATCGCCTCTGGAGCGAGAGCGACGTCAATGTCGCCTATGTGAAGATCGAACTGAGCGGCGAAATCGTCGACGACGAAACCGGCGCGCCGTTGTTCTACCGCGGAATTCGTTCCTATCCCGCGCTCGGCGCGGTCGCGCACCGCATCCGCGCCGACGACCTCAAGGCGATTTACAGCTTCCGCGGGATTCAGGGCGTCGAAATCGGCCGCCTGACCCAGAACGACTCCATCCCGGCCTCGGTCAGCATCGATGAACTCGTCAGCCGGCATTTCGCCGTGATCGGATCGACTGGCGTCGGCAAAACGACCGCGGTGTCGTTGCTGTTGAAGAAATGTCTGGCCTCGCGGCCGAAACTGCGCGTGCTCATCATCGACCCGCACAACGAATATGCGCGGAATTTTCCAACCGATGCCGTGGTCTTCAATTCCGACAATCTCGAGCTTCCATATTGGATGTTCAAGTTCGAGGAAATTGCCGACATCATTTACAACGGTCGCAAGCCGAACTCCGATGAAGTCGATGCGCTTTTCGACGTCATCAAGACCGCCAAGTCGCAGTTCATCGCGAGCTCCGCCTCGCTGATCGCAGCGAGTCCGCTGCGTCGAACGGCGAATCCGGACCACGGCTGGGTCAGCGCCGATACGCCGGTGCCCTACCGCGTCGCCGATATGGTGCACATTATCGACGAATGGCTCGGCAAGCTGGATCAGCGCTATCCGCGCTCGGACCTTCGTTCGCTGAAGCACCGCCTGGAAACGTTGAGCCGTGATCCGCGCTTCCGCTTCATGTTCGGCAAGGTCGTCGTAGAAGACAACATGTCGAAGGTCCTCTCGCGCATCTTTCGCCTGCCGAAGGCGGGAGCGCCGGTGACGATCGTACAATTGGCGGGCCTCCCCAACGAGGTCGTCAATTCCCTCGTCTCGGTGCTCGCGCGCATGGCCTTCGAAATCGCACTGTGGAGCGAGGGAACCTACGAGATCGCGGTGCTGTGCGAAGAGGCCCATCGCTACATCCCCACCGACCAGTCGCAGGCCTTTGGGCCGACCCGGCAGGCGATTGGCCGCATCGCCAAAGAGGGACGCAAGTACGGAGTTTCGCTCGGAATCGTCACGCAGCGCCCGGCCGAGCTCGACGCGACCGTGCTCTCACAATGTTCGACGATGTTCGCGATGCGCCTCGCCAACGAGCACGACAAGGCGATCATTCGCTCCGCGGTGGGCGTCTCCTCCGCGAGCACGATCGCGTTTCTGTCTTCGATCGCCGACCGCGAGGCGATCGCCTTCGGCGAAGCGATCGCCACGCCGATGCGAATGAAATTCGGCGATTACGCGCAGGAGGCGGCGCGAGCCGCCGCGCAGGGCGTCAGCCCGGAACCGGAGTCGAAGATGGCCCATCTCGACCTGCGCAAGATCGTTTGCCGACTGCGCGGTGAATATGCGGGCGACGCCTTCGAGGCGCGCTGAGCGGGAACTGGCGCACCGCCCTTGCGCGCGCCCTGGGCAGTTCATATTGTCGTGACCAGGGCTGGGGGCGGGGCCGGCGACGATGTTCGATCATATCAGCTTTGTGGTTAAGGACGCGGCGGCGAGCCGGGCGTTCTATGTCGCCGCCTTGGCGCCGCTGGGCGTCGCGGTGGCGGCGGAATTCGAGGGCCATGTCGGCATGGGCCGCGATGGGCGGGCGCAGCTATGGTTCAGCCAGGGCGATCTGCCCGCCTCGCCCCTGCATTTGGCGTTCGCCGCGACAACTCGCGCCGAGGTCGACGCGTTTCATGCGGCGGCGCTGGCGGCCGGGGCCAGAGATAATGGCGCGCCGGGCTTGCGCCCGCACTATCATCCGAATTATTACGGGGCGTTTGCAATCGACCCCAACGGACACAATATAGAGGCTGTCTGCCACAGTCCGGAGCCTTGAACCCAGGACCGGTCGTTAGCGCATCGTTTTTTGACCCCCACCGACGGTCCTTGAAACCGTCCAGGCGAGGAGAAGTCCCATGGCGGCAGTCCAAGAGACCGTCGACCGCGTTCGTTCGATTGAAGTCGACGCCTATAAGTACGGTTTCGTCACGGACATCCAGTCCGACAAGGCGCCCAAGGGCCTCAGCGAAGAGATCGTCCGATTCATTTCCGCCAAGAAGGGCGAGCCTCAATGGCTGCTCGATTGGCGCCTGGAGGCTTATCGTCGCTGGCTGACGATGGAGACGCCGCGCTGGGCGCGCGTCGACTATCCCGAGATCGACTTCCAGAGTCTCTATTATTTCTCCGCGCCGAAATCCTCCCCGGGGCCGAAATCGCTCGACGAGGTCGATCCCGAGCTTTTGCGAACCTACGCCAAGCTCGGCATTCCCCTAGTCGAGCAGGAAATTCTAGCCGGTGTCGAGCGACCGAGGGTGGCCGTGGACGCGGTGTTCAACTCCGTCTCGGTCGCGACGACCTTCAAAGTGGAACTCGCCAAGGCGGGCGTGATCTTCTGCTCGTTCTCCGAGGCCGTGCACAACCACCCCGAACTCGTGCAGAAGTATCTCGGCTCGGTCGTGCCGCCGACGGACAACTTCTACGCCACCCTCAATTCCGCGGTCTTCTCCGACGGCTCGTTCGTCTATGTGCCGCCGGGCGTGCGCTGCCCGATGGAGCTTTCGACCTATTTTCGCATCAACGAGCAGAACACCGGTCAGTTCGAGCGCACGCTGATCATCGCCGACAAGGGCGCCTATGTGAGCTATCTCGAAGGCTGCACCGCGCCGAAGCGTGATGAAAACCAGCTCCACGCCGCGGTCGTCGAACTCGTCGCCCACGAGGACGCCGAGATCAAATATTCGACCGTGCAGAACTGGTTCCCCGGCGACGCCGAGGGCAAGGGTGGCATCTACAACTTCGTCACCAAGCGCGGCGACTGCCGTGGCGCGCGTTCGAAAATATCGTGGACACAGGTCGAGACGGGCTCGGCGATCACCTGGAAGTATCCGTCGTGCATTCTGCGCGGCGATTCGTCGCGCGGCGAATTCTATTCGATCGCGATTTCCAACGGCCGCCAGCAGGTCGACAGCGGCACCAAGATGATCCATCTCGGCAAGAACACGACGAGCCGTATCATCTCCAAGGGCATCGCCGCCGGCAAATCGCAGAACACCTATCGCGGTCAGGTCTCGGCGCATCGGCTCGCGACCGGCGCCCGGAATTTCACCAATTGCAACTCGCTGCTGATCGGCGACCAGTGCGGCGCCCATACCGTGCCCTACATCGAGGCCAAGAATGCTTCGGCGGTGTTCGAGCACGAGGCGACGACGTCCAAGATTTCCGAGGATCAGCTGTTCTATTGCCTGCAGCGCGGGCTCTCGGGCGAGGAGGCGACAGCGCTGATCGTCAACGGCTTCGTGCGCGACGTGCTGCAGCAATTGCCGATGGAGTTCGCGGTCGAGGCGCAGAAGCTGATTGCGATTTCGTTGGAAGGAAGCGTTGGATGAAGAAGCCGGTGATCAACATCGCCGACGCGCAGCTTCGCGAGATGAATGGCGCCGGCGGCGCCTTTTGCGCGAAGATCGCGCCGCTTGGCGAATTGATCGGCGCCGGCGGCCTCGGCTGCATGGTGACGCTCGTGGAGCCCGGCAAGAAGGCTTTTCCCTACCACGTCCATCACGTCGTGAACGAGCTCTTCGTCATTCTCGAGGGGAGCGGGGAATATCGCTACGGCGGCGAGCGCTATCCGATACGAGCCGGCGACGTGCTCGCCGCCCCCGCTGGCAAGGGTTCAGCCTTGGCGCATCAGATCGTCAACACCGGCGAGACCGATCTGAAATATCTCGGCATATCCGACAAGCCGGTCAGCGATGTATGCGAGTATCCCAACTCGGGGAAATTCGCGGTGACGTCGCGCTTCGACTGGAGCGATCCCGCCGCCGGCGGCATTCGTTATGTCGGGCGATTGGAAAGCGGCGTCGACTATTTCGACGGCGAAAAGTGAGTGACGCGCCCAATGCTTGAAGTGAAAAACCTAAGCGTCGAAATCAAGGGACAGCCGATCCTGGACGGATTGAATCTCTCGGTGGCGACCGGCCAAGTCGCGGCGATCATGGGGCCGAACGGCTCGGGAAAGTCGACGCTGTCCTACGTCGTGGCGGGAAAACCGGATTACGAGGTGACGTCGGGCGAGATCCTGCTCGACGGGGAGAACCTCCTCGATATGGAGCCGGACGAGCGCGCCGCGCGCGGCGTGTTTCTCGCTTTCCAGTACCCCATCGAAATTCCCGGCGTCGCGACAATGACGTTCCTGAAAGCGGCGCTCAACGCGCAGCGGCGCGCGCGCGGCGAGGCTGATCTTACGACGCCCGATTTCATGCGCGCCGTGCGCGGCGCGGCGCAGAGCCTGAAGATCGATCCGGACATGCTCAAGCGTCCGCTCAATGTCGGCTTTTCCGGCGGCGAGAAGAAGCGCATGGAAGTGCTGCAGATGACGCTGCTCGCGCCGCGCCTATGCGTGCTCGATGAAACGGACTCGGGGCTCGACATCGACGCTCTGCGCATCGTCGCCGAGGGGGTGAACGCGCAGCGCGACCCGAAGCGGTCGTTCCTCGTCATCACGCATTACCAGCGCCTGCTCGAACACATCCGGCCGGACGTGGTGCACGTCATGGCCAAAGGCCGCATCGTCAAATCGGGTGGCCCGGAACTGGCGCTCGAATTGGAGCGCAACGGCTATCGCGATTATGCGCCCGAGGCGGCGTGAGAACGGCATGACCCTGCATCGCGCCATCGCCAAGACCGCCGCCGAGACGACCCTCGCCGAGCAATTCGCCGCCTCGCGCGGCGCCGCCCCGTCGGCGCGCCGCGAGGCCGCGTTCCGCCGCTTCGAAGAGGCGGGACTGCCGACCCGCCGCGTCGAGGCCTGGCATTACACCGATCTTCGCGCCGCGCTGGCGAACGCCGCGCCGATCGCGAAGGCGCCCGACGCCGCCGCCATCGAGGCCGCGCGCGCGACGCTGGGCTCGCTACCCCGCGTCGGCGGTGCGCGGCTCGTTCTTCTCGACGGTCGTTTCATCGCTGCGCTGTCCGATGCGCCGCCCACGGGCGTCGCGGTGGCGCCCACGGCGCCGGAAACAGCGCCGCTCGCCGACGCCGACGCGATGCTTTCGCTCAACCTCGCGCTGACGCTCGGTGGTTGCTCCCTGTCGATCGAGGCGGCCGCGCAGGCTCCCCTGGTCGAGATCATTCATTGCTTCACCGCCGGCGGCGCGCAGGCGGTCTATTCGCGCGTCGGGATCGCGCTGGGCGCGGCGGCGCGCGCCAGCGTCATCGAGCGATTCGTCGGCGCGGGGCCGAGCGCGCAACGCCATGTTTCGACCTGGATCGCCTTGGCCCCGGGCGCCAAGGCGGCGCATGTCGCTTCGGTCGAAGACGAGGCGGGTCTGCATGTCGAAAGCCAGATCGCCCATCTCGCCGAGCGGGCCGAACTCGACGCGTTTGGATTCGTTCGCGGCGGCGCGCTGGTCCGGCGGCAGGTTTTCGCGACTCTCGCCGGCGAAGAGACGAGAATCGGGCTCGGCGGCCTCGCGCTGATCGACGGTCGCCGCCATGCCGATACGACCCTCGAAGTCGTCCACGCCGCCGTGCGCGGTCAGAGCCGGGAATTCTTCAAGCACATTGTCGCCGACGACGGGACCGGCGTCTTTCAAGGCAAGGTCATCGTCAAGCCAGGCGCGCAGAAGACCGACGGCGGAATGAAGTCGCAAGCGATCCTTCTGTCCCCGCGCGCCGCGATGAACAACAAGCCGGAACTCGAGATTCTCGCCGACGATGTCGTGTGCGGCCATGGCGCCACCGTCGGCGCGCTCGATCCCGAGCAGGTCTTCTACTTGCAGTCGCGCGGCATGACGAGGCGCGAAGCCGAGGCGATGCTGCTGGAGGCTTTCGGCGTCGAGGTGATCGCCCGCGTCGTCGAGCCTGAACTCGCGGACATCCTGCTGTCGATGACGCGCGCCTGGCTCGCCCAGCGCACAGGAGCAGCGCCGACATGACGATTCACCACAGCCAATCTTCGCGCGTCGCCTCCTACGACGTCGAGGCGATCCGGGCCGATTTCCCCATTCTCGCCGAACGGCCCTACGGCAAACCGCTCGTCTATCTCGACAACGCCGCCTCGGCGCAAAAGCCCCGCGTCGTAATCGAGCGCCTGACGCAGGTCTACGAGCACGAATACGCCAACGTTCATCGCGGCCTGCACTATCTCGCCAATGCCGCGACCGAAGGCTACGAAGCGGCGCGCGAGACCGTGCGTCGCTTCCTCAATGCTGCGTCCAGCGAGGAGATCGTCTTCACGCGTTCGACGACCGAGGCGATCAATCTCGTGGCGGCGAGTTTCGGCCTCTCCCATATCGGCGAGGGCGATGAGATCGTTCTTTCGGTGATGGAGCATCATTCCAACATCGTGCCCTGGCATTTCCATCGGGAGCGCAAGGGCGCCGTCCTCAAATGGGTCGACGTCGCCGACGACGGGTCGTTCTCGCTCGAGGCCTTCGAGCGCGCGCTGACCAAGCGCACCAAGATCGTCGCGATCACCCAGATGTCGAACGTCCTCGGCACGGCGCCGCCGATCAAGGACATCGTGCGCATCGCGCATGAGCATGGCGTGCCCGTTCTGGTCGACGGCTCGCAGGGCGCGGTGCATCTCGATGTCGACGTGCGCGATCTCGACGTCGACTTCTACGTGCTCACCGGCCACAAGGTATACGGCCCGACCGGCATCGGCGTGCTCTACGGCAAGCGGGCGCTGCTGGAATCCTTGCCGCCGTTCAACGGCGGCGGCGAGATGATCGAAGAGGTGACGCGAGACACCGTCACCTACAACCAGCCGCCGCATCGCTTCGAGGCCGGCACGCCGCCGATCGCCCAGGCGATTGGGCTCGGCGCGGCTCTCGACTATATCGAGGGAATCGGGCGTTCGCGAGTTCGCGCGCACGAGGAGGCGTTGAGCGCCTATGCGCACGAACGGCTCGGCGCGATCAATTCGCTGCGCATCTTCGGCTCGGCGCCGGGGAAGGGGCCGATCCTCTCGTTCGTCATGGAGGGCGCGCACGCGCACGACGTCGCGACGATCATCGACCGCTCGGGAGTCGCCGTGCGCGCCGGCACGCATTGCGCAATGCCGTTGTTGCAGCGCTTCGGCGTGACGTCGACTTGCCGCGCTTCGTTCGCGCTCTATAACACGCGCGCCGAAGTCGACGCGCTTGCCGATGCGCTGGTGCGCGCGCAAAAACTATTCGCTTGAGGAGGGCCTTGGGAATGACCGACAGCCCAGTCGCGGCGCCGCCGCCTCTCCCGTTGGAGAAGCTGCCTTCCGCGATCTCGAAGGAGGAGCTCGACGCGCTTACGGAGCAGATCGTCCAGGCGCTGAAGACCGTCTACGATCCGGAGATCCCGGCTGACATCTACGAGCTCGGCCTGATCTACAACGTCGATATCGACGACGAACGCTTCGTCACGATCGAAATGACGCTGACCGCGCCGGCCTGTCCCGTGGCGGGCGAAATGCCGGGCTGGGTCGAAAACGCGGTCAGCGCCGTGCCCGGCGTCTCCGGCGTCAAGGTCAACATGGTGTTCGATCCGCCATGGGACCAAAGCCGCATGTCCGACGAGGCGAGGGTCGCGCTGGATATGTGGTGATCCCCTTCTCCCCTTGCGGGAGAAGGGCTGCGCTGAGGCCGTTCAAGGGAACGACTCAGCCTCCCACAAACCGGGATAGCGCCGGATGAAGCCGTTCGGCGCGAGTTCGAGCAATCCTTCATAGCCGACGCTCGGCGCCTGATACCAATAGGCGTCTGCGCCCCGTCGTTCGTAAACCTGTGGCAGTTCCCTCAGCGTTCCGGCGTCCACGTCGAACCAGGCGACGGGGAGTTGAACGATTTCGTTCTCCCCAATCGAAACCCGGCGGAGCTGTTGGAGGTTGGTCGCCGGCGTGAAGCTGAGGTCGAGATCGAGGAGATGGCTCAATCCCGGCACAGGCGCACCATTGAGTTTCCAAAGCCCGTCGTCGCGGGTCACGATATAATCGACGCGGCGGTCTCCCAGGAAGCCGAGAATTCGGCCTGAAAGCGTCCGCCAGCGCGCGTCGCAGGCGACGGAATAGGAGATGTGCGCCGGTCCATTTTGATGCCGATAGACCGCCGCGCCCTGCAAGCAATAGCCTGCGTCTCGCGGCTCCAAATAGCAGGCGTCATGGCCGGGGACATCGAGCCTGCGCCACAGCATGGACGAGGCCCCGGCGTCACTCGGGATCGAAGAGGGCATGTTTCCGCTATACCGAGGGTTACCTGGCAACCGTCATAACTTCGCGTCGCTCGCAGTGACGACAGAGGAGGACACAGTCTATCTGAAACAAGCTACAGTATCGAAACGATTGCGCAAACGATTTGATCGTGATTAGCTTTCCTCAATTGCGAACCGGCGCCGGCAAATCACGCCGAGGACATGGCGGTTTTCGGGAGGAGCGATGCCGACGATCGCGGATGTCGCGAGGGCGACGCGCCAGCGCGCCTCGTACGGAGTTCCGCTATGAGCGTGTCGCGCGCCGAACAAGCCGACTCCGGAGCCCGCCTGCTCGTCATGCGCGGAGTCGAGAAGAGTTTCGGCGGCGCGCAAGCTTTGCGTGGCGTCGATTTTGATCTGCGCCATGGCGAGATTCACGCGTTGCTCGGCGAGAACGGGGCGGGCAAGTCGACATTGATGAACATTCTGTCGGGCGTGGTCGCGCCCGATGGCGGCGAAATCCTGATCGAAGGGGCCGCGATCCGCTTCGCCGATCCGCGCGCTGCGCAAGCCGCCGGAGTCGCAACCATCTTTCAGGAACTCGATCTCGTTCCGGGCCTCGACGTCACCGCAAATCTGTATCTTGGCCGCGAGCTGGTCCGGACCGGCGTCCTGGACAGCGCGGCGATGCGCCGCGGCGCGCGCGAGCGACTGAAAGAAATCGGTTCGGACATCGATGTCGAGCAGCGCGTCGGGGAACTGTCCGTGGGACGAAGGCAGATCGTCGCCATCGTCAAGGCGTTGAACTACGCCTCGCGGATTCTCGTCATGGATGAGCCGAGTGCGGCGCTGACCGCCGCCGAGGTCGAGCGGCTGTTCGCGGTCATGCGGGAGATCGCGGCGCGCGGCGTCGGCATCGTCTATATCTCCCACCGCCTCGAGGAAGTGCCGCGGGTCGCCGATCGCGTCACTGTGCTGCGCGACGGCAAGGTGGCGGGCGTGGCCTCTCCGCGCGCGCCGCAATCCGAACTCGTTCAACTCCTGGTGGGACGGCCGCCCACGGAACTTTATCCCGGTCGTTCGAACGCGAAAGGCCGCACGGTGCTTCGCCTCGACCATGCGGGTTTCAGGCCGCAACGACCGCGGCCGGGCTGGCAGGAGCCACGCGACGTGTCGCTCGAAGTTCGCGCCGGCGAGATCGTCGGGCTGGCTGGCATCATGGGCGCGGGGCGAACCGAATTGCTCTCCGCGCTTTATGGCGCCGCCGGTCCTGGCAAATGGACAGGGGTCGTCGAGATCGACGGCGCGCCGGCCAGGCTCTCGTCGATCCGCGCCGCGCGCGCCGCGGGCCTCGGTTTCGTCACCGACGACCGTCGAGGCGGGGGCCTGATGCTGCGCGACAGCGTCGCACGCAATCTGGTCGCCTCGATCATCCGGCTGGTGTCGCCGCTGTTCTTGATTTCAAAGTCCCGCGAGGCCGGTTTCGCCAGTCGCGGGATCGACCAATTCGGCGTGCGCCCGCGGCGCCCGGATATCGCCGTCGGCGCCTTGTCGGGCGGCAATCAGCAAAAAGTCGTGCTCGCCAAGGAGGTGCTCGGCGAGCCCCGTTTGTTGCTGCTCGACGAGCCGACGCGCGGCGTCGACGTCGGCGCAAAGGGCGAGATCTATGCGCGCGTGCGAGCGCTCGCCGCGCGTGGGTTGGCGGTCCTGATCGCGTCGAGCGAAATGCCGGAACTGCTGGGACTCTGCGATCGGCTCATGGTGCTGCGCCACGGTCGCACCGTCGCGGAATTCGGACCCGACGCGCCCGAACACGAAGTTTTAGCCGCAACCGAAGCCAGCGAGGGGGATGGCGATGACTGAGGCTTCCCGCGCCGCTCCGTCCACGCAGGTCAAGCGCGGCGAGGCCGGGCGCATCGACCCGCTCGCGATCGCCGTTCGCTTTCAAAGCGTCATCGGCCTGGTCCTGGTGGCGATCGGCGGGATCATCTTCTCGCCGCGCCGCCATGGGCTCATTCTTTTCCTGGCGCCGGACAATATCGCCAACATCGTGCGCGCGGTGTCGGAGACCGGAATCATCGCGGTCGGCATGACGTTCGTCATCATCACGGCGGGCATTGACCTTTCCGTCGGCGCGCTGCTGAGCCTTTCCAGCGTTCTGACCGCAACGATCATGACCACTGGCGGTTGGGGATTGTTGACGACAGTGCTGGCGGTGATCGCAACGGGAGCGGCTTTCGGCGCGTCGCAAGGGCTGATTTCCACCCGCTTTCGCCTCGAGCCCTTCATCGTCACGCTGGCGGGCCTTCAGATCGCGCGCGGGCTGGCGCTGGTCATCTCGAACAATCAGTACATCAACATCTCCTATGGCATTGGCCCCGGGCTGGCGCCCCCTGTTTTCTCGATACTGGGGGAACGCCTGTTCGACAACGTCGTGCCGGTCGCGACGCTTGTCTTCGTGATCGTCGCCGCGATTGCGACCTTCGTGCTGAATTTCACCCGATTTGGCCGCTACGTGTTTGCTGTCGGCGGCAACGAACGCGCCGCCCGGCTTTCCGGCGTGCCGGTCACCGCGGTCAAGATCGCCGTCTACGCGATCACAGGCATGGTCTCGGCGATCGCCGGCGTCGTCCACGCCGGCCAGTTCAATTTTGGCAGCGCGAACGACGGCACCGGTTACGAACTGACCGCGATCGCCGCCGTGGTGATTGGCGGAACCAGTCTCTTCGGCGGTTCCGGCTCGATGGTCGGGACTGTCGCGGGCGCCGTGATGCTCGGCGCGCTGGCCAATGTGCTGCAACTCAACAACATCAACGCGGCTCTGCAACTGCTCGCCACTGGCGCGATCATCGTGCTCGCCGCGGTGCTTCAATCTCTTGTCCGTCGCCGCGAGGGATTGGGTCGGTAAAGGCTAGCGACGCAATAAAAAGTTCGATCCGGTGCATCGCATCGAGGGACGAGCAGCAAAATCGGAAGTGGCGTTCGGAGGGTAAACCCAAGGGAGACGATCATGAACGGGTTCGGTTCAAGTCATCGCGGGAAGCTAGCCCTAGGCGTCGGCCTCGCAGCCCTGTTCGCGGGAGCGGCGAGCGCGGCGCCGATGGTCAAGGAGTGCGGCAAAGACGGCAAGTTCGTCATCGGCTTCAGCCAAGCGAACAATGCCGAGCCCTACCGGCAACACGTCAACGACGAGCTGACCGCGGCCGCCCAGACGGTTCCGCAATTCACGCTGCAAATCGCCGACGGCGCGGGCAACGTCAATACCCAGACTTCGCAGATGGACAATTTCATCACGCAGAAGGTCGATCTCATCTTGATCTCGCCGTTCGAGGCTTCGCCTCTGACCCCGGTCGTCGCGCGCGCCATGAAGGCTGGCATTCCCGTTATCGAACTCGATCGCAAGACCGTCGGCGATCCCGGCAAGGACTACACCGCGTTCATCGGCGGCGACAATTTCAAGATCGCCGAGGAAGCGGGCAAGTACGTCGCAACAAATCTGCTGCCGGATGGCGGTGAGGTCGCGGTGCTCGAAGGCCTGCCGAGTTCGACGCCCGCCGTCGAGCGCCTGAATGGCTTTGAAGCCGGCGTGAAGGGGAACGACAAGATCAAGATCGTTGCGGAGCAGGCGGCCGACTGGCTGCCGGATAAAGCGCAGACCGCCTTCGCCGCGATGCTTCAAGCCAACCCCAATATCAAGGCGGTCTACGCGAGCAACGACATGATGGCCGCCGGCGCGCGGCTGGCGGCCAAAGGCGCGGGCAAGAAGGACGGCGATATCAAGATCCTCGGAACCGACGGTCTGCCCGGACCGGCCGGCGGCATCCGCGCCGTCGCCGAAGGCGAATGGTCGGCGACGTTCACCTATCCGACCGGCGGACCCGAGGCGATCGCGATGGCGAAATCGATCCTCCTCGATTGCGCCGACTCCGTGCCGACGGTCGTCACCGTCCCGACCACCGCCATCACGCCCGACAACGCCAAGGCGATGATGGGCAAATAGAGCCGGGGGCGAGCGCCGCGGCGCGTTCCTTGCTCCCGCTTGCGGAGCAAGGGGCGCGAAGCGCCGGATGAGGGCGGCGCCGCTGTCGCGATCCGACCTAACTGGCGGCGCGCGCCCGACCGCCCGTCGGATTCCGCCGCGCCGGCTCCCGCTCGACGCGCACGGACCCCTTGGCGTCGCAGCGCAGCCGGGCGCCGGAGACGTTGGCGCTGAACGTCTCGCCGCCGTTCCAGGCTTGGCGCAAGGCCGCCGCGAGCGCCTCGATCTTCTCCAGGCCGACGCGGCTCGCGTCCCGCCCGCCGACGCGCGCGATCGACGCTGTCAGCAGGCGTTGCACGATCTCGGTCGGCTCGGCGAGAAGCAGGCTCGCCTCGCAGGCGCCGTTTTCGATCAGGCGCAGCCGCGCTTCGGCCGCCTCGGTCTGCCGCGCCAGCGCCTCTTCGACCTGGGCCGCCCGTCGCGCAAGCCGCGCCAACGCCGGCGCGTCGAGGCCTTCGGCGGCGAGCGCGCCCGCGAGCGCCCGCAGGCGCGTGCGCGCATAGCGCGGGTCCTCGTTCGAGGGATCGCGAGCGAAAGCGACTCCCTGGGCTTCGCAAAGCGCGATGAGATCGCGCTTGGCGAAGCCGAGCAACGGGCGCGCGATCGTCACGCCGTCTCGCGGCGCCCGCGCCGCCATGGCGCGCAGGCCGCCGATGCCCGAACCGCGCAGCAGGCGGAACAGGGCTGTCTCGGCCTGATCGTCGAGATGATGGGCGGTGACGACGATGTTCGCGCCGATGGCGCCAGCGCATTCAGCCAGCAGCGCGTAGCGCGCTTCGCGCGCGCGCTCCTGAATGCGGCTCTTCGGCTTCGCGCCGCGCCACTCGAGAATATGGTGGGGAACGCCGAGCCCCAGGCAGAGCTCGGCGACGGCGCGCGCTTCCGTGGCGCTTTCCGTTCGCAGTCCATGGTCGACGGTCGCCGCTTCGAGGCGCGGCCTGCCGCCGCGCCGGCGCGCCCAGGCGGCGGCCATCAGCAACAGCGCGGTCGAATCCGGTCCTCCGGAGACGGCCAGAAGAAGGGCGTCCGCGTCCCCGAGGGGCGCGAAGGCCGCGTCGATCGCCGGCTCCCAAGCGATCGCCCCGCGCGTCAACAATGCGCCTTTTGCATCTCGCGCTCGGCCAGCTTCTTCACCGCGGACGAGGCGGTCGGATAGCGCTTGCCGACTTCCGCGAAGGTCGCGCAAGCCTGATCGCTGCTGCCGAGCGCGGCGAGCGATTGGCCGAGCCGCACCATGCCTTCGGGTGCGCGCGCCGACCGCGCGAAATCGGTCGACAGCTTGAGATATTGTTCGGCCGCCTCGCGCGGCCGCGAGCGCTGAAAATAGGTCTCGCCGAGATAGAAGGTCGCGTCGGGCGCGAGGCGGTTCGAGCCGTTGGAGGCGAGAAACGCCTTCAACTGCTCTTCGGCCTCCGCATAATGGCCGCTGCGATAGGCCTCGATCGCGGCGTTATATTGCTCGCGCGGGCCATCCGTGAAGCCGATCCCGCCGCCGGGGACGACGGTCGGCCCAGTGTCGGCGACGAGCGGGCCGTTCGGCGTCGGCGCAGCATTCACCGGCCTGCCGGGCAGATCGAGCGGCGCGCCGGCCGACGCTACGGCTCCGGCGAGCGGGGCGCTCGGCGGGGTCGTTCCCAAGGGTCGCGGCGCGCCGACCGCGTTGGGGTCGGCCGACGGATTGAAGGCGTCGCCCCGGCGCTGGAGCTTGGGGGCAGGAGAGGCGTCCAGCGGCGCGGGCGGGGGAGCGGCGGCGGCGACAGGGACGCCGCCGCCCCCGGCGCCGGCGCCGCCGAGGCGGAATTCGACGTCCTGCTGGAATCGCTTGAGTTGATCCTCGAGCCGACGCTGCTGATTCTCCAATTCCTCAATGCGGCCGTTAGCCTGCCGCAATTCGTCTTCCAGGCGATCGACGCGAACGCTGACCGCGCCGGGGTCGCCTGCGTCGCCCGAGTTGGTCGATCCTCCGGGAACGGCGCCCGGCGGGAGGGCCGATTGCGCCGTCTGTTGCGGCGAATCGCTGTGGAAAGGGTTGAGATCGAACGCGCTGGCGCTCGTCGCGCCGGCGAAACCCAGACAAGCGACAAACGCGCTGGCGAGGCAAAGGCGAGAAAGCGGCGACAAAACGTGAGACCCCTATCGGTTGCGCGGCGCGTTGCCCGGATCGGCGCGCGAGTTCCGATAGCATAGGGAGCGGGCGGCCAAAAGTGAGGCGAAGATTTGGCCGCCGCGCGGCGCGCTCCGTTCCTTCAGCTTCCCGCGGCGCCTGCCAGCACGGTGACGGCGCGGCGATTTTGCGACCAGCAGGAAATGTCGTTGCACACCGCAACCGGACGCTCCTTGCCATAGCTGATCGTCCGCATGCGCGAGGCCGCGACGCCTTTGGCGATCAGATAGTTCTTGGTGGACTCGGCGCGCCGCGCGCCCAACGCGAAGTTGTATTCGCGCGTGCCGCGCTCGTCGGCATGGCCCTCGATCGTGAAGGTGTAGCGGGGGTACCGGTTGAGCCAGGCCGCCTGCTTGTCCAGCGTCGCCTGCGCCGCCCCGTTGAGTTCGGTCGAGTTGGTGTCGAAGAAGACGCGATCGCCGACGCTCGAAGCGAATTCCTGTACGCTGCCGGGAGCGCCCGCCCCTGCGCCGTAGGCGCCGTTCAAGGCATCGTCGGCATTATTGCGGGCGCAGGCGCTGAGGGCGAGGCCGATAGCCAGCGCCGCCATGACGGGAAACGCGCGCCGAAAGGTCGCAGCAAACATCGAAAACTCCAAATCTGTTTCGCGGCCGGCCGCCGCTCTGATCGAGCCTTAGGGTTTAGCTTATTAAGGGAAGGTTTAATCAACCTTACCCGACTCTTGCCGCCGCCCCTCGCATTGCCGAAAAGGCGGGCGAGGGTTAATCAAGCCTTAATGGCCAGATTGGGGCCGAAGCGCGGCTATTCACATGCGATCGCCGGCTTGGATCGCCCCGAACGCGAAAGAGAAATCTTTTCCGCGCGTTGGCGATGCGAAAGGAAATTTCGATGATTCTTCCCTCGCGGCTGCCCATCGTTCAGGCGCCGATGGCCGGCGCGCAAGGCGCCGCCGTGGCGATCGCCGTCTGCGAGGCGGGCGGCCTGGGATCGTTGCCATGCGCGATGCTGACGCCGGCGCAACTGCGGGAGCAGATCGCGCTGGTCCGCTCGCGCACAGCGGCGCCGTTCAACGTGAATTTCTTCTGCCATGCGCCTCCTGCTCCCGACGCGCCGGCCGAGGCGCGCTGGCTCGCCGCGCTCGCGCCCTATTACGCGGAGGCCGGCGTCGATCCTGCCTCGCGCGCATCCGGCGCGGGGCGGGAGCCCTTCGACGCCGCAATGTGCGAGGTCATCGAAGAGACGAAGCCGGCGGTCGTCAGCTTCCATTTCGGCCTGCCGGATGAAGCGCTGCAGGAGCGGGTCCGGCGCACGGGTGCCCTCATTCTTTCGAGCGCGACGACGGTCGCCGAGGCGCGTTGGCTGGAGGCGCGCGGCGTCGACGCGATCATCGCGCAGGGGCGCGAGGCCGGCGGCCATCGCGGCATGTTTCTCTCGACGGACGTCGACGCCCAGCCTGGCCTCTTCGCCCTGCTGCCGCAAGTGGTCGATGCCGTTGGCAAGCCGGTGATCGCGGCCGGCGCGATTGCCGACGGCCGCGGGATCGCTGCGGCCTTCGCACTCGGCGCCACGGCCGTCCAGATCGGAACGGCTTATCTACGCGCGCCGCAGGCGACGATATCAAGTCTGCATCGCGCCGCTTTGGGGCGCGCCGCCGACGATTCGACGCGTCTCACCAACCTCTACACCGGGCGGCCCGCGCGGGGGATCGCAACGCGGCTGATGCGGGAACTGGGGCCGATGAGCCCGCTCGCGCCGGCTTTTCCCCTGGCGGCCGGCGCGCTGGCGCCGCTGCGCGCTGCGCACGAGAAGTTAGGCAGCGGCGACTTCTCGCCGCTATGGTCGGGAGAGGCGGCGGCGCTCACGCGCGAAGAGGACGCCGGCGCGCTGACGCGGCGCCTTCGGGCCGAGGCGCAGGCGATCGTCGCGGCGCTGAGTTTGGGGGAGGGGCGCGGCTCGTCAAGTGAACCGAGGGCTTGATGACCAAATCGCCGGGTCGCCTGAACCGGCCGAGGCGGAGCGCTGATTTCCGGCGCGATGGTTTTCGATCAAGGCGTTGCGAGGCGATTTTCCGCCGCCCCGCCACGGCGAACGCTTCGCTCGCCGGGCGCTGCCGGCCCGAGGGAGGCTGCCGTCACGGGCGCCGCCTCCGCGCGCGAGCGGCCGCCGCTCGTCAAGCCCTCCGTCAAGTCCACGCAACTTTTGTCAAGCCATGTCAAGTTTTGTCAAGCCATGTCAAGCCTTGTCAAGGATTCGCTTGACAGCGTATTCTGAGATATCAAAGGCTTAGAGCGGAATGCGTTGACAAACGCCGCCTCCGCAATCTCTTGACGCCTGAAGTGCGCCGCTCTCTCGACCGAAGCCGAAGCGCCCCGATCGCGGAAACGACAGGATAGCCGAAATTCTGATAATCAGAAAGCAATTGTTGTCATCGGCGCTATCTCCGCTGGCCGGTCTCTCCCTTGGGTTGCCAACGAGCGAAGGCCAGCGGCGCTCCTCGCCCCCGGGGTTCTGGTGGGAGGCTTCGTGAGGAATCAGCATCAGCGTGTGGCCAGTTCACACCTGGGCTATCCCCTGGTAGAATTGCAGCACAGCGTGCCTCCAAGGAGTGGCGGCGCCGGCAGACACAAAAATAGGGAGGCTCTACGATGACCATGAGGCCTGACCCGACCTTCCATGCGTCGCCGAAGCTGGCGATGGAAGCTGCCCCCGAGAACTTCGCCTATACTTTGCTGCTCAGCCCGGACTTCTCGAAGCCAGACGCGCTCGCGGTGATCGACGTGAAGCCCGGCTCGCCGACCTTCGGTCAGGTCGTCCACACGGTGACGATGCCCTACAAGGGGGACGAGTTCCACCATTTCGGCTGGAACGCCTGTTCCTCGGCGCTGTCGCCGCTCGCTGGTCACCCGTTCGTTGAGCGGCGCTACCTCATCATTCCTGGAATACGGTCCTCGCGCATTTACATCGTCGACACCAAGCCTGATCCCACCAAGGCGAAGATTCATAAGATTATCGAGCCCGAGGAAGTCTTCAAGAAGACAGGCTATTCGCGGCCCCACACGGTCCACTGTGGGCCGGAAGGCATCTACGTCAGCACCCTCGGTGGCGGCGGCAAGGACGGCGCCGAGGGGCCGCCGGGCGTTTTCATCATGGACTGCGAGACGTTTGACGTTCTCGGCCGCTGGGAGATCGATCGAGGACCGCAGAACCTACACTACGACTTCTGGTGGAACCTGCCGCGCGATTACATGGTGACGAGCGAGTGGGCGCTCCCGCCGCAGTTCGAGAACGGGATCGTGCCGGAGGACCTGCTCGCGAATCGGTATGGCCATCGGGTCCACTTCTGGGACCTTAGGGAGCGGCGCAACGTCCAGACTATCGATCTCGGCGCCAACCACCAGATGGCGCTCGAGGTGCGGCCCGCGCACGATCCCGTTCGCGAATACGGCTTCCTGGGCGTCGTGGTCGACACCACGAACCTCGAAGGCTCGATCTGGACCTGGTGGCGCGAAGGCGGAAAATTCCATATCGAGAAGACGGCGACGATCCCTGCCGAGACGGCGCCCAAGGACCAACTGCCCCCCTCTTGCAGGGGTTTGGCGCCGTGCCGCCGTTGGTGACCGACATCGACCTCTCGATGGACGACAAGTTCCTCTACGTCTCCTGCTGGGGAACCGGCGAGATGCGTCAGTACGACGTCGCCGATCCAAGAAAGCCGAAGCTGGCGGGCTCGGTCCGCATCGGCGGCATTGCCCGCCGCACTCCCCACTCCAGCGGCAAGGCGTATGCGGGCGGTCCGCAGATGGTCGAGATCAGCCGTGACGGCAAGCGGGTCTACTGGACCAATTCGCTCTACTCGACGTGGGACAACCAATTCTATCCCGACGGAGTGCCGGGCGCCGAGGTCATGGCCAATGCGAATCCGAGCGGCGGCCTTGAACTGGCGAAGGACTACTGGGTGGACTTTCCCGAGGGATACCGGGCGCATCAGATCCGGCTCGAGGGCGGCGATTGCTCGACGGATTCGTTCTGCTATCCGTCGGCTTAAATCTGGCCGGAGCTGATTGGACACCGGTCGGGCTCTGGCTGGCCGTCGTCACGAGCGGCCTTTACCACGGGGTGAACCCGGGGATGGGATGGCCGCTCGCCGTTGCCGCCGGGCTGATGGAAAGAAGTGGGCGCGCCCTCGTCGCCGCGCTGTGGCCGCTCACGATCGGCCATCTGCTGGCGATGCTTTTGGTGATCCTTCCCTTCGCGCTGCTGATCACGCTGGTCGAATGGCAGCGGCAGATCCAGATCGGCGCCAGTCTCCTGGTCATCGGGTTCGGTATCTTCCAACTCGCCAACCGGCGCCATCCGCGGGCGTTGGCGCGGATACGACCGACGCAACTGGGGCTCTGGTCCTTTGCCGTGGCGATCGCTCACGGCGCGGGATTGATGCTCGTGCCGATCTATCTCGGGCTCTGCCGGGCCGCCGACCGCGACAGCGGCCATGAGGCCGCAGGCGCCCTCATCAAGGCCAATCTCGGCATGGCCGTCCTGGTCTCCATCGTCCACACCGTGGCGATGATCCTGGCCGGCGGACTCGCCGCGTGGCTGGCGTACCGCTACCTCGGCCTCAAATTCGTGTCGCGGAGCTGGTTCAATCTGGATGCGACCTGGGCTGTAAGCCTTGTTTTCGTGGGCGCTCTCTCACTTGCGTTCAGCCTTGCGAACCAGAGCTGAACTGCGTCGCCGAAACCATTCGCCACCCCGACGACCCGCGACGCTTGCAGCGAGGGCGAAATCCCCCTAAACTGAGGGCATATCGCCATAAAGGAGGTTTGGCAGTCTCATGTCGACCGCCCATCTCACCGCCGACGCGATCCTCGATATCGGGGCCAAGGGCAGCCGCGACGCCATCGAAGCGACGCGGCGCGGCCTCCATACCGGAAAGATCGACGAACTCGTCAAATCCGGACGCGCCAACCTCGCGGAAATCGATCGGCTCGTTCTGCCGCGCAAGACCCTCAGCCATCGCCGCAAGATCGGCGTCCTGACGCCGGAGCAGTCCGATCGGTTGATCCGCCTCGTGCGCGTCATCGCGGCGGCCGAGGAGACCTTCGGTTCGCAGGAGAAGGCCGCGCGCTGGCTGCGCCGGCCGACGACCGCCCTCGATGGCGACGCGCCGATTTCCCTCCTCGATACGGGCGAGGGAAGCCGGCAGGTGGAACATCTGCTCGCCAGGATCGATCACGGCCTCGCGGCCTGATGCTCGTCTGGCGCATCTGCCGCAGGCCTTTCGCCGATCTCTCCGGCGAAGGCGCGCGCCTCTACGGCGGACGGTGGAACTCGCCGGGGCGCCCGCTCGTCTACGCCGCCGAGAACGCCGCTCTCGCGGTGCTCGAAGTCCGCGTCCACCTCGATCTCGATTGGAGCGTTCTCCCGGACAATTACGTTCTCATGGCGATCGATCTCGCCGCGATCCCCGTCGAGGAACTCGCCGGGGTTCCCGCCGACCCGCTCGCCTCCGGCGATGCGTGGCTCGCCTCCGGCAGGTCCGCGCTTCTCAAGGTCGCCTCGGCAATCGTGCCCGAGAGCGCCAACATCCTGATCAATGTCGCGCATCCCGAGGCGAAACACGCCGCGATCCAATCGATAAGACCCTTTTCGTTCGACGAGCGCCTTTGGCGGCCGCGATAAGAGTTCTTCCATCCTCAGTCCGCCGCCGCCTCGGCGTCGGACTTCTGCACACACGCCGGCGCCGCGGCGCGAATGGATTCGACGAGCCGGTCGAGCGCGGGTCGCCGCGTCGTATCGAGACGGAAGACGAGATCGACGCGCCGCGTCATCCCCTGGCCCTTCAGCGGCACGGCGGCGAGCGCGCCGCCGGCGTCGCGGCTTTCGACCGCCAGGCGCGGCGCCAGCGTCACCCCGTATCCGGCCGCGGTGAGATGCAGCAGCGTTTCGAGGCTCGCCGCGCTGAAATCCGACGCCGCCGCGCGCTTCGCAGCGCCGCGCTGGCAAAGATCGAGCGCCTGGTCGCGCAGGCAATGGCCGTCGGCGAGCAGCAAGAGCGCGTCCGGATCGATGTCGCGCGCGGAGACGGATTTGCGTCGCGCCAGCGGATGGTTGCGCGCGACGACGAGCAGGAACGGCTCTTCGTAAAGCGTGACGCGCGCGAGTTTGTCGCTGGCCGCGTCTGTCGCGATCACGGCGGCGTCGATTCCGCCCCCCATCAGCATTAGCAGGAGGCGTTCGGTCAGGTCCTCGACGATCTTGATCGGCGCCAGTGGCAGGTCGCGCGTGGCCAGCGGCAGCGCATAGGGCAGGAGATAGGGCGCGATCGTCGGGATCATTCCGACCTTGAGCGCGCCGGCGAGCGGATCCTGAGCGCCGCGCGCGGCGATCGCGATGTCGGCGGCGGCGGCGAGCGCGCGGCGCGCGTGGTCGACGATCGAGACCGCGCGGCTGGCGACCCTGACGGCGCGGCCCTCGCGCTCGAACACGCGTACGCCGAGTTCCTCCTCGAGCTTTAGAATCTGGCCGCTCAAAGTCGGCTGGCTCACGTTGCAGGCGGCGGCGGCGCGGCCGAAGTGGCCGTGATCAGCGACCGCGACGACATATTGCAGGTCGCGCAGGTTCATGCGGCGATTATACGATAGTCAGCGCCGATGGCAAAGGACGGAACAATCGATTGGAACGATAGCGCGCTTGGGATTACGAACAGCCTGCGCCTCGCTCGCGGGGTGCTGACGAGGGAGGATTTCGTGACCGATCGCCTGACGACGACCGCCGGCTCGCCGATCGCCGAAATCCGGAACTCGATTGCCGGCCCCCGCGAAGCTGGACCCCTCCTCGAGGATTGACGATTTTTTACCGAGGAAGTGGGAAAAAGCGGAACACGATCGGAGAGACCATGACAGACGAAAGCAAGTGCCCGTTCACGAGCGGAAGCCGCGCGCCGGCGAACCGCGACTGGTGGCCGAACCAATTGAATCTTCGGGTTCTCCACCAGCACTCGAGCCTATCCAATCCGATGGGCGACGCGTTTGACTACGCCAAGGAATTCAAGAGCCTCGACCTGAACGCGGTGGTCAAGGACCTTCACGCCCTGATGACGGACTCGCAGGACTGGTGGCCGGCGGATTTCGGCCACTACGGGCCGCTGTTCATCCGGATGGCGTGGCACAGCGCCGGCACGTATCGCATCGGCGACGGCCGCGGCGGCGCGGGAGCCGGCCAGCAGCGCTTCGCGCCGCTCAACAGCTGGCCGGACAACGTCCTCCTCGACAGGGCGCGCCGGCTCCTGTGGCCGATCAAGCAGAAATACGGCCGGAAGATCTCCTGGGCCGACCTCATGATTCTCGCGGGCAACGTCGCCCTCGATTCGATGGGCTTCAAGACGTTCGGTTTCGGCGGCGGACGCGAGGATGTGTGGGAGCCCGAAGAAGACATCTACTGGGGACCGGAAGGCAAGTGGCTGGCGGATGAGCGCTACTCCGGCGACCGCGATCTGCAGAACCCTCTCGCCGCCGTGCAGATGGGCCTGATCTACGTCAATCCGGAAGGGCCGAACGGCAACCCTGATCCGCTCGCCGCGGCGCGGGACATCCGCGAGACCTTCGAGCGCATGGCGATGAACGACGAGGAGACCGTCGCGCTGATCGCCGGCGGCCACACCTTCGGCAAGACCCACGGCGCCGCCGATCCGCATGAGTATGTCGGCCCCGAGCCGGAAGGCGGCTCGATCGAGGAGCAGGGGCTGGGCTGGAAGAGCAGCTTCGGCAGCGGCAGCGGCCGCGACGCGATCGGCAGCGGCCTGGAAGTCATCTGGACCAGCACGCCGACAAAGTGGAGCAACAATTTCTTCTGGAACCTGTTCGGCTACGAATGGGAACTGACCAAGAGCCCAGCCGGCGCGCACCAGTGGACGGCCGAAGAACGGCGCCGGCGCCGGTACGATTCCCGACCCGCAGGACCCCTCGAAGCGCCGCGCGCCGACCGATGCTGACGACCGACCTCGCCTTGCGGGTCGACCCCGCCTACGAAAAGATCTCGAGGCGCTTCTTCGAGAATCCCGATCAGTTCGCCGACGCGTTCGCTCGGGCGTGGTTCAAGCTGACGCACCGCGACATGGGTCCGATCGTGCGCTACCTCGGCCCGCTCGTTCCCAAGGAAACCCTACCGTGGCAGGACCCGATCCCCGCCGTCGATCATCCGCTGATCGGGGAAGAGGACATTGCCGCGCTGAAGGCGAAGATCCTGGCGTCCGGGCTCACCGTTTCCGAGTTCGTCTCGACGGCCTGGGCGTCGGCGTCGACGTTCCGCGGCGGCGATAAGCGCGGCGGAGCGAACGGCGCGCGCATTCGGCTCGCCCCGCAGAAGGACTGGGACGTCAATCAGCCGGCTCAGCTAGGGAAGGTGCTGCAGACGCTCGAAGGGATCAAGAAGACGTTCGACGCTTCACAGTCTGGCGGGAAAAAAGTCTCCCTCGCCGACCTGATCGTTCTCGGCGGCGGCGCGGCGATCGAGAAGGCCGCGAAGGACGCCGGGCAGGTCGTGAAAGTGCCGTTCACGCCGGGGCGCGCGGATGCGTCGCAAGAGCAGACCGACGTCGAGTCCTTCGAGCCGCTCGAGCCGACCGCCGACGGGTTCCGCAACTATCTGCGCGGCGCGCAGCGCCTGTCGCCGGAGGAGCTCCTGGTCGATCGGGCGCAATTGCTGACGCTGACGGCGCCCGAACTGACCGCTCTCGTCGGCGGCCTGCGCGTCCTCGGCGCCAATGCCGGGAAGTCCGCCCACGGCGTCTTCACCAAACGGCCGGGGACGCTGACGAACGACTTCTTCGTCAACCTGCTCGACATGGGCACGCAATGGCAGCCGTCCGGCGGCGCGGAAGGGGTGTACGAGGGCCGCGACCGCAAGACCAACGAGGTCAAATGGACGGGGACCCGGGTCGATCTGATCTTCGGTTCGCACTCGCAGCTGCGCGCCCTTGCGGAAGTCTACGGGTGCGCCGACTCGAAGGAGAAATTCGCGAAGGACTTCGTGGCGGCGTGGACCAAGGTGATGGACCTCGATCGTTTCGCCCTCGCCTGATCTGCGCGCAAAAGCCTGGTGTCAGGCGGAGGTGAACTTGAAGGGAGGCCGGCGCGTTTCAAGACGACGCCGGCCTGCCGGCAGGCCCTTGCGATCGGCGGGTCGGAGGTCCGGGCGGGGCGGCGAACTGGCCGTTGGAGCGGCGCGGCCAGGGCCGGGCGCCGGGCTTGAAGTCGCCATGAATGGCGTTCACCCTCGCCGCACGCGCAAAAAGCGGAGGCGCGACGCATGCAAAGTCGAAAAGTCCCGCGAGCCGTAGTATTCGCGTTTGCGCTCGCCATTCTCTTCGAGACATGGATCTGGAATCGCGTCGTCGCGGCGTTGCGCTGCCTCGCCGAGCTGCTCCCTTGGGCCGAGATCAAGGCGTTTCTCGTCCGGCAGATCGACCGCATGCCGGCTTGGGCGGCGCTTCTGCTGTTCGGCATTCCGTTCGTCGTCAGCGAAGTCGGCGCCTTTTTCTGCGTCGTGTTCACCGCGACCGGCCACATCGTCGCCGGCGCTCTCGGCTATGTCGCCGTGAAAACCGTGGGCTTCGGCCTCGTCGTGCCGATCTTCGATCTGACGCGCGACAAGCTCCTGACAATGCCCTGGTTCGCCTTCGTCTATCAGAAGTTCGTCGTCTTCCATGACTTCGCCGAGCGGCTGGTGGCGCCCTATCGGGAGGCCGCCGTCGCTTATGTGAAAAGTCTCCGCGCTCGCGTTCGCGCCTATTGGACGCGGCGACTTTCTGGCACGGAAGAAGAGATCGGCTGAATCGGCTGTGAATGGTTAGTCTTGCGGCGCGAAGTCTCGCGAGACACGGCGTCGATTGATCACGCCAGATGTCGTGCGCCTACGCGCGACAAGCTCCTGACATGACTTCGCCGGGGGCTCGCTGCGCCCTATCTCAGGGCCGCCTCGGCCGAGGTGAAAAGTCTCCGCGCTCGGTCTGCGCCTATCGGAGACGACAAGTCGGCAGCGTGGAAGAAGTGATAGGCCGGATCGTGCTGTAAATAGTGAGGTCGCGCGGCGCGAATTCTCCCCGCTACCCTGCATCGATTGATCACGCCATGTGTTGCGCGCTGACGCGCGAGATGCCGTCGGCAATGCCGTCGCTCGCCGTCTTGGGGCGAAGGTTTGTCGTCTTGCTGCGATTTCGTCGGCCAGCTCGGTGCGTCCTATCGCGGGGTCGATGCGGCAAATACGAAAGAATCCGCACTCGATCCACCGCCTAATTGACGCAAAAAACTCGGTAAATTAGAAGAAAACATCGGCTTAATTTTGCTGTGAATAGTTAGCAAAGGTGAATATTCTCCCGATCAACGGCGCCTATTATTTGCGCCAAGTGTTGCGTATCGGCAACTCGTTACGGAAAATCGATATGAGCAGACCTTAATACTTGTCTGACGCAATGGAAGGCCGTAAAAAGGCGTTGGAGACGAATTTATCGATCTCAATTGGGGGAGTGTCTTATGCTGAAGACGACTATCCTTGGTGCGGTGGCATTTACGGCAATCACTAGCGCCGCTTTCGCGGCCGATCTTCCGACAATGAAAGGCCCGCCGCCTTTCGTTCCTCCTCCGGCCTTCTCGTGGACGGGGTTCTATATAGGCGGCAACATCGGCTACGGTTGGGGCGACGACAGGGACAGCCAGTTCTTGGAACCGTCGGCGCTGGCTTTCGGCGCCGATCCCTTCCGCGTCAGCGATCAGCCCAGCGGTGTGATCGGGGGCGGCCAGGTCGGCTATAATTGGCAAACCGGCAGCTTCGTGTTCGGCGTCGAAGCCGATATCGACGCCGCCGACATCAACGGCCGCCACACGCTGAACGGGCTTCCCGATATAACCGGGACTATCGTTCCGGCGTGGTTCTCCACGGCGCGCGAGGATGTCGAAGTCTTCGGGACCGCTCGCGGGCGAATTGGCTACGCCGCCTTCGATCGAACGTTGATTTACGCAACAGGCGGTCTCGCCTATGGCGAGGTTAAATACTCGAACTACACGCAGTTTTCGCCGGCTTCAGTGTTTGAATATTCCGGCTCCGCGGAGCCATGGCAAGTCGGTTGGACGGTCGGCGGCGGCATCGAATACGCCATCACCAACAACTGGACGATCAAGGGCGAATATCTCTACTATGATCTCGGCAGCGAGAAATATTTGGCTCAGCCGCTCGCGGCAAACCCGCCCTTCGCTATCGGGCAGAAATTTGAGACGACCGGCGACATCGTGCGCGCCGGCTTTAACTATAAGTTCTGAGGGGTTGCGAGAGCGGTCTGCAATTGTGGAAGCGTCTTCGAGTGCGCAGGCGTTGCAGTTCGGGCTCGCGCCGACGGAATAGGGCGACGGGGCGAGACGGGCGGAATTAGCGGGAAGGCCGCAGACGCGGTCGCCGTGGCTGAGTGATGCCGCGCCGGCCCGGCGCGACCGCGCGGAAAAAGCGCGGCGCGCCGGCCGTCTCGCGGCGTCCTGAATTTTACTCGGACCGAACCATGGGCGGTGCGCCCGAACGGGGCGCGCGGGAACGGGCGCATGTGCCGCGTTAGCCATGACCAATCGCGGCGGTCGCGCGTACGCGCTCGTGATGGCGCGTCCGGCCGTTCTGCCCTATAGGATGCGGCGCATAGACGCCTTGATCCCGTTTTGCCCTTGATCCCTCGCTATCCGGTTCGCTGTTGACGCTCCTTCTGCCGCATGGCCGTTCGCTAAGTCTCGGCTCTCCGACCCCCCTCATGGGCATCGTCAACACGACGCCGGATTCGTTTTCCGACGGCGGCGCTTTCGCCACGCCCAACGCCGCGGCGGACCATGGCGAGCGCCTCGCCGCGGAGGGCGCCGCCGTTCTGGACGTCGGCGGCGAGTCGACGCGGCCCGGCGCGAGCGCGGTGGCGGCCGATGAGGAAATCTCCCGTGTCGTTCCCGTCATCGCCGAGCTCCATCGCCGCCTCGCTGTGCCAATCTCCGTCGACACCAGCAAGGCGCGCGTCGCCGTCGCCGCCATCGCGGCCGGCGCTTCGCTCGTCAATGACGTCTGGGGCTTTCAGCGGGATGCCGAAATGGCGCGCGTCGTCGCCGACACCGGCGCCGCGGCGGTCCTCATGCACAATCGCGCCACGATCGATCCGACGCTGGACGTCATCGCGGAAATCCTGGGGTTTCTCTCCCGTTCAATCGACGTGGCTCTCGCCGCCGGCGTTCGCGAGGGCCAACTGCTGGTCGATCCGGGCTTCGGCTTCGGCAAGACGCCGCCGCAAAATCTCGAACTGATTCGGCGCTTGCGGGAGCTCGCGCCGCTCGGCTGTCCGGTGCTGCTCGGCGTGTCGCGCAAATCGACCATCGGCTTTGTGACGGGCCAGAAACACCCCGCCGAGCGCGTTGTCGGCTCGATTGCGGCGGGGCTCATGGGCGTGATGAACGGCGCGGCGATTCTGCGGGTCCACGACGTGGGGCCGCACGTCCAGGCACTGCAGGTCTGGCGCGCCATAATGGAGAACTGACGATGAACGGCTCGGAGTTCCGCGGCGCGATCAGCCGGGGTAAAATATTCGTGGAAGGATTACGGCTCCACGCCTTTCACGGCAGTTTTGCGCACGAACGCAAGCACGGCCAGATGTTCGAGATCGATCTCGATCTCGTGGTCGACATCGGCGAGGCCGCGGCGGACGACAATCTCAAGGCCACCGTCGATTACGGCAAGGTCGTCGCGGCGACGCGGCAGGTCTTTTGTGGCCAGCCGCGCAAGCTCGTGGAGGCCGCCGCGTTGGACATCGCTCGCATTTTGCTGGAGAAATTCGCTCGTCTCCAGTCGGTCGTCGTGCGGGTCGGCAAGGTCGCGCCGCCAATCCCCGCGCCGCTGAAGGCGGTCGGCGTCGAGATTGAGGTGACGCGTGGCGGGTGATCCGGCGGTCACGGCCGCGCTCGGCCTCGGCGGCAATATCGGCGACGTCGCCGGCGCCTTTCTCCAGGCGCTCGGCCGCTTGGCCAATACGTCGGGCGTCGGACGCCTGCGCGCTTCCTCGGTTTATCGCACGCCGCCCTGGGGCAAGATGGATCAGCCGGACTTTCTCAACATGGCGGCGCTGGTCGAGACAATCCTGCCGCCACGGGCGCTGCTCGCCCTTTGTCTCGACATCGAACGAGACCTCGGTCGCCGCCGTCTCGAGCGCTGGGGGCCGCGCACGCTCGATATCGACATCCTCATCTATGGCGAGGCGACGATCGACGAGCCGGACCTGAAAATTCCGCATCCGCGCGCCGCGGAGCGCGCCTTCGTGCTCGCGCCGCTGGCGGAAGTCGCGCCGCATCTGCGTGTGGGCGGCCGGGAGGTCGGGCAATGGCTGGCGGCGGCGGATCGCGCGGGCGTCGAGATCGACGCCGGTGCGAGCGGCCGGGTGCGCGACGGACTGAGGGCGTCCGCGCCGTCCGTCATTCGGACGGACGAGCGGTAGAGAACTCTCAATGGCCCCGGTTAAAATGTTGTCGTGTGCGCTCTGTACGAGGGCCCCGGGTTCCATATCCGCGAACGTACGCAACGTTCTCCTGGCAAGGACCGGCGCCGTGCTATGCGTCGGGCATCAATTCGTGACGGCAGGGGGACGATAGATGCATCGACTCGTTTTGGCGGCGGCATGGCTCGCGGCGGGGCTCCTTGTTCTGGCCGGTCCTGCCACGGCGCAATCGCGGGTCGCGTTGGTGATCGCCAATAGCGCCTATCAAGGCGCGGCGCCGCTCAAGACGACCGCCGCGGACGCCGGCCTCGTCGCCACGACGTTGAAGGCTGCCGGTTACGACGTCACCGAGGCCGACGACGTGACCAACGCCAACATCGGCGCCGTCATCGGCGCATTCCGCGACAAGATCGCCGCCGGCGGCCCCGATACGGTCGCGTTTCTCTATTACGCTGGGTATGGCGCGCAGTTGAACGCCGACGACTATCTCGTTCCCGTCGACGTGCAGATCAACAAGGCTGACGAGCTCCCCAATGAAGCGTTGAAACTCTCGGACGTGATGGCGGCGCTCGGCGCCGTGCCGGCGGCGGCCCGCATCATCGTGCTCGACGCGGCGCGCGATGGCGGCTTCGGCGCCGCGGGCGGGCAGCCCGTCCCGCCGGGCCTCGCGCTGGTCGGCGTGCCGCCCGGCTTCCTGCTCGCCTATTCGGCCGCGCCGGGCGCCTACATGTGCTCGTGTTCGGATGCGAATGGGGCGAATAGCCCATTCGCCTCGGCGCTTGCGACGCTGATGCGCCAGCCCGGTCTCACCATCGAGCAGATTCTCGACGGCGTCCGCCTGCAGGTGAACCAGGCGTCGGGCGGCGCTCAGACCCCCTGGATGGTGTCCGCCCTCAATGTCGGGGTCAAATTATTCGACGCTCCCGCGGCGCCGCAAACCCTTGCGTCGGCGTGCGGCGTCGTCGGCCTTCCCGTGCCGCCTCTCGTGCGCCCTCGACTGACCCGGGTCGGCCTCAGCCAAATGTCCGCCGAGGAGGCCTATCGCACGGTCATCGAGGCGGATTCGCTCCAGGACTATCAGTGGTTCGTCCAGTCCTTCCCGCACTACCAGCTCACCGGCCAAATCTGGGACATCGTCAATCGCCGGCGCGAATCGATCCTTTGGCGGCGCACGCTGAGAGTCGGCACCACGCAAGCCTATTGGAATTATCTCGATCGCTATCCCCAGGGCATCTACGTCACCGAGGCGCGAATCTGGCTCGACGAGCACGCGGAGCCGCCGCCGCCGCCTGACTACGCGCCTGAACCGCTCGACCTGCCGCCGGGCTATTTCGACGAGGCGATCGGGATCGACTATCTCGTGCCCGACGGCGACCCGCCGCCGCCGCCGGTCTTCGGCGATCAGCCGCCGATCTACGTGCCGCCGCCGATCCCCTGGACGCCGCCGACGCGTCTCATTGTCGTGCCGCCGCTACCGCCGCCGCCTGTGATCTCCGAAAGCCGTAGCTTCTCGCTGCTGACAGTGAGGCAGACCGACGTGCAGGTCGAACAGCCCGTGCCGCCCATTGTCTATCCTACCGAGAGGCAGCGGCAATCGCAGGAGGAAATACGCGCCATTCAGACGTGGCGCCAGGCGATCATCCAAGGGAATCAAGAGTTCTCCCGCAAATATCACGTTCCCGCCGTCGCGCCGGTCAATGCTCTGAGCCCGCCATCTTCGCCGGGCGCATCCGTGCTTCCCGCGACACCGACGCCGGCGATGGGGAAGCCGAGTCCGTCTGCTCCGACGATCAGGGCCGCCCAACCCGATATCCCGGCTCCGCAACAGGCGCAGAAGCCAGCGGTTGCGCCGCCCGTTGTCACGCCGCCCAACGTTCCAAACCCATTGGCGGCCCCGGCGACAAAATCGACCGCCCCCAGGATCCCGGCTGCGCCGACGCAACAAGCGGCGAAGCCGCCCGGCGTTGCGCCGGCGACCGCGCCTAACCAAGCTCCGTTTATGAGTTTCCAAACCGGCGGCCCGACTGCGTCCACCGCGCCGAAGCTGCCTTCGTCGACTGCGCCCAAGAATTCCAGCGCCGGCCCAGCGTCAGGAGCCGCCGACGGTCAAGGCGAACGCTCCGGCGATCCCGGCCGCGCCGACGCAGCGTCAGGAGCCGCCGACGGTCAAGGCGAACGCGCCGGCGATCCCGGCCGCGCCGACGCAGCGTCAGGAGCCGCCGACGGTCAAGGCGACCGCGCCCGCGATCCCGGCCGCGCCGGCCCAGCGCCAGGAACCACCGACGGTCAAGGCGACCGCGCCCGCGATCCCCGCCGCGCCGGCCCAGCGCCAGGAACCGCCGACGGTCAAGGCGAGCGCTCCGGCGATCCCGGCCGCGCCGGCCCAACGTCAGGAGCCGCCGACGGTCAAGGCGACCGCGCCCGCGATCCCGGCCGCGCCGGCCCAACGTCAGGAGCCGCCGACGGTCAAGGTGAACGCGCCTGCGATCCCGGCCGCGCCGGCGCAGCGTCAGCCGACGGTCAGGGCGAACGCTCCCGCGATCCCGGCCGCGCCGGCCCAGCGCCAGGAACCGCCGGTTGTCCAGCATACGCAGGAGAAGCCGGCTCCCGTTTCGCAGCGGACAGTCCAGCCTCAGCTTCAACCGACGCAGCAGCAGCCCGTGCGCCTGCCGCCGACGCAACAGCAGTCTGGGCAGCAGCAGTTGCAGCAGCGCGAGATGCAAGAGAGGCAGGCGCAGCAGCAGTTGCAGCACCGCCAGATGCAGGAGAAGCAATCGCAGCAGCAACAATTGCAGCAGCGCCAGATGCAAGAGAGGCAAGTGCAGCAACAGTTGCAGCAGCGTCAGATGCAGGAGAAGCAAGCGCAGCAGCAACAATTGCAGCAGCGCCAGGCGCAAGAGAGACAGTCGCAGCAGCAACAGTTGCGGCTGCGCCAGATGCAACAACAGCAAACGCAGCGGCAGCAGGCGCAAAAGGAGCCGGCGCAGCCGCGACCGCAATGTCCCGAGGGTTCGCATTTCGTAGACGGGCGCTGCGTTCATTGACAGCGCTGCGGACTTGGGAGCGCTGCCCACGCGCGATGCGCGGCCCAGACCGTCGGATTATCGATTCGCGGCGGGAACGCATGCGCGTTGAACGCCTCGTCATCCCCGGTGGCGTCAAGGGCAATGCTCGGCGCCCGCCGCCCATATCTCGGAGAAGCCGATGAGCACATTTGGATGGGTCCCCGGGTGGGACAAAACGTCTTTCCAACCTGCGCCCGGCGGCGGCTGGTTGTTTTCCACCCCGTCCGTGTGGCCGCGGCGAACCTACCTCGTGACGGACGAGCAGAAGGAAAGGCTCGCAGGGCCGATACGCCGGCTGATGTGGATTCAAATGGCCGTGACCGCCGGGGTCTGCGCCATTCTCTTGACCGCGCAGGCGGGCTCGGATTCGACGACGCGTTGGCTCACGCTTTGCGTTGCGGCCGTCGCGCTGACTCTGCTTTCATCCGTCCACACGGCGGTTGCTTTGCGCCCGTATCTGGACGGGCTCACGCGGACGCAAAGTCGCGTCGGCTTTGCCGATCGCTTTAAGCGTCAGGTCGCGATCATGCCCGCGGCCGTCGTCATCGTCTTGGCGCTTGTGAGCTTTGCGCTGTTCGCCATGAGCGCCTATATGGCGCTCGGGGCGAAATGGGATTGGACGCTGATTGCGGGAACGGCGATTTTCGGATCCATGACCCTCTATTCCGTTGCGATCCTCGTCGCCAAGCAGAGGGCGAACCGGTAGATGCAAGCTGTGAACGCCCGCGCCGGATCTCATTGTCAAAGCGCGGGGACCGACGCCTTCCGCGAAAACGGGCCGGACCGAACATGGTCCGCTAGAACAACGCGCGGCGCCGACCTATCTCCCCAGAGGGAAGGAAGCGGCCGCCTGGCTGACGGCCCAGCCGAAATCAATTCCTAGCCTTACGGAGTTTTCCATGACCGAGCCGACCCCAATCGCGGCCCCGCGGTTGATTCCCCGGACAGTTCTGTTCGGCAACCCGGATCGGACGCCTGCCCAGATCAGCCCCGACGGCAAGATGCTCGCCTGGTCGGCGCCGCTCGACGGTCTCCTCAACGTCTTTGTGGCGCCCATCGAGGACATCGGCAAAGCGCGGCCGATCACGCATGAGCGCGAACGGCCGGTTCCCGGCTTCGGCTGGTCTCCCGATTCGACGATGATCCTTTATCCGAAGGACACCGGCGGCGACGAAAACCACCACATCATGTGCGTGCACGTCGATGGCGGCGAAGCCAGGGACATGACGCCGTTTCCCGGCGCCAAGGCGGTCGTCGCCGGCACGAGCCACCGCTGCCGGGATCGCGTCCTGGTCGGCACGAACAAACGCGATCCGCGCTTCTTCGACGTTTATTCCCTCGATCTCGGCAGCGGCGATTTGACTCTCGTCTATCAGAACGACGGGTTTGCGGATTTTCTCGCCGATTCCGCGCTCGATCTGCGTATCGCCGTGCAGCCGCGGGCCGATGGCGGCGTCGACTATTTTCGCGTTGTCGGAGGGGTCGTCGAGCCGGTTCCTTTCGAGCAGGTCGCTTACGAGGACGCTCGCACGACGAGCCCAGTCGGCTTCAGCGACGACGGCAAGACGCTCTATTGGACCGACGCGCGCGGCCGCGACAAGACGGCCTTCTTCGCCCAGGACCTGGCGAGCGGCGAAATGACGCTCCTCGGGGCGGACGAGCAGGCGGACATCGGCGGCGTCCTGGCCGACCCGATCACCGGCATGCCGCTCGCCTATAGCGTCAACTATCTGAGGCCGCGCTATGTCGCGCTCGATCCCGCGCTGCAGCCGGACTTCGATTTTCTCGACGCCAGCGTCAGGGGAACTTGGGGCATCGTCTCGCAGAACGACGCCAACGATCACTGGACGGTCGTCAACGACCCGGTGACCGCGCCGGCCGCGGTCCACCTCTACGCCCGCAAGACCAAGACGCTCAAAATGCTCTACACCATGCGCCCGGACCTGGAGGACATGCCGCTCGTCCCTATGACCCCGCTCGAAATTCGCGCGCGCGACGGCTTGACCCTGGTCTCCTATCTGACCCTTCCGACCGGCTTCAGCATGGACCACAAGCCGCCGCAACCTTTGCCGCTGGCGCTCTGTGTTCATGGCGGCCCGTGGGCGAGAGACGGGTTCGGCTACAACGCGCTGCATCAATGGCTCGCCAACCGCGGCTATGCCGTCCTCTCGGTCAATTTTCGCGCATCGACCGGCTTCGGCAAAGCCTTCGTCACCGCTGGCGACGGCGAATGGGGCGCCCGCATGCAGGACGATCTTTTCGACGCCGTCGATGCGCTCGTCGCACAAAAGCTGGTCGATCCCGCGAAGGTCGCCATCCTCGGCGGCTCCTATGGCGGCTATGCCGCTCTCGCCGGCCTCGCCTTCACGCCGAAGCGCTTCGCCTGCGGCGTCGACATCGTCGGCCCGTCCAACCTGGAGACCTTGCTGGCGTCGATCCCGCCCTATTGGGAGCCGATGAAGGCCTTGTTCCACCGCGCGGTGGGCGATCCGTCGACGCCCGAGGGGAGGGCGCTGCTCCGCGCCCGCTCGCCGCTGCACCAGGCCGACGCGATCGAGCGCCCACTGCTGATCGGCCAGGGCGCCAACGATCCTCGGGTGAAACAGGCGGAGTCCGACCAGATCGCAGCCGCGCTCGAGGCGAACAAGACGCCGCTGACCTATGTTCTCTATCCCGACGAGGGGCACGGCTTCGCGCGTCCGACCAACACGATCGCGTTCTGGGCCATCACCGAGAATTTCCTCGTGACCTATCTCGGCGGACGCGCGGAGCCGATCGGCGATGCGCTCGATGGGTCGAGCGCGATCGTCAAAACCGGCGCCGACCACGTGCCCGGATTGCGGCAAACCCAGCGTGATCAAGGGGGCGCCCCGGCGGCGTGAGGGGTGGCTTTGCGCGAGGCGCGAAGCCAGCCACGAGGCCAGTCTAGGGAAAACACGCCGACGCGGCCACGGGCACACTCACGTTCGTCACCACCGCGTTGAATTCGACAGTGAGCGTAGCGCTGACTTGATGTCCGCACGCGGTGGTCGATGCAACGAATGTGGGCGTGCTCACGCCATAATACTGCCTGCAGCGCATAGTTTTGCGCCGCCGCCGAGGTGCCGCAGAGGCTGGAATTGACCGAGTAGCACCGCGCGGCCGCCTCCACGGAGTTCTGCAGGCCAACAGCGGAGAACACGAGAAGCCCCCCATACAGGGTCCCCACCATGGCCATGAATATGAGAGGAGCGACCAGCGCGAATTCGACCGCGGATGCTCCACGTTCGCAACTCGTCAACGAGAAGGGCCGCGCAATCCGCATGGTCAGCCCAACCGCATCCAGCTCGTCGACGTGATCGACGTTATGCCCCAAGCGCTCACGACAGTGACGCCGGGGAACAATGGCGCGAAGCTGAAGCTCACGCTGATCTCGATATAATCTCCGGGGGATGCGGCCGAGTTGCCCGCCGCCGAGCAATTCGCGGGTTTGCTGGAGAGACTGCCGACGGATCTGCAGCGCGTTCGAGGAGTTGGCGCAATAGTAGCCTTCCGCCGGATACCCGGAGGTGAGCGCAACAGCGCCTCCCAGCGTGGTGCTCTGGATTGCCGCCGTAAGGGCGGTCTGCAGCCCCGAGCAGTTCTGCGTCGCCGGCAACATGGAACTCGGGTCGTTGCAGGTGTGCCACGCGGCCTGCGCGCCGGCTTGCGCCGCGTTCTCCACTTGCAGCCGCTGATACTCGTAACGTCCCATGTCGACGGCGTTGAGAAGCCCCAGGACCAGGGGAATCGCCAACAACGCGAATTCGCTCGCCGCAGCTCCAGATGTGTCCGCGCGGACCGCGCGAATGATGGAAGTCGCCGGATACGACATCAGTTCACCAGGGTTCCGCGGTTGCCGCCCTGAGGCTGGGTTAGACCGGAGGAACCGCATTGGCTGTCGTTGGCGAAAATCGAACCTGTTCCATTGATCGTGATGTTGTCGACGACAAGTACAAAACACGTGGCGCCTGAGCTCGACTTATTCACCGCGCCGCTGAGCGTTACGCTGGAATGCGGGAGGTAGATGAGGCCGCTGATGTTCCAGGTGGGACTGTTTCCAAGCCGCCGAGATGTTGACGCCGTTGGTCAGCGAAGGGTCTTGGTAGATCGCGACGCCGCTCCAAGCGCCGGACGTCGGCGCGGCGATGTCGAGCGTGCCTCCGCCGGTCGGAGCGTACTGATAGCTCGAACTGTTGGTTCCGGTGAACACGACCGTGAGGTTCGCTCCGGTCAGCGTATAGCCGTTGGTGTCGAGTTGGCCGTTTTCGATCACCAGCGTCGCGCCGTTTGCCGCGCTGATTGCCGTATTTCCGGTCAGTTGTTGATCGCCGCAGACAACCTGGTCGCCGGAGAGACTGTACGATCCGCTCCATTGATTGGCGGCCGGGAGCGCGGGGTCGTTTTTCTTAGCAGGCTCTTGCGGATAGGAGCTGCAGGGGTTGGTCGGAATGGAAGAGGCCAGCCCGGAATACGGATCGCTGACTGCTGCAACATTGGACCTTTGAGTGTTGCCGCAGCCGTTGTTCGTACCGTGCGCGTCGCCGAATGTCGCATTCAGATTGTGCCCGTTGCAGGTCGAGCCGGTATCGGACATCGTGTTGCAGCCATTCAAATTCGCCTTCGGCGCGCCGTTCGAGGTAATTCCCTGCGCCCCGCTGCTCGCCAACGCCAAGAGACAGTACGGATAAGCCGCCTTGTCGGTGGCGACCGAGGTTGCGGAGATCGTGGTCACGGGTCGACCATTTACTGTCGCGTCCCCTTGAAAACCGACGACCTGCGAGAGGAACAGCGGGACCGCGTCGGAAACCGTAACGGTGTAGCAATTGGCCGTGCAACCTGAAGCGGTCGCCGGGTTGGCCACTGCGACGGCGATGTTGTTAGCTCCATCTTGGAAGCCATATTGCGCTGCGACCGCCTTGGCCTCGGCCGCGTAAGTCGAGCTGGCGTTGGTCGCCGCGGCGATCGCGGCGGCGTCAGCGGCGTTCTGCAGCGCGCGGTGATGCAGGTGCCAAAAGGAGACTTCCGCCGCCAGCCCCATTGCCCCGATCAGAGCCGGAGCGGAGAGCGCGAATATAACCGCGCTGGAGCCTCCCCTATGCGCGAGAAGCGCCAAGGCGTTCCGGATAGCGGCGGCGCAACGGGCGGCGACGAAGCGCGCGAATTGCCAGATGGGAGATGTCACGAGCGCCTCTCGAAATCCCACGAGATTGCTGAGGGGTTCCCTCGGGCGCCTGTATATTCCTCAGTAGGCTAAGATAAGATCAAAGAACTTGGTTACCAAAAACATGAATTTTGCCGCGGTAATTTATCTAATCTCCGATTCATCAAGGTTTGAACTCGATAATTGGTGGAAACCCCTCACCCCACCGGCCAAAACCCGGCCAGGAGCGGGACGACGAGCGCGGTCAGCAGGCCGTTGAGTCCGATCCCGAGCGCCGCGAAGGCCGCGGCGAGGCCGTTCAGCGGGGCGACCTGCGCCGCCGCCACGCCGCTGCCGGCAACCCCGGCCGCCAGCCCGTGGGCGCGCCAATCGTTGATGCGCAACCGGCGAAGCACGGTCTGGCCAATCACCGCGGCGACGATTCCGCCGCCGATCGCCAGCGCCGCGGTCAGCGCGGGCACGCCGCCGACTTCCTGCGCGATGGCCATGGCGATCGGCGTCGTCACCGCCTTGGGCGCCATGGAGAGCGCGACCGATCTGCCGCCGCCAAGCAGCCAGACGACGGCGACGCCGCTCAGCGTCGAGGTCAGCGATCCCAGCAGGAGCGCAAGACCCACGCCGTGCACGCTGCGGCGCAGATGGCTGAGATTGAGCGCGAGCGGAACGGCGAGGGCGACCGTCGCCGGCCCGAGCAGGAAGTGGATGAACTGCGCGCCCGCGAAATAGGTCGCGTACGATGTGCCTGTGCTCTCGAGCAGCAGGGCCATGATCGCGATCGCGATCAGCACGGGATTGGCGAAGGGCGAACCCCGGCAGGCTCGCAGGACCATTTGGCCGGCAACGTAGGCGAAGAGCGTCGCCGCCACCCAGAGCAACGGCGAAAGCGCCAGCGGCGTCCAGAGCTCGAGCAGAGCGTCTCGCATCAGCGGGCCTCCTGCCGACCTGTCGGGAGCGGCGAGTTTTGCGCCGTTGTCTCAGCGGCGTCCGGCATGTGCTGCATCACGAGCCCGGTGACGACAAGACCCAGCACCGTCGAGACAAGCATTCCGGCGAGAATGGGAAGCCATTCGCTACGTAGCGCGCCCATTTGGGTGATGATGCCGACGCCGGCGGGAACGAAGAGCAACCCCATATTCCTGACCAAGGCGTTCGCCGTCTCGGCGAGCGGCGGCGGCACGGCTTCTCTCATCGCTTTCCCGCCTCTGCCGCGGATCACTAGCGCGACCGCGAGCAGAAACATTCCGACCACCGGCCCCGGCAAGGGCAGGTGCAGGGACCGGGCGAGGACTTCACCGATGAGCTGTGCGCCAACGAGGATGGCCAACGCTGTCGGCATTGCCGCCTCCTCAGGGTTGCTCGCGGGGGGCGTTGCCCGCGGCGTCGCTCAAGCCGGCTTCGCTCGCCGCGAGCAGGCCGAGCGCCGACCAGTCGAGACCCGACCAGCCGCGCGCCACCATGGCGACGAGACGATCGTGAACGAGGCCGACGACCGGCATCGGCACAGCCCGTGCTTCCGCTTCGGCTAGAGCCAGTCGCAGGTCCTTCATCGCGAGCGGCGCCGTCATGCCGGGCGGATCGTAGCGCTGGTCGACGATCTTGCCGCCGTAGGTCTTGTGGACTCGGCCATCGAACAGCGACCCGGTGAGAACGTCGAAGGCGAGATGGGGGTCGATCCCCGCCTTGCGGAGCAGGGCGAGGACCTCGCCCATGCTCTGCAGCGTCGAGGCCGTCAGCGCGTTGCCGGCGAGCTTCATGACGTTGGCCGCTCCGGCGTCGTCGCCGATCACGAAGAGACGCTGGCCAAGTCGTTCGAGCAGGGGGCGCACGCGTTCGACCGTGTTCGGATCGCCGCTCGCGAGGACGAACAGCCGTCGCGTCTGGGCGAGGTCGGGATTGCCGAGCACCGGCGCCGCCACGAACCCCTGTCGACAAGAGGCATGGACCCGGGCGAGACGTCGCGACAAATCGGGACTGACCGTGCTCATCGAGACATGGACCGCGCCGGGCGCGAGAACGCTCGCCAGCCCGTCGGGCGAGAGCGCGACCGACGCCAGCGCAGCGTCGTCGGGCAGCGAAGTGAAGACAACGTCGCAAACCGCGAGGGCCTCGAGTTCGAACCGCCGCGTGGGCGCCCTCGAGTTGCAGCGGCTGCGTCCGCTGTGCGTCGCGATCGTAGGCGATGACCTGGTAGCCGTCGGAGAGCAGATTGGCGGCGAAGGCCTGACCCATGTGGCCGAGGCCCACGACACCGACGCATTTGATGGCAGGCCGCGCCGACTGTTGCGGCGAGGGGAGGGATGACTTGTCGCAGGGCGCTCGATTGCGTGGCGAGCTCGGAGTGATGACTCGGGAATTCATGTTGCAACCTCTCGGAGAAACGAATTGATCTGGCGGTTACATGGGCCGAGAGGGTTGCATCGGGAATGACTCCGATGGCAAATTACTCTTGCGGAAAAGGTATCAATAGCGAGAGCTGACGATGGACTATTTCGCCGCGATGCGGGCCTTCGCCCGCGCTGTCGATCTCGGCAGCTTCTCCAAGGCGGCGGCCGAGGAGGGCGTCAAGGTCTCGACCGTCTCGCGCTATGTGAGCGCGCTCGAGGCCGATCTGGGCGCCGCCCTCTTCAACCGCTCGACCCGCCGTTTGCATCTGACCGAAGTCGGGGCCAGTTTCCACGAACATGCCGCGCGCATTCTCGCCGATGTCGAGGACGCGCGGCTCGTGGCGGCCTCGCTGAACGCGCGCCCGCAGGGCCTGCTGCGGATCAACATTCCCGGCGCGTTCGGGCGGCGCCACGTTGTCCCGCATCTCAGCGATTTCTTATCGGAATATCCGGACATCCGGGTCGATGCGACGCTGACGGACGCGACGGTCGATCTGATCGCGAGCGGGGCCGATCTCGCCGTGCGCATCGGCGCGCTGACGGATTCCGGGCTCGTCGCCAAGCGTCTGGCGCCGCATCGCCGCGCGCTCGTCGCCACTCCCGCCTATCTCGCCGAGCGTCGGCCGATCAACGAGCCGCGCGACCTGGAAGACCACGAGTGTCTGGCTTTTGCGCTCCAACCCAAGGACGCATGGTATTTCCGCTGGCGCGATGCGCCGTTGGACGACCCGATCGAGATTGCGGTGCGCGGGCGTTTGCGGGCTAATGACTCCGAGGCCCTGCTCGACGGCGTGCTCGCGGGGCTTGGCGTCGGGCTGTTGCCGACCTGGCTCACGGGCGACCACATTAGCGCGGGGCGGCTCACCGCCATTCTCCCGGCATGGGAGGCGCTCATCGCGCCGGGGCCGGATCGCGCCATCTGGGGCGTTTATCCCCCCAAGAAGGTGGTCTCGCCGAAGGTTCGAGCCTTCCTCGCGTTCCTCGAACAACGCATCGGAAAACCACCCTATTGGGATCAATCCGCCGAGACCACGAGCTCCCCGGCATCGTGAGGAACCGGCTTAAGCCGGTGGCCTCCCTTATGTCTGCGCGGTGTCGTCAATTCCGTCATTCCCGCGCAAAGCGGGAATCCAGACTTGGCGGCCGCCGCGCCTTTTCCCCTGGATTCCCCCTTTCGCGGGAGTGACACAGGCTGGAATATCGCCGCACTGGCGAACCGACCGAAAACCATCGCACTCTGAGCGGTTCGGATCGAGCGCGGTCCGCTCTCGCCGCGCGTCACGTCTCCGGCAGGGTGAAGACCGCGCAAGGGGACGCGATCCCGCGCAGTTCATGCGTTCCGAGCGCGACCAGCGGAGTTTCAGTCTCGGCGGCGAGCGCGCCTGACACGAGCACCGTCTTCTGCAGCGGCCGGCATAGACCCTCCAACCGGCTGACCAGATTGACCGCCGGGCCGATCGCGGTGAAATCCAGGCGATCGGCGGCGCCGATATTGCCCCACAGCATCTCGCCGAGATGCAAGGCGACGCCGAAGGGCAGGGGCGGCAACCCCCGCCGATGTCGCTCCTGATCCAGATGCGTCATCCCGACGCGAGCGGCGGTGACCGCGCGCAGCGCAGCCTCGCAAGCGCCACGCGGCTCTCCGACGACCGGGAAGATCGCCAAGACGCCGTCGCCGATGAATTTCAGCACCTCGCCGCCGAACGCGTGAACAGCCCCGGCGATGCGATCGAACCAGGCGTCGAGAGCCGAGATGACCACGGACGGAGGGTTGCTTTCCGACAGCGCCGTGAACCCGCGCAGATCGGCGTAGAGCAGCGCCGCCTGGATGGTCTCGCCGAGATCGCGTCGCAATGGACCCGCCAGCACCCGCGCCGCGCTGCGCCGGCCGAGATAGGCTTCAAGGGTCGCCGTCAACGTGGCGCGCGCCGCGAGGACCGCGAGCGGCGCCGCGGCGAAGCGCGCGGCCTGTCGCAGTTCGTCGGTCTCCTCGACCGAGAACGGACCCGGCCCGATCCAGCTGAGCGATGGCCCATCCGGCCGAGGCCCGACAATGTCTTCGTGCACGAGGCCGGCCGCAATTCCGACGAGCCAGCGCCGGCCCGCCTCATTGGATGGGGTTGCCTCCGGCGCCGCGAAGAGCCGCCCTGGCGCGAACCCCAAGGCCTCGATGACCTCGCCGCTCTCGGCGCGCCACAGCCAGGTGCGCCGGGCGATGAGCGGGTGTGGAACGGCGAGCGTCAGGGCGCCGCCCGCGAGCGGCAGGCCATCCTCGATGAGATGCGCGCCGAGCTCCGCCAAAAGGCGGTCCGCGCCCGGCGTCTCTCCGGCCGCATCGACGAGCCATGAGAGCGTCGAGGAAAGCTGCATGGGGGCGATTATGAGGGGGATGGACCGCCATTGTCACCAGCCAGCCATTCATTCAACCAATCGGTTGACTTTCCGAAAGCGCACGCTTATATTCAACAACATGGTTGAATTACAGACGCCTCAGTTCGATTCCGTCTTTCACGCCCTCGGCGACGCCACGCGCCGACGGATGCTGAGCGAACTCGCTGGCGGCGAGCGAACGGTCGGCCAACTGGCGGAACCTTTCGCGATCTCGCTCGCGGCCGCCTCGAAGCACATCAAGGCGCTGGAGAGCGCCGGGCTGATCCGCCGCGAGGTGCGTGGCCGCACGCATCTCTGCCGCCTCGACCCCGGACCTCTCGCCAACGCCCACCAGTGGCTCGGTTTCTACGAGCGCTTCTGGACCGAGCGTCTGAACGTGCTCGAACAGCTCCTCCGCGCGGAGGATGCACGCAAATCCCCCACCCCTAGAGGAGACGACCCATGACCGAACTCAAAAGCCCGAGCGCCTTTGGCGTGTTGACGGAGCCTGCCACTTTGACCATCCAGCGGGTTCTGCCCGGTCCGATCGAGCGCGTCTGGGCCTATCTCACGGACAGCGACCTGCGCCGCCAGTGGCTGGCGGCGGGCCAGATGGAGATGAAGGTCGGCGCGCCCGTCGAACTCGTCTGGCGCAATAACGAACTCACCAACCCACCCGGCCAGCGGCCGCCCGGCTTTTCCGACGAGCACCGGATGCAGAGCCGGGTCATCGAGGTCGACCCGCCCCACAAGCTCGCCATCACCTTTGGCAGCAACGGTGAGGTCTCGTTCGAGCTGGCCCCTAAGGGCGCCGAGGTGCTGCTCACTCTGATCCATCGCCGCCTGCCCGACCGCGCAACCATGCTGAAGGTCAGCGCCGGCTGGCACATGCACCTCGATGTGCTGGTCGCGCGCGCGTCAGGCAAGGAGCCGGAGCCGTTCTGGGACGGCTGGAGCCGCCTGCGGGACGAATACGACCGGCGTTTGCCGGCCTGACGGGCTGGCGCCGCCAAGGTAACGACAGGAAGGGAGAAGAGCGATGACACAGCACTTGATCGCGACACGAGAAGAGTGGCTTGCAGCCCGGCTCGCGCTGCTCGGGCAGGAGAAGGAGTTGACGCAGCGCAGCGACGAACTGGCGCGGCGGCGTCAGGAGCTGCCGTGGGTCCGGATCGACAAGCCGTACCGATTCGAGACGGACGAGGGGAGCGCCTCGCTGGCGGACCTCTTCAAAGGGCGCTCGCAGCTCCTCGTCTACCACTTCATGTTCGGGCCCGACTACAAGGCGGGATGTCCGTCCTGCTCGATGATCGCGGACGGCTTCGACGGGTCCGTGGTTCACCTGGCCAACCACGACGTCACGCTCGCCGCGGTGTCGCGGGCGCCGCTCGCGAAACTGCAGGCGTACAAGCGGCGGATGGGTTGGACGTTTCCCTGGGCGTCCTCGCTCGGCGGCGACTTCAACTTCGACTTCAACGTCTCCTTCACCGAGGCGCAACAGCGCGAGGCGACCGTCGATTACAACTACCAGCGCGGCGGCCACGCGATGGACGCGACACCGGTCCCGGAGCCCGTCGCCCAGTTCGCGGCCACATGCGGGACCGACGCGCCCACATACGCGCGCGATAGGCCGGGCATGAGCGCGTTCACGCTCGAGGATGGCGTCGTCTACCACACCTATTCCACCTATGCGCGCGGACTGGACGGCCTCTGGGGCATGTACCAATGGCTCGACCGCGCCCCCAAGGGGCGCAACGAGACGGGCGTCTGGTGGCGCCGCCATGACGAGTACGCTGAGTGACGTCGGGGTGATTGCGGCGCAACTGCGTTTAATTGCGGGAGAGACAACATGAGCGAGGCTGATACTGGCGCATCCGCCCGCAGCGCGATCCGTTACGAGAGCGGCGGCGCCGCCGCTCTCGGCGCAGCCGACTGGCTGAGCCTGGCGGCCGCGCCGACCTTCGCGATCATGGCGCTGCTGACGATTGTTCTTGGCGGCGGCTCGAGGATGCTCTGCATGGCCGCGCAAGATGCATTCCCGCTGAGCGGAATGGTCCCGATGTACCTGCTGATGAGCGCCTTCCACGCGGGGCCTTGGCTGAAGCTGATCTTCGGCCGACGCAGCGGCGTCCGCCGACTCTGACGGATTCGCGAACTGCTCATGCATCGGGCCGCGGTCAGGGCGCGGAAGTTGGAACGGAGACGCAATATGATCAACTCCCACTATCGCTGGGTGATTGTCGCCGCCGGTGGCCTGTTGGGCTGCATGGCGATAGGCGCCATGTTTTCACTGCCTGTCTTTCTTCGGCCCATCGCACGCGACACCGGATGGTCTGTCACGGGCGTCTCCAGCGCCATGACCATTGGTTTTGTCGCCATGGCTTTGGCGAGCATGGCCTGGGGCAGCCTGTCGGACCGATGGGGGCCCCGCGTGATCGTGGTGATCGGCTCGGCGATCTTGGCTGCGAGCCTGGCTTTGGCTAGCCGCGCGACATCGCTGCTCGAGTTTCAGCTTATCTTCGGCCTGCTTGTCGGAGTGGCGACGGCTGCAATCTTTGCGCCGATGATGGCCTGCGTGACCGGCTGGTTCGACACGCATCGCAGCCTGGCCGTTTCTCTCGTCTCCGCCGGCATGGGAATGGCGCCGATGACCATGTCGCCATTCGCGGCGTGGCTCGTCTCCAACCATGATTGGCGGACATCGCTCCAAATCATCGCCGTGCTTGTCGCGTTCGTGATGATCCCGGCGGCGCTGCTGGTGCGCCGTCCACCGGCTCTGGAAGCCGAGAATACCGTCGCTTCGCCAGGTGAGGAGCCGCAGTCAGGGATGACGCTGCGGCAGGCGATCGGATCGCCGCAATTCATCATATTGCTGCTGACGAATTTCTTTTGTTGCGCGACCCACTCCGGCCCGATCTTTCATACGGTGAGCTACGCCGTAAGCTGCGGGATCCCGCTGATTGCCGCCGTTTCGATCTACAGTGTGGAAGGGCTGGCGGGCATGGGCGGCCGTGTCGCCTTTGGTATCCTTGGCGACCGGTTCGGAGCCAAGCGCGTTCTGGTCTCGGGGCTGCTGCTCCAGGCATTCGGCGCGCTCGCCTATTTCTTCGTACGCGAGCTCAGCGCCTTTTACGCCGTGGCGGCGGTGTTCGGCTTCATCTACGCCGGCGTGATGCCCCTCTACGCTGTCCTCGCGCGTGAGAATTTTCCGCTGCGGATGATGGGAACCGTCATTGGCGGAACAGCGATGGCCGGCAGTTTGGGCATGGCGACGGGCCCATTGGCCGGAGGCCTGATCTACGACACCTTCGCCAGTTACGGTTGGCTCTATATCGGCGCGTGGGGCATCGGAATCGGCGCCTTCCTCACGGCATTGACCTTCAGGCCCTTCCCTGAAACCAATTGGGAAAGGTTTGCGCCCTCGCGGCGAGCCGTATTGGACCACGCCACGGAATGAGATGCAGGCCGACGTTAGGGGCTGCGGCCGTGGGGCCGAGCCTGGGATTTTCAACACGAGGAGACATCGATGGCTGAACCGCTCGTTGTCCAACGCGAAATCCAGATCGCAGCTCCCCCTGCCACGGTTTTCGCCTTCCTGACCGATCCCGAGAAGATCCTGAGCTGGATGGGCGCCGAGGTGACAACCGAGGCGCATCCAGGCGGGCTCTATCTCGTCAAAGGCGTCGGCGGCGGCGCCCGCGCGGCGCGCGGAGCGTTCCGCGAGGTCGTGCCGGTCCACCGCCTCGCCTACAGCTTCGGCTGGGACGAAAGCGAAGAGGTCCCGCCGGGATCGAGCTTGGTCGAACTCGATCTCATCGACCGGGACGGCGGCACCTTGCTGCGCATGACCCACAGCGGTCTACCGAACCAGGCGCAGTGCGCCGGCCACGACCGGGGTTGGGCGCATTACCTCGGCCGGCTGGCCACGGCCGCCGCGGGCGGAAGTCCGGGCGTCGATCGTGGCCCGGCGTCGTGAGGGGCTTAGGGCGCCGGGGCGTTGCCGCTGCATCGCTTACGGCGAGAGGGCAGGAGGCCATCGAGGTATTACAACAATATTTATATGTTAATTTGGCCATCGATACCTCGCGCCCAAAACCTCTCGCCCGCGCGCCCGCGCGGCGGAAAACCGCCTCTCAACCCCCTGATATCCCCGACGCCCGCCTGAAAGCGCCTTAGTCGCCAACGCCCGCATTGACACGCCGCCCGCTCCGTCCCACATTGGCGCCTGAACTCGAGGGGTGCCCGACTGGGCTGAGACGGCGGTACGCGCCGGACCCTTAGAACCTGATCCGGGTCATGCCGGCGAAGGGACGAGGCTCGCGGATTCGTATCGCCGCGCCTTTCCTCCTTCGCCAGCATGGGGAGCGAAGCGGAGGCTAGGCCATGAACGAACTCGCCAAGATCAAGACGACGACGGCGCCGCAGAGCGTCACCACCGGGCCGATCGCCGGTTCGCGCAAGGTCTACGCCGCCCCCAAGGGCTGCGCCGACATCGCCGTGCCGTTCCGCGAAATCGTCTTGAGCGACGCGAGCGAGCCGCCGGTGCGCGTCTACGACCCCTCCGGCCCCTATACCGAAGCCGACTCGCTGATCGATCTCAACGCCGGTCTCAAGCCGGTGCGCGAAGGCTGGATCGCCAAGCGCGGCTATGGCGCGATCGAAGGTCGCGCCGTCAAGCCCGAGGACAACGGCCACGTCTCGGCCGAGCGGCTCGCGCCGCATTGCCCGGCGACCCGCACTTTGCGCGCCGGCGCTGCCGGCCAGCTCGTGACGCAATACGAATTCGCCCGCGCCGGCATCGTCACCGAGGAGATGATCTATGTCGCGCATCGCGAGAACCTCGCGCGCGAGGCGGCGCTCGAAGACGCCGAGGCGCGGCTCGCCGACGGCGAGAGTTTCGGCGCGGCGATCCCCGAGTTCATCACGCCGGAATTCGTGCGCGCGGAAGTGGCGCGCGGCCGCGCGATCATTCCCGCCAACATCAATCACGTCGAACTCGAGCCGATGGCGATCGGCCGCAATTTCCTCGTCAAGGTCAACGCCAACATCGGCAACAGCGCGGTGAGCTCCGGCGTCGCCGAGGAAGTCGAGAAAATGGTCTGGGCGATCCGCTGGGGCGCCGACACGGTGATGGACCTCTCGACCGGCCGCAACATCCACAACATCCGCTCCTGGATCCTGCGCAACTCGCCGGTGCCGATCGGCACGGTGCCGATCTATCAGGCGCTGGAGAAGGTCGACGGCGATCCGCTCAAGCTCGATTGGGAAGTGTTCAAGGATACGCTGATCGAGCAGGCCGAGCAGGGCGTCGACTATTTCACCATCCACGCCGGCGTGCGTCTCGCCTATGTCCCGCTCACCGCCAATCGCGTCACCGGCATCGTCTCGCGCGGCGGCTCGATCATGGCGCGCTGGTGCCTCGCCGGCCACCGCGAGAGCTTCCTCTATGAGCATTTCGGCGACATCTGCGACATCATGCGCAAATACGACGTCTCCTTCTCGCTCGGCGACGGCCTGCGTCCCGGCTCGATCGCCGACGCCAACGACGCCGCGCAATTCGCCGAACTGGAGACGCTCGGCGAACTCACCAAGGTCGCCTGGGACAAGGGCTGCCAGGTGATGATCGAAGGCCCCGGCCACGTGCCGATGCACAAGATCAAGGTCAACATGGAAAAGCAGCTTCGCGAGTGCGGCGAGGCGCCGTTCTATACGCTCGGGCCGCTGACCACCGACATCGCGCCGGGCTACGACCACATCACCTCGGGCATCGGCGCGGCGATGATCGGCTGGTTCGGCACGGCGATGCTCTGCTACGTCACGCCGAAAGAGCATCTCGGCCTGCCCGACCGCGACGACGTCAAGACCGGCGTCATCACCTATCGCATCGCCGCCCACGCGGCCGATCTCGCCAAGGGCCATCCGGCGGCGCAGCTGCGCGACGACGCGGTGTCGCGGGCGCGCTTCGACTTCCGCTGGGAGGATCAGTTCAACCTTTCGCTCGATCCCGACACGGCGCGCAAATTCCACGACGAGACCTTGCCCAAGGACAGCCACAAGGTCGCGCATTTCTGCTCGATGTGCGGCCCCAAATTCTGCTCGATGAAGATCACGCAGGACCTTCGCGCCGAAGCCGCGGCAATGGCCGGCATGGAGGAAAAATCGCGCGAATTCCTCGAACAGGGCGGCGCGCTCTACGTGAAGGCGGCGGAGTAGGGCGATGGAGGCGACGGTCATCGGCGCCGGCGTCGTCGGACTGGCGACCGCGACCGAGCTCGTCGAGCGCGGCGCCAAGGTGACGCTGATCGAGCGCTCGCCCGAGCTCGGCGGCAACGCCTCATGGCTCGCCGGCGGCATGCTCGCGCCCTACTGCGAGGGCGAGAGCGCGCCGGCTTCCGTGGTGGAGCGCGGCGCCAAGGCGATCGACTGGTGGGCGCGCCACGCGCCGAGCGTCGCCCGCGAGGGCACTTTGGTCGTAGCCGCGCCGCGCGACGTCGGCGAAGTCGATCGCTTCGCCGCGCGCACGCGGGCGCACGAGCGCGTCGACGAGGCGCGCATCGCCGCTCTGGAGCCGGACCTTGCCGGACGTTTCGGCAAGGGGCTGTTTTTCGCCAGCGAGGGCCACGTCGATCCGCGCGTCGCGCTGCGCGCCCTGCACGATGATCTGATCGCGCGCGGCGCAATCCTGCGCTTCGGCGTCGACGGCGAAGCGGTCGAGAAGAAGGGCGTCGTGCTGGATTGCCGCGGCTTTTTCGCCCGTCCCGATTTCAAGGAGATGCGCGGCGTGCGCGGCGAGATGCTGCTGGTGCGCAGCCGCGAGATTTCCTTGCGGCGCAGCGTGCGCCTGCTGCATCCGCGCATCCCCCTCTACGTCGTGCCGCGCGCCGACGGCCTCTTCATGATCGGCGCGACGATGATCGAAAGCGCCGACAAGGGCGCGATCAGCGTGCGCTCGGCGATCGAGCTGCTGAGCGCGGCCTACGCGTTGCATCCGGCCTTCGGCGAGGCCGAGATCGTCGAGATGCGCGCCGACGTGCGGCCCGCCTTCCCCGACAACGAGCCGCGCATCGTCGCCAAGAACGGGCGCATCTACGTCAACGGCTTCTATCGCCACGGCTATCTGCTCGCGCCCGACTTCGCCGCGCGCGCGGCGGCGCTGGCGCTCGGACAGGAGGAGGCGGCGGCGTGAAGCTGATCGTCAACGGCGTCGAGCGCGACGTCGAAGCTGCGACTCTCGCCGCGGCGATGCAAGCGCTGGACTATGCCGACGCGGTCGTCGCGACGGCGCTCAACGGCGATTTCGTGCCCGCCCGGGCGAGGGAGAACACGCTGCTGAGCGAGGGCGACCGCATCGAGATCGTCGCGCCGCGACAGGGTGGTTGAGGTTTCGGAGACTGAACACATGGAGCTCTACGGCGTCGAACTCTCGTCCCGCCTGCTGCTCGGCACGGCGCAATATCCTTCGCCGGCGATCCTCGGCGACGCCGTGCGGGCGGCTGGCGCGGAAGTGGTGACCGTGTCGCTGCGCCGGGAAGCGGCGCGTCTGCGCGAGGGCCAGGACTTTTGGGGCCTCATCCGCGATCTTGGCGTGCGCGTGCTGCCCAACACCGCGGGCTGCTACAGCGTCAAGGAGGCGCTGACGACCGCGCGGATGGCGCGCGAAGTCTTCGCCACCAACTGGATCAAGCTCGAAGTGATCGGCGAGGCCGATACGTTGCAGCCCGACGTGTTCGGCCTCGTCGAAGCGGCGCGGGTTTTGGCCGACGAAGGCTTCGAGGTCTTCCCCTATATGACGGAGGATCTCGTCGTCGCCGAGCGCTTGATCGCGGCGGGTTGCAAGGTGCTGATGCCCTGGGGCGCGCCGATCGGCTCGGGCAGGGGGCTCAACAACCTGTTCGGCCTGCGCGCCCTGCGCGCCCACTTCCCCGACGTTCCGCTCATCGTCGACGCCGGCATCGGCTTGCCCTCGCACGCCGCGGCGGCGATGGAAATCGGCTACGACGCGGTGCTGCTCAACACCGCGGTCGCCAAAGCCGGCGATCCCGCTGCAATGGCGAAGGCCTTCGCCCAAGCGGTCGAGGCCGGCCGCACGGCTTACCGCGCCGGTCCGATGACGCCCCGCGACATGGCCGCGCCGTCGACTCCAGTCGTCGGCAAGGCGGCGTTGACGTGAGCGGCGGCAGTGCGCGCCTCGACCGCTTCTACTCCATCGTCGATTCCGCCGCCTGGGTCGCGCGGCTGGTCGGCGTCGGCGCGCGGCTCGTGCAATTGCGCGTGAAGGACAAGGATGAGGCGACCATTCTCGCCGAGACGCGCGAGGCGCTGGCTGTCTGCCGCGCTGCCGGCGCGCAGCTCATCGTCAACGATTATTGGCGCGTCGCGATTGAGGTCGGCGCCGACTTCATCCACCTCGGCCAAGGCGATCTCGACAATGCCGACCTGCCGACCATCCGCGCCCACGGGCTGAAGGTTGGCGTCAGCACGCATGACGACGCCGAACTCACACGGGCCCTGGCGTTGGCGCCCGACTACATCGCGCTCGGGCCGATCTATCCGACGATCCTGAAGGCGATGCCGTTCGCTCCCCAGGGCCTCGAGCGCATCGGCGAATGGAAGCGCCGCATCGGCGCGATTCCTCTGGTCGCGATCGGCGGCCTCAACGTCGAGCGCGCCGTTTTGTGTCTCGCCGCCGGGGCCGACAGCGCCGCGGTCGTCACCGACATCACGCTCAACGCCGACCCGGAGGCGCGCACGCGCCAATGGCTCGCCGCGACTCGCGCGCCGTGATGAAGCGCGCGCCCATCGCGCTGACGATCGCAGGCTCGGACTCGGGTGGCGGCGCTGGAATCCAGGCCGACCTGAAGACCTTCGCCGCGCTCGGCGTCTACGGCGCGAGCGCGCTCACCGCGCTCACCGCGCAGAACACGCTCGGCGTCAGCGCGATCCACCTTGCGCCGGGAAAAATCGTCGCCGCGCAGATCGAGGCGGTCCTCGCCGATTTCGATGTCGCCGCGATCAAGATCGGCATGTTGGGCAGCGCAGAGATCGTCGAGGCGGTGGCGGAGAAGTCTCGGCGGCAACCCCTCGCCCCGGCCCTCTCCCGCGGGCGGGAGAGGGGGCGCGAAGGGCCGGATGAAGGCCTTCGTCATTTACGATCCCGTCATGATCGCCTCGTCCGGCGACGCGCTCGCCGGCGCCGGCTTCGTCGAGACGGTGAAGGCGCGGCTGCTGCCGCTAGTCGATTGCCTGACGCCTAACCTTGCCGAAGCCGGGGCGCTGCTCGGCTCACCGCCGGCGCATGACGAAGCGGAGATGGCGCGCCAGGGCGCGGCTCTGCTGTTATTAGGGCCGCGCGCCGTGCTGATGAAGGGCGGCCATCTCGATAGCGGCGAAGCGGTCGACCTTCTCGTTACGCCGGAGGCGGTCCAACGTTTCGCGGCGCCTCGCCTCGCCTCGCGCAACTTGCACGGCACGGGCTGCACACTCTCCAGCGCGATCGCCGCGCAATTCGTCCTCGGGCTGGAACTGGCCGAAGCTGTCGGCGAGGCGAAGGAATTCGTGCGAACGGCGATCAAGGCAGGGAGCCGCGCAGCGCTCGGCGGGGGACCCGGGCCGCTGATCCAGGGCGCGCTTCGTCAACCGCGTGACTTTTCCAGCCCAGACGCTTCGTCTTAGGCTAACATGCGGTCCGGCCGCCGGGGACGGGCGGGGGACTCCCATGACCATAGAAGATCCCGACTTCTACGCCTCGATCCCGGTGTTCTATGATTTCGCGGAAGCGGTGAAGCCCGAGAATTATCGCGCTCTGCCGGACGATTGGGTCGTGGGATTTTCGGATGTCGTAGGCTCGACGCTGGCCGTCGCCCAAGGGCGCTACAAGGCGGTGAACATGGTCGGCGCCGGCGTGATAGCCAGCGTCGCCAACGCGTTGGAACAGCGGCCGTTCCCATTCGTATTCGGCGGCGACGGCGCGAGTTTCGCGGTTGGCCCGGCCGACGCTCCCATCGCGGCCGAGGCGCTGAAGGCGATGGCGGCCTTCGCTCGTGAGGAGTTTCAGATCGAACTCCGCGTCGCCATGATGCCGGTCGGCGCGATCCGGTCGGCCGGACGCGATGTCAGGGTGGCGCGCTACGGAGCGTCGCCGCATTGCGCCTACGCGATGTTCGCCGGCGGGGGCCTCGCTTGGTTCGAAGCTCAGGCCAAACGTGGCGAATATGCGCTCGACGCCGCCCCACCGGGCGCGCGCCCCGACCTTTCCAACCTTTCGTGCCGCTGGAGCGTCGCGCCCGCCAAGCACGGGCTCATTCTGTCGGTGATCGTCGCCCCGCGCGGCGACGACCCGAGGTTCGCGGCGCTCGTCGACGAGGTCGTGCGCGCCGCGCTCAGCGCGGCGGATGGCGGGCGACCCATCACCGTCGGGAGCCTGGCGCTGCGAGAGCCGGGCCCCGCGATCGCGCTGGAAACCGTCGCCGTGACGGCGTCGGGCATTTCCCGGGGGCGAGCCCGCGTTGCGGCCGTCCGGAGTTATCTGCTCGCGCTCGTCTTCTTTGGGCTCCGGCTCCGGGCGGGCAAGTTCGATTCGGCGCTCTACGCCAGCGACCTCGCCGCCAACGCCGACTTTCGCAAATTCGACGACGGATTGCGCATGACGCTCGATTGCTCGCCCGAATTCGCCGAGGCGCTCGAGGCGCGGCTCGCCGCCGCCGAGGAGTTCGCGGATTACGGGGCTTTCCGGCAAAGCAACGCCTTGCTGACCTGCTTCGCGCCGTCGATCACCGATCGCGGTCATGTGCATTTCGTCGACGGCGCGGGCGGCGGCTACACGATGGCGGCGAAGGCGATGAAGGCGCGGCGGGACGCGAGGACTTCCCCGCCGAATTGATCGCGGCCGCTCATCGACGTGGATATCCAGCCGCGCGCCCCTGCGCGGCGGGCGCCGATTTGCTAGGCTCGCCGGCATGGACGCCCCCGCCAATCGCCTGCCGCCCGAACTCGCCGCGTCGCGCCCGACCCCGATGATGGCGCAATATCTCGAGATCAAATCGGCCAATCCGGATTGTCTGCTGTTCTACCGGATGGGCGACTTCTACGAATTGTTCTTCGACGACGCGGAGATCGCCAGCCGGGCGCTGAGCATCGTGCTGACCAAGCGGGGCAAGCACGAGGGCGAAGACATCCGGATGTGCGGCGTGCCGATCGAGCGCGCCGACGACTACCTCCAGCGCCTCATAGCGCTCGGCCATCGCGTCGCTGTCTGCGAGCAACTCGAAGACCCGGCGGAGGCCAAGAAGCGCGGCGCCAAATCGGTGGTCAAGCGTGGCGTGGTGCGGCTGGTTACGCCGGGGACGATCACCGAGGAACGGCTGCTGGAGCCCGGGCGCGCCAATGTTCTTCTCGCGGTTCAACGCGTCCGGTCCGAAGGGCGCGCGGCCTACGGCCTGGCGGCGCTCGACATCTCGACCGGCTCCTTCAGTTTGAGCGAGGTCGAGGAAGCCGGCCTGAACCTGGAAATCGCTCGTCTCGAACCGAGCGAGATCGTTGCGCCGCAAGTTCTGTTCGATGATTCCGGCTTTTCGCGGCTGATCGCGGAGACGAGGGTCGCCGCGACGCCGCTCGGGCGCGATGCCGGCGACGCCGCGACGACCGAGCAGGCGGTGTGCGAGTTCTACGGCGTCGAGACGCTGGACGGCTTCGGCCAGTTCACCCGCGCGGAGATCGCCGCCGCCGCGCTTGCGCTACGCTACGTCAAGCGCACCCAGATCGACGCCACGCCACGGCTCGCGCCGCCAACTCGGCGCGCGCGCGGCTCGGGACTCGAAATCGACGCCGCGACGCGCGCCAATCTCGAACTCACGCGCACGCTCTCGGGCGAGCGCGCGGGGTCGCTGTTCGCCAACATCGACATGACCGCGACGCCAGCCGGCGCACGCCTGCTCGGCGAACGCCTGGCCAGCCCGCTCACCGACCCCAATGAGATCAACGATCGGCTCGACGCGCTGGCCTTTCTCGTCGAGGCGCCGGCGCTTCGCGGCGCCTTGCGCAAGGCCCTCGGCGCCACTCCGGATTTCCTGCGGGCGCTGTCGCGTCTCAGCCTCGATCGCGGCGGGCCGCGCGATCTCGCCGCTCTGCGCGACGGATTGGCGGCAGGCGCTTCGATCGCGCAAACGCTCGCCTCGGTCGAAGCCCTGTCGCCGGCGTTGCAGCGCAGCCTCGCTCGCCTGCGCGAGGACGACGGCGCCCTGGCGCGCGATCTTTCTCAGGCGCTCGCGGAGGACTTGGCGCTCAACAAGCGCGACGGCGGCTTTGTGCGCGCCGGGGCCTCGGCCGAGCTCGACGAGGCGCGCGCGTTGCGCGATGAAAGCCGCCGCGTCGTCGCCGAGATGCAGGCGCGCTACGCTGAGGAAGCGGGGACGCGCCAGCTCAAGATCAAACACAACAATTTCCTCGGCTATTACATCGAGACCCCGCAGGCGCCGGGCGAAGCGCTGCTGAAGGCGCCCCATAGCGCGACCTTCATCCATCGCCAGACGATGGCCGGGGCGATGCGCTTCACCACCAACGCGCTGATCGATCTGGAAGCGCGCATCGCCTCGGCGGCGGACCGCGCGCTGGCGCTCGAACTGGAAGCCTTCGAGCGGCTGCGGCAGGGGTGCCTCGCGCAGAGCGAAACGCTGCGCGGCCTGGGCGCTGCGCTGGCTGAGATCGACGTCGCCGCCGCGCTCGCCGAACTCGCGGTTCTGCGCGATTGGGTCCGCCCTCATGTCGATGGTTCCCTTGCCTTCACGATCGAGGGCGGCCGGCATCCCGTGGTCGAGGCGGCGCTGGCGCGTCGCGGCGAGCCTTTCGTCGCCAACGCCTGCGATCTCTCCGGCGAAGCGGGCGAGGGCGGACGGATCGCGCTGGTGACCGGCCCCAACATGGCGGGCAAGTCGACCTTTCTGCGCCAGAACGCGCTGATCGCGGCGCTGGCGCAGATGGGCGCGTTCGTGCCGGCGCGGCGCGTCCATATCGGCGTCGTCGATCGATTGTTCTCGCGCGTCGGCGCGGCTGACGATCTCGCGCGCGGCCGCTCGACCTTCATGGTCGAAATGGTCGAGACAGCGGCGATTCTCAATCAGGCGACCCAGCGCTCCCTGGTCATCCTCGACGAGATCGGCCGGGGCACCGCGACCTTCGACGGTCTTTCGATCGCCTTCGCCTGCGTCGAGCATCTCAACGCGGTCAATCGCTCGCGCACCTTGTTCGCCACGCATTTCCACGAATTGACGCAGCTCGCCCAGACGCTGCCGCGGCTGTTCAACCTGACGATGCGGGTCAGCGAGTGGAAGGGCGCGCTCGTTTTCCTGCACGAAGTCATCCCCGGCGCGGCGGACCGGTCCTACGGCATCCAGGTCGCCAAGCTGGCGGGTCTGCCCGCCGCGGTGGTCAGGCGCGCCCGCGCGGTTCTCGCCGAACTCGAGGCGACCAAGCACGCGGGCGCGGCGCTCTCCAGCCTCGATGCGCTGCCTTTATTTTCCTATGAACCGCCGCCGCCGCCCGGCCCCGATCCGGTGCGCGAAGCATTGGACCAGATCGATCTCGATGATATGACGCCGCGCGAGGCGCAAGCCGCGCTCTACGAATTGAAGCGCCTGGCGCGGGAGAAGCCGCCATGAATGGAGTGCACGCGATGGTCATTGTAAAGCCGGTTGCCGTCAGCGTCGCGCTTCTTTCTGTGACGCTGGTTTCCCCGGCGGCGGCCGACCTGCCTCAACCCATCGGCGTCATGTCCTGCGACCTCGTTACGGATTATGTCGAAACGAGTCCTCCCTATTACGCGCAGCTGAAGGCTTTCCTGCAGGGCTATCTCGCCGGCGTGAAGGGACCCGCGGCGCTCGGCAGCGGCGACCGCGAGGCGACCGCCGTGATGGCCGAGGTCATCGACTATTGCAAAAAGCAGCCGAACGCGGACCTCGCGTCGGCGATTGCGGCGGCGGGGAGAAAGTAAGGCGAGCTGTCGTCGTTTTCGGCGCGGCGCAGTGTTCCCAAGGGCTTGCAAGTCGCGTCGACGCGAGTGTCCGCCGCGCTGAGCGCGCCCGTCCGACTTTTCGCGCCTTGCCGGCGCGAGCGTCAGTCATTATGGACTTAGCGACTTCCCCGAGAGGGCGGCAGCATGGACGGCGTAGCCCGACCGCACGCGAAAACCGGCGCGCCGCTGGGGTGGATCGCCGCCTGGGGACCGGGCCTCCTGGTGATGTTGGCCGACACCGACGCCGGCAACGTCGTCACCGGCGCCCAGGCGGGCGCTGAGTGGGGCTACCGGCTGCTGCCGCTGCTGCTGCTGCTCGCCCCGATGCTCTACATGGTGCAGGAACTGACGGTGCGGCTCGGCCTGCACACGGGTCGCGGCCATGGCGAACTGATCCGGGAGCGCTTCGGCGTCGGGTGGGCGTGGCTGTCGACCGCGGGTTTGGCGGCGGCGGTCATCGGCTCGCTGATTACCGAATTCACCGGCGTGGCGGGGATCGGAGAACTCTACGGCGTATCGCGCGGCCTGACCTTGCCGCTAGCCGCGGCGGCGTTGCTCGCGGTGGTCGCCACCGGCTCCTATCGGCGCGTCGAGCGCACGGCGATCGTCATCGGCCTGTTCGAACTCGCCTTTTTCGTCGTCGCTTGGGCGGCGCAGCCGAAGGTCGAGGCCTTGGCGAGGGATGTGGTCGATCTGCCGCTGGGCAACCACCGGTTCCTGTTCATGGCCGCCGCGATCATCGGCGCGAGTTTCAATCCCTGGATGATCTTCTATCAGCAGTCCGCCATTGCCGACAAAGAACTGCGGCCCGATCACCTCGGCGTCGCCCGCTGGGATACGGCGTTCGGCGCATTGCTCACGCAGTGCCTGACCGGCGCGGTGCTGGTGGCGGGGGCGGCGACGCTGGCCTCCGGCGGCGCCTCGACGGGCCTCGACAGCGTCGGCGAGATCAGCAAGGCGCTGTCGCCGCTTCTCGGCGAAGATTTCGGGCGGCTGGTCTTCAGCGTCGGCGTGCTCGGCGCCTCGCTGGTCGCCGCCATCGTCTCCTCGCTGGCGCTGGCCTGGGGAGTAGGGGAGGTCGCCGGCTACAAGCACTCCCTGGAATATCACCCGTTCGCGGCAAAGTGGTTCTACGGCGTCTATGCGGCCGCCGTCGTCGGCGCCGCCACCCTCGTCGGGTTCGTTCGGGATATCGTCTGGCTCAACATCGCGGCGCAGGTGCTGAACGCCTTCCTGTTGCCGCTGGTGATCGGGTTCCTCGTCGCCTTGGCGGTGACGGCGCTGCCGGCCCCGCTGCGCCCGCGCGGCATCTATCTCAAGGTCCTGATCGGCGTTTGCGCGGTTGTGATCGCGCTTGGGCTTTATGGCGGCGTAGCCGGGCTGACCTAGCATCGAAAATCTGACGATTGGTTCCCGCTACGCCCATCGGCTTTGGGGGGAGAGCGGACGTAGACGGCATCTCGCCTTTAGGGCAGCTCAGCGCCCATGGGGGCGTCACACTAAGGAGTCTCGTCGCGCGCACCCGAGGGGCCTAAAGTTCTTGGCCAGAACATGGCCGCTCGATTACCAATTCGTATGATGGCGAGTCGTAATGTCATGATAAGAAGGCATATTATCCCGATAAGGAGGTGCTGGTGATCGTCGCTCGAAGTTCTTTGCTGGTCGCCCTCGCGGCCTTGTCGGCGGCGTTGCTCGGCGCTCCAAGCGCTTCCGCTCGCACGCTCTGTAGGCCGGACGGATGTTGCTTCAACACGAGCGGCGAGCCGATCCCCGGTCAGCCGCGCTACTGCTATCGCCACCACCATCATCACGACGAGGGGGGCCCGCCATATGATTGGAGGCCTTATCACCATCATGAGGGTGAAGACTATTATCAACGCGAGCCGGACTGACGGCCGTTGCGGATTCGGGCCGTTCGGCCTCTTGGCGATCCCATACTGAACGTCTCGGATGAGTCGATTGCACCAGTTGGCCCCATCACCGGGTAGCGCCCGGTTGGGTTGATTGCGGCCGTTCGCGCCATCAACGGATCGTCGCAGGCGGGGAAAGCTGTCGTTCGCAGGCTCTTACGCTGGCGTCCCATACTTCGAGGTCGAATTGGACTGGGACGACCGTCTGCCAGATTTGATCAACACATCGTAGCACCCCATCGACAAGCTCCCGTTTCGGATCGCCTTCAGAAAGGATCGCAATGAAATACGACACCACCACCATTGCGTTGCATTGGTTCACAGCGGTCTCGGTGGGAGTACTGTGGATCATCGGACAAACCGCTGATTGGATTCCTCGGGGCACAGTCCGATCCAATTACTGGTCGGTTCACGTTGTTCTCGGCTTCACAATTGCGGTCGGGTTGATATTGCGAATTCTATGGCGCGGTCTTAGAGGCCGCCAGTTGCCTGCGGCCGACTCTGGCGTCCTTCGTCTATTGGCCGAAGCGACGCACTACGCGCTGTACGCGCTTCTGCTGATCGTCGTCGCTCTGGGTGTCGTAAACGCCTTTTTGCGGGGCTACACCCTCTTTGGGCTCTTTAGTCTACCGCAACTCGGCGAGGCCGACTTGCGCCGGCCCATAACTAACTGGCATGGCCTCGCCTCCAACGTCTTGGTTGGTCTTGCGTTCCTGCACGCCTGCGCAGCTTTGGCGCATCATTATGTTCTGAAGGACGATGTTCTCCACCGGATGCTGCCACGGTCCGCATAGACTTTTACGAGCGGCAACGGGCCTCACTGTCACACCTCACGATCAAGGTCACGCATAAGTCGTCATCTTGCAACGCCGCGAGCGTCCGCAGAGGGTCCGATTTGCGACGGTCACCTCGATCGTCTCAACTTGGGTGAAAGTGGCTAGCGAAGGCGCTGGCCAGCTTTAAGCCGCCGTGGGCCTCCAGCCGGGCGACGATGTCATTCGGCGTGGCGTCCATATTGGGGCCGCTGCAATGGCCGGCGAATTCAAACTCTTCACGGCGCGCCGCGACCGCCGCCATGGCCGCTTCCTTGCCCCCCGGCGACGTCGACGCCGCCAGAATGCAACGCACGATCACGCCGGAATACATGTGCCAGGGTTGGGATTGCAGTCGGATCTTGATGGTGATCCGGTCCTCGCCCGCCATAGCCAGCGTCTCGTCGAGCTTGCCGAAAGCTTTCACCGAATAGGGGCAGGTTGGCTCGAGGAAGACTTCGAACAGGCGGAAATCCGGCAGCGTCGGGTCTCTCGACACGTTGGGCGATGATGCGTCTTCGATGCCCTACTCGGTTCATCCCTTCAAACTGGGACATGCCCGAAAGGAGCCCGTCATTGCGTCATGATAAACAGACGCTGCGGACTCGGGTCGGTAAATGGCGCCGAGTCATGAGATAGGCTATCGTGCCGGCATGTCAGCAGGACTTGCCAGGCTTGCGCGCGTGCAAGCATGTCTGAGCTGATACGCCATGGACTTGCGCCGATCCACGCGCTAACGCCGGACCGGTGACTGTCGAAAAACGAACGTCGAGGCGCACATGACCACGGTTCGCCAACCCGCCCTTTTCCTGCCGCACGGCGGCGGGCCGTGCTTCTGGATCGAGTTTCCGCCGCCTTTCGGGCCGCACGCCTGGGACGGGCTGCGGGACTATCTCGCGGGGGTCGTCAAGAGCTTGCCGGAGCGGCCGAAGGCGTTCGTCGTCGTCACCGCACATTGGGAGGAGCCGCGCGCCACGGTGAGCACCGCCAAGGCGCCGGGCATGCTGTTCGACTATTACGGCTTTCCCGAGCACACCTACAAGCTAAGTTACCCCGCTCCGGGCGAGCCCAGTGTGGCGGCCGACGTCAAACGATTGCTCGAGGCGGCGGGCTTGCCCGTCGGCGAGGACGACAAGCGCGGGTTCGACCACGGCGTCTTCGTGCCGTTCCTGATCGTCGATCCCGAGGCGCGCATCCCTGTCGTGATGTTGTCGCTGCGCGGCGACCTTGATCCCGCGCACCATGTCGCAATGGGCAAGGCGCTGGCGCCGCTGCGCGACCAGGGGATCGCGATCGTCGGCAGCGGCATGAGCTTTCACGATCTCAGGCACTTCCGGGACGGCGACGGTAAAGCCTCGGAGACGTTCGACGCGTGGCTCGACGAGACCGTGACCAAGTGCGACCCGGCGACGCGGGAGGCGCGCTTGATCCGCTGGAGCGAGGCGCCCGCCGCGCGCGACTGCCACCCGCGCGAGGAGCATCTCATTCCGTTGATGGTGGCGGCGGGCGCCGCCGGCGACAGCGCGGGCGAGCACAGTTTTCGCGATGTGATCGGCGGCAAGACGATCTCGGGCTTTCGCTTCGGGTAGACCGTCGTCGTGGCCTCTGTCATTCCTGCTTTTCGCGGCAATGACAGAGGCGGCTGAAATCCGCTCTAGCCGCTATGGCGGCTCAGGAAACTCAAGGTCTTCTCGTTGAACTCCGCCACGCTCTCATAAATGGGCGCGTGGGCGCAGCCCTCGAACACCAGAAGTTCGCTTCGCTTGATGCCGTTCTTCATGGGGTCGGCGAAGCGGAGCGAGCACGCGACGTCGTGGCGGCCGAAGGTGATCTGGGTCGGGGCCTCGATGCGGGCGAGCTGGGTCAGCGCGTCATGCGCGATCACCGCGTTCGACTGCCGGATGAAAGCGTCGAACGGCTGCTTCGGCCGGCTGCGCACGAACGCCGCGAGCTGGTCGATGTAATCCGTTTTGGCCGAATAGAACTCCGGCGTGAAGCAATAGGGAAATATGCCTTGGATGACCATTTCCGTGACGCTGTCCAGGCCCTTGGCGATGCTCTGCCAGCCTTCGGCGACGGTCTTGAGGAACGGGTCGGTCTTGGGCCAGCCGCTGTGCAACGATAGCGACTTGACGAGGCGCGGATGTTTGGCGGCGAGCCACAGTCCCGTCGCCGCGCCGAGCGAAAGGCCGCTCACATGGGCGCGCTCCACGCCGATCGCCTGCATGAGCGCGGCGATGTCGTCGGCGAACAATTCCATCGAATAGACGCCGTCCGGCTTGTCGGTCTCCCCCGCGCCGCGCGGATCGACGGAAATGCAGGTGAAATGCTTGGCGTAATCGGAGACCTGGAAGGCGTAACAGGCGTTGTCGGCGGCGAGGAAGGGAATAAGGACCAGCGGCTCCCCGGAGCCTTGGCTTTCATAGTTGATCGTAATGCCGTTCGCTTTGACCTTGGGCATGTGCACCTCCCTTATCGCCGCGCGGCTTCGCCGGACGCCCGCGGATATTCCGGCGAGACTGCGCCTTTTCAGGCTTCCGAGCAATAAAGAGCGCCTATGCGCTTGCAGGCGGCATCGACGCTTGGCGTTGCGGCGATTGGCGACCCAATCGGGTCACACGCCGAGATAGCGTTGCAGGATCTCCGGCCGCCCACGCAACTCGGCCGCCGCGCCTTCATGGACGATGTGTCCATTGTTGATGATATAGACGCGCTGCGCCAGCGCGAGCGTCGCCGCGAGATTTTGTTCGACGAGGACGATCGTCTGTCCCGCCGCCGCCAGATTGCGGCACGCAGCCACGAGATCGCGCACGATGACCGGCGCCAATCCCTCGAACGGCTCGTCGAGCAGCAGGATCTTGGGGTCGCGGACGAGCGCGCGCGCGATCGCCAGCATCTGCTGCTCGCCGCCCGACAAATCGGTTCCGCGGCTCTCGCGGCGCTCTTTCAGCCGCGGAAACATTTCGTAGATCCGCCCGAGCGACCACGCCTTCGGGGCGGTCAGCCCGGCGAGAACGAGGTTTTCCTCGACATTAAGACTGCCAAAGATGCGGCGCTCCTCGTGAACGAGCTGCATGCCGCTCCGGGCGATCGTATGGCTGGGCCGCCCGGCGAAATCGACCCCGTCGAAGATCACAGAGCCGCTGCGCGGGCGCACCACGCCCATCAGGCTCTTCAAAGTGGTGCTCTTGCCGGCCCCGTTGCGGCCGAGCAGCGCCACGACCTCGTCGCGCTCGACGCGCATGGAGACGTCGAAGAGGATGTGCGAATCGCCGTAGTAGCTGTTGAGGGCCTCGACCTGGAGAAGGCTCATGATTCGAGAACCCCGCCGAGATAAGCTTCCTGCACGGCGGCGTTGCTCTTGATCTCGTCAGGCGTTCCCTCGACGAGAATGCGTCCCTGCTGCAGGACGGTGACCCGCTCCACAAGTTCGAACAAGGCGTCCATGTCGTGGTCGATGACGATGGTGGTGCGGCCCTTGCTGATCGATTTCAGCAGTTTCACGGTCTCGGAGCGCTCGTGCGGGCTCATTCCGGCCAGCGGCTCGTCGAGCAGGAGAAGGCTGGGCGAAGTCGCCAGGGCGAGCCCGATTTCGAGGCGGCGCTTCTCGCCATAGGCGAGACCGGACACGGGCACGTCGGCGCGCTTGGTCAATTCGACCGCCCGCAACGTCTCCTCGACCTGCTCCTCGAGCCCCCGAATGCGCGAGAGATCGCGCAGCATATCGAGGCGAAAGCTGCCGCGGCGCTCCGCCAGAGCCGAAATCATGACGTTCTCGCGCGCCGTCAGGCGGGTGAACAATTGATTGACCTGGTAGCTTTTGGTGAGCCCGAGCTGACAAACCTTGGTGACCCCGAGGCCGGTGATGTCGCGTCCTTCGAAGACGATCGAGCCGGCGGTCGGATGGACCTCGCAGGTCAGCATCTTGAAGAAAGTGGTCTTGCCCGCGCCGTTCGGCCCGATGACGCCGCGCAGCTCGCCGCGCTCGACAGAGAAATCGATTCCGTTGTTGGCGAGCAGGCCGCCGTATCGCTTGACCAAGCCCTTGGCCTGAAGAACCGGACCGGAGCGGTCGCCGTCGCCGCGCCTCTGCGGAAGCGGCGCGGCGGGTGACGAGCTTGCGGCCGCGCCGAGTGCGACCGCCCGACCTTCGCCGATCAATTCGACGTCCGTCGGGTCCTCGGTCGCGACGGCGCCTCCGGCGCGGTTGCGCGCAAACACAACGAGATCGCTGATGCCCCCGATGATTCCGCGCCGCAGGAAGCAGACGAGGAGAACGAATACGACGCCGAGCGCCAGTTTCCACGAAGCGCCCAGCCCGAGGCCGCCCTGCAGAAAGTCGCGCAGATACAGCCATACCGCAGCCCCGACCAGCGGCCCGAACAGCGTGCCCAGCCCTCCGATCACAGTCTGCATGATCAATTGGCCCGACGTGTCGAAGGAGAACGCGTCGGGCGGCATGTAGCCCTGGAGGACGCCGAGCAGGCCGCCGGCGACGCCGGCATAAGCGGCGGCGATGACGAAGGCGAGCAGCTTATAGGCGTGAACGTCGTGGCCCACCGCGGCCGCGCGCAGGGGGTTGTCGCGGATGGCCGACAAGATGCGGCCGACCGGCGAAGCGACAATCCGGCGCGCAACGACAATGCCGAGGAAGTAACAGACGGCCAGAAAGCCGTACATCGACCAGCCGCTGGTCACGTGAATGGTCGCAAATCCGAGATAGAAGGTCGGCGGGGGCACGCCGGGCAGGCCGTTCTCGCCGCCGGTGAAGTCCGACAGCGGCGAATTCTCCATGAAGAAGAATACTTCCGCGATGGCGACCGTGATCATCGCGAAATAGATTCCGGTGCGCCGCAACGCGATCAGGCCGACCAGAAAGCCGGCGACCGCGGCCGCCAGCGTGCCGATCACCAGGCCGAGGATCACGTTCGACAGGCCCATCTGGGTCAACAGGTAGGCCGCCACGAAGCCGCCGGTGCCGAAGAACGCCGACTGGCCGAACGACAGCAGCCCCGCATAGCCGAACAGCAGGTCGAAGCCGACGCCGAACAGCCCCAACACGAGGATGCGGTTCATCGTGTCCGGCACAAAGCCGACGAACGGCAGCACGAATGGAGCGATGGCGAGACCGAGCGCCGTCACCGCTTCCGGAGCCAGCGCCCGGACGCCTTTTGCGCGCGCTTTCATGGTCAGGCTCGCCCCTGCGTTCCGAGCAACCCGTGCGGGCGCACGACGAGCACCAGCGTCATCACCGCGAACAGCATGACCTGCGAATAGGCTGGATTGATCATCGACGTCAGGCTGAGGATCTCACCGGCGATCAATCCGCCCAACACCGCGCCGGGAAACGACCCGACGCCGCCAATGACGACGACGACGAAGGTTTCGACCAGGATCGACTCGCCGATATCAGGCGTGATCGGCGCGATCGGCACATTGACGATCCCGGCAAATCCCGCCGCCATCGCGCCGATGCCGAAGACGATCATGAAGACACGGAAGACATCGATGCCGAGCGAATTGACCATCACCGAATCTTCGATGCCGGCGCGCACGATCATTCCCAGCCGCGAGCGGTAGAGCACGAGATACAGCACGACCAGCGCGACCGCCACGATGCCGACCACCGCCAGTCGATAGGTCGGATAGATCATGAAGCCCAGCGACGTGATGCCCGACGCCCAGGGCGGCGGCGGCACGGATTGCGACAGGCTGCCGAAAATCGTGCGGATGACCTCGACGAACACAATCCCCAATCCGAAGGTGACGAGAATCTGATCCTCGGGCGGCCGGCTATAGAAATGGCGGATAATCAGGCGCTCCATGGCGACGCCAAGAAGGAGCACGAACAGCGACCCTGCCACGACCGCCGCCAGGAACGAGCCGGTATATTGGTAGGCGACGACGCCCGCGTAGCCGCCGACCATGAACATCGCGCCGTGCGCGAGGTTGAGGACGCCCAGTGTGCCGTAAATGATCGTTAGGCCCGAACTGATCAGCGCGAGGAGGGCGCCTAGAACGAGACCATTGAACATCTGCGATACGAAATTGGCCCAACTGAGCACGATCAACCCCGCGCGGGAGACACGTCCGAGACGGCCTTAGGTGTAGCCGCCCATCTTGCATCCGAAAGCGTCGGGCGCCTGCATCAAGCCCTCACCCGGGACGACCTCGACGATTTCGTAGAAGTCTTCGGGGGTTTTCATGTCGCCGGGCTTCTTGCCGCGTTCGATGATGACAGGGCGCACCAACTGATGATCCGCGCCGCGGAAGTGGACCGGGCCGACGGTCGAATTGATCGTGACGCCCTTTTCGTACGCCTTGATTACATCGGGCGGATAGAAGGTCTTGGCTCGCTCGACGGCGTCGGCCCACATCGCCACTTGCAAGTAGCCGGCGTTGGCGCCCCATTCCGGGCTGTAGTTGTACTTGGCGCGGAACGCGTCGTTGAACATCTTGGCGAGCGGAAACTTGTCTTCGAGCGTCCACCAGTAGTCGGTGGCGGCGAACACGCCCTGCATGGTGTCGGCGCCGACCTCCTTGGCGAGGAAGGGCGTGTTGTAGGGCACCACGAGCGTCATCTTGTCGAGGATGCCGAACTGCTTGGCCTGCTTGATCGACAGGACCGCGTCGCGGCCGAAGTTGATGTTGACGACGACGTCCGCCCCGCTGTTCGCGACATTCAACAAATACGAGCTGAAGTCGGTGGTGCCGAGCGGCGACACCTGATCGGTCGCGGTCGTCCAGCCGCCTTCCTTGCCAAACTCCTCCATCGATTTCTGCACCGTGTGGCCATAGGTGTAGTCCGGCGTGAGATAGGCGACCTTCTTGTTCTTGCCGAGGTTCTTCACCAGCACCGGCATGATGCCCTTCGCCGCCGTCTGCCCATAGAAGCATTCGCGGAACGAATACCGCACGCAGTCCTTTCCGGTGGTGTCGTTGGAGCCGGAGATGCCGGGGAGATAGATCACCTTCTCGCGGTCGGCGACCTTGTTGTTGGCGACCGCCTCGGCGCTCGACACGCAGCCGGTGACCATGACCGCCTTGTTGTCGCTGATGAACTTGGAGAGATTCTGCACTGCCGTGTTGGGCTTGGCTTCGCTGTCGGCGATGCCGTACTTCACTTCCTTGCCGAGGACGCCCTTCGTGGTGTTGGGCGAGATCTTCTTGATGAGTTCAGCGCCCGCGTTGAGGTGCTCGATGGCGAGTTCGTAGCCCTTGATGAGATCCTCGCCCGCCGCGGCGTACGTGCCGGTGCGCGGGACCGAGATCCCGACGAACACGGACGATCCGGACGAACCGGCCGGGTAGCTTCCGAGCGCGGGGTGATCCTCGGCGAGCGCGGGTACGATCAGCCCTGACGGCAGCAATGCGCCGCCGGCCGCGGCGGCGCCGGCTCCGAGCAACGCGCGCCGCGACATCGCCGCGCGGACAAGGCCTCCGCCAAATTCATTGATAGCCATCTTTGGTCCTCCCGAGAATATTATCGTTCGAAACCGCCGATCAGACCAAGCCGCCGACGATCAATCGAGCGAAAGCGACTCCTTACGTCGTCGATTCGTCCTCGATCACGGATTGCATAGGCAACGTCGAGCCGACGAAAGGTCAATGCGACTTTCGTCGAAGACGCGATCGTCGGCCTCCTTCGCGACCGCTAGGAAAGGCGGCGGTCTGCTGTTTTGCTAATGGTTTCACAACGAGAACGCGATGTTATGGCGTCCTCGCCGCGCTTGCGCGGCTCCATGGCTCACGCGTTCGTGACCGCCGGAGCTTGCGCCCGACGTTTCAGTCCGGCCGGCCGACCGGCGCATAGGTCGGCACGAGGTGCAGCGCGGTTCCCTGATAGGGATTGGCGCGGACGACGTCCTCATCGAGTTCGACGCCGAGGCCGGGCTCGGTCGGCGGGATGACGTAGCCGTCCTCCCAGCGGATTGGCTTTTTCAGCAGCTTGGCCTGGAAACCGTCCCAGCGCTCTATGCTTTCGAGAATGAGGAAATTCGGGATGCACGCGGAGAGCTGGATGTTGGCGGCGCCGACGATCGGGCCGCAGTAGAGATGCGGCGCGATCTGCGCGTAGTGCGCCTCGGCCATCCCAGCGATCTTCTTGGCCTCCAGCAGGCCGCCGACGCGGCCGAGGTTGAGCTGAAGGATCGAGGCGGCGCCGGTCTGCAGGAGACGCGCGAACTCATATTTGGTCGTCAGCCGCTCGCCGGCGGCGACCGGGATCGAGGTTCCCGCCGCGACGCGCGCCATCTCCTCAGGCATTTCGGGCGGCGTCGGCTCCTCGAACCAAAGCGGGGCGTAAGGCTCCAGCCGCTGCGCGAGCCGCAGCGCGCCCGAGGGCGTGAATTGCCCATGCGTGCCGAACAGCAGATCGCAGGAATCGCCGAGCGCCTCGCGCAGGGTCTTGCAGAAGGCCTCGCTCAGCGAGAGCCGCTCCAGGCTCGGCTGGCGAGGATCGAAGGTGGAATAGGGGCCGGCGGGATCGAATTTCACCGCGCTGAACCCTTGCGCGACGTATTTGAGCGCGCGCGCCGCCGCCGCGTCGGGGTCGCGGTAGACGGGCGAGTCGGAATAGGCGTGCGACCCCGGCTCGTCGGGGTAGAGGTAGGTGTAGGTGCGCAGTCGCTCGTGGACGAGGCCGCCGAGCAGGGCGTGGACCGGCTTGCCGACCGCCTTGCCGATGATGTCCCAAAGCGCCATTTCGAACCCCGACAGGACGCCCATCAGCGAAATGTCGGGGCGGCCGGAATAGCCGCGCCCGTAGACGTTGCGCCACAGGGCCTCGATGCGGAAGGGATCGGCGCCGAGGATCTGGCGCTCGAACACGTCGGCGATCATCGCTTCGAGCGCCGCGGGTCCGAAGCTCGCGGCATAGACCTCGCCGACCCCCTCGATGCCGCAGGCGGTTTTGAGCTTGAGAAAGAGGAAATAGCGGCCGCCGAAGCCGGGCGGGGGATTGCCGACGACGAAGGTTTTGAGTTCGGCGATCTTCACGCTGTGGCCTCCGGCGCCCATTTCCCCTGGACGGCGAGTGTTTCCGGCCGGGCGAAGAATTCAAGCGCCGTCTTGCGGGGGATGCGCCGGAATTTTATCTGGCGCCGCGCCCCCGACGCGGCGGTAGAGCGTCCACGGCGATTGCGAAGGCGCTCGCCGGCAGCCACATCAGGCGCTCCATCGCGAATCATCGGATGCCGACGACAAAATCACAACCGATTTATCCAACTCAACAAGTTTCTGGATCGGCTTTTAGGTTGGGAAGCTGCAAATGTTTACGATTGAGTCGTAGATTTGCGCCGACGCCTCGACAATTCCGCGACACCAGGCGATGACCGGCGATCCCAATCCACATACAAAGTCTGGCCTCAGCGCAACCGAGCCCATTTGGACGATGGCGTGCCTTTGCGTGGTTGGCCTCGCCCTGCGCGTTTGGTACGCGCATTGGCCCCTATGGGTCGACGAAATCTGGTCGCTCAAGGACCTCGCGCCGATCAGCCACTTTTGGCAAATCCTGTGGGGCATTTCACAAGACAACAACCATTACCTCTATTCGATCTATCTCTTTTTCGCCTATCCCATCAGCCACAACGAAATTTGGCTTCGCGCGCCGTCAATCGTGGCCGGCGTCGCCGCGATTCCCCTCATGGCGCAGTTGGCGGGGCGCGATCGCCTCGCCGCGCTCGCCGCCGCCGCGATGACGGCCGTGTCCGCGTTCTTGGTCACATACAGCGCCCAGGCTCGCGGCTACGCCCTCGCGGTTTTCTTTTGGATCGTCGCTTACCGCCAGCTCGAGAAGGCGATGGACGCGCCCGCGAGCCGCGCGCGTTGGCTCTTTGCGCTTGCGATCGGCGCGGCGGCTTTTTGCCATCTCGCCACTTTCGCGGTGGCCTTCTTGTTCGGGCTCGCCGCGTTCTGCGAATTCCTCCGCCGTCAGCGCGATCTTCGCCGAGCGGTCGGCGCGAGCGTGCAACTATTCTGGCCAACCCTCGTCGGCCTCGCGCCTATGTTGCTGTGTCTTGTCGCGGGTTATGTCGAAATTGGCGGCTTCATCGTCAACTTCGTTCGTCCCTATTCGCCCGTCCTGGCTTTCGCCGGCTTCAGCCAAATGATCGTCGCGACGCTGGAGGGCGCGATGACGCCGCTCCTGATCGAGGCCGCGATTCCTCTTGTCGCGATCGGCGCCTTTGTCGTCTTGCGCGAGCCGGCGATCTCGAGCTTTCGACGGATTTCCTACGCCATAATGCTCTTCGGACTCCCCGCGTTGGTTTTTATCGCAAAGCCTCCGAACAGCCATATTCCCCGATACTATTTGATTTCGGCGGTCTTTTTGATCCTCGCGGCGGCCGATCTCTTCGCAATTCTTTGGCGCAAAGGCGGAATTTGGCGAGGCGCCACGATCGCCGCGGGGATCGCGCTGGCGATCGGCAATCTCGACGCGATGGTTGCGGCGAAGCGAGCCAATGCCGCCGCTTGGCCGGAAGCGCTCGCTGCGATCGCCGCCTCGCCTTCGCAGACAATCGGAACGAATTTCGATTTTAACGTCAGGGAGTTCGTCGGTCACTATAACCGCCTCTCCGCCAAACCCTTGAAGTTGGTCGGCTCCGAGCTCTCCTGCGACGAAGCGCCGGAGTGGTATATCGTCGAGACCGAGGCGGCGGCGCAGCCCGAGACGATCAGCCTCGACGCTCGTCGACCGGACGGCGGCCATTGCAGCCTCCGGTACGCTTTGACGTCGGCCTACGGCGATTCGACCTTCTTCGAATCGCGTTGGTTTCTCTATCGGGCCGAAGCGCCGCTCTGAAGACGATCCGCGGGGTCGAGGCCCTCACGATGGCGACCAGGGAGCAAGCCATGTCGGAAGTGGTTGACGAAAAATATTACCAAGTCGTCCCGGACGGATCTCTGGCGAAGCGCGTGCTCATTCGGGCGCGCGATCGAATCTATGACGATTTCATTGCGGCCATGGAGCCGAAGCCGACGGACAAGATCCTCGACGTCGGCGTCTCCGACGTCGTCTCGGACGACGCGAATGTCGTCGAGCGGAAATATCCCCATCACGAGAGAATCACCGCCTGCGGGCTTGGAGACGCCGAAGAGTTCAAGGTGAGCTACCCGAAAATTCGCTACGTTAAAATTCCTCCGAACCAGCGGCTTCCCTTCGACGACGGCGCCTTCGAAGTGGCCACGTCGAATGCGGTTCTCGAGCATGTCGGCAGCCGAGAAAACCAATCGCGATTTGTCGGCGAATTGTGCCGCGTCGCGCGCCGCGTCTTTATCAGTGTGCCTCACCGTTATTTTCCGGTCGAACACCACACCGCGTTGCCGTTCGTGCATTACAGCGAAAGCCTCTTCGCGGCGGCGTGCCGAGCCACGGGCAAGACCGAATGGTCCGATCCCGCCAACCTTATCTTGATGTCTCGCAAGCGGCTATTCGAGCTGGCCGCCCCCATCAGGCGCAAGGCGAGCGTGGGTTTCACCGGTCTGCGGTTGGGGCCGTTTTCTTCAAATCTCTACCTTGCGTTCGGCGCGTGAGGCAGGGACGGCTCGCGCTGCTTGCGGATTGGCGTATCCAATGCGATCAGTGACCTGCGGTCCAGGACGCTGCGCGCACATCGCGCCGCAACACAATATTTTGTGAAGCCTCTTGGCAGAAGCGCCCGATCCGGTTAAACAGCCCGCTGGGGTCGGCGGCGCGATGCGACCCTTATGATCATCATTGGCTTCCGCTTCGTTTGGTCGAGACCCTCATCGAGGGAGCGTCCGAGCGAGAGCGGTGGATAGGCCGGAGGACCCGGGGGGCGACCCTCGTGTCTCGTCCGGCCATGTCCTGTCCGAGACTGCCGGCGCGTGCGTTTCCCGCGAGGGAGGCGCTGCTTAATTCCCTCCCGCGACGCGGGGTTTATGGGGGCCTGCATAGACGGGGAAGACCGATTTTCGCCGGACGGCTCGGATCGAGCCGTCCGGCGCCTGCGGTTCGAACCATCTGTCCGGCGGTGGGCGTGAGCCCAGCTCCGGGGACAGGCGCAAGTCGTCGTGACCAGCCGTTTATCGACGGCCGGGCGCGACATGTGCAGGAGGCGGGAATTTCCCGCCAACCGGAGACAGCACCGTGGATAGAGCGGAAAAGAAAGAGGCCGTTGCGACCTTGAACGAAGTCTTTTCAAAGGCTTCGGTCGTCGTCGTGGCGCACTATTCCGGCCTGACCGTGGCCCAGATGCAGCGTCTGCGCAAGCAGATGCGGCAAGCGGGCGCGCATGTTCAGGTCGCCAAGAACCGCCTCGCCCAGATTGCTCTCAAAGGCACGGACGTCGCCTCGATCGGCTCCCTTCTCCGGGGGCCGACCCTGATCGCCTATTCCAGCGATCCGGTGGCGGCGGCCAAAGCAGCCGTGGCTTTCGCCAAGGATCACGAGAAATTCGTACTCCTGGGCGGCGCCATGGGCAAGACGGCCCTCGATGTCGACGGGGTCAAGGCGCTCGCGACCTTGCCGTCCCTCGACGATCTGCGCGCCAAGTTGATCGGGCTCATCTCGGCCCCGGCGACCAAGCTCGCGCAGCTCTCCACCGCACCCGCCGCCAAGCTCGCGCGCGTGGTCGGGGCCTATGCCGCCAAAGACGCAGCCTGATCCGAGGCTCTTCACAAACACCCTGGTTCGAACCATATAGGAAATGCAGAAATGGCTAATCTCGAAAAAATCGTCGACGAATTGTCGAGCCTGACCGTCCTTGAGGCGGCGGAACTCGCCAAGCTCCTGGAAGCCAAGTGGGGCGTTTCGGCCGCCGCCGCGGTTGCGGTCGCCGCCGCGCCGGGCGCCGCCGCCGCCGCCGCGCCCGTCGAAGAGAAGACCGAATTCACGGTCGTCCTCGCCGCCGCTGGCGACAAAAAGATCGAAGTCATCAAGGAAGTGCGCGCGATCACCGCGCTCGGCCTCAAGGAAGCCAAGGACCTCGTCGAAGGCGCTCCCAAGCCGGTCAAGGAAGGCATCACCAAGGAAGAGGCCGAGAAGATCAAGGCCGCCCTGGAGAAGGCCGGCGCCAAGGTCGAGCTCAAATAGAAACCGTAGGCCTGTCTCGGGCCTGCGAACCCCATCAGACGGTCCCGGCCTCGGCTTGGGGCCGTTCAGTCGTTTGAGGCGCGTTTGCGTCTTCTTATTTCCGCCGATCGGACCTCGGTCCGGTCGGCGCACGGAGGTCGCGCCCGACGCGCGACGAAGGATCGGGGCCCTGGGCCCGCAATGTCCGCCGTCCGGTTTCGGCGCCGCTCTCTCGAGTGCGCGCCGGTCCGGGGTCCGGCGGCAAGCTTGGATTGAGGAGCGACATGGCGCAGACATTCACCGGCCGCAAGCGTGTTCGCAAGGTCTTTGGCCACGTCAGGGAAGTCGGCGTCATGCCGAACCTGATCGAAGTGCAGAAGGCGTCTTACGACCAGTTCCTCATCATGGACGCGCCGAAGGGCGGGCGTCCCAGCGAGGGCTTGCAGGCGGTGTTCAAGTCGGTGTTCCCGATTTCCGATTTTGCGCAGACGGCGCAGCTCGAATTCGTGAAATACGAATACGAGGCGCCGAAATACGACGTCGACGAGTGCCGCCAGCGCGGCATGACCTACGCTGCGCCGCTGAAGGTGACGCTGCGCCTCATCGTGTTCGACGTCGATCCGGAGACGCAGGCGAAGTCGGTGAAGGACATCAAGGAGCAGGACGTCTACATGGGCGACATGCCGCTCATGACGGCGAACGGCACCTTCGTCGTCAATGGCACCGAGCGCGTCATCGTCTCGCAGATGCATCGCAGCCCCGGCGTCTTCTTCGATCACGACAAGGGCAAGAGCCATTCGTCGGGCAAGCTGCTGTTTGCGGCGCGCATCATCCCCTATCGCGGTTCGTGGCTCGACATCGAGTTCGACGCCAAGGACATCGTCTATGCGCGCATCGACCGGCGCCGCAAGATTCCTGTGTCTTCGCTTCTGTTCGCGCTCGGACTCGACGGCGAGGAAATTCTGTCGACCTTCTACAAGAAGGTGATCTACACCCGCTCCAAGGACGGTTGGCGTGTTCCGTTCGACGCCGAGCGCATGAAGGGCGTCAAGGCGACGGTCGATCTCATCGACTCCGACACCGGCGAAGTGGTCGTCGAGGCTGGGCGCAAGCTCACCGCCCGCTCGGCGCGTCAATTGTCGGAGAAGGGCGTGAAGGCGCTACGCGCCGCCGACGCGGACCTTTACACTCAGTACATCGCCGAGGATCTCTACAGCCCCGAGACGGGCGAGATTTTCGCCGAGGCCGGCGAAGAGATCACCGAAAAGTCGCTCAAGGAGCTGATCGAAAAGGGCTTCGACGAGTTGCCGATCCTCGACATCGACCATGTCAACGTCGGTCCGTACATCCGCAACACGCTCAAGGTCGACAAGAATTCGACGCGCGAGGATGCCTTGTTCGACATCTATCGCGTCATGCGCCCCGGCGAGCCGCCGACGGTCGACAGCGCCGAGGCAATGTTCAATTCGTTATTTTTCGACTCCGAGCGCTACGATCTCTCGGCCGTCGGTCGGGTGAAGATGAACATGCGCCTCGATCTCGACGCGCCCGATACGATGCGAATCCTGCGCAGGGAAGACATCCTCGCCGTCGTCAAGGCGCTGGTCGATCTGCGCGACGGGCGCGGCGAAATCGACGACATCGACCATCTCGGCAACCGCCGGGTGCGCTCGGTCGGCGAATTGATGGAAAATCAGTACCGCGTCGGCCTGTTGCGCATGGAGCGCGCGATCAAGGAGCGCATGTCCTCGGTCGAGATCGACACGATCATGCCGCAGGACCTGATCAACGCCAAGCCGGCGGCGGCGGCGGTGCGCGAGTTCTTCGGCTCCTCGCAGCTTTCGCAGTTCATGGACCAGACCAATCCGCTCTCCGAAATCACCCACAAGCGTCGCTTGTCGGCGCTCGGGCCGGGCGGCCTTACGCGCGAGCGCGCCGGCTTCGAGGTGCGCGACGTGCACCCGACGCATTATGGCCGCATCTGCCCGATCGAGACGCCCGAAGGGCCGAACATCGGCCTGATCAATTCGCTCGCGACCTTCGCGCGCGTCAATAAATACGGCTTCATCGAAGCGCCCTATCGCAAGATCCGCGACGGCAAGGTCACCGAGGAGGTCAATTATCTCTCGGCGATGGAGGAGGCCAAGTACAGTGTCGCCCAGGCCGACACGCCGATCGACGCCAACGGCCATCTCGTGGGCGATCTCATCGTCTGCCGTCACGCCGGCGACGTCGTGTTTCTGCCGGGCGACCGCGTCGACTACATGGACGTTTCGCCCAAGCAGCTCGTTTCCGTGGCCGCGGCGCTGATCCCGTTCCTCGAGAACGACGACGCCAACCGCGCGCTGATGGGTTCGAACATGCAGCGCCAGGCGGTGCCGCTGGTGCGTTCCGACGCGCCGCTCGTCGGCACGGGCATGGAAGCGATCGTCGCCCGTGATTCGGGCGCGGCGATCGCCGCGCGCCGCGCGGGCGTCATCGACCAGATCGACGCCACCCGCATCGTCATCCGCGCCACCGACGAAACCGACGCGACCAAGCCCGGCGTCGATATCTATCGCCTTATGAAGTTCCAGCGCTCGAACCAGTCGACCTGCATCAACCAGAAACCGTTGGTGCGGGTGGGCGATCGCGTGCAGAAGGGCGACATCATCGCCGACGGCCCCTCGACGGACCTCGGCGATCTCGCGCTCGGCCGCAATGTGCTCGTCGCGTTCATGCCGTGGAACGGCTACAACTTCGAAGACTCGATTCTGCTCTCGGAGCGCATCGTCAAGGACGACGTCTTCACCTCGATCCATATCGAGGAATTCGAGGCGATGGCGCGCGACACCAAGCTCGGGCCCGAGGAAATCACTCGCGACATTCCCAACGTTTCGGAAGAGGCGCTGAAGAATCTCGACGAGGCGGGCATCGTCTATATCGGCGCCGAAGTCGTCGCCGGCGACATTCTCGTCGGCAAGATCACGCCCAAGGGCGAGAGCCCGATGACGCCGGAGGAAAAGCTCCTTCGCGCCATCTTCGGCGAAAAGGCCTCGGACGTGCGCGACACCAGCTTGCGCGTGCCGCCGGGCGTTCAAGGCACGATCGTCGAGGTCCGCGTCTTCAACCGGCACGGCGTCGACAAGGACGAGCGCGCCCAGGCGATCGAGCGCGAGGAGATCGAACGCCTCGCCAAGGACCGCGACGACGAGCAGGCGATCCTCGATCGCAACGTCTACGCGCGCCTTGCGGAAATGCTGGTCGGCAAGCGCGCCCTGTCGGGGCCGAAGGGCTTCAAGAAGGACCAGGTGCTGACCCGCGAAATGCTCGACGAGCATCCGCGCTCGCAATGGTGGGTCTTTGCGCTCGAGAGCGATCCGGCGATGTCGGAAATCGAGGCGATGCGCAAGCAATACGACGAATCGAAGAAGTCGCTGGAGAGCCGCTTCCTCGATAAGGTCGAGAAGTTGCAGCGCGGCGACGAATTGCCGCCCGGCGTGATGAAGATGGTCAAGGTCTTCATCGCGGTGAAGCGCAAGATCCAGCCCGGCGACAAAATGGCGGGCCGCCACGGCAACAAGGGCGTCGTCTCGCGCATCGTGCCGCAGGAGGACATGCCGTTCCTCGCGGACGGCACGCCGGTCGACATCGTGCTCAACCCGCTCGGCGTTCCCAGCCGCATGAACGTCGGCCAGATCCTGGAGACCCATCTGGGCTGGGCGTGCGCGGGGCTCGGCAAGCAGGTCGGCGACGCGGTCAACACGTACTTGCGCAGCAAGGACGCCAAGCCGTTGCGCGCCAAGCTCGACGAGATCTACGGCGCCAACGAGACGATCAAGGCGCTCGACGACCAGGGGCTGGCCGAACTCGGCGAGAACCTGCGCCGCGGCGTTCCGATCGCGACGCCGGTCTTCGACGGCGCGCGCGAAAAGGACATCGTCGACATGCTCAAGCTGGCGCACTACGATTCGTCGGGTCAGGTCACGCTCTTCGACGGGCGCACCGGCGATCCGTTCGATCGTAAGGTGACGGTCGGGTACATCTATATGCTGAAGCTCCACCACCTGGTCGACGACAAGATCCACGCTCGTTCGATCGGCCCGTACAGCCTCGTCACCCAGCAGCCGCTCGGCGGCAAGGCGCAGTTCGGCGGGCAGCGCTTCGGCGAAATGGAGGTCTGGGCGCTCGAAGCTTATGGCGCCGCCTACACTTTGCAGGAAATGCTCACCGTCAAGTCCGACGACGTGGCGGGTCGCACCAAGGTGTACGAGGCGATCGTTCGCGGCGACGACACTTTCGAGTCGGGCATCCCCGAGAGCTTCAACGTTCTCGTCAAGGAAATGCGCTCGCTCGGCCTCAACGTCGAACTCGCGGCGACGAAGAAACTGCCAGGCGAAGTGGCGCCGCCGGCCGAGGCGGCCGAATGATCTCGAGCCACCGCGTCCGCGACGGGCGGGCGCTTTGAATCGCTAGGCGGGGAATGGCCCTTTCCCTGCTTTTCCATCAACGCGGGCCGTGAGCGCGCGAAGTCGCCGCGAACGACCCCGCAGGAGATGCAAGAATGAATCAAGAAATCACGAATCCCTTCGCGCCTATCGCTCAACCGCAGGCGTTCGACCAGATTCAAATCGCCATCGCCAGCCCGGAGAAAATCCTCTCGTGGTCGTTCGGCGAGATCAAGAAGCCCGAGACGATCAACTACCGCACCTTCAAGCCCGAGCGTGACGGACTATTCTGCGCGCGCATCTTCGGGCCGATCAAGGACTACGAGTGCTTGTGCGGCAAGTACAAGCGCATGAAGTACAAAGGCGTCATCTGCGAGAAGTGCGGCGTCGAGGTGACCCTGTCGCGCGTTCGGCGCGAGCGCATGGGGCATATCTCGCTCGCCGCGCCGGTGGCGCACATCTGGTTCCTGAAGTCGTTGCCCTCGCGCATCGGCCTCTTGCTCGACATGACGCTCAAGGATCTCGAGCGCATTCTCTATTTCGAATCGTACATCGTGCTCGACCCCGGCCTGACGCCGCTCAAGGACCGTCAGCTGCTCAGCGAGGACGACTTTCTGCGCGCGCTCGACGAATACGGCCAGGACAGCTTCACGGCGATGATCGGCGCCGAGGCGATCCGCGAGATTCTCAAGGGTATGAACCTGCAGAAGATCGCCGAGGACCTGAAGGTCGAGATCGCCGAGTCGAAGAGCGAGCTCAAGCCCAAGCGGCTCGCCAAGCGCCTGAAGATCATCGAGGCGTTCATGCACTCCGGCAACAAGCCGGAATGGATGATCCTGACCGAAGTGCCCGTCATTCCGCCGGACCTCAGGCCCCTGGTGCCGCTCGACGGCGGCCGCTTCGCGACCTCGGACCTCAACGATCTCTACCGCCGCGTCATCAACCGCAACAACCGCTTGAAGCGGCTGATGGAACTGCGCGCGCCCGACATCATCATCCGCAACGAAAAGCGCATGTTGCAGGAATCGGTCGACGCGCTGTTCGATAACGGCCGGCGCGGCCGCGTCATCACGGGCGCCAACAAGCGTCCGTTGAAGTCGCTTGCCGACATGCTCAAGGGTAAGCAGGGGCGGTTCCGCCAGAACCTGCTCGGCAAGCGCGTCGATTACTCCGGCCGCTCCGTCATCGTCGTCGGTCCCGAACTGAAACTGCACCAGTGCGGCCTGCCGAAGAAGATGGCGCTCGAGCTGTTCAAGCCGTTCATCTACTCGCGCCTCGACGCCAAGGGTCTCTCGGCCACGGTCAAGCAGGCCAAGAAGCTGGTGGAGAAGGAAAAGCCGGAAGTCTGGGATATCCTCGACGAGGTCATCCGCGAGCACCCGGTGATGCTGAACCGCGCCCCGACCTTGCACCGCCTTGGCATTCAGGCCTTCGAGCCGGTGCTCATCGAGGGCAAGGCGATTCAGTTGCATCCGCTCGTCTGCTCGGCGTTCAACGCCGACTTCGACGGCGACCAGATGGCCGTCCATGTGCCGCTGTCGCTCGAGGCGCAATTGGAAGCGCGCGTGCTGATGATGTCGACCAACAACATCCTGCACCCCGCCAACGGCCAGCCGATCATCGTGCCGAGCCAGGACATCGTGCTCGGGCTCTACTATGTCTCGCTCATGCGCGACGGTGAGCCGGGGCAGGGGATGGCGTTCGCCAACATGGGCGAGATCGAACACGCGATCGCGTCCAAGTCGGTGACGCTGCACACCAAGATCAAGGGGCGCGCCTGGACCTACGACGAGGCAGGCAGTCGCGTCGCGAAGATCTTCGACACGACCCCCGGCCGCATGATCCTCGGGCAGCTGCTGCCCGATCACGTCAAGATTCCGTTCGACGTCGTCAACAAGCTGATGACGAAGAAGGAAATCTCCAACATGATCGACACCGTCTACCGCAACTGCGGTCAGAAGGAGACGGTCATTTTCTGCGACCGCATCATGGCTCTCGGCTTCCGCGAGGCGTTCAAGGCCGGCATCTCGTTCGGCAAGGATGACATGGTGGTGCCCGATTCCAAGCCGCGGTTCATCACCGAGACCTCGGCGCTCGCCAAGGAATACGAGCAGCAGTACAACGACGGCCTCATCACCCAGGGTGAAAAATACAACAAGGTCGTCGACGCCTGGGCCAAGTGCTCCGACAAGCTCGCCGAGGAGATGATGGCGGGCATTTCCGCGGTGCGCAAAGACAAGAGCGGCCGCGACATGCCGATCAACTCGATCTACATGATGTCGCATTCGGGCGCGCGCGGCTCGCCGACGCAGATGCGCCAGCTCGCCGCCATGCGCGGCCTGATGGCCAAGCCCTCGGGCGAGATCATCGAGAGCCCGATCATCTCCAACTTCAAGGAAGGGCTGTCGGTTCTCGAATACTTCAACTCGACCCACGGCGCGCGCAAGGGCCTCGCCGACACCGCGTTGAAGACCGCGAACTCGGGCTACTTGACGCGTCGTCTCGTCGACGTCGCGCAGGACTCGATCATCACGATCCCGGATTGCGGCTCGACCGGCGGCATCAAGATGCGCGCGATCATCGACGCGGGCACCGTCGTCGCCTCGCTCGCCTCGCGCATTCTCGGCCGCACCGCGTCGGAGACGCTGCAAGACGCCGAGGGCAGGGTGATCGTGCCGGCGGGACGCATGATCGTGGAAGAAGACATGCCGGCCATCACCGCGGCGGGCATCCAGGAAGTGAAGATCCGCTCCGTGCTGACCTGCGAGGCGCCCAACGGCGTCTGCGGGGCCTGCTACGGGCGCGATCTGGCGCGCGGCACGCCGGTCAACATGGGCGAGGCGGTGGGCGTCATCGCCGCGCAGTCGATCGGCGAACCGGGCACGCAGCTGACGATGCGCACGTTCCACATCGGCGGCGCGGCGCAGTTGGCGGATCAATCGTTCATCGAATCGAACTTCGACGGCGAGGTGAAGATCCGCAACCGCAACCTGGCGCGCAACTCCAATGGCGATCTGATGGCGATGGCGCGCAACGTCGCGATCGTCGTCCTCGATCGCAGCGGAGCCGAGCGCGTGGTCCATCGCGTGCAATATGGCGCGCGCCTCAAGGTCGACGACGGCGACCAGATCAAGCGCGGCCAGCGCCTCGCCGAGTGGGATCCGTTCACGCGGCCGATCCTCACCGAGGTCGACGGCGTCATCGGTTTCGAGGACCTGACCGAAGGCGCCTCGATGTCCGAGCAGATCGACGAGGCGACCGGCATCGCCAAGCGCATCGTCATCGATTGGCGCTCGTCGCCGCGCACGGCCGGCCTCAAGCCCGCGCTGGTGGTCAAGGGCAAGGACGGCAAGATCGTCAAGGTGCCGCGCGGCGGCGACGCGCGCTATCTCTTGCCGGTCGAGTCGATCATCTCGTTCGAGCCGGGCGCCAAGGTGCACGCGGGCGACATCATCGCGCGCATCTCGGTCAATAGCGCCAAGACGCGCGACATCACGGGCGGTCTGCCGCGCGTGGCGGAGCTCTTCGAGGCGCGCCGACCGAAGGATCACGCGATCATCGCGGAAATCTCCGGCACGGTTCAGTTCGGCAAGGACTTCAAGAACAAGCAGCGGCTCACCATCGTGCCGAGCGAGGAGGGCGCCGATCCGGTCGAATATCTCATCCCGAAGTCGAAGCACATCCATCTGCAGGATGGCGACGTCATCGAGAAGGGCGAATATATCGTCGACGGCAATCCGGCGCCGCACGACATTCTCGCGATCAAGGGCGTCGAGGAACTGGCGGCCTATCTCGTCAACGAGATCCAGGAAGTCTATCGGTTGCAGGGCGTCGGCATCAACGACAAGCACATCGAAGTGATTGTCCGCCAGATGCTGCAGAAGGTCGACATCGTCGACGCAGGCGACACCGACTTCCTCACTGGCGAGCAGGTCGACTTGACCGAACTCGAGGCGGCCAACGAGATCATGCGCTCGGAAGGCAAGAAGGAAGCCGTCGGCACGCCGGTCCTGCTCGGCATCACCAAGGCGAGCTTGCAGACCCGCTCGTTCATCTCCGCCGCGTCGTTCCAGGAGACGACCCGCGTCCTTACCGAGGCGGCCGTCAACGGCAAGGTGGATACGCTCGAGGGCCTCAAGGAGAACGTCATCGTCGGTCGTCTGATCCCGGCCGGCACGGGCGCCGCGATGACCAAGCTGCGCTCGATCGCGACAATGCGCGACACGCTGATCCTCGCCCAGAAGGCCGAGGAATCGGCGGCCGCGCCGGCGCTGCCGCTCGCTGCGCCGAGCGCTCCGCCCGTCGCCGCGCGCAAACCTGCGAAGGCCAACGCGGCCGAGTGATCGGCCGCCGGACGCCCGCCACAATCGCCTCGCGAGAGAGCCGCCCTCGGGCGGCTCTTTTCGCCGGTCGGGCGGAATAAAACCGCGTCTTATCATGGAGCTACAAGCGCCCCGGGGTCGGCGCGCGTGATCCCGGCGGATTCGGCGCGCCCGCGTCCGCCGCGCAAACCCCCAGACGGCGCCGTGCGCACGCCCCAATCCGGTCTTCAATCGGCCGGGAATTCACGGTTTGTTAAGTCTCGTACGCGTTCGTGACCGAGGCCCGCGCGCGGGCGAAGCGACGACCCCATCGAGGATCGCCATGAAGACCGGCGTTGATCAGCACAGCAACGTTCCCGCTCCGGGCGCCCTTGCCGCGGAAGGGAACGCAATCCGGGCGCCGCTCGCGCCGCTGCTCGCCGGCGCAAGAGCGCGTGGCGTCGCCGATGGGCTGGAACTGGTCGGCGCTGCCGCCGCTCTCCTCGACGAGCAAGGCGCAGTGTTGCACGTCAACGCGCGGGCAATCCGCCTGATGGGCGACAGCCTGTTCCTTGCCGGCCAGCGCCTGCGCGCGCGCGACCGCAAGGCGGACGAAAAGCTTGCCGCCGCGATCGGATCGACGCTTAGCCAGGGCGTTGCCTCGTGCGTCGCGGTTGGAGGCAATTCGGAGGCCGGCGCGGTTGGCGTGCGAATCGTGCCAGTCGCGACGGACGGCGACCAATCGTTCCAGTTGCTGCGGGCCGTTGCGATTATCGAGCCGCCGGGTGAAGCGTTCGCTCCGGCTGGCGGAGCCAGCGGCTTGAACTGAGGAGGCATGCGCGGCGCGCCGCGCGGAGTGAAGGGGCTTTCGCTCACTTGAGCGCTTTTTCTCGGATCAAAGGGGTTGACGCCTATGGGTGTCGCGAATATGGTCCGCGCGCTTTCGACAGGCTGTAGAGCTTTGCTGTTTCGGGCGACGCGCCCAAAACCTACCAGCTCTAAACGCTGACGATCTCATCGACGAGCAGACCATACCGGCCGGGCGTACCTCGACCGGGTTCGGAGACGCAAGACCGCGGGGCCTCCTGTGGTCCTCTGCTTCAACAGCGCCCAAGACCCTGAAACGGGTTTTCGCGGCGCGTTTGGTTTCGCGCCTAGCGCCGGCGGTGAGTTAGGAAATTCGAGCGGTTCGGCCTTGCGGCCGCGCCAAATTGGACCGGGACGAAGGGCTTACGATGCCGACGATCAGCCAGTTGATCCGCAAACCGCGGCAACCCAAGACTTATCGCGAAAAGGCGCGCCACCTCGAGGCGAGCCCGCAGAAGCGCGGCGTTTGCACCCGCGTCTATACGACTACGCCGAAGAAGCCGAATTCGGCTTTGCGCAAGGTCGCCAAGGTTCGTCTGACCAATGGCTTCGAAGTCATCGGCTACATCCCTGGCGAAGGCCACAATCTGCAAGAGCACTCGGTGGTTATGATTCGCGGCGGCCGCGTCAAGGACTTGCCCGGCGTCCGCTATCACATCCTGCGCGGCGTGCTCGACACCCAGGGCGTGAAGGATCGCAAGCAGCGCCGTTCCAAGTACGGCGCCAAGCGTCCGAAGTGATTCAGAGATTCGATTAGGAGCAGGCCATGTCGCGCCGCCATAGCGCTGAAAAACGCGAAATCATCCCGGACGCCAAGTTCGGCGACATCGTGATCGCGAAGTTCATGAACACCATCATGTACGAGGGCAAGAAGTCGGTCGCCGAGGCGATCGTCTACGGCGCCCTCGATGGCATCGAAACCAAGGCCAAGGGCGACCCGCTCGCCGTCTTCCGCCAGGCGCTCGAGAACGTCGCTCCGGCGGTGGAAGTGCGCTCGCGGCGCGTCGGCGGCGCGACCTATCAGGTTCCCGTCGAAGTGCGCACCGAGCGCCGCCAGGCGCTGGCGATCCGCTGGATCATCGCCGCCGCGCGCGACCGCAACGACAAAACCATGGTCGACCGCCTTTCCGCCGAACTGCTCGATGCCTCAAACAATCGCGGCGCTGCCGTCAAGAAGCGCGAAGACACGCACCGGATGGCCGAAGCCAACCGCGCCTTCGCTCACTACCGCTGGTAAGCGGCCGCTGACCACCATCCGGGATCAAGATTATGGCGCGTAGCCACGCTATCGAGGACTATCGTAATTTCGGCATCATGGCTCACATCGATGCCGGAAAGACGACGACCACCGAGCGCATCCTCTATTACTCCGGCAAGTCCCATAAGATCGGCGAAGTCCATGACGGCGCCGCGACCATGGACTGGATGGAGCAGGAGCAGGAGCGCGGCATTACGATCACCTCCGCCGCGACGACGACCTTCTGGCAGGACAAGCGTCTCAACATCATCGACACGCCCGGCCACGTGGACTTCACGATCGAAGTCGAGCGGTCTCTTCGGGTGCTCGACGGCGCCGTTTGTGTGCTTGACGGCAACCAAGGCGTCGAGCCGCAGACGGAGACCGTCTGGCGTCAGGCGGACAAGTACGGCGTGCCGCGCGTCGTGTTCGTCAACAAGATGGACAAGACCGGCGCGGATTTCTTTCGCTGCGTCGAGGAGATCAAGACCAAGGTCGGCGGCCGTCCGGTCTGCATTCAACTGCCGATCGGCTCGGAGTCGAACTTCAGGGGGATCATCGATCTCCTGCGCATGAAGGCGGTCGTCTGGGAAGACGAGGGCCTTGGCGCGAAATATCACGACGAAGAGATCCCCGCCGATCTGCTGGCCAAGGCGGAAGAGTATCGCCATGACCTCATCGAGGCGGCGGTCGAACTCGACGACGACGTGATGGGCGCCTATCTCGACGGCCAGGAGCCGGACGTTGCGACCCTGCAGCGTCTCATCCGCAAGGCGGTGCGCCAGATCACGTTCGTGCCGGTCCTCTGCGGGTCGGCCTTCAAGAACAAGGGCGTTCAGCCGTTGCTCGATGCGGTGGTCGCGTATCTGCCGTCCCCGGTCGATCGCGGCGCCATCAAGGGCATCGACATCGAGACAGGCGCGGAGATCCTGCGCAAGCCGCTGGACTCTGAACCGTTCTCCATGCTCGCATTCAAGATCATGGACGATCCGTTCGTCGGCACGATCACGTTCTGCCGCGTCTATTCCGGCAAGATCGAGTCGGGCACGACAGTGCTCAACTCGACCAAGGAAAAGAAAGAGCGCGTCGGTCGGATGCTTTTGATGCATGCGAACAATCGCGAGGACATCAAGGAAGCCTTTGCGGGCGACATCGTCGCGCTCGCCGGCCTCAAGGACACGCGCACCGGCGACACGCTGTGCGACATGCAGAAGCCGGTCATCCTGGAGAAGATGGAATTTCCGGAGCCGGTCATCGAGATCGCAATCGAGCCGAAGTCGAAGGCGGATCAGGAGAAGCTGGGCGTCGCTTTGGCCAAGCTCGCCGCCGAGGATCCGTCCTTCCGCGTCTCGACCGACCAGGAATCCGGCCAGACCATCCTCAAGGGGATGGGCGAACTGCATCTGGACATCAAGGTCGATATTCTCCGCCGCACCTATAAGGTCGACGCGAGCATCGGCGCGCCGCAGGTCGCCTATCGCGAGAAGCTGACCAAGAAGACCGAGATCAACTACACCCACAAGAAGCAGACGGGCGGCACCGGGCAGTTCGCCAAGGTGACGATCGTGTTCGAGCCCGCCGAGCCGGGCGCCGGTTCGTCGTTCGAATCCAAGATCGTCGGCGGCGCGGTTCCCAAGGAATACATCCCCGGCGTCGAAAAGGGCATCAACAGCGTGATGGGGTCGGGCATTCTCGCCGGCTTCCCCGTTGTCGACGTCAAGGCGACGCTGGTCGACGGCGCCTTCCACGACGTCGACTCGTCGGCTTTGGCCTTCGAAATCGCTTCGCGCGCCGCCTTCCGCGAAGGTCTGCAGAAGGGCGGCTCGGTTCTGCTCGAGCCGATCATGAAGGTCGAAGTGGTGACGCCGGAGGAACACACCGGCTTCGTCATGGGCGATCTGTTGTCCCGTCGCGGCCAGGTGCAGGGCCAGGACATGCGCGCGAACGCGGTCGTCATCAACGCGATGGTGCCGCTCGCCAACATGTTCGGCTACGTCAACCAGTTGCGCTCGGGCACGCAGGGGCGCGCCAATTTCACGATGCAATTCGACCACTACGAACAAGTGCCCGCGAATATCGCCACGGAGATCCAGGCGAAATTCAAGTAAGGCGTCCCGTCTAACGTTATTATGAATAGAGAACACGAGAAGGAGTCCGGCCATGGCCAAGGAAAAGTTTTCGCGTAACAAGCCGCATTGCAACATCGGCACGATCGGACACGTCGATCACGGCAAGACGTCGCTGACGGCTGCGATCACCAAGGTTCTCGCGGAGACCGGCGGCGCGACCTTCACGGCCTACGACCAGATCGACAAGGCGCCGGAAGAGAAGGCGCGCGGCATCACGATTTCGACGGCGCACGTCGAATATGAGACCAAGAACCGCCACTACGCGCACGTCGATTGCCCCGGCCACGCCGACTACGTGAAGAACATGATCACCGGCGCCGCGCAGATGGACGGCGCGATCCTCGTCGTGTCCGCCGCCGACGGCCCGATGCCGCAGACGCGCGAGCACATTCTGCTCGCCCGCCAGGTCGGCGTTCCCGCGCTCGTCGTATTCATGAACAAGGTCGACATGGTCGACGATCCGGAATTGCTCGAGCTCGTCGAACTCGAAGTTCGCGAATTGCTCTCGAAGTATGATTTTCCCGGCGACGACATTCCGATCGTCAAGGGGTCGGCGCTGATGGCGCTCGAGAACAAGTCGCCCGACATGGGCCATGACGCCATTCTCAAGCTGATGCAGGCGGTCGACAACTACATTCCGCAGCCCGATCGTCCGAAGGATAAGCCCTTCCTGATGCCGGTCGAAGACGTGTTCTCGATCTCGGGCCGCGGCACCGTCGTGACCGGCCGTATCGAGCGCGGCATCGTCAAGGTCGGCGAGGAAGTCGAGATCGTCGGCCTCAAGGCGACGGCCAAGACCATTGTCACCGGCGTCGAAATGTTCCGCAAGTTGCTCGACCAGGGTGAGGCGGGCGACAACGTGGGCTGCCTGCTGCGCGGTACCAAGCGCGAAGACGTCGAGCGCGGCCAAGTCCTCTGCAAGCCCGGCTCGGTCAAGCCGCACACCAAGTTCAAGGCCGAGGCGTACATCCTCACCAAGGAAGAAGGCGGCCGACACACCCCGTTCTTCACCAACTACCGCCCGCAGTTCTACTTCCGCACCACGGACGTGACCGGCATCGTTCAGTTGCCGGAAGGCACGGAAATGGTCATGCCCGGCGACAACGTGACGATCGACGTCGCGCTGATCGTTCCGATCGCGATGGAAGAGAAGCTGCGTTTCGCGATTCGCGAAGGCGGTCGCACGGTCGGCTCCGGCGTCGTCGTCTCCATCACGGAGTGACGAAAGCACTGTGAAAGCCGGGCGGGGTTCTCCGCCCCGTCCGTGCCGGCCAGGGATTTGAAACCATGAATACGCAAAACATTCGCATCCGCCTCAAAGCGTTCGATCATCGCGTGCTCGACGCTTCGACGAAGGAGATCGTGTCCACCGCCAAGCGCACCGGCGCTCGGGTCCGCGGGCCGATTCCGTTGCCGACGCGGATCGAGAAATTCACCGTGAACCGCTCGCCGCACGTCGACAAGAAGTCGCGCGAGCAGTTCGAAATTCGTACGCACAAGCGGGTTCTGGACATCGTCGACCCGACGCCGCAGACGGTCGACGCTTTGATGAAGCTCGACCTGGCCGCCGGCGTCGACGTCGAGATCAAGCTCTAAAGGATTTAGCGAGCGCCTCTTCGCGAAACGCGAATGCGCTCTGAAGGACAAACGCCATGCGTTCAGGCATCATCGCACAGAAGCTGGGCATGACCCGCATCTTCACCGACGCGGGCGATCACGTTCCGGTCACGGTCCTCAAGGTCGAGGGCTGCCAGGTCGTCGCGCATCGCACGCAGGAGAAGAACGGCTATACCGCGCTTCAGGTCGGCATTGGCCGCGCCAAGGTCAAGAATGTCGGCAAGGCCGAGCGTGGCCGCTTCGCCATCGCTCACGTCGAGCCGAAGCTGAAGCTCGCGGAGTTTCGCGTCGCCGAGGACAAGCTGATTCCGGTCGGCGCCGAGATCACCGCCGATCACTTCCTGGTCGGCCAGTTCGTCGACGTGACCGGTGTGACCATCGGCAAGGGCTTCGCCGGCCCGATGAAGCGCTGGAATTTCGGCGGCTTGCGCGCGACGCACGGCGTCTCGGTCTCGCATCGCTCGCACGGCTCGACCGGCGGTCGTCAGGACCCGGGCAAGACCTGGAAGAACAAGAAGATGGCGGGCCACATGGGCACCGATAAGGTGACCACGCAAAACCTGCGCGTCGTCCAGACCGACGTCGAGCGCGGCCTGATCCTCGTCGAGGGATCGGTCCCCGGTCACGCCGGCGGCTGGATCGCGGTGCGCGACGCCATCAAGAAACCATTGCCGAAGGACGCGCCGACCCCCGGCAAGTTCCGCGTTCACGCAGAAGCGTCGGCCGAAGCGCCCGCCGCCGAGCCGAAGGGAGAATGACGCCATGAAATTCGACATGACGTCGATTGACGGAACCGCCGCCGGCTCGCTCGAGCTCGACGACGCCATCTTCGGTCTGGAGCCGCGCGAGGATCTGATCGCGCGCATGGTCCGCTGGCAGTTGGCCAAGCGCCAGGCCGGCGACCACAAGACGCTCGGCCGCGCGGACATCCACCGCACCGGCAAGAAGATGTATAAGCAGAAGGGCACCGGCGGCGCTCGCCACGGTTCGGCCCGCGTGCCGCAGTTCCGCGGCGGCGGTCGCGCCATGGGTCCGGTCGTGCGCAGTCACGCGCACGATCTGCCGAGGAAGGTCCGCGCCTTGGCGCTGCGCCATGCGCTGTCGGCCAAGCATCGCGACGGCGGGCTGATCGTCTGGGAGCAGGCGCATCTGGCCGAGGCCAAGACCAAGGCTTTGCGCGAGAACTTCGCCAAGGCTGCGCTGAGCAACGTTTTGATCATCGACGGCGCCGAAGTCGACGCCAATTTCGCCGCCGCCGCGCGCAACCTGCCGCAGGTCGACGTGCTGCCCGCCCAGGGCATCAACGTTTACGACATCATGCGCCGCGACAAGCTCGTGCTGACCCGAGCGGCGATCGAAGCGCTGGAGGCGCGGTTCAAATGAGCAAAGACGCCCGCCATTACGACACGATCGTCTCGCCGGTCATCACGGAAAAGGCGACCATCGCGTCCGAGAACAATCAGTTCGTGTTCAAGGTGCGCCGCGAGGCGACGAAGCCGCAGATCAAGGCGGCGATCGAGAAGCTGTTCGACGTCAAGGTGGCGGCGGTCAACACGCTGCTGCGCAAGGGCAAGAACAAGGTGTTTCGCGGCATCCGCGGCAAGCAGCAGGATGTCAAGAAAGCCGTCGTGACGCTTGCGGACGGTCATCGCATCGATGTGACCAGCGGTCTCTAAGGGTTCAGGACAATGGCTCTCAAGACATACAATCCGACGACCCCGGGCCTTCGCCAGTTGGCGCTCGTCGATCGCAGCGAGCTCTTCAAGGGCAAGCCCGTCAAGGCGCTGACCGTCGGCAAGTCCGAGAAGGGCGGTCGCAACAATGCCGGCCGCATCACCGTGCGGTTCCGCGGCGGCGGCCACAAGCAGTCGTATCGCCTCGTCGATTTCAAACGGCGCAAGCTCGATGTCGTCGGCAAGGTCGAGCGGCTGGAGTACGATCCCAACCGGACGAGCTTCATCGCGCTCGTGCGTTACCAGGACGGCGAGCAGGCCTATATCATCGCGCCGCAGCGCCTCAGCGTCGGCGACTCCGTGGTTGCTGGCGCGCAGGTCGACGTGAAGCCGGGCAACGCGATGCCGCTCGCCAGCATTCCCGTCGGCACGATCGTCCACAACGTCGAATTGAAGATCGGCAAGGGCGGGGCGGTCGCGCGCTCGGCCGGGACCTACGCGCAGATCGTCGGCCGCGACCAGGGTTATGTCTCGCTCCGTCTCAATTCGGGCGAGCAGCGGCTGGTGCATGGCCAGTGCTTCGCGACCGTTGGCGCAGTGTCGAATCCGGACCACATGAACGCTTCGCTCGGCAAGGCCGGCCGCAACCGCTGGCTCGGCCAGCGCCCGCATAACCGCGGCGTCACGATGAACCCGGTCGATCACCCGCACGGCGGCGGCGAGGGCCGCACCTCCGGCGGCCGTCATCCGGTGTCGCCGTGGGGCAAGCCGACCAAGGGCAAGAAGACTCGTTCGAACAAGTCCACCGACAAATTCATCGTCGCATCGCGACATGTCCGCAAGAAGAAGGGCTAAGCCATGGCGCGTTCCATTTGGAAGGGACCGTTCATTGACGGCTACCTCCTCAAGAAGGCCGATACGGCGCGCGGTTCGGGCCGCTCGGAAGTCATCAAGATCTGGAGCCGTCGTTCGACGATCCTGCCGCAGTTCGTCGGTCTGACTTTCGGCGTCCACAACGGCCACAAGCATGTGCCGGTCGCGGTCTCCGAGGAAATGATCGGCCACAAGTTCGGCGAATTCGCGCCGACCCGCACGTTCCACGGCCATTCCGCCGACAAGAAGGCGAAGAGGGCTTAGAGCCATGTCGAAGAAAGCAAATCCCCGGCGTCTCGCCGAAAACGAAGCGAAGGCGACCATTCGGATGCTGCGCGTCAGTCCGCAGAAGCTGAACCTGCTGGCTCAGCTCATCCGCGGCAAGAAGGTTGCGACCGCGCTCGCCGAACTGGAATTCTCCAACAAGAGAATTTCGACCGAGGTGAAGAAGGCGCTGGAATCAGCCATCGCCAACGCCGAGAACAATCACGAACTCGACGTCGACGACCTCGTGGTCGCGCAGGCCTGGGTCGGCAAGGACATGGTGATGAAGCGTTTCAGCCCGCGGGCCCGTGGTCGGGCGGGGCGGATCGAGAAGCCATTCTCGAACATAACGATCGTCGTTCGCGAAGTGGCGGCCGCCGCCGCCGAAGCGGCCTGAGGAGTCAAGCGATGGGTCAGAAGATCAATCCGATCGGGCTGCGCCTCGGCGTCAACCGCACCTGGGATTCGCGTTGGTTCTCCAGCAAGGGCGAATACGGCAAGCTGTTGCACGAGGACATGAAGATCCGCGAATTGCTGATGGGCGCGTTGAAGCAGGCGGCCATCTCCAAGATCGTCATCGAGCGCCCGCACAAGAAGTGCCGCGTCAACATTCATTCGGCGCGCCCCGGCGTCGTGATCGGCAAGAAGGGCGCGGACATCGACAAGCTGCGCAAGCAGGTCGCCAAGCTGACCCAGTCGGAAGTCGCGATCAACATCGTCGAAGTCCGCAAGCCGGAAATCGACGCGACGCTCGTCGCGGACTCGATCGCCCAGCAGCTCGAGCGCCGCGTCGCATTCCGTCGCGCGATGAAGCGCGCGGTGCAATCGGCGATGCGCCTCGGCGCGGAAGGCATCCGCATCAACTGCTCCGGACGTCTGGGCGGCGCGGAAATCGCCCGTCTCGAGTGGTACCGCGAGGGACGCGTGCCGTTGCATACGCTGCGCGCCGACGTCGACTACGGCGTGGCGACGGCGCACACCGCCTACGGCACGTGCGGCATCAAGGTTTGGATTTTCAAGGGCGAAATCCTCGAGCACGATCCGATGGCGCAGGACAAGCGCCAGGCCGAGGCCGATCATTCGTCGACCCATCGTCCGCGACGCGAGCCGCGCGAGCGTGACCGCGATCGCGATCACGGCCGCGACGCGGCCTGAAAAATTGAAGGTCCACGACCATGATGCAGCCTAAGAAGACTAAATTCCGCAAGGCGTTCAAGGGGCGCATTCGCGGCGTCGCCAAGGGTGGATTCGCGCTGAATTTCGGCGAGTTCGGCCTGAAGGCGGTCGAGCCGGAGCGCGTGACCGCGCGCCAGATCGAGGCCGCCCGCCGCGCGCTGACCCGCCACATGAAGCGCGCCGGACGCGTTTGGATCCGCGTCTTCCCGGACGTCCCGGTTTCGAAGAAGCCGATCGAAGTTCGTATGGGCAAGGGCAAGGGCGCCCCGGAGCTATGGATCGTGCGCGTCGCGCCGGGCCGCATCATGTTCGAGGTCGACGGCGTGCCGGAGCAGTTGGCGCGCGAGGCGTTCGAACTCGCGGCGGCGAAGCTGCCGATCAAGACGCGTTTCGTACAGCGCATCGCGGAATAAGGAGAGAGAGCGATGAAAAATTCCAGCCGTCTCTCGGATCTGCGCGTGATGAGCGAGGATCAACTGGACGACGAGGCTCTCAAGCTGAAGAAGGAGCAGTTCAACCTGCGCTTCCAGCGCGCGAGCGGCCAGTTGCAGGACACCGCGCGCGTGCGCGTCGTGCGTCGCGACATCGCGCGCGTCAAAACCATCGCCGCGCAGAAGCGCGCCGCCAAGAATAAGGGCTGAGGACTCAGAAATGCCGAAGCGAATCCTCCAGGGCGTCGTCGTCAGCGACAAGCAAGAGAAGACCTTGGTCGTCAAGGTCGAGCGCCGTTTCACGCACCCGCTGTTGAAGAAAACGGTGCGCCGCTCGAAGAACTATCACGCACATGCCGAGACCAAGACGCACAAGGTCGGCGACACGGTCTCGATCGAGGAGACCAAGCCGATTTCGAAGCTGAAGCGGTGGATCGTCATCGCGGACGCTCCCAAGGCCTGAGAGGGCGGTCCTCTCCAGGCGAGTTCATCCCGGAGGCGCGAGCCTCCTTCAGGCGTAGTCCGGTCGCGCGAGTGACCGGAAACCGTTCTGACAAGAAAGGCGTTTAGGCCATGATACAGATGCAAACGAACCTCGACGTCGCCGACAATTCCGGCGCCCGTCGCGTGATGTGCATCAAGGTGCTGGGCGGTTCGAAGCGGCGCTACGCCTCGATCGGCGATATCATCGTGGTGTCGATCAAGGAGGCCATTCCGCGCGGCCGCGTGAAGAAGGGCGATGTCATGAAGGCGGTGGTCGTGCGCACCGCCAAGGACATTCGTCGCGCCGATGGTTCCGTTATCCGCTTCGATTCGAATGCGGCGGTGCTGATCAACAATCAGTCCGAGCCGGTGGGAACCCGCATCTTCGGACCGGTGCCGCGCGAGCTTCGCGCCAAGAACCACGTCAAGATCATCTCGCTCGCGCCGGAGGTGCTGTGATGGCCGCTAAAATCAAGAAGGGCGACAAGGTCGTCGTCCTCGCGGGCCGCGACAAAGGCAAGACCGGCGAAGTCACGCGCGTCATTCCGGCCGACCGCCGCGCCGTCGTCACCGGCGTCAATATCGTCAAACGCCACACGCGTCAGACCGCGCAGACCGAGGGCGGCATTCTGTCCAAGGAAGCCTCGATCGATTTGTCCAATCTGGCGATCGCCGATCCCAAGACCGGCAAGCCGACGCGCGTCGGATTCAAGATTCTCGACGACGGCCGCAAGGTCCGCGTCGCCAAGCGTTCCGGAGACCTGATCGATGGCTGAGGCAAAAACCGAGAAGGGCGGCAAGTCGGCGAAGGCCGACAAGGCCGCCGCGAAGGGCGGCAAGGCCGAGGCCGCCGCCGAACCGAAGACGGCGAAGGGCAAGGGCCGCGCCAGCCAGACCGAAGTCGCGAGCGCCGGCCAACCGAAGGCCCCGCCGAAGGACTATGTCGCGCGCCTGAAGAAGCTGTACGAGGCGGTGATCGTACCGAAACTCGTCGAGGAATTCGGCTACAAGAATGCGCTGCAGGTTCCCAGGATCGAGAAGATCGTGTTGAACATGGGCGTCGGCGAGGCGGTCAACGACACCAAGAAGGTGACCTCCGCCGCCAACGACCTCGCGCTGATCGCCGGCCAGAAGCCGGTGGTGACGCGGGCGCGCAAGGCGATCTCGACCTTCAAGGTGCGCGAGAACATGCCGATCGGCGTCAAGGTCACGCTGCGCAAGACGCGGATGTACGAATTTCTCGATCGTCTGGTCACGGTTGCGTTGCCGCGCGTGCGCGATTTCCGCGGCCTCGATCCGAAGTCGTTCGACGGGCGAGGCAATTACGCGCTCGGCGTGAAGGAACACATCATTTTCCCCGAAATCGATTACGACAAGGCGGAATCGATGCTGGGTATGGACATCGTGGTGCGCACGACGGCCAAGACCGACGCCGAGGCGCGCGCGTTGCTGCGCGCCTTCAACTTCCCGTTCCGGCAGTGAGCTGACCGCTCAAACGCGGAAAAAGGAGCCCTTTGATGGCAAAGAAGAGTGCAATCGAGAACAATCAGCGCAAGCAGCGCCTGGCGAAGAAATTCTCCGCTCGGCGCAGGCGCCTTCTGGACGTCGCCAACGACGACAAGCTGCCGATGGAGGAGCGTTTCGAGGCGCGCCTCAAGCTCGCCGCGCTGCCGCGCAACGGCGCGATTGTTCGCGTGCGCAACCGCTGCGAAGTGACGGGTCGTCCGCGCGGCTATTATCGCAAGATGAAGATGAGCCGCATCGCGCTGCGGGAATTGGGCAACAAGGGCCTCATTCCCGGCCTCGTGAAGTCGAGCTGGTGAGGAGGCGAGGATCATGTCAGTGAACGATCCCTTGGGCGATATGCTCACCCGCATCCGCAACGCGCAGATGCGCAAGCGCGGCAAGGTTTCCACGCCGGGCTCCTCCTTGCGCAAGAAGGTGCTCGACGTTTTGCAGTCCGAAGGCTATATCCGCGGCTATTCGACGACCGATTACGGCAACGGCCGCACCGAGTTCGAGATCGAGCTCAAGTACTTCGACAACGAGCCGGTCATCCGCAAGATTGATCGCGTCTCCAAGCCGGGGCGGCGCGTCTACGTCGCCGTCGACGGCATGCCGCGTGTCGCCAACGGTCTCGGCGTGTCGATCCTGTCCACGCCGAAAGGCGTGATGGCGGATCACTCGGCGCGCGAAAATCACGTGGGGGGCGAGGTCCTCTGCACGGTCTTCTAAAGGCCGCCTCGTCAAGGCCGACCCGGTCGGCGTCCGTTAATTTGGAACCAGTGCTATGTCTCGTATCGGCAAAAAGCCCGTCGCCATTCCCGCCGGCGTCACGGCCAAGATCGACGGTCAATCGATCGCCGTGAAGGGCGCCAAGGGCGAACTGAAGTTCACCGCTCCGGAGGACGTCTCCGTCAAGATCGAAGGCGGCGCGATCGTCGTCGAGCCGCAAAGCGAAGAAAAGCGCGCGCGGGCGATGTGGGGCATGGCGCGCGCCATGATTCAGAACCTCGTCGCCGGCGTCACCAAGGGCTTCGAGAAGCGGCTGGAGATCAACGGCGTCGGCTACAAGGCGGCGATCGCCGGCAAGAACCTGCAGCTTTCTCTCGGCTACAGCCACGACGTCGTCTATCCCATCCCGGCCGGCGTCACGATCACGACGCCGAAGCCGACGGAGATCACCGTCGCCGGCATCGATAAGCGCCAGGTCGGTCAGATCGCAGCCGAGATTCGCGCGTTCCGCGGCCCCGAACCCTACAAGGGCAAGGGCGTCAAATATGTCGACGAGTTCATCTTCCGCAAGGAAGGCAAGAAGAAGTAAGGGGCGCCGTCATGGCCAAGTCCAACCAATCCACCGAGCGCCGCAAAGCGCGCGTTCGCCGCGCGATCGCCTCCCATGGCGGCGGGCGCCCGCGCCTGAGCGTGTTTCGTTCGTCCAAGCAGATTTCCGCCCAGATCATCGACGACGAGAAGGGCGTGACGCTGGCCGCCGCTTCGTCGCTGGAGAAGGCGTTCCGGGAAGCCTTGAAGACCGGCGCGGATGTCGAGGCGGCCAAGCGCATCGGCAAGGAGATCGCCGAGCGCGCCAAGAAGGCGGGCGTCGACAAGGTCGTTTTCGATCGCGGCGGCTACATGTATCACGGGCGCGTCAAGGCGCTCGCCGAGGGCGCGCGCGAGGGCGGCCTCGAATTCTGATCTTCAACCCCAAGCGAGCGGCGTCCTCGACGACGAGCGCCGCGCAAGTGACGGAACAAAACCATGGCGCGTGAAGGAGAAGGCGGCCGCGGCCGCGAGCATAGCCGAGAGGAGCGCGACAGCGAGTTCGTCGACCGCCTCGTCCACATCAATCGTGTGGCGAAGGTGGTGAAGGGCGGACGGCGCTTCGGTTTCGCGGCGCTGGTCGTCGTCGGCGATCAGAAGGGACGCGTCGGTTTTGGCCACGGCAAGGCGCGCGAAGTGCCTGAGGCCATCCGCAAGGCGACGGAGGCCGCCAAGCGTGGCGTCGTCCGGGTGCCGCTGCGCGAGGGACGCACCCTGCATCACGACGTGAACGGCCGTCACGGCGCGGGGCGCGTCGTCCTGCGCGCCGCTCCCGCCGGCACCGGCATCATCGCCGGCGGCCCGATGCGCGCGGTGTTCGAATTGCTCGGCGTGCACGACGTCGTCGCCAAGAGCCAGGGCTCGTCGAACCCCTACAACATGATCCGGGCGACATTCGACGCGCTGGCGCGCGAGGACAGCCCGCGCTCGGTCGCGCAGCGCCGCAACCTCAAGGTGTCGACGTTGCAGTCGCGCCGGCAAGGCGTCGAAGCCGACGCTTCCGATTCGTGATCGGGAGGCCTCCGATGACCAAGCAGAACAAAGTCACCCTCGAACAGGTCGGCAGCGCGATCGGGCGTCCGCAGTCACAGCGCGACACCCTCAAGGGCCTCGGCCTCAACAAGATCGGCCGACGCGCCAGCGTAGTCGATACGCCAGCCGTCCGCGGCATGATCGCCAAAGTCGCGCATCTCGTGCGCGTCGTCGACGGCCAGTGAGGACGCGAACATGAAACTCAATGGCATTAAGGACAATCCGGGCTCCTCGAAGGCGCGCATTCGCGTCGGTCGCGGCATCGGCTCGGGTAAGGGCAAACAAGCGGGCCGCGGCGGCAAGGGCCAGACCGCGCGCTCGGGCGTGCGCATCAAGGGCTTCGAAGGCGGTCAGATGCCGCTTCACCGTCGTCTGCCCAAGCGCGGCTTTACGCCGCCGTCGCCGCTCGACGTCAACGAGGTCAATCTCGGCCGCATCCAAACCGCGATTGACGCCGGCTTCCTGGACGCCAGCAAGCCGATCACTGTCGAGGCGCTGATCGAAGCCGGCGTGGTGGCGCGGGCGCGCGATGGCGTGAAGATCCTCGGCAACGGCGAGATCAAGGTCAAGGCCGACTTTGAAGTCTATGGCGCCTCGAAAAGCGCTGTCGTGGCGATCGAAAAGGCGGGCGGCAGCGTGAAGACGCTCAAGGCCGAAGCCGCGCCCGCAGCCAACTGATGAAAGCGCCGCCCGGGGGGTGGCGATTCGTCGCGAGTCAGGCCATATGATTTGAACGGCGCGCCGGGTCGGCCGCCGTTCGAATTGCGTCTATAGCCTTGCGCGGCGCTCGCGCCGCCGAGGCGGGCGCACAATCGGCGCGAGCAATACGCGCGAGGGAAAAGCGGAGCGCAAATCGATGGCATCGGCGGCCGAACAGCTTGCAGCCAACATCAACTGGTCCGCCTTCTCCAAGGCGGAAGAGCTCAAGAAGCGCATCTGGTTCACCCTCGGCGCCTTGGTCGTCTTCCGCTTGGGCACGTACATACCGTTGCCGGGCATCGACCCGGCCGCCTTCGAGCAATCGTTCACCGGGCACAGCCAGGGCGTGCTCGACATGTTCAACATGTTCTCGGGCGGCGCGGTCCAGCGCATGGCCGTGTTCGCGCTGAACATCATGCCCTACATCTCGGCGTCGATCATCATTCAGTTGCTCAGTTCCGTGCTTCCCTCGCTGGAGGCGATCAAGAAGGAAGGCGAGGCGGGTCGTAAGATCCTCAATCAGTACACGCGCTACCTCACCGTCGTGCTCGCGGTGTTCCAGGCCTACGGCATCGCCATAGGCCTCGAGGGCAGGGCGGGGGTCGTCGCCGATCCCGGCCTGCTGTTCCGCTTCTCGACGGTGCTCACTCTGACGGGCGGCACGATGTTCCTGGTCTGGCTTGGCGAGCAAATCACGTCGCGCGGGGTGGGCAACGGGTCGTCGCTCATCATCTTCGCGGGCATCGTCGCGCGGCTGCCGGTTGCCGCGGTGCAGCTTTTCGAACTCGGCCGCCAGGGCTCGATCTCGACCGGGCTGGTGCTCGCGGTCATCGTGATGGTGTTCGTCGTCGTCGCGTTCATCGTCTTCATGGAGCGGGCGCAGCGACGCGTTCCCATCACCTACCCGCGCCGGCAGGTGGGCAATAAGATGTACGAGGGGCAGAGTTCGTTCCTGCCGCTCAAGCTCAACACCGCAGGCGTGATCCCGCCGATCTTCGCGTCTTCGCTGCTGCTGCTGCCGACGACCGTCGCCAATTTCGCGCAGGGATCGTCGAGTTCCGGTCTGTTGTCGACGATCACGACGCTTCTCGGGCGCGGGGGTCCGCTTTATATCCTTCTCTATGTCGCGCTGATCATCTTCTTTTCGTTCTTCTACACGGCGACGGTGTTCAACCCCGCTGAAACCGCCGAAAATCTCAAAAAGCACGGCGGGTTCGTCCCCGGCGTGCGCCCGGGCGAGCGGACGGCGCAATATATCGACCAGATCCTCACCCGCGTCACCGTGCTGGGTGCGGGTTATCTCGCGCTGATCTGCATCCTGCCGGAACTGCTGACGTCGTATTCATCGGTCCAGCTCTATTTCGGCGGCACATCGCTGTTGATCGTCGTCAACGTGACCATGGATACGGTCGCTCAGATCCATGGCCACTTGCAAGCGCATCAATATGAAGGCCTGATCAGAAAGGCCAAATTAAGGGGGAGGAAGAGATGAGGCTGATCCTGCTCGGGCCGCCCGGCGCCGGAAAAGGCACACAGGCGACGCGGCTGGTGGAGAAATATGGGATCCCTCAACTCTCGACAGGCGACATGCTCCGCGCGGCGGTTCGCGCGGGAACGCCGGTCGGGCTCAGAGCCAAGGCGGTGATGGAGGGGGGCGCCCTGGTTTCCGACGAAATCGTCCAGAGCATCATCGAAGACCGCATCGATGAGCCCGACGCGAAAAACGGCTTCATTCTCGATGGTTTTCCGCGCACCCTGGCGCAGGCTGAGGCGCTCGACGCGATGCTTGCCCGCCACGGCGTCAAAATCGACGCGGCGATCGAATTGAAGGTCGACCCGGAAAAGCTCGTCTCGCGCATCGTCAAGCGCGCGGCGGAGGCTGAAGCGGCCGGCCATCCCGTACGTAAGGATGACGATCCGGAAGTCTTCAAGACCCGCCTGGCGGCCTACTTCCGCGACACCGCGGCGGTGACGCCGTATTACTCCGCCAAGGGCGTGCTGCATTTCGTCGACGGCATGGCGAGCATTCCGGAGGTCACCGCCGGAATCGACGCAATCCTCGCGCCGGTGCAATGAGCGCGGATCTCTCCGTACGAGGCGTCGCCCCGGCCGATCCGGGCGCACGTTACGAACGGCGAGGCGCGGCCGGCTTCATCGTTCTCGACCGCCCCAAAGCGCTCAACGCTTTGACGCTGGCGATGGTGCGCGTGATCGACGAGGCGCTCGATTCCTTCGAGCGTGACGATCGCGTTGCGCATGTCGTCATCGCGAGCGCGGGCGGCCGGGCTTTTTGTGCGGGCGGCGATATCCGGCTGATCTACCAACAGGGCAAAGCGGGCGATCACGCCGCGCAACTCGCGTTCTGGCGCGAGGAATACCAGTTGAACCGACGCATCAAGCGTTTTTCCAAGCCCTACGTCGCATTGATCGACGGCATTGTCATGGGAGGCGGCGTCGGCCTTTGCGCCCATGGATCGCATCGCGTCGCGAGCGAACTTTGCGTGTTCGCGATGCCCGAGGTCGGCATTGGGTTTTTCCCGGATGTCGGCGCCACCTTCGCGCTCCCTCGATTGCCCCATCGCATCGGCGCCTATCTCGCCGCGACCGGTTTGCGGGCCGAGGCGGGCGACGTCGTCGCGCTCGGTGTCGCGCAGCGCTTCGTTCCCAGCGCCTCGTTCGCCGAACTCGCCCGGGCGCTGGAGGGGCGAGGGCCGCTCGACGAGATTCTCGCCGGTTTCGCCGGGCCGCCGCCGGCGCCGAAGATCATGGCGGAAGCCGCGCACATCGAAGCCTGGTTTGCTCGTCTCGATCGCCAGGCGATCCTCGGCGCGCTCGCCGGCGCAGCCGAAAGCGGCTCCTCGTTCGCACGATCCGCGCTCGCCGCGATGCAGGAGAAGTCGCCGACCAGCCAGGCCATCGCGCTTCGCCAGATGGAACTTGGGGCCGATCTGTCCTTCGAAGAGGCGATGCGCGTGGAGTTCCGCATCGTGTCGCGCATTTGCCGCGGCCACGATTTGTACGAGGGCGTGCGCGCGACGATCATCGACAAGGACCAATCGCCGCAATGGCGACCCCGCCCCGACGAGGCGCTCGACGAACGCGCGATCGCGGCGTATTTTGACCCGCTTGGGGCGGACGAATTGACGTTTCCGGAAGCGCCGCGATGAAGACCATCATGCGTCAGAGCCTCGACGGCGTGACGCAGATCGTCGACAACTCGGGGGCGGGCCCTCTCGCCGGACGCTCCGCGCCGAGCTTGGCGGCGCGCGTGAGTTGGACGGGGGCGCTCGTCTGGTACATGCGCATGCTCGCCTGGGTGTGGGTCGCCAAGGGCCTCTTCAACTGGGGCCTCGTGCTCGGCGCTTTGCCGCGCTACGGCGATTTCACCGCGTTGCCGCGAGCGTTGCAGGGCTCGGTGGTGTTTTTCGCTGCCGTCGACTTGCTCGCCGCCGTCGGCCTGTGGCTCGCGGCGCCCTGGGGCGGCGTCGTCTGGCTCCTTTGCGCCGCGATCGAGACCGTTTCTCCGGCGCTCGGCGTGCGCGGGGCGGTGACCGGGGCGCTCGGCGTCGCGCTCGATCTCCTCTTGGTGGCGCTCTACTTTTTCATGAGTTGGCAGGCCGGCCAGGAGCGGAACTGAGGCGCGACCAAGCCCCGGATTAACGTTCTGCCAAGGTCAACAAACCATTTGATTCAGTTCAAGTTTACCAGATCTAGTAAACCCTCGATTCATCTTGACTCTTAAACTCGTCTTCATAGCCGTAAGATATAGTCCTACTCATAAGCGGACCGAATAATAATCTCGGCCGGGGACAGTCGAACAGGCGAGTGTGTCATGAAGAATCTTGCTAAGACAGAAGAAGGCGCATCCCGCACGGAGAGAATTGCTGGGGTTCGTCCAGTATATCTCGAAACGCTAACAATGGTGGAGCGACTGCACCGCCGTCTGCTCGACGTTATCAAAGACGAGTTCGACCGTAGAGGGCGCTCGGACGTCAATGCTGTGCAGGCGCTGCTGCTCTTCAACATCGGCGACAAGGAGTTGACCGCGGGCGAGTTGCGCACCCGTGGTTACTATCTCGGCTCGAATGTCTCGTACAACGTCAAAAAGCTTGTCGAGATGGGCTATCTCCACCACGCCCGTTCCCGAATCGACCGACGCTCGGTGCGAATCAGTTTGACGGAAAAGGGCGAAGAAGTTCATCGGATCATCGTCGGCCTGTACGAGAAGCACGCGATGACGGTCGAACAGATCGGCGGCGTCATGGTCGACGATTTCGCCCGCATGAACATCTCATTGGCGCGCCTCGAGCGCTTCTGGACCGATCAAATCAAATATCGCCTCTGACGCCGTTTTAGATTTCCTGCCAGTCCATCTCGAGCGAAGGGCGCCCGCAACGGCGCCCTTTTCGCGTCTCTGCGTTAGGGATCACCGAGTTGCGATCAAGCTCTTCGGGCGCGAAAGCGGCGCGGCCATAAAATCGCCAGACTGGACCCGTCTCTTACGGGCAAGCTATAAGAGGCGCCGAGGGATCGGGCGGGGGCGTTCGTCGCGAGAACCGCGGCGGCGGTGTGGGGCGTTATCACGCTGGTTTTCATAGAACGGGGCTTGGCCTTTCGATGGTTGGAATTCGTTTTTCGCGCGTCGATCGACGCGCCTTTGTTTCAGGCGCGGCCATTTGCGCGTTCGCCGGGTTGGGGTTGATGAGTTTTAGCGCCCGCGCTCAGGACGCGGACGATCAGGCCGAATGGCGACAAAGCTACGAGACGTCCGCACGGATTTCAGTCGGCCGCGAGGCGACCCCAGTGCTTTCGCCCGCCACGGTCGCGGCGACGGAGACGGCGATCCAAACCTATCAGAGCATCGTGGCGCGCGGCGGGTGGAATCAGGTTCCGGCCGCCGAACTCAAACTTGGCGTCAGGACGAAAGCGGTGCAGGCGCTCCGCCAGCGCCTGATCGTGTCGGGCGATCTCGATCCGGTCGCCGGCATGGGCCAAACCTACGATTCTTTCGTGGAAGCCGCGGTCAAACGCTTCCAGATCCGGCACGGGATCAATCCGACCGGCGCCGTCAACGACGAGACGCTCACCGCGCTCAACGTCAGCGCCGAGGCGCGACTGCAGCAACTCGAGACCAATATCGTACGCTTGCGCACCTTCTCGGGCGATCTGGGCGACCGCTTCGTGATGGTCAACATTCCCGCCGCCACTGTCGAGACGGTCGAGAACGGGGTGGTCTATTCGCATCACGCGGCGGGCGTCGGCAAGATCGATCGTCAATCGCCGATCATGCAGACCAGGGCGACCGAGATCAATTTCAACCCGTTCTGGACGGTGCCGCCGTCGCTGATCAAGAAAGACTTGATCCCCAAGATGCAGGCCGATCCCGATTATCTCACCGCGGAGAAGATTCGCGTCTTCAATCAGGAAGGGCAGGAGGTCTCGCCGCATTCGATCAATTGGAACTCGCTTGAGGCGACGCACTACAAATACCGTCAGGACACCGGCGGGGACATCAATTCGCTCGGCTTCGTGCGCATCAACATCCCGAATCCCTACGGCGTCTATATGCACGACACGCCCTCCAAGGGCATCTTCGGCGACGACTTCCGTTTCGTGTCGTCGGGCTGTGTGCGTGTGCAGGACGTGCGCGACTATGTCGCCTGGCTGCTTAAGGACAACCCGGGCTGGGGGCGCGACCAGATCGACCAGGTGATCAACTCGGGCCAACGCGTCGACGTCAAGCTGGAGAAGCCGGTCAACGTCTACTGGGTCTATATCACGGCCTGGGCGACGCCCGACGGCATCGTGCAGTTCCGGCCCGACGTTTACCAGCGCGACGGCGCGGGCCCCGGCCCGGTCGCCTCGGCGATCCCCGCGCAGCCGCTCGCCATGCCGCAGGACTAGGCGCGGCCGACGTCCAAGGCGAAGCTGCCCTTCGCCTTGGCGTAATAGAGCAAAGCGATCGTTTTCGCGTCGCGGATTTCACCGCTCTCGATCATCGCCAGGGCGTCGTCGAACAGGATTTCGACAATCTCGATATGCTCGTCCGCGTCGACGCCGCCACCGGGGCCAACCCGGTCCTCGGGGCCGTAGGGAGCGACGAAGCAGGCGACCTTTTCGGTCATGCCGCCAGGGCTCATGAATGCGTCGAACGCGTGGTGGGCGGCTTTGATTCGCACCCCAGTCTCTTCGAAGGCTTCTCGCCTGACGCAGATCTCCGGCTCGTCGCCGTCCAGCATTCCGGCGCAGACTTCGATCAAGTCGAGCCCGCCGTCGACGAGGTAAGGCCCGAGACGGAACTGCTTGACCAGCAGGACGACGCCGCGCGAGGGGTCGATCAGCAACACGGCCGCAGCGCCCTTGTAGTGATAGATTTCGTGATCGACGATACGCCGTTCGCCATTCGCCTCCTCGATTTCGGCGCGCGTTCGAGTGAGACGAAAACGTCGGTCGGCGAGAAGGGCCTCGCCGAGAATTCTTGCGTGTCTGGCCATGCCGAACGATCCTTTCGCTTGTCGAGGGAGACCGGCGGCTGACGGCCGGTCACGCGGGCGGGCCTGCATGGCTGTTCAGTAGCCGAATTGCTCCCGCAAAATCCTTTCGTCGAGCGAATGGCCGGGGTCGTGCAGCAGGACCAGCGAGGTCGCATGATCAGTCTCGACGTCGACGCGGACGACATCGCGGATTTCGAAATGGTCGGCGACGGCGGCGACCGGACGCTTGTCGGCTTCCAGCGCCTCGATGCTCACGCGCGCTCGGTCGGGCAGCAACGCGCCGCGCCAGCGGCGCGGCCGAAACGCTGAGATCGGCGTCAGCGCCATCAGCGGGGCGGTCAGCGGCAGGATGGGACCGTTGGCGGAAAGATTGTAGGCCGTCGAGCCCGCCGGCGTCGACACCAGGATCCCGTCGGCGATCAACTCGCCGAGCCGCACGGCGCCGTCGACGCTGATGGCGAGCTTGGCCGCCTGGTAGGTCTGGCGCAGCAGAGAGACTTCGTTGATGGCGCGCGCCGTCGTCTCGACTCCCTTCATGTCTCGCGCGCGCATGAGGAGCGGATGGATGATCGAAGGCCGCGCCGCGGCGAGGCGCTCGCGCAACCCGCGATCGGCGTAATCGTTCATCAGGAAGCCGACCGAGCCGCGATTCATGCCATATATCGGCCTCGGCGCGTGCATAATGCGATGCAGCGTCTGGAGCATCAGCCCGTCGCCGCCGAGCGCAACGATGACGTCGGCTTGCTCAGGTGGGCAATTGCCGTAGCGCTCGACGAGCCTTGCCAGCGCCTCGTCCGCTTCCGGCGCGCCGGACGACAAGAAGCAGATCGCCTCGTTCTCCTTCGCAGCGGTCTTGAGCTCGGCCATATTCAGTTCCCTCCCGGGAGGTGCGAGAGATAATGGAAGGTGTGCGCCCCGTAAACACACGGTCCATCATCCGCGCGCCGCGATTTTGTATCGTCGCGCTTCGATGAGCACAGTCAAAAGCCCGCTGACGAGAACGATCGCGGCGCCAAGCAGCGTGCGGGTGCCGGGCCAATCGCCGAAGATGAGCCAACCCCAGAAAATCGCGTAGGCGAGCATCGTGTATTCCAGCGGCGCCAACAACGAAGCCTGCGCCCTTCGCACGCCCTCGAACCAAAGATATTGCCCGAGACACCCGATGCCGCCGAGCGCGGCCATCAACACCAGGCTTCGAACGCCGGGCCAAACGAAAATCGCCGGCGCGAGGGCGCCGCAGGCGATGGCGAAGGTCAGATTGCTACCGACCATCATCGCCGCGGTGCTGATGCCCTTGGTCATGCTGCGCGCGAGCAGCGTTGCGACCGCCCAGCTCAGAGCGGCGAGCAGCGCGAGCAGGGCGGGCGTCAGATCCGCCACGCCCGTCGGATTGGCCGCGAGCAACACGCCGCTGAACCCGAGGATTGTCGCAAGCCAACGGCCGACGCCGACGGTTTCGCGCAGCAGGGGCCCCGACATCGCGACGACGAACAACGGTCCGGCGAAATAGAAGGTGACCAATTCGGCGAGCTGAAGCGAGCGCGAGGCGCGGTAGTAGGCGAGCCAGGCGATGAAGATCACCACCGAACGCAGCAGGATCCCCGCCGCGTTGCTCCGCACGGCCATCGCGGCGAAATCGGCGCGTTTGGCGACCATGCTCGAGATGGCGACGATGATCAGCGAGCGCGCGAACAGCACTTCGGGCACGGGAAGGGTCACGACGAGATACTTGACGATCGCGTCTTGCAGGCTGAAAGCCGCCCATCCGCCCAAGGCGAGCGCCGCGCCCGACATCGTGCGCGAAACAGTGGCCGGAATGGCGGACATGGAAGCCTGAGAGGGTGAGGGGAGGGGACAGCCGTGGACACATACACGCGCCGTCAGACGGCCGCACGAGCGTTTTTTTCACGCTGGCGCGTGGGTCAGGCGTCGACGGAGGCGCGGCCGAGCTTGCGCGCGCCTTCTTCCGGCGTCGGCAAGGTGATGAGAAAGCGCGCTCCGCAATAGAAGTCGTCGCTCTTGGCTTGGGCGAGACTGATCGATCCACCGTTCCGCGCAACGAGGTCGGCGGCGATGGCAAGGCCCAGACCGGCCCCGCCCTCGCGCGTCGACAGGTGGAACGGCTCGAATATTCGCGCGCTCTGTTCCGGGGGAAAACCGGGACCGCTGTCGCTGATCTCGATCAGGGCGACGCTGTCCGTGCGGATCGCCGCCAAACGGATCGCCATCGGCCGGTCGGTCTGCGCGCCGTGGCTGCGCAGAACCTGTGCCGCGTTGCGGCAGAGATTCTCGACGATCCGCAGCACGTGGTCTGGATCGGCGAAGAGCTCGAATTTCGGCGGAATGTCGATCGCGTAGGCAATCGCGCCTGCGTGTTCGGCCTCCGCGGTCTCGACGATTTGACGCACCAGCTCGCGCAGACAGACGCGCCGGCGCGCCGGCGCCTGTTCGCGCCCGCCGCCGTAGGTGAGCGTCGACTGGCAAAAGAGGATGGCGCGGTCCAGCGTCGCCACCAGACGCGGCGCGAGGCGCTGGGCGAGCGGATCGGGAATTGTCGTCAGGCGATCCGAGATGAGTTGCGCCGCGGAGAGCATGTTGCGCAAATCGTGATTGATGCGCGCGACCGCCATGCCGAGTTCGGCGAGCCGCTTGCGCTGCCTCAGCTCATGGGCGAGGGAGCCTTGCATGGCTGCGAGCGCCGTTTCCGCGCGGCCGATTTCGTCGTTGCGTCCGCTTGGCGCGATGATGCGAGCGCTCTCCTGCGGGCGCTCGCCGAACGCGATGATGCTCGAAGTGAGCCGCCGCACAGGCCGGACCACCATCCACCACAGCGCCGCCCACAGCACGCAGGTCACCGCCGTCGAGACGATCAGCGACAAAGCGAGGAAGTGGCTGGAAATCCGCCACAGCGCGTCGATGAGGGGCGTTTGATCGAGTGTGATGTCGAGGAGATCGCCGTCGGTCTGCGCGTGCCCGATGACTCTGACAACAGAGCCCCGCTTGGCCAAGAGGGTGCGAAAAGCGGCTTGATTGGCCTCCACCATCGAGGGATCGTCGAGTTCGAAGGTGTCGCTGACCGTCGGCACGATTCCCGATGTCGCGAAAAGCCGCCGATTGTCCGGCAGAGTGACGGCGATGGTCTTGGCGCCCACGCTGTCGAGGATTTTCATAGCAAGATCCTTGGGCAACGTTTCGTCGCCCGTCTCACCGAAAACCAGCATCGCGGTATGAGCCACCATCAAGCGGTCGCGCAGCCAGTTCTCGCGCGCGGCTGAAAGGCGTGAAACGTAGAACAACCCTATCGTCAGCATCACGCAGCTGATCGTCAGCAGCAGCAGGCGGCCCGCCAATCCCGGCGCACGGCCGCGCGGGAGCGCGCTCGTCGCCGCCGCGCCGACCGGCTGAACGAGGCCAACGCGTACGTCGGCGATCGACGTCCGCGGCGCCTTCAAGGTCGCGTCTTCATGCGATTGGGCCGACATAATCATCTTCCCGGTAGGCCTGAATGATCTGAGCGAAGCTCGATTCGGCGGTGAAGCCGAGGCCGAGCGCGCGGCTGGCGTCGAAGCGGCGTGGCCACCCTGCGACGATGCGCTCGATGGTTTCGTCAGGCTCCCGCCGTATCAGCTTTATCGCCGCCTCGCCAGCGACGTCGCGCAGCGCTTCGATCTGCTCGCCGACGGTGGCGCAAACGCCCGGCATGGTCAGATTGCGCCGCACGCCGAGGTCGGCGAGGTCGAGACTCGCGGCATGAATGAGAAATCCCACGGCCGAGCGCGGCGAGGCGTGCCAATGACGGACTGTGTCGGCGACCGGCAGGATCGCCTCGTGTCCCGCCAGGGGTTCACGAATGATGCCGGAAAAGAAACCGGAAGCGGCGCGATTGGGCGCGCCGGGGCGCACGCAAATCGTCGGCAGCCGCAGACCGACGCCGTCCAAAAAGCCTCGCCGCGAATAATCGGCGAGCAGCAACTCACAGATGGCCTTCTGCGTTCCATAGCTGGTCAAAGGAGTCGAAAAGAAATCATCGTCGATGGTCTCGGGAAACGGCGCGCCGAATACCGCGATCGAAGAGGTGAAGACGAGCCGAGGACGATAGGCCCCGCCGGAAAGCCGATGCTCGCGCCGGATTGCCTCGAAAAGCAGGCGCGTCCCGTCGAGATTGATCGCGTAGCCCTTGTCGAAGTCGCTTTCGGCCTCGCCAGAGACGACCGAAGCCAGGAGGAAAATGATGTCCGGACGATCGGCGACCAATTTCGGCGCGACGTAGGGAGCGGCAATGTCGAAAGCCTCGCATGTGGTCGGGAAGTCCGCAAAGCCGGGCGGGCTTGGCGCGACGATGTCGACGAGGTGGGCCGCGCCGATGGTTTTCCCCGCGAGCCCGCCATCTCTCGCCAGCCGTTCGCATAGCTTGCGGCCAATCATACCCGCAGCGCCGATGACCAGTACCTTCAACGCCTTACCCTTTCGCGTCCACTATTCGAGTCACTGCCGCTTCACTCGGCGATTCCACAGAGCAATTGGGACGAAATTGCGGCTGCCGTCCTTTGGACGCAAAGACAGGTGAAAGAGCCGCTGTCGTCTGGATGGGGGAGGCGTAAAGTCGAACAAGTGGAGTTGTCAATGAAGCGTATGATCCTGGCGGCGATCGCGGCCGCACTCGCGTATTCCTGCGCCGCGGCCGACGAATACGGGCAAGCGACATACTATCATAATCCTTATCACCGCGGCTTGATAGCTGCACACCGCACGCTACCCTTTGGGACGCACGTACGCGTTATCAATCTGGACAATGGCCGTAGCACGATCGTTACCATCGTCGACCGCGGCCCCTTCGCCCGCGGGCGCATCATCGATGTTTCGACCCTCGCCGCCGACGTCCTCGGCTTCCGCCAGGCCGGCGTGGCGCACGTTCGGCTGCTGCAAGAGCCGGAACGCGGGGTCAGTTTCCTCCTTCGAGCAAGCGCCGCGCGATGACCTGCGCTTGAATCTCCGCCGCGCCCTCAAAGATATTGAGGATGCGCGCGTCGCAGAGCACGCGCGAGATCGGGTACTCTAGCGCAAAGCCGTTGCCGCCGTGGATTTGCAACGCATTGTCCGCGGCGGCCCAGGCGACTCGGGCCGCGAGCAGCTTGGCCATTCCCGCCTCGAGATCGCAGCGGCGGCCTTCGTCCTTGGCGCGCCCGGCGAAATAGGTGATCTGACGGGCAACGTGGATCTCCACGGCCATCGTCACGATCTTGTCGGCGACGCGCGGGAAATGGATGAGCGTCTTGCCGAACTGCACGCGCTCCTTGGCGTAGCGCAGGCCGAGTTCGAGCGCGCATTGCGCGACGCCGACCGCGCGCGCCGCGGTCTGGATGCGCGCGGATTCAAAGGTCTCCATCAATTGCTTGAAGCCCTGGCCTTCGACCCCGCCAAGAAGGCTGTCGGCGGGAATGGCGAAACCGTCGAAGGCGATCTCGTACTCCTTCATGCCGCGGTAGCCGAGCACCTCAATTTCGCCGCCCGACATGCCCTTGGCCGGAAACGGCGCCGCGTCCGTGCCGCGCGGCTTCTCGGCGAGAAACATCGACAGTCCCTTATAGCCGGGTTCATTGGGATCGGTGCGGGCAAGCACCGTCATCACGTCGGCGCGCACGGGATGCGTGATCCAGGTCTTGGCCCCGTTGATCACATAGGAGTTGCCTTCCCGGGTGGCGCGCGTGCGCAGCGAGGCGAGGTCGGAGCCGGTATTGGGCTCGGTGAAGACCGCGGTCGGAAGAATTTCACCACTGGCGATTTTCGGCAGAAAATGACGCTTCTGATCAGGGGTGCCGCCGACGAGGATCAGTTCGGCGGCGATCTCCGAGCGCGTGCCAAGCGAGCCGACGCCGATATAGCCGCGCGAAAGCTCCTCGGAAACGACGCACATCGCCACTTTGCCGAGGCCCAAGCCACCGTATTCCTCCGGAATCGTCAGGCCGAAAACCCCCATTTCGGAAAGACCGGCAATGACTTCGAGCGGAATGTATGCGTTGGCGCGATGCCAGCCCTGCGCGTTGGGCACGACCTCCGCGTCGGCGAAGCGGCGCATCTGGTCGCGAATCGCGTCGAACGTTTCATCGAGGCCCGGATCGCCGATGGCGCCTTCGTGCGCCTCGGCGATCAGGGCCGCCAGTCGCGCGCGGGCTTCCCGCGTGTTCCCGGTCTCGATCAGCTCCTCGATCGCCGCATTGCGGAACCGCGCGACGTCCTCCGCCTTCAGACCGAAATCGCCGAGACGAACGATCTCGCTTTGGTTCATCGGGATGCCGCCGAAGATTTGCGCGAGATACTCGCCGAGGCCGATCTGCGTCAGCAGCGCCTCGGTCTCGCCGAAGCGCCCTTCGTCGCGCATCCGGCGCGCATAGCCGGTCATTTGCTTGATCGCCTCGACATAGGTGGCGAGCCAGGCGAGGCCATGCGCGGCGTGTTGTTCGCGTTCGATCTTCTCGGCGCTCAGGCGTCCGCCGTCGCGCACCCGCTCGCGCAAGGCCGACGTGGCGGCGGCGAGCAACCCCTCGACGGCATGCATTGCTTGGGGGGCAAGATCGACGAGCGGCACTTCTCTATCTCCCTTTAGGCGCTATTGCGTCGCACAGTGCTGGGATTGGCGGACTGTTGCAACGCGTATTTGGGCGTGCCGCGCCGGGTTCGAGGTTCGCACAGCAGAGAATTGGAATTCGGCGCGGCCGGAGGGGCCAAATCCCAAACGGGGCGTGATATAGCGGCAGTGCGACACGGCAGCGGGACACCGCGTCGGGTCGCCATTCGGGGTCGGAATGCGAAAAGTTTGGGCCATTTTTTTCGACGCGGCCTATCATTTCTCGGCCGAGGACGGCTGGGCGATCGCCAGCCACATCGCGCTGTCGACGCTGACGTCGCTGTTTCCTTTTCTGATTTTCGTCACCGCGCTGGCGGGCTTCCTGGGCACGCAAGATCTGGCGGACGAGGCGACCCGCCTCATCTTCGCCGCATGGCCTGCCGTGGTGGCGCGCCCGATCGCCAGAGAAGTTCACGACGTGCTGACCGCGCCGCGCGGCGGATTGCTGACTTTCGGCGCGGTGCTGGCGCTCTACTTTTCATCGAGCGCGATCGAGGCTCTGCGCACCGGCCTCAACCGCGCCTACGCTTGCCAGGAGACGCGGCCCTGGTGGCGGCTGCGGCTGCAATCGATCGTTTTCGCGCTCATCGCATCGGTGGCGCTGCTTGGCCTCGCCTTCCTCGTCGTGCTCGGGCCGCTGATTTGGGCGGCCGTGTTGCGCTTCGCACCCGCCTTGGAGCCGCTGCAAGTCGTGGTGACGTTGACGCGGCTCGGCATCGCGACCTTGCTGCTGGCGATGACGCTTCTGATCGCGCATCGCTGGCTGCCGGCCAAGCGGCTGCGATTCGTCGAGATTGGGCCGGGCGTCATTGCGACCTTCGTCAGCAGCATCGCCTTCGGCGGCGTTTTCGGCGCCTATCTCAGCGAATTCGCGCGCAATTACGTCTCGACCTACGCCGGGCTCGCCTCGGTGATGATCGCGCTGGTGTTTCTCTATGTCCTGGCCACGCTCTTCCTATTCGGCGGCGCACTGAACGCGGCCCTGATGCGCGCGCGAAGTGCGACGCCAAGACCCGGGCCCGCCAGGCCGTGAGCCTCGTGCGGCTCACCTTCAGTCAGCCGAAAACACGCAGACGAGCCCCGGCGCGTCGCGGCCGGCTTCGCGGCGCGTCGAAGCCTGCGCCAGAACGAGGGGTCGTAGTCCGGCGGTTGCGGCGGTCGCCCGCACGTAATCGCTGGAATGGGCGAAGCGCATCGTCGCGCCGAGACAGAAGCCTTCGCCCGCCTGGCTCTCGACCGTGCAGGCGAAGAGACCGTCGGGCGCGAGCGCGCGAGCGATCGAGGAGAGGACCTCTTTGAGATCGCCGAAGTAGACGAGAACGTCCGCGGCTGCGACCAGGTCGAATTCGCCCGCTCGGCGCTTGGCGAGAAACTCGACGACATCGTCGACCTCGAGGGCGTCATAGAGGCCGGTGTCGCGGGCTTTGGCGATCATCGCCGGCGAGAGGTCGACGCCGACGAACTCACCCACGCGCCCTCGCAGGGCGGCGGCCATTAGTCCGGTGCCGCAGCCGAGATCGAGGCCGCGCGCAAAACGGCGCCCACCGTCGACGCTCGCCAGCGCTTCGACGATCAGAGCGGGAGCGCGATAACCGAGCGCGCCCGTGAGATGTTCGTCGAAGCGCGGCGCATAGTCGTCGAACAGGCGCGCGACATAGGCCTTCGGCAACTCCACCGCCGCCTCGGCGCCGAGCAACGCCAACCGGGCGCCCGCGCCCTGCGCGTCGCTGGGATCGATGTGCAGCGTCGCGCGAAACGCTTCCGCCGCGCCGGCGCGGTCCCCGCGCTTCTCCCTCGCTTCGCCGAGCGCGAACCAAGCCGGCGCCCAGCCGGGCGCGCGCTCGAGCGCCTGTTCCAGCATTTCGGCCGCGGCGGTCCAGTCGCCGTCCCCGGCGGCGGAGCGGGCATAGAGGTAGCGGCGATGGACGAGGAGATCGCCGCAAGCGAGCGGGTCGTGGGTCAACGCTTCCTGCGCCTGATGCCGTCGAGACTACGGAAAAAGACGACTAGCGCCGCCGCTCGCCGACAACACGCTCGCCTTCGGGGCGGGCGGATCGGCGGAGAGCAGAGGCATCCGGAGATCAACAACGGCGCAAGCTTCCGATCACTTCACTCTAGGGTTCAGCAGCGCCTGCTGCTTGTCGCCGTTCATGTTGGCCTTGGTGATGAGGGTCGCGCCGGTGTCGACAAATGGGTCGACCTTTTCGCCCTTGGAGACCGCGAGCGCGGTTTTGACGCCGTCATAGCCCATCCGATACGGGTCCTCCACCACCAGGGCGGCAACTGCGCCGTCCTTGAGCAGCCCGATGAGTTTGTCATTCGAATCGAAGCCGATCAGCTTGATCGCGTCGCCCTTCTTGTTGTCGGCGATTGCTTGGCCGGCGCCCTCGGCCATGGTCCTGTTCGAGGCGAAGACCCCTCGCAGGTTCGGGGCGGCGGCGATGAGGTCGGTCATGATCTTGAGGCCGGTCGTCGACTGACCGTCGGCGACCTTGTCGGCGACGAGCTTGAGGCCGGGATATTTGGCCGCCAGCTCTTCCCTAAAGCCCTTGGCGCGCGCATCGAGCGCCCCGACGCCAGGCAGCGCGGTGATGAGGGCGACCTCGCCTTCCGCCTTGCCATATTTGGCGGTGATCGCGTCGGCGAGACCGTCGGCGGCGATGCTGCCGGCCTGAGCGTTGTCGGTCGCCAGAAACGATGAGAGGGCTTTGGAATCGGCTGGGGATTCGACTCCGATGATCGGCGTCTTCTTGGCGGCCGCGTCGATCGGCGCGCCAAACGGCTTGAATTCGATCGGGGCGATGACCACCGCGGCAGGCTTATCGGCGACCGCGTTCTCAAGGAGAGAAATCTGACCGTTGATGTCGGACTCGGATTGCACGCCAAGCTCGGGGACGTTGACGCCGAGATCCTTGCCGGCCTTGCGGGCGCCGGCGAGCATCGTCTGCCAGTAGAGCGAGGTGGTGTCTTTGACGATGATCGGGATGGTCGGCTGAGCCGCGAAGGCGATCCCGGGGCCGGACGCGAGCGCGGCGGCCAACAAGGCGACGATGATCTTTTGCAAGCTCTCCTCCTTAATTGGACGGCGAACCAGCCGCGATGACACCGTCTGCATGCCGCCGACAACGGGACTGCGACGTCCGGCGACACGCATAAAGACCTGGCCGAATATCCACGAAGACGTTCGTGGTCAAGGAGGCGGCCTTCAATCCGAACGCGAACTCGCAAAAGAGGAAGGGCCGAAGCCCTTCCTCGATGGCACTATGTTTATATCAATCGTACAGCACCGCGGCGATCTTCGGGTCGCTGATGTTGGTCTTGTCGTACCAGTAGAATCCCGTGTCGATCACCTTGGGCAGCTTCTCGCCCTTCAGCGCTTTCACCGCGGACTCCACGACACACTTGCCGATGCCGATCGGGTTCTGCGTGATCGCGCCCGCCATTACGCCGGACATGATCGCGTCCTTCTGCTCCTTGCCGGAGTCGTAGCCGATGAGCACGAGTTTCTTGCCCGATTCCTTGACGCCGATCGCCGCGCCTTCCGCCGAGCCCTCGTTAGCGCCGAAGATGCCCTTGAGATTGGGGTTGGCCTGGATCATCGCCTTCGCGATCTCGGCCGACTTCAAGTGGTCGCCGGCGCCGTACTGGACGCTGACGATCTTGACCTTCGGATGCTTCGCTTTCATCTCGTTGAGGAAGCCGTCGCGACGATCGATGCCGGTGCGGCTGGTCTGGTCGTGCACGATCACCGCGACTTCGCCTTCATCGCCGATCATTTGCGCCATCTTGTCGGCGGCGAGGCCCGCCGCGGCGATATTGTCGGTCGTGCAGGTCGTCAGCGGAATGTCGCTGTCGACGCCGGAGTCGAAGGCGATGACAGGAATATGTTCGGCTTGGGCCTTCTTGAGAAGGGGAATGGCGGCCTTGCTGTCGAGCGCCGCGAAGCCGAGCGCGTTGGGGTGCTTGGCGAGCGCGGCCGAAAGCATGTCGATCTGCTTGTCGACCATCGCCTCCGTTTCCGGTCCCTCGAAAGTGATCCTGACGTTGTCCGCCTTCGCGGCCTGTTCGGCGCCGGCTTTCACCGCCTGCCAGAACTGGTGCTGGAAGCCTTTCGAAATCAGCGGGATGTACATCTCGTCCGCCCGCGCGAGAGCGGTCATGCCCAGCAAGGCGCTCACGCCGATAGCGGCGCCTATCACTCGTCGATTCATCATGGGTTTTCCTCCTGGTTACGCTTATCGAACAGTACGATATCACCGCTCCTTGCAGAGCCGGCGTCGGTCTTGGATTTCCTTCGGCGCTTCTCCTCTGGCTGGATTGATCCTCGCGCGTCAGCTCTTCTTGCGGCGCAAGATGTCGGCGTAAACGGCTAGAATGATGATCAGGCCGGTCACCACGATCTGCCATTCCTGGGCGACCGAAAGAATGCGCAGACCGTTGGTGAGCACGCTCATGATGAAGGCGCCGATGATGGTGCCGAGAATGGTGCCGGAGCCGCCGCTGAGCGAAGTGCCGCCGATCACGACAGCGGCGATGGCCTCGAGCTCGTAGCCCTGGCCGAGCGCAGGCTGCGCCGAGTTCAGGCGGGAAGCGATGAGAAGTCCCGCCACGCCGCAGATCGCGCCGCCGAGAGCGTAGATCGCGATCTTCCAGCGATCCACATTCACGCCGGAAAGGCGAACCGCTTCCTCGTTGCTGCCGAGCGCGAACGTGTAGCGACCAAGCGCCGTGCGGTTGAGCACCACCGCGCCCAATATGGCGAGCGCGAAGAGAATCAGGACGGCGTTCGGAACGGGCACGCTGGGGAAGAAGACGCCGATCACCGAATCCTGCGAGATCATGTAGAAGTTTTCAGTGTCGTTGAAATAGATCGGCCTGTCCGCGGAAACGACGAGTGAAAGCCCCTTGAGCAGCATCATCATGCCCAAGGTGGCGATGAAGGGCGGGATCTTCATTTTCGCCGTCAAGGTTCCGGAGACGGTTCCGGATGCGGCGCCCGTCCCGATCGCGGCGAGGACGCCGGTCCACATCGGCAGCTTCCAATACGTCAGAAATACGCCGCACATGACCGCGCAGAACGTCATCAGCGTGCCGACGGAAAGATCGATGCCGCCGGTGATGATGACGAAGGTGCAGGCGATCGCCAGCACCCCGTTGACCGCGGTCGCCTGCAAGATGCCGAGAATGTTCTCGGTCTGCATGAAGGCGGGAGAGGCAAAGCTGAAAAAGGCCAGCAGCAGGATGAGGCTCGCGAAGGCGAGCAGCTTTTGCAGCGCGTTCGGACCAAAAAGCCGGGCTTTGAGGCTGGAGGCGCGCCCACCGCTCGCCAGGGTGGCAATTTCGGATCGCATCGTCATCGTGTTCGACCCCTCATGGTCAGGCCGCCTTCTGGGCTTCGCGCCGGGTCGCCAACTGCATGATTCGCTCCTGCGTAGCGTCTTCTGCGAGCAGTTCGCCGGTGATCCGGCCTTCGCACATCACGACGATCCGATCGCTCATCCGCAGGATTTCCGGCAATTCCGACGAAATCATCACGATCGCCTTGCCCTGGTTGGCCAAGGATCTGAGAAGCTTGTAAATCTCGCTCTTCGCGCCGACGTCGATGCCGCGCGTCGGCTCGTCAAAAAACAGAATATCGCAGTCGCGCGACAGCCATTTCGCGACGACGATCTTTTGCTGATTGCCGCCCGAGAGGAGCCGCACCTGCTGCGTCGGCGACGGCGTCCGGATGTTGAGCAGAGAGATGAAGCTCGTGGCGGTCTTGCGAATCGCCAGCTTGCGCAAGAAGAACCCGAGGGAGAGGAATTTCGCCAAATTCGACATGACGACGTTGGACTCGACATCCATTCCCGTCGCCAGACCAAATCGCTTGCGGTCCTCCGAGAGATAGCCAATGCCCCGCGCGACGGCGTGACTCGGCGACTTGATCACAGCCTTGCTTCCATTCACGAAAATTTCGCCGGAACTCACGGGATCGGCGCCGAAGACAGCGCGCGCGACCTCCGTCCTTCCAGCGCCCATGAGTCCGGCAAATCCCAGAATCTCACCCTTTCGCAGGGAAAAGCTGACGTCCCTGACCAGTGGGCCGCAATTGAGATTTCTGACCTCGAGAGCCACCTCGCCTTGCGACGCGAGGCTTTGCGACGGCGCCGCGTCCGTCAACGTCCGCCCGACCATCATGCTGATCACGGCCTCGACCGTCGTCGTCGCGGTGGAAACCGTGGCGACATATTCGCCGTCGCGCAGGACCGTGACGCGGTCGGATATCTGCTTCAACTCGTCCATCTTATGGGAGATGTAGACGACGCCGACGCCGCGCGCCCTCAACTCGCGGATGATCCGGAAAAGTTCGGCGATTTCCGCCTCGTTCAGGGCCGAAGTGGGCTCGTCCATGATCAGCACGCGGGAATCGAAGGACAACGCCTTGGCGATTTCCACCATCTGCTGCTTGGCGACGGTGAGGGCGCCGACGACCGCGCGCGGATCGAGTTGCAGATTCATGCGGTCGAGAATCGCTTTCGCCTGGCGATTGAGCTTCTCCTCGTCGAGAAACAGGCCGAGGCGCCCGCGCGGCTCGCGGCCGATGAAAATATTCTGCGCCACGGTCAGATGATTCATCAGCTGCAATTCCTGATGAATGATGCCGATCCCCATGGACTGCGCATCGCGCGGGCTGGCGAAGGCCACCGGCTGGCCGTTGTAGAGGATTTCGCCGGAGTCTTTCTCGTAAACGCCGGCGAGGATCTTCATCAGCGTCGATTTGCCCGCGCCGTTCTCGCCCATCAGAGCATGAACCTCGCCAGCGATCAGCTCGAACTCGACGTCGCTGAGCGCCCTGACGCCCGGGAAGCTCTTGCAGAGCTTTCGAATGGAAATCAGCGCTGTCATGGCGTGAAAGGACCAGCAATCCCTGCGACTGTCGCTGACGTCATCGATGGCGACACGGCCGCCGGGCGCGCCCCGCTCCGTGCGGAGGGGCCCAAAACCCCGGCCGCAGCGAAAAGCCGTCTCCTGAACACTTCCATTCCTCCCCACCTCGGCGTTCTATCCGCTCGATGGCGCTCCAGCTGCACAGCCGGCGCAAGGGTAACATGCTAGCGGCGGCGGAGGCAACCGCTCGTCGCGCCCGCAACGCGGCGCCCGCGATGAAATTCGCGGTTGATTTTTTCGCCATCCTCTGCTTGTTTGGCGCCATGCGAATGCGGTCCAAGACCCTGCTCTCGACCTTGCGACTTACCCGCCCGGCGCTTTGACCGCGCCGGGAGGCCAAGCTCGATTCGCGTTTTCCAGGGTTTCACATCGTTGCGCGCGCTTTGCCTCCGAAAAGAGGGCGAGGCGATAGCGGCGCCGTCGTAAGGGTCCGCCATGACTAACATGCCCATCAACAAATATCGCGCTTTTGCGCCGATCGATTTGCCCAACCGCCAGTGGCCTTCGCACGTCATTGCGAAGGCGCCCATCTGGTGCTCGGTCGATCTGCGCGACGGCAACCAGGCGCTCATCGAGCCGATGGGGGTCGATCGCAAGAACCGCATGTTCGAAATGCTCGTCGGCATGGGTTTCAAGGAGATCGAGGTGGCGTTCCCCGCCGCTTCGCAGACCGATTTCGATTTCGTGCGCTCGATCATCGAAGCGGGCAAAATCCCCGACGACGTTGCGATCCAGGTGCTGACGCAATGTCGGCCCGAGTTGATCGAACGCACCTTCGAGGCGGTGAAGGGCGCCAAGAAGGTCATTCTGCATTTCTACAATTCAACCTCGACGCTGCAACGCGAAGTCGTCTTTCGCACGGATCGCGCCGGCGTGCGCGATATCGCCGTCAGCGCGGCGAAGCAAGTCAAGCAATTGGCCGACGCGGCGCCGCAGACCGAGTTCGTCTTCGAATATTCGCCGGAGAGTTTCACCGGCACCGAGCTCGATTACGCGCTCGAAATCTGCGAGGCGGTGAAGGCGGTGCTGCGCCCGACGCCGCAAAAAAGGTTGATTCTCAATCTGCCCGCCACCGTGGAGATGGCGACGCCCAACACCTACGCCGACCAGTTCGAATGGTTCGGCCGGCATGTTTCCGACCGGGACAGCGTCATTCTTTCCGTGCATCCCCACAACGACCGCGGCACCGCGGTCGCGGCGGCGGAATTGGCGTTGATGGCCGGCGCCGACCGGGTCGAAGGCACTCTGTTCGGCAACGGCGAGCGCACCGGCAACGTCGACATCGTGACGATGGCGTTGAATTTGTTCACCCAGGGCGTCGATCCCGAACTCGAACTGCATGACGTCAACGGGATCAAGGACATCGCGGAATTCTGCACGCAATTGCCGGTGCATCAGCGTCACCCGTACGTCGGCGAACTGGTCTACACCGCCTTTTCCGGATCCCATCAGGACGCGATCAAGAAAGGCTTCGAGGCGCAGGAGAAGCGCAACGCGCCGCTGTTCCAGGTCCCCTACCTGCCGATTGATCCCAAGGACGTCGGGCGCGATTACGAGGCCGTGATCCGCATCAACAGCCAGTCCGGCAAGGGCGGCATCGCTTATATCCTGCGCGCCGATCATGGGCTCGACCTGCCGCGCTCGCTGCAGGTCGAGTTCTCCAAGATCGCGCAGGAGAAGATGGACGCCGACGGCAAGGAATTGACCTCGCCGGAACTGTGGGCGCTGTTTCAGCGGACCTATCTTCTGACCGAGGCGCCGTTGGTCCTCGTCAAGCAGCAGATGATCCCGACCAGTCCCGACAATCGTGAATTGTCGGCGATCCTGCGGCGCGCCGACGGATCGACTGTCACGATCGAGGGTAACGGCAACGGCCCGATCGACGCCTTCGTCGATGCGCTGCAGCGCGCGTTCCATGTCGAGTTTTCGTTCCTCGACTACCACGAACATGCCGTCGGACGCGGCGCCGACGCGACTGCGGCCTGCTATGTCGAAATTCAGGACGCGAACGGCGACATCCTGCATGGCGTCGGCATGGACGCCAACATCGTCATGGCGTCCCTGAAATCGACGCTCAGCGCGGTGCAGCGCCTTATCGCGCGGGAAGGGAAGGCGTGAATCGCGCGCCGGCGCGCTAGGGCGCGTTCTGTTGCTGTCTCGGCGACGAACCCGCCGAGACCTGCGCGCTCACGGAGCCGCTGATTCTCACGCAAGTATTGCCTCCGGGCAGGACAATGCCAGGCGCGCCGTCGACGGTGCAGGTTTTGGCCTTGGCGGCGGCGGGCGGCTGTGCGTTGCGAGTCGGCAATTCGGCCGCTCGCGCGCCGGTCGCCGCCGAGGCGGCGATCATCGAGCCGAGCATGAGCGTGACGGCGAACTTCACATAATATCTCCGGGCGCCGTCTTGTCGGCGCATTGGCAAGATTAATGCCTGCGCCGGCGCTCGACAACCCATCGCCTGTGAACCGAGGGCGGGGGCGGATTGACGCGTGGGCGCGTGCCTGCGAACTCATGGCGTCGTGAGACAACGAGTCGCAGGCGAAAATACGATGCAAGCCTGGACGATGACGATGACGATGAACTCAAAGCCGGCGCGCGCCCAGCGCCCGGCGCTGGCGTTTGCGCTGGTCGGCGTGCTCTTCGTCGCGGTCGCGATATTTGCTTCGCTGAGCGCGCAAAACTGGATTCTCGCGGGCGTTGCTGGCGCGGCCGGACTGGCGCTGTGGCGGCGTGCGCTGCTCGGGACCTGGTCGGCGACGCCGATCGCGCTCGATGCGGCGGCCTTCGCGATTTTCGCGATCCAGCGCAATGATTCGCTCGGCTTCTGGCAATTGGCCGGCCCGTGGGCCGACGTGCCGCGTTTCAACGTCTCCGACGCGATCATCGCTTACGCCGTTTATCTCTGCGGCTCGCTCGCGACGCTGATCGGCGCCCATCGCGCGCCACGTCCGATCGAAGCGATCGGCCTCATCGCGATCCCATTTCTTTTCAAGCTCATTCTCGTATTGGGCGCCGACTGGCACATGGCGGAATTGGGGGGGCTCGCGACGGCGGGCGTCGTCAGGTCATTTCCCGCCCAGGTTTTCGTCGGTCGCGCCCTGCTTCTCTTCTGCGTCAGCGAGATCGGGCTTGAAATCCTATCGTTGATTGGCGTTGGCCGCCTCGTGCGAACGCCGAAGCTGCATGCGCTGTTGCTCGTGATGGCGGCGCTCGGCGCGCTGACGCCGCTTCTGGCCAATTTCGCTCAGAACGTCGCGACGCCCGTGGCGGCGATCGGATTCGGCGCCGTGTTCGCGGCGAGCGCGCAGGCCGGCCTGTGGGCGCTAGTCTATTTCGCCACCGGCCTCGTCCTTGACGCGCTCGCATCGCGGCCGCCGAGCTTCGTCTCGGTCTACGGCAATTGGCGCACGGGCCTCGTCAAGGGCGCGATTTACGGCGGCGTGTTCATGCTTGTCGTGCTTGTCGTTTCAGCGCCTCTGCGCGATCCCGGGTTTGTCGGCTTTCTGAAGAACTATGGCCTGTTCCTAGCGCCGTTCGCCGGCGCGCTCGCCTTCCCCTTCGCGCAGACCCTCATCGGCAGCGCAGACGGAACGCCGCCGTTCTTCGGGCGACTGCGGGCAGCCTATCGCGATCCGCGGGCTGTGGCGCGCGGGGCCGTCGCCGGCATCGGCTGCGCCTGGGCGTACGCCGTCAGCTTTGGCCAGGCGAGCCCCGGTCTGCGTTTCGCCTCGATGTTCGTCATCGGCGCCGTGGCTTATGCAGGCGTCGATATCCTCTTCGACGCCGCGCGGATCGCCAGGGGCGAGCGACGCAAGTTGCAGAGCTGGCGAGTCTATGCGCTCGGGGTCGGCCTCGGCGGCTTCGTCGCCGGCGCGCTCGGCTGGTATTTCGACGCTGCGCAGATCGGCGTCGTCGTCAACAAGTTCTGGGCCTACGCCGACGCCGACTATCGCCTCACCGGGCGCGCGCTCGGTGATTTCGTGACCTATCCCATCTTCAATAAGTACGGCATGGTGAACCTCGGCCAAGTCGCCGGCGGCGTGCGCCTCTTCTATACGGAGTCGGTCTCCGGCGTCATCAATTGGTCGCTCGCGGCGCCGCTCTTTGCGATCAACGCCGTTTTGCTCACCGCGTTGCTCGACCGCAGTCTGGCGCCCATCAAAGGTCTCTTCACCGGGGCGGGCGTGGAGCGCCTGGTCGAACTGTTCGTCCGCGTGATGCGCTGGGGCCTATGGATGGCGCCGATCATCAACACGTTCTTGCGCCAGTCCGCCGATCCCAGTTGGTACAACCAGGACGGCGCCGTGCGCTCCCTCGTCGCCATCGGCGCCGACACCAGCTTCTCGCCGAGCGATTTCCGCGATTTCAGCCTGACGATGTTCATCGGCTTGCTCGCCTATGACTGGCTGCGCGTGCTCATCTGGTTCGACCACATGGGCCTGCGCGTGGCGACGCTGGTCAATCTTTCATTCCTCGGCGGCGACCGCCTCGACGAAGCGGCGGGGCGTTTTCTCGGTCACAGCGCGCGCACCCGCGTCATCCCCGACGGGGTCAGGCGTTTCGGCACCTGGGCGCCGCTGCTCATTCCCTTTTACATTCCGCGCGGCGCGGAATGGGACAAGGCCTGGACCGGAGCCGAAATGCTCGCCAGGGGCGGGCCGATGCCCGGCGCGGTCAAGACGCTCGCCGTCGCCTACGGCGTCGCCGGCGCGGCCATCAGCGTCGCGTCGCTGGTCATCGCGGCCCGGTTGCGCGAGAAACCCAGCGGGGGAGCGCCGGCTCTCGCTGGCGCGCCGGCGGCCTTGAACGAACTGCCGCGCGCCTTTGCCTTCACCAATGGCGCCGTCGGTCTCGATCTCATGCGCGATGGCCGCGGCGGAGGTTTTGTCACGGCGGACGAGCGCGGCGGATTTCCGATCGACTTCATCCGTCGGCCGCTCGATCCGCTGCAAGCGCGCGGCCACTTCTTCTATTTGCGCGAAGAGGGGCATGAGCCGTGGTCGATCGGCTACGAGCCTGCTCGCCGCGCCGGCGAGTATCGCATCGAGGAGACCGGCTTCAATCGCCTCTTGATCGCCAACACGCTTCACGGTGTGCGCGCGACCATGGAGGCGGCGCCGGACGCGGAGGGCGCGGTCCTGAGCTGGCGCATCCGCCTCCAGGACCTCACCGGCCGGGCGCGCCGCCTGCGCCTTGTCAGCTTCTGCGAAATCGCCGGCCATGAGACTGGCGCCTATGCCCGCGATCTCGACTTCGCCGGCATGCATGTCGAGACCGTGTTCGTTCGCGCGCTCAACGCGATACTGGCGCGCAATCGCCTGTTGCGCTCCGCGCGCGCCGATCGCGGCGAGACCTCGTTCTTCGCGGTGAAGCCGGGCGTCGGGGCTCGCCTCGTCGGCTACGAGGACTCGCGCACGCGTTTCCTCGGCGAAGGCTCGCTCGCCAATCCCACGGGCTGCGAGCCCTTCCGCGCACGAAAGCTGGACGACGAAGGCAAGTTGTGGACGTTCGATCCGGCCGCCAGCTTTACGCTCGAAGTCGAACTTGCCGCTGGCGGTCACGCCGATGCGGAGTTCGTAATTGGGCGCTCCGACAACGCGGTCTGGGCCTCGGCGCTGGTCGCGCGACGGTTGGGCCTGCCGAACCTCGCCGAGGCCGATCTGAAAACGCGCCTGCACGAGACGCGCGCCGTCGAACCCTCGCCAGCGCTCCCCGACCGGTGGCCGTTCGAGTTCTCGGCCGACGGATCGGCGCTGCATCTCACCCATCGCACGCCGCGCCCTTGGGCGCATGTGATGGCGAACGAACTTGGCGCGGCGACCGTCGTCTCCAACGATGGCGAGGTCTATTCGGCCTTCGGCAATGCGCAACAAAACGGCTTGACGCCGTATCGCTTCGACAGCGCGACCGTGCCGCAGCCGGGCCAGATCGTTTACATCCACAATCTTGAAACGAAGGAGACGGACGCGCCGGGATTCGCGCCGTTCCAGCGCGATGACGCGCGACATGATGTGACCTACGAGCCGGGGGTGGCGACATTCGCCAAGACGCGTGGCGATCTCCAGACGACCTATGTCGTGTTCGTTCCGCCGGATTTCCCCGGCGACATGCGGTTGCTCACGCTCGTCAATCATGGCGCGAAGACTCTGCGGTTGCGAGTCGCGCCATTCTTCGACATTGCGCTCGCCGAAAGCCCGAACGAAAGCGCGGGCAAGCTCACGGCCGAGCGCGTCGGCGCGACGCTGTTGTTCGAGAACCCGCGCAACGATTTCCAGCACGGAATCGCCTTCGTTGCGACGAGTCTGCTCGACGTCAGGACCGAGACGATCCGCACGCGCTTCTTTGGCGGCGGGGGCCGCGAAATCCATAGTCCCGCGTGGGTCGAAACCGGCGCGAGCGACGGCTCGGCGCATGACGACGGCCGCCGGGTCGCCGCCTTCGCGGCGGAGATCGAACTCGCGCCCGGCGTCGAGGCGAAAATCGCCATCGTCCTCGGCCAGGCGGCGGATCGCGCGTTGGCGCTCGCCGCGGGCGCCGCGACCAGCGTCGTGCAAGTCGAGGCGGAACTCGCGGCGACGCGCGCCGCCTGGGCCGCGCGGCTCGGAACTGTGCGCGTGACGACCAACCGGCCCGATTTCGACCGGCTGGTCAACACCTGGCTGCCCTATCAGCTCTACGCCTCGCGCCTGTTCGGGCGCGTAGGCCCCAATCAGCGGGGCGGCGCGTTCGGCTTCCGCGACCAATTGCAGGACGTGCTGCCTTTGGTCCTCATCGAGCCGCGACTCACGCGCGCTCAGATCTTGCTGCATGCGGGCCAGCAATTCCTGGAAGGCGACGTGCTGAAATGGTGGCACCGCGCGCCCAATGGCGCGACGGGCGTCGCGCAGCGCACCAAGGCGAGCGACCCGCATTTGTGGCTGCCCTACGTGCTCGCGCGCTACGTCAGCGAATTGGGCGACGCGAGCGTGCTGGACGAGGTGGTCCCGTATCTCGAGGCGCCGCTGGTCCCCGAGCACGAAGACACGTGGATCGTGACTCCGCGGCCATCGCGCGAGAGCGGCGACGTCTACGAACATGCGCGGCGCGCGATCGAGTACACGCTCGCGCGCATCGGCGCCAACGGCCTTCCCTTGCTCGGCGCCGGCGATTGGAACGACGGCATCGACGCTTTGGGCCGCGAGGGCAGGGGAACCAGCGTCTGGATGGGTTTCTTTTTCTTCAATGTGCTCAGCGGCTTCATTCCCTTGGCGCGGCGGAAGGGCGACGAAATCTTCGCGAAGCGCTGCGAGGAGGCGCGCGAGGCGGTGCGCGCCGGGTTGGAAATCGCCTGGCGCGAGGATCATTACGCACTCGACTTCGCCGACGACGGCCGCGCGATCGAAATGCCCAACGCCATGACCACGGGCTGGGCGGCCTATTCCGGCGCCGTCAATTTCGACCGCGCGCTTGCGGCGATCGAGGGCGGCCTGAAACACATCGAGCGGCCGGATCGGGTGCTCCTGCTGGAAAAGCCCTTCTTCGAGCATTCGCAGCCTTATCCCGGCCGCATCGCCGATTATCCGCCGGGGGTGCGCGAGAACGGCGGCCAATACAGTCACGGATCGTCGTGGATCGTCGACGGGTTCCTGCGCCTTGCCCGCGTGGCGCGCGCCAAGGGCGACATCGGCATGGCGCAAAAGCTCGCCGGGCGCGCCTTCGCGATTTTCGAGAAGATCTCGCCGTTGAAAAAGACCGATCCCGATCGGATCGCGATCTATGGCCTGATCCCGATCCAGCAGCCCGCCGACATCTACGACGGCTACGGCCACGGCGGCCGCGGCGGCTGGTCGTGGTACACCGGTTCGGCCGCGCGCATGTTGTCGGCGGCGCACGCGATGCTGGGAATTTCGTTGGTCGAGGGCGAATTGCGCGTTGCGGACGATCTCTTCGAGCCGAAGGGGGAACTCACCGTCGAGGCGCTGCGGGTCGCCAAGCGGGAGTGGAAGAGGGACGATAGCGCAGGCTGACTCGGACCTCGGGGGGAACGAAGTGAAGATGATCAACCGGCGACTTTTCCTGTCGATGCTCGGCTTCGCCGGCCCTGTGGTCAGCGCGAGGTCTTCGCTGGCCGATCCTCAGGCGGATCTGACTGAGGGCGCTAAGATTGTGCGGCGCTTCGCAGTTGCGGGGATTCCAATACACACCTACACCTTGAAGAGCTCCAGCATGCTGCCGAACTCTTGCTCCCGAGGACGATTTGCTGGGAGACTTGCGAGTGGCCGAACTCGGCGCCCGCGCGAGGGGCAATCGTGATGTTCCGAAATGCCTCCGGGGAAATCTGGAGCAAGCGCGTCGTCGGTTTGCCGGGTGATCGAATTGCCTTCAGGAACTGGCGCCTGATCCTCAATGACCAGTCGGTCGCGCTCGGCGATTTGGGCGTCGCCGCAGAGGGGACCGGCTCTGGCCGCGTCGCTCTCACGCTCGAACGCGAAGCGCTCCCAGGCGCGCAGCCCTATCAGATTGCGACGGGGGCGGCGACGCCCGGGACCGGGCCGCTAAATCCCGCCGACCTGCCTGAAGTCCAGGTGCCGCCCGGTTGCGCCTACGTCCTCGGCGACAATCGCGGAAATTCAATCGACAGTCGCTGGCCGGCGATGGGGCCAATAGCGATACACCAGATTGTCGGCCAGATCGTCTATAGGTTGACCCCCAACGCCGGATGGCTCGTCCCGGCGAACTCCGTCCCGGGTTTGCCCGCGGAATAGCGAACCCTTCCGCCACTCGCTACCCCGCCACCTCCAGCGCGAGCCGACCCGTCACGACGTCGCCGTACTCCGTCACCGCCTCGACGATCACCCGATGTGCGCCGATGGCGAGGTCGGCGGGCAGGCGCGCGGCCCAGATGTGCGAGGAAACCTCCGCCTTGACCCACCATTTCTTCGTCGCCTCGTTGCGCGTGAAGACTTCCTCGACGAACGGGTCGGGCGTCGCGCGCCGCGTCATCTCGATCGGCGGCCGTTCGCCGATCCGCATCACGACTTTCGTCTTCGGCCCGCCGTCGAACACGTCGGCGATGAGCGAGGCCGCGCCGAGGCTCGCGCGTGCTATCGGCGAACCGAGCAACTGGCCCTGGCGGAATTCGCGCTGGACTTCGCGGTCGGCGTCGTGAAAGCGGCTGTCGATGGAGAGCCGCATCTGCCGGCCGTTCGGCTCCTTGGCCGGAACGAAGCGCGTCTTATAGGAATTGCCGTCGATCGATAGAACATGAAAGCCGTTTGGCGTGCCGTCGCGACTGTCGGCGCAGGCGACGCCGCGATGATCGAACGGGCCGCTCCACCACGAGCCCGACACGGCGGTCATGACGTGGTGATGATGTGGCGTTTCTCCCTTCCAACCTTCGGCGGCGTCGAAATAATGATGCTCGGTCGTGTGGGTGTGACCGGAGAAGCTCACGGTGAACCGCCGCCCCTCGAACAGCGCGAACAGGGCCTCGCGATTGGTCAGATTGTTGGCGGGGTCGGCGGGACCGAGGTAAGTGCTCAAGGGAATATGCGTGACGAGGACGATCAAGACGTCAGGCGGCGTCTGCGCGAGGACGTTGCGCACGAATTCGAGCTGCGGTTCGTCGAGCCGCCCCTGGTATTTTCCGGCGCCCCGCGGCTTGGTCTTGTCGACGCCGAGATAGTCGACGTCGTCGAGCATCAGGAACAGCGTCCCGGCATAGAAGAACGCGTAATAGTTCGGGCCGAACACGCGCCGGTAGGTCTCGCGGCTGTAGTGACGGTCGGGCGCCTCGAAGTTGAGGTCGTGGTTGCCGCCGACGTTCCACCAGGGCAGGCCGATCGTGGCGATGATCCGGTTGTAGCGATCGTAGAGCGAGAGATCATCGAACATGACGTCGCCGGCGGTGATGCCGAATTTCGCCCGCGTTCCCGCCAGCGCCTCGATCACATCCTCGCGGATGAAATCGACTTCCACGTCCGATTCGGGTTGCGGATCGGTGAAAAGGACGACTTCGTACGCGTCCGGTTCGTCCTGGCGGTAAAGCGGAAAATCGAGCGAGGCGGGCATCGGCCCGGTCGGCGCCAGCCCCGCGAAAGTCAGCTCAAGCGAAGCCGGCGTGCCAAGCGGGCGATGATGACGATAGAAGCGCGGCAGGCGCGTCGCGGCCTCGACCGGCGGGGAGTAGCCCGGCGGCTTGATGACGAAAATCGTCGCCTCTTCGGGCAGCGGCAGGCTGTAGCGCCCCTCGGCGTCGGTGACCGCAACCTCCCGGCCGTTGGAGACGAGGACGTTGGCGAGGCCGGGGCTCTTCGGGCCGCGCTGCCCCGAGCCGTGGACATCCTCGAAGACGAAGCCCGATACCATCGTCGCCTCGGCCGCCGCCGGCGTGGGAGCCGCCGCCAGCGCCACTGCGACGCCACCCGCCGCGCCGAGCAACACGTCGCGGCGCGAAAGCTCCAGTTTCCCGTCCTTCGCCATTGTCGAACTCCTTTGATCCCGAGTCGCCTGATGGGACGTTAGGGGATCAGGCGCGCGTGAAGCTTCGATGAAGCCGGAAAAGGCGGCCCGGGCCCGAGCCTAATTTCATTGCCGCCCTCTTTCAAAAATTCCCGCAAGGCGCTTTTGGCGTTTCGCTCGAACCGGCGCTTCCGTTCAGTGGCGAACAGGGCCATGATGCGCGTCCGTGGAATAGAGGCGCATGATGGCGGCGAACGTATCGGGGATGGGGCCCCGCACCAGTTTGAACTTCCGCTTTCGCGGCGAAACGGTCGCGCTCGCTTCGTTTTCGCCCCGCGCGACCCTGCTCGACTGGCTGCGCGAAGAGGCCGGCGCCAAGGGCACGAAGGAGGGCTGCGGCGAGGGCGATTGCGGCGCCTGCACGGTGGCGCTGTCGCGCCTGCGCGACGGCGAACTCACCCATGAGCCGGTCAACGCCTGCATTCTGCTGCTTGGCCAGGTCGACGGCGCCGAGGTGCTGACGATCGAGGATCTCGCCGACGGCGATGCGCTGCACCCGGTGCAGCAGGCGATGGTCGACTTCCATGGCTCGCAATGCGGATTCTGCACGCCGGGCATCGTGATGAGCCTTTTCGCCCTCTATCACGAGCGCCAACCCGCGACCTACGCCAGCGTCTGCGAAACCTTGGCGGGCAATCTCTGCCGCTGCACCGGCTACAAGCCGATCATCGACGCGGCGCTGGCGACCTGCGAGGGTCTGCCGGCCGACCGGTTCGAGGCGCGCGCCGCCGACCGCCGCGCGGCATTGGCGGCGCTGGCCGACGAACGCGACCTCTTCGTCGGTGACGAAAACTCCTTCTTCGCGGCGCCGGCGAGCGAGGCGGCGCTCGCCGATCTCTACGCGCGCCACCCGCAGGCGATCCTGCTCGGCGGGGCGACCGACGTGGGGCTATGGATCACCAAGCAATTGCGGGATCCCAAGCAGATCATCTGGCTCGGCCGCGTGGCGGGGCTCGACGCGATCGAAAAGACCGCGGAGGGGCTGCGCTTCGGCGCGACCGCAACGCTGGCGCGGGCGACGGCGCCGCTCAATTCGCTGCACCCCGACATTGGCGTGCTGATGGCGCGCTTCGGCTCGCGCCAGGTGCGCGAAAGCGGCACCGTCGGCGGCAATATCGCCAACGGCTCGCCGATCGGCGATCTCGCGCCGGCGCTCATCGCGCTCGGCGGCCGGGTCGAACTGCGCAGGGGCGCGGCCTCGCGCGACCTCGCCCTGGAGGATTTCTTCATCGGCTACGGCAAGCAGGATCGCGCGAACGGGGAATATGTGCGTGCGCTGGTCGCGCCGCGTCTCGCCGCCAACCAGGCCTTCCGCGCCTACAAGGTGTCCAAGCGGTTCGACGAGGACATTTCGGCCGTGATGGCTGCGTTTCGCTTCACGCTCGACGGCGACAGGATCGTGGAGGCGCGCATCGCCTATGGCGGCATGGCGGCGACGCCGAAGCGTGCGGCCGGCGCCGAAAGGGCGCTCGCCGGCGCGCGCCTCGACAAACGCTCGTCGTGGAGCGCCGCGATCGCGGCGCTCGCCGGCGATTTCACCCCTTTGACCGACATGCGCGCCAGCGCCGCCTATCGCGCCGAGGTGGCGGCCAATCTCATGGCCAAGGCGCTCATCGAAGTCGCCGGCGCCGACGCGCCGACCCGCATTGGAGACCTCCTTGCTGCGCAATAGACAGCCCGCGATTCCGCTCTACGAGCCGCGCGAGGAAACCGCCGTCGTCCACAAGGCGCATCCGCACGATTCGGCGCGCCTGCACGTGCGCGGCGCGGCGACTTATGTCGACGACATTCGCGAGCCCGAGGGCACGCTGCACATCGCGGTCGGCATGGCCGACAAGGCGAGCGGAACCCTGCGCGGCCTCGATCTCTCGGCGGTGCGCGCCGCCGAAGGCGTCGTCGCGGTGCTGACCGCGGCCGATATCCCGGGCAAGAACGACATCGCGCCCGCCTTCGCCGACGAGCCCTTGTTCGCCGACAACGAAATCCTCTTCCACGGCCAGGCTCTGTTCGCGGTGGTTGCGAGGGATCGCGACGTCGCCCGCCGCGCCGCGCGGCTGGCGCGCATCGACATCGCCGAGGGCGCGCCGACGATCACGGTCGACGAGGCGCTGGCGACGGGCGCGCGCGTGCTGCCGGACTACGAGTTCGGGCGCGGCGACGCCGAGCGCGCCGTCGCCGCCGCGCCGCATCGGCTCGAGGGCGTCTTCCGCATCGGCGGCCAGGAACATTTCTATCTCGAGGGGCAGGCCTCGCTTGCCACTCCCGGCGAGGCCGGCGAGATGACCGTGCATTGCTCGACGCAGGACCCGACCGAGGCGCAACACATCGTCGCGCGCGTGCTCGGCCTGCCGGACGCCTTCGTCACCGTCGAGACCCGGCGCATGGGCGGCGGCTTCGGCGGCAAGGAGAGCCAGGCGTGCGCCTGGGCGGCGATCGCGGCGCTCGGCGCGCGCGCGACCGGCGCGCCCTGCAAGATCCGGCTCGACCGCGACGACGATTTCCAGCTCACCGGCAAGCGCCACGATTTTCGCGCCGACTGGCGGGTCGGCTATGACGATGCGGGGCGCATCGCCGGCTATGATGTCATGCTCAACGCGCGCTGCGGCTGTTCAGTCGATCTTTCCCTCGGCGTCGTCGACCGCGCGATGTTTCACGCCGCCAATTCCTACTGGATCCCGGACGTGCGGGTCGGCTCGAGGCGCCTGAAGACCAACACCGTCTCCAACACGGCGTTTCGCGGCTTCGGCGGCCCGCAGGGGATGGTCGCCATCGAACGCGTAATCGACGCCATCGCGCGCGAACGCGGGCTCGATCCGCTCGATGTGCGCAAGGCCAACTTCCTGCGCGCCGGAGGCGATCGCACGCCCTACGGCCAGCAGGTCGAGGACATCGAGACGCTGCCGGCGCTGGTCGAGGAACTGGAGGTTTCGAGCGACTACCGCGCGCGCCGGCGCGCCATCGCCGATTTCAATGCGAAGAGCCCGATCGTCAAGCGCGGCCTCGCGCTGACGCCGGTGATGTTCGGCATTTCGTTCACGCTGATCCATCTCAATCAGGCCGGCGCGCTGGTGCATGTCTACTCGGACGGCTCGGTCCATCTCAACCACGGCGGCACGGAGATGGGCCAGGGCCTCTTCACCAAGGTCGCGCAGGTGGTCGCCGAGGAATTCGGCATTCCCCTGGAATGGGTCCGCATCACCGCGACCAACACCGCCAAGGTGCCGAACGCCTCGCCGACGGCGGCGTCCTCGGGGTCCGACATCAACGGCATGGCGGCGCAGGCGGGGGCGCGGCAGATCAAGCGCCGCATGATCGAATTCGCCGCCGAGCTATGGGGCGTCGCGTCCGAGGCGGTGGAGTTTCGCGACGGCCGCGTGTTCGGCGGCAACGCCTCGATGGCTTTCGGCGAACTCGCCAAGGCGTGCCGCCATAACCGCGTGCAATTGTCGGCCGCCGGCTATTACAAGACTCCAGAAATCCATTGGGACCGCGCCGCGGCGACCGGCAAGCCGTTCTTCTATTTCGCCTATGGCGCGGCCTGCGCCGAGGTCGTCATCGACGCGCTGACCGGCGAAATGAAAGTGCTGCGCGCCGACATCCTGCACGACGTCGGCGCCTCGCTCAATCCGGCGCTCGACCTCGGCCAGGTCGAAGGCGCATTCATTCAGGGCATGGGCTGGCTGACCACCGAGGAGCTGGTGTTCGACGGCAAGGGGCGGCTGACGACGCACGCCCCGGCGACCTACAAGATCCCCGTCGCCTCCGACACGCCGCCGGAGTTCCATACGCGCCTGCATATGCGGCCGAATCCGGTCGACAGCATCTATCGTTCGAAGGCGGTCGGCGAGCCGCCGCTGATGCTGGCGATCTCGGTCTATTCGGCGATCCTCGATGCGGTTCACGCGGTCAAGCCGGGCGGCCAGCCGACGCTGGAGGCGCCCTGCACGCCGGAGGCGATCTTGAATGCGATCCGCTCGCTGGGGGCGCAGAGCGTGGAATAGGATATATTGTCACAACTCCGACGACCGTCCTGGCCGGGACTAGCCCGGGCATGACGAGGAGCCCGACCTCGTCCCGGTCCAACGCGCCATGCAACCGTTCCGCCGTCTCATTGAATCGATCGAGGCCGAGGGCGCCGCCGCGCTCATCAGTCTCGTCAAGACCGAAGGGTCGAGCCCGCGCGAGGCGGGCGCGCGCATGGTCGTGCGTCCGTCCGGCGGGTTTCACGGCACGATCGGCGGCGGCGAACTGGAATGGCGGGCGCTGGCCGAGGCCGGCGCGGCGCTTCGTTCGGGGCGCGGGCCGGCGCAGCGCCGCATCGTCGCGCTCGGCCCCGAACTCGCGCAATGCTGCGGGGGACGGGTCGAATGGCGCATCGAAACTTTCGACGCGCGCGATCTCGGGACGCTAGCGCCTCTCGCAGCCGCCGAAGCCGCCGGCGCTTTCGCCGTCGTGGCGCAAGCCGCCGAGGGTCGCGTCGAGCGGGCGATCGAGGGGAGCCCCGAGCCGCTCGCCCGGGGCGCATGGCGCGAACGCTTCGGCGACGAGGCGAGCCCGCTCTATCTCTTCGGCGCCGGCCATGTCGGGCGCGCTCTGGCGCTCGCGCTGGCGCCGCTCCCCTTCGCATTGCGCTGGATCGATTCGCGCGCCGAGGCCTTTCCCGAACGTGCGCCGCTCAATGCGACGCTGGTTCACGCGAGCGACCCGCCGAGCGAGCTTGCCGCCGCCCCCGACGGCGCGCTGGTTGTCGTAATGACCCACTCCCATCCGCTCGATCTCGCCATCGTCGCCGAAGCGCTGCGCCAGGACCGCTTCGCCTATGTCGGCCTGATCGGCTCGGCGACCAAGCGCGCCCGCTTCGTCAGCCAGCTACGCTCGGCCGGCCATTCGGAAGAGACGGTCGCCAAGCTGGTCTGCCCGATCGGCATGCCGGGGATCGAGGGCAAGGAGCCGGCGGTGATCGCGACGTCGGTGGCCGCGCAATTGCTGGCGGTGCGCGGGGGCGGGTGAACGGCGTCTAGCGCCTCGAAGCTCAATCTCAAGCTCACAATTTTTGTTTTCAGGAATAAAAATCTGCCTCACTTCCGCGCCACCGTCCGCCTCGTCTTCTTGCCGGTCGCCTTCTTCTTCGCGCCGCGCTTCGTCGCCGCCGCCTTGCCGCGGGCGCGCTTCTTGATCGGCGCGAGCGCCTTCGGCGCTTCGCTGCCGCCGCCATAGGTCTTGAAGCGCTCGACGATGCGCCCGATCTCCTCGTCGGAGAGGATGGCCGGCCGGCCGATGGCGATGGCGAGGTAGTACATGCGCGCCAGCGTCTCCAGCTCCATCGCCCGGTGCATCGCGCTCTCGATCGTGGCGCCGGTGGCGATCGCGCCGTGGTTGCCGAGCAGCACGCCGTGGCGGTCGCCGAGGCCGGCGATGGCGAGATCGGACAGTTCCTTGGTGCCGTAAGGCGCGTATTTCGTGCATTCGACGATCGGACCGCCGAACAGTGCGATCATGTAATGGGCGGCGAGGATCGGCTTGTGCAGCATCGCCAGCGCCGTGCAATAGGGCGGGTGGTTATGGACGATCGCGCCGATGTCGGGCCGGGCGCGCATGATGTCGAGGTGGAAGCGCCATTCGCTCGAGGGTTTCAGCGGGCCCGACCAGGCGCCGTATTCGCCGTTCAGCGGCATGACGGCGAGCATCTCCGGCCGCAGCACGTCATAGGGAATCGCGCTCGGCGTGATGAGCATGGCGCCGCCGAGGCGCGCCGAGATGTTGCCCGCGGTGCCTTGATTGAGGCCTGAGGCGTTCATCGCGCGGCATTGCGCGACGATCGCGGCGCGGAGATCCTTTTCCTTGATCGGCATGAAACCCCGCCTCCCAGTTTCGGGGGTTGTGGCGAAGCCGGCGAGAGACTCATCGAGCAGGTCGCGCCGGCGCGACCCATCTTACGCCCTGGCGCCGTGTGGCGCGACGGTTATACTTACGCGGCGGGGCAACGCCGCCAAGCGCCGAGCCCCAGGAATCGACGGAGCATTGGCGCTCGCCGCGCCCATGAGTCAACAGGCTGTTTCATCGTCAACGCCCCAACGAGAAAGCGCGAGCGCCCCGAATGTCCGCCAACCTCTTCGATCTCTTCGTGAAGCGCGCGCCGCGCCTCGACAAGCTCGCGCTCGACGCGCCGGACGGGATGTCGCTGACCTACGGGGAATTGTTCGAGCGGGCGGGGCGCGCGGCGCGGGCGTTCGCCGAACTCGGCGTCGTGCCGGGCGACCGCGTCGCGGTGCAGATCGATAAATCGCCCGACATGATCGTGCTCGCGCTCGCCTGCCTGAAGGCCGGCGCCGCGCTGCTGCCGCTCAACACCGCCTATACGCTGGCCGAACTCGAATATTTTCTCTCCGACGCCGGCCCGGCGCTGACGATCTGCCGACCCGCTTCGCTCGCCGCGCTGCGGGAGCTTACGGCCAAGCTCGGCTTGCACGCCGCCGAAAGTCTCGGCGCGCATCGCGACGGCACGTTCGCCGAGCGGCTGGCGAGCGCCTCGCCGGAGTTCCCGACCGTCGCCCGCGCGAGCGACGATCTCGCCGCCATCCTCTATACCTCCGGCACCACGGGGCGCTCGAAGGGCGCCATGCTGACGCAAGAAAATCTCGCCTCCAATGCGAGCGTCCTCGTCGACTGCTGGCGCTTCACTTCGGACGATACGCTGATTCACGCGCTGCCCGTCTTTCATACCCACGGCCTGTTCGTCGCCACCAATGTCGCGCTGCTCGCCGGGGCGACGATGATCTTTCAGCCGCGCTTCGACGTGGACGCCATCGTCGCGGCTCTGCCGGGCGCGACCTCGCTGATGGGGGTGCCGACGTTCTACACCCGCCTGGTCGATCATCCCGGCCTGACGCGCGACGCGACCGCGCACATGCGGCTCTTCGTCAGCGGCTCCGCGCCGCTGCTTGCCGAGACGCATCAGCGCTGGCGCGAGCGGACCGGCCACGCCATCCTCGAACGCTACGGTATGACCGAGACCAACATGATCACCTCGAACCCCTATGAGGGCGAGCGGCGGCGCGGCACGGTCGGCTTTCCCTTGCCGGGCGTATCGCTGCGCATCGCCGACGCGGAGACGGCGGCGCCGCTGCCGCAGGGCGAAGTCGGCGTCATCGAGGTCAAGGGGCCGAATGTCTTCAAGGGCTATTGGCGCATGCCGGAGAAGACGGCGGCGGAGTTCCGTCCCGACGGCTTCTTCATCACCGGCGATCTCGGCACGATCGACGCCGACGGCTACGTGCAGATCGTCGGCCGCGCCAAGGATCTCATCATCTCCGGCGGCTTCAACGTCTATCCCAAGGAGATCGAAACGGAGATCGACGCGATCGAAGGCGTCGTCGAAAGCGCGGTGATCGGCCTCGCCCATCCCGATTTCGGCGAGGGCGTGACCGCCGTCGTCGTGCTCGCGCCGAGCGCCGAGGTCAGCGAGACGCAAGTGCTCGCCGCGCTCGACGGCCGCCTCGCGCGCTACAAGGCGCCGAAACGCGTCTTCTTCGTCGAGGCGCTGCCGCGCAACGCCATGGGCAAAGTGCAGAAGGCGGCGCTGCGGGAGACGTACAAGGGGATTTACGGGTAGGGGCGTTCCCACGACGACGGGCTGGAATCGACCCATCTGAGACATTCGCCAGCGGATCGCCACTGGCCGGACTCGGCCAGCAACAGACATATCGTGTGTTGACCCACTAGAGTTCAGTCGTGCGCACCGTGTGAACCGTCAGGTGCTCAGCTCCGTGTTATCTCCAGCGCCGCGCGCGTCAGATCCTGCTTGAGCAGATAGAATGACGCGACGAGGAACAGGACGTCCTTCATCAGGAAACCGAGTGGCAAGGTCATGATCGGAAATCCACCGGCTTCGTGGGCCCAGCCATCAGGTAGGAAAGGAATAATGCTCGTGGTGCCGATGAAGGTAACGATCGACCCGAGCGCACCCAAGATGCCAAGCCTCGGGCTCCAATAGCCAAGGAAAATGAGAGAGCCGACGATCGTTTCGGTCGTCGCGAGGAAGTAGCCTGCGCCCCGGACGCCGAAGGCTGGGAGCAACCAGAAGACGACGGGGCTATGGCTGATTAAGGGGACTAGCATCTCGACGGTGTACTGGCTCCACTTTTGGATGCTGAAGGCGAAGAACGTAAAAACCAGCGCACCGCGAATTAAATGACCGTCAAGACCGCTCCGGAACGGGTTGGTCCTCGAGACATAAAGAATAAGCTGGTTTACTTGATTCATGATGTCGTTCCCTCCCATTTCTGTTTCCACCACCACTAGATGATGAGCTTGGGCTCACATGCCGGGTTTCACTCCGGCGCGAACTAGATACCAGTTGGTCGGGAAGCTGGCGATGAAGCCGAGAACCATGCCGATCTGCATCATGAACAAATAAGTAGGCGATGTTAGCTCTTGTTGCGGCGCGAACTGAAAATACATGACGGCCATCCAGGCGAACAAGCCAATTTCGAAAGCTGTCAGCGTAATCGTGTCGGCCTTGATCGCTTCAAGAAGCGCCTCGCGCCGCGAAATCCGCCGCATGGCGCGGATGGGAAGGTATTGGAACGCGATACCAAAAATGTAGGCGAGAACAAACAGAACCAAATACTCGGCATAGAGCCGTTCGCCGAAGAGCGTCCACCCAGCCCGAAACACCATCGGCTCGCCGATGATGTCGCCAATGACGCAGCCTGCGGCGCAGTGTGTCGTCGAGACAAACACGCTTTTCCAGAACGGACGCCCGCCGTGTGCAGCATGCATGTCCATGGACATGCTCATCGGCTTTGCCCGCGCCATGTCGGCATAAAGCAACCAGCCGAGGACCGGAAGATAGAGTCCGGTGATCGGCCATACGACGTTCATGATCTTCATGGGCTGGGGATGGGCTGTGACGTCGAACGCGATCGCGAGCGCGGTCAACAGGCCGAGAATGACCGCGACCCATGAGACTATGATGAGCCATTGCGCCATCTGTTGCACCTTTGCGGAAATCGTCGAGTCGCGAAGGATTTCCCGGCGTGGCGACGGATACTGGCAAGAATGGGTTCCGCCGGGTAGACCCTTTGTGTCGCCTTCTCCTCCAGAAATGCCGATCAGCCCCTCAAACGGGCGAAGCCCGTGTTGATCCCGACGCGTAGCTGGACCCGCCTACCGATTTAACGTCGCCGAATAGCCCGGCTTGCAATCGGACGAGGCGCTGGGCGATCCGCTCGGCAGCCCTCACGTCCGCCAGACGGTCGAGCCAATCGCGGAAAGCCGCCGTCTGACGAATTTCGATCATCTATCTTCAATCGGATCAACTAAACGAGACAGCCTGCGCTGAGTTCAATATTTTCAGCGCGGCCGCTAATGTGGCTCGGGTCCGAGGCCTTGCCGAAAACACGACGGGTGCGCCATGTGCCGCAACATCAAGACTCTCTTCAACTTCGAGCCGCCCGCGAGCGATGCGGAGATCCGCGCTTCGGCGTTGCAATTCGTGCGCAAGCTGAGCGGCTTCGCGCATCCCTCCGAGGCCAACGAGGCGGCCTTCGACCGGGCGGTCGACGACGTCACCGACGCGGCGCGCCGGCTCATCGCCTCGTTGCAGACGACGCGGCCGCCGCGCGATCGCGACAGCGAGGCGTCGAAGGCGCGGGAAAGAGCGCGCCAACGGTTCGGATGAGACGCGCCGCCGCCGGAGATGCTATAAAGCGCTGATCCGGTTGGGCGCCATCTTGGCCCCGACGCCGCGCGTGACGGAGGCTGCGCATGAGTTGGCTGCCATCGAACGATCCCGTCCTCGGCGACAAGCGGTCCTGCGACGCTCTGGAACTCATCATCGCTCCCCGGGCGCGCGATCTCGGCGGCTTTCAGGTTCGGCGGGCGTTGCCGCACGGCAAGCGCCAGATGGTCGGCCCGTTCATCTTTTTCGACCAGATGGGGCCGGTTCAATTCGTCGCCGGCCAGGCCGTGGACGTGCGGCCGCATCCGCACATTGGGCTGGCGACCGTCACCTACTTGTTCGACGGCCGCATCATGCATCGCGACAGCGAAGGCAACGCCCTGGAAATCACGCCGGGCGCCATGAACCTGATGACCGCCGGCCGCGGCATCGCCCATTCCGAGCGCACGCCGCAGAGCGGGCGCGCCGGCGGGGAGGGCATGTTCGGCATCCAGAGCTGGATCGCTCTTCCCGAAGCGCACGAAGAGACGGCGCCGTCGTTCCAGCATTTCGACGCCGCGACCCTGCCGGAGGTCGAGGGAGCCGGGATCAGGGCGCGGGTGATCGCCGGCAAGGCGTTCGGCGTGAAGTCGCCTCTCGGGACGCTGTCGGAATGGCTCTATGCGGAAGTCGTGCTGCAAGCCGGCGCCAGCGCGCCCCTCGACCCGGATCAGGAGGAGCGGGCCATCTATGTGGTCGATGGCGAGGTCGACGTCGCCGGCGAGATTTTCGAGGCGCCCCGGCTGCTGATCTTTCGCCCTGGCGATCGAATTACGGTTCGAGCGACCCGACTCGCGAGGCTGATGTTCCTCGGCGGCGCTGCCTTGGCGGGGCCGCGCTATATCTGGTGGAACTTCGTCTCCTCGCGCCGGGAGCGCATCGAGCAGGCGAAGGAGGAGTGGCGAAGCGGCAGGTTCAAGCCGGTGCCCGGCGAATCGGAGTTCATTCCGCTGCCGGACGTCTAGGCGCCGGCTCCTTGCACCGGCGCAAGTCAGAAATGCGCCGCATTCGTGTGAGATTTTTTCAATCACGCGAATTCCCTCGGGGACCGCTCCCCCGAAGCCAAGGGGTGCGCGCGATGCCTTCGCGGAATGTCGTCGTTTTCCTCCTCATCACAGCGGCGTTCGCCATCGTTGCGATCGTCTTCGGCGTCGTCGTCATGCGCAACACCGTCCAGGAACTGGTCGGCTCCGTCGGCGCGCCGATCGACTGGCAGTTGAATTTTCATGTGCCGCACACGCCCTTCCAGCGCGACGTCGACCGGCTTCACGACATTCTGCTCGGGGTCGACATCGCGATTTGCGCGCTTGTCGCGGTGCTGCTGGTCTATTCCGTCTGGCGTTTCAGCCGATCCCGCAATCCTGTGCCCTCGACCGTGTCGCACAACACGCCGCTCGAGATCGCCTGGACGCTCATTCCGGCGTTCATCCTCCTCTTCCTCGCCTTCCCGTCGATCTGGACGGTCTATGCCTATAACATCGTGCCAAAAAGTCAGTTGACCGTCAAAATCACCGGGCATCAGTGGTATTGGGAATATGAATACCCGGATCAGGGCAATCTCGACATTACGAGCATGTTCGTCCCGACCGCTCAATTGAAGCCGGGCCAGCTGCCGCTGCTGACCGTGGACAACGAAGCGGTTCTGCCGGTCGGATCGATCATTCGGATTGAGATCACAGGTGCGGACGTCATCCATTCCTTCATGGTGCCCTCGCTCGCGCTGCAGAAATACGCGGTTCCCGGGCGAATGAACGAGATATGGACGAAGATCGACAGAGCCGGCGTCTATTACGGCCAGTGCTCGCAAATCTGCGGGACCAATCACGCCTTCATGCCGATCGTGATCCGCGCGGTCCCGCCGGATCAATTCGCTGCCTGGGCCAAGGACCAGCGAGCGAAGGCTGGCACATAGAAGGGGCGCGGCAGAGGGAGACTGCGATGACGAACGCACAATTCGTCGCCGATCATGGCCATCAGCAATCCTTCTTCCGCCGCTGGCTCTGCGCCACCAATCACAAGGACATAGGCACGCTTTATCTGAGCGCCGCCACGTTCGCCGGCGTCATCGCCGTCGGTTTGTCGATCGTCATGCGCCTTGAGCTGCAGTCGCCCGGGGGCCACCTCCTGCTCGACGCAGCAGGCAATCCCGACGGCCAGCTCTACAACGTCATCGTCACCGCGCACGGCCTGCTGATGATGTTCTTCGTCATCATACCCGCGATGTTCGGCGGTTTCGGCAATTATTTCGTACCGCTGATGATCGGCGCTCCCGATATGGCGTTTCCCCGTCTGAACAACCTCAGCTTCTGGCTGTTCCTATCGGGCCTGACGATGTTGCTCTGCTCCCTGTTCGCGGGCGAGGGGCCGGGGGTCGGATGGACGCTCTATCCGCCGCTCTCCGAATTTGGCCAGCCGGGGCCGGCGGTCGACATGGCGATCCTGTCGATCCACTTTTCCGGCGCGTCGTCGATCCTCGCCTCGATAAATTTCATCACGACGATTTTCAATATGCGGGCGCCGGGCCTGAAGCTTTTTAAGATGCCGCTCTTCGTTTGGGCCATCCTGTGCACCGCGTTTCTCATGGTGCTGTCGCTGCCGGTGCTCGCCGGCGCCATCACCATGTTGCTCGTCGACCGCAACTTCGGCACGACGTTCTACGATCCGAGCGGCGGCGGCGATCCGCTTCTGTTCCAGAACCTCTTCTGGTTCTTCGGCCATCCCGAGGTCTACATGATGATCCTGCCTGCCTTCGGGGTGATCAGCCAGGTGGTCGCCACCTTCAGCAGCAAGGCGGTTTTCGGCTATCTCGGCATGGTCTACGCGCTGTTGGCCATCACCTTCATCAGCTTCATCGTGTGGGCCCACCACATGTTCATCACCGGCATCAGCGTCGAGATGCAGGTGTTCTATTCCATCGCGACGCTGATCATCGCGGTGCCGACCGGCATCAAGGTGTTTTCCTGGATCGCGACGATCTGGGGCGGATCGGTGGACTTGCGCACGCCGATGCTCTGGGCGCTCGGCTTCATCTTCGTCTTCACCGTCGGCGGCGTCACCGGCGTCAATCTGGCGAGCCCGAGCTTCGACGTCATCGCCCACAATACCTATTATGTCGTCGCCCATTTCCATTATGTCATGTCGCTCGGCGCCGCGTTTGGTCTGTTCGCCGGGCTTTATTATTGGATCGGCAAGATGAGCGGCCGCCAATATCCGGAATGGGCCGGCAAGCTGCATTTCTGGGCGACGTTCGTCAGCGTGAACCTCACGTTCTTTCCCATGCACATGCTCGGCGCGGAGGGGATGCCGCGGCGCGTGATCGACTATCCCCCGCAATTCGCCGGCTGGAATCTCGTGTCCTCGCTGGGCGCCTATCTCGGCGGTCTATCGTTCGTGTTCGGCCTCGGCGTGTTCGCCTATACGCTGCTCGCGGGCCGGAGGGTCAGCGAGCCGAATTATTGGGGCGCCGGGGCGACGACGCTCGAATGGTCGGTGTCGACGCCGCCGCCGGCGCATGCGTTCGAAACGCTGCCGCGCTTCGACTGAACGGCTGGCGCCTCCGCTCCCCGCAAGATTTCGATACGCGGTGCGAATTAAGGCGCGCGCCCGAATGGGTTCGCGCTTCGGGTTCGAGACATCGCGCGATCGCGAGACCGGTCTATTTCACCACAAAGCGGGCGACCTGCCACGCGCATCGACTGTAGTAGACCGAGCTCTTGAGTTCCGGATCGCTATCGAAGGGATAGACGATGAACAGCGGACCCTTGTCTCGCACCGGCATATATTCGCCGTTGCGCTTCAGAGCCAAGATCACATGATATTTGGCGAAGTCGGAGATCGGGAGCTGGGTGGTGTAATCATCGAGCGCATAGGCGATGAGCGTCTGCCCTTTGGCGCCGACCTCGGCCAACAATTTGTCGAGCGGCACGCCTTCAAATTTCATCGATCCCTTGTACCAGGGACTCGTGGTTTCGACCGTCACCATACCGAGCTTCTCCAGCATCGCCCGGTCGAATTTCGCACCATCCGGACTGTTTTTCTCTGAGATACTTCCGGAAATAGTCAGGATCGGCTTGTCTTGTGGTGACGCCAGCGGCGCGGCAATCGCCTGGTCTATCGCCATCAGCCCGATGCACGCAGCCAATATTGTGACGAATTTGTGTAAGCCGCCGGCCATTTTTTATTCCCTCACTACTTCTCTGATCGCGAACCCTTGGCAGGCGCCGGTTAACAAGAGCTAAACTACATGAATGCCGCAATGTAAGTACCTAAAGTCACCTTCCGTTAACCGCGCATCTCTACGTGATGTTAAGACGTTGCGCGCCCATATGCCGCGTCAGTTTTTGGGGGCAGGGCCTTGAATAAAGTCGTGAGTGCCAAAGCGTTGTCGAGCCTTTGCAATGAGGCGGTGCGGGGCTTGATGAGCGAAGCCGATAAGGCGGCGATGAAGGAAGCCGCGGCGCGAAAGATCGAGGAGCTGTTCGAAATTCTTCTCATCGATCACCAGAATGACCACAACATGCGCGATACGCCGCGGCGGGTGGCAAAAATGTTCGTCGAAGAGACGATGCGCGGGCGCTACGTTTCGCCGCCCCGAGTCACCGAGTTCGACAATGTCGGACGATGCGAGCAATTGATCGTCACCGGACCGATCGAAGTGCGGTCGACCTGCGCGCATCATCTGATGCCGATTTACGGACACGCCATCATCGGCATCCTGCCGCATCCGGACGGCAAGATCATCGGCCTCTCCAAATATGATCGGATCGTCGATCATTTCGCCTCGCGGCCACAGATTCAGGAAGAGCTGATCAAGCAGATCGAGAGTTTCATTGTCGAGGCGACCGAACCGCGCGGGCTCGCCGTGCGGATCAGCGCCGCGCACATGTGCAAGACGCACCGCGGCGTTCGTTCGTCGCATGCGGGCCGCATGGTGAACTGCTCATTCTATGGCGAACTCGCCGCGGACAAGGACCTCAGAAGCGAGTTCCTGCAGGAATGCTCAATTCTGGAGCGCCGCGCCAACTAGCGATCGGGCGAGGGAGACGAGACAATGAACCAGCAGTTGGGGTCCGAATTTCTGACCGCCGCGAAACACACCGGCGTCTACCGTTCGACCAAGACGTACGACCATAACGAAGGCCTCTCCTGCTGCTTTCGGCAGTGGCGCGCCGAACATTCGCATTGCCGCCTGATTCATGGCTACGCCTTGGCGTTCAAGTTCGTATTCATGGCGACCATGCTCGACGAGCGCAACTGGTGCTTTGACTTCGGCGGCCTCAAGCCGGTGCGGAACTGGCTCCATCATATGTTCGACCACACGATGGTGGTCGCGGCCGACGATCCCGAATTGGCCCGTTTCGAGGCGCTCGCCCGTGACGGGATCATCGATCTGCGCATCATGCCCGCGGTCGGGTGCGAGGCGACGGCAAAATTCGTCTACGACACGGTCGACGAGATCGTCGATCGCGAAAGCGGCGGCCGCGTCCATGTCGAAAGCGTGGAAGTCCGCGAGCACGGCGGCAATTCCGCGCTCTATTCGTGGAAGTGACCCCAACGTTCTCGCACCGGCTTGACGATATTGGTTGAAAAAGGAAAAGCGTCCGTGGCGTCGCTTCGGCTGGGAAAGGCGATCCTGCTCGTCGCAATGTGCGGCTTCCTCGCCGCCGCCGTCTACGTGTCAACGCTCATCGCCGAGCGTCAGAATGCGCTTCAGGCCGTCTCCCGCTACAACACCGCCTGGCTCGCGAGCCAAGCGGAGGCCGAATTCACGCGATTCGAGGAGACGCTGGCGGCCTTTGGAACGCCAGGCTCCACCGTGGACATGGACCAAGTCCAGTTGCGCATCGACATCCTGCAAAACCGCCTCGTCCTGCTCGACGACGGCGAATTCCGGGAATTTTCGAGCTTCGATCCCGACAATGCCGCCGTGGCGGGCGAGCTCGCCGCGGCCCTCGCCAAAGTCCAGCCCATGGTCCGCGATATCAAGCAGCCCGGGGCGATCGCCAAGGCTCTCAAGATTCTTGCGCCGCTCGATCCCAAGCTGGCCCATCTCGCAGCTTCCGCCAATTTGTTCGGCGGCGCCATGGTCGCGCAGGATCAGCACGAACTGATCAAGCTGTACTGGATTTTCTCGAGCGTCGTCGCCGGCCTGTTCGTCTGCGGCCTTTGCCTGTTGGCCTTTCTCGGCTGGCACAACAAGCTGCTGGCGCAGGCGCAGGTCAGGCTGCATCGATTGACGCAGGACCTGACGCAGGCTTCGAGCGGCTTGGAACAGGCTCACGACGAGGTCAAAGCCGTCAACGCCCAGCTCCAGGCGCGCAACGAGATCCTGCAGTTGCGCGACCGCGAGCTCGGGACGCAGAACGAGCGCTTCGACGCCGCGCTCAACAACATGTCGCATGGCCTCTGCATGGTGGATGCGGCGGATCGGCTCGTCGTCTACAACCAGCGGTTCGTCGAGTTGTTCGGCCTTAGTTTCGCGCCGATGCCGGGGATGGCGTTCTCCAGCCTCGTCGATATGTCATCCGCGGCCTCCCTACAGAAAATGTACGCGCATCAGCGCGCCCTGGGCGTCGATGGCGGATCGGTCGTATTCGTCCAGAATTTGAGCGACGGGCGGACGATCTCGGTCTCCCACAGGCCGATGGCTCGTGGCGGCTGGGTCGCGACTTACGAAGACATTTCCCAGCGCCGTCAGGATGAAGCGCGGATCGCCTATCTCGCGCATCATGACGGGCTCACGGGCCTCATCAACCGTGCTTTTTTTCAGCAGCAACTCGAGCCGGCGGTGGCGGAAGCCGACCGCAGCGGCCGCGAACTCGCCGTGCTTTGCCTGGACCTCGATGGCTTCAAGGAGGTGAACGACAGTTTCGGCCATCCCACCGGCGACGCGTTGCTGCAGCAAGTCGGCGTTCGCCTGAAGGAGAACGCCCATCCCGAAGACTTCGTGGCCCGGCTCGGCGGCGATGAGTTCGCGATTCTACATATGCCGACGGACAGGCGTGAAGAAGGCGGCGCGTTGGCGTCGCGGCTGATCGACTGCCTCTCGGTTCCCTTCGATCTCGACGGCAGGGTGGTTCAGATCACCGCGAGCATCGGGATCGCGCGCGCCCCCATCGACGGGAGGACCGCGGACGAAGCGATGAAGAACGCCGATCTGGCGCTCTACCGCGCCAAATCGGAGGGAAAGGGGGCCTTCCGCTTTTTCGAGCCCGGAATGGAGGCGGACCGACGGGAGCGCCGGCTGCTCGAAGGCGATTTGCGCTCGGCGGTCGCCAATTGCGAACTTGAGGTTTATTTCCAGCCGTTGGTCGACGCCCGGCGGGTGGAGATCACCGGCTTCGAAGCGCTCGTGCGCTGGCGCCATCCGACGCGCGGCATGGTCTCGCCCGCGGATTTCATCCCGATCGCCGAAGAGATCGGCGCGATCGCCGATCTCGGCGAATGGGTGCTGCGCGAAGCGTGCGCGCGCGCCGCGCAATGGCCGGGCGCTTTGTCGGTCGCCGTCAATCTATCGCCTGCGCAGTTCAAATCGGGCGGTCTTGTCGAAACGGTCAAAGACGCTCTCATTCGCTCGGGATTGTCGCCGCGCCGCCTCGAACTCGAAATCACCGAGAGCGTGATGCTGGACGAGAGTGACGCGACGCTGGAAACGCTGCATCAGTTGCGGGCGCTCGGCATCCGCATCGCGCTTGACGATTTTGGCACCGGCTATTCCTCCCTGAGCTATCTCCGCAGCTTTCCCTTCGACAAGATCAAGATCGACCAGAGCTTCGTTCGCCAGCTGTCGACCCGTCCCGATTGCATCAAGATCGTCCGTTCGATCGCCCACCTCGGCAAATCGCTCGGCATGACGACGACCGCGGAAGGCGTCGAGACGGCCGAGCAATTCGAGCAACTGCAAAACGCCGGATGCGATCAGGTGCAAGGCTATTATTTCGGCCGGCCGCAACCGTTGGAACGGCTGCGCTACACGCTTCTCGACAAGGACGTGAAGGCGGCCTAGAGCGCGCCCGGACGTTCACAATTTCGCCAAGGATAGGGTTGGAACTGCTCGAGGGATCTCGCATTCCTGTGGTTACGTCTTCGTGACCGAAACCCAGCGCGTTTTCTCAGGGGAGCGTTGGCCATGAGCGACATCGAACTCAAGCCGGGCGTCAAACCGCGCGTCAAGACCGAGCGGCCGCGCCTGCACAAGGTGATCCTGCTCAACGACGATTACACGCCGCGCGAATTCGTCGTCATGGTGCTGAAGGCGGAGTTTCGCCTCGACGAAGATCAGGCTTACCGCGTGATGATGACGGCGCATCGTCTCGGCGTCTGCGTCGTCGCGGTGTTCGCGCGCGACGTCGCCGAGAGCAAGGCGACGCGCGCGACCGACATGGCGCGCGCCAAGGGGCATCCGCTGACCTTCACCACCGAGCCAGAGGAGTAAGGAGGCGAAGCCTTGATTGCCGCCACTTGCGGGTATGAAATACTCGGGCGCCTTCCACCGAGGCTGTTGACGGCGGGTGGATTGCCGCATTTGGATCACGAACGGACGAAGCGTCAGCCGCTTTGCCCGTTCATGCCGCCACTGCTCACCGGGGACAGCGATGGTTTCAACGATCCAGATCCTGGTGCTTCTGCTGGCGGTGATTTCAGCGGTTGCCGTCGTCGCCGTCCGCTTTGCGATTCCCCCCGCAATACTCTTGGTGTTGGTTGGCGTCGTTCTGGCGCTGATCCCCGGTCTTCCGACCATCGAGATCGCTCCCGAAATCGTGCTCCTGGTCGTGCTGCCGCCGATCGTCTACTGGTCGGCAGTATCGATGAGCTGGCGCGAGTTTCGCTTCAATCTGCGCCCGATCGCGCTGCTGGCCGTCGGCTGCGTTCTCTTCACCACGGCCGCCATCGCGGTCGCTGCTCATTTCCTGCTCGGCGCGCCCTGGCCATTGGGCTTTCTGTTGGGCGCGATCGTCTCGCCTCCCGACCCCGTTGCGCCGCTGGCGATCGCCCGCCGGTTGAAGCTTCCGAACCGCATCCTCGTCATCCTGGAAGGGGAGGGGCTGGCCAACGACGCGACGGCGTTGATCCTTTATCGTTTCGCGGTGGCCGCCGCGACCACCGGCCAGTTTTCCCTGGAGCAAGCGACGATCACCTTCGCCGAGATCGTCGCCGGCGAACTGGTTTGGGGGATCGGCGTCGGTTGGTTCATGTTGCGCTTGCGGCGATGGGTGCGAGACCCGCGCATCGAGCTCACGCTCGCGCTGCTGACGCCGTTCCTGGCGTATTGGCCGCCGCAACACCTTGGCGGGTCAGGCGTCCTCGCGACGGTGACGACTGGCCTCTACATAAGCTGGAACGGGTTCCGGCTGATCAGCGCGGCGACCCGCCTTCAGGGCATATTCTTCTGGGACTTCCTGATTTATGTGATCGAAGGCATGGTGTTCCTGGTCACCGGCCTGCAGGCGCGCTCGGTCCTCGCCGGCATCCGCGGATATTCCCCATCGATGCTGGCGACTTCGGCTGTCGTCGTCAGCGCGGTCGTCATCATCGCCCGCTTCGTTTGGGTGTATCCCGCGACCTATCTGCCGCGCTGGCTGATTCCCTGGATTCGACGCGCCGATCCCCCGCCGGCCTGGCAGTGGCCGTTCGCGATCGCCTTCACCGGGGTGCGTGGGATCGTCTCGCTCGCGGCGGCTCTCGCCATCCCCTTCACGATCCAGAACGGCCAGCCGTTTCCTGACCGCGACCTGATCCTCTTTCTGACCTTCTGCGTCATCCTGGTGACGCTCGCCGGTCAGGGCTCGGTGCTCCCCTGGGTGATGCGGTGGCTAGGGCTCGCCAATGCCGGCCGGCGGGAGCGGCATGCCGATCGCATCGCGGAACAGGAGGCGCGACGCGAGGCGGCGAAGTCCGCCAGCGAAAAGTTCGATCAGATCGCAGCCGAAAGGGCTCTTCCCGAGGGCGTGATCGATGCGTTCCGCGCCGCCCATCAATCCCGGCTTTCGCGAGCCGAGATCACCAGCGACGACGCGGACCATCGCAACAAGCTCGCCCAGCTTCGCGATGAAATCGAACTGCAGATGATCGAGGCCGAACGGCAACGGATCAACGATCTCTTCTGCGACAGCAAGTTGACGGACGAAGCGCGGCGACGGATCGAGAGGGAGTTGGACTTGCGCGAGGCGCATGTGGCGAACTGGCGCGACGATTGAGAAAGGCCCGTCCGGCTGAAATAGACATAACAAAGCCGTTAAATATCGCCCGAGAGCCGGACGCAGGCTGTGATCGAACTCGGGGCGGCTTGCGGCCCTCTGCCGGCGCTGGTTGCGGGCGAGCCGGATGCAAGCGGCACGCGCGCCGGCCGCGGCTGCGCCCCCGCCCTTCCCCCCGCTTCAATTCTCGTCTAGTACGGCCGGCGGTCCGCCGTACGTCCGAACACGTCGGCGGTCCCCGAGGACGCCTCGCGGCCAAGCCCGCGGCGCGGCCTTTTTTTGCGCGCCGCGAACGGAACGATCGTCGCGCGAGCCCAGAGGACTTGATGCCGAAGCGGACCGATATTTCAACCATCCTAATCATCGGCGCGGGCCCGATCATCATCGGGCAGGCGTGCGAATTCGATTATTCCGGGACGCAAGCGTGCAAGACCTTGCGCGCCGAGGGCTATCGCATCGTCCTCGTCAATTCGAATCCCGCCACCATCATGACCGATCCCGACATGGCGGACCGCACCTATATCGAGCCGATCACGCCCGAAATCGTCGCCAAGATCATCGAGAAGGAGCGCTACGCCGTCCCCGGCGGCTTCGCGCTGCTGCCGACCATGGGCGGCCAGACGGCCCTCAATTGCGCGCTGTCGCTGAAGAAGATGGGCGTGCTCGATGAGTTCGACGTCGAGATGATCGGCGCCACGGCCCACGCCATCGACAAGGCCGAGGACCGCGAATTGTTCCGCGAGGCGATGACCAGGATCGGCCTCGCGACGCCGCGCTCGCATCACATCAAGACGCTCTCCCAGGCGCTCGTCGCCCTCGACGACATCGGCCTTCCCGCGATCATCCGGCCGAGCTTCACCATGGGCGGCACAGGCGGCGGCATCGCCTACAACAAGAGCGAATTCATCGAGATCGTCGAGCGCGGCATCGACGCCTCGCCGACCAACGAGGTGCTGATCGAAGAGAGCGTCCTCGGCTGGAAGGAATTCGAAATGGAGGTCGTCCGCGACAAGGCGGACAATTGCATCATCGTCTGCTCGATCGAAAACATCGATCCGATGGGCGTGCACACCGGCGATTCCATCACGATCGCGCCGGCGCTGACCCTGACCGACAAGGAATACCAGATCATGCGCGACGCCGCGATCGCGGTCCTGCGCGAGATCGGCGTCGAGACGGGTGGTTCGAACGTGCAATTCGCGGTCAATCCGGCCGACGGCCGGATGATCGTCATCGAAATGAACCCGCGCGTCTCGCGCTCCTCCGCGCTCGCCTCCAAGGCGACTGGCTTTCCGATCGCCAAGGTCGCGGCCAAGCTCGCCGTCGGCTACACGCTCGACGAGATCGCCAACGACATCACGGGCGGGGCGACGCCGGCCTCCTTCGAGCCGACGATCGACTATATCGTCACCAAGATTCCACGCTTCGCCTTCGAGAAATTCCCCGGCGCCGATCCCGTGCTCACCACCGCGATGAAGTCGGTTGGCGAGGCGATGGCGATCGGCCGCACCTTCGCCGAGTCGTTGCAGAAGGCGCTGCGGTCGCTGGAGACCGGCCTCACCGGCCTCGACGAGATCGAGATCGAGGGCCTCGGTCGGGGCGACGACCACAACGCTTTGCGCGCCGCGATCGGCAAACCGACGCCCGATCGCCTGCTCAAGGTCGCCCAGGCCCTGCGCCTCAAGATGAGCGTCGCCGAAATCCACGACGTGACCCGGATTGATCCGTGGTTTCTCGAGCAGCTCGCCGACATCGTCCGGTTCGAGAACAAGGTCAGGCGCTTCGGCCTGCCCGCCGACGCCGAAAACCTGCGACTTCTCAAGGCGGCAGGCTTCTCCGATGCGCGGCTCGCCGCCTTGGCGGGGGTCGCCGAAAGCGAAGTCGCGACGGCTCGCAGCGCGCTCGGCGTCACACCGGTCTACAAGCGCATCGACACCTGCGCGGCGGAGTTCGCCTCGCCCACCGCCTACATGTATTCGACCTACGAGGCGCCCTTCGCCGGCGCGCTTCGCTGCGAGGCGGAACCCTCGACGCGCGACAAGATCGTCATTCTCGGCGGCGGCCCGAATCGCATCGGGCAGGGCATCGAATTCGACTATTGCTGCTGCCACGCCTCATTCGCGCTTCGCGAGCAGGGCTACGAGACGATCATGATCAATTGCAATCCGGAGACGGTGTCGACCGACTACGACACTTCGGATCGCCTCTATTTCGAGCCGCTGACCGCCGAGGACGTCCTCGCCATCCTCCACAAGGAGCGCGAGGCGGGGACGCTGAAGGGCGTCATCGTCCAGTTCGGCGGCCAGACGCCGCTGAAGCTCGCCCATGTCATCGAGCAGTCGGGCGCGCCGATCCTCGGCACGTCGGTCGATTCGATCGATCTCGCCGAGGATCGCGACCGCTTCAAGCGCTTGCTCGACAAGCTTGGTCTGAAGCAGCCCAAGAACGGCATCGCCTATTCCGTCGAGCAATCGCGCCTGATCGCCGCCGATCTCGGCCTGCCCCTGGTGGTGCGGCCGTCCTACGTGCTGGGCGGCCGCGCCATGGCGATTATCCACCACGAGAGCGAGCTCGACGATTATCTGCTCGGCGTGCTGCCGAGCCTCGTGCCGGCCGACGTCAAGGCGCGCTACCCCAACGACAAGACCGGCCAGATCAACACGGTCCTGGGCAAGAATCCCCTGCTGTTCGATCGCTATCTCTCGGACGCGATCGAAATCGACGTCGACGCTCTCAGCGACGGTAGAAGCGTCGTCGTCGCCGGAATCATGGAGCACATCGAGGAAGCGGGCATCCACTCCGGCGACAGCGCCTGTTCGCTGCCGCCGCGCTCGCTCAAACCCGAGACGATCGCCCGGCTCGAGGACGAAACGCGCAAGCTCGCTCTGGCGCTCGACGTCGGCGGGCTGATGAACGTGCAATATGCGCTGAAGGACGGCGAGATCTACGTGCTGGAGGTCAATCCGCGCGCCTCGCGCACCGTGCCCTTCGTCGCCAAGGTCATCGGCAAGCCGATCGCCAAGATCGCGAGCCGCCTCATGGCGGGCGAGTCGCTCGCCTCGTTCGACTTGAAGCTCGGCGCGCTTTGTCACGTCGGCGTCAAGGAGGCGGTGTTCCCCTTCGCCCGCTTCCCTGGCGTCGATACCGTCCTCGGGCCGGAAATGCGCTCGACCGGCGAGGTCATGGGCATCGACCGCACCTTCGAGATCGCCTTCGCCAAGAGCCAGCTCGGCGCGGGGGCGAGCCTGCCGCGGTCGGGGACCGTCTTCGTCTCGCTTCGCGACGCCGACAAGCCGGGCGTCATCGCCCCCTTGCGCCTCCTGCGCGAACTGGGGTTCAAGATCCTTGCGACCGGGGGCACGCAGCGCTATCTCGTGGAGCACGGCGTTCCCGCGGACAAGGTCAACAAGGTCTCGGAGGGGCGCCCGCACGCCGCCGACGCGGTACGCAACGGCGGCGTCCAGCTGATGTTCAACACCACCGAGGGGGCAACCTCGCTCGCCGATTCTAAACCGCTGCGGCGCGCCGCCCTCTTGCAAAAAACGCCTTACTATACCACACTTTCAGGAGCGATCGCCGCGGCCGAAGGCATCAAGGCCTATCTGGCGGGCGATCTTGAAGTCCGTGCGTTGCAGGATTATTTCGCGTGACCGACGCCGTGACCGGCGTCGATTGCGAGCCGGGGATTTTGGAATTTCGAGGCAGGGTAAGCAATGGACAGATTTCCGATCACAGTCGCTGGGCACGCTGCCTTGGAGGCGGAATTCATGCGCCTCCAGCAGGTGGAGCGTCCGCGTATAATCCAGGCCATCTCCGAGGCGCGTTCGCACGGGGACCTGTCGGAAAACGCCGAGTACCATTCCGCCAAGGAAGCCCAGTCGCTGAACGAAGGCCGCATCGTCGAACTCGAGGACATGCTCCAGCGCGCCGAGGTGATCGACGTATCGAAACTCTCTGGATCGACAGTGAAATTCGGCGCGACCGTCACGCTCATCGACGAAGACACCGAGGCTAAAAAGGTGTTCCAGATCGTCGGCGAGAGCGAGGCCGACGTCAGATCCGGCAAGGTTTCCGTCAGCTCGCCGACGGCGCGCGCGCTGATCGGCAAGAAGGTCGGCGATACCGTGGAAGTGAACACGCCGGGCGGCGGTAAGAGCTACGAAATCCTGAAGGTCGACTATATCTGAGTGGGGGAGGGCGCCGAAGCGCCCAAACTGCGCTCTGAGGAGTATCGACCATGCACGCTCACCTTTTGACACGCCGCACTGTTTTAACGACGCTGATCGCGTTGGCGGGGGCGCCTTCGATCGCCGTGGCCGCCCTACCTCCGGGCGGATTGCGCTTCCGCGACATCCGGATCGACCTCGCGCCGCTGCGTGCGAGCGGCAACGGCGACTTCGCCGATTGGGTCGCCGCCGTGTTGCCGGGCGCCCTGCGCAAGTCGTTCGCCGCCTATGTCGCGCCGGGCGACCGCAGCGGCGATACGCTGGTGGCGCGCGTCGACGAAGTCATAATTGGGCCGTTGCACAGCGGCGGCTTCGGCGGCAGCCCGGTTTCCGACGCGATCGACGGCATTCAAGGCGAGGGGATTGTCATCGGTCCGCGCGGCCAGCAGATCGCTGCTTACCCCCTCTACAGCTCGGTCGGCGCTGACACTTACCTGAACCAGCCTTATCAAGAGGATATCACCCGCCGCCGGGTCCAGACGCTTGCGCTGAGCTTCGCGCAATGGCTGCCGGGGCAAATGGGGCTTTAAGAGGAAAAATGAAGGACGCGCTGCTGGGCACGGGCGTGCGCGTCCTCCTCCTGGGTTCGGGCAAGGTCGGACACGAGGTCAACGCCCTCGGGGTGGCGGAGGCCCTTGGCGCGCCATACGAGTTGCGACGGGTCGATCCACGCAAGCCCTTCGTTTGGCTTTCGCCTTACGGGCCCGTCGATCCCCGCGACGGGGCGGGTCGGCCGGGCTCGCTCCTGACTGGGCCCTTTCCGGATATCGTCATCGCGAGCGGACGGGTGACGGTGCCCTATATTCGCGCGTTCAAGCGCGCGGCGGGCGCGGGCGTGTTCGCGGTGTTCCTGCAAGATCCGCGCTTCGCGCGGGCGCTGATGGACCTGATCTGGGTCCCCGAGCACGATCGTCTGCGCGGCTCCAACGTGATCGCGACCCTGACCTCGCCGCATCCCTTCTCGCCGCATCGCCTCGCTGCCGCGCGGGCCGCACCCGACCCGAGGCTGGCGGCCCTGCCGGCGCCGCGCTGCGCCGTCGCGCTCGGCGGCCCGAGCGGCGCGCAACATTTCACGCCGTCCGACGTCGAGCGCCTTCGCGCCGCGATCGGCGCGGTCGCCGCACAGGGCTACAGTGTCATGGCGACGCCCTCGCGGCGGACGCCGCCGGAACTCCTGGTCGCCGTGCGCGAGGGCCTCGGCGACGCGCCCGGCTTCGTCTGGGACCGGACGGGCGAAAACCCTTACGCCGCCATTCTCGCACTCGCCGACGCCGCGCTGGTGACCGGCGACAGCGCCAATATGGTTGGCGAGGCGACGGCGACGGGCGCACCGGTCTATGTCTTCGAGCCGTCTGGCGGCGGTTCGAACAAGCTCGCCGGAGCCATCGACGCGCTGGCGCGGATCGGCGCGGTGCGGCGGTTCGCCGGCGTGATCGAGCGCTTCTCATACGAGCCGATCGATTCGAGCGGTGAGATCGCGCGCGAGATCGCGCGGCGGTTCGCCGCCTCGCGGGCGCAGGCGGCCTAAGGCGGGGACCATGGTCGGAGCAGGAACAGACCGAAGCAGGGCGGCGTTCGCCGGCGGCCCTGCGGTCGTCCTCGTCCGCCCGCAGCTAGCGGTGAACATCGGCATGTGCGCGCGCGCGATGGCGAATTTCGGCCTCGACGATCTGCGTCTCGTCAATCCGCGCGAGGGCTGGCCGCGGGTCGGCGAATACCGCGACGTCGCTTATGCGGCGGCGGCCGGCGCGGCGCATCTGCTCGACGGCGCCCGCGTCTTCGACAGCATCGAGGCGGCGGTCGGCGATCTTCACTTTCTCTATGCGGCGACGGCGCGCGAACGCGGCCAGATGAAGTCCGTTCTCGCCCCGGCTCGGGCCATGGCCGAAACCGTGCGCGCCGCCGAGAAGCGCGGCGTTCTGTTCGGGCCGGAGCGCACTGGCCTCGACAACGACGAAGTGGCGCTCGCCGACGCCATTCTGACCTTTCCCGCCAATCCGGCCTACGCCTCGCTCAATCTCGCGCAGGCGGTGCTGCTGTGCGGCTACGAGTGGTTCAAGTCGGCCCATGGCGACGCGCCGCCGCCGCCGGCGATCCCGCGGGCCGTCTCGCCTCCGGCGCAGCGCGAGATGGTTTTCGCGTTCTTCGAGTTCCTCGAAGGAAAGCTCGATGACGCCGGCTTCTTTCGCCCCGTGACGAAAAAGCCCGGGATGCGCCGCAACCTGCGCAATATGGTTCATCGCATGGCCCTCACTCAGCAGGACGTCCGCACGCTCTGGGGCGCCGTCGTGCGGCTCGTCGAGGGGCCGCGCGTCGAGGTGCAGACGCGCAAGCGGATCAGGTCGAAGAAGACGAGCGGCGACCGCGGCTGACACGCTTTTGCAACGAACGGTAGACGGCGGGGGAAACCGAGAAAACTTGTTTCTGCGCGATCGATTTTCTACTCTTGATTTTTCTAGCGCGTGTTGCTTTCAGGTCGAATCAAGCCTCAGCCGTCTTGGCGAGCAACGCGAAGCCATCCAGACTTTGGGATTGCGGCGGCGGCTTAGTCTGGATCGCCACGCTTCGCTCGCGAAGACGGCGGGGCCGGTTCAACCTAAATGCAAAGCGCTTTAGTGAGCTCCAGGCGAAGTTCCTCGATTTCCCCAATCAGTCGAATGTTCTCTTCGCGCAGCTTTTCCGATTGGGCCTGAAGTTCGAGTCTAAAGATTTCCGATGGCGCTCTTCGTCATCGCCATCACCGCCTTCGCGGTTTGGGCGTATCGCGAGACGTTGGATTGAGAAAAGCGCGCCCCGTGGCCGCCGCGCGGTGTCGGGAAAAATCATTTTAGTCTAGGCGCCCCTTCGCTCGCCGCTATTTGCTCTTATCTCGATGATCTCTTGATCGAATGAAGAGCGCGCGCCGCGCGCCGCCTCTGGAGAAACCGACATGAAATCGCTGAGTCGCTACGCTTTGAATTTCGCTCTCACCGGCGGCCTCGGCGCCGGCGCGGCCCTATGGCTGTGCGCAACGGCGCAGGCGGCCACGATGGCGCCGCCCGCGATCCACGCTTGGGCGACCGCGCCCCACACTTCGGCGACGAGGATCCAGTGGTACGCTGACAAGTGCGGACCCGGCTACCATGGAATCAATGCGCCGAATGGGAACGGCTATCGCTGCGTTCCGAACGAACGTTGATGCGCTCCGCGGACGCCGCCTAGATTGACCCGCAACCGAGCTTGTGTGTCGCGCTCGGGAAAGGTAGGCCCTGCCAGAAACCTTGGGATGAGGCATGAGCGATCGCATCGAGAAATCCGTCGAACTCGGCGCGCCCGTTTCGCGCGTGTGGCGCGCCTTGACGGATCATCGGGAGTTCGGCGCATGGTTCGGCGTCGATCTGGAAGGTCCGTTCGTCGTCGGCGAGGTCGCGCGCGGCCGGATCACGCATCCCGGCTACGAGCATGTCGCGTGGCAGGCGACGGTCCACACGATCGAGCCCGAGCGGCTCTTCGCCTTTACTTGGCGCCCCTACGCCGTCGATCCCACCGTGGACTACTCAGCGGAATCGCCGACCCTGGTCGAGTTCAGGTTGCAGCCCACGGCCGGCGGGACATTGCTGGTCATCGTCGAATCCGGTTTCGACAAGGTTCCCGCCGGCCGGCGCGCCGAAGCGTTCCGCATGAACGAGCGCGGCTGGACGCAGCAATTGACGAATATCGAGCGCCATGTCGCATGAACGCGGCGGTCCGGTGTCGGAACAGCGGCGCTCGACGTCGGCGAGGTTGAAGTCGTTCGTCGAACGCTGACCGGCGCGCGGGAACCCCTCTCGCTATCAACTCGTCGCGGCGGATGAGCGCTCAAGCCGGGCTGGGGCGTCGCTTTCGGACACGGGCGACGACGATTGCACGGATGCGACACAAAAATCGATCGCATCGCGAAGCGAGGTGACCATTGCGTCCACTTTCGCCGATTCGGCGAGGGGCGGGAAATCGTTGGCCCCCCAGAGACAGACCACGATGGGCGCATTTGGAAACTTCTTGCGGAGCCTGCGCGCGGAATACTGAACCGCCGCGATGCTTTGATGATCGAGAAAAAGAACGCAATTCGCGCCGACTTCGTCAGGGTTCAGGCCCACGAGGTCGTTCGCCCTCAGAGCCTGCGGGCCTGCAGCCCGAGCGGGGACGCCTCTGCGTTCAAGCAAGTTCGCCAGGATCGCACAAGCGGCTTGGTCGAGCAGCGTTCGTCCCCCGAAGCATAAAGCCCAACGGGTTGCCGACGCGGGCGCGTCCGCCTTGTCCGAAGACAGGGGCGATTGCTCAGGTTGATCCTCGTCATCAGCGGTTTTTTCGAGCTGGTCGGAAAGGTCGGCGACGACATGCTCGACGGACGCGCTGACATCGGCCTCCCTGCTTCTCTCCATTACGCCGCGCGCAACATCGGCTTGCGCAAGTGCGAGCGCCGGGAGTGCGACGCTTTCGTAGTAGTCGAGCAGCGACATGTTCTTGAGAAGCGCTTCCGCCTGAAAAGCCGCTTCGTCCGGGTCGGACGCCAGCATGCGCTGGTAGAAGCCTTGCTCCGGCGAAAGGGGCGGCCTGTCGCCGAGGAGCATTTCCATGAACTTCAGTCCCTCGACATGGCGACCCAGCACCACCAGGCACGCGGTGATCGGGGTCGAAAGAAGGAGACCGGGCGGCCCCCAGATCAAAGTCCAAAATGCCGCGGCGACGATGACGGCGAGCGGCGACATGCCGGTCGAATGGGCAAAAAGGTGAGGTTCGAGGACCTGTCCCGCGATTGTTTCGAGCACAAGGAAGAGGAGCCCCGTCTCCAGAACCATGCTCCAGCCGGGATCGACGGCCGCGGCGAGCGCCGTCGGAAATGCGGCCGCGATGAAAGCGCCGATGTAGGGCAAGAAACGCAAGACGCCGGCGAAAATGCCCCACAGGACTGGATTGGGCACCCCGATGACGGCAAGCCCGATGGCGACGGCGATGCCGAAGACGGCGTTGATCGCGGTCAAACTTGAAAAATATCGACTGAGGCTCCCCGCCGCTTCGTCCAGCGCTTTCGTTGTGCGGTGCAGATCATGCGCGCCTGTGAGTCCAATGAAGCGGTCGCGAAGATCGCGCTGCTGCAAAAGAATGAAGATCACGAAGATGATCACGATCGCCGCCGTCGTCAGCGGCGGCAGCAGCGCGGATAATATGGTTCGAAGGATTTGCACTGGCCCCAGGGCCGGTTCGTGCACTTCGACGGGGAGGATCGAGTCCTGCGGCGACGGCGCCGGGCCGGGCGCGGCGGGTTGGGGCGGCGCAGCCGACCTTCCGAGATTGAAGTTAAGGCCGTGCAAGGCGCTCTGAGCTTTCTGCGTCACCTCCTTGACCAACGCGGAGTTCTTCAGGGCGTCAAGTTTCCTGGGGATTACGAGCTGATACTGGGGGAGATCATTGGCGAGGTCTGCGACTTGCTTGCCGATAAGGGCCCCGATGCCAATGAGAACGAGAAACGCCAAAAAAACCGCCAGAATAACCGACGGGACCCGTCCTATGCCCAATCGACCAAATGCCGTAGCGACCCGCGCCAGCACGAAGCTCAGGAGAACCGCCAGCGCGATCGGGACGAGGACGTCACGGCCGAAATAAAGTCCGGCGACGACGGCGGCGACAATGATGACGGTGTCGGCAGGGCGGGCGCCGCCGCCCAGTTGAGCGCGGGGCCCGATGAATGGGCTCGCTCTCTCGCCCGGATCCATTTGAGGAAAGACAGCCATGTCGTCTCGCCGCGAGCCGGCGCTCCAGAAATGAAACACCGAAGGGATCGCTTCGGTTGCGCAACAGATCGGGAACCGCAATGAATTATTACTAGGGAAAGCTCGGCGACTTCTTCGACGGCAATCCATAATGAGGAATCATGGCGCGCCATCCGGCAGCGGCCTCACTTTTTTTGCGTCTCCATGCTCCAACTCGGCGTCAATCTCGGCTCCGAGCAGGACGACGAGAGCGCTGAGCCAGAACCAGAGAAGTAGGACGACGGGCGCGGCCAGCGATCCATAGGTCGCATCATAGGACGCGAATCGCGAGACATAGAGTGAAAATATGCCTGAGCCGGCCAGCCACAGCGCGGTCGCGATCGCGGCGCCCCAGGTGATCCATCTCCATTTTGCACGCGTTCTATACGGTCCGAACCGATAGATCGCCGCCAAGCCAAAGCAGACCAGAATGGCGAGCAGAGGCCAGCGGCCGATCGCGAGCAGCGTCGCCGCTCCCTCGCTGACGCCAAGGAATGGCGCGATGGCGGGCACAATCGCGATTGCCGACAGCGAGATCATGGCGAACACGATCAGGCCAAACGTTAGGGAAAGAGCGAGGGCCTGCAGGACAATGAAGCTGCGCTTTTCCGTCGTCTCGTTCGCGATGTTCAAGCCAGTGATCAGCGCGGACACGCCCGCTTTCGCGCTCCACAGGGCGAACACGACGGAGAGCACCAACGCTGTATTCAGCGTCGAGTTGCTTTTTTTTGCGAAGCTCTGCAGCGCGCCGGTGAGAATATTGAGCGCTGTAGGCGGCAAAAGGCCGGCGAATTGCGCGACCTCCGCCGGCACCGCTTTGGGGTCGGCGAACAAGCCGTAAATCGAAACGAAGGCCGCGGTGGCGGGGAAGATCGCGGTCATCGCGTAGAATGCGACGCCGGCGGCGACCAGCATCAAATTGTCGCGGCCGACGCGAAGAATGACGTTCCGCGCGATCGTCAGCAGCGTTTCCGCCTTCACGCTCTCGGATTCAGGCGAATCAACGCGCCCCGGCGCCGGCCGTCTCGACGAAACGAATCTATGCGAAAGAAACCCCACGGGGAACGCTCGCGCCTGGAAAGCGACCGCATATAACGGGTCCCCCGCCGAAGGGTTCCCGACCATGTCCGAGCCGGCCGCCAAAGCCCCCCGCTGGCGACCAACGTTTCGTAAGGTCACGCGCACTCGTGTATGAATCGTACGCCTCGATTCGCGCCGCCGCAGGAGCGTTCCCCCATGACCCTGACCAGCATGACCGGCTTCGCTCGCGCCGCCGGGGCGCATCGGGCCCTGGCGCTGGACGGTCGAGCTCAAATGCGTCAACGCCAAGGGGCTCGATCTGCGCCTGCGCATTCCCCAGGCTTTCGACCGCATCGAGGGCGAGGCGCGCGCGCGGCTGACGAAGGCGCTGGCGCGCGGCACTTGTTTCGCGACCATTTCGGCGCAGCGCGAGGGCGCGACGTTCGCAGGCGCGCGTCGACGCGGCGGCGCTCGCCGCGATCATCACCGCGGCGCGCGCGGCGGCTGAAGCCGCCGGACTGGCGCCGCCGACGATGGACGGCGTGCTCGCCGTTCGCGGCGTCGTCGAAATCGTCGAGGCGAGCGACGATGAGGCGACCCTTGGCCTCGCCTGCTCCGGCGCGTTGTCGAGCCTCGATGACGCGATCGCGGCGCTGATCGTCGCGCGGCGCGGCGAAGGCGAGGCTCTGGCGACGATCCTGAGCGAGCGGCTCTCCGCCATCGCCAGGCTGATCCAGGCCGCCGACGACAATCCCGCGCGCAAGCCCGAAGCGGTGCGCGCGCGCCTCGCCCAATCCATCGCCGCGCTGCTCGAATCCTGTCGTGGTTTCGACGAGAACCGCCTGCATCACGAGGCGATCCTGCTTGCCGCCAAGGCCGACATCCGCGAGGAACTCGACCGCCTCAAAACTCACGTGGCGGCGGCGCGCGCGCTGATCGCGGAGGGCGGCGCCGGTCGGCCGTCGCCTTGATTTTCTCGCCCAGGAGCTTGCGCCGCGAGGCCAATACGCTGTGCGCCAAGGCCAATGACGTCTCGCTCACCGCGCAGGGGCTTGAACTGCGCGCCCAAATCGAGCAATTGCGCGAGCAAGTGCAGAACATCGAATGAGCGAACCCGAGACGATGCGCCGACGCGGCATGATTTTGATCCTCTCCTCGCCCTCCGGCGCCGGCAAGACGACGCTGACCCGCATGCTGCTTCAGGACAAGTCGCTCGACCTGACGCTGTCGATCTCCGTCACCACGCGCCCGCGCCGCTCCTCGGAAGCGGATGGGCATCCACTATCATTTCATCAGCCAGCATCAGTTCGACGTGGCGAAGGCGGCGGGCGACCTGCTCGAATTGGCCGAGGTCCACGGCAGCAGCTACGGCACGCCGCGCGCGCCGGTGGAGGCGGTGCTCGTGCAGGGGCGCGACATGCTGTTCGACATCGATTGGCAGGGCGCGCAGCAAATGCGCGAGGCGCTCGGCGGCGACGTCGTCAGCGATCTTCATCCTGCCGCCGTCGATGGCGGAACTGCGCTTGCGGCTCGACCGGCGCGCGGAGGATTCGGCGGCGACCATCGACAAGAGGCTCGACAATCGCGCAAGCGCGAGATCGAGCGCTGGCGTCAATACGACTATGTCGTCATCAACGACGATCTGCAGCGCGCCTATGCTCAGGTCGTCGCGATCATCGCCGCCGAGCGGACGCGCTGCGCGCGCGTCGCCGAAGGCGTCGAGGGCTTCGTCGCGGATTTGCTGAAAAGCTGAGCTTCCGGCGGGGCGGAGACCGAGGGCGCCTGCCATCGGTCGATGAGACGACCCTCTTTCAACGACAAAGGCCGTCATTGCTTCGCTTTGCTCGCAATGACAGCTGAAATACGTCCTACGGTTCCACGGCGGCGCGTTCGGTGATGATCGAATCGAATTCCTCGACTCTCGCGAAGAACGCCGCTGTAACCTTGCCGATCTTGCTGGAATCGACGACGAGATGGCGTTCGACGGCGCAGCTCATCGCCTTCTGCTTGATCGGCGCCTCGTGGAAGTTCCAGCAACTCACGCCGCGAACGCGCTCCACGCCGCCAGCGGAGATGAACGCCTTGTTGATGCCGATGTTGCTCAGCGCCTCGAGGCCTTCCCGACCCGAGAATGTCGCTGACGATGGGTGATAGGTGCCGCCGAGAAGGATCAGCCGAACGTCGGCCTTGCGGCTGACGATCTGCGCGATGTTGAGAGAATAGCAAACCACCGTGACGTTCAGGTTGGTGGGGACGAGATTGGCGAGATAGGGAAGCGTCGTTCCGCAATCGATGAATATCGTGTCGCGATCGACGATCAGGTTGGCGGCCTTGGCGCAGGCGGCAGCCTTCGCCGTGGAGAATTTGTCCTGCTCCTGGTCGATGCGATAGCCGCTGTTGGCGCCAAAATCGCCCGCCCTGAGAATGTGCCCGCCGAGATAGGCGAAGTGGCTGGCGTTCGCGGCGATGTCCCGACGCACCGTCATTTCCGACACGTTGAGCAACGCCGCCGCGTCGCGCAGCCGCATGACGCCTTGCTCCGCGAGAGCTTTGGCCAGCGTATTCAGTCGCTCGGGTCGAAGCGGCGAAATTGACATCGATGGGCGCCTTGCCTGAAATCTCCTGCAAGCTCGACGCGTCTCGACCCGCCGGATGGATCTGTAATTATGATGGAACGAGTGGGTCGGCAACTGTTAGGAATGTAACACGCGAAATAACAATGTCACGGCGCGACTGCTCAAATCGACGCCACAGCCGTCGAATCAGCTGGTCGCTTCATGAGGCGTAAGACGGCGGGCGCGATGGGTGGACGCCATGGACGATTTGGCGCAATGGGCCCGTGCATTGGCTTCATTTTGCGCGTGACGCCGACGCTTTCTTCCTCGGCGCGCCGATTGGCCCTTCGCTTCCGTTGACAGTAGATTCGGCTGTATGTAACAAACGGAACGCCCGTGTGATGAAATTCGCACGCAGCTTCAGAAGATCACCAGGGAGGTGAACTATGCTCAGACGTTTGTCCGCGGCCGGTGTCGCGCTGGCCTTGTCGTTTGCGTCCGCCCATGCCTCAGGCCCGCTCGATACGTCGAAGGTTCGCGCCGACCTCACCACGAAGGCGAGCGGCAAAACCTACTCGATCGCTACGGTCGTCAAGGTGGACGGGATCGCCTGGTTTGACCGGATGCGCGATGGCGTGAAGCAGTTCAAGGCCGACACGGGCCAGGACACCTGGGAGGTCGGCCCGAGCCAGGCGGATGCGGCCGCGCAGGTTCAGATCGTCGAGAATCTCATCGCCCAAGGCGTCGACGCCATTTGCATCGTGCCCTTCTCGGTCGAGGCGGTGGAACCAGTTCTCAAGAAAGCGCGCGAGCACGGCATCGTCGTGATTTCGCACGAGGCCTCGAATATCCAGAACGTCGACTACGACATCGAAGCCTTCGACAACAAGGCCTACGGCGCCAAGCTGATGGAAGTGCTGGCCAAGCAGATGGGCGGCAAGGGCAAGTACGTCGCCACCGTCGGCAGCCTGACCTCCAAGTCGCAGAACGAGTGGATCGACGGCGGCATCGCCTATCAGAAAGAGCACTTCCCGGACATGTCGCTCGCGACCAATCGGTTCGAGACTTACGACGACGCCAACCAGGACTACAACAAGCTCAAGGAAGCGCTCACGACTTATCCCGACGTGACGGGCGTCCTCGGCGGCCCGATGCCGACCTCGGCCGGCGCCGGCCGCCTCATCGCCGAGCGTGGCCTCAAGGGCAAGGTGTTCTTTTCCGGCACCGGGTTGGTTTCGGTCGCCGGTCAATATCTGAAAGACGGCGATATCAACTATATCCAATTCTGGGATCCGGCGGCCGCCGGCTACGCCATGAACGAACTCGCCGTCATGGTCCTCAACAAAAAGAAGGCCGACATCAAGGCCGGGCTGGACCTTGGCCTGCCGGGTTATAGCAGCCTCCAGACGCCGGACGCCGCCAAGCCTTACCTGCTCTACGGCGCGGGTTGGGTCGGCGTCACCAAAGAGAACATGGGCGATTACAACTTCTGAGCCCCGACGCTACCGTCCGTCCGCCCTCGGCGCGTGCCGAGGGCGGACGGAGGATTCCGGCAAGTCTCTTCGGACCTTCCTTCAATGAACGCCAGCCTAATCGAGCTCCGCGGCGTCGGAAAGCGTTTCGCGGGTATTCGAGCGCTCGACAATGTGTCGCTGGCGGTGCGTCGCGGCGAGATCCACTGCCTGGCAGGCGAGAACGGCTCCGGCAAGTCCACGATCATCAAGATCATGTCGGGCGTCTACCAACCCGACGAAGGCGAAATCCTGATCGATGGAACGGCGGTCAGGCGCCTGACCCCGGTGGAGTCCGTTCACCAGGGGATCCAAGTCATCTATCAGGACTTCTCGCTGTTCGGGAACCTGACCGTCGCCGAGAACCTCGCGCTGAATTCCTTTCTGCGCGAGGGCCGGAGGTTGGTGAGCTGGCGCGAGGTTCGCAAGCTTGGCCGGCGGGCGCTCGACCGGCTCGGGGTCGACATCGACCTCGACGCCGAGGTCGGCGCGCTGCCCACTTCGTCGAGGCAACTCGTCGCGATCGCTCGCGCGCTGATGTCGGACGCCCGCCTGATCATCATGGACGAACCGACGACCGCGCTGACGCGCAACGAGGTCGAGCGGCTGATGACGATCACCCGCGCCATCCAGCGCGACGGCATCGCCGTTCTCTTCGTCAGCCACAAGATGCGCGAGATGCTCGAGATCAGCGAAACGTTGACCGTGATGCGCAACGGGCGCGTCGCGGTCGAAGGCCCGATCGCCGATTTCGACGAAGTCTCGATCACCCGCCACATGACCGGCCACGACATTTCCTCGGCGATCTACGAACGGCCGGCCGACATCGGGCCGTCGCCGCGGCTGGAGACGAAGGGTCTGACCGTGCCCGGCGCGGTCGAGGCGGTCGATTTGCGACTGCGAGCCGGCGACATCATCGGCCTTTCCGGACTGATCGGGTCCGGGCGCACCGATCTCGCGCTGGCGCTCTTCGGCATGCGGCCCGATCATAGCGGCGAAATCCTCATCGACGGCAAAACCGTCTCGCTGCGCAGCGTCGCGGACGCGATCCGCCATCGGATCGCCTACGTGCCCGAAGACCGGCTGACCGAGGGGCTCTTTCTCACCCAGTCCGTCCAGCGCAACATACTCGCCAGTTCGCTCGATCGGATCACGCGCGGATTCATGCTCGACGGCGCCCGCGAGGACGCGCTGACGGCGGACATGATCGGCGCCATGCAGATCGCCGCCCCCAGCGGTTCGACGCTCGTCGGCAACCTATCGGGCGGCAATCAGCAGCGGGTGGTCCTGGCGCGATGGCTGCCGACCGAGGCCCGCATTCTGATCCTGAACGGCCCGACGGTCGGCGTCGACATCGGCTCCAAGGCGGAGATCCACCGAATCATCCGCGATCTCGCGGTGAAGCAGGGACTTGCGGTGCTGATGATTTCCGACGACGTTCCCGAACTCTTGGGCAATTGCAACGAGGTGATCCTGATGCACCGGGGCCGTTTCGTCGAGCGCTACGAGGCCGGGCGCGCGACCGAAGACGTGTTGACCGATCGTCTGAGGACGCTGAGCTGATGCCGGCTTCGCTCATTCGCCGACCGGAAACGATTGTCGCGGTCGTGCTGCTGATCGCCATGATCGGCATCGGCCTGGTCAATCCGGCCTTCTGGAGCCTCGACAACCAGTTCGGGCTGCTGCGAAGCAATGTCATCATCGGAATCATGGCGCTCGGCGTGCTGCTGGTTATGATTTCGGGCGGGATCGACGTCTCCTTTCCGGCCTTCGCCGTCGCCGCCATGTACCTGACCGTGAAGGGCATGGACGAATTCAACTATACCGGCGTCGCGTTGCCGTTCCTCGTCGCGACGCTGATCGGACTGGTCCTGGGCGCTTTCAACGCCTTCTGCATCCGCGCCTTTCGCATGATCCCCCTCATCGTGACGCTCGGCACCGCGAGCGTCGTTCGCGGCCTGTTGTTGGGCGTTGTCGGGACCAGCACGATCAACGTCGACAAGATGCCGCCCCAGCTCATCGATTTCGGTAAGTCCGACATCGTGAATTTGAAGCTCGCGGACGGCAGCCACTACGGCTTGACCGCGATGGTCCTGATCTACGCGGCCCTGGCCTTGGCGGTCCATCTCGCGTTGCGCTACACGATGATCGGCCGCAGCCTCTACGCGTTCGGCGGCGCGCCAGAGGCGGCGGCCCGGGTCGGCTTCGACACGCGCAAGACGCTGCTCTTCGCCTATTGCACCGCCGGGGCGCTCGCCGGCTTCGCCGGGCTGCTGCACAGCTCGATGATCTGGCTCGCCAATCCGCGCGACTTCGTCGGCTTCGAACTCGACGTCATCGCGGCCGTCGTGCTCGGCGGCGCCAGCATTTTCGGCGGCAAGGGCAGCGTGCTCGGCACGCTCCTCGGCGTCTTTCTGCTCGTCATGATCAAGAACAGCCTGATCATCATGCATATTGACACGACGTGGCAACAGGTGGTGGTCGGACTGGTCATCATCGCGGCGACGACGCTGACCGCGTGGCGTGACCGCATGAGGGTGGCATGAAGTCGGGAAACGTCGACAGCGGGGCTTTCGATTTTCGTCGTCTCGTCAACCGTGACGACAACATCGGGCAGTTGCTGCTCATCACGGCCGTCGTGTTCGTCGCCATGGCGGCGCTCAGCCCGGAAAAGTTCCTGCGCTTCTACAATTTCGAGTCGATCAGCTTCGTCTTTCCCGAGCTCGGGTTGCTGTCGATCGCCATCATGGTGGCGATGCTGACCGGGGGCATCGACCTCTCGATCATCGGCGTCGCCAATCTGGCGGGCGTGTTGGCCGGCGTTCTGTTCCATCATCTGGCGCCGGGCGCCTCGGCTTCGCTGGGTCTGAGCGCCGTAGTGGGCGGGGTCGCTCTGGCCTTGGCGGTGGGGGTCTTGGCGGGGGCGTTCAACGGCTTTCTGATCGCCAAGCTCAAGATCACGCCGATCCTGGCGACGCTCGGGACGAGCCAGGTCTTCACGGGCCTCGCCCTGGTGCTGACCGGCGGTCCGGCCATCGTGGGTTTCCCGGCCGGCTGGAATTTCATTGGCAACGGCAAGATCGCCGGCGTCGCGGCGCCTTTTCTGATCTACGTGGTCTTAGCGGCGACTATCAGCTTCGTCTTGTCGCGCACCGCTTTCGGCGCGAAGCTCATGCTGATCGGCGCCAACCCGAAGGCCGCGGTCTTCGCGGGGCTCGACACCGAGCGCGTCGTCTTTCAATCCTATGTCCTGACGGGCGTGCTGGCGAGCGTCGCCGGTTTGATCCTGTCGGGGCGGACCAACGCGGCCAAATCGGACTACGGCGCCTCCTATCTGCTCGAAGCCGTGCTGATCGCGGTGCTCGGCGGAACCAACCCCGGCGGTGGACGCGGCACGGTGCTCGGGGTCAGCATTGCCGTCCTGGCCCTGATGCTGCTCTCTTCCGGCTTCCAGATTCTGCGCTTCAGCAATTTCCTGATCGACTTCATCTGGGGCGGATTCCTGCTCTTGGTGATCGCCATCAATGTCGCGCGTAGCCGCTAATTCCGGGGAGGGACCATGCCAAGCAATGAGACTCATGTCGCCTTGCGGCGCGCGGGCTTTGGCGAGAAGGAGCGCGAGGCCGTGCGGCATGGCGGTCTTATCGCCAGTCTCTTTCGCTACGACAGCGGCGTCGAGGCCATCCGCCTGACGAACGCGCGCGGCTCGGTAGTGGTCCTCCCCTACATGGGTCAGATCGTCTGGAGCGCGGTGTTCGACGGCGTCGAAATGGCGATGCGGAGCATGTTCCGCGAGCCGCGGCCGGCGAAAATCATCGTCGAGACCTATGGTTGCCTCGCCTATCACGCCGGTCTGCTGCGCAACGGCGTGCCCTCGCCGGCGGACACCCATGCCCTTCACGGCGAAATGCCCTGCGCCGAGATGGACGAGGCCGGGATCGCCTGTGGCACGGACGAGCGCGGGCCGTGGATGGCGGTCACCGGCTCGCGCGAATATGCGATGGGTTTCGGCGCCCACTACCGCGCGACGCCGCGCGTGGTTCTGCGCGGCGACGAAGCCGGCTGCGACATCGTCATGGAGGCCGAGAACCTGTCGGCCGCGCCGATGGACCTCATGTACATCTGCCACGTGAACTTCGCTTTCGCGGAGGGCGCGCGCATCGTGCAGCCGGCTCCCTTCACGCCCGAACACGTGGTCACCCGCACGGTCGTTCCCGGCCACGTCACGCCCAATCCCGACTATCGCGCGCTGCTCGCCGAACTCTCAGCCGACCCGGCGCGCATGCGCATGCTCGCCGAGCCGCATCGCTACGATCCGGAACAGGTCTTCTACATCAAGGGCCTGAATCGCGGCGCGGACGGGCGCGTGCATTTCATGCTGGCGCGGCCCGAGGGGGACGCTTTCGCGATCGCCTGGGACCCCGAGGCCATGCCGCACACGATCCGCTGGATTCTCGTCAACAGCGACCAGAGCGTCGCCGCGTTCGCGATGCCGGCGACTTGCGAACCCGAGGGCTACATCGCTGAGAAACGCAAGGGCAACGTGCTTGCTTTGGCCGGCGGCGCCAGGGTTTCGTTCGTGACGCGTTTGGATTATGTCGACGCGGACCATGCGGCGGCGGCCGCCAAGGCGATCGAGGGCGACAGGCAATGACGACGAACCGAAAACCGCGCATCGCCGTCATCGGCAGCAACATGGTCGACCTCGTGACCTATGTGAACCGCATGCCGATTCGCGGCGAGACGATCGAGGCGCCGAGCTTCGAAATGGGGCACGGCGGCAAGGGCGCCAACCAGGCGGTCGCCGCCGCCAAGCTCGGCGCGTCGGTGGTGATGGTGACGAAGGTCGGCGACGACATGTTCGCCGACAACACCATCAAGAATCTCGCCGGCTTCGGCATCGACACGAGGCACGTCGAGCGCGTCAAAGGCCGCTCCAGCGGCGTCGCGCCGATCATGGTCGAGCCGTCGGGCGAAAATTCCATCTTGATCGTCAAGGGCGCCAACGCCGACCTGTCGCCGTCGGACATCGAAAATGCGGCGGCGGACCTGAAGACCTGCGACCTCATCCTGCTGCAGCTCGAAGTGCCGCTGGAGACGGTCTATGCGGCGATCGCGTTCGGCAAGAAGCATGGCGTCAAGACGCTGCTCAACCCGGCGCCGGCGACGCCGGAACTCGATCCCGAGAAGATCCGCGACGCGGACTTCTTCGTGCCCAACGAAACGGAGCTCGCCATCCTCACGGGGATGCCGGTCGATACGGAAGCGGACATCGTCGCCGCCGCGCGCAGCCTGATCGCCAAGGGGATTGGCACGATCATCGTGACCATGGGCTCGCGCGGCGCGCTGTTGACGACGCCGACTGTCGCGCGCCGCATCGCGCCGATCCGCGTCACGCCCGTCGACACCACCGGCGCCGGGGACGCCTTCGTCGGCAGCTTCGCGCGCTATTTCGCCGCCGGCCTGGACATCGAAGCGGCGCTTGGCAAAGCGGTGCGCTACGCCGCCGATTCCGTCACCCGGCGCGGCACGCAGAAGGCCTATGCGACGGAGGCCGAATTCGAGGCGTTTTGTTCGACCGTGGCGTCGGCGCCGGCGTAGCGCGGACGAAGAATGAGGGAGCTGTTCGCGCGCGGGCCGTCCATCTTCCGCCGTCATTGCGAGCGACAGCGAAGCAATCCAGACTAAGCCGCTGTCGCAAACCCTAAGTCTGGATTGCGTCGCAATGGTCGCAATGACGGCGGAGACGAACCATGAGTGACGAAGCGCAGGGTCTCGAACGCGGCCTCACCAACTACGGCGACCGCGATTTCGCGCGGTATCTGCGACGCTCCTTCGCGCGCTCGATGGGCATTTCCAATGCGTTGCTGGCCAAGCCGATCGTCGGCATCGCCATGACGCCGTCCGGGTTCAACAATTGCCATCGCGGCATGCCGGAGCTGGTCGAGGCGGTCTCGCGCGGCGTCCTCGCCGCGGGCGCCCTGCCGCGCCCCTTTCCCACGATCTCGCTCGGCGAAGTCTTCTTGAATCCGACCAGCATGATGTACCGAAACCTGATGGCGATGGACACCGAGGAGATGATCCTCGCGCAGCCGATGGACGCGGTCGTCATGATCGGCGGTTGCGACAAGACCGTGCCCGCCCAGCTGATGGGAGCGGCCTCCGCCGACGTTCCGGCGATCCAATTGGTGACGGGCCCGATGATGACGGGACGTCATCGCGGCCAGCGGCTCGGCGCTTGCACGGACTGCCGCAATTTCTGGGGAAAGTACCGCGCCGGCGCGATCGGCCAGCAAGAGATCGACGCCGTCGAAGGCCGGTTGTCGGTGACCTCGGGCACTTGCGCCGTCATGGGGACCGCCAGCACGATGGCCTGCATCGCCGAAGCGCTGGGGATGTCGCTGCCGGGCACGGCGGCTATTCCGGCGGTCCATGCGGCGCGTCTGGTCGCCGCCGAGGAAACGGGCAAGGCGGCCGTGCGGCTCATCGACTCGAAGATCAGGCCGTCGCAGGTTATCACGCGGAAGTCGGTCGAAAACGCCTTTCGCGTGCTGATGTCGCTTGGCGGTTCGACCAACGCCATCGTGCATTTGACGGCGATCGCCGGGCGCCTCGGCATCCGCATTCCGATGGAGCGGCTCAACGTCATCTCCGACGAGACGCCGGTGCTGGTCGACCTCAAGCCGGTTGGCGAAGGCTACATGGAGGATTTCTACGCCGCCGGCGGCGTGGGCGCCGTTTTGCGCGAACTCCGGCCGTTGCTGCATCTCGACGCCGTGGACGTCGAAGGCGTGACATTGGCGGAACGGCTGGGCGAGCCGCTCGATTGGGTCGACCGCGCCGTGATCCGTCCCTTCGACGATCCCGTTTCGCCGGTGGGCGGGCTGATCGGCCTCACAGGGACGCTGGCGCCCGACGGCGCCGTCTTCAAGCGCGCCGCCGCGACGCCAGCCCTGTTCGAATCCGAAGGGCGCGCCGTCGTCTTCACGAGCCTCGACGATCTCGCGAACCGAATCGACGACCCCGCTCTCGACGTGAAGGCGGACGACGTGCTGGTCTTGCAGAACGCCGGCCCGCATGCGGCCGGCATGCCCGAGGCCGGCTATCTGCCGATCCCGCGCAAGCTGGCGCAGGCCGGCGTCAAGGACATGGTGCGAATTTCCGACGCTCGCATGTCCGGGACGGCCTTCGGCACGATCGTCCTCCATGTCGCGCCCGAGGCGGCGATCGGCGGCCCCCTGGCCGCCGTCCGCAATGGCGACCGCATCCGGCTCTCCGTCGCGAAAAAGCGCATCGATCTGCTCGTCGACGAGGCCGAGATCAGGCGGCGCCTCGCCGGCTTCGCGCCGCCGCCAGAGCCGGCGCGCGGCTACAAGGCGCTCTACCGGCGGACCGTCACCCAGGCGCCCGAAGGCTGCGACTTCGACTTTCTCACGGGAACCGGTTCCTCGTAGCCTGGGACGCCGTGGCGCCGATCCTTGCGGCTGGCCGAAAAGAACGGGATAATAGCTTTTGGATTTGCGAATCCGGGCGAAACAATGACGCTTCGACTGTCGATCGAGAACATGGATCGATTGCCCGACGGCGGGCCGTTGCGGGTCGAGGTCAAGGGCCGCGGTCTCGACATTGGCCGCGACGCCCATCTCGATTGGACGTTGCCCGATCCGAGCCGCTACGTCTCGAGCAAGCACTGCGAGATCCGGTTTCGCGACGGCGGCTATTGGCTGCACGACGTGTCGACCAACGGCACCTTCGTCAACGGCGCGCAATTCCGCCTCGATGCGCCGCATCTCCTGCGCAACGGCGACCGCCTGAACATCGGGCCTTACATCATCGCCGTCGCGGTCGAGGGGCAGGCGGCGCCTTACGCCTCCGCGCCGCCCGCAGCGGTGGCGCATGCTGACGTTTGGGGCGCGGTCGGCGAGGCGGCGGCGCCCGACGACCGCGCCGCCTATCGCGTGCAGAAGCCGGTCCAACCAACCGCCGACTTCCTCGATTTCGCGTCCTCCGTCGCGCCGGCGGGGCCCCTGGGCGACGCATTCGCGGCGCCGGCGGCGGCCGACGAGAGCTGGCTGCGCGGGCCGCCTCAGCCGACCCCAGCGCCGGCGCTTTCGCCTGCCGCGCCATCGCCGCGCCGGCCGGCAGCGCCGCCGCGCCAGCCCCGCCGCTCCCATGTCCTCGGCGCCCTCCGCGGAAGTGATCGCCCGCATCGCCGCGGCGGCGGGAATCCCCGAGCGCGCCATCGCCGGGCGCGATCCGAACGCGCTCGCCGACGAAATCGGCCTCGCCCTTCGGCTGACCGCAGAGAATCTCGCCCAGCTTTTATCGTCGCGCGCCGAATCCAAGACGCTGATGCGTTCGTCGAGCCGCACGATGATCCGCGCGCTCGAAAACAATCCGCTGAAATTCACCGGTTCGGCGGACGAAGCCCTCGCGATCATGTTCGGTCCGCCGACGCGCAATTATCTCGACGCCCGCGCGACCATCGAAAGCAGCTTTGCCGACCTCAAGACCCACCAGATCCTCACTTTCGGCGCCATGCAGGGGGCGTTGGACGCCTTGTTCGAGGAACTCGCGCCGGAGAAAATAGATCGGTCGGTGGAGCCGGATCGGGGTCTCGGAGCCATCGTGGGGTCCCGTAAAGCGAAACTATGGGACATCTACGTCGAGCGGTGGCGCGCCAAGACCAAGCGCGCCGACGGGCGCCTGCTGGAAGCGTTCATGGCGCTGTTCGCGGAGGCTTACGATCGATTGCAGAACAAGTCCTCGTAGGGCAGGGGCCGGCGCGCATCGTCGGGGATTGAGCGGGGACGCCAAAAACGGGATTGGGGAACAGCGGGCATGTCGTGGAACGCCAAAGTTCACTGGACCGAGGGGCTTTTCCTTCGCCCGCATCATCTCCAACAAGGCGACCGCTACGTCGAAAGCGCGATCGAGAGCCGCGCGCGACACGTGACGCCCTATCCCTGGGGCTTCGCGACGCTCGAAATCGATCGCGACCTTGCCCAGCAGAGCAAATTCGGCTTGCGCCGGGCCGCTGGGGTCATGCCGGACGGCGGGCTGTTCGATTTTCCGGGGGAAAGCCCGGCGCCCGCGCCGATCGAGGCGCCGGAGGCGGCCGGGGCCAGCTCGTCTGGCTCACCATGCCGGCGCGCGCCGACAATTCGCGCGAAGTCAGCCCGGAAAAGGCGGAAAACGCGGCGCGCTACGTCGTCGGCGCCGAGACGGTCATCGACTCGACTTCCCATCTGCGCATCGAAGAGGAGATCGAGGTCGCCTATCCCCGCCTCGCCTACGAAATCCGCAGGACGGCGAAGCCCGGCTATGTCGGCCTGCCAATCGCGCGGATCGTCGAAGTGCACGACCGCACGCTCGTGTTCGACGAGAAGTTCGCGCCGCCGCTGCTCGTCTGCGCCGCCCATCCCACCGTCGAGGGCTGGCTCGACCGCGTCATCGGCTGGATCGGCGCCAAGCTCGACGAACTCGCGCGCTACGCCAGCGACGCGACCGCGGGCGGCGGCCTGCAGAGCGCCGATTACCTGATGCTGCAAATGCTCAACCGCGAAATTCCGGCGCTCAAGCATTTTCGCACCTCGCGCTATGTCCATCCCGAGCGGCTGTACGAGGAATTCCTGCGCCTCGCCGGCGAACTCGCGACCTTCGGCACCGCAGGAGCGACGCGCGCGCGAATACGGAATGTATAACCACGACGATCTGGAAAGCGTCTTCGCGCCGGTGCTGCGCGACATCCAGGACTTCCTCAGCGCCCGGCTCGACCGGCGCGCCATTCGCCTCGAACTCATCGAGCGCGCCCCCAACGCGTTCATCTCGACGATCAAGGACCGCACGCTGTTTCGCAATGCGACGCTCGTGCTGGAGGTTTCGGCGCGCCGTCCGCTCACCGAGATTCAGCAGAACCTGCCGGCCTACCTCAAGGTCGGCCCCAACACCAAGATGAACGAGATCGTCCACGCCCATCTGCCGGGCATCAACCTAGTGCATCTGCCGACGCCGCCGCCGCAGATTCGCGCCATCACCGACCACGTCTATTTCTTCTTCGACCGCACGTCGCCGCTGTGGCCGGAATTCAGCGTCGCCAGCGCGATCGGGATGCACTTTGCCGGCGACTGGCCTGAACTCCAGATGGAGCTGTGGGCGATCAGGGAAGACAGGCGATGACCGACAACGACGATCCGTTCGGTCGTCGCGACCGAACCATCATCCGGCCGAACCCCGGCGGGCGCCGTTCGGCGCCGCCGTCCCAGCCCAATCCGCCCGGCGCTTATCCCGCGCCGCCCGCCGGCGGCGCGCCGCCGGCCTCGACCCCGACGCCGCCGGTCAGCTACCCCGCGCCATCCTATCCGCCGGCCTATTCGCCCACGCCGTCCGGCGGACAGGCCAATTGGGACGGCTGGACGACGTCGCCGACGCCCGCGCCGGTCAATCCGTACCTGCAGCAAAGCGCCGCCAACGCGCCGATGACGCCGGCGCCGGTTTCGCCGCACGTCTCCGTCGACCTCGTCACCGTCGCGGCGAATCCGCTGATGCGCGCCGCCGCGTCGCTGCTGCTGCTGCTCGGACGGTTGCGCGCCTCGCTGTCGCGCGCCGGCGCCGGGCAATTGATGGATCAGGTCGCGCAGGCGATCCAGCAGTTCGAGATCGATGCGCGCGCCGCCGGCGCGCCGGCGGAACAGGTCAACGTCGCCAAATACGCGCTCGCCGCCTGCGCCGACGACATCGTGCAGAACCTGCCGACCGACGATCGACAGATCTGGACGCAGTACAGCATGCTCGTGCGCTTCTTCAGCGAGCGCACCGGCGGCGTGAGGTTCTTCCAGGAGCTCGAGCGCGCCAAGCAGAACCCGGCCATCAATCTCGGCCTGCTCGAGATCATGCATGCGTGTCTCAGCCTCGGCTTCGAGGGCGTCTATCGCGCCTCCGGCGGCGCCGGCGCGCTGCAGGGCGTGCGCCGCGATCTCTACGAGACGATCCGTCGCGCCAGCCCGAAGACGATCGAGGATCTTTCGCCGCATTGGCGCGGCCAGAGCATCGCGCTGGCGGGAAGCCGCTTCCAGGTTCCCGTCTGGGCGGTGGCCGCGGTCGCCGGCCTCATCCTGCTCGGCGCCTATCTCTTCCTGCGCAACTCGCTGAGCGGCGGGGCCGAAGCGCTCGCCCTCGAGATGGCGCAAGTGCATCCCGGCACCGAAATCACCATCGCGCGCGAGACCGCCGTCAAGCCGCCGCCCGACCCGGCGCCGAGGGCGTCGACGCAACTCGAGCGCATCCGCGCCGCGCTCGCCAACGAAATTCTCGCCGGCAAGGTCGGCGCCGACCAGTCGGCGACGACGATCTTCATCCGCATCGGCAGCGTCGTGCTGTTCCCCTCGGGCGGGGCGCAGGTCAACGCCAGCTTCGCGCCGATCGCCAGGAAGATCGCGCTGGCGCTCGACAAGGAGCCGGGCGCGATCCGCGTCGACGGCTACACCGACAGCGACCCGATCAAGACCGTGGCGTTCCCGTCGAATTTCGAACTGTCGGAGGCGCGCGCCAAATCGGTCGCCGGCCTTCTCAAGGGCGATCTCGCGCACCCCGAACGCCTCCAGGTGGCGGGTAAGGGAACCGACAATCCGGTCGCTCCGAACGACATCGAGGCGAACAAATCGAAGAACCGGCGCGTGGAGATTTCCATTCCGCGCGCCGATTAGTCTAGCCCCCTCGCCCCGCGTTGCGGGGAGAGGGCAGGGGTGAGGGGCATGGTGGTTGTCCGCACGGTTGCGGCTCATCGCCAGGCCCCTCATCCTAACCTTCTCCCCGCACGCGGGGAGAAGGGACGCAGGCACGTCGCGTTTACGAAGGGGAGAATTCGTTTCCATGACGCTCGTCGCCTGGCTCTGGATCGCGCTCAGCGTCGTCGCCGCCATCGTGCTGGCGGCGCTGATCTGGCTCGCCGGTCCGCTGGTCTCGATCGGCGACGCGCAGCCGTTCGAGAGCGTCGGCGTGCGGCTCGCCATCATCCTCGTCATCTGGCTGATCGTCGGCGCCTCGATCGCGTGGCGGATCATCAGCCGGCGCCGCGCCGCCGCGGCGCTCGAAAAGGCGATGACCGAGCCGGTCGCCGACGAGAGCGACGCGCCGATCCTTCGGGAGAAGATGGAGGACGCGCTCGCCACGCTGAAGCGCACGGCGAAGTCGAGCGCCGGCGCGCTCTACGATTTGCCGTGGTATCTCATCATCGGGCCGCCGGGCGCGGGCAAGACGACGGCGCTGGTCAATTCCGGCCTGAAGTTTCCGCTCGCGGCCGACAATGCGGCGAAGGCGATCCAGGGCGTCGGCGGAACGCGCTATTGCGACTGGTGGTTCACCGACGCGGCGGTGCTCATCGACACCGCCGGCCGCTACACCACGCAGGATTCGGACGCCAAGGTCGATCGCAAGAGCTGGCTCGCCTTTCTCGACATGCTCAGGCGCAATCGCCCGCGCCAGCCGATCAACGGCGTCCTCGTCGCGATCAGCATCGCCGACGTGCTTCATCTCTCCGCCGCCGAGGTCGCGGCGCACGCCGACGCGATCCGCAAGCGGCTCAACGAGTTGCACGACGAACTGAAGGTCGATTTCCCGGTCTACGCCATCTTCACCAAGATGGATCTGATCGTCGGCTTCACCCAATATTTCGCCGACCTCGACGAAGCCAGACGCCAGGCGGTGTGGGGCGCGACGTTCCAGACCGCCGACAAGAAGGCTAACAACGTCGGCAAGGTCCCCGAGGAAATCGATCTCCTGATCCAGCGCATTTCCGAGCGCATGCCGGAACGCCTGCAGGAGGAGCCGGACCTGCGCTCGCGCGCGATCCTATTCGGCCTGCCGGCCCAGCTCAGCGCCATCCGCAAGCCGATCGCCGATTTTCTCAATCGCATCTTCGAACCGACGCGCTACCAGACGGCGGCGACGCTGCGCGGCTTCTACTTCACATCAGGCACGCAGGAGGGCACGCCCTTCGATTCGGTCATCGGCGCGCTGCAACGCAGCTTCGGCGTCGAAAGCTTCGGCGCGGCGGCGTTTTCCGGCATCGGGAGAAGCTATTTTCTCCACGATCTCCTGGCCAAAGTGGTGTTCGGCGAAGCGGGATGGGTGTCGACCAACATCGCCGCGGTGCGCCGCTCCTGGGCCCTGCGCGCGGCGCTGTTCGCGCTGATCGGCGTGGCGACGGTCGGGATGCTCGGCCTGTGGTGGATGAGCTATGCGCGCAACGCCGCGCTCATCGCGGCGACCGCGCGCGGCGTCGATGATTATGCCGCCGCCGCCGCGCCGCTGATCAAGCAGAACACCGTCACCGACCCCAGCCTGTTGCCGATCTACGAATTGATCGGCGCCCTGCCCAACCTGCCCGTCGGCTATGCCCATCGCGACGAGGCGACGCCGGTTTCGCAGACCTTCGGGCTCAGCCAACGCGCGCGGCTGCAGGACGCCTCCGATCTCGTCTACCAGCAGGCGCTCGAGCGCTTGATGCGCCCTCGGCTGGTTCTCTCGCTGGAGCAGCAGATCCAGAAGAACATTGCCGATCCGACCTTCGTCTACGAGGCGCTGAAGGTCTATCTCATGCTGGGCGGCAAGGCGCCGAGGGTCGACAAGGACCTCGTCGTCGACTGGTTCGCGCGCGATTGGGAGGAGCGCGCCTTTCCCGGCGCGCCCTACGCGCAAGGGCGCGCGCTGCTGCGCTCGCATCTCGTCGCCATGCTCGACATGGACGCCGGCGGAGCGGCGAAGGTGTCGCTCAACGGTCCGCTGGTGGAGCAGGCGCAGGCGACGCTGGCGCGCATGCGCGTCTCCGAGCGCGCCTACACGCTGCTGAAATCCGAGGCGCACAACGAGGCGATCGAGGACTGGGTCGCCTCGCAGCGCGGCGGGCCGGACATGGCGCTGGTCTTCGAGGCGGCGAACGGCGCGAGCCTGGATACCGTGCGCGTGCCGGCGTTCTTCACCTACGCCGGCTTCTATCGCGCGTTGCTCGACCACATGCCGACGATCGCGGATAAATTGCAGAAGGAGAATTGGGTGCTCGGGGCGGCGGGCGACCAGGGCGCCGTCAAGCAGCAATATGCGAGCCTGTTTCCCGACATCCTCGATCTCTACGGCAAGGACTTCCTCGCGGCCTGGAATGTCGCGCTCGGCAATCTGCAATTGCGCCCGCTGCTCGCCGACAAGCCGAAATATCTCGCACTGAGCGCCGCCTCGGCGCCGACCTCGCCGATCAAGCAGATTTTCGAGTCCGTCCGCGACCAGACCGCGCTGACGCGCGAGCGCAAGGCGGCCGGGCCCGCCAACGGCGTGGCGGACGAGGCCAAGGCGGACGCCGTGACCGCCGCGTCGGAGCACTTGGGCTACGTGAGCCGCAAGGCGCTGGACCTCGCGATGAAGTCGCAGCGCAAGGCGGGCGATCCGCCGCCCGAGGTTCCCGGCGCGTCGATCGAGGCCAATTTCAAGCCGATCCAGATCCTGGTCGACGGCGAACCGGGTTCGCGGCCGATCGACGCGCTGCTCGCCAATCTCAACGAGCTCTACCGTCAGCTCACGCTCGCCGCCGACAATCCGACCCAGGCCAAGCAGGCGCTCGACCAGGTGGAGGTGCAGGTCGCGAGCCTGCGCTCGAACGTGACGCGGCTGCCGCAGCCGCTCGCCGGCATGATGGACAAGGTCGCCAAGGACGCGGCCGGCGACGCCAATTCGAGTTCGATCGCGCAGATTGTCGACGCCATGGCCGAGCAGGTCTCCGCGCCGTGCCAGCAGATCGCGGCCAATCGCTATCCCTTCGCCAGGAGCGATCGCGACGTGCCGATGGCCGATTTCGCTCGGCTGTTCGCGCCCGGCGGCATCATCGATCGTTTCTTCGCCGCCAATCTCGCGCCGCTGGTCAATCTGACCGGCAAGACCTGGGTCTGGCGGCCCAATCCGAACACGACGCGCAGACTTTCGGATACGACTTTGCGCGAGTTCCAGCAGGCCGCCGAAATTCGCGACGCCTTCTTCCCGACCGGCGGCAACCAGCCCAACGTCAGCCTCGAGGTGAAGCCGCTGACGCTGAGCAGCGACGCTCAGACTGCGACGCTGTCGATCAACGGCGCGACCGTGGTGGCCCAGCAAGGCGCCAACGCCGCTGCCACGGTGCAATGGCCGGGCGCCGGCGCGGGGGCGGCGTCGATCGTCATGGCCCCCGACATGCCCGACCGCAAATCCAATCTGGAGCGCTCCGGCGCGTGGGCTTTGTTCCGGCTCGTCGAGGTCGGTTCGCCGATCCAGAACGGCAACGCCGTCAAGGTCAGCTTCGTCGTCGGCGGCCGCGAAGTCTCCTACCAGTTCACCGCGGCTTCGCTCAGCAACCCGCTGACCATGCCCTCGCTGCGGCAGTTCCGATGCCCCAACGGATTGTGAGGTCCGATGCCCGCCGGTCTCTTCGGTAAGCTGCCGGCCAAACGCGATTTCGTCGCCGCCAACGCGCCGCGCCGCTTCCTCGAAGTGTGGGAGCCGTGGCTTCAGGCGAGCGTGGCGACCTCACGCCAGACGCTCGGCGCGGCATGGACCGAGGCCTACAATCGCGCGCCGATCTGGCGCTTCTGGCTCGGCGCCGATTTCTGTGGCGAAGCGACGATCGGCGCCTTCATGCCTTCGGTCGACGGCGTCGGGCGATTGTTTCCGCTCGCCGTTTTCGCCGGGGAGGGCGGGGCCTCGCTGGTGCCGCCGGAACTCGACTCGAATGACGCATGGTGCGAGGCCGCCGAGACGATCCTGCTCGACGCTCTCGACGCGGACGCGACCTTCGAAGCCATCGCGGCGCGGGTCGCCGGGATGGCGGCGCCGGACTTGCAGCCGCGCGCGGCCGAGATGTCGGGCCTCGAGGAACTGCCCGAGGGCGGCGTGCTGGTCCGCGACATCGATCGGCAGCTTTCGCTCGCTTTTCGCGCCGCGCGCCGATTCGGCCACCGCCGCACGTTCGCCTCGCAATCCTTCTGGTGGACGATCGGCGGCGAAGACTTCGCGCCGCTCGCGCTGTCTCTCGTCGGCTTGCCGCCGCCGGGGCGTTTCGTCGACATGCTGACGGGCGCCTTTGCGCGCGCTCCAGCTTCCGTCGAGGAGCGCTCGGCATGAGCGGCGATCTCATGTTTCGCACGGCGAGCGCCAGCCACGTCGGCAAAGTGCGCACCCTCAACGAAGACAGCGTCCTGGCGCGGCCCGAGATCGGACTTTGGGTCGTCGCCGACGGCATGGGCGGCCACGGCGGCGGGGATGTGGCGAGCCGCTCCGTCGTCGCGGCGCTGGCGACGCTCCCGCCGCCGCCCTCCGCCGCGGCGCTGCTCACCGAGTTCGAAGCGCGCATCATGGGCGTCAATGCGGAATTGCGCGCGCTGGGGCGCTCTCGCGGCGCGTCGATCGTCGGCACGACGCTCGTCGCCGTCCTGGTTCACGGCGCTCATTTCGCCTGCGTCTGGTGCGGCGACAGTCGCCTCTACCTGCTGCGGGACGGCGCGTTCGCGCAGATCTCGCGCGATCATTCCGAAGTGCAGGACCTCATCGATCGCGGCGCGCTCGATCGGCAAGAGGCGCGAGTGTGGCCGCGCCGCAACGTGGTGACCCGCGCGCTCGGCGCGGCCGATCAGGCCGACCTCGAGATCGTCGACGGGCCGGCGTTCGCCGGCGACCGCTTCCTGCTGTGCAGCGACGGACTGACCGCCCACGTCGAAGACGACGAACTCGCCGCATCTCTGGCCGCCGGCGATCCTCAGAAGACGTGCGACGACCTGCTCGCGCTGACGTTGCTGCGCGGCGCGAGCGATAACGTGTCGCTGATTGTCGTCGCGTGCGACGCCGATCCGCGCACGGTGCGCTCGGACGGCGCTTGGCGCGCGGCGGGCGAGGCGTAGGGCCGCTCCGCCGTCATCGCGGCGTCGGCCGACAACTCCCGGGCGGCCTATGCCAGGCCTGCAGAGAAAATAATAGCAAGGCGCCCGCGTTCACCACCAGACCTAAAAAGAAAATCGGTCCGACGACAAAGTGCAAATCCGTGATCCACCGCGATAGCGCCAGAGATACGAGACTGGTCAAAGCGGGAACCAGCAGGAAGAACATCGTCACGAAGCCGTTGTCGTTATCGGTGGCGGTCAACGAGACCTGATACAGCACACGCCCGAGGGACGCGGCGATGATTGTTCCCGCCATCATCAGCGCAATCGCCAGCGGCTGCCCGGACGGCAGCTCGGAGCGTTCGTAAAGGACGATGGTCGCGAACGGGATCAGCACCAGAGTCGACGCGACAAAGTTCGCGGCGATGGCTGCGGATTCGTCGTACTTTATGAACCACTTTCCGATGAGCGTCCCACCCAAGGCGGAAAAGATCGGGATGGGTATCGCGTAGATCCAGGTTCCGTGGAGCGCGCCGCCGGCCAGCTCGCTGAGTGACGGCAGATCGGCGCTGTCGATCTGGCTCCAGGGGATCGCCATCGCCCCGACAAAGCCTCCCGCGAGGCAACCGAAGAAGATGGTTGGCGAAATGGGAATTGGCTTGTTGGAAATGACTCTCGCCACCAACGCCGCCCAGCAGGGAGACAGATTCAATATCGCGGATATGACGATGGGATGAGCGCCGCTCAGGCCGAAGTTGTACAGCAGCAGCCCGCTCAGGCCGATGCCGAAGATGATCGCCAATTTTCCCAGGTTGGAGGGGTCCGACAGCAGCGCGACAAAGTCGCGTCGGCTTTCGGCCCGCGCCAACAAGAGCGGCATGGACGCCAGCAAGGCGATCTGAGTGAGGTCGATGAATTGCAGCGAGTTGAGACGTTTGGCGGCGAGGTACGAAAAGGGTTCCTGAGTCGCCAGCAGGAAGGCTGTGGCGATCGAGTACAGGCTTCCAAGGCGGTAGTTTGTTCCGGGTGCGGATGGGGGCATGGGGAGCTTCATTTCGCCGCTTCCTCCAGCGCCGCGTCGATCAGCGCCTTGGCGGCGGGAAAGGCGGCGATCTCAGCCGGGCTGACGCCCGTCGCGACGACGGGGCTCGCCAACGTTCCGCCGCTGTGCGCCAGCATTCCCGCCGCGGCCTGGATCTCCGTGCCCATGTGCGGCATCGGATCGACCGCGACGCCGTTGAGATAGAACTCGAAGTGCAGATGGGGACCGGTCGACAGGCCGGTGTTGCCGGAAAGCGCGATGATCTCGCCCTGCGCGACGTCGGCGCCGGGCTTGATCGCGGCGGGAATTTCCGAGAGATGCGAATAGGACGTCTCGAAGCCCTTGTGCTGAATGCGGACATGGTTGCCGAAGCCGGACACCGGCCCGGCGATCTCGACTTTCCCGTCCGCCGCGGCGCGCACCTGCGAGCCGACGGCCGCGCCGAAATCGATCCCCGCATGGAGTCTGAGAATGTGCAGGATCGGGTGGAACCGCATGCCGAACAGCGAGGTCACGGGAGCGCCCTTGATCGGCGCGAGAACGCCGCCGACGCTGATCGCGCCACTTTCGCCGAGGCTCGGCGCGCCGGACTTGGGCTCGGCGCCGGACTTGGGCTCGGCGGCGCTCTTGAGCTCCACGCCGCCTTTGGCGTCGAAGCAACGGAACGCGCCTTCGGCCGCTTCGAAGGCATAGCAGTCGACCGCGCCGCCGCCGCCGCGCAAGCCGACATAGACGACCTTGCCCGAGGATTTCGACTTGTCGCGAAAATCGCGCGCGAAGATCGCGCGAAAGGTCTCGTCCGCCAGCAGCGGCGCCTTGAGATCGGCGAACCGGCCAAGCAGTTGGATCGCCTCGCGGATCACCGGTTCGGGCATCCCGTTGCGCAGGCCCGCGCTGTAGACGCCGTCGGCGAGATTGAAGTGCAGCGCGGCGTCGGCGGTCTTGGCGGATTGGTCGAGAAGTCCTGAGGGCGCCGTCGGTTGGGCGCCCTCGCCGTAGAGGCCGCTTTCGGCCAGCGCGATGGCGCCGACGTAATCGTTGTTCTCGTAGATCGCGAACTGCGTCGCGCGATAGGCGCCCGCCGCGTCGAGCGCGCCGACCGCGAGGGCGACGCTTCCCGGCGGCAGGGTCTGCACGTTGAACGCCGCCTTGGCCGCGCTTTCGACCGCCCGCGCGCTATCCTCGGCAAAGCCGTTGGCGATCAGCAGATCGCCGATCTTCTCCGCCACGATGGTCCTCAGGATCGTCTGCTTGAGTTGCGGCCGGCCGTCGGCGCCGCCCGCGACGACCTCGAGCTGGTTGCTGTTGGCGCTCGTCAGCATCAACTGCTGCGCGTCGGCGGGAGTTTCATCGCCGCCGTCGTCGTCGGAACCGGCATCCATCTGGGCGGCGTCGCTCGCTCCCGCCAGTTGCGCCGAATTGATCGCCAACTGGGCCGCCAACGCGTCGGCCTCCGCGCCGGCTTCGGGAAATTTCCCCATATAGCCGCCGTTCGTCGAGACGAGCGTCGAATCGACGTAATAGGCTGGGATGTCGAACCTCGGCGCGTTCGCGGCGAGCTTCGGCGGAACGGCGATGTGCAGTTCGCGCGGCGCCGAGACAGCGCCGCGCTGAACCAGCACCGGATCGCCGGGAAGATCGATGATCGTCGAGAGCTTGGCGGCGGGCGGCCGGGTCGACGGCGCGGTGGAGGCCGGCGTCGCCGCGATCCCTGCGACGGGTCGCGTCGGCGGTCGATGCATCAGCAGGCGCCAGCCGACGAGGCCGGCGCATAGGCAAAAAATCGCCAGAGAAGCCGCGAGTGCGAGAGTGCCGCCGCGTCGGGTCATGAAAGTGTCGTCGCGTTCCCGGATTCCCGCATGAGTTTTCGCTCGCCGACTTCCGCCTAACCAGGAAATGGATCGCGAGCAAGGAAATTGCCGCCAGAGTGCGCCGCGGCAGTGGATTCCAGGGTCCCAATCGGCGCGCCGAACAAGAATAGACCGGCCCTTATATTTCGCGTAACCGTATCTTTATCGAAACCCGCCATCATCTGTCGCGGACCGTAAACGCCAGAGGCAAGAGACATTCGATCGGCCGGCCGGCGTAGTTGGCCCCATCGCCGACAAACATCGGATGGAGGCGGCATGCATTCGATCTCCCTTCATTTCGCGGCCCGGGCGGTCGCGGCGGCGCTGATGGTGGCGATTTTCGCAACCGGCGCGCACGCCGCGACCTCCGCGGGCGCTGCCGGTGGTGCGGCGGGCACCGCCGGTGGTGCGGCGGGCGCCGCGGGTGGCGCCGGAGGCGCAGCCGGCACCGGGGGCGCAGCCGGCTCGGGAAGCGGCGGCGGCCATATTCAGACGATCCTCGGTCCCGGCCCGGACCCCGAGGCGGGTTGCGGCGGTGGTCTCGAACTCGCGGCTCCGTCGGCCTACGGCGACGCTGGCGACGCGGTGAAGGCGCTTTCGCGCGCCACCCAAAGCTACATCAAGCAATGCGGGTGCGTTACGCAGCAGTGCATCGCCGATGCGCTCGATAAATACGCCGAAGCGCTGGCGGTCATCGCGCCACGGTTGCCGCCGCGCTTGCAGGACATGCCCAATGTGGTCGCGCGGGCGGCCCGGCGCGTTCGCGTCGCCCGAACGAAGGCGCAAGCGGTCAAGGCCTTGCAGGATGCAATCGCCGTCATACACAAGGATCTCGTTTTGGTGCGCGCGGAGGACCCTGAGAGCACGCGAAGGGAGACCCGCAGCGGCGATTTCGTCGCCGACACGCTGAACGTGGCGAGCCTGTCGCTGGAAAAGGCCGGCGGGCTTTGAGCGCCGCGTCTCCGCCTTGACTTGGCGCGCGCGAGATTGCATCCGGGACCGGAGCGCTCTGCTTTCGAACTCGATGCGGCGGCCTCTGCGCCCCTTCTCCCCGTTAACGGGGAGAAGGGATCGTCGCGTCCATCCATAAGCGGAACGCTCTGGAGCGTTCGGGATCACGCCAATGGGCGCGGTGCGCGAGGTCGGAGCAGCCTGGGTGTTTCGGACGCGCCGTTCGCGGCGTCCCCGGGACCTCCTCCGTCATTGCGCCGCGGCGTTGCTCGCCCTCCTCGCAGCGGCGCCGGCGCTGGCGGAAAGCCGCGTCGCGCTGGTCATCGGCAACGGCGGCTACAAAGCCGTTCCCCAGCTCGCCAATCCGCCCAACGATGCCGGCGACGTCGCGGAATCGCTCAAAACCCTGGGGTTCAACGTGACGCTCGGCGTCGATCTCGACCAGGCGCAGATGCGGCGCGCGATCGCCGATTTCGGCAGGCGCGCGGCGTCGGCCGACGTGTCGCTCTTCTATTACGGCGGCCACGGCCTGCAGGTTTCCGCCCACAACTATCTCATTCCCGTCGATGCGCAGTTGCACACCGTCGACGATATCGACAAGCGCACGATTCATTTCGACGACGTTCTCGACGCGCAGGCCAAGGGGTCCGGCGTTCATCTCGTATTTCTCGACGCGTGCCGCAACAATCCGCTGAAGGACGCGAGCGTCACGCTGCGGTCCGCGGGCCTCGCGCGCGTCGGCAACGCCGCCGGTTTTCTCATCGCTTTTGCGACGCAGCCCGACGCCGTCGCGTTCGACGGCGGCGGCCGCAACAGCCCGTTCGCGCGATCGCTGCTCGAACATATGGCGTCGCCCGGCGTCGACATCTCCAGCATGATGATCGCCGTGCGCCGCGACGTCATCGCCTCGACCGGCGGGGCGCAAATCCCGTGGGAGAACTCCTCGCTGACGCGGCAGTTCTATTTCGCCGGCGACGCGGCGAGCGAGGCTTCGCCCGAGACGCAATTGTGGCGGCTGGCTGGGGGCCAGCGCGATTCCAAGCTGCTCTCGATCTATCTCGACCGCTATCCCGCCGGCTCGCACGCGGGGGACGTGAGGGCGTTGCTCGCCGAAATCGGCAAGGCGGGCGAGACGCCGCCGCCGACCAACGCGAACGTCGACGATCTCTTGTGGAATCTGGCGCGCAGCGGGCGCCAGAGCCGGCTCGTCGAGCTCTACCTCGCGCGCTATCCCGCGGGCGTCCACTTTGGGGAAGCGCAGGAACTGCTCGCCAGCCTGCGCGACGCGCAAAGCGCGGCGTCGGATCCGGGCGTCGTCTGCGAGCGGCTCGCGACGCATCCGAACGACGCGACGGCGAGCGTGCCGGGCGTCGATCTCGCCAATCTCAGCGAGAACGCCGCCGCCGCCATCGGCGTCTGCGGCGAGGCGGCGGCCCGCCATCCGGAGATTGCCCACTATGCGGCGCTGCTGGCGCGCGCCACCGCCGCCGCCGGGCGCCTCGATGAAGCCTACGCGCTGTACAAGAAGGCGGCCGAGGCGGGCGACGCGCGCGCCATGTACAGCCTCGGCGTGATGCTGGAGACCGGCGATCACGCGCCCAAGGACCCGAAGGCGGCCTATGCGCTTTACGAGAAGGCGGCCCAGCGCGGCCTCGCCGACGGCGCCATCAATCTCGCCGTGGCGCTGGCGCAAGGCGCCGGCATCGAGAAGGACCTGCCGCGCGCCTATGCGTTGCTGCAAAAGGCCTCGGACGCCGGCTCGGCGAGGGCGACCTACGATCTGGCCGAATTCGCCGAACACGGCTTTGGCGGCAAGAAGTCGGACGCGCTCGATCTCTATAAGCGCGCCGCGAGCTTCGGCTACCCCAAGGGCTATCACACCGCGGCGGCCGTCCTCGACGAGGGGCGGGGCGTTCCCAAGGATCCCACGGGCGCGGCCGACGAACTTTTGCGCGCGGTCGCCGCCGATGCCGGCGAGTCGATCGCCGATCTCACCGGCAAGTCGCAAATCTGGACGCTCGACACGGTCAAGGCGCTGCAGAAGCGCCTCGCGGCGGCCGGATATTATTCCGGTCCGATCGACGGCCGCAGCGGGCCTGCGCTCGCGCCCGCGCTCAAGCAATGGCGCCTTCTCGGCGCGCCCCAGAGATCGTGAGCCGATCACTCCAGGAGATGGGTTTCGACCCGGCGGTTCGCCGGGCTGTAGGGGTCGGCGACGCGCGGCTTGGTCTTGCCGAAGCCCTTGGCGATCAAGTTGGCGGCGTCGAGCCCCTGAGCCGAGAGATAGGCGACCACCGCGTTGGCGCGCCGTTCCGACAGGCCGAGATTATACTCCTCGGCCCCCGTCGCGTCGGTGTGTCCGTCGATCTCGAACTTCTGACCCTTGAGCTGGGGATCGCGCAGCGCCTTGGCGAACTGGTCGAGGTTTTCCTTGGCCGCCGGCGTCAGCTTGTCCGAGTTGAACTCGAAGTTCACCAGCAGATCGAAACGGGTCGCCGTCTGGACCGGCGGCGCGGGGCAGTCGGCCGCGGTGCCGACGCAGATCGACCGGCTCTTGCCGTTGGCCTTGGCCGCTTCGGCGGCCGCTTTGTCCTTGACGAAAATATCGATCACCTTATCGGCGGAATAAGCGGGATCGGCGTGAGCGGGGGCGATCAGCGCCGACGGCGCGACCGCAAAGCAAACCGCCGCGCCGACAAGCAAAGTCAAAGACGCGCGCATGGAGATTCCCCATTTCTTGCGCTCGCGCTCGGCGAGCGGCGAAAAATTATGGCGGCCCTTCTCCTCGCCGTCAAACACAGCGGCGCTCGCTGCGGTCGCGACCGGGCGTTGGCGGGAAACAAGCGGAATTGACATGGCTGCGCTCCTTCGATGCCGCGCCGATCGCTTTCGCTTCAGGCATCCGGGGTCGGCGCGAGGCGGCTCGACTGATCCCAGGTTTACGGTCTGGTTGTTCGGCCGAAATCCGGTTTCCCTCGGCGCGCTTACGGATTAGGCTCGCGAACGAGGCGGCGGGGCGTTCGACGGCTTGGGATCGCGGGGAGCGAGCCGAGCGCGGCGCCCGGCGCTTGAGCGGGTTACGTTACAATTCGTTTGAGATCTGGAGCGCGCGCGCCGTGGTCGAGAGAACGATATTCCAGCCTGCTTCCGGCGGCAGCGTGAGGCCCGGCGCGCGGCTGAACGGCATCTACGAGATCGAGACGCTCATCGCCGAGGGCGGCATGGGCGAAGTCTACAAGGGCTTCAACATCCAGACCAACGATCTCGTCGCGATCAAGATGATCCGGCCCGATCTGTCGCGCAATCCCGACGCCTTCGCGCTGTTCCGGCGCGAGGCTTCCACCCTGCACAATCTCCAGCACGAAGCGATCGTGCGCTATTTCGTCTTCTCGGTCGATCCCGATCTCCAGCGCGCTTATCTCGCGATGGAATTCGTCGATGGACCGTCGCTCACCAAGCGGCTCGCCTCGGGCCGGCTGCCGCTCGCCGAGGTCAAGATCCTGCAACGGCGCGTCGGCGACGCGCTCGAGGCGGCGCATCGTCTCGGCGTCGTCCACCGCGACATTTCCTCGGATAACGTCATCCTGCCCGACGGCGACGTGCGGCGCGCCAAGATCATCGACTTCGGCATCGCGCGCTCGCATCGGCCGGGCGAGGGCACGATCATCGGCGACGGCTTCGCCGGCAAGTACAATTACGTCTCGCCCGAGCAGGTCGGCCTCGCCGGCAGCGAGGTCGGGTTCAAGTCGGACATCTACAGTTTCGGCCTCGTCCTCGCCGAGGCCCTGCGTGGGCGGCCGATCGACATGAGTGGTTCGCAGGCCGACGTCATCGAGAAGCGCCGCGCCGTCCCCGATCTCTCCGACATCGACGTTTCGATGCGGCCGCTCCTGCAGGCGATGCTGCAGCCCTTGCCGGCGAACCGGCCGTCGAGCATGGCCGCGGTCGCGGCATGGGGCGAAAGCGGCGCCGCGAAGACGTCGGGCCAGGGGACGCCGCGGTCGCGCGGCTCATCCGGCGGACGCGCGGCGGCGATCGTCGGCGCGCTGATCGTGATCGTCAGCGTCGCCGGCACGGCCTATGTCTTTCGCGACGACGCCGCCCAATGGTTCAAGTCGGCGCCGCCGCTTGTCGGGCCGAGCTCGACGCCGAGGCCGATCGCCTCCCCGTTGCCGCCGCTCGGCTCGGCGGAGACGTTGCCGTTGCCCACCGCCGTTGCGGAAGCGCCGTCGGGCGGCTTGCCCGCAGCCGCGCCAACCGAGGCGGCGACAACGGCGCCCTCGCATGTACCGACGAGCGTGGAACTGGTCGACGCCCTGCCGCCGCGCGCGCCGCTGGCGCTCGTCGCATTGCCGCCGGCGATGGTCGGCGAGCCCTATCGCGACGCGCTGCCCGCCTTCGCCGATCCCGGCGACAAGGGAGTGCGGCTCAGGGCGGACGCGTTGCCCGGCGGTCTGACTTTCCGGGATCTCGGCGGCGGCCAAGGCGAAATCGACGGCGTCCCGACGCAAGCGGGAGAGTTCGAGCCTGCAGGTCGTCGCGACCAATCATAACGGCTTGACGGCGCAGATGACGGCGACGCTCGTCATCAAGGACAGGCCGGCGGCCGTGGCGGCGACGCCCGCTCCGACGGTCGCGACGATCCCGAAGGCGCCGCCGTTGCAGGAGGCGTCGCCGAGCCCGATCCCGGTTCCGACCTCGACGCCGCCGCGAGCCTCCCAGGCGGTCGTCGTCGTCGATGGGGCGACAGTCGACGAGGACTACATCTCGGCGTTGCCGCCCTTCAACGTCGGCGCCAACGCGCGCGGGCTCGCCTTGCGCGCCGAACCCAATCCGCCCGAGGGCCTGACCTTCGTCGATCTCGGCGCCGGCCTCAGCCAGATCTCCGGCAAGCCGACCCGGCCGGGCGCCTTCGCCTTCGACGTCGTGGCGACCAACGCGGCCGGCCTCTCCGCCCGCATGGCGGTCAAGCTCGTCGTCGCGCCGGCGCCTGTGCCGGCGATCGCTGAGCCGAGCCCGACGCGACCCACGCCGCTCGACAAAGCGACCGCGTTTCTCGATGGATTCGACGGCGGCGCCTGCTTCCTGGTGCGGCCTCTGCCCGGCGCGCGCAGCGTCAGTACGCTGCAGGGCGTCGGCGTCGAAATCGCGCCCTTCCAGCGCTTCGACGCCAGCTACACCCGCGAAGTCGGCGTCGAGCCGCAACTCGGATTGCGCCTCATCGCCGCCGCCGAATGCCCCGCTTTGGACCTGATCCGGCTGGGATCGGCGAACGGCGCCGCCGCGCCGCGCATTGCGCTGGCGAGCTACGACGTCGGGCGCGGCAAGCCGCTGGCGGGGACGATCTCCAACCTCGGCGGCCGTCGGTTGGCGTTGCTCCTCGTTGACAACGACGGCATCGCGCATCGGCTCGAAGCGAAGACGCTTCCCGGCGGCGATTCCGCGACGTTCAGCGTCCCGCTCGTCGCCGACGCCGCTTCGATCGGCCCCCTGCAGATCGTCCTCGCGATCGCCTCGGTGAGGCCGCTCGCGACGCTGGAAGGGCTTCGCTCCGCGGCGTTGAAGGACATCGCGCCGCGACTGATCGACGAGGCGAAGGCGGGCTCGGCGTCGGTGGAGGCGGAGTTCTTCAAGCTCGTGCAATGAAGCGGAGCGATGTGGGCGGGAGCGCACTCCGACGAGTGCGAACCCCGCTACCTCCTAAGCAACAGAGCGGCTACGAAGGCTCATTTCAGCAGCTTCAACAGCGCGCGCCCCGCCTTGCCGCGAAGCTCTTGCTTGGTCAGCGTGCCATCGCTGTCGGCATCCGCCGCCTTGAACTGCTTCTCGACCAGGGCGAGATACTCGTCCTTCGTCAAAGTTCCATCCTTGTCGGGATCGGCTCCGGCTAGGGCCGCCTTCGACAACCTGCCGCGCAACTCCTTCTCGTCCAGCGTGCCGTCATGATCGCGATCAAGCTTGTCGAATAGCGCCGACGCGGCCGTTTTCGCCTCGGCGAGATCAACGGTCCCGTCGCCATCGGTGTCGAGCCCGGCCAATGGATCGGAGCCAGCCAGCACAGGCGATGCGCCGACCGTGAGCGCCCCCGCGAGGGCGACGAGCATAGTCCGTCTCGAGAACATTCCGGGCATCTCCTCGTCAGCAATCCCGCGACGATCTTGCGTCCGTCGAGCTACTGTTGCGCCTGCGCCATAATTATCAGGACGAGCCGGCCCAAACGATCGACCCCGCTACATTGGCTTCTGTGACGCGGTCTCCGGCGTCCAGAGCGGAATGATCACGCGGAACCAGCCGCGCGTGTCCCGGCCGCCGTAGTTTTGCTCCGCCACTTCCGTCGTGAGGTAAGTCTGCAAAGTGACCGGACCAAAATCGTAGCCCAACAGGCCGCCGACGGCAATTTCGCTTTGCTTCTTGTAATCGAAGACTGGACGAGTGAGGTCGGCGGAGCCGTAGGCCACCCCGCCAAACTCCCATTTGCCGACTGTCTTGGTCGCCGTCAGGTCGACATTGATGAAATTCGGATTGCAGCCGCTAAGGTCGAAGGGCGCCGGGCACGGCGAGATCTGCGCCCGGTCGGTGACGCTGTCAAACTGGATGCCGTCGATGGCGGTCGCGGTCAGGTCCCAGCCACCGGCCGTATAGCTCAGCGCAACCCACTGACTGAGGGACGTAGAACTCCACGCCACCGGCGCGTCGATACCGAAGTAGGAGCCCAAGGTATAACTGAAGCCAAAACCCTTGCCGAGGTCCCAAGCCAATTGCCCGAACAGACCCGGATTGTACAAGCTGGTGTTGTATGATGTATTGACGACCGCGGTCTCGGCCAGGGGGTCCACCGAAAGGAATTGCACCCTCGCGCCAAGGAATGTCCAAGGCGTCGACCAAGTAACAATCGGAATCGTGATGCCTAAACAAGTGGTCGGGTTTGCATTCCGACAGCCCCAATCTAATGTATTATTGAAGTATAAGCCTTCCGGAAGAGGCGCGCCGACCTGCAGCCCGACTGTCTCGCCCGGTTGCGTGACAGACGAGGCGAGCACAGTCGGGATATCCAAGCCCATCGACAGCGCGCCAGCTGCCACCAGTTTGATCAAGCTGCTTTGCATCTTCACCTCCGATGGAGGAAGCCGATGAGTGCGATTTGCCTATGCAGCGTCCCGTGCGCGTGGAATATTTGATTTGATCCTCACGACCGGCACAATTAAGCGACGTTTAGAAAGTTTTGCCCACGGTTGCAAATGGATTTTTCAGTAAACCGCTGAACACTCTGCGGCGCCTGCGGTGCGGTGCCTGCTTTCGACAAAGTGGAAAACAGTTTGCCGATGGCAAATTTGGGTCAAGACTGTGATAACTCCGCTGTATAGTGTGATTTACTGGCGGTTTTACAGAGTCGATGCGAAGGCGGGCGCGGCGTCGGTGGAGGCGGAATTTTTCAAGCTGGCGCCATGAGGCGGAGCGATGTGGGCGGGAAGCGGAATGGCCGTTTCCCGGCGATAAGAAGCGAAAGCGGACGTTCGATGGGCACGAGTCGAACGGCACAGTTCGACCCGAGGCGGTCAGTCGCGATGGAGCAGAGATCGAGAATTTCGAACGCCCCACCTTGCGAGGTCGGACCTTTGGCGCAAGCTCCCCCTACACGTGTGGCCGCCGCCGCGGCCAGCCAAAATGCGGGAAATTCTGTGTGACCGATACCCCAAAAAGCGGTAGATTGAGCATTCCTTCCGATTTTCTTGGGGGCACAACTTTTTCGAACGCCGAAGACCTTGATGCGACGATCACGACAAAGGAGTGGATAGGGGTATGGCGAAGTTTTGGCTCTATCACGTTCCGAGCGTCGGGGTACGTGTGGGAGAGCGCGGCGGTCTTGCGCCGCAGCCTCAAGGTTTTGCGTCGTTAAGCGAGGCACAAAGCGTAACTGTGCCGTCTGGCTTTACGGCTAGGATAGAAGGCCCAGACGGCAGCTACGTCTATGTTGGCGGCAAGTGGAGTCCGCAGTTTTCGCGTACTGGCGTCATCGAAGGGGTTGCTGATCGCCGTGTGACACGTCAGCATGTCGAACAGCGCGTAAGTGATTGGGCCTCCCGCATCGATGCTCTCTACAAGCAGATTGAGTCGTGGCTTCCGGCTGGGTGGAGAGCAGATCGCTGCGGGACAGTTCGGATGCACGAAGAGCTGATGCAGAAGTTTGATGTTCCACCACGAGATTTGCCCACCCTAAATCTCACGAGAAATGGCGGACACGGTAGGCGCATTGAACCTCGTGGGCTTTGGATAATCGGTGCAAACGGGCGCCTCGATTTTTCCGGCGGAAATGATCATTATGTGATCGTCGATATGGCGGAGAATTTCGCGCAACCCCTCTGGCATATAGCGCGGCTTTCCGAGCGCACTAATCTGCAGCCGCTTAGCAAAGACAACTTTGTAGAAGCGCTTTAATCATGCGGGATCTCCCGCTGGTATCCGCTTTGTACGTAGAGATAGACGCGTCGTTTGAGCGTCAACGTTCAGACGCGAGCGCAAGAGGGGATGTCAGCGCTGTACAAACAATTGAAGCAAAGCAGGTCATCAACGATCAGGCATATTTTTTGTTGTGTTGGGGGCAACTAGAGTCGGAAATCGACGATAAATGTCGCGCAGCGATCCGATCTCGAATTCGGAAGTTCATGAAAATTTGGAAGCTCGCCGCGCATGGGATTTGTTTAACCCCAACGATAAGAGACTATCTGGATTGCGTTTTGAAGATCGCACAGCGTTGTTGTTGGACAGAAGCGGCGGTCGAGGAAGTCCGTGGGCGTGGGTAATGAACTATTACGCCATTCGAAATCAAATTGCTCACGGCAAATTAGGGTCACAACGCATCGATGTGACGACCGTCGTTCAGGATTTATACCTGATTCAGAGCGCGCTACAGAAATAATCGCGAAAGTAAGGTCGGTACCGCTTTTAAACGATACCACTTACGATGCGTCGGCTGCGGAGAAAGCCACGCGACCTCGCTCAACGACATTGACGGGCGCGAAGCGGACGGCCCGTCGCGCCCAGCGCCGCCGCGCGGGACCGAAAACGGCGCCTATGCCGTTGAAACTCCTTCGTGGCGTCACGGGGTCGGCAGGCGGGCGCGCACGTCGCCAAGCGTGCGCCTGCCCTCACTGCGCCGGCGTCAGCGCGAACAGGCAAGTCTCCATCAGCGCGCCGCCGTTGGTCTGCGGTTTGGCCTCGCCCTCGACGGTGGTCTTCTGCCTGGGCGCCACCATGCCGGGCGGAATGACCTGGATGTTCGCGCCGATGCCGCGGCCCTGGCCGAGCAGCGTGTCGCGCAGGGCGAAATCCTTGCCGAGGTCGCGCCGCTGGCCGTCGCTGGCGGCGAGGGCGGATTTCAGTTTTTCGAGGAAGGGCGCGGTCTGGCGCGCCATCGCCAGGAAGATCGTTTCGCCCTGCGGCTCCGCCGCGACGGGAATGTCGGCGTCGGGGACGGTCGCAAGGTCGCGGATGGCGCCGGGCCGCGTTTCGTCGAAGGCGTAGAGCTTGGATTGCAGCAGGCCCGAGTGGCCGACGCGGAACGTCGCCTCGGCGCCGACCGGCAGGCGGTCGTTCGGCGCGAGGGGCACCGCGAGCGGCGCCTCGGTCGGCGAGGGGAAGGCCGGATCGGAAACCCAGACCTGCCATGAGCAGGTGGGCGCGCCCGGCGCGGAGCCGAACTGCGGCTCGATCCAGGCGAGCGGCGCCGTCGCGCCCACGATCTCGGGCGCGGCGGCGGCGAGGGTCTGCGCTTTGATGCGGGCGACGAGATAGCGGTCGGCCGGCGCGAAATGACGCACCAAAGCGTCCAGGGTCGCGTCGGCCTCCTCTTGCGTCGGGGCCGCGACGATCCACTTCACCCGGCTGCCGCCCGCATAGGCGCGCACACGATCGGCGAGCGCGGCGATGTCCGGCTCGCCCTTCAAGGTCAGCGGCGCGGCATCGAGCGCGGGCGCGAACAGCGTCGCGGCGAGGAGGGCCGCGACAGCCGCCGCGGCTTCGCGCAACCCCGCGAGCCGGCGCGCGCCCGCCGGCGCCGGCTGGTCAGGATGGGCAGGCGTGCGGGTCATTGGTCACCTGAACTGGTATTCGATTTCCGCGCCGATCCGGTCGGCGAGAAAGCTCGTCGTCGTCGTCAGCACGGCCGCGCCGCTGAGGCCCCGAAGGTTCTTGCGCAGCGCCTCCTGGAGGGCGGTGATGTCGATCAGGGATCGCGCGTCGCGACGACGAACAGGCCGAACTTCGTCCTCGACCGGCTCGATCGGGATCGCCGTGGTCAGATCGAAAGTCGAGCCGGCGCGCGGGGCGCCGACCAGCGAGCGAAACGCTCGGCGTCGAGGATGATCGGATCGGCGGCGCGCGAGACCGACGCGATGAACAGGCGCGGCGCCTGAGCGGCTGGCGAGCGGCAAGCCGTCGCGTGCGCCGACCCGCAGGACGAGCGTCCCGCCGCCGGACGACGATGGGTTGACGCTGGCCATCGAGCAGGGGCCGAGCAATCGCAGTTCGTCGATCGCCGCATCGTAGCGCGCGCGCTGCGGCGCGGCATCGTCGGGGCGCGGCGTGGCCATGCGGCGACGGGCTCGAACGCCAGCGCGATCGGCGCGCGGGCCAGCGCGATCCAGCCGCCGACCGCCGCGACGAGCAGGGCGAGCGCCGCCGCCAGCCCGACGGCGCGCGCCGGCGTCACGACTCGCGCATGGCGAAGGGGCCGAGCGCGACCTCGACCGCCTCGAGTGTGTCGGCGAAGACGAACTCCAGCCGCGCGCCGGCGCCGCGCGCCTCCGCGCGCAGGCGCTCGAGCGTCGCCGCCTCGGCGGCCCCGAGCGTTCGCCCGTCTGTCGCGGTCGCCGGCAACGACGATCATGCTCTTGCCGTCGAGCGCTGGGCGGTGCTGAACGATATAGTCGCCGACCAGCGCGAGCCTGCCGCGCACGCCGCCAACCGGACCGATGGCGACGGCGGGCGCGCCGGGGCCGGACGGCAGCAGGACTCCGCCGGTGGCGAAGATGACGCCGGGATCGCGCGAGAAGGCTTGGCAAAGGGCGGCGAGCGCGAGCCCAAGCCCGGCCGAGCGGGCGTTCTCGTCCGACAGGCGGCCGATCTGCAGGTCGGAAATGGCAAGTTCCCAGGATCGACGCGGCTGTTGCTGCGGCTGAGCCAGAGCCGGCCGCGCCGCGAGGCGACGAAGCGGGTCACGGCTTCGCGCACCGTCTGGCCATCCCGTAGAGGCCGAAGTCGAACAATCGGGACTTGCGGCAGCAGTCGCGCCGGATGCGCCTCGGGGGCGAAATCGCGGCGATCGCCTCGAACAATTGCGCGCCTTCGCCGTCGCGCCGACCAGGGCACGAAGACGCGCGCCGTCACGGCGTCGAAATCGAGAAGTTCGATTTCGAGGCGCGAAAGATCGGCTCGCCGAGCGCCTCGTCGTCGAGCACGATGTGCAGCGGCCGTCGCGGTCGAAGACGCCCTCGACTTCCACCGTTTCGCCGAGGCGGACGCGCGCGCCGCGAAGCGCGTAGGCGGCGAGCCCGCGGCGCCCTGCGCCTGGAGAGCGAGCACCTTGGTGTCCTCGCTCTCGTGCAGGAGGTGAGCGAGATCGAGCCCGTCGATGCTCAGCAAGCGGCGGCGGGAAAGCGCGACTCGCCGGTCCCCTGGCCGCCAGCGCGGCGAACGACGCGAGGGGCCGCGCCCGCTGCGTCGCGGGTCAGGGGTCGTCGTGCGCGAGCGCGGTCCTGGGCGGCGATGCCGAGCTGTGGAGAAAGTGGTGCCGCCTCCTTCGGGTCGAACGTGCTGTTCATTTTGATCCCTCGAACATGACATTCGGTCGCCAGCGAACAGCGCAAGATGTTGTGAGAGATCACGGCTCCGGCGCACGCTGATCACGAAGCCAGCGGCTTGAGATGAGAAATCCTCCGACATAGGGCCGCGACGTTGCCGCCGAGTCGTTCTTCAGCTGCTGCGCAGAAAGTATTGGGCGCCGAGCGCTTCGGCCAGCGTCGCCGCCGATGATCGCCCTCAAAGAGATTCGCGTCGGGGGTGCGCCGACGGCGGGCTTCGACCGCGTGCGAAGAGAAACGGTCGCTGCGTCCAGTTGTTGCCTATTGCAGCCGTTCTTCCGCTTCGTCGGCATTCGTTGGGATGGTTGGTCTCGATCGTGTTCGAAGGATAGGAGATAAGGTCTGATCCCGTCCGGCGAGGCGGGTCAGGATGGCGGCGCCAGCAGCCACGAGGTGAGTCGTTGTCGGATCCTTGCAACCCGGAAACGGCGCGCTGCGAAAACGTGATCCAGCTCCTGCCGCGACGGCTGTTGTGCGTACTCCGCCGCGAGTATTTCAGCCTTCAGCGCCTCGCTGACGCATTGGTCGTACTGAGCGTGTCCACCCCCACGGTGGTGTCGCCGCTACCAGCCACTCCTCGGGACAAAGCCCGAGCCGCAGCGTCTCGGCGTAGGGCCGATTGGCGGCGTCGAGACACTCAGGAGCATAATTGAGAGTCGAACGAGTCGCGTCCGCTTGAAGCGCCGCAGGGGCGGAGCGCCGCCGACCAGGGCCGTCCAGGTCGAACAGCGGCGTCGCCGCCGGGGCGGACGGGCGTGGGCGGCCGCGCGGCCGCCATCAGCGCGGCGAGATCGTCGGCCGAGGTCGGCCCGTCCGCCGCGCCGCGATCGGACGATCGAGCACGGCGCGTCGAAGTAGAAATCCGCGGCATCCTCGATGCCGTCGGGCGCGGATAGGCCGAAAGCGCTCGACCAGCCCTCCGACATCGCGGTGGTTCGAAACCAGGAGGCCGGCGAGCGCGCTAAAGAGCTGGTAGTCGCCCGACGATCGACGATGCCGGCCGTCGACGAGGATCGGCCGCGTTGACGAGATGGGCCAGATGCGCGAAATAGGCGACGATGTCGCTGGCCTGATCTGGCCGCCGGCCCAGGTGCCATGGTCAACTGAGTCTTCGCTGATTTTCGTATACGGGGGGTCAATACCGCCGAAACCCGCGGAACGATCAGTCCGATCGGCTCGTTTCGACAAGCGCGGTCGCCGCGCCGGCTCGGTGCTCGAGTTGTGATCGACCGGTCATTCCGTAACAAAATTAAAGCGCCTGCGTAGTTTACACCGAGGAGCGTTCCGCTGTGCTCATCGCGTTGGCCGCACAAAATACTATGCTCCCCAAAAATAAGCGGATTATTCGCGAGCGACAGGAGACAACGCCATGGCCTCCAACAGTAATTCCGGTCAGAAGTTCATTTCGCGCAATAGGAAGCCCCCGCGTCCACATCACCTACGAAGATCCCTATGACGCCGAGCGGCTCGTCGAATTGCCCTTCGTGATGGGCGTGCTGGCGGACCTCTCGGGCAACAACTCGGCGGTCGCCAAGCCGGACATGAACGATCGCGCGTTCCTCGACATCGACATGGACAACTTCGACAAGCGCATGGCCGCGATCGAACCAGGCCTGACGATGAAGGTTCCCAACAAGCTCGGCGATGGCGAAGGCGGCGACAAGCTGGGCGTCAATCTGAAGTTCTCCAAGATGGAGGACATGTCGCCGGCGGCGGTCGCGCGGCAAGTCCCGGCGATGGCCAAGCTCCTGGAGGCCCGCGAGCAATTGTCCAACCTGCTGCGCTACATGGACGGCAAGGTGGCCGCCGA
>CAWEYC010000028.1:0-19866 GCA_963813195.1 uncultured Alphaproteobacteria bacterium | reverse complement strand
CTCTGTCTCCTACTTGAGCGGCGCCGCCGGCGCGCATGGGCCTCGGCCGACTTCTGCAATCGATTGCACGAAGATAATGCAACCGATTGCATTGTGTCAAGCCAAATCGTATAAGGACGCATGCCGCCACGCACTCTCCCGCCCAGACCATCGCCTGGAGCCCAGGCGCAGGCTTCGACCTGGCCCGCGGCTCAGCGCGGCGCCACGCTGCAGCAAGTCGCCGACGCGGCCGGCGTGCACCGGTCGACCGCCTCCCGCGCGCTCAATCCTGAGACCGCCGACCTTATCTCACCCGATGTCGTCGCCCGCATTTGCGAGACCGCGGCGCGCCTTGGCCATCGGCGCGATCTGCTCGCGGCGTCCCTGCGGACCAGCCGGACCCGGCTCATCGGCGTGCTGGTGCCAGACCTCGCCAACCCCGTGTTCGCCCCGATTCTCGCGGGAGTGGAAGCGGCTCTGGCCGAACATCGCTACGCCGTGCTCGTCGCCAACGCCGCTGGCGACGCCAGCGCGCTGGAGCTGGTGGAAAGCCTGGTCGCACGTCGGGCGGAGGGCCTGATCCTCGCAACCGCGCATGCCCGCGATCCGACGCTCGCCCGCTGCGTCGAACTCGGCTTGCCTACCGTGCTGGTCAACCGCGCCGACCCGGACGGGCGGCTGTCCGCCGTGACGCCTGACGATAGCGAGGGGATGCGCCTCGCCGTGCGACACCTCGTGAGCCTCGGACACCGCTGTATCGGCCATCTCGCCGGACCGCAGGACGTGTCCACTGGCCTGCTGCGCGCTGAGGGGTTCCGCAGCGCCATATTGGAATCCGGACTAACCCCAGGACCGGTCATTGCGGCGAGCGCGTACACGCGAGAGGCTGGACAGGCCGCCGCGGAGCGGCTGCTCGCCGACAGCGGCTTGACGGCGATCGCCGCCGCCAACGACCTGCTCGCGCTCGGCGCCGTGCGGGCTCTGTCGGCGCGCCGCCTCCGCTGCCCCGATGACATCTCGATCACCGGCCACAACGACATGCCGTTGGTGGACATGGTGCAACCGCCGCTGACCACAATCCGCATTTCGCACGACCTGATCGGTCGCGAGGGGGCGCGCCTGCTGTTGGAGCGCATAGCCCGTCCCGACACGCCGACGGTCCAGATTCGCACGGCTCCGGAATTAATCCTGCGCGCTTCCACGGCGCCTGCGGGCGGCGTCCGCGGACTCGAGCGCATCGAGGTCGCACGCCCGGCTGTTCCTGGCGTCGAACGGGCCTGATGGCAACGCTCCTCCCGAAGCCGGAGGCATTAGGGGGATCGTCACGACGCAATTCCGATCACGGCTAATCACGGCAAATCGTGACTTTGTGCGCGAGCCACGCATTGAATGGGGGGCTTAAGAAACGGATAGTGTCTACCTCTTCACGGAAACGGGGACCGTAACCATGCGTTCATCTCTTTTTCATTCGATCGCCGGGTCGCTCGCGGCGCTTGCGCTCGGCTTTTTGGTCACGACGACCCCGGCCTCGGCGGCCTTTCGCATGGGCGGCGGTGGAGGATTCCATGGCGGGGGGTTCCACGGCGGGGGATTCCATGGGGGCTATGGCGGAGGGTATCGCGGCTATGGCGGATGGGGCTGGGGCGGCTACGGCGGATGGGGCTGGGGCGACTATTACGGCGATCCCTATGACGCGTACTATGGTTACGGGCGCTACGGCGGCCCCTATCCGTATGCCGGGGATGCGGGCTGCGTCCGGCCTCAGCGAGTATATGACCGACACGGCCATTACCTCGGACGCCGTTATGTCGACATGTGCCGATGACCGATGATGATCGATGGCGGTCGGGATGACCCTTAGCTAAGGCGCGCCCACGAGTTGTTCTCTCGCCTCGGCAGGCGCGAGCGATTCGGGAAGCGGGTGCTTAGGACACCTAGGATTCCGCAGGGCCGTCCTCGCGCGACGATGCGCAGCGCATCATGCGGCAATGCTTGTGCAGCTTCAGCGCCTCGCGAGCCGTCGGGGAAGACCTCGTTCTCCGAATAGGCAAGGTAGGAAACTAACTGCAAATCGTGTAAGCTTATCCCAGCGACGGGGGAAACGGGTAAGCGACTTCAACGCTTCGTTATCTTTCTCCAGGTTGCCAGAAAGAATTTTGCAGCGTCGAGTCGCGTAACCCATCAAACACTTACGCGGCCCGAATGTCGATTGAAGTTAAGGAGCCCGGCGACAATGTGGGAACCTTTTCTTCGCAACGTCGCTTATGGCCACGAAGTTGCCCAGGAGAGTGTCGATGCGCAACCGCGTCATCCATCTCATCAATCCGAAAACAAATTCGCTGACCACCCGCCCGATTTACATGAATCGGGCGCTGTATTCTCCGCTTGCCGGCTTGCTCGCCGTCGCTGCGGCCATTCCACGCGACCAGTACGAAGTCGTTCTCACCGACGAGAACATCGAGACGATCGACTTCGATCTGCAGGCGGATCTGGTCGGAATCTCCGCGATGACGAGTTACGTCAACCGCGGCTATGAAATCGCCGACCGGTTCCGCGCCAAAGGCGTGCCCGTCGTCATGGGCGGCGTGCATCCGAGCTTCATGCCCCAGGAAGCGCTAAAGCACGCCGACGCCGTGGTGATCGGCGAAGTCGAGCTGGTGATCGACAAGCTGCTCGACGACCTCGAGCACGCTTCGATGCGGGGAACCTACAAGTCGGAGAAGCTGCACTCGATGGTCGGGATGGCGATGCCGCGCTACGACCTCCTCAAGAAGCACCGATACGTCAACAAGACGTTCGTCCAAACCTCGCGAGGCTGCCATCAAGGCTGCACCTTCTGCGCCGAACCGCTGATGAACGGACTGAAATTCCGCTATCGGCCGGTGGACGAAGTGATTCAGGAAATGGAGAATTGCGGTTCGCGCACGATCTCGATCAATGACGCCGACTTTTTCGGTACGCCTGAGCGTCCCAAGGAAGTGATGCGCGCGTTGAAGGGGCGTGGCTTCCATTGGCAGGCCGGCGTCACCTCCAAGCTCGCGCAAGACGACCGCATGCTCGAACTCGCCGCCGAGAGCGGCTGCACGATGCTGAGCATCGGTTTCGAGTCGATCTCGCGTAAGACGCTCGAAAGCGTGCACAAGCACGTCAATCGGCCGGAGAACTTCGCGGCTCTGGTGGAGAAAGTGCATTCCTACGGGATCATGGTGTTCGGCCTGTTCATGTTCGGCTTCGACGGCGACGATACGTCGGTTTTCGATCAAACCGTCGATTTCAACATCAATGCCGGCTACGACGCCTGCGCCTATTCGGCGCTAACCCCCTATCCCGGCACGTTGACCTGGTACGAGATGAAGCGGGACAGCCGCATCGTCTCGTTTGACTGGACGATGTACGACCAGGGCCATGTCGTCTATCGCCCCGCGCAGATGGAGGCGGAAGAACTGCGCGTCGGCCTCGACCGCGCCTATAAGAATTTCTATTCGATGTCCTCGATCGCCAGCCGATTCCCGTTGCGCGGCAAGCGGCATCGGGCGCAATGGGCGATCTACAATGCCTTCATGCGCAAGGCCTCGCGCACCGAAAACATCGAGTTCGATCGCGCCGGCGACGTCGCTGCCAGAAACCGCGCCGATGCCGCCGATTCTGCCCATCAAGCGCGAATGGCGCGCGGCCGTGCTCGAAGCCGCGGAAGGGCCCGGGCCGCACCTGAATTGAAGTGGGTCAGGGAGTTGGCGGAAGGGCACGGTCCCTTGAATGGGCTGCGTTGCGCCGTGGCTGTGACACAGCGCGGCTAAGCGCCAAAAGATGTCTCGTAGCCAAAGGCGTGGAGATAGCGAGCCTCAACATCAAGGAGCCCCACTGTTGACGGGTGGGGGAAGCGAAATAGTTCTGGCCAAAAAAGCTAACCAAAACAAAGCAGCGTGATGGCGCCCAGGGGCGGAATCGAACCGCCGACACTTAGATTTTCAGTAAATGGCGCCGGCGATCAATGCGAACACAGTTTATATAATTATATCAACATTTTAATCTATAGCGTCGTCCGCCGGCGTTCCCTCTAGTCCAGGTCGCCCATCCCACGACCCCAAAAAAAGACCCGAAACGACTGAACATATTGTGCACTATTGACGAAAGTCGCGGCGGTAGTTGCCTGCCTGAAGTGAACACGCATTCTATAGCGAACGCATGAGGCGGGTCCTTGGAACGCAAACGCCCGCGCGCCGCCGAAGCATACGAAAGTTCGGCTGACTATGATCGAGGAACCGCCGGAGAACCTGTTTCCCGGCCGGTGCGGCAATTGCGGCCCATGGGCACCCCGGAGCTGAAAGCGACCGCGGTGCTATGGATGGAAATCGAGGAGGCCACCGCCAAGGTTCGCCCCGCCCGGCCCGGGGACGCGGACGAAGCGGATTTGCCGGTCTGGACGGGGCTGCTGCCGGTGTAGACTAGGCTCGGCGCCGCCCAACCCGCGCGGGAACTGCCGAGCAGCATATCGCTTCCCCAGGCGCTCGCCCCGGGTCTGGCCGCGTTCGCTAGGAGCGCAGCGTCAGGCCTCGCGGAAATTGCCCGCGATAGGCTTCCAGCGCCTGCGCCATCGTCACGAAGCGCGCGCCCTCCGAGGCGAGCCGCCCGATCAACCGGTCGAGCATACGCAGCCGATGGCCGCGGCCGATGACGTGGGGGTGAAAGGTCAGGGTGAAGACGCCCCAGTTCTGCGTCTCTTTCATGTAGAGAAAGTCGTCGATCCAGTTGCGCTCGACCGCCGCCGCCTCCTTGAGACCGGGCAGAATTCCGCGCTCCGAGACCGAATATTCGAAGTGCGGAAAATCGTCGAGGCTCCAGCTCACGGGCATTTCGACGAGCGGCGTGTCCTCGCCGAACACCATCGGCTCGAGGAGCGTGACCTTGTTGCCGCTACGCACCTGATAAGGCAGGGTGTCGTGGCCCATCATGCTGCTGTCGTAGGCGAAGTCGTGCTTGAGCAGGAGTTCGACGCTGTGCGGGCTGAGGTCCCACGAGGGCGAGCGATAGCCGACGGGCTTCGAACCTGTCAGCTGCTCGATCGCTTGCAAGCCGCGCAGAAGTTCGTCCTCTTCGTCCTGGCGGCTCATCGAGGCGGGCGGGCGGTGCGTCCAGCCGTGATGGCCGATTTCGTGCCCGGCGTCGCGCACGCGCTCGACGCAGCGCGGATAGCTTTCGATCGTGTGGCCGGGAATGAACCACGTGCTCGGCGCGTTGTGCGCGGCGAGCAGCGAAAGAATGCGCGGCGTCGCGGCGATGCCGAAGTCGCCGCGCGAGATCGCCGTCGGCGTCGTCTGTCCGCGCGCGATCATCAAGGATGCGTTGTCGTGATCGAAGGTCAGGCAGACGAGAAGGTTCGACATCATTGTTCTCCGAACATTAGCGCCGGGAGGCCGCTCAGAGCTTGCCGTGGCGCGCCGCCAGGAAGCCGCCGTCGACCGGCAGCACAGCTCCCGTTACGAAAGCCGCATCATCGGACGCGAGAAAGGCGACCGGTCCGGCGACGTCGGCCGGCTGGCCGACGCGCTCCATCGGGGTGGCCTCGACCTGAAGCCTGAGATACAGCGGGTTCTGACGATGGGCCGCCGTCATCGACGTCTCGATGACGCCGGGCGCGACGGCGTTGACGCGAATTCCCTCTGGCGCGAGCTCGCCGGCGATCTGCCGCGTGAACTGGGCGACGCCCGCTTTCGCCGCCGCGTAGGCTGTCGTGCCGGGGTAGCCGGTCAGACCAAAGACCGAAGAGACATTGACGATCCGCCCGCCCGGCTTCGGCAGATGCGGGACGACCGCGCGTGTCACGCGCAGCATCGCCGACAGATTGGTGTCGATGATGCGATCGATCAACGCGTCGTCGGAGTCGATGAGACGCTTCGAGCCGCCGACGCCGGCGTTGTTGACGAGGATGTCGATGCGCCCGAACGCCTCGAGCGCCGCCTTGACGATCCTCGCGCCGGCGTCGCGATCCGCGACGTTCTTGACGAGCGCGACCTGACCGAGCCGCCTGGCCGTCGCCTCGACCTCGGGGAGCACGTCGACGAGGAGCACCTTCGCGCTCTCGGCGGCGAAACGCGCGGCGACGCTTTCGCCGATGCCGCGCGCCGCTCCTGTGACGATAACGACCTGACCATTGAAACGCTTGGCGCTAAGCAAGGCGACCTCCGTCGACCGGAAGCGCGACGCCGGTCGTGAAGCTTGCGGCGTCGCTGAGGAGGTAGAGCACGGCGTCGGCCACTTCCTGCGGCTGTCCGAAGCGATTCATTGGATGTTTCGACTTCTGGAACGCCTCGCGCGCGGCCTGCGCGGCGGCGTCCCCTGCGGCGGCGACCGCCTGGCGATGGATGGGGGAATCGATCGTGCCGGGGCAGACGCAATTGACGCGGATGTTCTCGGCAGCGTGGTTGAGCGCGAGGCTCTTGGTCAGCAGCGTGACGGCGCCCTTGGTGGCCGAATAGGCGGACAGCACCGGTGAGCCCTGCAGGCCGGCGGTGGAGGAGAAGAGCACGACCGATCCTTTGCCGATCTCGCGCATCTGGGGAATGAAATGCTTGGCGGCGAGATAGGCGCCTTTGACGTTGACCGCAAAGACCATGTCCCAATCCGCTTCGTCGACATCGATGATGGCTTTCGACGGGCCGAGGATGCCGGCGGCGACGACGAGCAACTCGACGGGACCGACCGCCTCCTTGGCCGCGCTGGCGGCGCGCGCCACGTCAAACGAGGACGCGGCGTCGCCGACGACCGTGGCGGCGCCGGGGCAGAGCGCCGCGGTGATCGCGAGGCCCTCGCGGTCGCGGTCGAACAACACGAGCTTGGCGCCCTCCCTGGCGAGGCTTTGCGCGGCCGTCCGTCCAAGCGCGCCGGCCGCGCCGGTGACGGCGGCGACGCGGTTTGTGAAGCGATCAGTCATGCTGCTTGCCTCCGGGATAAAATTCTTCGCGCTCCGCCATGGCGACGCCGACGCCGACCTCGCGCTCGCAGGCGACCTTGCCGCGGCCTTCGTATCGCTCATCAATACGATCATATCGCTACATCTTGATGCAGCCCGAGAATGCTGTCAAATCTCACCTCCTGGCCTGCGGCGCGCAAACCATGGGCGCTCCCTTCACCTGCGGCCGTCGCGGGCGGATCATGACGAGGAATGCGATGCCGACGAAGCTCGAAGCTGGGCGCCTCAACGAAACCCTCGTTGTGGAAGGGCTCAGCACGTCCGCCGAAATCATCGTGGACCCCTGGGGCATTCCGCACCTGCGGGCCGCCAACGAGCAAGATTTGTTCTTTCTCCAGGGCTTCAACGCGGCCCGCGATCGGCTCTGGCAGATCGACCTGTGGCGCAAGCGCGGCCTCGGCCGTCTCGCGGCTCATTTCGGCCCCGGCTACCTCGCCCAGGACCAAGCCTCGCGCGCCTTCCTCTACCGCGGCGACATGGCGCGGGAGTGGGCGAGCTACGCGCCCGACGCCGAGGCGATCTGCGCCGCCTTCGTCAGGGGCGTGAACGCCTTTGTCGCACTGACCGAGCGCGAGCCGGGGCGGCTGCCGATCGAATTCCGCGTCACCGAAACCAGGCCGGAGCGCTGGCAGGCCGAGGATGTCGTGCGCATCCGCAGCCACGCGCTCACCCGTAACGCCCTGTCGGAAGTGCTGCGCGCCAATGTCGCGAGCAAGGCCGGTTTCGACAACGACCTGCTGCGCAAGAATCTCGAACCGCGCGTCGTCCCCGGCAATCCCGCTGGGATCGCGCTCGACGAGATTCCGCTCGCCGTTCTCGATCTCTTCAAGCTCGCGACGGCAGGAGTGTCGTTCTCGCACGAGCGGCTCTCGGCCTCGCTGGCCGACGCGCCGAAATGGCGCAAGGTCAACGAACTCGCCGAGGTCGCGATGGAAACCGCGACGACGGGCTCCAACAATTGGGTGGTCGGGGCGAAACGATCGGCGACCGGCCGTCCGATCTTCGCTGCCGATCCGCACCGCAACCACTCCATTCCGTCCCTGCGATATCTCGTGCACCTTACGGCGCCTGGTCTCGACGTGATCGGAGCCGGCGAGCCCTCCGTGCCGGGCGTGTCGACCGGCCACAACGGCTTCGCCGCCTTCAGCCAGACCATCTTCAGCGCCGATCAGGAGGACATCTACGTCTACGAGACTGAGCCGGGCCATCCCGATCGCTACAAGTACAACGGCGACTGGTTGGAGATGGAGCGCGTCGAGGAGCGCTTCGCGGTCAAGGGCGCTGCCGAGCAGGTCCACGTCCTCAAGTTCACGCGGCATGGACCGGTTGTCTACGTCGACGCGGCGCGCAACCGCGCCTTTGCACTCCGCTCGGTCTGGTTCGAGGCAGGCTCGACCGCCTATATGACGTCGCTCTCGACGATGCGGGCGAAGAACTGGAACGCGTTTCGGGAGGGTCTGCGCCGTTTCGCCACGCCCTCGCTGAACCATCTCTATGCCGACGTGACCGGAACTTTCGGCTGGCAGCCGGCCGGAATGGTCCCGCTGCGCCGCAACTGGGACGGCCTTCTGCCCGTCGCCGGCGATGGCCGGTTCGAGTGGGAGGGTTTCGTCGATCTCGACGACATGCCGCGCAGCGTCAATCCGGCCGCGGGATTCGTCGCCACCGCCAACGAGGCCAACCTGCCCGCTGACTTCGACCAGGAGAAGGTCCGGATCGGCTACGAGTGGCTGGAGAAAAGCCGCGCCGTTCGCATTCACGAGACGCTGCGCCGTGACCAGCGGCACACGATCGCCGCCTCGCTCGCGCTGCAGACCGACGTGCATTCTCGTCCGGCCCTGCGCCTGCAGCGCCTCCTGCTGACGATCGAGCGCGCGGACGATGCCGACTTCGCGCGCGCACGCGCCATGCTGCTCGATTGGGACAATGCGCTCCATGCGGCGTCTGCGCCCGGCGCGTTGTCGGAGCTGTGGTGCGCCAAGCATCTCAAGCCTGGGCTTCTCGCGCTTCTCGTGCCGGACGCCGCCACGCGGGCGCTCATGGCGCCGGGCGATGTCGAGGGCATCCTGAGCGCGCTCGAGCGGCCCGACGCGCGCTTCGGCGCAGACCCGGCCGCCGCGCGCGACGACTTGATCGTCACAACGCTCTCCGAGGCCTACCGCGACGCCCTGCGGCGCCTCGGCGCGGACCCCGTTGCCTGGCAATGGGGGCAATTGCACCACGGATTTTTCGAGCACCCGCTCGGCGCGGTTGCGAGCGAGGACCTACGCCGGCAGATGGACGTCGGCCCGCTGCAAAAGGGCGGCAGCGCGTCGACCGTCATGCACGCCGCCTATCGGCCCCAGGATTTCCGGGTGACCATGGGCGCCTCCGTGCGTTTCGTTCTGGACGTCGGCAATTGGGACGCAAGCGTCTGCGTCAACGCGCCCGGACAATCGGGCGACAGCCGTTCGCCGCATTATCGCGATCTGTCGGAGAAATGGGCCAAGGGCGAATATGTGCCATTCCTCTACTCCAAGCAGGCCGTCGACGAGGCCGCCGCCCAGCGCATCGTGTTGGCGCCGGCGGGCGCCGGCAGCGGTCCCGCAACGTAGCTGCCTCCGGGGACGCGCGCCTTCAAGTGCTGAGCGCGCGCGCCGCCTCGACGGCCAGCGGGGCGAACTTCCGTCGAAAGTCCTCGATGGACCATTCGCTCAGCGAGCCCGCGATGTGGACCGCCCCGAGCGGCCTTCCGCCCTTGCCGATCACGGCGGCCGCAAGCACGATCTCGCCGATCAGCGCCTCCTCGGCGGCGTAGGCGTAACCGTCGCGGCGCGCCTCCCGAACCTTGATCCAGATCTTGTCGGCGTCGGTCAGCGTCTTCGGCGTCACTTTGCGGCGATCCGAGCGGGCGAGAATGTCCTCGACCTCGTCGTCGGAAAGGCGCGCGAGGCAGGCGCGCCCGCCCGACGACAGGAACGTCGGGATGCGTCGTCCGGTCAGCGTCGCGTAGAAGGTCTCGCGCTTGCTCTGCAGCCGAATGGCGTAAAGCGTCGTCGCGCCATCGAACAGGCTGAGATCGACGCGCTCTCCGGCTATCCTCCGCAGGTCGGTCAGAATCGGCGTCGCGCGCTCGATCAGCGAATTCGAACGCAGGTAGTCGAAGGAGCGATCGAGCAGACGGCGTCCGAGGGCGAGCCCGCCGTCTTCCGTGCGTTCGAGATAGCCCCGGCTCAGCAGGGTCTGGCCGATCCGCTGCGCGGCGCTCTTGTTCACGCCGGCGCTTGCGGCGATCTCGCCGAGCGATTTCGGCTTGGGATTGTCGGCGTAGGCCTCCAGCACGTCGAGCGCGCGCGCCACAGATTGCAGGAAGAGCCGCTCGTCGATAGACGCCGACTTTGCCTTCGCCTTTTTGTCAACGCTCGGCCGACCGCTTGAATTGCTCATCAGATGCGCTTCAATTTCCTCAATGCGCAATCGCTTGCGTTCGAAGCGACAATGGCGAAAGCGGAAGCCGCTATCAACACGATCGTATCGAACATTGCGAGGCCGTCGCAGAGCGCGTTCAAGCGCGGCGGGCTCGCGCCGGGATCGACGGCGCCAGAGCGAGCGCGGGTCTCGGAGGCGGTAGACCCGCGGAGCGACCCTGCTACTGGAGCGCTTGGAGGCGGTCCGGCCGCTTGATCTCGATCTCGACGAACGCCATCGGACGATCGGAGCCGCTCATCACGTCATGCGTGATGCCGGCGGGGCGCAGTAGCTCTGCCCGGCCGGGAAGATTGCCTCGACGACTTTCCTGCCGTCGTGGATGTGCATCTTTGCGTCGGTCAACAGGACGACGAAGTAGGGCCAACCGCGCTGGCGCCAGCCTGTGACGGCGCCGGGCGGGAACTCCCAGCGCGTGATCCGCACCGTCTCGTCGTCTTGCTGCACCGTCGGCGAAGCCGGAACGTCGCATTGGAACGCCACGTCGTCCTCCTCCTCGTTCCGGAAATCGGCGTAAAGGCTCAACACCTCGCCGGCGGGTCGCCGGGCCAATCGGCGGCCGGCAAGATCGAGTTGCGCAGTAAGGCAGACTTGGCGTCGTCCGTGCCGTTGCCCCGCCAGCAACTCGCGGGAGTTTCGATTCGGCTAAGTCTTTGATTTATATGGTGCCCAGGGGCGGAATCGAACCACCGACACTGCGATTTTCAGTCGCATGCTCTACCAACTGAGCTACCTGGGCGCCGTACGCGATTGCGTCGCGGACGGCGGTTTATAGGGAGGCGGTTGCGGCTTGTCCAGCGCGTTTCACCCGGGGGAACCTGCCCCTTCCGTGCATTGCGCGGAGCGCGGCCATTTGCCATCATCGCGCGGCGTTCGATCGACGGCCCGGGGCGCGTCGAGTTGTCGAATTGGGCCGAGCGCGGGCGGTGGGATGGCGGCGGTCCGAGAATCCAGTCGATATTCGTTGGCGAACGATCCACGGGTGCGCGCTCTGCTCTACCAGGGCCTGCTTGCGGCTGGCCTCATCCTGATTGTCTGGTCGGGCTGGCGCAACGCCGCCGAGAACATGCAGCAGCGGGGCATTCCCATGGGCTTCGGCTTCTGGGACGCAACCGCCGGCTTCGACATCAATCAGTCGCTGATCAGCTATTCCGCTCTGTCGACCTATGGGCGCGCGTTCTGGGTCGGGCTTCTCAACACGCTGATGGTGGGCGCGATCAGCATCGCGCTGGCGACGCCGCTTGGTTTTGCCGTCGGGATCGCGCGGCTGTCGCCAAATTGGATTCTCTCGAAGGTCGCCCTGATCTATGTGGAATTGATGCGCAACACGCCGCTGCTGTTGCAACTGTTGTTCTGGTATAACGCCGTGTTGAAGGCGCTGCCTGGGCCGCGCCAGTCCCTGAGCCTCGGCGGTCTGATTCTCATCAACAACCGCGGCCTTTATCTGCCGCGTCCGCTGTTCGGGTCCGGAGCGATTTTCGTCTTCGCCGCTTTTGCACTCGCGGTCCTTGGCGTGTCGGCGTTTCATTTCTGGGGTCGTCGGCGCCAGGCTTTGACCGGCGAGCGGGCGCCCGTCGCGCCCGTCGCCGTCGTCGCGATCATCGGTCTGCCGACGCTCGCCTATTTCGCGGCGGGCGAACCGATCGGCTTTTCCCTCGCCCAGCTCTCCGGCTTCAATCTCCGCGGCGGCCTGCAAGTGTATCCCGAATTCGCGGCTCTGACGTTCGGGCTCGTCACCTACACCGCCGGCTTCATCGCCGAGATCGTGCGTGCGGGCGTGCTCGCGGTGCCTCACGGCCAGAGCGAGGCCGCAGGGGCGCTCGGGCTTCATCGCTCGCTGACGATGAAGCTGGTCGTGATCCCCCAGGCGATGCGCCTCATCATCCCGCCGCTGACCTCGCAATATCTTAACATCATCAAGAACTCGTCCCTTGCGGTATTCGTCGGATATCCCGATCTCGTGCTGATCTTCGCGGGAACGGTGCTCAACCAGACCCATGCGGCCGTGCAGGTGATGGGGATCACGATGGCCGTCTATCTCGTGATTTCGCTGATCGTCTCCTTCGCCCTCAACCTTTTCAACGCGCGCAACGCGCTGAAGGAACGCTAGGAATGGCGGCCCCGCGGAATTCCGGCGTCGCCTATGTCCGCGTCGCCGCCGAACCGGTTCTGCCGCCGCCGCTTCTCTCGAGCGGCGTGATCGCTTGGGCGCGCGCCAACCTCTTTTCGTCGCCCCTGTCGAGCGCGATCACGCTGGCGCTCGTCGCGGTCGGTCTGTGGGTGTTGCCGCCGCTGATCGCCTGGGCGACCACGCGAGCCATATGGTCGGCCCCCGACGGCGCGCTTTGCCGGGCCAATCAGGACGGCGCCTGCTGGGCGTTCATCGCGCAAAAATTCGACTATCTTCGGTATGGTTCCTATCCCGTCGGGCAGCGCTGGCGTATCGACGCCGTCGAGGTCGTCGGCGGCGCGCTGATCGTGTGGCTGCTATGGACGGGCGCGCCGCGTCGCGGTCTCGGCGCGCTCCTATTCTTTCTCGCCTTCCCTGTTTTCGCCTTCGTGCTGTTGCACGGCGCGCAGAACCTAGGCTTGCCGGTGGTTGACACGTTGCTGTGGGGCGGCATCTTCGTTTCCTTGCTGACCGCGCTGGTCGGAATTGTGTTTTCGCTGCCTCTGGGCGTGTTCCTGGCGTTGGGGCGTCGCTCCAGCCTGCCAATCGTCAGAGGCGCCAGCGTCGTTTTCATCGAGTTCGTGCGCGGCGTGCCGTTCATCACCGTTCTCTACATGGCCAACAACATGCTGCCCCTATTCCTGCCTCCGGGGTGGCTTCCGGATCGCTTCGTGCCGCCCCTCGTCGGCACGGCGTTGTTTGCCGCGGCTTATATGGCCGAGGAAGTGCGCGGGGGTCTACAGTCCCTCGACAACGGTCAGTACGAGGGCGCGATGGCGCTTGGGTTCGGCTACTGGCGCATGATGGGGCTCGTCATCCTGCCCCAGGCGCTGACGCTCGTGATCCCCGGCCTCGTCAACAATTTCATCGGCCTGTTCAAGGACACGACGCTCGTGTCGATCGTCGGCATGACGGACTTTCTGTTTGCGATGGACAACGCATTCAAGGACACGGTGTGGAGCGGACCGACGATCACGCCCACCGGCTATGCGTTCGCCGCGCTGTTCTATTTCGTCTTTTGCTACGCGATGTCGCGTTATTCGGCAGCGATGGAGCGCCGCCTCGGGCGAAGGCGCTGAAAGGAAATCGGGCCGATGGCGGCAGACAACGGAAATGCGATCGAGTTCGTCGATGTGCACAAATGGTACGGTTCGTTCCATGTGCTGCGCGCCATCAATTTCACCGTGGGGCGCGGCGAACGCATCGTCGTCTGCGGTCCGTCGGGCTCGGGCAAGTCGACGCTGATTCGCTGCGTCAACAGGCTCGAGGAGCATCAACGCGGCGTCCTTCGCGTCGATGGAGTGGAACTCACCGCCGACGTCAAACGCATCGATGAGGTGCGCCGCGAAGTTGGCATGGTGTTCCAGCAGTTCAATCTCTTCCCGCATCTGACGATCCTCGAGAATTGCACGCTGGCGCCGATCTGGGTGCGCAAGACGCCCAAGCGCGAAGCGGAAGAACTCGCGATGAAATTGCTCGCTCGGGTGAAAATTCCCGAGCAGGCGCACAAATATCCGGGCCAGCTTTCGGGCGGCCAGCAACAACGCGTCGCGATCGCCCGAGCCTTGTGCATGACCCCGAAGATCATGCTGTTCGACGAGCCGACCTCGGCGCTCGATCCGGAAATGGTCAAGGAAGTGCTCGACACGATGACCGCGCTCGCCCAGGACGGCATGACGATGATCGTCGTCACCCACGAAATGGGATTCGCCCGGCAGGTTGCCGACCGCGTGGTGTTCATGGACGACGGGGAGATCGTCGAGATCAACGCGCCCGCGGAATTCTTCGACCACCCCCGCCACGAGCGAACAAAGCTGTTCTTGAGTCAAATATTGCGTTGAGCCGCTGGGTCTCGCTTCGCGCCAGGAGTTTGACAAAGTCACATTAATTGTTAACTTACCTTAAGTGATCGATGAGGCTGCGCCGAGGTGAATGACGCTGGCTCCATTGCGGACCCGAGTTCGAGCCGCTGACGCGCTGCGGCGCCTCGTGGACCTGATATCGCACAGCGCCGGGTCGGCGTTCGCGGTCATGAATGAGGCGACGGTCACTCTCCCGCAGATGTTGCTACTGAGCCGGATCGAACGACGTCGATCGGCGCCGATGGCGGACCTCGCCGAGGAATTGTCGGCATCGGGAGCCGCACTGAGCCAGATGATCGAACGTCTCGCGCAACAAAACCTGATCTTACGAGTGGAAGATGTAGCCGATCGACGTCGAAAGGTGGTCCGAACGACGTCACGCGGGCGCAATTTGCTGCGCAAACTGGAGGCGGCGCGATCGGCGGACTATGAGCTTGGCCTGCGTTCGGTCGAACCGGAGCTCCGGGCGCTCATGGCGTCCGTGCTCGAGGAGGTCGCGGAGAGCCTCGAAAGCGCGAGCCAGACGCATCGTCGCAACAGGGAGTGACCGCGATGAGCGAGACCCAATGGTTGCTGCTCGGAACTTGCGCTCTGAGCCTCTACGGCGTTGGACAAGTTTGGCTCGTGCAGCTTTCGAGCTACCAGTTGTGGGTCTACGTCGGCGAGCGCGAGTTTCATGCTTATCACGCTGCATGGTGGCGGGGAATCTGGGGAGTCATTCTGGCGCCTGCGGCGCTTCTCATCGTCGCCGCCACTCTTATGCTATGGTGGCGCGCTCCTGGGGTCCCTGCCTGGGAGACGTGGGTGGGCTCCGCTTTGCAGGGCGCGCTGCTGTTCGGTACGGCTGTTTGGTGGGGCCCGCTGATGGCGCGGCTGGAAACGCAAGGCGGCGGTCTTTCGCTTGAGCGCTATCGGCTGCTGACGACGACCCATTGGATCCGAGTCGCCATCGTCTCGACATATGGAGCGCTTGCGCTCTGGATGGTTGCGCAAAGCACGTGGCGGACCTGAGCCGAGGACCGGCTCGCCGGGGTGTGGGCGCGGCGCAGAAGACGCACGCCGGACGCGAACTCGACAAAAGCTGGGCGTTCAAGCTGGTACGGCCAGAAACCCATCGAGGAGCTTAACCTGCGTGGCAACGTCAACTGGCCATCACGTTGTGATTGTCGGCGCCGGATTCGGTGGGCTCGAGCTCGTCAAACATCTTGCCGGCGCCCCCGTGCGCATCACGGTCGTCGATCGGCGCAACCACCACTTGTTCCAGCCTCTGCTGTATCAGGTCGCGACGAGTTCATTGGCGACATCGGAGATCGCGTGGCCGATTTGTCACCTTCTGCGAAAACGGAAGGATGTCACGACCTTGCTCGGCGCCGTCGCGGGTGTGGATGTTGCCGCGCGCGAGGTGCTTCTGGAAGACGGCGGCGCGCTCGGTTTTGATACGCTGGTGCTGGCGACCGGCGTCCGACATGCCTATTTCGGCCACGACGAATGGGAACGGTTCGCGCCAGGCCTCAAGACGCTCGAGGACGCCACCACCATGCGGCGACGAATCCTGACGGCGTTCGAGCGCGCCGAACGCGAAAGCGATCCCGCGCGCCGCGCGGCTCTGCTGACGGTCGTCATCATCGGCGGCGGCCCGACCGGGGTCGAATTGGCGGGAACGATCGCCGAACTCGCGCATGAAACTCTGCGCGAGGATTTCCGCCACATCGATACGCGGAAGACGCGCGTCGTGCTGATCGAAGCGGGCGAGCGCGTGCTGCCCGGATTTGCCGAGGATCTCGCCCGCTATGCGCACCAGGCCTTGGAGCGGCTTGGCGTAACAATCGAGCTTGGACGGTCGGTGACTCAGTGCACGGCGAAGGGCGTCGTCTTTGGCGATCAACACCTCGCCGCCGAAGCCATTTTGTGGGCGGCCGGCGTGCAGGCGTCTCCGGCGGCGCAGTGGTTGGGAACGCCGGCCGACCGCGCCGGGCGCATCGTCGTTCAGCCTGATCTGAGCGTTCCTGGCCATCCCAACGTCTTCGCCATCGGCGACACTGCCGCCGTCAACGATTCCTCTGGCAACCCGGTTCCGGGCATAGCGCCCGCCGCCAAGCAGCAAGGCTCCTATGTGGCCGCGATCATCCGCGCCCGTCTCGCCGGACTGTCCCCGGCGGGCGCCTTCCATTATCGCCACAGCGGCAGTCTGGCGACGATCGGCAAGCGGGCCGCTATCATCGATTTCGGATGGATAAAACTCCGCGGCAGGCTGGCGTGGTGGACATGGGGCCTCGCCCATATCTATTTCCTGATCGGAATTCGCCACCGCCTGAGCGTGGCGATGAACTGGCTATGGATTTATGCAAGCGGCCAGCGCAGCGCCCGGCTCATCACGCAGGGGAAGGACGAAGAGGTCCGCGAGGCATGAATGCGTGAGGCCCGGCCTGGATTCTCGCCCCACACTTGATAGCGCGCGACGACGCAGGTATTTCGTCGCCGGAACCGAGAAACCGCCCGAGGCTCCTGTGTCCGATATTGCTGGCGTCCATCCCGCCGCCTCCGCCGGTTTCTCGGCCAAGGCCGGCGCCTATGTCGCCGGGAGGCCGGATTACCCGCAGGGCATAATCGATTGGCTGCGTGAAGATCTTCATCTCGGGCCAGGCAAGGCGGTTCTCGACCTCGGCGCCGGTACGGGCAAGTTTCTGCCGCGGCTACGCGCCACTGGCGCGACGCTCACCGCCGTCGAGCCGGCGCCGGCGATGTTGCAACAGCTCATCGACGCAAACCCCGACGTCGCCGCTATGCCCGGAACGGCCGAGCGCATTCCGCTGCCCGACGCGTCGATGGACGCGATCGTCTGCGCGCAGTCGTTTCATTGGTTCGCCCGCCGCGCGGCGCTCGCCGAAATGCGCCGCGTGCTGAAGATCGGCGGCGTGTTGGGTCTCGTCTAGAACTTGCGCGACGAGAGCGTCGACTGGGTCGCTGCGCTCACGCGCGTCCTCGCTCCCTACGAAGCCGATACGCCGCGCTTCTCCAGCGGTCGCTGGCGCGATGTCTTTCCCGCAGAGGGCTTTTCGCCGATCGAGGAACGCCAGTTCGCCCACGAGCATGTCGGGTCGCCCGAACGGGTCATCGTCGATCGCGTGCTGTCGACCAGTTTCATCGCCGCGCTCGGCGCCGCCGAGCAAGGCCGGGTCGTCGCCGGGGTGCGCGACGTCATCGCCGCGACGCCGGCGCTGGCGGGCAAGGCGCAAGTCACCTTTCCCTACAAAACCTGGGCGTTCCACTGCGCCAGGATCGCTTGAGCGCCGGCTGGAGCGTCACTTGCTGCTGCGCTTTTCCTCCGCTGCCTCCGCCTTCGCGGCGGGGGCCGTGAGCGCCGCGTCGAGGCGGCGGCGCAGCGAGGCGTCGCCGTGCGCGGGATGCGCGGGGTCCCCGGCGGCCGCGGCCATGCGCCGCATCAGATCGTAATCGTGCTCGTCGCGATAGGGCTTGAGGTCGAGATCGGGCGGCAGCTTGGTCAGCCGCTCGTCACCCATTCGCTTGACATTGGTCTGCATGAACCGGTCGTAGGCGCGCCAAGAGATTCCGTCGGCGCGCACGGCGGCCTCCTCGGCCCGCGTCGCGATCTGGTGCGCATGCTGATAATGCAGGCCGAGCTGGTCGATCAGCGTCTTTTCGACCTCCTCGTGCAGGAGCAGATAGCGATCCACGGCGATCGCGCGGCCCTTGTAGGGGAAGCTCTCGGGCAGGCGCCGGTCGATGTAGACGCGCTTGCCGTCAAGGCTGTAGCCGGCGAGGTAGGGAATGTCGTGGTCGCGGTCGATCGTGCCGATTCGGCGGACGATGGCGTCGAGCGCGCGATCGAGCATCAGGCTCGACACATAGGTGTCGGGTAAGCGCAGGCGCTCGTGCGCGCCGATGGGATGGCAGCAGCTTTCTGGCATTTTCCCCTCCCACAAAAGCAAAACGCCGCCTCGCTTTCTCCAGGCGAAGCGGCGTCGAAGGACCGACGGTTTCGATGCGACGCTTATTCCTTCGGCTTCTCGCCCTTGGCGGCGACGTCGCCGGCTGCGGTGGCGTCGGCTTGGCACATATAGGCGCCTTGCTTGGTGGTCCCGTAGCTGCGGTGGCCGGAGTAGTGGAACTTATGGGACTTGGTGTTGACCCAGACGACGGTGTCGGTCGGGCACTTCGCCTTGGCTTCCGCCTCGGTGGTGAATTCGCCGGCGCCGGTCGCCGCCGCGGCGGCCCTCTTCGGCGTGGGCTTCTTCGGCGCCGCGGCGGCGGCGGCGGTGGGAGTCGGAGCGGGCGCAGGGGCGGCGGCGGGCGCAGGAGCAGTCTCCGCGGCGGGGGCTGCGGCAGGCGCGGCGGCTCCGGCCTTCTCGGCCTTACAATTCTTCAGGAATTCCTGCCAGGTCTGGCCGTTGGTGGTGCCGGCCGCCTTGGCCGCCTTCCATTCCGCGCCGCACTGCTTCATCACGCTTTCGGCGGCTCCGGCGCTGGTCGCCGATAGACCAAACGCGCCAGCGAGCAGAATGGCCGAAAAGGCGATCCCCACTGTCTTTTTCATCATGGCAAGTCCCTTCACAATCCGCTCTGTCCGCCGCAGCCTGGCCCAGCGCCAGAGTCATCCCCTCGTCGCCGCAAATCGCCGCGGCCGCGCCTTCCTCGGCCTTAGGCCGCCGAACCCGGTATCAACATGTTCTTGAATTTTTTTAACCTTGTCGAGAACTGATGTCGACGCTGCTCGCCATCGACCACTTCCTGCGACGTCACCCAATTCAATTGAATCGCTCGGCGCTGGCCCGAGATCGGCTTGTGGCCGTGCCAGGAATTCTCGGCGCGGCGGAAGACCAGCAACGTCCCGCCGTAGGGCGGCACTTCCGCGACGTAGTCATCGAGATCGTCCGGACCGCGCAGCAAGCGGAGCCTCCCGGCGTCCTCCTGCCAGCGCTCGTTCATGTAGAGGAGGACGGTGATGATCTTGGTTTTGGAGTCCGTGTGGATCGAGCCGTCCTTCTCCCGAATAAAGCCGCGCACCGTGTACATGGTCGGGCGCCCCGTCAGATCGATGTCGAACTTGCGCTCGATCGCCGACTGGAATTCGGGCCCGCGCAACTCATCCATCAGCGCAAGGAAATGGCCGCGGATGGAGAGTTCGGCCGGTGGATGGGAGCCGGGACCCGGAACCTTGGGATAGTCGGCGATTACTGAGGGAAAAAGCTCGCTTCTGAGGAAGTCGGGCACGACAACATAATCAAAGGGGTCGCGCTCGAGCGGCGTGCGCTCCAGCGCGGCGAAGTCGCAATAGGCCATCAGCTGCTCCAAGGCGGCGCTCGCAATGCGAAGCGCCTTGTTTTCCGCCAGCATATAACAGAAACGCCCCAAACCGCCAAGAAAGCGTGGCGGATTGCCGCGGACTCCCGGCGCGTCGG
>CAWEYC010000027.1:0-379490 GCA_963813195.1 uncultured Alphaproteobacteria bacterium | reverse complement strand
GCTCGAACTCGCGCTCACCAATCGCAACGAGGACCTGGCGCTCGCTGACGCCGACATCGCCGTCCGTATGACCCGTCCGACCCAGAGCGACTTTGTCGCGCGCCGCATCGGCCGCTCGCCGATCGGGCTCTATGCCCATCGCGACTATCTCGCGAGGTTCGGCGCGCCGCGCACGGTCGCCGACCTCGCCGGCCATTGCCTCATCGGCTTCGACAAGGACGACCGTTCGTTCGTCGGTCGGCGCCGCAATGGCGCCGTTCTCGCGCGAGAGCTTCGGCTTCCGCTGCGACAGCGATCTCGCCCAACTCGCGGCCTTGCGCGCCGGGGTCGGCATCGGCGGCTGCCAGGAGGCGATCGCCCGCCGCACCCGCCGCACCAGCGGGCTCGTCGCCGTGCTGCCCGGCGCGCTGCGCTACGCCCTGGACGTCTGGCTGGTCACGCACGAGGATTCGAAGGCGACGCGCCGCATACGGCTCGCCTTCGACCATCTCGCCAAGGGGTTGACGGATTATCTCCGCCCGCCGGCGCGGTAGCGCGTCCCGTCAAGCCCGGCGTCAACTTTTGTCAGTCTGCTGAAGTCCTGTCAAGCAATGTCAAGGATTTCGCTTGACGTTTTCTAGAAAACACAAGATATTTCAAACTCATAGCCCGCGTCAAGGGCGCGATCGGCCTGTGTCGGCCCTCGCGCCCGTGCGCTGCGAACTGCCGCGATCGGGGAGCCCGTTAAAAAAACCATAGCACGAATTCCGATTTTCAGAAAGCATCGGGAATCCGCTTCGAGGAGACCCGTCACAAGTCCCTGACGCTCGCCTTGAACGCCTCGGCGAAATCGGGATGCCAGCGCGACAGCGCCGGGCGGTTCTCGATGATGTCGCCGGCGGCCCAGGCGATGCGCCGTTCGTCGAGTCGCGCGGCTGACGTCGTTGTCGGGGCAGAGGATATAGAAATCGCCCGCTTCCAGACGCTCGAGCATGAAGGCGACCGTCTCATCGGGCGTCCACGCGCCCGCCGGCTTTTCGCTCCGTCCGCGCGCGGTGAGCCCGGTGAAGACGAAGCCGGGGATCAGCAGATGCGCGGAGACGCGACATCCCTCGATGTTGCGCAGTTCATGCTGCAAGGCTTCGGTGAACGCCTTCACCCCCGCCTTGGAGACATTGTAGGCGGGATCGCCCGGCGGCGTGGTGATGCCCTGCTTCGATCCGGTGTTGACGATGAGGCCGGGACGCCGCGCCTCGATCATGCGCGGCGCGAAAATCCGGCTGCCGTGAATGATCCCCCAGAGATTGACCTCGAGGGTGCGCCGCCACGCCTCGGCGTCGCCGAACATCGAGCTGCCCGGCTGGACGCCGGCGTTGTTCATCAGCACCTGGACCGAGCCGAAGCGCTCGCGCGCGCGGGCCTCCAGCGCCTCGATGTCGGCGGGGCGGCTGACGTCCGTCGGCGCCGCGAGGACGCCGTCCTTGCCGGCGGCGGAGGCCGCGACGACCTCGGCCGCCGCCGCCTGGAGCCGATCCCCGGCGAGATCGGCGACCACGACGTTCAGCGCCATCGCGGCGAAGCGCCTCGCCGCCGCGAGGCCGATGCCGGACGCGCCGCCGGTGACGACCGCGCAATTGCCTGCCGCGAGAGCGTGATGATTGGCCATTATCGATGCTCCTTCACTTGTCGCGAGCGCTAAAGCGCTCAGAATTTGGCTCGAACCAGATCCAGCCGTCTTCGCGAGCGAAGCGCGGCGATCCAGACTAAGCCGCCGCCGCAATCCCTACGTCCTGTTTCATTCAGCGAGATCGCCTTGAAAGGCAATCCCAACTCGCCAGGACCGTCGGCGCTCGGACCCCTCGCCGAACCACATGGCGAAAATATAAGGGCGAAGGTCACTACTCAACTTCGTTGCGAACGGCCGCTTTCCCCCCAGTCGCAAAGTTGCGCGATGCACGGTGAACAGGCGGTATCGCCCCGAAGCAGACGGTCGCCGTGTTTGAAATATCAAGAATCCTGCATCAGGCGTTCGATTGACTCTCCGCGCTCATATGGCGACGGATGCCCTCGAGCATCGCCCCAACCCGCCCCATGCCCTGACACGTGATCCGGGACGGCGAGCCTTTGTCTTCGCGAGACGCGCTGGCCGATGACGCCACGGCCTCGAAGCTCGCGTTGGTTTTGAGAGACAATCAGACAGTCGTAATCGGGTTGTGTTCGCCGCGTGTCGCCCCATTGTTGGGGGCTTGGGCACGACGCCCGCGACAAAAGGTGATGGAATGGCGAAATCATATTACAGCGTGGTGCTGGATCACCCCGCCGAGGAGGTGTGGACCGTCATTCGTCCTTTCGACCACTACGCTTGGGCGGGCGTCGAAAGCCAGACCACAATCGAAGACGGCAAGGCCAGCGATCAAGTCGCGGCCGTCCGCCGTGTAATTGTGGGAGAAAAAGTCATCAGGCAAAAATTGCTCGCCCATTCCGACGTCGACCGCTCTTACACCTACTCGCTTTGCGATCCTCCGCCATTTCCGGTGCGCAATTACGTCGCGACAATTCGTGTTGCGCCGATCGCCGAGACCAACAAGGCCTTTGTCGAATGGTCGGCGACCTTCGACTGCGCCGCGGACGAATACGACCATTGGACCAAATTTTTTGAAAATGACGGATTCGCCAAATGGCTGGCGGCGCTCCGGCGATTTATGCAAACAGCAAGGCGATAGGGGTCGGCAAGCCCTCCCCTCCAATCACATAACGCAAGCCATCTCTGCGCGGGGATCAATCAGTCACACCGAGAGGCGGACACAATGCGGCACGCGGTGGCGGCGCGATGCACCCCCCGGCGGTCGCGCACACGACCCCCGGAGCCTATTCGGACGCTCGGCGCTTGCCTTCGACCTTGAACCGCATTTCGACTTACCCGGCGATGAGACTGGAGCGCGCCTCGACGACCCGACATCGCCACGATGCGCAGCGCCTTCGCCCTTAATGGAGATTGGCAAGATTAGCTTAGGACAGATCGACAATGCTTAGCGGTTTAGCGATTTCAAAACGCGCTCCGCTCGTCTCCGATACGGCAGATGCGAACAAGAGTCCTGTCCGGACTTGGACCCCGGCCGCCGACCTTTCCTTAACAATGTCGTCGCTCCGCCGTGCTCAACGGTAGCCCCGCGCGAGCAGAACCTTCGCGCCGGCCTTGAGGGCTTCGGGTCCCGGCACAGAGAATTCGAAGGCGTCGGCCAACCGATTGATCGTATTGAATGCGAAGCTGACCGCGAGCGCGTCCTCGATCTGCTGGCGCGAGGCGCCGGCGGCGAGCGCCGCGCGCATGTTGTCTGCGTCCACGGCGTGTTCGCGCGCCAGTTTGGCGAGCAGGCGCAACGTCGCCCGCAGCGGTTCCTCCATGACGCCTGCATCAGGATCGGAGAGCGCCGCCACGACCTTCGCTTCATCGCCATACGCCCTCGCCGAGACGGCAGTGTGGGCCCTGATGCAATACTCGCACCCATTCGTCTTCGACACCCACGCCGCCATCAGCTCGCGGTCGCCGACCGACCATGCGGATGGTCCGCGCATCGCTTCGTGGGTGACCGCCTTCATGTGCGCGCCGAAGAAATCGGGACGGTACATGACCAACTTGACGACCTCGGGCGCCGGCTGGCGCGACACCGCGCGAATGATCGCCAGCAGCGCCTTTGCGCCGAAACCGTGGCCCCTGTCGAGGATGGTGAGGCGCATCGTCATTCTTTCCGGGTCGCGGCGTCGAGGGCCGCGAGCGCAGTTTCGTCTTGCCGCGTCGCCTCGCCGACCGCGGCGCAAATGACGATCTCGAAGATCTGGTCCTCGCTGAGGCCCGCTGCCCGCGCCGCGGCAATGTCCACATCGGCGATCTCGTGGGCGCGCCCGGCGACCTTTTCGATCAGCGTGCGCAGCGGCTCGGCGATCGCTGCCTTGTCGAACGCAGCACGGCGCTGCGCGCGCGAGGCCAAGCCGTCTCCTTCGAGGATCCGGTCGGCCAGCGCTTCGCGCGCCTGTTTGATGTCTGTCATGCGGTCCCCGACTAAGCCGTGGCGGCGAGAGCTGCGAACATCCGGAGGCGTCGGCCCCGGCCGCCCCCGTCACCCGAACAGCCCGCGCAGATGATCGTTCAAGAACCGCCCTTCCGGATCGAGTTGGCGGCGGATCGCTTCGAAATCCTCATAGCGTGGGTAGAGCGCGGGCATGTCCTCCCGCGTGTTGAAATGCAGCTTGCCCCAGTGCGGCCGCGCTTTGCACGGACGCAGGATCGCGTCGACGTCGGCGAGATAGTTCCAATAGTCGACGCCGGGGCCGCCGGAGACGGAGATCGTCACGCTGGCGCGCTGATAGTAGGGGCTCAGCATCCCAGAATCAGCGGCGACGAAGCGGTATTCGACGGGATAGATGCAGTTGGTGTGTTTCGTCAGCATGAGGTCGCGCACCTGCCGCAGCGCCTCTTTGCCGTGCTCGACGGGAACCGCATATTCGAGCTCGTGGAAATTGGGCACGTATTCGATCGGGTAGATCTCCGAGCTGTAGGCGACGCGCTCGAAGGTCTTCTCGTCGGCGAACGGCGCCTCGTCGGTGACGTTCATCACCTTCATTTCGCAGACGTCATGCTCGCGCTTGGTCGGCGACACCGCCGCGAGGTCCGGCAGGCAGTAGAGATGGCGGGACTCCGGGACTGGACACCAGAAGAAACCGAAATGGCGGTTGTTGGCGGCGAGGTCGTCGTGCGCATCCATGCAAGCCTCGAAATCGTCGCGCCACTGCTTCTCCCGGAGATTGTAGGCGTCGACGGCCTGCAGCGTGACGGTGGACATCACGCCGAGCATCCCGATCGCCACCTGCGCGGCGGCCATGGTCTCGGGGTCGGCGTCGATGTCGAGGTCGAGGATGGCGCCGTCGGCCTGCACCAGGCGCATGCCGACCGCCTGTGTCGAGAGACAGCCGAGTGTGATCCCCGTGCCGTGCGTGCCGGTCGACAGCGCGCCGGCGATCGCCTGGGTGTCGATGTCGCCCTGATTGGCGAGCGACAGCCCCATGTCTTTCAGCGCGCGGCCGATGTCGCCGATCCTCGTCCCCGCGCGCACGGTGACGCGCTTGCGCGCGAGATCGGCGGCGACGCCCTGCATGTTCTCGAGGCTGAGCAGCAGGCCGCTGGTCGCCACGACCGGCGTGAAGGAATGGCCGGAGCCGGCGACGCGCACGCTCAGATTCTGGCGGGCGGCTTCGCGCACCAGCGCGGCGAGTTCGTCTTCCGACGCAGGCTCGTTTCTGTGGCGCGCGACGAACGACTGGTTGCCGACCCAGTTGCGCCAGTGGGCGCCGGCGCCGAGATGCACGGACGGGGCTTGCCGGGTTGAGTTCATTCTCGCCGCTTCCATGGGAGAGATCGCCGCAATCTATGAGCCGAGGGAGGGCGCGGGCCGCACGCGTGTATCAGCTTTTCCATCCGCCGGCGCCGTCTCGGAAAACTTATGGAGATTGGTCGGCGGCGGTCGGCGGCGCGGGGAGAGCGGCCACACCGGATCCGCTGGCGCCATGAACTCTCCGACAGGAACCCTCGCCAAAATGACAGAAACTCTCCCCGGAGGGCGCGATCGCGAGGGCGAACGTCGGCGCCGGCTGGGGCGTCGCGACATTAGCGGGGAGGTCGCCGCGAACTCTCCGGCAGGAACCCTCGCCGAAATGACAGAAACTCTCCTCGGAGGGCGCAGCCTCGGACGATGGCGGAGCGCCGCCGCCGCGGGGCCTGAGTTTCCACGCGCCCCTGCGAAACACTTGAACCGCAGGCGGCAAATACGCTTGCTTCAGGGCTATATGCGGCGCCGGCTTGGCGGGGTCCTTTTGGGCCGGCGACGCGTCCTGGGTCGGCGCCGCGTCGGCCGCCAGCGAGGCGACAGGCGCCTCGGGCCGGGCCCCGGAGTAGAGCCATAGGATTCCGCCGCCGAGCACGATCGGCGCCGCAAGCCAGGCGGCGGCGACAAGCCGGCGACGGCGCGCGCGCCTGAACTCGCTCGGTCGTCCGGCTTTCCCGACCTGGACGGAATAGGCTCGGATCGGCTCGGCGATATTCTTGAGCTGAGTCCTGCCCAGATCGGTGACGGTGAGATCGAGCCTCGTCTTCACCTGGCGGTAGGCGTCTTCGGAAAGACAGATCGCGCCGGGACTGGAGATCCCCTCCAATCGCGCCGCGATGTTGACGCCGTCGCCCATCAGATCGCCGTCGCTTTCCTCGACGACGTCGCCGAGGTGAATGCCGACGCGGAACACGATGCGGCGGTCGGGCGGGAGGCCGGCATTGCGCTCGACCATGCCCTTCTGCATCGCAACAGCGCAGCGAACCGCATCGACGACGCTGCGAAATTCGACGAGACTGCCGTCGCCGGTGCTCTTGACGACGCGGCCGTTGTGCGTGGCCACGGTTGGATTGATGAGGTCGCTGCGAAGCGCGCGCAGCCGCGCCAGAGTGCGTTCTTCATCCGACCCGGCGAGCCGGCTGTAGCCGACCACATCCGAGACCAGGATCGCTGCGATCTTGCGCGTTTCGCTCATGGCGCCTCTCCGCCAGTCACAAAATTAGCACAGTCGCCCGCCGAAGTCGCCTAGTCCGCACGCCTCGGCGCGCCGTAGAGAGGCCCGATGCGCGCCTTTCAGACCGCCCGGCTTTTGGGCCGGCGAAGAGCGGGCAAGGTCGAATCCGGCGCGTCCCGCTGTGCGTGGTGATCACGCTGCGGCAATTCGGCCTTGCCAGCGGCCCAGAACCGCCGCAGGTTTGGCGCCTGGCCGACGCAATTGGGGAAATGTCGGCCAAGACAAACAATTCAGCATCCGGGGGGCATGATCGTGACGCAAATCGATCCCAATTCGAAGGGCAGGTTTTCAACGGCGCCGGGCGCGCCGCAATGGCATTTGCACATTCCGCCGGAAACCTATGGCCCCTACTCGCTCGATCAGCTTCGCGACTATGCGCGGGACGGCCGCCTGACCGTGGATACGCTGGTGTGGACCGAGGGCGCCGACGCCTGGGGCCGGGCCGCCGATCAGGCCGCGCTCAAGGCCATGTTCCCCGCTGCTGCGCCGCCCGCGCCACCGCCACCGCGACAGGGCCCGCCCTCGTCCATCCGCGATCGCGCCGGCGCGATGACGGGCGACGCCACCGAGCGGTTCGCGACGCGTTCGGCGGCGCCCGCGGACGGAGGGGCGATGAGCTTCCTGGAGGCGGCGCAAACCTGCCTGCGGCTGAAATACGCGGGGTTTGAGGGCCGGGCGCGCCGGTCCGAATATTGGTGGTTCATGCTGTTCGCGACCCTCGCCATCAGCGTGGTCTACGCAGTCGTTTTCGCCATCGGCTACATGATGACGTCGGCGGAAGGCACGATGCCGATCGTCGGGTTCATAGTCCTCGTCGTATTGATGGGCGCTGTCCTTCTCGCCCTGATCGCGCCCTCGGTCGCGGTGGCGGTCCGTCGGCTGCACGACCTCGGCTGGTCCGGATGGTGGTATCTCGGGCAATTGATCCCGTTTGGGTCGATCGTAATGATCATCGCATTCATGATGCGAGGAAACGTCGGGCCGAATAAATACGGCCCCGATCCGCTCGCCGACGCCGATTTCTGACGTCAGGACTGACGCGAAGTTCGCGACGAGCGACCGGTCCGTCACGGCCTGCGCACCAGCATCGGAATGATGATGTCGAGGCGCTCGGCGAGGCGATCCGCGCGCGCGATGCGCTCGTTCATCGCGAGCCGGCCGACCAGCGCGTGGTAGGCGAGGCGGGCGCGCGCCACAGCCTCCTCCCGCGTGAAGGAGAGCTCGCAAAACAGCGATGTGAGATAGTCGATCCGGCGGCGATCGATCTCGCCGAGCGCGGCGCGCGCCCTCTCGTCCTTGCCGGCCCAGACGCGAACGGCCCACTCCAAACGGCTGTCGAGGCGCGGAACGATCATCGACAGAGCGCGCAGCCGGGCGACCGCGTCGCCCCCCTTCGCCTCGACCTCGTCGATGACGGCTCTGGTCGCGCTGGCGCGCCACGCTTCGAGGAGCGCCTCGAGCAACGCCGCGCGGTCCTTGAAGTGCCAGTAGAAGCTGCCCTTGGTCACCTCGAGCGCTTCGGCAAGGCGCTCGACGCGCACCGCCTCGACGCCGTGTTCGCCGAGCGCTTTCAGCCCGGCGTCGATCCATTCCCGCCTTCCCAGCCGGCCATTCATGCCGCACCATACGCATGCGTATTGACAGGAGCAAGAGAGCCGATGTAGCGTCTCCATACGCAACCGTACGGGAGGAAATGGATGACGCGGATCGCCCTGCTCCTCGCCGCGATCCTCGCGCTCGCCCTGGGGGCGGCGCACTCGATTCTCGGCGAACGTCTGTTCATCGGACCCTTGCTTTTGCCGGAGGCTCGGCAGGGACTTCTCGCGCGGAGCGCGCGCGCCCGGCGGACGCTGCGGTTCGCCTGGCATTTGACGACGATCGCCTGGTGGGGCTTCGCGGCAATCCTGATCGCGTTGTCCGTCGAGACGCCCGGCGCGTCGGGCCGTCTCGTGCCGATCATGGTCGCCGCGACGTTTTGCGTCACCGCGATCGTGATTTTCGTCAGCAGCCGCGGACGCCATTTCGCATGGCCGATCTTTCTGGCGATGGCCGGGCTGTCGCTGGCGCCTCTCCTCTAGGCGACGCGGGGCCGCGAGAATCCGCCGAGCCCTGGCCGGCGCGATCGCGCGGCGCTATGTTCGGGCTCCTCGGCGCCTCCGACGCGCCGGCCCCTCCTCCGGCGAGGCCTCGTCCATGGCTCACGATCACGATTCCCCCACGCCCGCCTGGAAGCACGACGGCGTGCGCGTCGTCGCCGCGGGCTCGCTCGACCCCAACACCGCGCAGACGCCCGGCATGGACCGCAAGGCGGCGATCAATTTCGCCCGCGTCGGCGCGCAGAAGCTGTGGGCGGGCACGGTGACCATTCATCCCGACGCCAAGACCGGCGCGCATCACCACGGCGCGCTCGAAAGCGTCATCTACGTCGTGAAGGGCAAGGCGCGCATGCGCTGGGGCGAGAAGCTGGAATTCGTCGCCGAGGCCGGGCCGGGCGACTTCATCTATGTCCCGCCCTATGTGCCGCATCAGGAGATCAACGCCAGTCGCGACGAGGCGCTGGAATGCGTGCTGGTGCGCTCGGACGGCGAGGCGGTCGCCGTCAATCTCGACATCGAGCCGGTGGAGAAGCCGGAAGCCGTGCGCTGGATCGATCCGACCCACCCGGAATGAGGAACGCGCCGTGACCCAAGGGAGAATCGTCGTCGGGATCGGCGGCTGGACCTATGAGCCTTGGCGCGGGACCTTCTATCCCGCCGGCCTGCCGCAAAAGCGCGAGCTCGAATACGCCAGCCGCAAGCTGACCTCGATCGAGATCAACGGCACTTATCATGGGACGCAGAAGCGCGAGAGCTTCGCCAAGTGGCGCGCCGAAACGCCGGACGGCTTCGTCTTCTCGCTGAAGGGGCCGCGCTTCGCCACCAATCGCCGCGCGCTCGCCGAATTGGCCTCTTCGATCGAGCGCTTCTTTGCCAGCGGCGTGACCGAGCTGAAGGAGAAGCTCGGGCCGATCAACTGGCAGTTCATGGCGACGAAGAAATTCGATCCCGCCGACTTCGAGGACTTTCTCAAACTGCTGCCCCATAGCGTCGAGGGCTGCGCGATCCGCCATGTCGTCGAGGTCCGGCACGAGAGCTTCGCCACTCCCGACTTCATCGCGCTGCTGCGCGCCTATCGCGTCGGCGTGGTTATCGCCGACAGCGACGAGTTTCCCGAGATCGCCGACATCGCCGCGCCCTTCGTCTACGTCAGGCTGATGCGGGCTTCCGAAGACGAGGAACTCGGCTATCCTCCCAAGGGATTGGACGAATGGGCGGCGCGCGCCCGGTTGTGGGCTGAAGGCGGCGCGCCGAAGGGGCTGAAGAGTTTTGGCGCGGCGCCTGAGAAGGCGCCGGAGCCGCGCGAAGTCTTCCTTTACGTGATCAACGGCTTCAAGCCCAAGGCCCCCGCCGCGGCGATGGCGCTGATCGAGCGGCTCGGAGGACTGCCGAAGGGGTGAGCGAACCGCCGCTCGCCGTCCACAATCGGCCACGTACCGGCTGTTGAACTCGCGAACCAATTGCGACAGGTTGAGCAACGGCGACACCGTCGTCATTCGGAGAACCGACCGATGCGAATGCTCATTGCCTTGATCGTGATCATCTATCTCGTCGGCGTCGGCGTCATGCTGTCGCCCACGATTCGGGACAAATGGAGCACCGCTCCCGCCTCGGAGCTCACCGCGAGCATCGTGCAGGAACTTCCCAACGCGTTCGCATGGCCGGTGCGAGCGTATCGTAGCCTGACCGGCCATGAATGAGCGCGTTCGGTCCGGCGGCGCGACCGAATCTCGTAGCGGCAACGCGCTCGCGGCGCAAATTTGACGCTGTGCATGACGGACGCTATGCGTCCCTCGCCCTCGCGTCGGGCATCCTCCTCCACCCCGCTCGAGGCTTCGGCATATGCGCTTTGCACTACGGTTGCCGCTTGCGTTCGTCACGGCATGCGTCTTCGCCGGATTGGTCGGGATCGCCGCTCCGAGCTCCGCGCTGGCACAAATCTGCAATGTCGGCGACCAGATCCTTCGCGACGGCTCATGTCGGCATATCGCGGCTGGGCCCGATCGGTGCCGCCACGGCGAGACGTGGAACGCCAGCGCGCACGGCTGCGACCACCCGTCCGCCTGCAAGCCGGGGCAATATCAGCGACGGGACGGCGCCTGTGCCGCCATTCCCCCCATGCCGGTATGCCGGCCGGGCGAATATCTGGATCGCGGTCGGCGGACCTGCATCCACGTCGTTCAGCGAGCGCCGGACGCCCAGAACACCGTCGACCCCAATCGGACGATTCCAGTCGCCCCGGCGCCGCCGCCGCGAGGAGACATCGGCCAATGCATAAAGAGGTGCTGGGACGGCTACGCGCCCGCTCGGGCGCGGGCGTCGGGCGCGGACGTGCAGGGCATGGCTCTGGCGTGCCGCAAGGTGTGCGGGAACTAGTTTGGTCTAGGGCGCGCGGTCGCCCGGTTCATAGCCCAAGCGGACGCGAAGCGAGGGTCGAGACGCGGGAGTTGCGGCGGCGCGGCCGATCTCGCGACGCGACGCGTTCCGCCCGTGATGACGAGGCCGCGTCGCCGTATCTCGCGGCCTCGACCTCCATGGCCGCAATTCGAACAACGCGCCGGAGCTGTATCCGTGAAGGCGGCCGTAATTGCCGATCGGCGACGTGCTCGGCCTCGTGCCCCAGCTCGGCGAGCCGCCTGGCGAGCGCCGGCGGCAGTTGCGCGTCGACGAGGAAACGCATCAGGCGACGCGCAACACCGGGTGATCGCTCTGGCGCGCCGCATATTCGAGGGCGGCGACGATGTCGCCGGCTTCCAGCAACGGGTAATCGGCGAGAATTTCCTCGCGGCTGGCGCCGGCCGCCAACAGATCGAGCACGTCCTTGACGCGGACGCGCAGGCCCCGCAGGCACGGCCGGCCGGCGCACTGGTTCGGATCGACTGTTATGCGGTTCAGTTCGCTCATCGCCGGCTCCATGGCGCGTTCGGAGTTTCGACGGCGCGTCATAGCACGTTCTTCCGCGTCCCGCCCGCCCTCGCCACGCTCGCCGTCAGGCCGCAGCGAATGCGGAGCCTTGGGCCGTGCCAGTGAGATGGGCTTTATCAGCAGGGTCGAGGAGGTTTCCGAGGACTGGATCGCCAATAATGATGACGGGACTCAATCATTAAATATTCGGACGATCACGCGTTTTTATGACGACGGGCGAATAAAGTCATCCGGGGAGGCACAGGCGGTCCCGGGACGATCTGTTGCCCAAGTGCAGCGACGCGACGAATTCCTGTCGGGAGCTTCAGTGATGACTTCGATGGGCGTTATTCGTATTCCTACCTTCCCTTGCGATGCTGGGCGAACGGTAGGTCGCCCCACCGCTTGCCCCCACCCCCGACCCATGTTTCCCTCCCGCCATGCCCGCCGCCCTGATTCGGAGCCAGCCTCTTCGACGACCTCAACGAGGCGCAGCGCCTCGCGGTCGAGCACGATCAGGCGCCGCTCCTCGTCATCGCCGGCGCCGGGTCGGGCAAGACCAACACGCTCGCGCATCGCGTCGCGCATCTCATTCTCGAAGGCGCCGACCCGAAGCGCATCATGCTGGCGACCTTCTCGCGCCGCGCGGCGGCCGAGTTGAACCGGCGGGTGCAGCGGCTGCTGCAGCGCAAGCTCGCAGCCGAGGCGGCGGCGCGTTCGACGCCGTCCTACGCCGGCACGTTCCATTCCATCGGCGCGCGGCTCATTCGCGAATATGCGCCGCGGCTCGGGCTCGATCCGCAGTTCACCATCCACGACCGCGAGGATTCGTCCGATCTGATGAATTTCGCCCGTCACGAGGCGGGGCTTTCGCAGAGCCAGACGCGCTTTCCGACCAAGGCGACCTGCCTTTCCATCTATTCGCGCGTCGTCAATTCGCGCGCCACGCTCGCCGCGACCCTTGGCAAGCATTTCCCCTGGGCGGCGGCGCACGAGGACGCGCTGCGCGGCCTGTTCGCGGCTTATGTCGAGGCCAAGCAGCGCCACAGCGTGCTCGATTACGACGACCTGCTGCTCTATTTCGCGCAGATGCTGGCCGAAGCCCGAGATCGCCGCCGACGTCGCGAGCCGCTTCGACCACCTGCTGGTCGACGAATATCAGGACACCAACCGATTGCAGGCCGAGATCGTGCTGGCGTTGCGGCCGCTGGGGCGCGGGCTCACGGTGGTCGGCGACGACGCGCAATCGATCTATTCCTTTCGCGCCGCGACGGTGCGCAACATCCTCGATTTTCCCCAGAGCTTCAGCCCGCCGGCGCGCATCGTCACGCTCGACCGCAACTACCGCTCGACCCGGCCGATCCTCGCGGCGGCCAATTCCGTCATCGCGCTGGCGCCGGAGCGCTTCGCCAAGGACCTCTGGACCGAGCGCGCGGCGGGGGCGCCGCCGGCGCTCGTCACCGTCGGCGAGGAGGCCGATCAGGCGCGCTTCGTGGCGCTACGCGTATTGGAAAACCGCGAGGCGGGCGCGACGCTGAAGAGCCAGGCCGTGCTGTTCCGCGCCGCCCATCACAGCGCCGCGCTGGAGCTCGAACTGACGCGGCGCAACATCCCCTTCGTCAAATTCGGCGGCCTGAAATTCCTCGACGCGGCGCACATCAAGGATACGCTCGCGCTGCTGCGCTTCGCCGCCAATCCGCGCGACCGCGTCGCCGGTTTCCGCGTCGCGCAACTGCTGCCTGGCATCGGGCCGGGAAACGCCGAGAAGATCGTCGTCGCCGCGGCGGCCGACGATGGCTTCGCGACGCTCGCTGAGCTTTCGCCGCCGGCCAAGGCGCGCGAAGCGTTCGGCGAATTCGTCGCGCTGCTCGCCCGCCTCGCCCATGGCGCGCCCTGGCCGAGCGACCTCGGCGAAGCGATCGCCTGGCGGCGCGCCAGCCTCGAGGAGAGCTACGACAACGCCGCCACGCGCGCGGCCGATCTCGACGCGCTGGAGCGCATCGCCGCGAGCTTTCCTTCGCGCGAGCGTTTCCTCAGCGAACTGACGCTCGATCCGCCCGACGCGACCAGCGACGAAGCGGGGCCGCCGCTGCGCGACGAGGATTATCTCATCCTCTCGACCATCCATTCCGCCAAGGGGCAGGAATGGAAATCGGTGTTCGTGCTCAACTGCGTCGACGGCTGCATCCCCTCCGACCTCGCGACGGGCTCGTCGGACGAGATCGAGGAGGAGCGCCGCCTGCTCTATGTCGCGATGACGCGGGCGAGCGACGAATTGACGCTGATCACGCCGCAGCGCTTCTATGTCCACGGCCAGCCGAAGAACGGCGACCGCCACGTCTTCGCCAGCCGCACCCGCTTCATCCCGGCGCCGCTGCTGAAACATTTCGACCGCCAGAGCTGGCCGCTCGCCCCACCCGAGCCGGCGGCGCGGCCGAGCGAGGGGCCGAAGGTGGACCTGGCGGCGCGCATGCGCGCGATGTGGCGGTAGGCGCGCGCGGGGGTGTGGATGAAAGCCGACCTCTCCGACATCTACCGAGACTACATCGCCTGCCTGAATGAGCAGGACTGGCCGAAGCTGGGCAGTTCGTCCGCGATGAGGTGCGCTACAACGGCGAGCCGATCGGGCTGTCAGGTTATCGCAAGATGTTGGAGAGAGATTTTCGTGAAATACCGGATCTTTATTTCAACATCCAACTGCTGATTTCCGATCCGCCTTATATCGCAAGCCGGCTACGCTTCGATTGCACGCCAACGGGAAAGTTCCTTGGGCTCGATGTAAACGGTAGGAGGATATGCTTTAGCGAAAACGTATTCTATGAGTTTCGCGAGGAAAAGATCGGTAAGGTGTGGTCTGTTATCGATAAGGCTGCTATCGAAGCTCAGCTTTAACGAACGTCGTGTCTAAGTCGAACCAGTGCAGCCGTCATTGCGAGCAAAGCGAAGCAATCCAGACTTCGGGACTGTGGCGACGGCTTAGTCTGGATTGCGTCGCGTTGCTCGCAAAGACGGCGGAACATCATTTGGCGGGAAAATCAGACTGCCGCGTAGCAAGGGGAAAGGTGCGCCCCGCCTCACGCCTTTGGCCGAAACGCCATGCAGACCTCGGGATTGGTCTCCAGCCGGTCGCCGCCGATCAGGTCGAGGCAATAGGGGATCGCCGGGAAGACGGCGTCGAGGCAGGTGCGGATCGCCGAAGGTTTGCCCGGCAGATTGACGATCAGGCTGCGGCCGCGCAAACCGGCGATCTGGCGCGACAGGATCGCGGTCGGCACCTCGAGCAGGCTGCGCGTTCGCATCAATTCGCCGAACCCCGGCATCAGCCGGCCGCAAACCGCCTCGCGTCGCCTCCGGCGTCACGTCGCGCGGGCTCGGGCCGGTGCCGCCGGTGGTCAGGATCAGCGAGCAGGCCTCGATGTCGGCGAGGTCGCTCAGCGCCGCTTCGATCGCGTCGCGCTCGTCCGGCACGAGCCGGCGCACGGCGCGCCACGGCGTCGCCAGGATCGCCGCCAACGCCGCCTCGATCCCCGGGCCGCCCTTATCCTCGTAGACGCCGGCCGAAGCGCGGTCGGAAACGGTGACGACGCCGATCGGAACTTCACTCACTTCAAATCCTTTCTCCGGCGCCAGCGCCGCCTGGGTCAAGCGCGCGCACCGCCTCCTCCACGCTGTGAAAGAGATGGTCGCGGCCGATCAGCGCCCCCAACCCTTGCCGTGCGAGGCTCTCTTGGGCGCGCACCGATTCCAGCCGCGCGATAGCGACATCGACGCCGCGGCCGCGCAGGCGCTCGACTATCGTCGCCGAACACCTTGGCCCCAGTATAATCGATTTCGACGATCGCAGTGGCCTCGATGACGACCAGCCGGGCTCCCGCCTCCGGCGAGCGCCTGGATCGCCCGCTGGAATTCATACGCGTTGAGAAACGACAGCGGCGCCTGCAGCGCGACGACGCGCACGCCAGGCACGGTCTCGCCGCGTTCGAGCGTGCTCCTCGGCCACCAGATCGACGTACCCGGGATGCGGTCAAATTCCACGACGTTGGCGCGCGTCGTCGTCCAGACGCCGTGCATCAGCGAGAGGATGATGCCGATGGCGACGCCCTGCTGGATAGGCAGGACGAGGATCGCCAGCATCGTCGCGACGATCAGGGCGAACTCGGCGCCGCTGCGCCGCCAGACGTCGAGGATCGTCGTGAAGCGCACGATGCGCTGGGCGACGAACAGCAGCACGCCGGCGAGCGCCGCATTCGGAACATGCGCGAGGAGGCCGCCGCCGAATGCGGAGAGCGCGAGAGCGAGGGCGGCGCAGATGAGCGCGCCGAGTTGCGTCATTCCGCCCGTCTCGGAGACCACCGCCGTGCGCGGAGGGCTCGCATCGACGGGAAAGGCGCCGATGAGGCCGGCCAGCAGACTGGCCGCACCCACCCCGACGAAGTCGCGATTGACGTCGGGCCCGCGCGACGGATCGGATGCAAAGCTGCGCGTCGTCGCCGCGGTCTGCACCATGACGACGATGGCGACGATCAGCGCCAGCGGCGCGAGGTGCGGGAGATCGTCGGGAAAAAGCCCTGGAAATGCGAACTTCGGCATCGCGCCCGCCACGACGCCGAGCGTCGAGACGCCGCGCGCCTCGAGCCCGAGCGCGGTGACCAGCGCTGTGGCGAGCCCCAACCCGAGCAGCGCGCCGGGAAATCGGGGATTGATGCGTTCGCTCGCCAACATGATCGCGAGCACGCCGAGGCCGATGCCGAGCGTCGGCAAAATTGGTCGTGCCGAGACCGCCGACGAGCGCACCGACCTGTCCGATCAGGAGCCCCGGCGGCTTTGCGCGGCCAAGCAGCGCCGGCGCTTGACTGACGAGGATTTGGCCGGCGATTCCGGCCAGAAATCCGGTCGTGACCGGGATGGAAAGGAGGTCGGCCACGAAGCCGAGGCGAAACATGCCGGCGGCCACGAGAATCAGGCCGACGACGAGCGCGAGCAACGCCGCGTCGGCGGCGTAGTGCGGCGAGCCGCTTGTCGCCAGCAGCGCCAGCGCTCCGGCGAAGATCGGCGCGATCGTCGAATTCGCCCCGACCGACAACAGCCGGCTGGCGCCGAAGACGGCGAAGCCGACCGCCCCGGCGAAAAGCGCGAGGAAGCCGATTTCCGCATCGAATCCGGCGAGACGCGCCGTCGCCATCTGCTCGGGTATGGCGATCGCCGCGAGCGTCACGCCCGCGACCAAGTCGGGGCCGAGATCGCCGAAGCGCCATCCCGCGAACGACTGAAAAAGCGGCCAGGGGCGGCGCGGCGCGGCGGCGGAATTCTCGCTCATCGATGGCTGCTTCCTCACGCTCCCGCGCCCGGTGACATTCAGTCCAATTCGCGACCCCGCGTCAATGCGGCGTGTGACATTCGGCGACGCGCGCGATAGCGTGCCGGCGGCGAAGCGGGACTTTGCGATGTTGGCGCGACGACTGGCGGTGGCGATCGGTATTCTCTGCGGTCTCCTCGGCACGCAATGGCCCGAATTCTCGCAACAATACCGTCAGCGGCTCGGCGGGGCGCTCGACGAACTCAAGCGGATCGTCGCCGCCTTCGACACGGAGGCGCAGAGCCGTTCGCTGACGCCCGCCGAAGGGATCGCCCGGCTCAAGGACAATGCGGACCCGCTGGCGCGCGAGCGTGGCGCGGATATCGAAGGCGAGATCGCGCGCGAAGACCGCCTGGAGCGAGAGATGGCGGAGCTACGGAACGCCGGGCCGCTGCGCCGCCTCATCGTGATGATGGGCAATTTCGATCCGAAGATCGCCGACGAGACGCTTCGCGACTTCGAACCCGCGGTTCCCGTCACCACGGAATCGCTCGTCGTCGGCGGTCTCGCGCTGGTCTGGGGATGGGCCGCGACGCATCTTTGCGCGTGGCCGATCCGGCGGCGAATGCGAGCGCGTCGGGCCGCCGACGAGGCGGCGCGGGGGTGAGCGCGCGCCGCCGTTAACTCGCTGTTGAGGATTTTGGGCTTCGAGGCAGGCGAAGCGCGCGCCGGCCGGCGATTACGCGATCGACTTAACCATAGGGAAAGGCCTCGTCTCTAAGGTCACGACTGCTGGCGCGGGGCGCTCCCGCGCGAGCTTGGTCCGGAGCAACGCGTGATGAAGATCATCAGTCGGTTCGCCAGATCGCGATCTGGCGCGACGGCGGTCGAATACGCGCTCATGGCGATGTGCATCGCCTTAGGCATCATCCTCGCCGTCGCCAACGTGGGCACAAACCTGAACACCTCGTATTCCGAGATCGCGAGCAGCTTCAAATAAGCGATCAGCGCGCGTCCTCGAGGATCGCGGCCGCCGCCTTCGCGGCGACCATCATGACCGCGGCGTTGGTGTTGCCGGAAATCACCGTCGGAAAAATGGACGCGTCGACCACGCGCAGTCCCTCGACGCCATAGGCCCGCAGGCGCGCGTCGACCGCGCCGCCGGTCGGGTTCGGCGCCATCCGGCACGTGCCGACGGGATGATAGACGGTCCCGCCGCGCAGCCGGAAATCCGCGATCAGTTCGTCGTCGCCGCGAACCTGCGGGCCCGGCGCGAGCTCGGCCTCGATGACTTCGCTCAAAGCGGGCTGCGCCGCCAGTTTGCGCAACAGCTTGACGCCGTCCAGAACCGCTTCGACATCCTCGCTCGTCGCCAGCGCGTTCGGCGTGATGCGGGGCGGCTCGAAGGGATTGGCGGAGCGCGCGAGAATGCTGCCCCGGCTGGTCGGACGGCAGTTGGAGAGCCCCAGCGAAAAGCCGGGAAACGGATCCGGAGCAAGCAGCGGCCGTGTGCCGGACTTGGCCTCGAGCGTGCTGATCGCCTGAAAATAGAGCTGGATGTCCGGACGCTTCCGATCGGCGCGCGAGCGAACGAACCCGCCGGCCTGGTTGAGGCTGAGACTGAGCGGCCCGCGCGAGCGGATGAGGAAGTCGAGCCCGGCGAGGAGCTTGCCGGTCAGCGGGCGAAGCGTCTGATTGAGCGTGTTTACGCGCGAACGATAGGTGTAGTTGATGCCGACGTGATCCTGAAGATTGTAGCCGACCGTGCAATTGTCCTGCACGACTTCAACGCCGAGCGCCGAGAGATGCGCCCCCGGTCCTATCCCTGATATTTGCAGAAGCTGGGGCGAATTGACCGCCCCCGCGGCGACGATCACCTCGCGCCGCGCGATGACGACTTGGGTTTGCCGGCCGAGCCGGATTTCGACGCCGCTCGCGCGTCGACCCTCGAACAGCACGCGGGTGACTTGCGCCTCGGTCAGGACGCTGACGTTCGGCCGCCTGATGGCCGGGCGCAGGAAAGCCTTGGCGGCCGACATGCGCCAGCCGTTCTTGGTGTTGATCTGATAGACGCCGAGCCCCTCCTGGGCGGCGCCGTTGAAATCGGAATTGAAGGCGAAACCCGCCTGCCGGCCCGCCTGGATGAACCGTTTGGCCAGGGGATGCAGCCGGGCGGAGACGTCGCTGACGCGCAGCGCGCCGCCCCGGCCTCGCCAGACGTTCTCGCCGGCCTCGTTGTCTTCGATGGCCTTGAAGAACGGCAGGCAATCGGCGTAGCTCCAGCCGGAATTGCCCTCTGCCGCCCAATCGTCGAAATCCTCGGCGGCGCCGCGAATCCAGACCATCGCATTGATCGAACTCGAGCCGCCGAGCAGCTTGCCGCGCGGCCAATAGTCCGAGCGACCGGCGAGACCGGGATCGGGCTCGGTGTGATAGGCCCAGTTGAGGGTCGGATCGAAAAAGGTCTTGCCGTAGCCAAGCGGCGTCTGCACCCAGAATCGGCGGTCCGAGCCGCCGGCCTCGATCACCGCGACGGTGTGCCGACCGCTCGCGGACAGCCGCTCCGCCAGCACGCAGCCCGCCGACCCGGCGCCGACGATGACGAAATCGAACGCGTCGCCCATCTCAGGCGCCCTGCCGCACGGGGTCGGTTCGGGCGGGCGCGGGAGAGAAAGAGATCATTAAGGGGAGAGCCTTCGCGGTGATCTGAATCGTCGAGTGGCAAGCTATAGCGGCTTGCCCGCCGGCGCGCCACGGGCGGGAGGATGGCTGTTGATCCTCGCCTTGACGTGCAATCCCATCGGCGCTCTTCTGGCCACCCGATCGACGTGTCATCGCAGGCGCCATCATGCGCGGTGTGCGTGTTTGCCTCGCCGCTTCGGCGGCCGTGATCGCGCTGGCCACGGCGGCGGCCTGGCGATGGGCGGAAAGTGCGCGAGCGGCGCAAGCCGTCGATGTCGCGCTGGTGCTGGCCGCCGACGTGTCGCGCAGCATCGACGACGAGGAATTTGCGCTGCAGCGGCGCGGCTATGCCGCCGCGATCGCCGATCCGGAAGTGCTCGACGCGATCCGCTCGGGGCGGCATGGCGCGATCGTCGTCACCTTCGTCGAATGGGCGGGCGAGGACGAAGAGAAAACCGTGGTCGACTGGACGTTGATCGGCGAGGCGGCCGACGCGCGCAAATTCGCCGCCGCGCTCAGCGAGGCGCCGCGCTCCTATTTCGGGCGCACGGCGATCGGATCGGCGATCGATTTCGCGATGGGCGTGCTCGGCGAGAGCGGCTTTGCCGCCGACCGCCAGGTCATCGACGTCTCCGGCGACGGAACCAGCAACCAGGGGCGGCCGGTGACGGAAGCACGCGACGCGGCGTTGAGCGCGGGCGCGACGATCAACGGTCTCGCGATCTTCAACCGGCGCGCCGCGGCCGAGGGCGGCTTTCTCGCGCTTCACACCAATCCGCCCGGAGGCCTCGCCAAATACTATCGCGAAAACGTGATCGGCGGCCCCGGCTCGTTCGTCGTGCCGATCGACGATTTCAAGAGCTTCGACGAAGCGATGATCCGCAAGCTGATCAGCGAGATCGCGGCGGGGCGTGGCGCGATCCAGCCGACGGCGCGCGGACTCGTGCAGCCGAGCCCCGGCAAGACGCCCGGGTAGCGACGCCCGACGCCGTCATCGCGAGCGAAGCGCGGCGATCCAGCGATCGAGACGATCGCCGATTCGTTCGATGCGCTTCGCTCGCGAAGACGGCGGAGGCCTCAGCCGCGCCAGGCGTCCCTCTCCCGTTCAAGCCCTTGGTTAACAAAGGAATAACTGTCGGTAACCCTAATTGTAGCAAATCGACACAAATCAGAACGAACGCGGTAGGGGGTGGGCAAGCCGTGCTTACGGCATCCCCTAACGCGGTGCGCTGAGATGAGTGGGAGCGTTGCCCCGAAGACGATCGAAACCGATCGTGGAGTTGCCGTCGCCGGCGTGCGCGTCAATGTTGATTCGCTCACCCAGGCGATCTCCGAAATCATCGACCGGGCGAAGCACGGCAGAGGCTTCACCTTGTTCACCCTCAACCTCGATCATGTCGTCAAGCTCCGCTGGAGCGGCGAGTTTCGCGCGGCCTATCGGCGAGCGAATTTCGTCACCGCCGACGGCTGGCCGGTGGCGTGGCTGGCCAATCGCGCCGCGCCGCAGCAGCAAGGCGCGATCGAACGCACGACCGGCGCGGATCTGGTCGAACCGCTTTGCGAAGTCGCCGCGCGCCGTGGCGTCCCGCTCTACCTCGTCGGTCCCGGCGAGCACGCGCAGGCCGCGGCGATCGCCACATTGCGACGGCGCTATCCCGGCCTGCGAATCGTCGGGGCGGAGGCGCCGCCGCCCGGCGCGACGGAACAGCAGCTTTACCGTTTCGCGCTGGCGCGCCGCATCGCCGCCAGTCACGCCAGGATTTGCCTCGTCTCGCTGGGCGCGCCGAAGCAGGAGCTTCTCGCCGACGCGCTCGCCGCTCGCTGTCCCGACATCGGTTTCGTCTGCGTCGGCGCGGCGCTCGACTTCGTCGCCGACAAGGCGCGCCGCGCGCCACAGTGGATGCAGCGAGGCGGTCTCGAATGGCTGTGGCGTCTGGCCCACGAGCCCCGTCGCCTCGCGGCGCGTTACGCCGCCTGCGCCTACGTTCTCGTCCTGGCTGGGGCTGGGCCTCAGCGTCGTTCCGCAAGAGGAATACCCATGAGCGGCGGCGGCGTGAAGTCCGCCGCCTCGTCGCGGCGGGCTACGAGGGGCGCATCGACCGCATGGCGGCCGATCTGTTGCTCGACTGCGCCTTCGCGCGCAATCCCGACGGCGTGGTGCTCGCCTCGATGTTCGAGCCTCGGCATCTCTCGACCAATCTCGCGCGGGCGCGCGGGGCCGCTGCGGCCCTGGCGCCGTGGCTTCTCGAGGAAATCCTCGGTTCTTCTTAACGAAATTCCCGCATGGTCGGGGCCGCGAGACTTCGCCGCACCAGCCGAATTGAGGAAACTCCATGCGTCTTCTCGGGGTCCACCGCCTTCATCACCGCAAGGGCGGCGCCGAGGGCGTGCATCTCGACCATCTCGCGCTGTTTCGCCAACGCGGCTGGACCTGCGCCGAATTCGCCATGGACCATCCCGACAACGAAGCGTCGGAATGGCGAGGCTATTTTCCCGCCGAATTCGCGCCCCGCTCCGATCTCGCCGGGCTCAAGGCCCTGCCGCGCTTCTTCCATTCCAGCGAGGCGCGCAGACAATTCAGCCGCCTCCTCGAGGACTTCCGCCCCGACGTCATTCACGCCCACGGCGTCTACCACCATCTGACCAATTCAATTCTCAAGCCGGCACGCGATCGCGGTATCCCGATCGTCTACACGCTGCATGATTACAAACTCATTTGCCCCGCCTACCACTTCTACACCGAGCGCAGCGGCGTCTGCGAAAAGTGCCGCGGCGGGCGCCAGTGGAACTGCCTGACCAACCGCTGCACGCATGGATCCCTCGCGATGGACGCGCTCTACGCGCTCGACGGTCTCGTGCAATGGCACAGCGGCGCGCTGCGGGAGGCAGCCGCGCGCTTCGTCGGGCCCTGTCGCTTCATCGTCGAGAAATTCGCCGAACACGGATTTCCGCGCGAGAAGCTGCGCTACGTCCCCAACTTCTTCGAGAGCGCGGACGACGCGGCGGTTTCCCCCGCCGACGTCGCGGCGATCCGCGCCGCGCATGGACGCCATATTCTCTACTTCGGCCGTCTTTCTCCCGAGAAGGGCCTGGACGTGCTGATCGACGCCGCGGCGAGCGCCGGGGCGTCCCTGGTCATCGTCGGCGACGGACCCAAACGCGCGGAACTCGAAGCCCAGGCGCGAACTCTCGGCAGCCGCTGCGTCTTCACCGGCCATCTCAAAGGGGCGGCGCTGTGGGCGCATGTCGAGGCTGCGAGCGCGGTGGCGCTGCCATCCGTCTGGTACGAAATCGCGCCCAAGAGCATTCTCGAGGCGCAGGCGCGGGCGCGGCCAATCGTCACAACCGAGATCGGCGGCCTGCCCGAATTGGTCGAAGACGGCGTCACCGGCCTCGTCGTCAAACCGGGCGATCGCGTCGGGCTCGCCGGCGCGCTGCGGCGTCTTCTCACCATGAGCGAGGTCGACCTCGCGCGGATGGGCGCGAAGGGGCGCGAGCAGGCGGTCGCCTCCTTCACGCGCGATCGCTATTACCGCGAGATGACCGGCATCTACGCCGAGCTCGTCCCGGCGCTGGCGGGAGCGGCCTGACGATGATCGGCGCGACGATCGACGGCGCCGACGCGCGGCTTCACGAGACCATCGTCATCGGCTCAGGACCGGCCGGCCTGACGCTCGCGATGGAGCTGGCGCGGCTCGGCCGCCCTTCCCTCGTGCTGGAATCCGGCCTCGCCGGATCGAGCGCCGCGCAGGACCTCTCCGCCGCCGAGATCGTCGATGCGCGCCGCCACGACGATATGAGCGTCGCCGTCGCGCGCCGCTTCGGCGGCACGTCGAATCTGTGGGGCGGGCGCAGCGTTCCGCTCGACCCGATCGATTTCGCGCCGCGCCCGTTCGCGCAGGGGACGCGCTGGCCGATCGGCTGGCAGGACATCGCGCCGTTCTATGAGACAGCCTGCCGTTACACGCATTGCGGCGAGGCGGCCTTCGACCTCGACGCGTCTGGCCTCACTGGCGCCAACGACGACTTCTCGCTCAACCGCGTCGAGCGCGCCAGCAACAAGCCGCGCTTCCAGAAGGCGCACGCGGCGGTTCTCGCGGGGTCGCCGCTCATCGACGTGCGGCTCGGCCTCACCGTCGTCGATCTCGAACTCGCCGAGGACGGCCGCGTAACCGGCGTCGTGATCGCCGCCGCGGACGGACGGCGCGCGACCTTGCGCGCCGCTCGCGTGGTCGTCGCCGCCGGCGGTCTCGAATCGACGCGGCTTCTCCTCGCGCTGCAGCGCCGGCGCCCCGCTCTCTTCGGCGGCGCCGAGGGGCCGCTCGGCCGCTACTACATGGGCCACATCATCGGCGAGATCGCCGACGTCGTCCTCGCCAACGACCGGCTCGATGCGGCGTTCGATTTCCAGCTCGATGGCCACGGCTCGTTCGTACGCCGCCGCTTCACGCCGAGCCCGCGGCTGCTCGACGAATGCGAGTTGCCGAACATCTGCTTCTGGCCCGTCGTTCCGCCCGTCGCCGATCCCCGTCATGCGAGCGGCGCCTTGTCGGCGGTCGCCATGGCCCTCTCGACGCCGATTCTCGGGCGTGCGCTCGTCCCCGAGGCGATCCGCCTGCGCCATATCCCGGAAGCGATCGACTGGCTGGCGCATGCGCGCAATGTCGCGACGGACCTTCCCGCGACCGCCGGATTCCTCGGCCGGTTCGTCAAGCAGCGCTACCTCGGCGAGTATCGCATTCCCGGCTATTACCTGCGCAATCGGGCCCGGCGCTACGGCCTCTCCTATCACGGCGAGCAAAGCCCCCGGCGGGAGAGCCGCGTCACGCTCGCCGGCGAAACGGACCGGCTCGGCCTGCCGCGGCTGCGCATCGACATTCGCTTTCCCCCCGAGGACGCCGCGGCGGTGGTGCGCGCCCACGATTCGCTCGCGCAATGGCTGGCGGCGTCCCGCTTCGGCCGCGTCGAATATCGACAGCCGAGGGAGGACTGCGTCGACGCGGCGCAGGCGCTGATGTCGCACGGCACGCATCAGATCGGCACGGCGCGCATGGGCTTCACGCGACGCGACGGGGTGGTCGACAGCGACCTGCGCTGCTTCGATTGCCGCAATCTCTTTGTCGTCGGTTCGGCGGTGTTCCCGACGTCGGGCCAGGCGAACCCGACCCTATCGATCGTCGCCTTCGCCGCGCGCCTTGCGGCGAGCCTCGCCGCCGAATCCGAAGCGGTCCCAGCGATTCTCACGCGGGCGAGAGCGCATGCGTAGTCACGGATTCGATCAGCCATTCGTAGCGATCGAGCGCCGCGTCGAGCGTGAAATCGAGCGCACGTTTTTGCCGGGGAGTGGGATCGCCGGGATCGGCGAGACAAGCGGCGAGCGCCCGCGCCATCGCCGCGACGTCGCCGACCGGGATGATATGGCCCAACGCCGCCGCATTGATGATTTCCGTCGGGCCGCCGCAGGCGGTCGCGACGACGGGCAAGCCGTACGCGAGCGCTTCGACGCAGACGAGGCTGAACGCCTCGCGCCGGGAGGACAGCGCAAGGCAGCGCGCCTTCGCCAGTATTTCGCCAGGATCGCCGGCAAATCCGGGCATCGACACGCGCCCGTCGAGCGCGAGGGAGCGAATTTCGCTCTCGAGCCGCGCCCGTTCGGGCCCCTCGCCAAGGATCACGAGGCGCGCCTCGACGTTGTCCAGTCGCGCGAAGGCGCGCAGCAGCGTGACGAAATCCTTGTCGGGGACGAGACGGCCGAGCGCGACGACGAGAGGCGCGCGGACGGCCAGCGCGGCGGCGCTCAGCGCGATCGGAAATGGCTCGGGGGCGGCGGGATTGAGGATCGTCGTCACCCTGGCCGCGGGTGCACGAAAGCCCTTGACGAGGTCGGTCCTGAGGCCCTCGGAAACCGCGACCGTCGCGGCGGTGGCCCGGGCGAGCAGCGGCGTCAGCCGGTAGCCGATGCGGCTCAGACGCTCGGGCTCGCTGGCGAAGAAGCCGTGGTAGGAAAGGATCGCCCGATCGCGCCGCCCCGCGAGCGCGGCGGCGGCGGCGTGCTTGAGATTGGAGACGCTGATCGCCGACAGGGTCGCGGCCGGGCGTCGCTCGGCGATCAGGCGGGAAAGCCGACGGGTCGACCCGGCATGGCCGCGCGGAAGGATTTCGAGGCGCACGTCCTTCGTCAGCAGGCCGAGCGCCTCTTGCGCCTCGAAGTCGACGACGAAGGTTACGCGATCGCCGCGCGCCGCGAAGCCGGATGCGAGGCGCGCCCAGACGCGCTCCGCGCCGCCGCCGACGAGCGCATGCGTGTAGAAGAGCAGTTCGCGGCGCCTCGCCGGCGCTTGATTCGTCGTGGGATCGGGCGGCATTCGACGGCGGTCTTACCGGCTGCCGCGGCAAATTGGAACTCGGGGTCGGCGCGCCGCCCCGAAACGATCCGGAGGCCGCCATAGCGACGATCCGCCTCCTCCTTCCCCAGGACAAGCTGCGCCGCTGGCACAAGTCGCTGGCCGACCGGCTGACCGCCGATGGGCATCGCGTCTCGATCGAGCGGCGCCCGCGCGCAGACGAGCCGCCGCCCGCCCTGGCGCTCGTCGAGACCCTCGAACGCCTGCTCTATCTGCGCGGGCGGCCGACGCCGAGCGACATTTTGACCAACGACGACTGGCCCGCGCCAAAGGCGGGCGGGGCCGATCTCGTCGTCGATCTGACGGGGTCGCCGGAAGCGCAGACCGGCGCCATTGTCCCACTCTACGACGGCGCAGTCGGGGAAGCGGCGCGCGACGCGGTCCTGCTCGACGGACGCGCCCCCGAACTCGAGCTGGCGCTTGCCGGGGCCGATGGCTGGCGCGTTCTCGCGCGCGGCCGGCCCGCGATCGAGCGGCCCTCGGTCCTGCAATTCGCCCGCGACGCCGTGGCGAACCGCATCGTCACGCTCGTCCGCGGCCTCGCCGCGCGCGCTCCCGAGGATACGCGGCGCGCGCCGCCCGCCCCCGCTTGTGCGCCGCGCTCGGCTCTGCCGTTCTTCGCCGCTTCCCTCGCCGCCGCCGCGGGCCGCAGGCTGCGCGGTCTCGTCGCGCATGAAGGGCATTGGCGGATCGGCGTGCGCGCCCTCCTGCCGGGCGAACCGGCCTGCGACCGGCTCGACTGGCGCAGCGACGATCACTGGCGCTGGGCGCCCGACGACCGCAAGCGGTATTACGCCGATCCCTTTCTCTTCGAAGAGAACGGCGTGACTTATGTGTTCTGCGAGGAATATCCCTATGCGACGCAGAAGGGCGTCATCTCCGCCTTCGCGCTCGGCGCAACGGGCGCTTCAGGAGCGGCGCGGGTCGTCCTCGAGCGGCCCTATCACCTCTCCTATCCCGTGGTGTTTCGTCACGGCGGGCAGATCTGGATGATGCCGGAAAGCTCGGGCAACCGCACGCTCGAGCTTTATCGCGCCGACCCCTTCCCGTTTCACTGGACGCTCGACCGCGTCCTTCTCAGCGATGTCGAGATGTCCGACGCCACCGCCTTCGAATGGCGGGACGGATGGTGGCTCACCGCCGCGACGAACGAGCCCGGGACGTCCACTTGGGATTGCCTTTCGCTCTTCTCCGGCGCCGGGCCGCTCGGACCGTGGACCGCCACGGGCGACGGGCCAGTTCTCGTCGACGCTTCGGCGGCCCGTCCGGCGGGAAATCCGTTCCGGCGCAACGGCGAATTGTGGCGGCCGGCGCAGGATTGCACCCGCGGCTATGGCGCCGGCCTCGCGCTCTGCCGCGTCGACGAACTGGGGCCGGGGGTCCTGCGCCAATCGGTGATGCGACGATTCGCTTCGCCGGGGGGCATGCACACGTTCAACGCCAGCGACCGGTTTGTCGCGATCGACACGGTCGGATTTCGCAACCGGTCGGCTTGGCTCGACCGTCCGGCGCCGCCATGATGACGCGGCGCGCCCTCCTTGCCCAGGCGGCCGGCATGATCGCCGCGACCCGCGTCGCCAAGGCCGCGCCGAAACCGTCGAGCCTTGCCGACGCCGCCGCGGAGGCGGGGATTCTCTATGGCGCATCGATCGGCCAGGAAGCGTTCGACAACCCAGCTTACGCCGAACTCTATCGGCGCGAGGCGCGCATCCTGACGACGGACGTCGCCTTGAAATTCGACTGGCTGCGGCCGACGCCGGACCGGTTCGAGTTCAGCTTCGCCGACGCGATCGTCCGCGAGGCGGAGACGCATGGCAAACTGCTGCGCGGCCACACCCTGATCTGGAACGACAATGCGCCGGATTGGCTGAAGCGCCTGTCGCGCCGCGAGGTCGAGCGGGTGTTCGACGCGCATATCGACCGGGTCGCCGAGCGCTACGCCGGCAAGCTGCAATCCTGGGACGTCGTCAACGAACCGTTCTGGCCGATGGACCGCGAAGCGGGCGGTTGGCGCAATGGTCCGTGGTTCGCCGCGATGGGACCGTCCTATGTCGAGCGCGCATTCCGCCGCGTCGCCGCCATCGACAAGACCGCGCGCCTGACCTTGAACGAAGCGCAATGCGACAACGACCATGAATGGGGCCGTTCGATAAGGCCCTTGCTCGCCGGGCTGGTCGATCGCCTCCTCGATGCCGGCGTCCCCGTCCACGCGATCGGGCTGCAGAGCCACCTCCAGCCGCAATGGCCCGCCGATTATCCCGCCTTCGCGGATTACATCAGCCGCTTCGGCGCCAAGGGGCTCGAAATCTACATCAGCGAGTTCGACGTCAACGACGGATCGCTGCCCGACGACATCGCGGCGCGCGACCTCGGCGTCGCCGCCGTGGGCGCCTCGTTTCTCGAGGCGGCGCTGACCGTCCCGGCGGTCAAGATGGTGGTGAACTGGCAATTGTCCGACCGGTATTCCTGGTACCGCGGTGTGCAAAGGCGCGCGCTCTGGTCCAGCCGGACGCCGCGTCCCCTGCCGTTCGACGACGACTTCCGGGCGACTCCGCTGCGCCAGGCGATGATGCAGAGCTTCTCGTCGCGCCGCGTGCGAGGGAGGCAGTAGGCAGTTGGCGGTCGACCGCCTATCGCCCACTGCGCGACTAATCGTTTGGTAACCATAACGCCCTAGTTTCGCAGCGATATGCTGGGCGCTCGCCGCCGATCGCCAAACAAGGCAGAAAGTTCGCCGCTTTTCATGGACGCGAGGCCCGCTCTCATTCCCCGGCCCGACAAGCCCTCGGCTGCCGAGGTTTCGCAGCGGAGCGACGCGGCGGCGCCGACGATGGACATCGGCGAATTCTACCGCATCGTCGCAGGTCGCGTGCGCCTGCTGGCGCCGTGCCTGGCCGTCGCCGTCGCCATCGGCCTCGGCTACGTCCTGATGACCCCGACGCGCTACGCCGCGACGATGTCGATCCTGATCGACCCGCGCGAGCCCGTGCCGCTGGGTCTCGACGCGCAACCGATGCCGCAGAATCCCGATGTCGCGCTCGTCGAAAGCGAGATGCGGATTCTCACCTCCAAGGCGGTGCTGCGCAAGCTGGTGGAGAACCAGCATCTGCTCGACGATCCCGACTACCGGCCGGGCGCGATCGCAGGACTGTTCAGCCTCTTTCACTTCGCGACGCCGAGCGTGGATGCGCGAACCGAGGCGCTCGTCGAGACCCTGGGCCGCGACATCTCGGTCAAGCGTAGCGAGCGCAACTACATCATCGACGTCGAAGTGCGCGCCGGCGCGCCCGACAAGGCGGAGAAGGTCGCCAAAGGGCTGGCGGACGCCTATTTCGCCGACCAATCCGAAATCGCCAACGAGACCGTCGACAAGCAGACCGCCTGGCTCGACGCGCGCCTCACCGATTTGCGCGCGCGGGTCGAGGCCGCCGAGCGCCGCGCGCAGGACTACCGCGATGCGCATTCGATCGTCTTGAGCGACGGACGGATTTCGCCCGAGCAGCAGCTCAAGGACGCCAACGACGCACTCGTGGCCGCGCGCGGCAAGCGGGCCGAGGTCGCGGCGCGTTACGAGCAGATCAAAGCCGCCATGGCGCCCGGCGCCAACGCCGAGTCGATCGACGACGCCATCCGTTCGCCGGTAATCGAGAAGCTGCGCGCCGATCAATCGGCGCTGTCGCGCGACGAAGCCTACGAGCGCTCGGTTCTGGGGCCACGCCATCCCAGCTACCTCACGACGCGGATGCAACTGAGCGCGACGCAGGCGCAAATCACCGCCGAACTGAAACGGATACAATCGGCGACCGAACGCGAGCTCAAAGCCGCCGAGACGGCGGAGAAGGACGCAGCCAAGCTCGTCGCGACGCTCGAAGCTTCGACGCAGAAATTCGCCGACAGCCGCGTCGAACTCAGCCAACTCGAGAGCGACGCGGCGACGCTGCGCGCGGAGTACGAGAAGTTGATGACGAACCGGCTCAACGTGCGCCGCGACGTCGTCCAATCTCCCCACAGCGTGCTCGTCGACCCACCGGTCGCAGGTCTGGCGCGCGTGAGCCCGCACGTTTCGCTCGCTCTGTTCCTGGCGCTCGCGGGCGGGCTCAACCTCTGGGTCATCTCCGCGCTGATCGCCGAATATCGCCAGCGCGAGCGCGACCGCTCGCCGGCGCCGCAAGCGCCCTCCCCGATCGACGCGGAGCGATCCGCTCCGGACGACGGCCTATGGTTCGAGCTCGAGGCGCCGCCATTCTCCGCTCTCAAGGCGAACGCGGCGCCGGGACCCGCGGCGCTCGAAGCCGCTATGCGCGACGACAATCGCTACATCGAGGCAATGGCTGGTCTCCGTAAGCGGATCGCTGAGCGGTTCGGCGCGGAGGGATCCGCGCCAGTCATCGCCGTCGCGGCGCGAGCGCGCGGCGACGGGGCGTCGACGGTCGCCCTGTCGCTCGCCTATGCCGCCTGCGCCAGCGGCGATCGCGTGCTGCTGGTCGATTGCGACTACCGGCGCCCGTCGCTGAGCGCGCTGGCGCAGGAGATGAGGAAAGTGATCATCGATACGCCGGGCCAGGTCGCGGGCATTCTCCGCCGCGACGAGAAATCGGGCGGCGAAGCGCTGGTGCTTCCCTTTGACCAGAGGGGGCGGCGATCGCTCAATTCGCGCCTCCAGGCGAAGTTCGATCTGGTGTTGCTCGATTGCGGTCCGCTGGCGCTGGCGGCCGATTTGCTCGGCGCCGAGAAGACGGCCGACGCGATCCTCGTCGTCGACGCGAGCGGCTCCGACAGTTCGCGCCTCGTCGCGGCGCTGGAGCGTATCGGGATCGCCGATGTCGGCGTCGGCGTGGTCCGCACCCGGCGGCAACGAGCAAGGAAAGCCGCGTGACCCTGTCGTGGGTCATCGCCCCCGATCGGTCGTGGACGCTAAACGCCGCCGTCGGCTGCACCATCCTGGCGGCGATCACCGCGTTCGTCGTGTCCGCGATGACGCTCTATCGGTTCGGCGTCATGTACGATGCGCCGGGCGGAAGCTTCCTGCTCAAGCTGCACCCGGCGACCTATCTGTTTCTTCTCGCCTTGCTCCTCGACATCGCGGGGCGGCCCGATGCGCTCCCTTATATCGTCGACCTGCCGAGGCGTTTCCCTGGCGTGGCGTTCTTCGTCGCCAATTGGACGCTGATCGTCGCCTATGTCGCCTTATTCCAGCACACGCCCGTCACGCCGCTGATCGACAGCTTCTTCTGCGCGGTCGCCATGCTGGTCCTTTATGAGGATTTCGACGAAGACGAACGCGCCTTGATGCGGCGCCTCTTGCACCTCGTCATGTTCGTCAACGCCTGCATCGGCATCCTCGAGTTCGCGACTCATTTTCGCCTGACGCCCTTCGTCACCGGCGGCAGGCTGATCACCAACGACTACCGCTCGACCGCGCTGCTCGGGCACCCCTTGCTCAACGCCGGCTCCACCGGCCTCTACGCCCTGATGCTGTTCTTTGGCGGCGACCGATCGCTGCGTCCGCCGCTGCGCTTCGGCCTGCTCGTGACGCAACTCGTCGCCTTGGTTCCGTTCGGCGGACGCACGTCGCTGGTTCTGACGATCGGCCTCATCGCCCTCGGCTCGCTGCGGGGAATCGCGGAAATCCTTCGCGGCCGGCGGTTCGACATGCGGGTCGCGCTGATCGCCATGCTGGTTCTGCCCCTCATCGCGGTCGTGCTCGCCGCGGCGTGGCAGGGGGGCGTTCTCGATCCGCTGATTGATCGCTTCACCGACGACAAAGGCTCAGCGGAGGCGCGCGTCGTCATCTATCAATTGTTCGACTCGTTTTCCCTCGAGGGCATTCTGCTCGGTCCGAATCCGGACCAGCTTGCTTCCCTGCAGGCGACGCTCGGCATCGAATATGGCATCGAGAACAGCTGGCTCGGCTTGGTTTTTCAATACGGGGCGCTGATGACGGTCGCCTTCGCGCTCGGGCTCTTCGCGTTGATCGGCGAATTATGGCGTCGATCGCACGCCTACGGCGCCGTCATGGTGTTCTTTTTCCTCATTCAGGTCAGCTCATCCGCCAGCCTGTCGGTAAAATCCTTCGAATTTAACCAATTCGCCATTCTTATGCTTGTTGCTTTTGACCAACGGGCCTCAGCTGCTAAACAGCGTGGGGGTCCCGCTTGGTCGACGCGAAAATGAAAGAGAATTTTCTCTTACGCAATACCTTGCTCTATCTGCCCGCGCAGTTGCTCGGACCGGCGTTGCAATTCGCTGTGACGGTGGTCTGGACGCATCTCTTTGACCCTGCGGTGTTCGGCTGCGTCACTTTCGTCGTCGCGACGCAGGAATTGACCGGCGGTCTTGGCCTCGGTTGGTGGTCGACCTACGTCCTGCGCTTTCGCAAAGGCTATTCCGACAAGGATCGTTTCCGCGGCATGGACGCGCGCGTGGTCGCTTGCGGCGCGGCGAGCCAGGCGGCCTTCGCCTTCCCGACGCTGATGATGGTCGGCGTCAGCCCCGGTCCCGTCTTGCTCGCCGCCACGGCCGCCTACCTCGCGACGCGCACCGTGCTCAATCACTACAGCGAACTCGCTCGGTCGGACCACCGGATCGGCGTCTACACGATCGCGCAGCTCTCCGGGCCGATCGGGGGTTCCGGTCTCTCCATCCTGGCGACCCTCGCCTTCGGCGCCAATCCGGCGATCGCGCTCGCCGCTATGGCCGCCGGACAGGCGCTCGGCGTCGTCGCGGTGGCGATCGGCCTCGGCTTGCGGCCGCGGCTGGGAACATTCGACGCCGCCATTTTCCGCGACGCCGGCTTCTACGGATTGCCGCTGGTCTTCTCCGGGCTGTTCGTCTGGTTGGCCTCAAACGGCGCGCGCGTCGTCGTCGAAGCGGGCGAGGGCATTGTCGGCGTCGGCCTCTTCTCGGTCGGCTGGGGGCTCGGCCAGCGCCTCGCCTTCATGCTGGCGTCCCTGTGCAACGCGGCGTCCTTCCCGCTGGCTGTGGACCGTCTCGAAGCGGGCGACCGGCCGGGCGCCTTGCGTCACGTCGCCCAGAACGGCGCCAACATGATCGGCCTGATGGCGCCGGCGACGGTCGGCGTGGCGATCCTGTCCGCCCCGCTCGTTCATCTCGTCGTCGCCGCGCAGTTCCAGAGCGCGACGATTGTGATCTTGCCGATCGCAATGGCGACGGGCGTGGCGCGGGCTCTGCGCATTCACATCGGCGACCAGACCGCCCTGCTGGTGCGGCGGACGGGCTCCATGACGGTCTTCAACCTCCTCGACGCCGTCGTCACGCTGGCCGGCGGCGCAGTCGGCGAACATTTGGGCGGCGTCGTGGGCGCGGCGGCCGGAAGCCTCGCCGGCACCTGCGTCGGCACCGTCATCGCCATGACCTTCGTCGTCGCCCGTCTCGGCCTGCGCATTCCGCTCGCGACGCTGGTCGGCATTCTCGTCGCCACCGCCATCATGGGCGTGGCGCTGCACGCCGCCCCCGCGCCGGCCCATCTCCCAGCCCTGGCGCTTCAGATCGCCGGCGGCGTTCTGATCTATGGCGCGAGCATCATCGCTCTTTTCCCCGAGACGCGGCGGCTGGCCCGCATTCGCTTCGATTTTCCCCCGATCCTGCGCCGCCCCAGTCTCTGACGCAGACGCGTCGGGCCGCACTTGGCCGCGGCGCGCCCGCCCGTTACACTGTCCTCATGTACGTCGCGGTCACCCGAAACATCAAAGTCACCGTCGAACCCGCATTCTCGCCGGAGCGGTCGGACCCCGATGAGCCGCGCTATTTCTGGACCTACAGCATCGAGATCACCAATCTCGGCGACCAGACGGTGCAATTGACGCATCGTCATTGGCGGATCACCGACGCCGAGGGACATCTGGAAGAAGTTCGCGGCCCGGGGGTCGTCGGGGAGCAACCGACCCTCGCGCCCGGCGAGTCGTTCCGCTACGCCTCCGGCTGCCCGCTGCGCACCCCGAGCGGCATCATGGTCGGCGCCTATCGCATGATCGCGGAGGACGGCGATGTCTTCGACGTCGAGATTCCCGCCTTCTCGCTGGACAGCCCGCAATCCCGGCGCGTGCTGAACTGAACGGCCGCGCCGTCAGTTCATCGCCTTCAGGACTTCCGGCTTGACGACGCTCTCCAGCGCGGCGGCGCTGATCGGGCCGACGAATTTATAGGCGATCACCCCGTCGCCCTTGACGATGAAGGTTTCGGGGACGCCGTAGACGCCCCAATCGATGCCGGCGCGGCCATCGGCGTCGAGGCCGACCTTGGCGTAAGGATCGCCCTTGGCGCCGAGGAAGCGCTTGATGTTCTCAGCCGAGTCTTTCTGGGCGACGCCGACGAGGCGCACGCCCTTCGCCTGCAAGGCGGGGTCCGCGGCGAGTTGCATGAGGACCTCGTGTTCCTCGTGGCACGGCGCGCACCACGAGGCGAAGATATTGACCAAGGTGACGTGGCCCCGGCGCAGATCGGCGTCGGCAAGGCCAGGGCCGCCGTCGAGGCCGGGAAGATCGAGGGCCGGCGCGCTCTGGCCGATCAGCGCCGAGGGAATGCGCGAGGCGTCGCCCGCATAGAGCCGCACGAACAGCAACGCCGCCAGGGCCGCGAACACGATCAGCGGCAGCGCCGCCAGCAGCCCGCGCCGGCGCGCGGCGGTCTGGACGCTCTCGCTCACGACGTCCCCCTATCCGCCCGCGTCGATTCGAGGCGGGCGAGCGCCGCGCTCAGCGAGCGATAGTCGCGGACGATCGCAGCGACCATGCCGACGACCACCACCGCCGCGAAAGCATAGGCGGCGGCGACGAAACCGAAATGCGGGGCCGCCATCATACGCCCGAACCTCTCGCCGCCAGATGCGGCGCCAGCGCATCGCCCTCCACCGCGGCGATCATCGTCAGCCGCGCGAGGCGGCGGCGTAGGATCTCGTTGCGGATCGCCATCAGATGCAACACCAGGAACAGCAGCGTGAAGGCGAGAGCCATCACGAGCAGCGGCCACAGCAGTTGCGGCGCGATCGTCGGACCGCCCAGGCGAAAGACCGAAGCGGGCTGATGCAGCGTGTTCCACCAGTCGACCGAGAATTTGACGATCGGCAGATTGACGCAGCCGACCAGCGTCAGGATCGCCGCCGCGCGCGCCGCGCGGCCGGGGTCCTCGATCGAGCGCCACAGGGCGATGAGACCGAGATAAACGATGAACAGCACGAGCACCGAGGTGAGCCGCGCGTCCCAGACCCAATATGTGCCCCACATCGGCTTGCCCCACAGCGATCCGGTGACGAGGCAGATGAGGGTGAAGCCGGCGCCGAGCGGCGCGGCCGCCTTCTGCGCGGCGTCGGCGAGCGGATGACGCCAGACGAGAGTGCCGAGGCTCGCCAGCGCCATCACGGCGTAGATGAACGTCGAGAGCCACGCGGCCGGCACGTGGATGTACATGATGCGAACGGTCTCGCCCTGCTGGTAGTCGGGCGGCGCGGTGAACGACATCCAGAGTCCGACCGCGAACAGCGCCGCCGTCGCGAGCGCGAGCCACGGCAGCAGGCGGCGCGTCAGCGCGAGGAAGACCGTGGGATTGGCGAGGCTCCACATCGCGCGCCTTTTAGCGCCTGGGGGGCCGCCCGGCAATGCGGCTAATGCGCTCAGCGCGCTCGATCAGGCGCGAGCCATCTGAGCGGCTTCGCCATCGAGGTATCCCAGCCGGCTCGACAAATCCTTCGCCGCATAGAGGAGACTGCCCAGATATTGCGCGTGATTCTTGAGGCCGTCCTCCCTGGGGGCGACCAGACAGAGGGTCGCCACGCAAGTCCCGTCGGCTTGGTGGACGGGCGCGGCGAAGCAATGGGTGAACGTCTCGACGACGCTGTTGAAAGAGAAATAGCCGACCCTGGCGGCTTCCCGAACTTCCGCGATGAAGATCGCCGGATCGAGCCACCGCCCGTCCGGCAAGCGAAAATCCTCCTTGGGAATGAGCGCCACGATCTCGGCGTCGCTCATGTGAGAAACGAGCAGCCGACCGGACGCGGTCCAGGGAATCGGGACGGGATCGCCGACATTCGAGGATATGCGGAACGGACGTATGCCCTCCCGCATCTGCGCGACCGTGTATTTGTCGCCTTCGAGCAGGCACATTTGCGCCGTCTCGCGGGTTTCCTCGGCAAGCTTGCTCAACAGCCTGTCGCACTCGCGCATCAGATCGAATTGCTCGGCGTAGGCGGCGCCGAGGAAATAGAGCTTTCGGCCGAGAAAGACGCGGCCGTCCTCGCCGCGATATTCGAGAATTCCCTGCCTGAGCATGAGATTGACGAGTTCGTAGACCGACGAGCGCGGCGCTCCGATGGCCACGGCGATCTCGTTGGGTCGCATCGGCTGTCGGCCCAGGCGCAAGAATTGAAGAATCTCGAAAGCGCGGTCGAGGCCGCGCGCCCGTCGATTGATCATTTCCACCGAGACTTCATCCATTGGACGTCTCCCCTGGAGCGCCATGAACACAGCCGGCCGCCCGATGCTTCTCCATCATTTCGACTTGTAGGCGATGCAATCGATTTCCACCTTGCAATCGACCATCATCCGCGACTGGACGCAAGCGCGGGCCGGCGGGTTGGCGCCAAAGTACTCCGCGTAGACGCCATTGAAGGTCCAGAAGTCGCGCGGATCGTCGAGCCACACGCCGACGCGCACGACGTCGGCAAGATCGTATTTCGCCTCCCTGAGGATGGCGATCATGTTCTCGATCGCTTTGCGGGACTCGGCGATGATGCCGCCGCCGACAATTTCTCCCCTTTCCATCGCGACCTGCCCCGACACATAGAGCCAGCCGTCGGCCTCGACCGCGCGCGCGAAAGGCAACGCCTGCTTTCCCGCGCCGGTCTCGCCCGCGCCGTACCGCTTGATGGACAAATCCGTTCTCCGACTATTTTGTGAAGGTTGAGCTTTTCAGGAACTCCGCGAGACGATCGGTCCGCGGCTTGTTGAACATTTCGCGAGGATTTCCCTCCTCGCCGATCCGGCCCTGGTTCATGAAGATGACCCGCGACGAGACCTCGTAGGCGAACCGCATCTCGTGGGTGACGATGAGCATGCTCATGCCGTCGGCGGCCAGGCCCTTGATGACCTGGAGCACTTCGCTGACCAGTTCCGGATCCAGCGCCGACGTCACCTCGTCGAACAACATCAGCTTGGGGTTCATGGCGATGGCGCGCGCGATCGCGACGCGCTGCTGCTGGCCGCCCGAGAGCTGGCCGGGATAATGACCGCCGCGATCGCGCAGACCAACGCGATCCAGCCATTGCCCGGCGATGGCGCGCGCTTCGTCGCGTGGCAGTTTTTTCACCTTGACGAGGCCCAGCATCACGTTGCCGAGGGCGCTCATGTGAGGGAACAGGTTGAACTGCTGAAAGGCCATGCCGGTCAGCGCACGCTGCCGCGCGACTTCGGTTTCCTTCTTCCTCCGTCGGACGCCGCCGACCGTCTCATAGCCGATCTCCTGGTCGTCGATGCGGATCGATCCGCGCTGAAATTCCTCGAGCATGTTGATGCATCGCAGCATCGTGGTCTTGCCCGAACCGCTCGAGCCGATGATGCTGATGACCTCGCCGGGACGCATGTCGCAGTCGACGCCCTTCAGCACTTCGACCTGGCCGTATTGTTTGTGCAGGTCTCGTATTTCGAGAAGATTGCCGGTCATTTGCATGGGGCTTCAAGTTGGAATGGAGGTCTTGCGCTCGACGTAACGGCCGAGGCGCTCGATGCCGTAATTGACGACGAAATAAAGAAAGCCGGCAAAGAAATAGAACTCGAGGCTGAGAAACGTGCGCGAGATCAGCTCCTGGGTCCGCAGCAGCAGTTCCCCGACGCCGATGATCGACAGCAGCGTGGACGCCTTCACCATCTCCGCCGCCGTGTTGACCCAGGCCGGCAGAATCTGGCGCAGCGCCTGCGGTCCCAGCACATAGGCGAAGGTCTGCCGGAAGGTGAGGCCGATCGCTTTGGCCGCCTCGGTCTGGCCGGTGGGGATCGACTGAAGCGCGCCGCGAACGATCTCGCCGACATGTGAGCTGCAGAAGACCGCCAGCGCGAAGACGCCCGCCTCGAACGGCGTGAGATCGATGCCAATCGTCCCCGGCACATAGTAACTGGCGAGGACGAGGACCAGCACCGGCGTGCCGCGAAGGAAGTCGGTGTAGGCGCGAACGATCCAACGCAAGGGCCTTGCGCCATAGGTCAGCGCAAGGCCGACGCCGACGCCGAGCGCGGTTCCCAGGCAGATCGCCAGGAAGGATATGGAGACGGTCATGCCGACGCCCTTGAGAATGGACAAGCGTGCGGCGAACAGCTGGTCGAGAAAGGCCGGAATGTCCATGGCGATCACTTCGGAATCGACAAACGGCGCTCCGCCACGCGGATGAGCGCGGCGAGCACGGAGCAGGTTGCGACATAGAGAAGGCTGACGACGATCCATGTCTCGATGACGCGAAAGGTCTCGACATTGATCTTGCGCGCCTCGAACGTGAGTTCGGGGATGGCGATCGCGGCCGCGAGCGAAGTGTCCTTGAATAGGGAAATGAAGGTGCTGCCGAGCGAGGGCAGCACATTGCGGAGCATCAGGGGAAGGATGATCGCGCTGCGGATTTGCATTTCACGCAGCCCGATCGCGAGGCCGGCTTCTCGGAGCCCGAGCGGCACCGACATGAGGCCGGCGCGGAACACTTCGGCGAGGTAGGCGCCCGAATAGACCGCCAAGGTCAGGATAAAGCTTTGCATCTTGCTCAGCGCCAAGCCAAGCTCGGGGAGAGCGAAATAGGTGAAGAGGATGAGGACGAGAATCGGCGTGTTGCGGATGATCGTGACATAGACTCGGGCGGGCCGCCGGTAGGCGCCCGACTTCGACATCAGGCAGAAGGCGGTGACGAGGCCAATCGCGCAGCCGATCAAAATCGACGCGCAGGCCAGGACCAGACTGAGCGCCAGCCCTTCCAGCAGCAGATCGAAGCTGCGCCAGACCGCCGAGAAATTCAGAGTGTAGCCCATGACGGCGATTGCTCTCGATGAGGCGAAGGGGAGCGGCGGCGCCTGACAGGCGAAGCCGCTCCGTTCGACATCTTATTTGTACTCGACGGGGAAGCCGATCGCCGGCGGCGGAAGATCCTTGCCGAACCAGGTCTTGAAGGACTTCGCATAAGCATCGAATTCGACGCCCGTCATCGCTTCGTGCAGCGCCGTGTTGACGAAATTCAACCAGTCCTGATCGCCGCGCTTGACGGCGCAGGCGTAGGTCTGCGGATCCCAGCCGTAGCCGGCGTCCCTGTAGCGGCCCGGATTCTGCGCCATGTACCAGGCCAGAGACGACTGGTCGGTGGCGGCCGCGTCGGCGCGGCCCGAACCCAGCGCCTGATAGATCAGGTCGACCGACTCGTACTGATCCACCTTCGCCTGCGGCAACGCCGCGTGGACCATCGACTCGGCGTAAACGTTCTGCAGCACGGAGATCGTGACCGCCGAGCCCGCCGCCTTCAGCGCGTTGTAATCGGCGTACTTGCTGTCCGCCTTCATCATCAGGCCGACGCCTTCGCGATAATACGGGATGGTGAAGGCGACCTGTTGCGCGCGTTCCCCGGTGACCGTCATGAACTGACAGGTAATGTCCACCTTGTCTGTCGTGACGTTGGGAACGCGGGCGTCGGACGACTGGATGACGAATTCGATCTTGTCGGGGTCGCCGAAGAGGGCCTTGGCGATGATCCGCCCCATGTCGATGTCGAAGCCTTGCAGTTTGTCGTCGGCGCTCTTGAAATGCCAGGGCGCATTGGTGCTGCCGGTGCCCATCACGAGATGTCCGCGCGCGAGCACTTTGTCGAGCTTGCTTGACGTTTGCTGAGCGGTCGCGGGCGCGACGTTCAGGAGCGCAAGGACGGCGAGCGCCGCCGCGAATGTGAGCGGTGTCTTCATCGCATCGTTTCCTTCCTAGAGGAGACTCCCATCGAATTCCACTATAACGGACATTTGTCTTTAATAATGGATTGACAAAGTGAGACAGGAGACTTCATAGCTTGTCAAGCTCAGAATTCGGGCGCTCGCGCCCAAGCCAAGGGGAAGACGCTGTGATGTTCCCAGAGATTTCAGACGCCCGCCGTCTTGGTCGACATCGACGTCGCAAAGCGCAACATTCAGCGGTTCCAAACCTACGCGGATGGGCACGGGCTGAGGGTCAGGCCGCATATCAAGACGCATAAGCTGCCCGCGATCGCGGAAATTCAGCTTCGAGCCGGAGCTGTCGGCATCACCTGCCAGAAGGTTTCAGAAGCCGAAGCGATGGCGGCCGGCAGCGACCAGATTCGTGACGTTCTCATCACCTACAACATCCTCGGCGAAGATAAGCTCCGGGCGCTTCGCGCCCTCTCGGAGAAGGTGAAGCTCGCCGTCGTCGCCGACAGCCGGACCGTGATCGAAGGTTTGTCGGCCGCCTTTGCGGGGCGCGAGAGGGCGCTGACGGTTCTCGTCGAGTGCAATACCGGGGCCGATCGATGCGGCGTGGCGTCGCCTGAAAATGCGGCGGAGCTGGCGGACGCTATCGCGAAGGCGCCGGGGCTCGAATTCGGAGGATTGATGACCTATCCGCCGGTCGGCGGAGCCGCGAACGTGCAGGCGTTCATGTCCAGGGCGAAAAGCCTCATCGAGCAGTCGGGGCTAGCCGTGGCGTGCGTATCGTCAGGCGGCACGCCCGACATGATGTCGGCGGACAAAGCGCCGGTGACGACCGAGTACCGTCCGGGCACCTACGTCTACAACGACCGCTCCCTCGTGTCGCGAGGGGTCTGCGGCTGGGACGATTGCGCGCTGACCGTACTCGCGACGGTGGTTTCGACGCCGGCCGCCAACCGCGCCGTCATCGACGCCGGAAGCAAGACCCTGACCTCCGATCTGCTCGGTCTTTCCGGTCATGGCCACGTCCTCGGGCGCCCCGATCTCGCCGTCGATCAATTGTCGGAGGAGCATGGCCGATTGACCGCCGCCGGCGACATAGGGCTGAAGGTCGGCCAACGGGTGCGGATCGTTCCGAACCACGCCTGCGTCGTCAGCAACATGGTGGATGCGGTGCATATCCTCAACGGCGGCGAAGTCACGGCGTCGTGGCCCGTCGTCGCGCGCGGGAAGATCATTTGACGCCGAGGCCGGATCGCCGCGTTGCGGCTCGATCGCGCTATCCCGGGCGGCGACCGCCGGCCGCCGAGAGGCGCTCGTCGATATAGTCTTTCAGGACAACGGCGTTATTGTGCGCGAGATCGTGCGCGGCGTAGATGAGCGTCACGCGACCGGTGTCCGACAGAGCGCGCAATTGTTCGACGGCCGCGGGATTGCGATCGAGTTCCGCGCGATAGCGGCGACCGAATTCCTGCCACCGCGCGGGATCATGGCCGAACCATTTGCGCAATTGCGTGCTCGGCGCGATGTCCTTGAGCCACAGCGCGAGCGCGGCGGCCTCCTTGGTGACGCCTCGCGGCCAGACGCGATCGACGAGAACGCGCGTCCCATCGTCGTCTCCGATGGGATCGTAAGCTCGCTTGATCATGATCTTTTTGCCTGGAGCGCTCATCGGCTCTCCTCGATCGATCGTCACCTCGGCGCTGTCTTGCCGTCCGAACTCGGCCAAAAGCGAAAGAACGCCGTCCTTTGCCGCTCTTCCGCCTGCTGCTTGGCGCGGACCCGCATCAGATCCTTCCAGCCGATATAGCCGACAAGACGCCCGTCGTCGCGCGAGACGACGGGGAGATGGGCGACATTCGCGTTGGAGAGGCGGTCGGCCAGACCCGCTAGATATTCGTCGGGATAGGCCAGCAGGATCTTTGTCCCGGCAAGCAGTTCGCCGAGCGTCGTCCTCCGATGTTGGCCGGCGCGCCGCCAGCGCAATATCGTCGGCGGATCGATGACGCCGAGGACGCGCCGGTCGCCGTCGACGACGGGAAAGCTCGGGTGGGTGGTCGCCGGGCTGGTGAGCATCGCCGCGGCGCCGTGGAGGGTCATGGTCGCCGGCGCGGTTTCGACGGCGGTCGTCATCACCTCGCGCACGCGCGTCAGCGCGAACGGGTCGACGCGATATTCGCGGACGAGATGATGACCGCACCGCGCGACCTTCTCGGTGAGGATTGAGCGCCGCATCAACAGAACGGTGACCGCGTGCGCCGCCCCGCAGGCGGCGATCAGCGGGAGCAGGACATGCGTGTTTCCGGTGAGTTCGGCGGCGAAGAAGGTCGCTGTCAGCGGCGAGCGCATCGTGCCCCCCATGGTCGCCGCCATCGCAAGGAGCGCCCAGAAGCCTGGGTTCGCGGCCGGCAGGAATCCGCCGAGCGCCGCGCCCATGGCGCCGCCCATGATCAGCAAGGGGGCGAGGACGCCCCAACGATCGCACACTCGGCTGCGAAGCCCCTGAGCCAAGCGGAATACGAGGCGCTAGCCGAATTCCGCTACGTGATTCGATGCTTTTTGGAGTTCAGCCAGAACGCGGCGCGCGACATCGGCCTGACGCCGCGCCAGCACCAAGCGATGTTGGCGATCAAGGGTTTTGCCGGCGGGCGAGCGATCTCGGTCGGGGACTTGGCCGAGAGGCTCCGCATCCGCCACCAGACCGCCGTCGAACTGGTCGACCGTCTGTCGGAGGCGGGCCTGGCGCTGCGCGCTCCCGACCCGAACGATCAAAGGCGAATTCTGGTCAGCCTCACGGACCTGGCGAACGACCGTCTCGCGCAACTCTCGGCCGTTCATCTCGATGAGCTCGCTCGAATCAAGCCGAGCCTCAAGAAGATCCTGTCGTAGATTTTCCCCGCGCATCGACGGGGCGCCTCGAACCGGGCCGCGCGCGGAAACTTAGCGCTCCCGCCATAATACATAATTTACAGTTTCTTGCGACCGTTCACCGATGACGTGTTGGTCCAGTGGGGCGCGAGATCCTGGCCAAGGGCATGACGCCGTACGCTCATCCCGGATAATCCGGATTCTCTATCGATGGAAGAAATTGCGACGTAGGCGTCCGCAGCAGCGGCACGACGGATAAATCACGCCCCTGATGCCACATCGAGCGGAAAGTTCTCGCCTATGATATACGTTGGCAACGATATCCCCGAGGCGGAACGAGCCGAAGAGGCGCTTTTCCGCCTGAATCGCGAATTGCGAGCGATAAGCCGCTGTCACCAGACTTTAATGCGCGCCGTGGACGAGCAGACGCTGCTGCACGACATCTGCCGCATCATTTGCGACGAAGCGGGCCACCCGTTGGTTTGGGTGGCGTTCGCCGAACACGACGACGTCAAGACGGTCCGCCCGGTCGCCTTTGCAGGATTCAGCGACGGCTACGTCGAGCAGGCGCGCATCTCATGGGCCGACACGGAACGGGGACGCGGGCCGATCGGAACCGCCATTCGCACCGGCACAACCGCCAGCATTCAGGACTACGCTACAGATCCTCGCGCCGCTCTGTGGCGCGCCGGGGCGCTGCGTCGGGGTTATCGCTCCGAAATCGCCCTTCCGCTCAAGAACGAAAACGCAATCCCGTTCGGCTCCCTCAACATCCATTCCTCGGAACCCAACGCCTTCGGCAGCAACGAGGAAATTCGCCTCCTCGAGGAATTGGCCGGTGACTTGGCGTTCGGCATCTCGGTGCTGCGCGCCCGCGACGAACGTAAGCATATCGACCGCCGGCTGCAGGCGAATCTGCGTTTCTTCGAATGCATGGATCAGGTCAATCTGGCGATCCAGGAGACCACCGATCTCGAGCAGATGATGAGCAGCGTTCTCGACGCGACGCTGTCGATCTTTGGATGCGATCGAGCGTGGCTCGCGCACCCCTGCGATCCCGGGGCGGCGTCGTGGCGATTAGCGATGGAGCGTTCCCGCCCGGAATATGTCACCGGGCGCGGCAGCGCGACCGACATTCCGATGGACCCGGAGACGCTCGGCATCGTGAGGGCGGTGCTGTCGTCGCGCCGACCGGTGTCGTTCGACCCGGGGTCCGAACACGCCCCGCCCATGGGGCCGAAGGCGAGATTCGGGGTCCAGTCCATGCTTTGCATGGCGATACACCCGAAGGCGGGCGAGGCCTACATGTTCGGCCTCCACCAATGCTCTCGCGCCAGGATTTGGACCGACGACGAAAAGAGACTGTTCCAGGAGATTGGCAGGCGCGTCGCCGACGGGCTCACCAGCCTGCTCGCGTATCGCGACCTTCGTGACCGCGAGGGACAGTTGCGCACCTTGGTGCGGACCATTCCCGATCTCGTCTGGCTGAAGGACGCCAAGGGGGCCTACCTCAGCTGCAACGCGCAATTCGAGCGCTTCGCCGGCGCGCCCGAAAAGGAACTCGTCGGCAAGACGATCCACGACCTGGTCGCCCCGGACCTCGCCGACGCCATCAGCGACTACGATCGCAGCATCATGACGGCTGACAAACCACAAGCCAGAGAGCAATGGCTGACCTTCAACGCCGACGGCTATCGTGGCCTCTTCGAGTCGATCAAGACGCCGATGCGCGATCAGGCGGGCAACGTGATCGGCCTTGTGGCCATCGCCCGAGACATCACCGAACGCAGCAAGGCCGAAGAGCAGCTTCGGATCGCCGCCATCGCCTTCGAGGCGCAGGAAGGAATTGTCATCGCCGACGCCAACAACACGATCTTGCAGGTCAACAGAGCCTACGCTGAAATCACCGGCTACGCGCCCGAAGAGCTCGTCGGCGGTTCGCCGCGCCTTCTGCGGCCGGACGGTTTCGACCCCGCCTTCTACGATGCGACCTTGGAACGCGTTCGGCGCGAGGGTACGTGGCAGGGCGAGCTGTTGATCCGGCGCAAGAGCGGGACGAATTTTCCAGCGTGGCTCAACGTCTCGGCCGTCAGGGGAACCCGTGGCGAGCTCACTCACTACGTCAGCACGCTGGTCGACATCACCGAGCGCCAGGCGGCGGAAAAGAAGATCGAGCATCTCGCCTTCTACGATCCGCTGACCCAATTGCCCAACCGGCGCCTGTTCCTGGACCGACTGCAGCAGGCGCTGGCGGGCTGCCGCCGCAGCGGACGAAAAGGGGCGCTGCTGTTCATCGATCTCGACAACTTCAAGATCCTCAACGAGACCAGCGGCCACGACGTCGGCGACAAGCTGCTGGTCGAGGTCGCCCAGCGGCTCGTCGCTTGCATTCGCAACGCCGACACCGTCGCCCGCCTCGGCGGAGACGAGTTCGTCGTCTTGCTCGAGGATCTGAGCGAGAGCGCCAGCGAGGCGGCCGCGCAGGCCAAGGAGGCCGGCGAAAGCATCCTGAGCGCGCTCAATCGGCCCTACGCGATCGGCGGCCGCGTGCATCACAGCACCCCCAGCGTCGGCGTCACTCTGTTCATCGATGCCGAGGATTCGCTGGACGAGTTGCTCAAGCAGGCCGACATCGCCCTCTACCAGGCGAAGTCGGCCGGGCGTAACACGCTGCGATTTTTCGATCCTGTAACGCAAGGCGCGCTCGCCGCCCGAACGTGTCTCGAATCCGCGCTGCGGCTCGCCCTCCGCGATCGTCAGTTCATCCTGCACTACCAGCCGCAGGTCGACGACGCCCGTTGCCTGATCGGCGTCGAGGCGCTGCTGCGTTGGCGCCATCCCCAGCGCGGTCTTGTTTCGCCGGACGAGTTCATCCCGCTGGCCGAGGCGACGGGCCTGATCCTGCCGATCGGCCGGTGGGTGCTGGAAGAGGCCTGTATGCAGCTCAAGACCTGGGCGGCAAACCCGTCCACGCGCGCGTTGCACCTCGCCGTCAACGTCAGCGCTCACCAGTTCCGGCAGACCGATTTCGTCGATCAGGTCCGCGATGCGCTCGAACAGGCCGACGCGCCGCCCGGCAAGCTCAAACTCGAGCTGACGGAAAGCCTCGTCATCGACGATATCGAGGGCACCATCGAGAAGATGCGGGCGCTCAAGCGGCTAGGCGTCGGCTTTTCCATGGACGACTTCGGCACCGGCTATTCCTCGCTGTCGTACCTCACGAGGCTGCCGCTGGACCAGCTCAAGATCGACCGGTCCTTCGTGCGCAACCTGCCCGGCAACACCAATGACGCGGCGGTCGTGCAGACCATCATCACCCTGGCCAAGAGTCTCGGGCTGGCGGTCATCGCCGAGGGCGTTGAAACCGAGGCGCAGCGCCGCTTCCTCGAGATGCACGGTTGCCCGACCTACCAAGGCTACCTCTACAGCCCAGCGGTGGACATCGCGCAGTTCGAGCGGCTTCTGAACTGAGGCGCGCAGCGCCGCCGGCCGCCTTAGCCGCCCGGCGGCCGATACTCGACCGCCTTCTTGCCGGCCTGGTCGACCTCCTCCGGCGTCATCAACACGGTCGTCTTGATGGCGACGCTGCCGGCCTGGTTGACGGCGAGCGCGACGGCGGCCGCGGTCACGTTGTCCGGCATGTCGACGATGGCGTAAACGTCGACATCGCCGAAAGCGAAATGGATGGATTCCAGCTTGCCGCCCAACGCTTCCGCCATCTTCTTGACCGCCGAACGGCGCCCCGTGCCGCCTTCATGCGCGAGCCCCTTGGTTCCCGCGGCGGTGTAATGACCTTCGATCAGGTACTTTGGCATCGCGTCCTCCCGTGAAGCGGGTAATGCCGGCTTCGGCCGGCGTGACGGCGGCTCCCTGATGCAAAGGGGACCACTTTTACGGGACTTTGGCAACACGCGAGCCTGAAGACGCGCGCCGAAATCACGCTAACGGATGGAGCGGCCTACCCGCAGGAGATCTGTCGCCGTCCTGGCGATTCGCTCCGCCTCGACCCCTGCCTTCGCACGCTCACGGCGGTGGCGGGTCCCGCCGGGCCGGCGCCGATGATGATGGCGTCGGGATGGTCCATGTGCGCCCTTCCCTCGGATCAGGCCAAGTGGCGGCTACTCTCTTACATGCCGCAAGGCCGCCGCCGCCGCAAAGGGCGCGAGAGCGATCGCGGCGAGGGAAATCGCGCACAGCATCAGGAACGGCGTCATGAACGGCGCGGGCCCGCCGCTCGCTGCGGAAGCGGCGGAAACGCCGAAGATCAGCACGGGAATGGTCAGCGGTAGCGCCAGCACCGCCATCAGCAGGCCGCCGCGCCTGAGCGAAACCGTCAGCGCCGCGCCGATCGCCCCGATCATGGTGAGCGCCGGCGTGCCGGCGACAAGACTGAGCGCGACGAGCGCGAGGGGCCGCGCCTCCATCGCCAGCATCAGGCCGAACAGCGGGCTGACGATCACCAGGGGGAGCGCGCTCGTAGCCCAGTGGGCGGCGCATTTGACGAGCACGACGAGCTCCAGCGGCAGACTGGCGTTGACGAGCACGTCCAGCGAGCCGTCGTCGCTGTCGCCCTGGAACAGGCGATCGAGGCCGAGCAGCGCGGCGAGCAGCGCCGCGATCCACAAAATGGCTGGCCCGATGCGCGCGAGCAATTTGAGATCGGGCCCGAGCGCGAAGGGCATGATCGTCACCAGGATGAGGAAGAACACCGCGCCGATCGACGCGCCGCCGCCGACGCGCCGAGCGATCCGCCATTCCCTCGCGAACAGCGCGCGCGCCGCCCCGCTCATGCCGCGATCCTGGAAGCCGCGCCGAGTTGAAGCGTCCGGGCGCCGTCGAGGCCGAGCGGCGCGTGCGTCGCCGCGACGATCAGCCCGCCGGCGGCGAGGTGCTCGCGCATGATCCCGGCGAACAGGATTTGCGCGGCGGCGTCCAGCGCCGTCGTCGGCTCGTCGAGCAGCCATAGCGGGCGCGGCGCGACGAGAAGGCGCGCCAGCGCGACGCGGCGCTTCTGCCCCGCCGACAGGGCGCGCACGGGAAAATCGGCGATATGGCCGAGACCGAGACGGGCGAGCGCGGCGCGCCAGCCCCCTTCCGCCGAATCGCTCCCCAGCGCGGCGGCCCAGAACGCGAGATTCTCGGCCGCCGTCAGGGCGCTCTTCAACGCGTCGGCATGGCCGAGATAATGCGCCTGTTCGCCGATGCTCGCTTCGCTCGCGCCGCCGTCCAACGCGAAGGCGCCGGCGGCGAGCGGCAGGAAACCGGCGATGGCGCGCAGAAGAGTCGATTTGCCCGCCCCGTTCGGTCCGGTGACGAGCAGCGCCGCGCCGGCGCGCGCCTCGAAGGAGAGGCCGGCGAGGATCGAGCGCCCGCCGCGTTCAATGGCGATGTCCCGGCCGCTGAGGCGCATGGCTTTCCCTTCGGCGGCGCCCATCGTTTTCAGCGCCTTCAAACGATAGTTTGTCTAGCCCGACGATGGGAATTTATCTATAAGCCGGCTCACCCTTATCCCCTCTCGATCAATCTCCGGAGCAGCTCCCATGGCCAGCCTTGACAGCTTCAAATGTCGCAAGACGCTCGAGGTCGGGGCCAAGAGCTACCAGTATTTTTCGCTCAAGGCGGCCGAAAGGCACGGCCTCGCCGGCATCGCGCAACTGCCCTACTCGATGAAGGTCGTGTTGGAGAATCTGCTGCGCAACGAGGACGGCCGCACCGTCAAGAAGGAAGACATCGAGGCTGTCGCGGCCTGGCTCGTCAACCGCGGCAAGAAGGAGCACGAAATCGCCTTTCGTCCGGCGCGCGTGCTGATGCAGGATTTCACCGGCGTGCCGGCGGTCGTCGATCTCGCCGCGATGCGCGACGCGATGGTGAAGCTCGGCGGCGACCCGAACAAGATCAATCCGCTCGTGCCCGTCGATCTCGTCATCGATCATTCCGTCGTCGTCGACTTTTTCGGCACCGGCAAGGCGCTCGGCCAGAACGTCAAGCGCGAATACGAGCAGAATCAGGAGCGCTATCGTTTCCTGAAATGGGGCCAGCAGGCGTTCTCGAATTTTTCCGTCGTGCCGCCCGGCACCGGCATCTGCCATCAGGTCAATCTCGAATATCTCGCCCAGACCGTCTGGACCACCAAGGAGAAGCGCGACGGCAAGACGGTCGAGGTCGCCTATCCCGACACGCTGGTCGGCACCGACAGCCACACGACGATGGTCAACGGTCTGGCCGTGCTCGGCTGGGGCGTCGGCGGCATCGAGGCTGAAGCCGCGATGCTCGGCCAGCCGCTTTCGATGCTGCTGCCGGAGGTGATCGGCTTCAAGCTGACGGGCGAGCTGCGCGAGGGCGTCACCGCCACCGACCTCGTGCTGACGGTCACCCAGATGCTGCGCAAGAAGGGCGTCGTGGGCAAATTCGTCGAGTTCTTCGGCGCCGGCCTCAACGCGATGTCGGTCGCCGATCGCGCGACGCTCGCCAACATGGCGCCGGAATACGGCGCGACCTGCGGCCTGTTCCCGATCGACGAGCAGGCGCTCTCCTATCTCAAGACCTCCGGCCGCAAGCCGGCGCGGGTCGCGCTGGTCGAGGCCTACGCCAAGGCGCAAGGGTATTACCGCACGCGGTTGACGCCCGATCCCGCCTTCAGCGACACGCTGGCGCTGGAGCTCGGCGAAGTGACCCCCTCGCTCGCCGGCCCCAAGCGCCCGCAGGACCGCGTCGTGCTCGCCGAGGCGAAGACCGGCTTCGCCAACGCGATGACGACGGAATTCAAGAAGGGCGCCGAGATTGGCGAGCGCCACAAGGTCGAGGGGGCGAACTTCGATCTCGGCCATGGTGACGTCGTCATTGCTGCGATCACCTCGTGCACCAACACCTCGAACCCCAGCGTGATGATGGCGGCCGGGCTCCTAGCGCGCAACGCCGTCGCCAAGGGCCTCACCGTCAAGCCGTGGGTGAAGACCTCGCTCGCGCCCGGCAGCCAAGTTGTCGAGGAATACCTGGACGCCGCCGGGCTGCAGAAGCCGCTCGACAAGCTCGGCTTCAACATCGTCGGCTACGGTTGCACGACCTGCATCGGCAATTCGGGACCGCTGGCGCCGGAGATTTCGGCGACGATTTCCAAACACGATCTCGTCGCCGCAGCGGTGCTCTCCGGCAATCGCAATTTCGAAGGCCGCGTCAACCCCGACGTGCGCGCCAATTATCTCGCTTCGCCGCCGCTGGTCATCGCCTACGCGCTCGCCGGCTCGATGCAGGTCGATCTCGCCAAGGAGCCGCTCGGCCACGACAAGAAGGGCGCGCCGGTGTATCTCGCCGACCTCTGGCCGCCTCGCCAGGAGATCAACGATCTCATCGAGCACACGATCACGGCGAAGATGTTCAAGACCAAATACGCCGAGGTGTTCGACGGCGACGCCAATTGGCGCAAGGTCAAGGTCCCGGCCGGCATCACCTACTCCTGGGAGCCCGGTTCGACCTATGTGCAGGACCCGCCCTATTTCGAGGGCATGACGATGGAGCCCAAGCCAATCGAGGACGTCGAGAATGCGCGGATCCTCGGGCTGTTCCTCGATTCCATCACCACCGACCACATTTCGCCGGCGGGTTCGATCCGCGCGTCGAGCCCCGCCGGGCAATACCTTGTCGAGCATCAAGTCCGCCCGGCCGATTTCAACCAGTACGGCACGCGTCGCGGCAATCACGAAGTGATGATGCGCGGGACCTTCGCCAACATCCGCATCAAGAACCAGATGGTGAAGGACGCGGACGGCAACGTCGTCGAGGGCGGCTACACCGTCCACTATCCCTCGGGCGAGCGGCTGGCGATCTACGACGCGGCGATGCGCTACGAGAAGGAGGCTGTTCCGCTCGTCGTCTTCGCCGGACGCGAATACGGCACCGGATCGTCGCGCGACTGGGCGGCCAAGGGCACCAAGTTGCTGGGCGTGCGCGCGGTGATCGCGCAGAGCTTCGAGCGCATCCATCGCTCGAACCTCGTCGGAATGGGCGTGCTGCCGCTGGTCTTCGAGGAGGGAACCTCCTGGTCGTCGCTCGGCCTCAAAGGCGACGAGACGGTCTCGATCCATGGCCTCGGCGCCGACCTCAAGCCGCGCCAGACGCTGGAGGCGGAGATCAAATTCGCCGACGGCAAGACGACGCGCGTGCCGCTGATTTGCCGCATCGACACCCTCGACGAACTGGAATATTTCCGCGCTGGCGGCATTCTGCAGTACGTGCTCAGGCAATTGGCCGCCTGATCGGACGCCGCGCCCGTGAACCCGAACGCTCGCGAGAATTTCCTTCGTCAGGCGGAATGGTGCGAACGCCTGGGATCGCCGTTCACGGCGCTTGCCTGCCGCACCTTATATGACCGGCTCACCGAAAGTTCTGCGTTCGGAGCGCGCCTGCTCAACTGGCCAGGTTCGCCGGAGGCCGACGCGATCGCGCTGCGCGCCTGCGGCGCGCTCAACTATTTCGCGCGCGAGGGCCATCCCGCGCTGGCGCCGCTCTATCCGCCCAACCCGCCGCCCTCCCCGCGCGAATTCTGGCGCGGCGCGCAAAGCACGATCGCGGCTCTCGATGAGCGATTGACGCGCTTTCTCGACAGCGCGCCGCAGACCAACGAGGTCGCGCGATCCGCGGCGCTGCTGCCGGCATATCTGGAGATCGCGCACCGCGCCGGCCTGCCGCTGGCGATCCGCGAAATCGGCGCCAGCGCGGGATTGAACCTTCAGTTCGATCGCTACTTCTACGACTATGGCGCGCGTCGATGGGGACCGCCGGACGCCAGGGTGACGATCCCGTGCGAATGGCGCGGCGAGGCCGCATCCCTGCCCAACGCGATCGCGGTCGCCGATCGGCTCGGTTGCGACCTCAACCCGATCGACCTCAGCGACCAAAGCGCCCGGGCGCGCATGCTCGCCTACATCTGGCCTGACCAGGCCGCCCGCCTGGGGCGCGCCGAGGCGGCCCTTGATTTGGCCGCCGCGGCGAACATCCGCGTGGAGGCGATCGACGCCGCCGACTTCGCGGCGCGGGAATTGCGGGCCGGCGCCCCCGGGTGCGCGCTGGTCCTCGCCCACACGATCTTTTGGCAATATCTCTCGCAGCCGACCAAGGTCGCGATCCGCGCCGCGATCGCCGAGGCGGCGCAGCGGGCGACGAAAGCCAACCCGTTCGCCTGGCTGCGTCTCGAAGCCGAACGCGACGAACGCCGCGGCGCCGTGTTGCGCCTGTCGCTGTGGCCGCATGGGCCGATCGACGAAGAGCTGGCTTTGGCGAGTTTCCACGGCCAGTGGATCGAATGGCGCGGGGTCCAGTGAGACCCATGGATTTCCCGATCCTATCGTGACCGCGCAGGCGACGCGCACCGCGGCAGCAGAAGCAAGCTCGCCGCCAGCAGCACATTGACGGCGGCCGTGGCGACGAAAGCCGCCATCGCCCCGTCCGCTCCGCCCGACGCCAGTAGAACCGAGCCGATCGAAGGGGCCGCCGCCTGAACGATCAGGCTCGGCATGGCGATGCGGCCCATCACCACGGGATAGCGTTCGGCGCCGAAGATCGCGAGCGGCAGCGTGCCTCTGGCAATGCTCTCGAGACCGACGCCAGCGCCATAAAGCGCGAGCGCCAGCGCAATGACCGGCGCGCGTAGCCACAATGCCGCCAGTCCCGCCAGGACGAACAGGGCCGAGACGACATGCGTCCAGATCGGGTGATGACGACGGGCGATCACTATCTCGACCGAGCGGGCCGCCACCTGAACTGGTCCGACGAGCGCGCCGAAACCCACGGCGGCGGCAAGCGTCAGCCCCTTCGCTTGCAGCACCGTGAGCAGATAGACCGACATCAAGGTCGAGATCACCGCACTGACGGTGATCGACACGGCCAACAGCGGAAACAGCGCGCTTGGCTGGCCATCGGGCTTCGCTGACGGGCGCGACGACGAAGTTGGCGCCGTAGGCGGAGGGTTAGGTCGCCGGCTTTCGCGCGGCAGAATGAAGAGATAGGCCGGCAGCGCGACGGCGAGTTGAAAGCCGGCATAGACGAGGCACGCGCCCCGCCATCTCAGATGCGCTTCGAGGAACGCCGACAGCGGCCAGCATATCGTGCTGGCGAAGCCTCCAAACAGCGTCAGCGTCGTGATCGCCGAGCGCCCGCCGTGACCGTAAAGTCGCCCGAGGGTGGCGAAAGCGGGATCGTAGAGGCCGGCGCCCATTCCTAGTCCGATCACCAGCCAGCCGAGCAAATAGACCGGCAAGGCCTGCGCCAGAGCGCAGACCAGGAGACCGCTCGCCAGCAGTCCGGCGCTGACGGCGAGAACCGGCCGCCCGCCATGGCGGGCGATGGCGCGGCCGACCCAGGGCGAGGCCAAGCCGGCGATCAGCAGTCCGAGCGATACGCCGCTGACGACCCAGGACAGCGACCAGCCAGTGTCGGCGGCGACTGGCTTCGCCAGAACCGCCGGCAGATAGTAGGACGATCCCCACGCGAATATTTGCGTCACCCCCAGCGTGCTGATGATGACGACGCGGCTCGGCGTTGCAGAGATTGGGATGGTTTCGTCGGCGGCGTCGCTCACGTTGCGACGCCGCAATCGCATTCAGCCCTGCCGTCGTCCCGCATCACGCCCGCTCCGGCGCCGGGAATCGTCCGCGAGCGCCCGATGTCGCGAAGAACCAGCTCATGACGGCGAGCCCCGCTAGCGCGCCGAGGCATTGCGCGACGATGAACATGGGAACGTCGGCCGGCGCGATGCCGGAGAAGCTGCGGGTCAGCGCGCGGGCGATCGTGACGGCCGGATTGGCGAACGACGTCGATGCGGTGAACCAATAGGCCGCGGTGATGTAGAGGCCGACCGCGACAGGAATTGCTTCGCTCCTGAAGCGCGACACCGCGAGGATGGTGACGATCAGGCCGAAAGTGGCGACGAACTCGGCGAACCATTGCGCTGGGCCGGGGCGCGCCTTGACGGCGAGTTCCAGCAGCGGCAAATCGAACATGCCGTGCGCGACCAGAGTGCCGATGCAGCCGCCCAGAACCTGCGCGATCGCATAGGGGGCGAACTCCCGCCACGGATGCTCTTTGCGCAGGCCCATCACCAGCGACACGGCCGGATTGAAATGCGCCCCCGAAATCGGGCCGAGCGCCAAGATCAGCACCACTAGGATCGCGCCAGTAGGCAAGGTGTTGCCGAGCAGCGCGAGCGCAACGTTGCCGCCCGCGAGCCGTTCGCCCATGATGCCGGAGCCGACGACGGTCGTCACCAGCAGGCCGGTCCCCAGGCATTCGGCCGCGAGGCGTTTGTGAAGGGGGAACGTCACGCCGTCGCCACGCGTCGGCCGGCCTCGTCGATCACGCGCTCGCCGTCTTCCTTGACGAAAGGGCCGCGCTGCGGCGGCAGCAGATCGAGAACCTTCTCGGATGGACGGCAAAGGCGCACGCCCTTCGGCGTCACGACGAGCGGCCTGTTCATCAGGATGGGATGCGCGCCGATCGCATCGAGCAACGCATCGTCGGAGAGCGAGGGATCGCCGAGGCCGAGATCGTTGTAAGGCGTGCCCTTCTCGCGCAATATCCCGCGCGCCGTGAGGCCGGCGCGGGCGAGCAATTGCGTCAGGAGCAATCGCGTCGGCGGGCATTTCAGATATTCGATGATATGCGGCTCGACGCCGGAATTGCGGATCATCGCGAGCACGTTGCGCGAAGTCTCGCAGGCGGGATTGTGGTAGATGATGATGTCCATCGCTCGATCTCCGGATAAGCTTTGCGGCGGCCTGCGCGATCCCTTCGCAAGATGGGTTCGGCGTGGACCCAGCGCCCGAACAACACGTCGAACATTCGCTCAGCCATGAGCGGCCTCTTTCGGCGAGCAACATGGAGCGAGATCGGCGATCAGCGGCGCGCACAACTCGGGGCGGCCGCCGCAGCAGTCTTTCACCAGGAACAGCGTGACCTCCCGCAGACGGTCGAGGTTGGCGCGATAAAGTACGGAGCGGCTTTGCCGCTCGCCGGCAATCAGCCTGGCGCGCGCGAGGACGGCGAGGTGCGACGACATGGTGTTTTGGGGAACCTCGATCAGACGCGCCAGCTCGCCAGCCGGAACGCCGTCCGGCTCGCGCGCGACCAGCAATCGGAAAGCGTCCAGGCGGGTCGGCTGGGCGAGCGCCGCCAATGCCGCTATGACTTCTATTTCATCCATATATCCAGAATACCGGATATATGGATTCGCGCAATACGCGCCCGTGCGCACGCCCGAGCCGGATCACGACGCGACCAGCCGCGGCCTCTTGGCGACGAAGCGCTCGAGTTCTTGGCCCGACATCGGCATGGCAAAAGCGTAACCCTGCAGGATGTCGCAGCCGAGGTCGCGAAGCAGCCGCGCATGCTCCATGGTTTCGACCCCCTCGGCGACGATTTCGATATCGAGCGATCGACCGATGTCGACGATCGACTGGACGAGGCGTCGCTGCGCGTCCGAGCGCACGGTCGGCGTGACCAGCTGCCGATCGATCTTCAGGCGGCGGGGCTTCAGCTTGGTGAGACTGATGATCGAGGCGTAACCGGTGCCGAAGTCGTCGATCTCGATGTCGATCCCCAGCGCCTTGATCTGATCGATGGTGCGCGAGAAGCAGTCGTCGCGATCGTCGAGATAGATCGTCTCGACGAGTTCGAAGGACAACACGCCCGGCTCGATGCGCAAATCGCGCAGCCCCTGCACGAGGCTCTCGTCGTGCAGTCGCCGCAGCGACACGTTGACCGAGAAGCGCGGGACGCGAAGGCCCAGGCGCTGCCAGCTACGGAAGTCGGCCAGCGCCTGTTCGAGGATCGCGCGATCGATGGCCCCGATGACCGTCATCTCCTCCGCTATCGGAATGAACTCGATCGGCGAGACGAGGCCGCGCGTCGGATGGCGCCAGCGGGCGAGCGCTTCCACGCCGACGAGTTCGTGGGTCCGCGCGTCGAACTGCGGCTGATAATAGGGAACGAATTCGCCGCGCTCCAGCCCGCGGATGACGCTGTCGGCGGTTTGCTTGGAGTTCAGAATCTCCGCCTGCAACGCCGCCGTGTAGAACTCGAATCGATTCCGGCCGAGGCTCTTGGCGCGATAGAGCGCGAGATCGGCGTTGACGAGCAGACGCTGGCGATCGACGGCCGCGCCGAAAGCGCCGGCGATGCCGATGCTCATCCCCAGGCGGCACTCGTGGCCTTCGTAGATCGCCGGCTCCCGAACGCTCGCGATGAGCTTTCGCGCCAGCTCGTCGAAGCCGGCCATGCCCCTATCGGCGTTGCAGACCACGACGAATTCATCGCCGCCAGTTCTCGCGGCGAAGTCGCCATCGCGCAGATTGCGCCGGATCGTTTCCGCCGTGTGGATCAGCATCGCATCGCCCGCCGAGTGACCGAGCGTGTCGTTGATTTGTTTGAAGCCGTCGAGATCGACATGCAGCAAGACGACGCCGCCGCCGGTCGCCGCGCAGCGCGCCGCATGCTCCTCCAGCACGCGCTCCACGTACATCCGATTCGGCAGCCGAGTCAGGAAGTCGTGCAGCGAATTATATTCGATGCGGGCGCGTGCCGCTTCGAGGTCGGCGTTACGCGCCTCGGTCAGCGCTTTCGAGCGCGTCAGATCTTCCGTCAGCGCGACGTCGGAAGTGACGTCCCAATTGACTCCGATGATTTTAGAGGACGCGCCGGCGGCGTGGTAGACCTTGCCGATCGCACGGATCACCCTCGTTCGCCCGTCGCCGAGATTGAGCCGATATTGAGATTCGTATCGGCCCTTCATCCACGCCGTTTCAAAGTCGGCGGTGGCTCGCTCCACCTCGGTCTCGTCGAGCCGCTCACGCCAATGCCGGTACTGGCGGGCGCCGCCGTCGAGCGGATAATTGTAGAGCTCGTTCATGCGGTCGTCCCAGACGAGCTCCTGGGTGTCGATGTTGAACTCCCACACACCGACCTTCGAAGCGTCGAGAGCGAGTTCCAGGCGCTGCGAGAGCCGCTCGAGCTCCTTTTCGCGATCGCGCAAACTCACGAAATGCGCGCGCCTCTCCTCGACCAGCCGACCGGCGAGCCAGGCGGGAACGACGATCATGAGCCCGGCCGCCAGAATTCCTAGCCGCAGAATCCATCGGTTCGACGGCGCGCTCTCCCAGCCGCCTTTGGGCGTGGCGGCGATCCGCCACGATCCCGAGGGGACGCTGACGTCCGTGACGACCGCGTGATCGTTCGCCACGCGCGCCTCGCCGAAGAAGCGGGCGCCTTCCTTGCCGAGCGCGTCCTTGCCCGTGATCGACACGTCGATCGGCAAATCGCGAGCGAGGAGACCGCTATCGCGATAGAGTTTATCGATGTCGATGATCGCCGATACGATGCCCCAGAAGGTTTTCTGGCCATCGGGCTCGTTGTTGAAGACGGGAAATCGGGCGATGAAGGCGGTGCCGCCCTGAACCAGGTCGACCGGGCCCGCCAGGACGACGTCGCCGCTGTCGCGCGCGCGGAAGGCGACTTCGCGCTGCCTTTTGTTCTCGCGATAGTCCAGCCCGATCGCCGCCTCGTTTCCCCGCACGGGATAGATCAGCGATACGACGAGATCGGGCGCCGCGGCGACGGTCCCGATCTGGGGGCGAGAGCGCAACAGGTTCGCCGAGAGCTCGGCGAAGCGCGATTGCGTGATGTTCGGCTCGGTTGAAATGTCAGCGACGAGGCCGCGCACGAGTTCGATGTCGCCGTTGATGTCGCCTTCCAGCTTGGCCTTGATGAGGCTGACTTGGGATACGACCTCGGCTCGAGATCGTTCGTCGGCGAGCTGGCCGTTCTGCCGATCGGCGAGCGTGCCGCAAACGATGGCGACCACCGCCGCGATCGCCGCGGGGATGTTCGTCGGGCGCAGAAGATGTCGTCGCAAGGTCCTGCCCAGGGTCACGGCGAGTTTCGTTAGGGGAAGTGGATTTCAGCAATCTGGCTCGCGCCAGCTAGGGCGGCATATTGCGGACGCCGCCTTAAGCCATTGCTTAAGGCGGGTTCAGAATTCGCGGCGAACTTCTGGTGATCTTAACGGATCGTTAATTCGCCGCTGCCAATGCACGGCTGCCGCGTCGCCTCGGCTGAACCGCTCCGCCCGGTAAAACCTGGCATTTTTGCCTGGCGCGGCGCGCGATCGCGACGCGCGCGTCGTTCGCTGATATTTCCCGCGCGCCATCGGCGCATTTGGCTTGGCGTGGTCGGCCGGGCTATGGTGCGCGCGATCCTGGAGACGCTTGATGGCGAACGCCGCCCCTCATACGCATTTCGGAGAACGAACGGTTCCTCTCGACGAGAAGCAGGGCCTCGTCGACGACGTCTTTCGCAAGGTTGCCGACCGCTATGATCTGATGAACGATCTCATGTCGCTTGGCCTGCACCGCATCTGGAAGGACATCCTCGTCGCCAAGCTGCGCCCGCCGCGCCATCGCCCATTCCAACATCTCGACGTCGCCGGCGGAACGGGCGACGTCGCGTTCCGCGTCGCGGCCGCTGGCGGCGCGACGACCCGAGTGACCGTCGTCGACGTCAATGCGGACATGCTGCGGGTCGGTGCGGAACGGGCGCAAAGACGAAGAGAGGGCGAGCGCATTCGATTCATCGAGGGCAACGCCGAGGCGCTGCCGCTGTCCGATGCGACTTTCGACGCCTACACGATCGCCTTCGGCATCCGCAACGTACCGCGCATCGAGCGCGCCCTCGCCGAGGCCCATCGCGTCCTCAAGCACGGCGGCCGATTTTTGTCCCTCGAGTTCTCGCGCGTCGATTTGCCGATTTTCGATCAGATTTACGCCGCCTATTCCGACGCTGCGATTCCCGCGCTCGGCAAGGTGGTGGCCGGCGACGGCGCGCCCTATCGCTATCTCGTCGAATCGATTCGGAAGTTCCCCCCGCCCGAACGCTTCGCCGACATGATCCGCGAGGCGGGATTTTCGCGCGTGGAATTCACCCGGCTGACGGGCGGCGTCGTCGCGATTCATTCGGGCTGGAAGCTCTGAACTTGTCGAGTCTCGCCGCAATCGGACACGCAACGCGGCTGGCGCGCGCCGGCTTCGTGATGGCGCGCGAAGGCGCCTTCGTCGACGTCGATCCGCTCACCCTGCCGCCGCTGGCGCGGGCGCCGCTGGCTCTCGCCAACCTCCTGGCGCGGCGCGGCGTGCACGGGGTCGCCGGGCTCGCCGCGGCAATCGATCGCCTCGGTCCGTCGTACGTCAAGCTCGGCCAGTTTCTGGCCACGCGCCCCGACATCGTCGGCCCGCAAGTGGTGATGGAGCTTGAAAAGCTGCAGGATCGCATGGTTCCCGCGGAGCGCGCCGTCGCAATCGCGACGGTCGAAGCGGCCTTCGGCAGCAAGATCGAAAGCGTCTTCGTCGAGTTCGGCGACGCGGTCGCCGCCGCTTCGATCGCGCAGGTGCACCGCGCGCGCGTGCGAACAAGCGCAGGCGAGCACAACGTCGCGGTGAAGGTGCTGCGGCCGGGGGTCGAGCGCCGCTTCGCGCGCGATCTCTCGGATATGTTTTTTGCCGCCCGCATCATCGAACGTTTTGAGCCGAGCCTGCGCCGTCTGCGCCTGGTGGAGGTCGTCGACGCGCTGGCGCGAAGCGTGCGCATGGAAATGGACTTTCGCCTCGAGGCGGCGGCGGCGTCGGAATTCGCGGAGAATCTCATTCGCGACCCTGAGTTCCGCGCCCCCGAGATCGATTGGGACCACACGACGCGCGAAGTCCTGACCATGGAATGGATCGACGGGACGTCCCTGAACGACACGGCGCGTCTGGCGGAACTCGGCTTCGACGCGCCCAAGTTGGGGCGGACGCTGATTCAGTCGTTCCTTCGCCACGCCTTGCACGACGGCTTCTTTCACGCCGACATGCATCAGGGCAATTTCTTCGTCGACGATCAAGGGCGCATCGTCGCCATCGATTTCGGCATCATGGGCCGTCTCGACCGCAAGGAGCGCCGATTCCTCGCCGAGATTCTCTACGGCTTCATCCGGCGGGATTATCTTCGCGTCGCCGAGGTGCACTTCGAGGCGGGCTATGTGCCGCACGTCCACCGCGTCGAGGACTTCGCGCAGGCCATCCGCGCCATCGGCGAACCCATTCACTCGCGCCGGGCCGACCAGATTTCAATGGCGAAATTGCTGACGCTGCTGTTCGAGGTGACGGCGCTCTTCGACATGACCACGCGCGTCGAACTCGTCATGCTGCAGAAGACGATGGTTGTGGTCGAAGGGGTCGCGCGCAAACTCGACCCGCATCTGGACATGTGGGCGACGGCGGAGCCGGTCGTCGGCGGTTGGATCGCCGAGAACCTCGGGCCGCGCGGCCGAATCGAAGACTTCGGGCGCAGCGTTTCGCAACTCGCCAAGCTCGTCGCCGACGCGCCGCCGCGGCTGGAGCGCCTCGCACGTCTCATCGAGCGCGAAGCCGAACCGGCGTCCGCCGATGCGTCCGGCGCGCCGGCTCCCAGGCCCTGGCCGGCGAGGATCACGACATCGTTGTGGATCATCGCGGCGGCGCTCATCTGGATCGCGTTCCACATGCAATGAGATGGCTATATACAAAAAAGATCATGCAGGCTTTTCTCGGCCGCCCTGCTAGGGCCGTTCCAGCTTGTTGTGCTCGGTCGCACGACCGAATCGTTTCACGCGCGAGTCCACGCCCACAATCGGCGCTCGCCGCCAGGAGTTGAACAAGTATGGCTGCGAAGCCTTTGTCGGGTGCGCGCATTCTGCTCGTCATCGCGGGCGGCGTCGCCGCGTATAAGTCGCTCGAACTCATCCGTCGCCTACGCGAACGCGACGTCGACGTGCGGGTCATCATGACCGAGGCGGCCCAGCACTTCATCGCGCCTCTGTCGGCCGCCGCGCTCAGCGGCCATGCGGTTCGCCTCGATCTATTCAGTTTGATCGACGAGGCCGAGATGGGTCATATCGAACTGTCGCGCGACGCCGATCTCGTCGTAGTCGCGCCGGCGACGGCGGACCTGCTGGCGCGAATGGCGCACGGCGCCGCCAATGATCTCGCCTCCACGACGCTTCTGGCCACCGACAAGCGGGTGCTCGTCGCGCCGGCGATGAACCTTCGCATGTGGCTGCATCCGGCGACCCAGCGCAATGTCGCCGCGCTTCGCGGCGATGGCGTTGCGTTTGTCGGTCCGGAGGACGGCGAGATGGCGTGCGGCGAATACGGGCCGGGCCGGATGGCCGAACCCATGGCGATCGTCGCAGCGATCGAGCGCGCGCTGGCCGAGCCGACGGCGATTCCCCTGCCCCCTGGCGTCGGAGTTCGGCGCGACGCCGCGCTGGCGGGCAAGCATGTCGTCGTGACGTCCGGCCCGACCTATGAGCCGATCGATCCGGTTCGTTTCATCGGCAACCGTTCTTCGGGGCTCCAGGGCCACGCGATCGCGCAAGCCGCGTTCAGGGCCGGCGCGAAGGTGACGCTGATCAGCGGCCCGGTCGCCCTTGCCGATCCCTCAGGCGTCGACGTCGTCCACGTCGAAACGGCGCGACAAATGCATGCAGCCGCGTTGGCCGCCTTGCCCGCCGACGTCTTCATCGCGACCGCGGCGGTCGCGGACTGGCGCGTCGAAACCGTCGGCGCCCACAAACTGAAGAAAGGCGCGGCCGGCGCGCCGGTCTTGTCGTTGGTCGAGAATCCCGACATCCTTGCGGATATCGCGGCGAAGAAGGCCGACCGCCCGGCGCTGGTCGTCGGATTCGCGGCGGAAACAGAGCGCATCGCCGAAAATGCGCGCGACAAGTTGAAGCGCAAGGGCTGCGACCTGATCGTCGCCAATAGCGTTGCAGAGAGCGAGGGAACGTTCGGCGGCTCCGACAACCAGGTCGCAATCGTCAGCGCGGCGGGAATTGAGTCTTGGCCGCGCATGAGCAAACAGGACGTCGCACAGCGCCTGGTTGACCGTATTGGCCGCATTTTGAAGGGCCAACAATGATCCGAGTCCGCTTTCAACGCTTTCCACATTCGCAAGACTTGCAATTACCCCAATATCAGAGCGATGATGCAGCCGGTCTAGACCTCGTGGCGGCCCTTCCGAAGGGACAGGTTATTATCCTGAACCCCGGTGAGCGGGCCTTGATTCCGACTGGTTTGGCGATTGAACTGCCGAGGGGCTACGAGGCGCAGATTCGGCCTCGCTCGGGGCTGGCGCTGAAGGACGGAGTGACCGTTCTCAACAGCCCCGGGACAATCGACGCGGATTACCGTGGCGAAATCGGCGTCATACTTATCAATTTTGGACAAAATCCATTTTCCATTCGGCGAGGCGCACGAATTGCGCAGCTCGTCGTCAGTACCGTGAACCGCGTCGCTTTATTAGAAAGCGAGCGGCTTACGACCAGCGAGCGCGGTCCCAAAGGTTTTGGTTCGACTGGACACTTAGACTTAGACGAGGAGGAATAAAATGAACCTGCTGTCGCGACGCAGCCTGCTCGCCATCGCCGCCGTTGTCGATATCGCCTTGCACTCGCGGCCTTCCCCGGTCGCGGCCAAGGCGCTCGCCTCGCGGCACAAATTGCCGCCTCGGCACTTGGAAACCCTCTTGCAAGGCTTGGTTCACGCCAAGATCCTCAAGGGCGTGCGCGGTCCGCGCGGCGGATACGAACTGGCGCGCGAGCGCCGCAGAATTTCCGTCGGCGAGATCGTGCGCACCTCGGTAAGCCTCAGCACTGCGGATCCTGAGGACGTCGGATCGCGTTCCAAGCTGCTGGAAAAGGTCGTCGAACCCAGTGTGCGCAAGGCCGGCGAGTCGTTCCTCGCAAACCTTGACGCCATCACTGTGGAGGATCTCTGCGAGGATGCCGAGAAGGCGCAGATCCTGGATGAAGAGAAGGCAAGCGGCGATTTTGCAATATAGAATAGTATATTGAAATATTCTATATGTTCGCGCCGTCAAATGCGCTAGTATGGCCGAGAAGCGCACCGCGTCTAGCGCGGGCGACGGTTTGGAGGCGGACCCATGGCTGATACCGGAAACCCAGCGCGCGACGGTTCGCGCCCGCGCGGCCGAGGGCGCGTTTATGCGTCGATCACGGACACGATCGGCGACACGCCGCTCGTGCGCATCGACCGCATCGCCAGGGAAAAGGGCGTGCGAGCCAATCTGCTCGCCAAGCTCGAGTTCTTCAATCCGATTTCGAGCGTCAAGGACCGCATCGGCGTCTCGATGGTCGACGCTCTCGAAGCGCAGGGTCGAATCGCGCCGGGCCGCGGCGTCCTGGTCGAACCGACGTCGGGCAACACCGGCATCGCGCTCGCCTTTGTCGCGGCAGCGCGCGGCTACAAACTCATCCTGGTGATGCCCGAAATCAATGTCGGTCGAGCGCCGTAAGATGCTCGCCCTGCTCGGCGCGGAGCTGGTTCTGACGCCCGCCTCGCTCGGGATGAAGGGCTCGATCGCCAAGGCCAACGAAATCATCGCAGCGACGCCCGGGGCGATCATGCCGCAGCAATTCGAGAACCCCGCCAATCCCGACATCCATCGGCGCACCACCGCCGAGGAAATCTGGAACGACACCGAAGGCGCGGTCGACATCGTCGTTTCCGGAGTCGGCACCGGCGGCACGCTCACCGGCGTCGGCCAGGTGCTCAAGGCGCGCAAGCCGAGCGTGCGGATGGTTGCGGTCGAGCCTGAGGATTCTCCCGTCCTGTCGGGCGGCGCGCCCGGCCCGCACAAGATCCAAGGCATTGGCGCCGGCTTCGCGCCGGCCATCCTCGATCGCAGCCTCATCGACGAAATCGTCACCATCGGCAACCAGACCGCGTTCGACACCGCGAGGCTGGTGGCGCGGCTCGAGGGCATTCCGGTGGGAATATCGTCCGGCGCCGCGATTGCGGCGGCGATCGACGTCGCCCGTCGGCCCGAGAACGACGGCAAGACGATCATCGCCATCGTCCCGTCCTTCGCTGAACGCTATCTCTCGACGGCGCTGTTCGAGGGGCTCTAACCTTCAACCGCCTCCCGGCGCGCGCAAGATGCCGCGCGTCAGCGAGCCGTTCGCCGGATAGAGTGGGATCAGACACGCCTGCACCGCGTGATAGAGGTCGGGCTTGCCGACAAAATAGCCCTCCACCGGGCGCAGCGAATCGTCGAGCTGCATGCGCCAGCCGCCGTGCCGGCGATCGATGAAATGGCGGGCGCAGAAGCTCCAGATGCGACGATACCAACTTTCGTAGAGAACCCCGCCGTCGAGCGCGCCGAGAAGCGCCGCCGCGCCGACGCCCTCGCAAGCCGGCCACCACAACCGGTCGCGCACGCGCGGCGCGCCGCTCCATTCGAGCGTGTAGTAGAAGCCGCCGCGCTGCGCATCCCAGCCCTCGGCGACGGCCCGCGCGAAGAGGCCACGCGCCGCCTCGGGCAGCCAGTCGATTTTGCGCCCGCCGAGCTCCCAGAGTTGCAGCGCCAGACGCGCCCATTCGAGGGCGTGCCCCGGCGTGACCCCGTAGGGGCGGAACATGTCCGAGCCCTTGTATTCGCGATCGAGCGTCCAGTCGGCCGAATAATGCTCCGGCACGCGCCATTCCTCCGCCGCCGCCTTGCGGCGCAGAATGAGGTCCGCGATGCTTTCGGCCTTGTCGAGAAAGCCGCGCTCGCCGGTCGCCTCGAACGCGGCCATCAGCGCCTCCGTCAGGTGCATATTGGCGTTCTGGCCGCGATAGGCGCTGAACGGCGTCCAGTCCTCGCCGAATTCCTCCGCGCTCGCGCCGTGGCTCGGCTCCCAGAACCGCCTCTCGAGGACCTCGGCGATGTCGCTGAGCAAAGCGTCGGCGCGGGGATGGCCGACGCATTTGGCGCTTGCAGCGGCGAGCAGCACGAAAGCATGGCCGTAGGCGAGCTTTTCGCGGTCGCGCGGCCCCTCGTCGTCGAACGACCAGAAATAGCCGCCGTGGCGGGGATCGCGGTGGCGGCTCTCGAGCGCCGCCATGCCGTGATCGACGATGTCGGCTGCACCCGGACGTCCGAGCAGATGGGCGATGGCGAAGCAATGCACCATGCGCGTCGTTTCATGCAGGGGACGGACCGTCTGCGACGGCATCGCACGCCCGCGCTCGTCGAGCGTCGCGAAGCCGCCGCTGGCGCGAATCAGCTCGACCTCGTAAAAGGCGAACAGCGCGTCGGCCTCGGCGGCGAGCCACCGCCGATGGCCGCTGGTCTCCCGCCAAGCCGATTTAATGTCGAAAGACTCTGACATATCAATGTTTCCCCGGCGCTCGGACGTGATGATCCCAACAGAGCCTTAGCAAAGATTCTGGCGCGGCGCCCAGCAAGCTGGCATAAGGTCGCAATGACGAGGATGGAAACTCTTGCGCCGCGGCAGGCGGCCACGCCGCGCGACGCCGACGACGCGGATCCCGGCTTCGGCGTTTACGTGCATTGGCCGTTCTGCCTGGCCAAATGCCCCTATTGCGATTTCAACTCCCACGTGCGCGCCGCGCCGATCGACGAAGAGCGATTCGTTTCCGCGCTGCGCGCCGAACTCGCCAATCGGGCCGCGGCGGCGCCCGGCCGCGTCGTGCGCTCGATCTTTTTTGGCGGCGGCACACCCTCGCTGATGCGGCCGCAGACGGTGCAGGGCGTGATCGATGCGATCGCCGCGAACTGGAGCGTCGACCCCGACGCGGAGATCACGCTGGAGGCCAATCCGACCAGCGTCGAGGCGGGGCGCTTCCGAGGCTATCGCGCGGCTGGCGTCAATCGCCTGTCGATCGGCGTTCAGGCGCTCGACGACGACGACCTGAAGGCGCTCGGCAGGCGCCACGACGTCGCCGAAGCCGTCGGGGCGGTTCAAATCGCCGCGTCGATCTTCCCGCGCTATTCCTTCGACCTGATTTACGCACGGCCCGGCCAGAGCGAGAAGGCCTGGCGCGCCGAACTCGGTGAAGCGATCAAGATCGCTGGCGAGCACCTCTCGCTCTATCAGTTGACCATCGAGCCCGATACGATTTTCGAGCGGCTGTTTCGGGCCGGCAAGCTGACGATGCCGGACGATGATCTCGCGCGCGCTTTGTTCGACGCGACGCAGGAGATCGCGGAAGCGAACGGCCTTCCCGCCTACGAAGTCTCCAACCACGCCCGGCCGGGCGCGGAGAGCCGCCACAATCTCATCTATTGGCGCTACGGCGAATACGCCGGCGTCGGCCCCGGCGCGCACGGCCGTCTGCTGACGCCCGAGGGCCGCCGAGCCCAGGCGACGGAGAAGCATCCGGAGATGTGGCTCACCCAGGTCGAGAGCGAGGGCCACGGGCTGATCGAGAATGCGCCGTTGAGCGCCGAGGAGCAGGGCGACGAGTTCCTGCTGATGGGCCTGCGCCTGCGCGAAGGCGTCGATCGCTCCCGCTTCGAAGCCTTGAGCGGGCGCCCGCTTCAGCAGCGCCAGATCGACGATCTCGCCGCCGAGGGGTTCGTCGAGGAGGACGATCGGGGCCGAATTCGGGTGACGCGCGCGGGAGCGCCGCTGCTCAATTCGATCGTCGCGGATCTCGCGGCCTGAGTGACTACGAATTTGGCCGTCGCGTGGCGATTTGCAGGCATTTGCGCGCGCGACGATTGACTTGACCCCGCGTTTCATGGAAAATTCTCGCCCCGACTTGTCCGCTGGTGGGAACCAGCCGATGAGTTGCATCGTTTTCAGCAATCCGCCGTATCAACAATTCGAGGAGAGTGGCCATTCGTCGTCCCATGAAGTCAACCGCGGCGCCGGAGAAAGGCGGGCCGCGCGTCAACCGCGACATTCGAGCCGTGCAAGTGCAGCTCATCGACGCCGAAGGCCACAATCGCGGCGTTGTCAACACTGCCGAAGCGCAGCAACTGGCGGACGAAGCTGCGCTCGACCTCGTCGAGATCGTGCCGAACGCCAGCCCACCGGTGTGCAAGATTCTCGATTTCGGGAAGTTTCGCTTCCTTGAGCAGAAGAAGTCTTCCGAGCAGCGCAAGCGCCAGAAGATCGTCGAAATCAAAGAGATCAAGCTGCGTCCGGGCATCGACGATCACGACTACGAAGTGAAGATGCGCTCGGTGCGTCGCTTCTTCGAGGAAGGCGACAAGGTCAAGGTGACCCTGCGCTTCCGCGGTCGCGAAATGGCGCACCAGGACATCGGCTACAAGCTTCTGCAGCGGGTGAAGACCGAGACCTCGCCGATCGCCAAGGTCGAGGCCGAGCCGCTCATGGAAGGTCGTCAGATGGTGATGGTGCTGGCGCCGAAATAGCGCCGCGCTTCCGGGCCGCCGGCAGGTCGGCCCGCCGTTCCGCGAGGCCCCGCATGACGAGGCTCCGTATCACAATGCGTTGAGCGGATCGATTCGCGCCTTGGCGCCGCTGGGGGCGCGGAGCTACGCAAGTTACCGGTGCGCCCGCAGGGCGCCCGCATCAAAACGGGAAATCCCTTGACCCTTGCCCGAAATCCCGCCGGCGCGGGCAGCGACGACCTCGCGTCGAGCGCCGCCAGCCGCGCCGCGCGCGCGACATCCTATGGCATTCTTTTCGCCGCCAGCGGCTCGCACATGCTCAACGACATGATGCAGTCGCTCGCGCCGGCCCTATACCCGGTGTTCCGCGAGGAGCTGTCGCTGTCGTTCTTCCAGACGGGGATGATCACCTTCACCTTCCAACTCACCGCCTCGCTGCTGCAGCCGTGGATCGGCATCTTCACCGACCGGCGTCCGGTGACCTACGCTTTGCCCTTCGCGATGGCGTTCACGCTTGTCGGCCTGGCGATGCTGGCGTTCGGCCGGACCTATCCGGCGCTGCTCGCCTCGGTGGCGATGATTGGCGTCGGCAGCGCGGTCTTTCACCCCGAGGCGTCGCGCGCGGCGCGCGCCGCCTCCGGCGGGCGCTACGGCTTCGCACAGAGCCTGTTTCAGGTCGGCGGCAATTTCGGGCAGTCCCTCGGGCCGCTGATGGCGGCCTTCATCGTCGTCCCCTTCGGGCAGCATTCGGTTCTGGCGTTCACCGCGCTGGCCTTCATCGCGATCGTCATTCTCACCCGCATCGCTCGGTGGCACGCCGCCCATCGCGCATCGCGCGCCGCTTCGGCCGCGCCACAGACCTCCGGACTGCCGCGCCCGATCGTCGTGCGCTCGATGATCATTCTCGTGGTGCTGGTCTTTTCGAAAGTGTTCTATCTCTCGAGCCTCTCGAGCTATTACACGTTCTACCTGATCCAGACCTTCGGCGTCTCCGTGCAGGGCTCGCAGGTCATGCTGTTCGTGTTTCTCGGCGCCGTCGCTGCGGGCACCTACGCCGGCGGCCCGATCGGCGACCGTTACGGGCGCAAGTTCGTGATCTGGTTGTCGATCGTCGGCGTGCTGCCGTTCACCCTGCTGCTGCCGCACCTCGGCCTTGTCGGCACGGTGCTCGACAGCGTCGCGGTCGGCCTCGTCCTCTCCTCGGCGTTTTCGGCGATCGTCGTCTATGCGCAGGAGTTGGCGCCGGGCAGTATCGGCGCGATCGCGGGGCTGTTCTTCGGCCTTTCCTTCGGCCTCGGCGGCATCGGCGCGGCGGCGCTCGGCGCGCTCGCCGATCTCACCAGCCTGACCTTCGTCTACAACGTCTGCGGTTTCTTGCCGGCGATCGGGCTGCTGACCTATTTCCTCCCCGACGTGCGCTCGCGGCGGCTGTAGGGACCCGACGCCCGGCGCTCACTCGTCCAGCGCCAGCACGGCGAAGCTCGCCAGCCAATGTTCGCCCATGTAGTCGCCGGCCAGATGCGGCAGGCCGGCGGCCAAGTGGCGCGCCGATGCCTCTTCCGCCGCCGCTCGGCGGGGATCGGACGGCGGCAGCGCCGCGCCAAGCGACCGCCAGCACCAGGATCGGCCGAGATTGAGTCCATCGAGATGGGCGATCTTGCCGTCCGTACGATCGGTGACGGTTGGCGGCTGAAACAGGGTGGCGGGCTTTTTCGCGGCGATCTCAGGTAGGAAACGATCGAACCAAGATCGGAACTCCTGCGCCGGCAGGAGACGCCGCATGCATTCCGCCTCGATGAGCGCGGAGGATTGGAAGTCGTCGCCGCCGGGCTCGCCCCAAGCGGGGCAGTCGACATCGTCGCCATACCAGCGGCGGGCCGTGTCGAGGAGCAGCGCGAAGAGCCCTGCGTCCGGCGCGACCGACGCGTAATCGGCGGCCATCCTGAGGCCGAAGGCGGTATTGAAGTGCGTGCCGACCCGCACGGGATAAGTCGCCACCGGCAGGAAGTCGCGAAATCTCTGCGCGATGAGGATTGCGAGGGGCGAGAGCGCGCGGGACCAGCGGGGATCGTCGCAGAGCGCGAGTTCCGCGGCGAGCTTGAGAAGCCAGGCCCAACCATATGGCCGCTTGAAGCCGCGCGCGGTCGGAGCGGCGAAGTAAGCGCACTCGCCGGCGACCTTCTCGTGCGTGAACTGCTCATCGAACAGGGCGCCGATGTCGGCGGCGGGGCGAATGTCGGGAAAGCGCCGCAACAGTCGCGCCAGCATCCAGTGGCTGTGGACACAGGAATGCCAATCGTAGCTGCCATAGAAGATCGGGTGCAATTCGCGCGGCGTGCGCGCGTCCCCGGGGCCGGTCAGCGCGTGATCGAGGTTATTCGGATATTCGCGGCGAACATGCCCGAGCGCGATGCCGGCGAATTCAGCGGCGAGATCCGGCGTGAGAGCTGTTGGTGTCATCGAGGCGCCTTGCAACGGAGATACCCTCGTGTCTGCACGATCCGCGGACTTAATTGAAGTCGGTCCTGCAGGACAGCCAGGGCTGCGCTTTCTTGCCCCTTCAGGACTGCCGACGTATCGTTTCCCCGGCGCCGGCTCCGGCTGTCGCCGTTCAGGGAAGGACCAATCGCATGACGGGCGGCATTGCGGCGATCGGACCGGTCGTGTCCGCGGTCTTCTTGGCCTCGCTGGTCGAGGCGGTGGAAGCGCTGACGATCATCCTCGCCGTCGCGACGGTTCGCGGCTGGCGACCCGCCGGATTGGGCGCGCTCGCCGGCTTGATGTTGCTGGCCCTCGTCGTCGCCGTGCTCGGCCCAGCCCTGGAATATGTCCCGCTGCGTCTATTGCAACTCGCGATCGGCATCCTGCTGTTGCTGTTCGGCATGCGTTGGCTGCGAAAGGCGATCCTCCGGGCGGCGGGCGTCATCCCGCTGCATGATGAAACGGCGGCCTTCGCCAGCGCGACGGCCGAGTTGAAGGAGCAAGGCCCTCGCCTGATGGCCGAGGCCGACTGGCTCGCCGCGCTCGCCAGCTTCAAAGCCGTGCTTCTCGAAGGGCTCGAGGTGGTGTTCATCGTGATCGCGGTGAGCGCGGGACGCGGGCTTCTTGTCCCTGCGAGCGTCAGTGCGCTGGTCGCATGTCTGCTCGTCGCGGGCGTCGGCCTGATTGTTTACCAACCGCTCGCGCGCGTCCCCGAGAACACGCTCAAGTTCGCTGTCGGCGTGCTGTTGTCGGCGTTCGGCGTGTTCTGGACTGGGGAAGGTCTCGGCGTGCCGTGGCCGGGCGCGGATCTGGCGATCGTCGCCTTCGTCGCGTTGTTCCTGGCGGTCGGGCTCGCCGCCGTCGCCCTGTCGCGTCGTGGCGGATTGGCGACGAGTTGATGAGCGCGCTCGCCGCGGTCTGGCGGGAATTGGCGGGACTATTCATCGACGACGGCTGGTTGGCGCTGGCGATCCTCGCCGTTGTCGCGCTCGCAGGCATTTGCGTCGCGCTGGCCCCGAACCCCTCGCTGTTGGCGGGCTTCGTGCTGCTGTTTGGTTGTCTCGGCGTGCTTGTTTCGAGCGTGTTGCGAGCGGCCCGGCGCTCCTGACACATTATCGCCATGATTTCGGCCGACGAGAATGAACGTTCATTCTCACGAGGCGTTCCATGTCGCTGCCGCAAGTCTCATCCGCAAGGCGACCGTTGGAGGCCGATCGGCAGGACCAGATCATCGCAGCGGCGGTGCGCGCTTTCGTGCGCCACGGCTTCCACGCGGCGACGATGCAGCAGGTGGCCGAGGAGGCCGGCATGAGCGCCGGCAATCTCTATCGCTATTTCCCGTCCAAAGAGGCGCTCGTCGAGGGCATTTGCGCCCGCGACCAGGCCGAGCGCGCGGCTGCCTTCTTCGCCGTGGCCAGCGGCGGCCGCGGGATCCTGACCACGCTCGCCGTGATGCTGTGCGACCATCTCCTCGCCAAGCCGCGCGAGAAGGCGACGATGATCGTCGAGATCACCGCCGAGGCGGCGCGCAACCCGCGCATCGCCGCCATGACGCTCGCCATGGACGCCGAAGTGCTGTGCGGCCTCGCCGAGCTCATCGAGGCCGCCAAGGCCAAAGGGGAGGCCGCCGCATCGCTGGATGCGGCCTTCGCCGCACGCGTCATTTTCACGCTGGTAAGCGGCTTGCTCAAGCGCCGTGCGCTGGAGCCTGACTTTGACGTCGAGCTCGAGGCGGCGATGACCGTGGGCGTCTTCAAAGCGTTGTTCGCGGGCGCGATCGCGCCCTATCCCGACCTTCCGGAGTCGCGTTGATGCGCCGCGTACTCGTTTCCTTCACCCTTGCGATCGCCGCCGGCGTCATTGCGATCGCCGTTTTCCGGGTCGTCGCGCCCTGCTCGCCGGCCCTGGCGCGCATAGGGCTCGCGCCCGTCCAGTGCTCGGCGACCGGCGCCGCCGCGGCCGAGGCGCCGCGCGTCATCGAGCCGCCGACGGTCACGGTCACGCCCGCCGTGCAACGCCAGTTCGTCGACCGCCTGTTCGTCTCGGGTACCCTGGTGGCGCGTGAAGAGGCGTTGGTGGCGCCGCGGATCGACGGTCTGGCGATCGTCCAACTCGACGCCGAGGACGGCGACACGGTGGCGGCCGGGCAGGTTCTCGCGCGGCTCGATCGCAGCCAGCTCGACGCGCAGCTCGCGCAGAACGACGCCGCCGCCGCGCGCGCCGACGCGGCGATCGCTCAGGCGCGGAGCCAGATCGAGCAGTTCCAGGCGCAGCTTGCCTGGGCGAACGACGACTTCGAGCGCGCCAGCAAGCTCGGCGGCCAGATCATGGCGGCGGCGGCGATCGAACAGCGTCAGATCGCGGTCAGGACCGCCACGGCGCAGCTCGCCGCAGCCAAGAACGGCCTTGCGCTCGCCGAGGCCGACCGCAAGAGCCGCGACGGCGAGCGCAAGGAATTGCTGGTGCGGATCGATCGGACGGAGGTCAAGGCGCCCGTTGCCGGCCTCGTCAGCCGCCGCACGGCGCGCCTCGGCGCGACGGTGTCCAGCACCGGCGACCCGCTGTTCCGCATCATCGCGAACGGCGCCATCGATCTCGACGCGGACGTGCCGGAACAATCCCTGGCGCGGCTCGATGTCGGCATGCCGGTGAAGCTGCGCTTGCCCGGCGCCCCTGCCCCCGTCGACGGCCTCATCCGGCTCATCAGTCAGGAAGTCGACAAGGCGAGCCGCACCGGCAAGGTGCGCATCGCGCTCGCCCCGGGCGCGCCGGCGCGCGTCGGGTCGTTCGCCTCCGGCGAAATCGAGATCGCGCGGCGCGATGGGGTCGGCGTTCCCGCCTCCGCCGTGCAGCGCGACGCGACCGGCGCGCGGCTGCTCGTCGTGCGCGACGGGGTTGTAGAGCAACGCCGCGTCGACGCGGGCATCGCCGAAGGCGACGCCCTGGAAGTCCTCAGCGGCGTCACGCCGGGCGAACGCGTCGTCACGCGCGCGGCCGCGTTTCTTCGCTCCGGCGACCGCGTGCGCGCTGTTCTCGCCCGCGCCGACGCCTCGGATGCGGGAGCCACGCAATGAGGATCAACGTCTCCGCCTGGTCGATCCGTCGCCCGATTCCCGCTCTCGTCGCCTTCGCGGTTCTGACGCTGCTCGGCATCGTCAGCTTCCGTCAGATGGCGATCACGAAATTCCCGAACATCGACATTCCGATCGTCCAGGTCAGAATTACGCAGTCGGGCGCGGCGCCGTCGGAGCTCGAGTCCCAGGTCACCAAGAAGGTCGAGGACGCGGTCTCGAACGTCAGCGGCGTCTGGCACATGATTTCCACGGTGACCGACGGCTCTTCAGTGACGACTATCCAGTTCGTCGTCGGGTCGGTCAACATCGACCGCGCGCTCAACGACGTGAAGGACCAGATCGCGAAGATCCGCACCGATCTGCCGCGCACCATCGACGAGCCGATCATCAGCCGCATCGACATCGAAGGGCTGCCGATTGTCACCTACGCCGCCTCGGCGCCGGGAATGTCGGCCGAGCAACTGTCCTGGTTCATCGACGATACGGTGGCGCGCCAGCTCCAGGGCGTCAAAGGCGTCGGCGAGGTCAAGCGCACCGGCGGCGTCGATCGTGAAATCCGCGTCTCGCTCGATCCGGAGAAGCTGCTTGCGCTCGGCGTGACCGCCGCCACCGTCAACGCCCAGGTGTTTGCCGACAACATCGATCTCGGCGGCGGGCGCGGCGAAATCGCCGGCCAGGAACAGGCGATCCGTACGCTCGCGGGCGCCCGCACGCTCGATGATCTCGCGGCCTTGCCGATCGCGCTGCCGGGCGGACGCAAGGTGCGGCTCGACGAACTGGGAACCGTCACCGACGGCGCCGCCGAGCCGCGCACCTTCGCGCGGCTGTTCGACGAGCCGATCGTCGCCTTCGGCGTCACGCGCGCCAAGGGCGCGAGCGACGTCACGGTGGATCGCCTCGTCGCCGAGCGGCTCCAGCGCATTCACGCCGAACACCCGGAGGTGGCGTTCACCAAGGTCGACACGCAGGTCGAGAACGAACTCGGCAACTATGCATCGACCATGGAGACCCTGATCGAGGGGGCGCTGCTCGCCGTCGTCGTGGTGCTGGTCTTCTTGCGCGATCTACGCGCGACATTGGTCACGGCGCTCGCTCTGCCGCTGTCGATCATCCCGACGTTCTGGGCGATGGACGCGATCGGTTTCTCGCTCAATCTCGTCAGCCTGCTCGCGATCACGCTGGTGACCGGCATTCTCGTCGACGACGCGATCGTCGAAATCGAGAACATCGTGCGGCACATGCACATGGGCAAGTCGGCCTACCGCGCCTCGCTGGAGGCCGCCGACGAGATCGGGCTGGCGGTCATCGCCATCTCGCTCACCATCGTCGCGATCTTCTCGCCGGTCAGTTTCATGAGCGGCATCGCCGGCCAGTATTTCCGCCAATTCGGCCTCACCGTCGCGATCGCGGTGCTCTTCTCGCTGCTTGTCGCGCGTTTCATCACGCCGGTGATCGCGGCCTATTTCCTGCGCGCGACGCACGAGCCGACGCCGCGCGACGGCGCTGTCATGCAATTCTACACCCGGCTGGTGCGCGCCTCGGTGCGACATCGCTGGCTGACGCTCGCGGCGGGCGTCATGATCTTCGTCGCTTCGCTGATGGCGACCCGCCTGCTGCCCTCGGGCTTCCTGCCGGCCGACGATCAGGGCCGCGCGCTGTTGGCGGTCGAACTGCCGCCGGGATCGATGCTCGCCGACACCGACCGCGTGACGCGCTCGATCTCCGATGAACTGCGCGCAATGCCCGAAGTGCGTTCGGTGCTGATCTACGGCGGCCAGATCCTCGGCAGCGGCGCGGAACCGCGCAAAGCGACATTCGTCGTCAACTTCGTCAAGAAAACGGAGCGGGAGGCGAGCCAGAAGGTCCTGCAGGCGCGCATCGGCGCGATGCTCGCGCGAACCCCGGATATTCGCTATTGGTTCGTCCAGGACAACGGTCAGCGCGACCTCTCGCTCATCGTCGCCGGGCCGGATATCGACGCGATCAACGACACCGCGAACCAGCTCGCCAGCGAGATGCGCTCGATCCCGGCGATCGAGAACCCCATCTCGACCGCCGAGCTCGATCGGCCGGAACTGCGCATCGAACCCAAGCGCCAGCTCGCCGCCGATCTCGGCGTCTCGACCGAGGCGCTGTCGGAAACGATCCGCGTCGCGACACTCGGCGACATCGACGCCAATCTCGCCAAATTCAATGCGGGCGACCGGCTCGTTCCCATCCGCGTCGAGCTCGACGAATCCGCGCGGCGCGACATCGGGCGTCTGCAAGATCTGCGCGTCGGGACCGCTTCGGGCGGCGCCGTGCCGCTTTCGGTCGTCGCCGATTTCTCGATCGACCACGGCCCGACGGCGATCAATCGTTACGACCGTACGCGCCGCGTCACCGTCGAGGCGGATCTCAGCGGCGACGCCGCGCTGGGCGCCGCAGTGACCGCGATCCGCGCGCTGCCGACGGCCAAGAAGCTGCCGCCGGGCGTCGAGATTCGCGAGACCGGCGACGTCGAGGTGATGAGCGAGGTGTTCGCCTCATTCGCCGAAGCGATCGGCGCGGGCGTGATGATGGTCTACGTGCTGCTCGTCCTGCTGTTCGGCAGCCTGCTGCAACCGATCACGATTCTCGTCTCGCTGCCGCTCTCGATCGGCGGCGCCATCTGCGCGCTGCTCATCACGCACAAGGCGATGTCGATGCCGGTCGTCATCGGCATCCTGATGCTGATGGGCATCGTCACCAAAAACGCGATCATGCTGGTCGACTTCGCGGTGGAGGAAATCGCACGCGGCACGCCGCGCCTGGAGGCGCTGGTCGAAGCGGGCCGCAAGCGTGCGCGGCCGATCATCATGACCACGATCGCGATGGCCGCGGGCATGTTCCCCTCGGCCCTCGGTCTCGGCGACGGCGGCGGCTTTCGCTCGCCGATGGCGATCTCGGTCATGGGCGGCCTGATCGCCTCGACGCTGCTGTCGCTCGTCTTCGTACCAGCGGCGTTCACCCTCGCCGACGACGCTGGAAACCTGGTCTGGCGTCTTCTCGGCCGCTTCGTCGGCGCCGCGGACCACGAAACAGGAGCGCACGCACTCCATCCGGAGAAGCCTCCCGCCGCAGGGCCGCACGGCCTGCCAGCGGCGGCCGAGTGAGCGCGAATTTAGAGATCGGCGAGTTCTGACTGGACGCGATGTTCGTGCCATCGCCTGAGGTCGTTCGCGCCGTCGAGACAATGGATGTAGGCGTCGCTCGCCTCGCCAAGCCCCATGCCGAGACAGAAGGCGCGAATCTCGCTCTCCGCCGCGCTGGCGGCTTCACGCATCGCGGCGGCTCGCTGGCTGACGCCAGTCGCATAGCTGGCGCAGAGGACGACGCCTGCGATCAGCGCGAACGCCGTCGCTCCACGACGGCCACAAAAGATCGGCAGTCCAAGATCCTGATCGGAACGGTTCCCGGGGTCGGACGTCATTCCTTCGCCCTCCAGATGGCAACCCAACTCCGTCGCAACTTACGTTCAGTAACACTATCCCGCAGGTCTGTCACCGCGCCGGCCAGTCCGCCCTCACGCCGCGCGCGCAAGCGCGGCGAACAGCGCCGGCAACGCCTCGATGTCGTCGACCACATGATCGGCGTGCGGCGCGAGCGCCTCGCGATCGGCCGGTCCGCTCAGCACCGCGATCGCCAATGCGCCGGCGGCGCGCGCGGCGTCGAGATCATGGAGCGAATCCCCGACCATCGCGATCCGCGACGGCGCGACGCCGAGATGGCGCGCGAACGCCAGCACCATGCCGGGATCGGGCTTGCCGCCGTGGCCGGAATCGTACCCCGCGATGAATTCGATCGCCTCGTCGAGACCGAGCGCCGCGATCTGCCGCCGAGCGCTCGCCTCGGAATCGTTGGTGCCGACGCCGAGGCGCAGGCCCATCGCCTTGAGCGCGCCGAGCGCGAGCGCGGGCGCGCCGATCGGCGTCAGGGCCTTCAAGGATTCGACGGCGGACAAGTGGTCGATTTCGAGCTTCAGCGCCGCGAAGTCCGTACGCCCGAGCAATTCTCCCCACATCTGGCCGTAGCTTGCCGACGAACCCGCGATCAATGGCGATGTCGGGAGGAACCGCCTGTCCTCGAGCGAAAAATGCAGCGCTTCGGCTTGGGCGCGCATCAATTCGGGATCGCCGGTGGCGAGCGCGTGAATGATCGCGTGGGTCGCCGGCCCCCAGGTCTCATGGAAGTCGATCAACGTGCCGTCTTTGTCGAAGAGAACACCGAGAACGGACATGGCGGCCTTTCACTTTCCTTCAAATTCCCGCTTCGAAATTCGCACCAAGCGATCCGAGGTTCGCGAGCCTCAATTGGCCGCGATTCATCCTTTAAATCGCCCTTAACGGATTTCATTCAAGTTGTCGCCATTGGCCCGACGCCGGGACGACGGCGGCGAGCGAACGAGTCACAGAGTGTCCCAATGCGTCACGATCTCACCGCCATTCCCGAGGTCATCGAGAACAGAGCCGGCCGCAGCCGCCTTCTTTCCCGCCTTTACCGCGACATCGGCCTCGCCGCGGTCGCCGCCGAATTCGAACTGGCCATCGAGGAGTTCGACACCGAAGTCGGGGAAGCGGTCGTGCGCGGAGCGCGCTATCTCGTTTCGGCGCAGCACGCTCTCGCGTCCTAAGCCGAACCGCCCCGCCGCGCATCGGGATAGGGCGAGAGCCGGCATTCCGAAAGCGATGCGATTCAAGTAAGATCACACCACGGGCGCGGGGGCGCATCGAGGCTAGGCATTTCGACAATGCGGGTTACGCGTCGCCGACTGTTGAGCGGCCTCGGCGTCTTCGCGGCAGCGTCCGGCTTCGCCGGCTACGCCACCGCCTTCGAAGCGGGTTGGGAGCTCGTGCTGACCTCCTATTCGCTCACCCCGCCGCGTTGGCCTGCCGACCTCAGACTGAGAATCGCCGTCATCGCCGATATTCACGCCTGCTACCCCTGGATGTCGGAGCAGCGCATCGGCGACATCGTCGATCTGGCCAATGCGCAGCGGCCGGACCTGACGGTGCTGCTCGGCGATTTCGTCTGCACCCACCCCTATGTCAGCGGCTATGTCCCGCCCGGCGCGTGGGCCGAGCAACTCGCGCGCCTGCAGGCGCCGCTCGGCGTCTACTCGATCCTCGGCAATCATGATTGGTGGTCAGCCGCCATTCCGAGCGAGCCGCCCGATAGATCGCGCAGCATCCGGCGCACCCTGGCCGAAGCGCGCATTCCGCTGCTGGAAAACCAATCGATCCGGCTCGCGCAAGGCGGCCGGCCGTTCTGGTTGATCGGTCTCGGCGATCAATTGGCCAGGAACGGCGGCCGTTTCGGGGCGCACGGCGTCGACGATCTTCCACGCGCCCTGCGCGCGGTCGACGATGACGCGCCCGCCATTCTGCTCGCGCACGAGCCATATATTTTTCCGCGTGTGCCCGATCGGATCGCCCTGACGCTTTGCGGCCACACGCATGGCGGCCAGATCAATCTGCCGCTGCTCGGCGCGCCATTCGTGCACGCCCGACGCGGCCAGAAACCCTATGTCTACGGCGTCTATTCCGAAGGGGCGCGCCAACTCGTCGTCTCCGGAGGCCTCGGCACGTCGGTCGCGCCGGTGCGCATCCTTCGGCCGCCGGAAGTCGTCACGCTCGATCTCTCGGGGACGATGTCGGTCTAGACGGGGGACATCCGATACCGGGGTCCCGCGGGGTTCAGTGCGCCGCCACAGCGCTTCCGATCTGGGCGATCAGGGCGCTGCACTCATCAAGAGTCGCTTTCGTTTCGGTCAGATACACGCAGACGATCAGCGGCGCATGGTCGGGGCGCCACGCGACGGCGATGTCGTTTGCGGTGCCGTGGTCGCCGCTACCCGTTTTGTCGCCGACGCGCCAGGTCTTCGGAAGGCCGGCGCGCAGCCTTGCGTCGCCGGTCTTGTTGGCGATCATCCACGTCGCGAGCTGGTCGCGTGACCGTGGCGACAAAACATCTCCGAGCGTGAGCTTGCGCAGGTTCGCCGCCATCGCGTTGGGAGCCGTCGTATCGCGGGGGTCGCCCGGGGTCGCCTCGTTGAGAACGGTCTCGGTTCGGTCGAGCCGCGTCACTTGATCGCCGAGCGAACGCGCAAAGGCGGTGACAGAAGCGGGTCCGCCGAGGCTCGCCAGAATGAGATTGGCGGCGGTGTTGTCGCTTCGCGTCATGCCCGCCTCGCAAATCTCGGCGACCGTCATGCCTTCGCCGCCGATCCGTTCCTTGGTTATCGGCGAATAGTTGACGAGGTCGGCGGATGAGAACCGGATGCGTCGGTTCAAATCCTCCTTGCCCGCGTCGACGCGGGCCAAAACCGCCCCGCACGCCAGCACCTTGAACGTGCTGCACATCGGAAAGCGCTCGTCGCCGCGATATCCATATTGTTGTCCAGTGGTCGCATCGATGATCGAAACCCCCAAACGCCCGCCGCTGCTCGCCTCGAGCCGGGCAAACTCAGCGGCGAGGGCGCCCGCGGCGCGAACCGCTTTTGGGCGAGCCATTGTGCTCGCGGCCGCGAGGAGGCCTCCTGCGCCCATGATCAAGCAGCGTCGCGTCAACATCTTCGGACCCTCGTTGGCGGCTGATTACAGGCGCTTGCCCGCCGACGCAATGCCGTCGTGGCCGCCCCACGATTCGCGTCAGGCAGTCACGCGCTCGGCAAGGAGAGCGCAAATCTCGTCAAAGGGGCACGGTCGACAGAAGAGATAGCCTTGCGCGACGCCGATGCCTTCCTCCATCAGGGATAGGGCCTCGATCTCGCGTTCGACGCCTTCGGCGACGATTTCGACATTGAGCGCTTTCGCCAGGTCGCGGATGACCCGGATGATCGCTGCGGTTTCGCGAATTTCAGGGAATTCGCGAACGAAAGATCGATCGAGCTTGATGCGATCGATCGGAAAGCGCCGGACATAGGCGAGGGAGCTGTAGCCGGTGCCAAAATCGTCGAGGGCCACCGATATGCCGAGTTCACGCAGGCGAGAAAGAACCTCCTGCGCCTCGGCGAGATGGCGGATCAGGGTCCCCTCGGTGATCTCCACTTCGATCGCCTCGCCGGAGATGTTCACCGACGCTAATTGCTCGGCGAATTGTTGCACCAGATTGGGATCGATGATTTGCGCGGCCGAGAGATTGACCGCGATGCGAATGTCGCCGCGGCCGATCTCCTTGAGCCGACGAGCGCTTTGGCAGGCCTCGACGACGAGTTTCGCCCCAAGCTGGCCGCTGAGCCCCAACTCCTCCACGATCGGCAGAAACTCGGCTGGGCTTAACACGCCGCGCTTCGGATGGCGCCAACGCACCAGCGCTTCCAACCCGATGACGCGACCGGTGGCGAGCGCGATCTGCGGCTGAAAGAAGAGGAAGAATTCGGATCGCGTCAGGCCGGCCGTAATCTCGACCTCCGTGCTCCGGCGGCGTTCGTAGGCATCCCGCATTTCGCTGGTCAGGAAGGCGACGGCGCCGCGCAATGTCCGCTTGGCGTCGTAGAGGGCGATGTCGGCGAGCGACAGGATCCGGGCGGCGTCCCAGACTTCATTGTCCAGCATGGCGACGCCGACCGACGCGCTCGGCTGGAACGTCGCGCCGACGAGCCGGAACGGCGACTTGACCGCCCTCAAGAGACGTTCAGCAAAAGCCCGGGCGTCGGCCTCGGTCTTGCCGACGATTTGCAGGACCGCGAACTCGTCGCCGCCAAGCCGCGAGACGAAACCGTCCTCACCGGCGGCGGAGCACAGTTGGCGGCTGACATGCCTGAGGAGGCTATCGCCGGCGCCGTGCCCCAACGTGTCGTTGACGTCTTTGAAGTCATCGAGATCGATGATGTGAACCGCAAGCGGGCGTGACTTTGAAGAAGCGCCGGCGAAAAGCCGCAACTGATGTTCGAACGATCGTCGGTTGGGAAGGTCCGTCAGTGGGTCGTGCGTCGCGAGAAAGTCTAGACGGCGATTGGCGGCCAACAACGCCTTCTCGCTTCGGTCGACGAATTCTTGCATGGAGTTGAAACTGCGGACGACCGCGCCGAGTTCGTCGTCGCTGTCCCATGCGACCTTCTGGTGGCCGCCCCCGCTCGATTGACTGCGCTCGATGGCCGCGGTGATGAGGGCCAAGGGTCGGCCGATCAGGCGTTGAGTCGCGATCCAGACAGCGACGATGATCGCGCTGGCCGAGAGCGCCGCGATGGCGAGCGCCTCCCACAGCGAGGTCCAGTAGGCGGCGGCGATCGGCGCGTCGGTCAGCGTCGCTTCGATTCGACCCGCGTCAGTGCGAATATTGCCGTCGTGGTAGATGATCGGCTCGATCCGTACGAACGATGGGCTTTCGGAGGGGCGCGCGCTCTTGCCGACGACGAGCGCTCCCGCGCTGTCGTAGACGAACGCCGAGATGACGGCGGGATCGGCGGTCACCTCGCCGAGCAGCGCCTCCACCGATTCGTACTGCAAGTTCCACAGCGGCGTCGCCATCAACTGCGCGCGCGAATTCAACAGCGTCGACAGATGTTCGCGGGCCGCGGTCCTGGCCTGTTCCGCGCTTCTGGTCGCGATGACGAACGCAGTTAAGGTCTGAGTGATGAAGACCGCAGCGACCGCAACGAACAAAAGCCGAAAAAGGACGGGTCGCACCCGATCGCGCCGCGGTTTCGCGCCAGCCAGTTTCGCGTCGTTCGGCGGCGCGGCGGCGGTCACCGCGGAACTGGCGCTCACCGCATCCAACGGACGCATCATCGTTCGCTCACTGCGCTACGGCGGCCGACGCCGCGCGGAGCACGGCGTCCAACGAAAAATCATAGACGCCGCACGCCCGCCGGCCCGAGGCGAGGAATTCGCTAAAGTCGACCCGATCGTACCGGCGTCTGAGCACGAGCTTCTCGGCGTCCGAGACGTTCGAACGGTCGACCGACGCCATGGGGAAGGTTCTCGCCGCGCCCTGCCGCGCAAAATCGCACCCATCCGCGTAGTCGCGCAGCATTACGATCGACCACGCGCCGCCGAGGAAATGGCCGCCGTCGGTCGAGATCATTTCGCCCGCTTCGACCTTCCCCAGACCGTCCGGCGACCAATCCAGGCCGACGACGCCTATATCCGCGCCAGGAACCAGCCCTCTCTTCTTGATCGCTTCGATCGCTCCGTGCGCGATCGGGTCGGTGGCCGCCCACACGCCAGCCGGCCGGATCCCCGCGTGCTCGGCCCATGTGAGATAGCGGTCCGTCAGCGTCTCGGCTTCGGCGGCGTTCCAGTTCGTCTGGAGCAGCCGGTCCACGACGACATCAGATCGGCTCGCGGCGTAAGCGGCGAACGCCTGCGTCCGCGCGATCGAACTCGACGTCCGATCGTCGCCGGCGAGCCCAAGCAGATGGATCTTACCGTCGCTGCTGAACCCGGGACTAACCCGGACGGCTTCGATCAGGCCCCGCGCCATGCGCTCGCCCGCCGCCCTCATGTCAGGCTCGAGACTGCCGATCCAGTTCGGCAATTTCGTGCGAGGCTCTCCGTATTTCTGCGCCTCGGCCCCGGCGAAAGCGCTAGAGAGCAGGAATGTTTTGACGCCGGCCTTGTTTGCCGCCTCGATGATCGGCGTCGCCGCCGCTTCCTCGTTTACGAGGATCAGATAGTCCGGAGGCTTCGTGCGTCCGACGATTTCGAGCCCGAGTCGTCGCATGGCCTGGTGATTGCGTTCGGAGCGAACGGTCTCGAGATTGACGTCGAGTTGCGTGGCCGCGGCGCACATCGCCTCCGAAACCATGTCCCAGTAGGTCTCGCCTGTCTTGCCGGGATTGAGGAACACCACATCCAACCGTTCGCGCGCCAAAGCGTTCGCGCACGTCAGCGCCCCCGCGCAGGCGACGAGAAGCAACGCCATGCAGTTTATTGTCGCGAAGAGGCGCGCCGAGCTCCGACCGCGCCACGAGATTTCTCGATGGAAGTGGGGAGAGCCCTGAACCGGGTCCGCCCCCGCGTCGATGCCGGCGGCGCCCGAGAGCGAGCCCATGACCATGAGAAACCATTCGCTATGCCATCGGGACGCTCATCGCCGCGCAGACATGGACTGGTCTCGGCCTCATGCCCAGACAGGCGTCAATCAGTAGGTCGAAATACCTAATAATGAATTTCGCGGCGAGGCCGTGAAGCCGGTTTTACGCCGACGAAATCCCGAGCCGCGAGTCGTGCGCGTCCAGCTGGGCGAAGGCTCGCACGATACCGCACATTTCGGCGAGGCCCTTCAATCGTCCGGCAGGCTTCACGACTCTAACCTACGCCCAAATGATCGCACGGACGATGGCTCCGACGACGATCGAGAGAACGATCCCACAGAGCACGACCGAGGCGGCGTACGGAACCGACTTTTCATCGGGCGCCTTCATCAGCGTCGGGACGCCGAGCCAGAATAGATAAACGCCGTAGAGGCCGAGGATGCCGAAAATTCGCAGGCCCGGGATCAGCGAGAAGACGCCGGCGAGCCAAACTGGCGTCATCGAATAGACCGCGAGCTTCAGCGCGTTGGATTGATTCTTCTGGCCGCCGAAAGTCGGCGCCAGCGCGTCGGTGATCAGCGCGATCACGTAGACGACGACGAATGCCAAGAGATAGCGGATGATCGCCGAGGCTAGGCCGCCGATGACGCCGATGTGCTGAACCCCAAAGATCCATATCCGGATCAAGCCGCAAACCGCCGGGATGGCGGCAAGAATCGCCACGTAGTTCTTGAAGAGAAACGCCGGGTCGCCGGGCTCGAGTTCGATCGCCCGCCACTCGGTCTTGGGAGTCAGAAGAATCGCCTTGGCTCGCTCGACAATATCCATGAAGACCTCCCCCTCGCGACTCCCCGCCTCCCGGAGCCATCGAAATCGATGTTAATCCCGCGTGAGGCTGCGCGCCAGCCGGGAACTCCCGCAATGCACCAGTTTGCCGCGGGCGCGGCGCACGCGCTATATATGCATCGATATAGGCCTGTCGCTTCGGCGGCGGCGCGGATTTCCCAACCGGAGCGGGCCTGGAGCGTGTCGGACGGAACGGCCTGGAGCGAGGCGCTGACTTTCTCGCCGGAGGAATGGACGGCGATACGGCTCGCGCTCAAGGTCGCAACGGTCGGCGCGCTGGCGAGCCTGCCGTTCGGCGTCGCCGTCGCCTGGCTGCTGGCCCGACGGCGATTTCCCGGTAAGTCGCTCGTCAATGCGGTGGTGCATATGCCGATGGTCCTGCCGCCGGTGGTCACGGGCTGGCTGCTGCTGATCGGCTTCGGGCAGCACGGGATCTTCGGGCGCGCTCTGGAGGCGTGCTGCGGAGTGACGCTCTCCTTCCGCTGGACCGGGGCGGCGCTCGCCGCGGCGGTGATGGGCTTTCCGTTGATGGTGCGCGCGATCCGACTGTCGATCGAGGCGGTCGATACGCGCCTCGAGCAGGCCGCCCAAACGCTCGGCGCGCCGTCATGGTTCGTTTTCACCACCGTGACTCTGCCGCTCGCGGCGCCGGGAATCATCGCCGGGCTCATTCTCGGCTTCGCCAGGGCGATCGGCGAATTCGGCGCGACGATCACTTTCGTCGCCAACATTCCCGGCCAGACGCAAACCATCGCGACCGCGATCTATACCGCCACGCAGGATCCGAACGGCGACGCGACGACCTGGCGACTGACCGGCGTCGCGCTCGCGATCGCTTTCGTCGCCCTGTTCGCCTCCGAGGCGTTCGCCGCGCGCGTCGTCAAATGGGACGCGGGCGAATGATTGAAATCGCCGTCGAGCACACCCAAGGCGATTTCGCCGTCGAAGCGGACATTCGTGCGAGCGGCCGCGTGCTGGCGCTGTGCGGCCCGTCGGGCGCCGGCAAAACGACGATCCTCGACATCATCGCCGGGCTGCGCCGACCGCGCCGCGGCCGCATAGCTGTCGACGACGCGGTGTTTCTCGACACGGCGCGGGGGGTCGACGTGCCCGCGCGCAAGCGCCGCATCGGCTACGTCTTCCAGGAGCCGCGGCTGTTTCCCCATCTCAACGTCGCCCACAACCTGAACTACGGCGCCCGGTTCGCTCCGCCCGGACCGAGCCTCGTCAGCTTCACCGATGTGGTCAAGCTGCTCGGAATCGAGCCGCTGCTGGCGCGCGGACCGGCGCGGCTATCGGGCGGCGAGAGGCAGCGGGTCGCGATCGGCCGCGCGCTGCTCAGCAATCCCCGCGTGCTGCTGATGGACGAACCGCTGAACGCGATCGACGACCGACGCCGGCGGGACATCTTGAACTTGATCGAGGCGCTGCGCGACGCCTTCGCGATCCCCATCATCTTCGTCAGCCATCGCGCCAGCGAGGTCGAGCGGCTGGCGAGCGACATCGCCGAGTTCGAGGCGGGCCGCCTGACCGCCTTGCGCCACCCGCATCAGGCAGACCCCGCCTGATCGACGCAGCCGCCCGACGTCCGCGAGAACGGTCGACCACATTGCCGCGTATCGCCGAAAAGCAAGAAGGCGCCCAACCCCGGGCTTGGGCGCCCATTTCCTGACTTTGCCGCAGCGTCAGGACGATCGCAGCCACGATGATCGCGGCGCCCAGCACCAGACCGACGGTGATCGAGCCGGCGAGATGCACCGCGATGACGCGAAGGCTACCAGGGCAATGAAGCCGGAGTAGATCACCAGCATGATGATCGACAGTGTCCAGCCGAACGACTTCCGCTCGCTGACAAGTTTGACTTAGTTGGGATCGCTCTCGATCCGCCTCATGCGGCATCATCCATCTTTGCTTCCTCCGATGATTATTTTCGTGCATAGAGTGCGCGTCGTCGCGGGAATATTTCCCCAGAAACTTTCGCTCTATTTATTTAAGCTGCTTCTACGAAAGCCTTGGCGGCGACGCCGATCGCGTCAATGGGCCGCGGCGCTCGCATTTTCGACATCGCCGCCCCTGGCGACGCTCGTCGATGCCCCAGTCGGCTCGATTTGCCCAGCATAATGCTTATATTTGAACTCCAGCGCCCGTAAGACCTCGTCTACCGGGAAAGGGGGCGCGGGTCTCCAAAGGGCGGCAAGGGGCCGCAAGGGGCCGTTTGTGCGAGCGGCGCCGATCGGATAAGTTGGAGGGGCTGGCCCCCGGTCCGGATGAGGCGTATCACACTTGGCTCACACGGCCCGAAACCCCATATTCTCGCCGAGCGCGGTTGCGTACGGCGAGGTAGCTGTCAGAAAAGGCCGAAATTAATGGATTTCCTCAAGCCACGGTTGCACCGCATGAACCGCCGCCGACGCATCTATGAAGGCAAGGCCAAGGTCCTTTACGAAGGCCCGGAGCCCGGCACCTTGATTCAGCACTTCAAGGACGACGCGACCGCGTTCAACGCGAAGAAGCACGAAGTCATTGAAGGAAAAGGGGTTCTGAACAATCGTATCTCCGAATACCTGTTTCAGCGGCTCAATGAGATCGGCGTTCCCACCCATTTCATGCGCCGCATCAACATGCGCGAGCAGCTGATTCGCGAGGTCGAAATCATTCCGCTCGAGGTCATCGTCCGCAATGTGGCGGCGGGATCACTGGCGACGCGCCTGGGCATCGAGGAAGGCACGCAGCTGCCCCGCTCGATCATCGAATTTTATTACAAGAACGACGCGCTCAACGACCCGATGGTCTCGGAGGAGCACATCACCGCGTTCGGCTGGGCTTCGCCGCAGGAAATCGACGACATCATGGCGTTGGCGATTCGCGTCAACGACTTCCTCACCGGGCTCTTCCTCGGCGTCGGCATCCGTCTCGTCGATTTCAAGATCGAATGTGGCCGGTTGTGGGAGGGCGACAACATGCGGATCGTCGTCGCCGACGAAATCAGCCCCGATTCGTGCCGCCTGTGGGACGTGAAGTCGAACGAGAAGATGGACAAGGACCGCTTCCGCAAGGACCTCGGCGGCATGATCGAGGCCTATACGGAAGTCGCGCGGCGCCTCGGCGTCGTCCAGGAAAACGAGACGCCGGGGGTCGGCGGGCCGCGGCTGGTGAAATAGCATCGCCGAACCCGCCGCGCTGATCGCGGCGGGAATTGCTTCGGCTCATCCGAAGGGGGCTTATCCCAGTTTCTCGGCCAGGAAAACGAGTGTGCGGCTCCAGGCGAGAGCCGCGCTCGGCGCGTCATAGCTGGCGCGCTCGTCGCAGTTGAAGCCGTGCCCGGCGGGGTAGAGATAGACGGGCGCGCCAGGATGCGCGGCTTGGACTTGGCGGACGCCGTCGACCGGGATATGTCCATCTTGCTCGCCGAAATGCAGCATCGTCGGGACGCGGGGTTCGAGGTCCTTCAGGCCGACGACTCCGCCACCGTAATAGCCGACCGCCGCGGCGATTCCCGGGCTCTGCGCCGCCGCCAACCAGGCCATCGTGCCACCGAAGCAGAAGCCGACGACAGCAACCTTGCCTGCGCTCTTGACCCGCTCGACCGCCGCCGCGATGTCCCGCAGGGTCGCCTCGCGATCGACCTTGCCGACGATCTCCATGCCGCGCGCCATTCCCGGGCCGTCGTAGCCGAGTTCGACGCCTTTCTCGACGCGGTCGAACACCGCCGGCGCGATCGCGAGATAGCCCGCAGCAGCGAAGCGATCGGCGACCGAGCGGATGTGGTGATTGACGCCGAAGATCTCCTGCACGACGACAACCGCGCCGCGCGGCGTCCCCGCCGGAGCCGCGAGCCATGCGCCGATCGTCGCGCCATCGCTGGTTTTCAATTCGATCATTTCACCCATTGTCCGATCCTTTTCTTCACGAGTTAATGTCGACGCCGCTCGCGCGAAGCGTCCCTTATCGCGTCGCCAGCCGCGTCGACGGGCGTCGCTGAGCGACGGCGATTCCCCCGACGACGAGCGCAAGCGCCACGACATGGTAGGCGGCGAAAGGTTCGCCCAGCAAAGCGATCGCCATCAGGGCGCCGAACACCGGCACCAGATTGATGAAAACCCCGGCCCGGCCTGGCCCGACCAACGCCACGCCGCGCATATAGAGGACCTGCGACACGAAAGCCGGTCCCAGCGCCGCATACAGCAGCAGCAATAGGCCTTCGCCGGTAGGCCAGATGAAATCGCCGGCGGCGATCTCCCACAGGAATAACGGAACCGATGTGAGAAAAGCGGCGAAGGCCATGCCAGCGAGAAATCCCAGGCCGGAAACGCGCGGTCGATCGCGTAGTCCTACGGTGTAGCCGGCATAGAGAATGCAAGCGACCAGCATCAAGAGATCGCCGCTGTTGAAGGCGAGCCCAATCAGCCGGGACCAATCCCCTCGCGAGGCGATCGCAATCACCCCGAGCATGGTGGCGAACGCGCCGAGCGCCTGCAGCGCGCTCGCCTTCTCGCCAAAAGCGACCCGCACGCCGATCAGCACGAGAGCGGGAACCGCGCCCTGAATGATCGACAGATTGAGCGCGCCGGTGCGATGCGCGGCGACGTAGAACAGCGCGTTGAAGGCGGTGAAGCCGCATGCGCCCATCGCCGCAACGAACATCCAGCGCCCGCGCATCACTTCGAGATCCCGCCGCAGTTCGCCGCGCGCAGCGAAGACGATGGGGCCGAGCGCCAGCGCCCATCGCGCGCAAGTCAGCGTCATCGGTCCGATCTGGCCGACCGCCAACCGGCCGACCACGGAATGGCCAGCCCAGGTCAGCGCGGCCAGCGACAGAAGCAGAGACGGACTGTCCCAGACGACTCTCCAAGGTCTGGCCCATCCAGACACGGCGTTTTCAGACATTGCAAGTTCGCCTCGGGCGTCCCCCCACGGACGCGCCGCGTTGGGACGCACCGGCGCTTGAAGGTTTCGCCGCCGATTTACTTGGGCCAGCGGGATAAGGCAATGCGCGGGCCATCAATTGAGTGCGAGCGCGGTCATCCGCACCGCGCGCGCCAGCATCTGCGCCGCCGGAGACAGCGGCAGGCCGGCGCGGACCGTGAGGCCCACCGGGCCGCCGGCGACCGGCGCCGTCAGCGGCAGTCGAATCAGCGCTCCCTCGCGCAAATCCTCGGCGACGACGCCGAACGAAATGATCCAAACCGCGTCGCTGGCGCGCACATAGGCGCGTCCGAAAGGATGGGCGACGGTTTCGATGACATCCTCGGGCTTGCCGATCCCTTCGGCGAGAAAGAGACGATCGACCTCGGGCCGGATGATCGATCCCGCGGTGGGGATCAACAGCGTTTGCGCGGCGAGATCGGCGAGCCGCACGGCGCGCCCGTCGGCGGCGGGATGGCCCGGCCTCGCCACCGCAACGATTTCCTCGGAGTAGAGATGCTCGAAGGAAAGGCCAATCATCGCTTGCGGTTCGGCCAGGCGGCCGACCATCAGATCGAGCCGTCCCTGCTTCAGGCGCTCCAGCAGCCATTCATTGGGGCCGGCCTCGATGCGCACCGTGGCGGTCAGCCCGTCCTCCTTCGCGCGAAGCACCGCCCGCGGCATGACCCGCGCCGCGACCGTCGGCAGGACGCCGACGGCAAGCAGGACGCCGCCCTCGCGCGCCTTCGCGAGGGTGTCGACGCCGCGCCCGAGTTCAGCGTACGCGGCGCCGGCGTGGGCGCGAAAGGCTTCGCCCTGCGCGGTGAGAACCGCGCCACCGCGGCCGCGCTCGAACATTTGCGCGCCGAGAATGTCCTCGAGTTCCCGGATCGCTCGGGAGACCGCCGGCTGCGTCAAATGTAGGCTTTCCGCGGCCCGGCCGAATCCGGCGCGCGCGGCGACCTCGAGAAAACAGGCTATATGGCGAAGCTTCATGCGTCCGTCGATCATCGGCGCCATTGACCGCCCCCTCGCATACCAGAAACAGCATCGAACAATACAATCATATCATTTTCCATACCCATTTTCGTATGCAATGGTTTGCTGTCGCCGGGCTGCGGATCTGGCGGTCGTAGGGAGCGGCTAGGCATGCGATTCGTGAGAACCGCCGACGCGACTTTGCACATCGAGACGAGCCTCGTTCGCGATCGGCCGGTGGTCGTGTTCGTCAATTCGCTCGGCACGGACCTGCGAATCTGGGACGACGTGGTGGCGGCCCTCGCGAGGGCGCGCGTCGGCGCGTTGCGCTACGACCTGCGCGGTCAGGGCCTCTCCGATCTCGGCGCGACGCCGCATCGCCTGGAGGATCATGTCGCCGATCTCGAAGCGACGCTGGCGAATCTTCGGCATCGCGCGCGCGGCGCTCTGCGGCGTCTCGGCGGGCGGCGTGATCGCCCTCCACTTTGCACGCAAGCGTCCCGATGTCGCGGCCGGCCTGATCCTGTGCGGCGTCGCGCCGCGCGTCGGCGACCCCGAATCTTGGAACGCCGACATTGCCGCAATCGAAAAGGACGGCGTCGGCGCGATCGTCGAGCATGTGCTGCAACTGTGGTTCTCGCCCGGCGCCTATCGCCAGAACGGCCCCGCGGTCGCGCTTTGCCGCAACATGGTGGCGCGGACTCCCGCGGCCGGCTACGCCGCCACCTGCGCCGCCTTGCGCGTCGTCGATCTCGAGGACGCCGCGCGAGACGTCACGACGCCGACGCTGTGCCTGGCCGGCGAGTTGGACCGCGCGACGCCGCCCGATCGCGTGCGGGCGCTGAGCGCGATCATTCCGGGCGCGCGATACGCAACGATACCGGGCTCGGCGCGCCTTCCCTGTATCGAGGCGCCGGCCCTTTTCGCTGAACATGTCGTGAGCTTCCTCGAGGATGATTTGCCCGAGCGCGAGAGCGCCGGGGACGACCGCTTCTCGCTGGGCATGGCGGTCCGCCGCAGGGTTCTCGGCGCCGCGCACGTCGACGCGGCCGAGCGCAACACGACTGCCCTCGACGCCGATTTTCAGCGCTTCATCGCCGAGGGCGCCTGGGGTTCGGTGTGGTCTCGCCCCGGCCTTACGCTCCGGGAGCGCTCGATGATCACGATCGCCCTGCTGGCGGCGCTCGGCCACGAGGGCGAAGTCGCGATGCACGCCCGCGCGACCCGCAACACCGGAGCGACGCCCGACGACATCGCGGAAGCGCTGCTTCACGTCGCGGTCTACGCCGGCGTTCCCGCAGCCAACCGCGCCTTTCACACCGTCAAGAAAACGTTCAAGGCCTTGGAGGAGGAAACATGATCAACGCGCCCGTCTCGAAGCGCGACTGGAGCTCGCACCCGCCGCTGCTCCATCCCGCCTATGCTTCGACCGTGCTGCGCGCGCCGACAAAGCCCCTGATCCCGCTGGCCCACGGTCTAGCGGAAACGAGCGGGCCGGTCTTCGGCCACGACAGTCTCGGGCCGCTCGATCATGATCTCACGCGCAACGGCAGGCGCAACGGCGAGCCGCTCGGCGAGCGAATCGTCGTGACCGGCCGCGTCCTCGACGAAGATGGGCGCCCGGTCCGCAACACACTGATCGAGATCTGGCAAGCCAATGCGGCGGGGCGGTACGTCCACAAGGTCGACCAGCACGACGCGCCGCTCGACCCCAACTTCCTCGGCGCCGGCCGCTGCGTCACCGATGACGCCGGAGTCTACAAGTTCCATACCATCAAGCCCGGGGCCTATCCCTGGCGCAATCACTTCAACGCGTGGCGGCCGAACCATATTCACCTCTCGCTGTTCGGCAATACGATCGCCTCGCGGCTGGTGACGCAGATGTATTTCCCCGGCGATCCGCTGCTCGCGCTCGACCCGATCTATCTCGGCGTTCCCGAGGGCGCGCGCGAGCGTCTGGTCTCGCGCTTCTCGATCGACGTCACCGAGCCGGACTTCTGCCTCGGCTATGTCTTCGACATCGTGCTGCGCGGCCGCGCCGAAACGCCTTTCGAGGAGCGCGCCAAATGAGCAAGCAAACGCCTTCTCAGACCGTCGGTCCCTTTTTCGCCTACGGCCTCACCGCTCAGCAGTACCATTATCCAAACAGCCAGATCGTCGACGGGGCGCCGGCGCCGGAGGGCGCGCCGGATCGCATCCGGATCATCGGCCGGGTCCTCGACGGCGCGGGCGCGCCCATCCCGGACGCGCTGGTCGAAATCTGGCAAGCCGATTCGGCCGGCCGCTACGGCGCGGAGGGCTTTTCCGGCTTCGGCCGGCAAGGCACGGGAACGGACCCGCAAAGCCGCTTCGTCTTCGACACGATCAAGCCGGGCGCGGCGACCGGTCACGCGCCATTTCTCACGCTGGTCGTCTTCATGCGCGGCTTGCTCAGTCACGTCTATACACGGCTCTATTTCTCCGATGAATCCGTGGCGAACGCCGCCGATCCGACGCTCGCGACCGTTCCCGCCGAGCGCCGACAGACGCTCGTCGCCAAGCGCGACGAGACCGCGTCAGGCGCCCTCTATCGCTTCGACATTCGGATGCAAGGAGAAGACGAAACCGTTTTCTTCGACCTGTAAGCGGAGCTTGAAATGATCGAGCGCACGCAGGTCGCCATCATCGGCGCCGGTCCCGCCGGGTTGCTTCTGGCCCAGGTTCTTCAGCGCGAGGGGGTCGAGTCGATCGTCCTAGAGCGCCGCGATCGCGCCTATGTCGAGGGGCGCATTCGCGCCGGCATTCTGGAGATGGGTACCGTCGCGATGATGCGGCGCGCCGGCGCCGCGGGCCGGCTGGAGAGCGAATCTCGACTCACGACGGCATCGAAATCGCCATCAACGGCCGGCGCCAGCGCATCGATTTTCGCGCCTTGGTCGGCGCGACTGTGACCGTCTATGGGCAAACCGAGATGACCAAGGACCTCGGCAATCAGCGCGCGGTCAGCGGCGGGCGGACGATCTACGAAGCGTTGGACGTCTCCCTCCGGGATCTCGATTCGAATCGCGCCCGCGTGCGTTTCGTCCACGCGGGCGAGCCCCGCGAGATCGAGGCGGACTTCGTCGCCGGATGCGACGGGTTCCACGGCGTCTGCCGCGCCTCCATTCCGGCCGACCAGTTGCGCGTCTACGAGCGCACCTACCCCTTCGCCTGGCTGGGCATCATGGCCGATACGCCGCCGCCGGCCGACGACCTGATCTACGCCCAGCATGATCGCGGCTTTGCGCTGTGCTCGATGCGGTCGCGCACCCGCTCGCGGCATTACATCCAGGTTTCGCCGACCGAGAACATCGATGGGTGGTCCGCCGACCGCATCTGGTCGGAGATCGCGCTGCGGATCGGCGATCCCAAGGGCGAAATCCTGAACACGGGGCCGTTGATCGAAAAGAGCCTGACGCCGATGCGCAGCTTCGTTTGCGAGACGATGCGCTACGGCCGCCTGTTCCTGGCCGGCGACGCGGGCCACATCGTGCCGCCGACCGGGGCCAAAGGGCTCAACCTCGCGGCGAGCGACGTGCACTACCTCGCAGGGGGGCTCCTCGCCTTCTTTCGCACGGGATCGGCGGCTGAACTCGACGCCTATCCCGCGCACGCGCTCGCCCGTATCTGGAAGGCGCAGCGCTTCTCCTGGTGGATGACCTCGATGCTGCACAATTTCGGCGCCGCCGAAGCGTTCCAGGACAAGGTCCACCGCGCCGAACTCGAATATGTCCTGAGTTCGCGCGCCGCGCAGACCTCGCTCGCCGAGAACTACGTCGGCCTGCCCTACTGACCGGCGCAAACAGAAACGGCGCCGATGAGCTCGGCGCCGCGGGGTCGTCCTGTCGCGGATCGGGATCAGTACTTGCGCACGAGTGGGGCTTCCGGAGGCGGCGCATAGGCCGGCTCCTCGCCGATCATCCAGCGCAAGCCGATGCGGAAGTCGTTGGTGGCGAGCGTGTTGTGGGAAGAGATGGCGTAGCCCGAGCCGCCGCAGCTCGCCACGGAGAAACCGTTGCCGCTGAGGCAGTTCGACGCGCCCGAGGTGAACTTGCCATAGTCGAGGTAGCGGTACCCGATATCGAGCTTGAGGTTCTGCGTGACGTTGAAGCTGAGGCCAGCCATCAGCGCCCAAGCGAAATCGGTCTTGTTGCCGTTGCTGAAGTAGCCGCCGGCCGGCGAGGCGGCGCCGGCGATGCTGGCAATGCCGTTGTCGGTCATGCCGGAGACCATGTTGTAGGCGACGCCGACGCCGGCGCCCACATAGGGCGTGACGCCGTACCAGGTGCCCAGATCGACGTAGCCGTTGACCATCGCGATGTAGGACGAGAGGTTGGCGCGATAGAAGTCGGAGTATTGATTCGGCTGGTCGTTGAGCACCTCCAGGGTCTGGAAGGTCGCGCCGCCGCGATATTCTCCCGTCACGTCGGCGCGAAACCAGCTGTTGACCTGATAGCCGAAACCGATGTCGCCGAAGCCGGAAGCCGAAATCGTCGGGTTGTAAAAGTTGTTGGTGGCGGTTGAGGCCAGCCCAGCAAGCGGATCGGGCGAGATGCCGAGGCTCGGCGTGTTCGCGTTTATTGCGCCGCCGACGTCGCCGCGCAGGTACCAGCCATTGAACTCGACCGGGGCCGGCGGCAGCGGCTCGAGCGGGGGCGCGGGCGGCAGGAGATCGGCGGCGACGGCCGCCTGGGCCAGGGCGAAGAACGCGCCGCCGGCGATAATGAGGGCCTTGAACGTGGCCATGACGAAACCCCTTCGTTCGACGCGCGCCGACAGGGCTCGCGCGCACTTGCAACGAAGAGAAAAATGCCATGAACACCTTAATGTAGACTTAACCCTAAAAATTGACCTTAACGAACCGTAACGGCTTGATTTGCAGGCCGAACGCTGGGTGGGCGAAAGGCATCAAACCTCTCGTTTCGCCGCTCTTGATCAATGCTTTACGCGGCGGGCGTCCGATACGACGACTCGAATAATACGCTTCGTGTTCTAATCTCGCAGCACAACCCGCTCTATTGGAATTACGCTGGGGGAACGCCGTTGAGGGTCGCCAACGCAATCCGCTGGCGTCCATCGGCGTCGAAATTCTCCGGGGCGAGCCAACGCTGGAACGCCGTGCGTCGCGCCGGCCATTCCGAATCGAGCATCGAGAACCAGGCGGTGTCGCGATTGCGGCCCTTGACGATCATGTGCTGGCGAAACACACCTTCGAAGGTGAAGCCGTAACGCAGCGCCGCGCGCTTCGAGGGCGCGTTGAGGTTGTTGCACTTCCACTCGTAGCGGCGATAGCCGAGCTCGTCGAAGACGTACGCCGCGAATAGATATTGCGCCTCGGTCGCGCCGATCGTGCGCTGCATCGCCGGCGCATAGAGAATGTTGCCGACTTCGATCACGCGATGCGTCGGATCGATGCGCAGAAATGTTTGATAGCCGACCGCCAGACCCGAGGCATTGTCGAGGATCGCGAAGAACAGCGGATCGTCCGACTGCGCTTTCGTCGCGATATTGGCCTTGAACGCGGCAACGTCGGTGTAAGGGCCGTCGAACAGATAGGTCCAGACGCGATCCTTGTCGCCGCCGTTGGCGGCATAATAGAGCGCGTCGGCGTGCTTTTCCGCGTCGAGCGGAACGAGGGTGACGGTGCGCCCACTGAGCGTCACTCGCTCGGGGCGCTTGGCGGGATGGGCTTCGACCAGCGAGGCGATGGGTTGTGGTGGAAGAGTCATTTGTTTTCGATTCGTCCTTCGGTCAGCGGGCGCGGATCTACAGGCGCTCGACTTGAACCACTTCGATGCCGTGACTGGATCGAAAGCGAGCGTCGTTGGTGATGAATACATCGCACTGGTTTTCCAGCGCGGCAAGAAAATGCACTGCGTCGACCAGCTTCAGGCCCTTTTGCGCGCCTAGCTTCGCCGCCGCCTTGAGCCGCTCGCCGTCGACAGGCGCGATTTCGAAGAGCGCGATCTCGTCGAAAATCTCGACATAGCGCGCCTCCAGCGCCGCGCTTTGCAATTTGTGGGCGCCGTACAGGCATTCGGCGACGCCGACCTCGCTGATGACGATCGGCGCGCCCGCCTTCACAGCCCAGGTGATCGCCTCGGCGATCTTGGCTTGGCTCGCATCGACGCGTTCGACGAAATAGATCAGCGCGTTCGAATTGAGATAGAGTCGGGATGCGTGGCGATAGGCGTCATTCATCGCCGCGGAACGCCCGGCTGCGCTCCGCCAGTTGTTCGGGCGTCTGCTCGCCGACGAGGCGCACGCCCGCGCCCCCCATTTCGAGCAACCGCGCAAGACGCTCCTGTCGATCGGCGCCCGGTGTCGCCGCAAGCTCGTCGCGCAGCCCCGGCAGGCTGCGCGCCCGATCGATGGAAATCGTGACCAGCGTCGGCCGGCCGTGCGAGGTGTGGACGACGGGCTCCCGGCGCGCGGCTTCGACAAACGCGCCGTACCGATCCTTGATCTCCTTTGAGGACATGGATTTCATGGGTCAGGCTCGAAGGGCGGAAGCATTAGAGCTATTATAGCTCTACGTCTATCACGAAAGACGCTGTTGCGGCAACGATGAGATGGCAACGACGGACGAGGCGTCGATGAACATCACTGGCCCCACAGCGCGTCGATGTCGTCCTTGCTCATTTCGCGGCCGCCTGGTCGCGCCATCGCCTCGCTCAAGCTCTCGCATGAACGATATGTACACGCCGTATATGCAAGAGCCCTCCACCCACCTTAGTGATTGTCCCGCGGCACGCCCATCGTTTGCGCCAGCCGCTGGTACTTCACCGCCGGCTTCAGCACCATGCCCTCGTCGAACTGGGCGACCATCTCGCGCTGGATCTGCTGCCAGGGCGTCTGGCTCTTGGGATAATCGTAGCCGTGTTTCTGCAGCGCCGCGCGGCGCGTCGCGAGTTCCTCGTCGGAAATGAGGATGTTGGCGGTGCGCTTCTTCAAATCGATGCGCACGCGGTCGCCAGTGCGCAGCAGCGCCAGGCCGCCGCCCGCCGCCGCTTCGGGCGAAGCGTTGAGGATCGACGGCGAGCCCGAGGTGCCGGACTGTCGGCCGTCGCCGATGCAGGGCAGCGCATTGACGCCTTTCTTGATGAGCGCGGCCGGGGGCTGCATGTTCACCACTTCCGCGCCGCCGGGATAGCCGATCGGGCCCGTGCCGCGGATGAACAGCATGCAATGCTCGTCGATCTCGAGCTTCGGGTCCTCGATGCGGTGGTGATAATCCTCCGGACCGTCGAACACGATCGCGCGTCCCTCGAAGGCGTCGGGATCGCTCGCATTCGAGAGATAGCGCTTGCGGAACTCCGCGTCGATCACGCTCGTCTTCATGATCGCGTTGTCGAACAGGTTGCCGTGCAAAACGATGAAACCGGCCTCCGGCTTCATCGGCGCGTCGATCGGGAAGATCACGTCCGCGTCGTCCGACGCCCGGCCCTTGCAATTCTCGCCGATCGACTTGCCGTTCACGGTGAGCGCGTGCTTGTGAATGAGCTTGTTCTTCATCAATTCGTTGACGACGGCGGGCACGCCGCCGGCGCGATGGAATTCTTCGCCGAGATACTTGCCGGCCGGCTGCATGTTGACGAGCAGCGGCACGTGATGGCCGACCGTCTCCCAATCCTCGATGCTGAGTTCGACCCCGATGTGGCGCGCGATGGCGTTGATGTGGATCGGCGCGTTGGTCGAGCCGCCGATCGCGCTGTTGACGACGATCGCGTTCTCGAAGGCGTCGCGGGTGAGGATGTCCGACGGCTTCAAATCCTCGGACACCATCTCGACGATGCGGCGGCCGGTCTCGTAGGCGATCTGTCCGCGTTCGCGATGCGGCGCGGGGATGGCGGCGCAGCCGGGCAGGCTCATGCCGAGCGCCTCGGCGAGTGCGTTCATCGTCGAAGCGGTGCCCATGGTGTTGCAATGGCCGACCGACGGCGCCGAGGAGGTCACGATCTCCATGAACTGCTCGTAGTCGATCTTGCCTTCGGCGAGTTCGGCGCGCGCGCGCCAGACGATCGTACCGGAGCCGGTGCGCTCGCCGTGGTGCCAGCCGTTGTTCATCGGCCCGCCGGACAGCACGATGGCGGGAATGTTGACCGTCGCCGCCGCCATGATGCAGGCGGGCGTCGTCTTGTCGCAGCCCGTGGTGAGCACGACGCCGTCGATGAAATAGCCCATCAGGATCTCGACCAGGCCGAGATAGGCGAGATTGCGGTCGAGCGCCGCGGTCGGCCGCTTGCCCGTCTCCTGGATCGGGTGGACGGGAAATTCGAAGGGCACGCCGCCCGCCGCGATAATGCCGTCGCGCACCCGCTTGGCGAGTTCCAGATGATGGCGGTTGCAGGGCGACAGGTCGGAGCCGGTCTGCGCGATGCCGATGATCGGCTTGCCCGAGCGCAGCTCCGCCGGCGTCAGGCCGAAATTGAGATAGCGCTCGATATAGAGCGCGGTCATGCCGGGATTGTCGGGGTTGTCGAACCACTGCGCCGAGCGCAGGCGGCGCTTGCCGTCCTTGGCGTGATTGTGCTGCCCAGCGGTTCCGCCCTTGGCTGTCATTCTTGTCGTCCTTACGATTCGACGCTTCAACGAGGTGATATGCGCATTTGCCAGCACTATGCGGCCAAGCCAAGGGCAAATCAACGAAAGCGTGGGCAAGGCTTCAAGCGCCGCTCGAGCCGTGCTATGGCGGGTCGCGTCAGCGCGCCCGTAGCTCAACTGGATAGAGTATCGGTCTTCGAAACCGAGGGTTGGGAGTTCAAGCCTCTCCGGGCGCGCCAATCAAGCCAAGCCGCCGCGGCAGCGGTGTTTGGCGCGTCACGCCTGCTCAGCTTCCAGCCGGCACGCCGACATGTCGATCTTCAAAATCGCCGCGAGACCGTCCGCCACGAGGATGTGATCGTCGCGTTGCGGCAACCCGGAGACGGTGACGACCCCGATGCAGCCCGTCCCGTGCAGCAGAAGCGGGAAGCCGCCCCCATGCACGGCATAATCGGCGAGCGGCAAGTTGTGCGCCGCCTCCTGCGTCTTGCCCGACAACGCCAGCGCGCGCCCCACCGCGTAGGAGGAGCGCCACAGCCGGAGCACCGTGTTGCGCTTACGCCTGATCCACTCCGCGTTGTCCGTAGTGCTCCCCGGCAGCGCGCAATGAAAGAGCGTTCGGTCGCGCAGCGAGACGTCGATGGCGATCGGCGCCCTCCGCACGAGGCCGGCCTCACGTACGATATTGCCGAGCGTCCAAGCCTCTTCGGGTCCAAACCGAGGGAATACGAGAAGGCGTTCCTGCTCAGCCAACCGGCGAAGGTCTTCTTCCAGAGCCACGATCGCTTCCATCTCCGCCATTCTCCCGCGGTAGCTCCGGTCAGCAGTCGCCGGACCCGGCATGCAGACACCACTAACCGATCGAATGGGCAATGGGCGAGGGCAATGAGACGTTGATTTTGCGGAAAGTGCGTCGTTTTCGCCGACGGCGCAGGCGCCTGAGCGCCGTTTTTTTCCCGCGCGGTCTTGAACATGGAAGCCATGTTTCCCAGTTCGCTTTCGGCTTGGCTGGCGCAAACGCGCCGTCCCCGGGGCTCGCCACCCGGCAACCGGAGGATTTGAATGCGCTTGCGCCAATTGCTAAACCGCGTCGTGCTCGCCTGCCGGCGTCGAGGGTCGGGCAGAATCTCCGCAAGGTCATCGCGCGCTTTGATAGCCGGCTGTCTCGTCGCCGCCGCCGTGGCGATGCCGCGCGGCGCCTCTGCGCAAGCCCCGGCGCCCAGCCCCTCGCCGACGGCGACCCCTCACGGCGCAAGCAAGCCGAACGCCACGTCCGAGACGCCTGCGGTCGTCGTCAATGGGAGCGCCGCGGAGACGCTTCTCGGCAAACCTGTAGAAAGCGAAAAAGGCGAGGACTTGGGTCGTATCGTCGACGTCATCGTTGACCGCGACGGTAAGGTGCGGGCCGCCATCATCGACTTCGGAGGATTCCTTGGCGTCGGCACGCGGAAGATCGCGGTCGATTGGCGCGCGCTGCATTTTCAGCCGGACGGCCACATGGACAAGCTCATCGCCGATTTGTCGAAAAATCAGTTGCAAACGGCGCCGGCCTATAAGCCCGGCGAGCCGGTCGTCATCATTGAGCGGGCGAATGCCGCGCCGGCCGCGCCGGCTCCATCTTCGCCGACCCCGACCGCGCCGGCGCAGACGGCGCCCCCCGCCGCCAAGCCGTGACGGCGCCCACCCAGTGGCGACGAGAGCGTCTCCGTCCGTTGTCGAAACCGCGCGCTTTGGCGAAGCCGCGGCCGCAGGAAGTTCGAGCGGAAACAGCGCCCGCCCGGTCTCGCTGCGCAGCCGTCGCGGCCTGGACTGGCTCGTCTTCTTCGTCGCGGATATCCAGACCGGGTTCGGCGCCTTCGTCGCCGTATTTCTGACGAGCCAAAAGTGGACGCAGGTCGACATCGGCCTCGTTCTGACGGTCAGCGGTCTCGTCAGCCTGATCGGCCAGATTCCCTTGGGAGCGCTGGTCGACGCCGCGCGGTCGGTGCGCGTCGTCGCCGCTCTCGCCCTCGTCGCGATCGGCGCCTGTGCATTCGCCTTCGCCGCCTGGCCGGTCTTCCCGGTCGTGCTTGTCTCGCGCATGATCCACGCCGCAGCGAGTTCCGTGCTGGGCATATCCTTGGTCTCGATCAGTCTCGGCCTCGTCGGACAAGGCGGGATGAGCGAGCGGCTCGGCCGCAACGCGGCATTCGCCTCCGCCGGCACGGGGATCGCCGCGGCGATCATGGGCGCCTGCGGCTATTATCTATCCGAACGCGCCGTCTTTTTTCTCGCGAGCGGGCTTGTCGTTCCCGCGATCTTTGCGCTTTTGTGGATCCGCGGCGGGGAGATCGGCCCTGCGTCCGACGCCGCCCGCGGGGCGCCGACCAATCCGAAAGCGCACGCTGTCGGCTTCGGCGAGATCCTTCTCAACCGCCGGCTCGTCACCTTCGCCGTCTGCATCGTCCTGTTTCAGCTCGCCAACGCCGCCATGCTGCCGCTGGCGGCGAGCATGCTAACCCTCCGCTCGCGCGACGCGGCCACGCTGATGGTCGCCGCCGCGATCGTCGTCCCGCAATTCACCGTGACGGTGGTCTCGCCGTGGGTCGGCCGGACAGCCCATCGCTGGGGACGACGGCCGCTCTTACTGGCGGGCTTTGGCGCGCTCGCAATCCGCGGATTTCTGTTCGCCGCGACAAGCGAGCCGCACCTGCTCGTGCTCATTCAGGTCCTCGACGGCGTATCGGCGGCGACGCTCGGCGTGCTCACGCCGCTCACGATCGTCGATCTGGCCAGCGAGCGCGGGCATTTCAATCTCGCGCAGGGAACGATCGGTTGCGCGACCGGCATCGGCGCCGCGATAAGCACGACGCTCGCCGGATATTTAACCGACAACTTCGGCAGTCATGCAGCCTTCAACGTGTTGACGGCGCTCGCGGTCGGCGGCTTCGCCGTCGTCGCACTGGCGATGCCGGAAACGAAGCCGGGGTCGGCGCCTTCGCGCGTCGAGGCGCCTAAACCATCTTGAGACGAGGCCGCGCCGGCGCGAGGAGTTGGCGGCGAAGCCTCGGTCAGGCTGGCAATTTCGGCAATTCGCATGGAACCAACCTCATCACTCAAAGTTGAGCTTTGGTTCGAAGCTCGCCCAACCCACGCCATATTGCGATGAGATTTTTAAAGCGATGAGATTTTTGTCTTTGTTACGGCGAGACATCTTTCGAATGCTCGCGCCCGGACTCCAAACCGACCGTCGCGACGAGCATCGAACGAAGAGGCATATTCGCCATTGAGGCAAGATCTTTGTCGCTTTAGGGATCGGCCGTTAGCCTTCCTTGCGCGTTATGTCGGACGCGGCGCCTTCGCTCATGCCGTCATCTTGCTGGCCGTGCTTGGGGCTGTGACCTGCTCGGTCAGCACGCAATATGGCGTCAAGCGCTTGGTCGATGCATTGTCGCAGGGAGGGGCGCGAGGGGCGACTCCCTGGTTCGCCTTCGCGATCCTCGTCGCTTTCGTCGCCGCGGACAACCTGCTGTGGCGCGTCGCGAGCTGGGTTGCGAGCAGTGCTTTCGTCAAGGTGACCGGCGACTTGAGATCCGATCTCTTCCGCCATCTCACCGGCCATGCGCAGAGCTATTTCGCCGACCGATTGCCCGGCATGCTGACGAGTCGCATCACCGCCACGTCCAATGCGGTGTTTCAGATCGAGAACATGTTCGTGTGGAACGTCCTGCCGCCCTGTGTCGCGACGGTGGGGGCGATCGCGTTCCTCGCCATGGTCAGCGTCGAGATGACCGCGGCGCTCGTTGTCGTCGCTGCGATTGTCATGACGGTCATGTTTCGCTTCGCGGCGGCCGGGCGTCCTCTCCATCACGAATTCGCCAGCAAGGCGGCCGCGGTCGACGGCGAAATGGTCGACGTCATCGGCAATATGCCGCTCGTGCGAGCGTTCGGCGCGACTGCCCGAGAGCATTGCCGCTTCGATGCGACCGTCGCCGAGGAGATGACGGCGCGTCGGTCGAGCCTCCGCTATCTCGAGAAGTTGCGCATCAGCCACGCGCTTGTCGTCGTCGTGACGACCCTCGTCCTGCTGGCCTGGGCGATCGCGCTTTGGCAGCGCGGACGGGCGACGGCCGGGGACGTCGTGCTTGTATGCACGCTCGGGCTGTCGGTGCTCAGCGCCACGCGCGATCTTGCGGTCGCGCTCGTCGACGTCACGCAGCACATGGCGCGCTTGGCGGAGGCGCTGACGACGCTTCTCTCTCCGCACGAGCTCGAAGATCATCCCGAGGCCGCGGTACTCGTGCCCGACGGCGCCTCGGTGACCTTTGAAGACGTCTCGTTCGCTTATCCCCGTGGGGCGCGGGTTTTCGACCACTTCAGTGTGGACATCGAGCCGGGCCAACGCGTCGGTCTCGTCGGTCCCTCCGGCTGCGGCAAGTCGACGCTGGTTGCACTCGCGCAGCGCCTTTACCCCGTTCAATCCGGTCGTATCGTTATTGACGGGCACGATATTGCGCGAACGACCGCGGAAAGCCTGCAGAATGCGATAGCCGTCGTGCCTCAGGACACGACCCTGCTCAATCGCACGCTGCTCGAGAACATCCGCTACGGCCAACCGGAGGCGACTGACGAGGAAGTCTGGAAGGCCGCGAGAGCCGCACGATGCGGGCCTTTTATCGAGGCCCTGCCCGAGGGGCTCGATACCGTGGTCGGAGACCATGGCGTGAAGCTCTCGGGCGGCCAGCGCCAGCGGATCGCCATCGCTCGCGCCTTGCTCAAAGATGCTCCGTTGCTGATCCTCGATGAAGCGACATCGGCGGTCGACAGCGACGAAGAAGAGGCGATCCGCGAGGCGCTGGAGCGCGTCATGACCAGCCGCACGGTGATCGCCATCGCGCACCGACTTTCGACATTGCGCGATTTCGACCGCGTTCTCGTGCTGCAGGGCGGCAGGCTTGTGGAGGACGGCGAGCCGGAAGCCCTGATGCGTCGCGGCGGCGTCTACCATGACCTTGTCCGCCGGGAGCGCAGCCGGTTGCCTGCGCACGCCGCCTAGGCGCATACGAACGATTTGCCGATAGCCGCCTATAAAATTTCGCGGAGCGGCGGCGTGGTTAGCGTCGCCGCTCAAAAACCTGGACGTCCAGTTTGGGGCGGCTCCGCGCAATCAACCGCACGTCCGGCTGAAGCGGCTGACCGTCGAGCCGCTCGCCCATCGCCTCTCCGCCGGGATCGTCGTCCCCGGCCGACGAGCGTCGGCGATCTTATGGTTCGCGAGTGGCCGCGCGCGGCATTTATACAGGGCGCGGAAACGTCACCTTTGCCGTTCAACCGCCGAGGCCAGCGCAAGCCACCGCCACGCCATCTCCAGCCATAGCGCCCTGGAATTGGCCGACGTGGCCTCCATAGCCCGCGACAGGCACTCCGCGGCAGCGTCGCGATATGTCTCCGCCTTGTCCATGACGTTCAAACGACGGGCCACCAACCTGGTTCCGGACTTTCTTCAAATTGCTGATTTCACAATGTATTAACCTATCTGTGCCGTCGAACGCGTGTTGTTCCCGCATGCCGGTTCGCCGAGGCCTGGGCGTCCTTGCGAACTCGTTATGACGCCGGTCAAGGCGAAGCCGCGCGGCGCGGCGCAGAGTGCCCTTTCGATCGCTCGCGGACGCGCACGCGCTTTCCGTTGTGAGGTTTGCGATGACCACAATTCACATCAGGAATCGTCGATGGAAAAGGCGGCTGAGGCATCCCACGCCGAAGCTGTTGAAGGAGTTTCTGCAGCGCGCCAAGAAGAGGAGGAGGGCGCGCGCACTGTACGGTCACCGATGAGGGCTGCCGCCGGCTTGTGGACATGATAACCCCTCAAAACAATGGCGCCGGATCCGTCGGCCGCTCTCGAATGCGCGCGCTGTGACACTCACGAAAAGGACAATTCATGTCGGAAGGAATCAAAGACAAGGTCGTCGTCATCACCGGCGCCAGCAGCGGACTGGGCGAAGCGACGGCGCGTCATCTGGCGCGGCACGGGGCCAAACTGGTGCTGGGCGCGCGGCGTCTCGATCGGCTTCAGGCGCTCGCCAAGGAGCTTTCCCTGGGCGCCGACGCGGCCGTGCAGACCGACGTGACCAATCCGGAGCAGGTGAAGGCCCTCGTGGCTCGCGCCGTGCGGTCGCACGGCCGCATCGACGTGATTCTCAACAATGCGGGCGTGATGCCGCACTCGCCCCTTGAACGGGGGAAGGTGCAGGATTGGGACCGCATGATCGACGTGAACCTCAAGGGCGTCCTCTACGGCATCGCCGCCGCGCTGCCGCACATGACCGCCCAGCGCAGCGGTCATATCATCAATGTCTCGTCGGTCGCGGGACACAAGGTGCGGCCGGGAAGCGCGGTCTACGCCGCCACCAAGACCGCGGTGCGCGTCCTCTCCGAGGGGCTGCGGCAGGAGGTGAAGCCCTACAACATCCGCACGACGATCATTTCGCCTGGGGCCGTGGCGTCCGAGTTGCCCGACAGCGTCACGGAGCCCGACATCGCGGAGAACATCCGCAAATTCTATGAGATCGCGATTCCCGCCGAGTCCTTCGCAAGAATGGTGGCGTTCGCGATGAGCCAGCCGGAGGATGTGGACGTCAACGAAATCCTGTTCAGGCCGACGAAGCAGGAACTCTAGACCGGTCATTTCCTTTGAAGAGCCATGCCGGACACGAATTTCGCGGCGGCCGTGACGAACCCGCGACGTAGAGACGTGCTCGGCCTCGCTTCGAATTCATCTCTATTTCCGCCGCCTGCGCCCGCATTTTTCGAGCGGCCGACTTGTAAACTCACGGGGATTTTTATATCGTTTGATTTTGCTCTTCGCCGCGTTGGTGACCACACCTTTCAGCGAAGTTGCGGCAAAACCAACAATAACGACCAGTTCGCAAGTTCGCATTATGGCTGCAGGGGCGCTTCACCGAAAACTATCTCACTTGAACGTGGCCGCCGGTGTCCAATTTCAAGCGGCGCGGCGAGGGGAGCGTAAAGCGGTTCTGACCACGGCGTCTGGACCGCGCGGCGTCGGCCATAGATCTACAACAGCACTCGGAACGGGTTCTGATAAGGGGAATCGGAATGGTTGCGACACCCATCTTTGTGATTCTGGGGGTCTTTGGGGGGCTTATCTTGGCCCCGGAATCGATCGATAAGACGACGTTGGCCACGTTGGATTCCACTTCCTACGGAATTGTCGGAGGGGGGGATTTGATGCACTTGACCAAACTGGACCCCGTTTATCCCGATTTTCGCGCGGAATATATCTATGGCGGACTGTCGTGGGATTCGTTCAGGCCTCGCTTCGCCGTTTCTTCGTCGGTTCACGGTGACCTCTGGACGGGCGCCGGCATCGACTACGAGAAATATTGGGCCATCAGCAATGATCAGGCGATCTTCGTCGGCGGCAATTTCCTGCCCGGCTTGTATAAAGCGGGACCGCTCGCTCTCGGGAGCACGATCGAGTTCCGCAGCCAATTCGAGGTCGGTCTTGTCCAGAAGGGCGGCTGGCGATTTTCGGTGTATGTCGAGCACCGGTCGAATGCGGGTATAGGCCGCATCAATCCCGGCATTGAAGAGGTCGGCGCGAATCTCGGCTTTGCTTTGTGAGCGAGGATCCTCGGGTTCGAACGGACATGAATTGACGGGATCCGCAAATCAACAATCTCGGGACTCCTGGGTCCTCGCCACATCGAGGGCGCGAGAGGCCGCTGCTTTTTCCCAAGGCGGAGCGGCGGCGGCCGGGCAAAGTCGGGCGCCCCGCTGCGCTGTGGAAAAACGCCGAAACCTCAAAGTTCCTAGTCGCGCGGGCCTGCGATTCGGGCTTGATAAGAACCGTCCCCGCAGTCCTGGGCGACAAAGACCCCGTCGGGATTGTGCGGCGACGGCGCGTAGCGATTTTCTTCGACTGTCTCCGATTGCTCGCCACAATTCACGGGCAAATATCCAAGCGGTCCAAATGGTTGGATTGGGGGCACGACAGAAGGGCAATTCCTTTTGAGCATTGTTGAAGCGGAAAATCAGCCTGCACTGGTAGCGCCAATAGCGCCGACGATCGCGCTCCGGCTTCGCGGTCAGGAAAACGCGAGGGTCGGGGCCTGGTTGCTCGTATTTGCGATCATCTGGGCGCTCTATTTTGCGATTTCAGAATCGCCGGTCGCGATCAACGAGAGCATGGCCGAGGCCTACGCGTGGGGCCAGGAGTTCCAACTCGGCTACAACCAGCATCCGCCGTTTTGGGCCTGGATCTGCGGCGCCTGGTTCCTGGTGTTCCCGCACACGAACTGGGCCTTCGGGCTTTTGTCGGCGCTCAACTGCACGATCGGGCTTGGGGGCGCGTGGCTGCTTATCGGGCGCTTCGCCACCGGACCGGCCCGCATAGCGGCGACCGCGCTGCTGCTCGCAACACCGCTCTATACCGTCCTGGGCTACGGTTTCAACGCGAATATCATATTCGTCTCGGTGTGGCCCTGGACGCTGTATTTTTTCGTCCGTTCGATCGAGTTGCCCAAGATCGGCGACGCAGTCTGGCTCGGCCTGCTGATGGGCGCGGCGATACTCTCGAAATATTACGCCCTCATTCTCTGGGCGACCTGCTTGCTCGCCGCATTGCGGCATCCGGGGCGCAAAGCGTATTTCGGCTCGGTTCGTCCGTATCTGTCGCTCGCGGTCGCGCTCGCCGTCTTCGCGCCGCACGTCGTTTGGCTGATCGAGAACGGAGCGCCGCCTTTGCGCTACCTCGGCGAGGTTTCGCATCTCGGCTATGCCGCCGCCGCGCACAACGCGCTCGAGACGTTGCTGGGTTCGCTCGCCGAGAACGCGCTGGCGGTCGGTCTCGTCGTCTATGTCGCTCGCCTCTCGCCATCCGAGGCGTTCGCGGTGGCGCGCTCGCGCTTGGCCAATCCCCGCGTACAGGTGATTGCGATCCTCGCGCTCGCTCCGCTTGCCCTCAGTCTCGCAGCGTGCCTGACTTTGCAATCGAAGCTGGTGACGCCCATGCTGCAAGGGACCTTCAGCCTTGTGCCGCTGCTCGCCATGGAAACGCTCGGGCGACGGCGCGTCGCGCGCCTCGCCGACATCGCCGCGCGGGTCGGGGTTGCCGTGATCGTCATCGCATTGCCGCTCTCAGCGGCGGTCGTCGCCGGTTGGGTCTGGCTCAGTGACAATCCGAAACTGATCGAACCGCGCAGAGAAGTTGCCGAGGCCGCGACCCAGCTCTGGCGCGAAAAGACCGGATTGCCGCTCGCCTATGTCGGCGGGTCCTACGCCTATGGCGACGCCGTCGCTTTCTACAGCGCCGACCATCCGCATAGCTTCGAGAGCCTGGACTATTCGCGCCGGCTGTGGGTTACGCCGCAGAAGCTCGCCGCGAAGGGCCTCCTGACGCTCTGCGCCGCCGACGACGCGGAGTGCCTCGCCGCGACCGCCCGCTATGTCACGCCCGCCTCGTCACGCAGCGAACTGACTTTGGCGCACACGGCGTGGGGCCGTACATTCGCGCCGATTCGCCTCGTGGCGACGATCATCCCGCCGCATTGAGGCGCGCGCCGGATGCGGGCGGCGCTTCGGAGTCCATCACGTCGCGGTTTGCTCCATCGAGCCTCGCCGCCGTGACCCGCGAGGGAGCGTAGCGAGCGGTCGAGGCGTCGCAAACCGCCGGATCGCACGGGTTCGTTCGATGACGGCCGGAAGGGCTTTATTCAGGTTGAATCGGCCCCCGTCTTCGCGAGCGGAGCGCGGCGATCCAGACTAAAGCGGCCGCCGCAATCCCCAAAGTCTGGACGGCTTCGCTTTGCTGAGAAGAAACAACGCGATAGAGGTCTGTGTCGACTCGCTCGCGCCCCTTCCCCCTTGCGGGAGAAGGAGGGCGGGTGTCCGGTTTCATTCAGCGAGATCGCCTTAAGGGCGGTCCGAACCCCGCCATGGACGGTGGCCTAGTGGAAATAATAGGCCAAGCCGACGCGAACGGTTTGCGCGATACGCGACTGCTGCAAGCTCTGGTCATCGAGCTGGGTGTTGGTCGAGCCGATTTGCGAGGCGAAGAGATATTCGACCCGCGCCGCCCAGCGGTCGTTTAGCGCGTATTCGACGCCGCCGCCGAACGTGATGTTGTCGGTATAGACGCGGCCGCGGAATGAGCCGGTCGCCGGGTCGCTCTCCTCGCCGCGGCCCCAGTCGCCGCCGGCCGTGACATAGGGAAGGAAGCGGCCGAACGCGTAGCCGGCGCGCGCGCGCAGGTCCGCTTCGAAATAGTCGCGGTAGCTCGTCGTCGCGATCCCCGGCTGCGGCCCATTGCCGGAGGTGTCCGCCACCAACGCCGCGCCCTCGAAGCCGGCCATCCAGGGGCCGAACATGAAATTGTGGCCCGTGAAGATTCCGACTGCGCCGCCGTTCGCGTCAAAGGAGGTCGTCGCCCCGCCGAGCGAGGTGCGCTGACGCGTCCACAGATCGCCGCCCAGCAGGCCGCCGTAATCGCCTGCCCAATTGGGCGTGAAGTCCGCCGACGCCGGCGGATGCCAGTTCTCGTCGGGATAGCTGATCACTCCGATCCGCAGGAATTGTTCAGAGGTCCGCGCGCGAATCGGACCGCCCGGGAATGTGAACGTCTCGCTCGGATAGGCGTCGTAAATATATTCGCCGCGCACGGTGATCTGTCCGAAAACAGGCACCGCGAATCGGTACTCGAGGCCGGCCCCGAGCGTCAGGCCGGTCACTTCGCGCGATTGCCCGAATGCCAGGTTCGGCCAGGGATAAGTATATTCGTACATTTTGGCGGAGGCGACGCCCCCGGCCAGATAGGGCAGGAACTGTCCCATGTCGTAGCCGACCCGGGCGCGCAGGCGGAACGTTTCGAGCGTGTCGTTGACGCTGGCCGGCAGCCCCGGCGCGCCGTTGTTCACGGGGCGGAGAATGTGCCAGTCGAAATCGCCCTCCGGGCCATAGATGATCCGCCCGTATTGAAAATTATAGCCGAGCAAGGCGCCCGACGATTGCCCGAAACTCGAGGCGCTTCGCGCGCCCGTCTGGCTCGAACGCACCGAGGAATATCCGCCGCCGTAGACAGTGCCGACAAAGAAGCCCGCCCAGGGCGAGACCGGCGGGCTGGCGGCGGGCGGGGGAGCGGGAGGAGGCGCGCCGGGCGTGCCGAGATCGGCCGCGTGGGCGGATGTCGCAAGCGCCAGAAGCGCGCCGACCGCCCCAATCTTGGCCAAGGGTCGGGAGTGGGCTGAGTTGGTCAAGAAGCCGATGTCCTTTGGCCGAATCTATGGGTCGTCGCATTTCATAGCGGGAACCTTGCGGCGAATGAAGCGGCAAACTCGAATAGGCGGCTTTTGAGCGCAGCTGTGGCCCTGCGGACACAGGCGATCAACAATTTTGCGTTGTGTCCGACCGCAGCCGCAGCCTTGACTTCGCCGGCGCTTGTCGCCAGTTTCGCGCGCCCTCGCCTAGGGGCGCGTCCCTTGTAAGGTCATATGCGCACGTATTTGAGCTTCGAAACGCCTGTGGCCGACATAGACGCGCGCATCGACGAGTTGCGTGCGCTCGTCGCCAAAGGCGAGACTCCCGCCCTCGTCGAGGAAGTCGCCAAGCTTGAGGCGAGGTCGGCCAAAATGCTGGCCGATCTCTATGCGTCCCTGACGCCGTGGCAGAAAACGCAAGTGGCGCGCGTGCAGGGGCGGCCACATTTCGGCGATTACGTCAAAGGCCTGATCGAGGATTTCACGCCCCTGGCCGGCGACCGCAAATTCGCCGACGACGCGGCGATCGTCGGCGGACTCGGGCGCTTTTGCGGGCGCCCGATCTGCCTCATCGGGCACGAAAAAGGTGACGACACCACGAGCCGCCTGCGCCACAATTTCGGCATGGCGCGGCCGGAAGGCTACCGCAAGGCCGCCCGCCTGATGGAACTCGCCGACCGTTTCGACCTGCCGGTCGTCTCCCTCGTCGACACGGCGGGCGCCTGGCCGGGCGTCGACGCGGAAGAGCGCGGCCAGGCGGAGGCGATCGCGCGGGCGACCGACGCGAGCCTCGCCAGCGGCGTCCCCAATGTCGCGGTCATCGTCGGCGAGGGCGGATCAGGCGGCGCGCTGGCGATCGCCACCTGCAACAAAGTGCTGATGCTCGAGCATTCGATTTATACGGTCGCCTCGCCCGAAGCCGCCGCCTCGATTCTGTGGCGGGATTCCTCGCGCGCCCAGGACGCGGCGACCAACATGAAGATCACCGCGCAGGATCTGCTGAAATTCGGCATCGTCGACGCGATCGTGCCTGAGCCGGTCGGCGGCGCTCACCGCGATCCCGGGGCGGCGATCGCGGCGACCGGCCGCGCCGTCAGCGCGGCGCTCGAGGCGCTGGGCAACATGTCGCGCGACGAACTGCGCGAAGCGCGGGCGACTAAATTCCTCAATATCGGCCGTAAGATCTGAGCCGCGGGTTGGCTCCGCTTAATCAAGTTTTCACCACGTCGACGTATGCGGCGCGGCGGGCTTAAGGCGGCGGAAAGGTTAAACGCGTTTAATCGGCCGCATGGACTTTTTCGCGACGATCCGCTAAGCGAATCCAAACGGGTTGGGAAGCGATGACGTTAAATCCCTGGCGAAAGGTATTGTTCGCGCTGAGCCTCGCAATCGCGGCGGGCGCGCTGGTGGCGGGATGCGAGGACGATCTCAATTCGGCGTCCGGCCGTTCGCTGCAACCGATCTCCAACAAGACGCTCGCACTGATGGACAAGATCGGGACGACGCCGTCGGCTCCGGTGCTCATCCGCAGCTACAAGCAGGAAGCCGAGTTCGAAATCTGGAAAATGAAATCGGACGGCCAGTACGCGCTGCTGAAGACCTATCCGATGTGCCGCTGGTCGGGTCAGCTCGGCCCTAAGGTCCGCGAGGGGGATCGGCAGGTGCCGGAGGGCTTCTACACGATCACGCCCGGCCAGATGAACCCGAACTCGCACTATTACCTCTCCTTCAACGTCGGCTATCCCAACGCCTACGACCGCGCGCTCGGGCACACCGGCGGCGACATCATGGTGCACGGCATCTGTTCGTCGGCGGGCTGCTTCTCGATGACCGACGAGCAGATCGGCGAGATCTACGCGATCGCGCGCGAGGCGTTCAATGGCGGCCAACGCGCGATCCAGATGCAATCGTATCCCTTCCGCATGACGGCTGAGAACCTCGCCAAGCACCGGCTCGATCCCAACATCGCGTTCTGGAAGGCGCTCAAGAACGGCGCCGACCACTTCGAGGTGACGAAGACCGAAACGCCGGTGCTGGTCTGCGGCAAACACTATGTGTTCGGCGCCACGGCGAGCGGCGAGGTCGAGGCGAGCCAGCCGTGTCCGGCGCTGCGCCGCGACGACCAGGTCGAAGCCGACGTGGCGGCCAAGGAGTCGAGCGACGACGACGCGGTCGCGGCGCTGGTCGCGCAGGGCGTGAAGCCGGTCCGCCTCGTCTACGAGGACGGCGGCCAGAACGCCGTCTTCGCGGGCCGCGACGACGCGAGCCGTCCCGAAGCGCTGGCGAGCGGGCCGGTCGAGATCCCCCTCGACAACAACGGCAGGCCGATCCCCGCCGTGGTCAAGGTCGCCAATGCCGATGCGCGGCCGAACGCGCCGGGGCCGGCTCCCGCTCGCGCCGCCGTCACCGCTGCCGCGGCGGCGACGCCAGGCTCCGCCTCGCCGCTTGGTTTCGTCGACAACGTCGCCAGCGGCGGACAGAGCCTCGTCAGCAAATGGTTCGGCGGCGGCGGCAGCTCGGGCTCGATTCGCGTTTTCGAGCCGGAGCAGCCGATCCCGACCGACGTCCCGCTGCCGCCGCGCCGCGCCGCCTCGCTCAGCCTTCCCGGGCCGCAGGCGTCCAACGGAACGATGCGCCTCGCCTCCCTCCATGCCGACGCCAGGACGAAGGCAGCGACGGATAGCGGCGCGATTTCAGCGACGCAGTAACGGCGCGCCGCGATCCGGTCATTGCCGCGAGGACACATTGCAACGGCGACGAAGAGGCGTTACCCGTTTGGGTAATGAACTAATCCGAACGCCAAGTTAACCTCTCTTGTTGGGGTGCGGGGCGGTAGGGTGTTTCACAATCGGGCGTGTGAGAGCGGGAGGCGATCCCGGCGCATCGGGAGCAATGCCGGACTCCAGCGCCACTCGTCCTCGCCAGGGCTCTCCGGGGCTGCGCCGTGAAGCCCTCGACCCTCATCGACGACATTTATGAAGCCGCCGTGGTCCCCGGGCTATGGGTGCGGACGCTCGACAGGATGGCCGAGATCGCCGCCGGCGAGGGAGGCGTTCTGATCGCAGAATCGCGGCACGTCTCGCAGATCGTGAACTCTCCCTCCCTCCAACCCCTGGTGGACAAATGGCAATCCGGCGGCTGGTCCGAGAACAAGGAGCGTCGCAAGCGCTTCCTTCCGGTCCTGGAGCCGCGTTTCCTGACCGACCTCGACGTGTTCGCGCCCGAAGAGCTCTCCAGGCTGCCGTACTATCAGGAGTTCCTGCGGCCGGCGGGCTTCGGCTGGTGCGCCGCGACCGCCATTCACGCGCCGGCCGGCGACACGATCCTCTTTGCGATCGAGCGGTTATTCGACAAGGGGCCCGTCGAGCCCGCGGCAATATCGCGGCTCGACGAACTGCGCCCTCACCTCGCGCGCGCCGCCGTTCTCTCGGCCAGGATCGGCCTCGAGCGGGCGCGATCGACCGTGTTCGCAATGGAATCGATCGACATTCCTGCGGCGGTCCTCACCGAGACCGCCAAGGTCGTCGCCGCCAATTCGCTGCTGCAGCGCTGCGCGCCGTCGATGACGATCGGCGCCCGCGACCTCCTGTCGTTCCAAAATCCGGCCAGCCAGACGTTTTTCCAAATGTCCCTGGGGAGCGTGGACGCGCAAGCCGCGGCGCGTTCCTTCCCGCTTTTCGCCAGCGGCGACAACGCGCCCGCGGTCGCGCATCTCGTGCCGTTGCGCGGCGCGGGACGCGACCTCTTCACCGGCGCCGCCGTCCTGCTCTATGTCACGACCGTGTCGCGCCACTCCGCCCTTCCGGCCGCGTTGCTTCAAGCGCTGTTCGATCTGACACCGGCGGAAGCCCGCGTGGCGCGCCTCATCGGCAGCGGAAGCACGGTCGGCGAGGCGGCGCAGCTTCTGGACGTCAAGGGCGATACGATTCGCGCGCAATTGAAATCGATCTTCGCCAAGACCGGCGCGCGACGCCAAGCCGAACTCGTCACGATCGTGGCGTCGCAATTGCAGCCAAACTCGGAGCTTTCCCCCACTCTGGCGACGGATTAATATAACACCAAGTCCCGGAGGGTTTGACACACGGCTCAGAAGGGCGATCAATACGAGATCACCGACGGGCGGCCGCAGACCAGAAGGCGTTCTCCTCTCGGCGCCTTTCGGCCGAGCGGCGGAAAATCGGGTCGCAGCCCATTGAAATCATGCGATGACGTCGCAAAACGCCGCTCACGTCCCGCGCGGCTTCGCCCGGCTGGTGGGGGCGGCGCTCGCAGGGTCCTCGGGCCAGAAATGCCGGGGATAGCGGCCGCGCAGATCAGCGCGCACGCCGCTCCACGAGCCCTTCCAGAAGCCGGGGAGATCGCGGGTGATCTGGATCGGCCGATGCGCCGGCGACAACAGGTGCAGCGTCAGCGGCACGCGCCCGCCCGCCACAGCGGGATGCTCGAAGAGCCCAAACAACTCCTGCACCCGCAGCGCTATGGCCGGTCCGCCCTCCGCCTCGTAGTCGACCGGGACGGCCGAACCGGTCGGCGCGACGAAATGCGTCGGCGCCTCGGCGTCCAACCGGCGCGAGAGATCGTAAGGCAAGTGCGCGCGCAAGCTTAGCGCGAATTCCTCGTTCGACAATTCGTCGAGGCGCGTCTTGCCGAAAAGGGCGGGCGCGAGCCAGTCGGGCGAGGCGGCGAGCGTCGTGTCGGAGAGATCGGGCCAGGGCTCGCCCTCGGCGCGGCGCAGGAACGCCACGCGGCCGCGCCATTGCTCCAGGCTCTTCGTCCATGGCAGCCGGGCGACGCCGAGGCCGAGAACGCCGCGCGCCAGCGCGAGCGCGCTTTGCTCGTCGGCGGCCACGCTGAGGTTCTGTTCGGCCAGCACCAGCGCGCCGAGCCGGCGTCGCCGCCGCGCGCGCAGCGACGCCGAGGCGCGATCGAAGTTCAGTTCGTCGGCGGTCGCGATCGAGTCGCCGGCCATGGCTTCAATCTCCTCCAGCGTCAGCGGCGCGGCGGTGATGATGCGCGCCGCCGCGGCGCGGCCGACAATCTCGCCGATCGCCAGAAACGCTTCACCAGCCAACGCCTCGTGCGGCTCGAGTGAAGCCGCGCGACCGTTGGCCATCAGGAACTCGCCGCGCTTGCCACGTGCGGCGGCGATGCGGTCGGGGAACGCGGCGGCGAGCCACTTGCCGATTTCGGAAGGAGGCGGCGAAGAAACGTCCGGCCGATTGCGCCCGCCGCCTTCTTCCGGAAGGGACGCGCGCGCACGCCCAGCCATGCTCCGCGCCAGTCGGCGCGCATCTTCGGCGCGCGGCGAGCGGTCGCGATGAAAATTGTCGAGCCGTTGCGTCAGATCGACGGCGTCGCCGCCAAGGCCACGCTCGGTCAGCGCGACGGCGATCTCGGCCGCCAGGCCGGCGGCCCCCTCCCGCGCGGCGTCGACGACCATGCGCGCGAGGCGCGGCGACAATGCGAGCCGGGAAATCGCCCGGCCCTCCTCGGTGATCCGTCCGTCCTCGTCGAGCGCGCCGAGCGACGTCAGCAACGTCCGCGCTTCCGAGAACGCGGCGCGCGGCGGGGGATCGAGAAAGGCAAGCGTCGAGGGATCGCCGACGCCCCATGCCGCGAGATCGAGCGCGAACCCCGAGAGATCGGCCGAAAGGATTTCCGGCGGCGCATAGGGCGAGAGACCGCCATTGCCGGCTTCCTCCCATAAACGATAGCAGACGCCCGGCTCGACGCGTCCGGCGCGCCCGCGCCGCTGGTCGGCGTTGGCGCGCGAAACGCGCGCCGTCTCCAGCCGGGTCAGCCCGATGTCGGGCTCGAACCGCGGAACGCGCATCAGGCCGCTGTCGATGACGACACGCACGCCCTCGATCGTCAGAGATGTCTCGGCGATCGAGGTCGCCAGCACGATCTTGCGCCGTCCTGGCGGCGCCGGCGCGATCGCCCGATCCTGAGCGCGCGCGTCCATCGCGCCATAGAGCGGCGCGATATCGACGTCAGCATTCCTGACGCGATTGGCGAGTTCGGCCGCGACGCGCGTGATTTCACCCTGGCCGGGCAGGAAAACGAGGATCGACCCGCTCTCCTCCGCCAACGCGCCCAGCGTCGCGCGCACGACCTGCTCCTCGATGCGCATCGCGGGATCGCGGCCGAGATAGCGCGTCTCGACGGGAAAGCTTCGGCCCTGGCTTTCGATCAGCGCGGCTTCCCCCATCAGCTTCGCGACCCGCGCGCCATCGAGCGTCGCGGACATCACGAGCAGGCGTAAATCCTCACGCAGGCCGCACTGCGCGTCGAGCGCCAGGGCGAGGCCGAGATCCGCGTCGAGCGAGCGTTCGTGGAATTCATCGAAAAGGACCGCCGAGACGCCTTCGATCGCGGGGTCATCGAGGATCATGCGTGCGAAAACGCCCTCCGTGACGACCTCGACACGCGTCCGCGCGGAAACGAGGCTCTGCAGACGGACGCGGAGACCGATCGTCTCGCCGACCTTCTCGCCCAACGTCGCCGCCATGCGCGCGGCCGCGGCGCGTGCGGCGAGCCGCCGGGGTTCGAGCACAATGATCTTGCCTTGCCGCGCGAAAGGCTCGTCCATCAGCGCGAGCGGAACGCGGGTCGTCTTGCCGGCGCCGGGCGGCGCGACCAGAATCGCGCGCGCGCCGGCGCTCAGGGCGGTGACAATCCCCGGCAGGGCGTCATCGATCGGCAGGCGTTCAGGAAAGGCGCGCATCGCGGCTTCCTTACAGTCGCCGCACCCGCGCGCAAGAGGCGCGGCCGGCGCCTTCAGCCCGGAACAGGCGCTTGACCAGCCGGATCGGGCGGCGCTTGACTAGCGGAGGCGACTGCGGCTTCCGCGTTCGGAGCGAAGCGGTCCCGCCGCGCGTTCAGGCGACATGACGCCGGCGCGCGTCGTCAAACAAGCTCCCGACCGCCGCGTTGGGCATGGGCTTGCCGAACAGGAATCCCTGCCCTTCCGGAATTGGCCCGAGGCTCTTCACGCGTTCGAGCTGCTCGCGGGTTTCTATGCCTTCCACGGTGACGATCATGCCGAGTTGTCGCGACAGCCTCGCGACGTTTTCGATCAAGACGGCGGCCTTTTCGTCTTTGTCCAACAGCCTCGTGAATGACTGGTCGATCTTCACTCTGTCGAGCGGGAAGCGCATGAGATGGCTCAGGCTGGAATAGCCGGTGCCGAAGTCGTCGAGTGCGATTCTCACGCCGAGCGCGTGGATGCGTTCCAGAATCCGCTGCGCGACGTCATTGCCTCTAAGCAGCGCCGTTTCCGTGATCTCCAGTTCGAGCCGACCAGGGGAGAGGCCGGTTGTTTCAAGCGCGCGCTGAACCGTTTCGTACAGTTGGTCCCCCTCGAGCTGTCGTGCTGAAACATTGACAGCGACCCGGATATCCGACGGCCAAAGCGTCGCATCGAGACACGCGCGCTGAAGCGCCCAAGCCCCGAAGGTATTCATCAGGTTGAGTTCTTCCAGAACCGGCACGAATATCCCCGGGGAGACCTGTCCGCGCACCGGGTGGCTCCACCGCGCCAGCGCCTCCAGACCAACGACGGCGTGCGTTTCCAGATTGACGACCGGCTGGTAGTGAAGTTCGAACGCGTTCGCCGCCAACGCGGCGTGCAGCTCGAGCTCGAGAATCCTACGCGCTTGGGCGCTGGTGCTCATCGCTTCTTCATAGATTCGATAGCGGCCCCGACCTTCGCGTTTCGCGGTGTAAAGCGCCATGTCCGCCTGCTGTAGGACGACATCGGCCGACAGATCGCCGCCGACAGCGGCCGCGATGCCGATGCTGGCGCCGGCGACGATCTGCGCCCCTTCGATCGAACAGGGGCGCGACAGCTCGGAGATGATCTCGGCGGCGAATGCTTCGATTGCGCGGGCGCCAGCAAGCCTCGAACGAAGGATGACGAACTCGTCTCCACCCCAGCGCGCGATGAAATCGGATTCACCCGCGATGGCGCACAGGCGAACCCCAGCGGCGACAAGCACTTTGTCGCCAATTTTGTGTCCGAGCGTGTCGTTGACCTGCTTGAAGTGATCGAGATCGATGAACAATACTTCCGTGCGCGCGCCGCTCACGCGCGCGCGCGCCAGCGTCTCGGTGAGGGCGATCTCGAACGATCGACGATTACGCAGATCCGTTACGGCGTCGAACCGCGCCATGTGATCGATCGCGCGTTCGGCGTTCCGTTTTTCGGTCACGTCCTGGACGACAAGAACCCATCCGCCGTTCGAATTGTGCTTCAGCGTTACGTCATAGACATGTCCGATGGCGGTTTCGATTTGAAGGTACCGCTGATTGTCTCCGACATCAGCCGCCGTGACCGAGTGCAGCAGTCGGTCGCCGTCGATTCGTGTAATCGATCCGCGCCGCTCGGCCAGTCGCAGTAGAGATTTGAATCGGACATTCGTAATCGGCCGATCACCCGGCAAGCCGAAAAACTCCGCAAACTTGGCGTTCGAAACCAAAATTCTCTTATCGACGGAGATCATGCACATGCCATGCGACATGTTGTTGATCGCGAAGTCAAATTGCTTTGCAATCGTTTCGGAGTGCCGGCGATAGCCCATCTCGCTGAGCAATATGTTGCGAAGCCGCACCGCCGACGAATAAATGAACATGGACAGGGGCGCCAGCAGGGCGATGATAAGCGGAAATGGGCCACCGCGGATAATGAACGCGACCGCAAGCGGAACCGCGATCATGACGAGTTGCAATCCGACCCCGTATCGGATGGCGAAATTACGCACGGCAATGCCGAGCGCGTTGGTGAGGGCGACAAAAAGGGCGAGAACCGGGGCGAAGGCGTCGGCTGGGTCGGCGAAGGCGCAAATGGTTAAAGCGCCGATGCAAAGCAAATAGGCGCTCGCGCCTAAGACGTAATACCGCTCCTGCCGGCTCACATCGAGGTTGCGTTGCGGGCCTGCACGTTTCTGATGCACCTTAACGAGGCCGACTCGCACGAGTGCGACGACGCCCGCGGCCAGGCTCGCTGCGAACGCGGCCCAACTGCGCATTTCGGCGGCGATAACCATTCCGCTCAGGACGCTCAGGACCGAGCCCGATACCATCGATTTCGCATCGGCAAACACCGAATTGAAAAGCCCGCGACGGATTTCGTCGCGAATCTCGTCCGGGACAACCGTGGTACGCTGTTGAGACATTGCCTGCACGCCGCCAACCCAAGCCTGGGCAACCTGTAAAACACGAATTGCTTAACGGGCTGTAGGCGCGACGGTCCCCCTATCGCTCCGGGCGGCTTTGGACCGGACCCGCGCTAGGCGCTGCCGACTTCGCTCCGCTCTTGCCGGCCAATCGCTCGCAGAACGTCGTCGGATCGGTTTGACGATCGGCCGAACAACTTTTGGCGTTCGGCTTCGCTCGACCCGTAGAAGGGAAAGCGGGCGTGAAGGGCTTCCCGCTTTCGGCGCGATTCGAAAGCGACGAAGGCCATCGGCCGGTTGAAACCGGGATACGGACGCGGCGCCGCCCAGGGAACGCCCATGAGCATGCGGAGATAGAAGCTCTGATGATCGACCCGACACGCGGCCGTCAGATAGTCGGCGTCGAAGAAGTCGTTGGCCATAAAGGTCGGACGTAACGTGATGTAGGGGATCTCGGGGTAGTGAAGCGAATATTCGAGCTTGCTGGACAATCGCGATCCATCGATGATCAATCGCCCGGCCCGCAAATGTGGGGCCAGGATGTCCGGGTATACGGCCATGGCGGGCAAAGGCGCTGAGATGCTCGCCGAGACGTGTAAGCGGAGCGCGCTCGCGAGATCGCCGTCGATAAAGACGCCAACCAGCCAGACGTTCGGCGCCTCGTCATAGATATCGTGAAACAGGCCCGACGCTTGCGGCGGGACCGTGCCGGCGCGCGCGTACGCATCGTGCCGCATCCGAAAAATGGATTCCTTCTCTTCCCCCGTCTCGGCGCGCCGGTATTCCACGCGTTCCAACAGACGCAAAACGCGATCTGCGAAAGGGGAGACCTGGTCGATGGATTTCATTCGCAAACCCTAATTGCAATTCACCATAACGGTTGGTGACAAAAAAGCATGGTTTGTCAGCCTTCGCCAGAACCATTTTTTAACGCTTGCGACCGTCCAGTTTGGGCGGAGCTGGGAAGGGTCGGCCCAACTGCCGCCCACAGGGCGAGCCGGACCTCCGGCGGGTCGATGGAGCGGCGAGGAACGGAGGGTCTTCGCGAGTCGCCATTTGGGTTTGGAGCGCCCTTGACAGCGCCCCGCGCCGCGATGTCTTCATGCCGAACGCGCCCGTCGGTTGTGGCGCGGACGAGCAGATAAGGAGACGCCCAGCCATGGCGTTCGCGAAAGTCAACGGCGCGGTCGTTCACTACGCCGAGGAAGGCAGGCGCGACGCACGCGCGATCGTGTTCATCAACTCGCTCGGCACGGATTTTCGCATTTGGGACGATGTCGCGCGTCCCCTCGCCTCGGCCTATCGCATCGTTCGTTACGACAAGCGCGGCCACGGGCTTTCGGAATTGCCCGGCGGACCGGCGCTGATCGCCGACTACGCCAGCGATCTCTCGGCGCTGCTCGACCGGCTCGAGGTAAGCGCCGCGGTGATCGTCGGCCTGTCGATCGGCGGGCTCATCGCGCAAGAGCTTTATCGCCTGCGACCCGATCTCGTGGCGGCGCTCGCGCTCTGCGACACCGCCGCCAAGATCGGCACGGAGGAAACGTGGCGACAGCGCATGGAGGAGGTCGCGCGGGGCGGCATCGAAGCGATCGCCGATGGCGTAATGCAGCGTTGGTTCACGCAGAGTTTTCGAGCGTGGCGGCCCGACGACCTCGCGGGCTGGCGCTTGATGCTGACGCGCACGCCGAAGGACGGATATCTGGCGGCATGCGGCGCCCTCATGGAGGCGAACCTCACGCCCGAATGCGCCGCCATCAAGGTTCCCACCCTGTGCGTCGTCGGCGACGAGGATGGCTCGACGCCGGTCGCGATGGTGCGCGAACTCGCGGGCCTCATCGGACGGGCGCGGTTCGAGATCATCGCCGGCGCTGGGCATCTGCCCAATATCGAGAAGGCCGACGCCTTGCGCGCGCTGATCGAGGCTCACGTCAGGGGAGCCGCGGCGTGAGCCCCATTGCGACCCCGTCCGATCGCCGAGCGGCGCGATGACGGTCTCCGCGATCGATCATCCCCTCTTAGGCGTCCTGCTCGGCGACGCCGAAGCCGCGAAATGCTTTGCCCTAGAGGCCGATTGGTCGGCGATGCTGGCCTTCGAGTTCAGCGCTTGCGGAAGCGCAGGCCGCGCTTGGCCTCGTTCCCGTCGAGGCGGCCCGGCGTATCTCTGAGACCTGCCGCGATTTTACTCCCGATCTTAAGCGTCTCGCCGACGGCGTCGCGCGCGATGGCGTCGTCGTTCCGACGCTTGTCGCGCTACTGCGCGCCGCGGTCGGCGAACCCCACGCCGCGTTCGTTCACCGCGGCGCGACCAGCCAGGACGTCATCGACACCAGCCTGACGATCCGCCTCAATAAGGTCTGCGCGCTCATGGAAACACGGCTCGGCGCGCTCGTCGAGACGCTGCTCGGGCTCGCGGCGCGCGACGGGACGATTCCCTTGATGGCGCGAACGCGGATGCAACGGGCCCTGCCGATCACCGCGGCCGACAAGCTCAGAGTCTGGCGCGAGCCGTTGGAGCGAGGCCTGGCTCGGCTTGCCGCATTGAAGCCGCGCCTGCTCGTCGTGCAATTCGGCGGGCCGGTCGGCGCCCGCGGCGATCTCGACGGCAAGGGCGATGCCGTGGCGGCGGAACTCGCTCGCCGACTTGGTCTCGCCGACGCGCCGTGCTGGCAGGCCGAGCGCGACGTCATCGGCGAGTTCGCGGCCTGGCTCAGTCTCATCACCGGTTCACTCGGCAAGCTCGGCCAGGACATCGCGCTGATGGCGCAGAATGAAATCGGAGAGGTTCGGCTCGCGGGCGGCGGCGGCTCGTCGGCAATGCCGCACAAATCCAACCCCGTCGCGGCGGAAACTCTCGTGGCGCTCGCGCGTTTCACCGCCGGTCAGCTCGGAACGCTGCACCAGGCGCTCGTCCACGAGAACGAGCGCTCCGGCGCGGCCTGGACGCTCGAATGGCTCACATTGCCACCGATGGTCGCCGCGACCGCCGCGGCTCTGCGCCACGCCGCGACGATCTGCGAGGGACTGCGGTTCGTCGAGTTGGGCGCGCCAAACGAAAAGGCGGCCCGCTGAGTCTTCCGCTCGGAGGGGAGGGCGGAGCGCCCTTCCCGTGCCGACAGCGAACCTGTATAGAACCGCGCGCTCCCGCCGCGCCTCGATAGGCGGGGCGCTCTAATCGGAAGATTCATGCCGCAGGACTTATCGCCGACCGCGGTCGCTCCCGCGACCCACGCTCACGACACCGAAGCGGCCAGCGGGGGCGGCGGTTTTTGGCTTCTCGCGCTCGGTTCGGTCGGCGTAGTCTTCGGCGACATCGGGACCAGCCCCCTTTATGCGCTGCAGACCGCGCTCGGGCAGTTCAGAGGCGCCAACCTCGAGGTTGGCCAGATCGTCGGCGTCGTGTCGCTGATCATCTGGGCGCTGCTGATCGTCGTGACGGCCAAATACGTATTGTTCCTGATGCAGGCGGACAACAAGGGCGAAGGCGGCATTCTGTCGCTGAAGGCGCTGGCCCAGAGCGCGCTGGGCAAGCGCACGACGATCGTCTTCCTGCTCGGCGTCGCCGGCTCGGCGCTGTTCTCCGGCGACGCGATCATCACGCCCGCGATCTCCGTGCTTTCCGCACTCGAGGGGCTCAAGCAACTCGACATGCAGCTCGCGCCGTTCATCTTGCCCGCGACCATCGTCATTCTCATTTTGCTGTTTACCGCCCAGAGCCGCGGGACAGCGGGCGTGGCGGCATTCTTCGGCCCGATCATGGCCGTGTTCTTTGTCGTCAACGCCGCGCTCGGCGCCATACACATTCCCGACGCGTGGATCATCCTGCGCGCCCTCAGCCCGGCCCTGGGAATCATCTTCCTTTATAGCCACGGCGCGATGGGTTTCATCGTCCTAGGCAGCGTTTTCCTAGCGGTGACCGGCGCGGAGGCGCTTTACGCCGATATGGGTCATTTCGGACGCCGACCGATCCAGGCGGCCTGGCTTTTCCTCGTGCTGCCGGCGCTGATGCTCAATTACCTCGGTCAGGGAGCCTTGATCATCGCCAACGGCAAGTCAGTCGAAAATCCCTACTACCTTTTGGCGCCCTCCTGGGCCCTCCTGCCGATGATCTTGTTGGCGACGGCCGCGACCGTGATCGCCAGCCAGGCGGTCATCACTGGCGCCTTTTCGCTCGCTCGCCAGGCTATACAGCTCGGGCTGCTGCCCCGCCTCGAAATCATCCACACCTCAGGCCTGCTCGAGGGGCAGATCTTCATTCCGCGCGTCAATCGCATCCTCTTGCTGGGCGTGCTCGCGCTGGTGCTGATGTTCCGTTCGTCCGACGCGCTCGCCAACGCCTATGGCATCGCGGTTTCCGGCACGATGGTCGCTACGACCGCTCTCGCCTTTTTCGTCGTCTGGCGCCTATGGCGATGGTCGCTGTGGGCCGCGTTGGCGCTCGTATGCGGGTTCCTATCGATCGACGTGAGTTTCTTCATCGCCAATCTGTACAAGGTGCTCGAGGGCGGCTGGGTTCCTCTGACGCTCGGCGGCGCGATGTTCGTGCTGATGTGGACGTGGTCGCGCGGCAGCGCGATCCTCACCGCCAAGACCCATCGCGATTCGATCCCGATGAAGGATCTGATCAAGATGTTGGAAAAATCCAAGCCGGTGCGCGTTCCCGGCACTGCCATCTTTCTGACGAGCGACCCGAGCGTCGCGCCCTCCTCGTTCATGCATAATCTCAAGCACAACAAGGTCCTGCACGAGCGCGTGGTGATGATGTGCGTGAAGACGGAAACGACGCCGCGCGTGCCGCAGGCGCAACGCTTCGAGGTTCGCGCCCTCTCGCCCGACTTTCTCGCGCTGACGCTGCATTTCGGCTACATGGAATTGCCGCGCATCCCCGCCGCGCTCGCCGCCTTGCGCAAGACGGGGCTGAAGTTCGACATCATGACGACTTCGTTCTTCCTCGGCCGCCGGACGCTGAAACCCGCGCCCAATTCCGGCATGCCGAAATGGCAGGATCACCTCTTCATCGCGCTCGCCAAGCAGGCGACCAGCGCTCCGGACTTCTTCAACATTCCGTCGGATCGCGTGGTGGAGCTTGGCGCACAGATGAAGGTGTGAGGCCAGGACCGCGCTGCCCCGAAGATACGAGCCGCGCCATTCACCCCCCGATATTGAAGCTCGCCAGCGCCGCCATGTTGACGATGTCGGAATCCTTGGCGCCCAACGAGACGATCTGCACCGGCTTTTCCAGCCCGACGATCAACGGCCCTATCACCGTCGCGCCGCCGAGTTCCTGAACCATACGGGTGGCGATCGCCGCGGAATGGAAGGCCGGCATCACCAGCACGTTGGCGGTGTCAGTGAGGCGGCAGAAGGGATAGGCGCCCATCAATTCCTTGTTGAGCGCGACATCCGCCCCCATCTCGCCGTCGTATTCGAAATCGACGCGCTGCGCGTCGAGGAGGCGCACCGCTTCCTGCACCCGCAGCGCTCGCTCACCCGGCGGATGGCCGAAATTCGAGAAGGCGAGCATCGCGACGCGGGGATCGTAGCCGAGCCGACGGGCGACGCCGGCCGCCTCGATAGCGATCTGCGCAAGATCTTCCGAAGTCGGCATTTCAGTGATCGCCGTGTCGGCGACCAGGATCGGACGTCCGCGCGCCAGGATGAGGGAAACGCCGATCAAGCGATGGCCCGGCTTATGGTCGATGACGCGGCGAATCTCCTCGAGGGCGATCGAAAAGTTGCGCGTCACGCCAGTAACCAGCGCGTCGGCGTCGCCCTGCGCGACCATCGCGGCGCCGAAATAATTGCGGTCCTGATTGATCAGGCGCTGGCAGTCGCGAAAGAGAAAGCCACGCCGCTGCAATCGCTCATAGAGGAACTGCGCGTAGAGCGCGTTGCGGTGTGAAAGCCGAGCATTGTGAATCTCGATGCCCTTCTCCGCGAGATCGAGGCCGGAGTGCTGAGCGACCGCGCGCACGCGGTCCTCGCGCCCGACCAGGATCGCCGTGCCGAGGCCTTGATTGACGAAGGAATACGCAGCGCGAATGACCTGCTCTTCCTCCCCTTCGGCGAAGACGACGCGCTTGGGCATCCGCCGCACGCGCTCGATGATCCGTTGCAAGGCGCCGGCGATCGGATCGCGGCGCGCCGAGAGCTGCGCCTTATAGGAGGTCATGTCGACGATCGGGCGCTGCGCGACGCCCGACTCCATCGCCGCCTTCGCGACGGCGATCGGCACGACGTGAATGAGGCGCGGATCGAAGGGCACGGGGATGATGTAATCGCGGCCGAAGCGCGGCCGCGCGCCGCGATAGGCGGCGGCGACCTCATCGGGCACGTCCTCGCGCGCGAGTTCCGCCAGGGCCTGCGCCGCCGCGATCTTCATCTCCATGTTGATGGTCTTGGCGCGCACGTCGAGCGCGCCGCGGAAGATATAGGGAAAGCCGAGGACGTTGTTGACCTGGTTAGGGTAGTCCGAGCGCCCGGTGGCGACGATCACGTCCGCGCGCACCTTCTGTGCGTCTTCCGGCGTGATCTCCGGATCGGGATTGGCCATCGCGAAGATGATCGGGTTGGGGGCCATGGACTTGACCATTTCGGACGTCAACGCGCCCTTGGCGGAGAGGCCGAAGAAGATATCGGCGCCCTCCATCGCTTCCGCGAGCGTTCGCAAGGGCGTGTCGACGGCGTGCGCCGACTTCCACTGATTCATGCCGTCCTTGCGGTCGCGATAGACGACGCCCTTGGTGTCGCACAGAATGACGTTCGACGGCTCGAAGCCGATCGCCTTGATGAGATCGAGGCAGGCGATGCCCGCCGCGCCCGCGCCGTTGCAGACGAGACGGGTCGTCTTGATGTCGCGTCCGGTCAGTTGCATGGCGTTGATCATGCCGGCCGCGGCGATGATCGCGGTGCCGTGCTGATCGTCGTGAAAGACGGGAATGTCCATCAGTTCGCGCAGGCGCTCCTCGATGATGAAACACTCCGGCGCCTTGATGTCCTCGAGATTGATGCCGCCGAACGAGGGGCCGAGGAAACGCACGCTGTTGATGAACTCTTCCGGGTCTTCGGTCGCGACCTCAAGGTCGATCGAATTGATGTCGGCGAAGCGCTTGAAGAGCACCGCCTTGCCCTCCATCACCGGCTTGGCGGCGAGCGCGCCCAGGTTGCCGAGGCCAAGGATCGCCGTACCGTTGGTGATGACCGCGACCATGTTGCCGCGTGCGGTGTAGTCGTAGGCGGTCGAGGGATCGGCGGCGATCGCCTTCACCGGAACCGCGACGCCCGGGGAATAGGCTAGCGACAAGTCGCGCTGCGTCGCCATCGGCTTGGTGGCGATGATCTCGAGCTTGCCAGGCCGCCCGCGCGAATGGAAGTTCAACGCCTCCTGATCGGTGATCGAAGGGCGTTTGGGCGCGCCTGTGGTGCTATCGGTCATTATCCTGCTTCCTGGTTTGAAAAGGGGTAGCGCCCGGCGGGATGGCGATGGCTAACAAGAGAGCGCTGTCAGGGCGTTGCGGTAGGCCTGCGGAAGGCGAGCGGGCTCGGTGTTTTCCATTTGAGCCTCGCTCCTCCCATGCGATGACGGCCCTGCGCGGGCATTGGCCCGCCGCCGCGACGCTTGGGAGCATTTTGAGGGTCCGATCCACGTTTGGCAACTCGTTGTGAGCTGGCGCCGCGACCGGCGCAGATCGCCGATCGCCTGTGCGCCCGCCTCGAATCGAGGCCGCGATGAAGTCCAGCTCCTGCCGCGCGCGCTCATGGGGATCACGTCGTCCCACAAGCGGTCGGACAAGCGCGAACGCATCGTGCGCAGTTCGCGATTGATCAGTACGACGCTATTTTGGAAGACCTTCGTCTCGCATGCGGGTTGACGACTTGACCCGCCGGGCATGTCGACCAGCCGGCGGTTTAGCAACGCGAGCGACGCGTCGTCGGCGTCGAGGGTCAGGATGCCGGGTTCGCCGCCGCCACGGAAGATGCGGAACTGGGTCGCGTAGCGGATCTCCGGCGCACGGCGCTCCTGACCTGCTTGTGCCGGCGAGATAGCCGAGGGAGGCGGCGGCGGACTCGGCGAACAGGCGCTTGATGATCGGACTGCTGGCGGCGCCGGCTCTGTCGGATGCTTCGTGGACGCTTGATATGATATAAAGATATGCTTATGTAGTTATGCCATCTGGCTGCAGGTCCGGATTACCCTATGAGTGTCGAGCCTCTTGATCTATTTGAACCCGCTTCGGCGGCTCGGCCCGACCCCGCCATCGCGCTGGCGCAAGCCGCGCGGGAGCGCATCCTGATTCTCGACGGAGCGATGGGGACGCAGATTCAGAATCTTGCGCTCGATGAATGGCATTTTCGCGGCGAGCGTTTCGTCGGCTGCGAGTGCCATCTCAAAGGCGACAATGATCTTCTTATTCTCACGCAGCCGCAGGCGATCGAGGACATCCACTTCGCCTATGCGATCGCCGGCGCGGACATCCTCGAGACCAACACCTTTTCCTCGACGCGGATCGCGCAGGCCGATTACGGCATGCAGGAGGTGGTCTACGAACTGAACCGCGACGGCGCGCGGCTGGCGCGGCGCGCGGCGATGAAGGCCGAGCGCATCGACGGCAAGCGGCGCTTCGTCGCCGGCGCGCTCGGGCCGACCAACCGCACCGCGTCGATCTCGCCCGACGTCAACAATCCCGGCTTTCGCGCCGTCACGTTCGATGCGCTGCGCGAATCCTACGCCGAGCAGATCGTCGGCCTCGTCGACGGCGGCGCCGACATCATCCTGATCGAGACGATCTTCGACACGCTCAACGCCAAGGCGGCGGTGTTCGCCTGCGAGGAGGTGTTCGCCGCGCGCGGGCTGCGCCTGCCGATCATGATCTCCGGCACGATCACGGATCGGTCGGGGCGCACGTTGTCGGGGCAGACGCCGACCGCGTTCTGGCATTCGCTGCGCCACGCCCGGCCCTTCACCATCGGCCTCAATTGCGCGCTCGGCGCGAGCGCGATGCGCGAGCATCTCGAGGAGATCTCCAGTGTCGCCGAGACTTTCGTCTGCGCCTATCCGAACGCCGGCCTGCCCAACGAATTCGGCCTCTACGACGAGACCCCCGAGCAAATGGCGGCCGAGATCGCCGGCTTCGCGCGCGACGGTCTCGTCAATGTCGTCGGCGGCTGCTGCGGTTCGACGCCGGCGCATATCAAAGCGATCGCCGAGGCGGTGCGCGGCGTCGCGCCGCGCCTGCCCCGGGAAATGCCGCCGCTGATGCGCCTTTCCGGCCTCGAACCGCTGACGCTGACCAAGGACATTCCCTTCGTCAACGTCGGCGAGCGCACCAACGTCACGGGATCGGCGAGGTTCCGCAAGCTGATCACGGCCGGCGATTACGCCGGCGCGCTCGCTGTCGCGCGCGATCAGGTCGCCAACGGCGCCCAGATCATCGACGTCAACATGGACGAGGGGCTGATCGATTCCGAGCGCGCCATGGTCGAGTTCCTCAACCTCGTCGCCGCCGAGCCCAATATCGCGCGCGTTCCCGTGATGATCAATTCCTCGAAATTCGCGGTCATCGAAGCCGGCCTGAAATGCGTGCAGGGCAAGCCGCTGGTCAATTCGATCTCGATGAAGGAGGGCGAAGAGGCCTTCCTGCGTCAGGCGCGGCTGGTGCGCGCTTACGGCGCGGCGGTCGTCGTCATGGCGTTCGACGAGCGGGGGCAAGCCGACACGCTGGAGCGCAAGACGAGCATCTGCGCGCGCGCCTATAAGCTCCTCACCGAGCAGGCCGGTTTCGCGCCCGAGGACATCGTCTTCGACCCCAACGTCTTCGCCATCGCCACCGGCATCGATGAACATAACCCCTACGGCGTCGCCTTCATCGAGGCGGCGCGGCAGATCCGCGCCAACCTGCCGCACGTCCATATCTCCGGCGGCGTCTCGAACCTCTCGTTCTCGTTTCGCGGCAACGAGCCGGTGCGCGAGGCGATGCACGCGGTGTTCCTCTATCATGCGATCCAGGCCGGCATGGACATGGGCATCGTCAACGCCGGCCAGCTCGCGGTCTACGAGACGATCGACGCGGACCTGCGCGAAGTGTGCGAAGACGCGGTGCTCAACCGCCGCCCCGACGCGACCGAGCGGCTGCTCGCCGTCGCCGAGCGCTATCGCGGCGGCGCCGGCAAGGAGGCCAAGGCGCAGGACCTCGCCTGGCGTGAATGGCCGGTCGACAAGCGCATCGCCCATGCGCTGGTCAACGGGATCACCGATTACATCGACGTCGACACCGAGGCGGCGCGCCTTGCCGCCGAGCGCCCGCTGCATGTCATCGAGGGACCGCTGATGGCGGGGATGAACATCGTCGGCGACCTCTTCGGCGCGGGCAAGATGTTCCTGCCGCAGGTCGTCAAATCGGCCCGCGTGATGAAGCAGGCGGTGGCGCTGCTGCTGCCCTACATGGAGGCGGAGAAGAAGGCGAACGGCGGCGAGGGGCGCCAGAGCGCCGGCAAGATCCTGATGGCGACCGTCAAGGGCGACGTGCACGACATCGGCAAGAATATCGTCGGCGTGGTGCTCGCCTGCAACAACTACGAGATCATCGATCTCGGCGTGATGACGCCGGCCTCGAAGATCCTCGCCGTCGCGCGCGAGAGACAAGTCGACATCATCGGCCTCTCCGGGCTCATCACGCCCTCGCTCGACGAAATGGCGCATGTCGCGGCCGAGCTCGAGCGCGAGGGCTTCGACATCCCGCTGCTGATCGGCGGCGCGACGACCAGCCGCGTGCATACGGCAGTGAAGATCCATCCGAAATACGGGCGCGGCCAGACCGTCCACGTCAACGACGCCAGCCGCGCCGTCGGCGTCGTCGGCGCGCTGCTGTCGCCGGAGACGAAGGCCTCTTACGTCGAATCCGTGCGCGCCGATTATCGCAAGGTCGCGGCGGCGCATGCGCGCGGCGAAGCCGACAAGGCGCGCCTGCCGCTGGAGAAGGCGCGCGCCAATGCGCTCCAGGTCGACTGGGCCGCATATCAGCCGCCGCGCCCGAGCTTCCTCGGCGTGCGCGTCATCGACGACTGGGACCTCGCCGATCTCGCGCGCTATATCGACTGGACGCCGTTCTTCCAGACCTGGGAGCTGAAGGGCCGCTATCCCGCCATCCTCGACGACGAGAAACAGGGCGCGGCGGCGCGGCAATTGTTCGACGACGCGCAGGCGATGCTGCGGCGCATCGTCGCCGAGCGCTGGTTCGCGCCCCAGGCGGTCGTCGGCTTCTGGCCGGCGGGAAGCGTCGGTGACGACATCCGCCTCTTTGCCGACGAGAGCCGCCGTTCGCCCCTCGAAACGCTCTTCACCCTGCGCCAGCAGCTCGCCAAGCGCGACGGCCGCCCCAATGTCGCGCTCGCCGATTTCATCGCGCCGCTCGACAGCGGCAAGCCCGACTATGTCGGCGCCTTCGTCGTGACGGCGGGCATCGAGGAAGATGCGATCGCCAAACGCTTCGTCGAGCGCAACGACGATTATTCCTCGATCCTGGTCAAGGCGCTCGCCGACCGCTTCGCCGAAGCCCTCGCCGAGGCGCTGCACGCGCGCGTGCGCCGCGAACTCTGGGGCTACGCGCCGGGCGAGCCCTTCGCGCCGGACGAACTCGCCGGCGAGCCCTATCGCGGCATCCGCCCCGCCCCCGGCTATCCCGCCCAGCCCGACCATACGGAAAAGGACACGATCTTCCGCCTGCTCGACGCCACCGCTTGCATCGGCGTCAAGCTCACCGAGAGCTTCGCCATGTGGCCCGGCGCCTCGGTCAGCGGCCTCTATCTCGCCCACCCGCAAGCGCACTACTTCGGCGTCGCCAAGGTCGAGCGCGATCAGGTCGAGGACTACGCGGCCCGCAAGGGCATGGCGATCCCCGAGGTCGAACGCTGGCTGGCGCCGGTGCTCAACTACACGCCGGCGCCCGCCGAGGCGGCGGAGTAGCGCGCCTCTCCCTCTCCCGCGTAGCCCGTCAGAAGACGGGCGCTCTTCCGAACGCCCTATGCGGGAGAGGGTCGGGGTGAGGGCGGCCGAATTTCTACCGCGTTTCGTGTTCTTTCAAGGGCTTGCGGGGCGGAAAATTTCCTTCTCGCCTTCGTCTGGCTGCGGCTTCGCCAACAGCAGTTCGCGCGGCCGGGCGGCGATTTGCGGCGACGCGGGTTCCGGCGTCGCGGCGACCTGAGCGCGGCCGAAGCCGTGATAGCGATCGAGTTCGCCCGTCAGCTTGATCAGCCGGTCCATCGCCTTGAGATCGCCCTCCATCATCATCGTATGCGCGACGACCATGGCGTCGCTGAGCCGGGCGATCTGCAAATGGACGAAGCCGGCGGGCGGATCGATCTCGCGCCTAGCCAGCATTTCCGCGACGATCTGTCGAACGCGACGGATCGTGACCTTCTCGACGCGCGCGATATTCGCCACCGACGCGCCCATCGTCAGCCGCTCCAGAATGCGCAGCTTGCGCTCCGCCGTCGCGCGGCGCGCCTCGATGCGTCGGGCCCGCCGGCGAGCCGACGGCTGCTTGGCGGCGCGGGAATTGTCGGAAGTCTTCGCCATGGCTGAGCTCCGGAAGTAGGCGGATCAATGGAAGACGATAGCATGAATTTTGTTTTTCCGAAACAAATATGTTTATGATTTTGAAATACGGAATGAATTGGGCGCGGTCCGGCGCGGCTCGAGCACGGCGCGCTGGCGTACCAAGAGACGGATGCGGGGCATTCGTGCGTTCAAAGCGGCGGGTCGATCCTGTCATATCATTCGCGCGCAAGCGGGAATAACACCGGCTGGAACATCCAGGCTGTGGCGGACCGACCGAAAACCATCGCGCTCTCACGAGCGTTGGGTAGTGGGCCAGTTTGAATAAGGCGGCCCGGAGCGGGCGATCGCAGGAAAATACTCGCAGGATTGCGGGGGCGACGTTTGATGAGTATTGCTTACCAGAAGCGCCGCGATATCCCGACCACCATTTCGACCAGGGGTAGCGCCGGCGCCATCTCGCGCGCTGGGCACTCTAATGATTGACGTGACGTATCCCAAGCTTCTCGATCTCTTTAGAGAACACTTAAACCCAAAGCGGTCCGAGAGTGCGTCTTTTCTAATTTGGTATTTCGAGAACTATTATCGTCTAGACACGTTGGATGCAGTCGATTCCGTGTGCGACCAAAAAGGTGACAAGGGTGTCGACGGCATTTTTGTCAATGACAGCGACCAGACCATTACGATTTTTCAATCAAAAATAAACCAGAATCCCGCCTCAACCATAGGAGATAAGTCTCTCAGAGAATTTGCTGGGACAATTACACAATTTAACGATACGAATAGCATCAAAAATCTAATCGCGACTGCCGGGCAGACTGAACTTGCCAAGCTGGCAAAAACACTCGATTTAGAAAACAAAATCACCACACATGACTTAAGAGGGGAGTTTGTTTCCAATGTTGATATTGACTTAAACGGGGCTGCATTCTTAGCAACTAACCCAAAAATACTGTTTGTTGGGCGCAAAGATTTGATACAGAGCTACATATCTGACGAGCGCGACCAGCCGATCCACAAGACAGCTTCTTTTGATATCCAAGGCACTAAAATTGCTGAATATATCGTGGATAGTGCTACAAAGGCAATAATAGCGCCGGTCAAAGCAACAGACCTTGTCTCTCTTGAAGGCATTGCCGATCAGTCCCTCTTTACCCACAACGTAAGGGGACCTCTTGGTAGGACAAAGGTAAATAAGGACATCACTAAAACGATTAAGGAGCCGTCGTCCCATAAATTCTTCCCGCTATTTCACAACGGTATCACTATAATTGCCGGCTCTCTAGACGCCGATGACGATGCGATAACTGCGGGTGATTATTTTGTAGTTAATGGATGCCAAAGTCTAACCGCGCTTTATGATAATAGAACGAAAATTACTGATGATCTTCGCGTCCTAACTAAATTTATTAAGATGGATCCGCAATCCAGTTGGGCCAAGACGATCACAGAAATTTCCAACAATCAGAATGGTGTGCGGGCGCGTGACTTTAAATCAAACCATCAAATACACATTCGTTTGCAGAACGAGTTTCGCCAGCATTATGAAGGAGTCTACGAATATCAAATCAAGCGCGGAGACCCGGAGGGTGAGGGTGTTGTAATATCAAATGAAGAGGCCGGCTTGTATTTGATGGCGTTCGATCTAAAGGAGCCGTGGGGGACACATCGAAAATATCAAGTGTTTGAAGATAAGCACGGTGATCTATTCGCAAGGCCTGAGGTAAACGCCGACAGGATTGTGCTTTGTCGAGTAATTATTGAAGCGATATCCAAAGTTCTGCCCGATATAAATAACCAGCTTTTGGCGCGTTATGTGCTGGTCCAATACATGCTTCTATATATTGTAAGGAAGATCATGGAAACGAGCGATCTTAAAGAGATTTTGCAGACCCCGGAATTATTCGTGCGCTCCGTTGCTGATAGAGATAGGTTCGCTGCCGTCATGTTGGCGGTATGCAAGGAAATTGTTGTTGACCTCAACGCTGAGATAGACGCTGAAGAGGACAAAAATAACGGTAAAGAGTTTTATTATAGAGAAAAATTGCGCGACAGTGATTGGGTAAAAACCACCGGCGCTAGTATAGTGGGGGACTATCAGAAACAGATTATTCGAGGCCGCGCGGACTCACTGAAGCATCAATGGGAGCGAGCGCAGGCGTCATAAGCTCGCCTCCCAGGCTTCCAACACCTCAACCATGTCCGAAACTTCCCATAGCCGATCGGTCACGCCAGCGGCCATGGCGGGCGTCACCTTGAGGGTCCGGGTGTTGTCCCAAAGCTTCTTTGCGGCTTCCTGAGCGATCTTTTTGCGCTCGCCAGGAGAAAGAAACTCGGCGCGCGCCAGACCGCCCTTCAAGCCGCCCTTGCGCCCCAGCGCGACGGCGGCGGGGTCTTTGCCCTGCTCCTCTGGCGTCGGCTCGCGGTCGCTCTCATCGCCTGTTGCGATACCGACCATGCGCTTGGCCCACTGGTTCAAATCGCGCGGGCGTTTGGGATGCTTTTCGACCATGCTCGCATTATGCCGCGATGGCGTCTTGGTCGCTAGGGCGAATTCGACCGCCACAATCAAACTGGCCCACTACCGAGCGTTGCAACCGCTTGACGACGGCGGCGCGGCGTGGCCCCGTCATGGGGTTTGGTAAAGCGTCGCCGGGATCGCGCGGGTTCGGCAGAGAGCGCCGTCGACCTCATGGAAGCGTCTTTTTTCCGAAGCCGAAGGGCTGTCAAGGGCGCGCTTCGCGCGCCGCCGCAGGCGGGCTTCGCCCCTTGACAGCCCTTCGGCTTCGGAAGTTTTAGCCCCCATCGGACGAACGCTTCGCGTTCGCCTTGAGAGCTCGACGGCGCGGTGGGTCGGTGGGAGGGCGCGGCGGGTCTATGTCGCCTGAGGGCGGGAATAAGTCGCTCGCCGCCGGCGATCCCTAGGCGCAAGCGCCCGAGGCCGTGATCCTGCGCAATGCCCGCCGCGCGCCGGTGTCCTTGCGCCTCACGCCGCCCGCGGCTGGATCGCGTCGAGAACCGCTTGGATTTCTCGCCGCTTGCGCATCAGGTCGAAATCCACTTGCAGCCCGAGAAATAGGCCCTCCGATACGCCGAAATAGCGCGCCAGGCGCAGATCCGTGTCGGCGCTGATCGAACGCTTGCCCAGTACGACTTCGTTGATCCGGCGTGGCGGCACGCGCAACGCGCGCGCCAACTCGTTCTGGCTCAGGCCCATCGGCTTGAGGAAGTCTTCAAGCAACACTTCGCCTGGCGTCGGGTTCGGCGGTAAGTCCGCGTTATTCGTGATCGTCGACGATTTCGACATGAGCGGCGCCTCTTCGCGCCAGATAAGGCAAATGCGCCACTGGTCGTTGTTCTCACATATCCGCGCGTCGCGGACGGTCCCGCCGCGGGCGGCGTTCCGGCTGGCGCGTCGCGCGCTTGCTCCGGTCGAGGGCGGCCGCCTCTTCCTTGAGCCAGGCGCGGAAGGCTTCCACATTCGCGGAGCCTCGCCGCTTCTTCGCGCAAACGAAACAATAGCAGCGGTCCGAGGACAGGGTCAGGTCGAAGGGCATGACGAGACGCCCCGTGCGAAGATCGTCGTGGGCGAGCACGTCGTGAGCGAGCAGCACGCCGGCGCCCTCGACCGTCGCGTCGAGCGCATGATCGGCGCTATTGAATTCGGAGGCCGCGACTGACGTCGGCGTCCCTCACGCCGGCCGCCGCGAACCAGTCGGCCCAGTTCGGCATGGTGGTGCGGCTGGAGAAACTGTCGTCGTGGATCAGCGGCACGCCCTTGAGCATTTCCGGCGACGTGAAGGGCCCGTGTTTTTCGACGAAGGCCGGACTGCAGACCGGCACGAGGGATTGATCGAACAGCTTTTCGACATCGAGGGCTTCGTCGCGCGCCGCATCGACCGCAAGGTTGCGGATCGCCGCGTCGACGCCGTCGGTTGTGAAGTTGGCGTTGTTCATCGACGAGGAAACGCGCACGTCGATTTCGGGATGGGCGATCGCGAAGCGGTAGAGCCGCGGCGCCAACCATTTCGAGGTGAAGCCGGGCGGCGTGCTGATCACCAACACGTGCGTGTCGCCCAGCGTATCGAGGCTCGCCAGCGCGTCCCGGATATGAAGGAAGCCGACCTGCAGGCCGGGCTGGAGCGCCTTGCCGGCCGCCGTCGAGGGCTATCGAGCGCACGCCGCGGTCGAAGAGTTTGAGGCCAAGATGATCCTCGAGCCCGCGAATTTGGTGGCTGAGCGCTCCCGGCGTAACGTTCAGCTCGAACGCCGCCTTGGTCAGGCTGAGATGCCGGGCGGCGGCCTCGAAAGCGCGAAGCGCGTTGAGCGGGGGTGGAGCGTTATGCATGAGATTTCCTCATCCATGAGCTGAGACAACATCCTTTGTCAACCAAGCGTTTTCTTGCCAACCTACCGCCCTCTCGAGCATGGCGGATGAGCATATCTCATAGCGAGCCATGGTCAATCATGAGGTGGGTTCGATGGCCTACACCACGCACGGCGGAGATTTCGGCTCCTGTAGCGATCGCACGGCGCCAGTCGCAAACGGCGTCGGCGCAAAGCTGGCGAGGCTCGCTCGCCTTCTGAGCGATGCCTTCGCCGCGGGGCGCCAGAGGCAGGTGGACCGGGAGATTGCCCGCGTGCTGGCGCGCTCCGGCGGACGCATCACCGACAGCATAGAGCGCGAAATGATGCAGAAGGCTCTGGCGTCCGACTGGAGCCAGCCGCGGTAGCGGCCTCGTCACGCGTCAAACGCAACCTGTCATTGCAAGGGTTCACGCCGATGGCCCCCGCGCTTCCGCACGCCCGTTTCGTTCAGCCCGCACCGCGCGCGAAGCGCTGGCCTGACATTCGGCTGGCTCTTCGCCCCGCCCGCTTCAGCGACGGCGCCGCCTTGCAAACCTACATTCGAGGGCTCTCCCCGCAGTCGCGTTACGATCGGTTCCTCGCGGCGGTAAACGAACTCCCGGCGTCGGAATTGGCGCGAGCGCTGGCCGCCAACGGTCGCGATGCCCTGACGCTGCTCCTGACCTCGACGGCAGGTGATCGTGAAACGGTCGTCGGCGAGGCCCGGGTGGCGCTTTCGTGCGCGAAACGCGTGGGCGAATTCTCGATGTCGATCGCCGATGACTGGCGGCATCTCGGCGTCGGCTCGGCCTTGCTCGAGGAAATCGAACGCAAAGCGGCGGCTGACGGCATCGAAACGCTCTTTGGCGATACGTTGCGGACCAACGAGGGGATGATCGCACTGGCGCGCGGCCACGGCTTCCGCCTTGGGCCGGGGTTGGAACCGCGCCTCGTGCAAATGGAGAAGCGGTTGGAGGACGCGGCTCCTGACCTGCCGTGCCGCAAGTGGAATGAAATCGCCGGCGGCGCGGAACCGCGCACGGCATGAAATCGCCGCGGCGACGGATGTGATGTTCGGAGGATGCCGATGCGTGCAATGCAGGCGGAAACTTTCTCCGGCTATGGCGGGCTGCGTATTACGGTATTACGGTGATGGGGTGGACGGCGCCCCGGGACGCCGGGGGATCGCGTTGTCCGCGCGCAATCGCCGGAGGTTTCTCCATGCTCACAGTCGCCCAGAAGCGCGCGCGCTTCGCCGAACTGCACAATGCCTCTCGCTGCTTTGTCATCCCCAATCCCTGGGACGTCGGCTCGACCAGATATCTCGCCTCGCTCGGTTTCGAAGCGCTCGCGACGACGAGCGCGCGGCCCGCTTCGCCGCGGGCCTGCCCGATGGCGGCATGACGCGCAAGGCCGCGCTCGCCCATATCGGCGATCTTGTCGCCGCGACCGACCTCCCTTTCAACGCCGACTATGAGGCGGGCTTCGCGGCGACGCGCGACGAACTCCATGAAAGCGTCGCGCGCTGCATCGCGACGGGAGTCGCCGGTTTTTCGATCGAGGATTACACCGGCGATCCCCGCGCCCCCTTTTATGGGACACAAGAGGCGGCGGAGCGCATTCGCGTCGCGCGCGCAGCAATCGATGCGAGCGGCGAGCGCGTGCTTCTGACAGCGCGCAGCGAAGCGCTCTTGCGCGGACATCCCGAGGGGTTGAACGAAGCGTTGCGCCGCCTCTCGGCCTATGCCGAAGCCGGCGCGGACGTGCTCTATGCGCCAGGTCTTACCAGCGCGGACGAGGTCCGCCAGGTTGTGCGCACGGCTGGACGTCTGCCCGTCAATGTGTTGGCCTTCACGCCGGGGCTCACGCTCAAACAACTCGAGGATCTCGGCGTTCGGCGCGTCAGTGTCGGGGCTTCGCTGGCGCGCGTCGCCTGGGGCGGGTTCATACAGGCGGCGCAGGACATTGCACAGCATGGGCGGTTCGATAGCCTTGCGCACGGCGCGCCCTTTGCCGATCTCAACAAATTGTTCGCGCGGGATCCGGCTTGACGACGTGAACAAGCCGGGCATGACGGCCACCGGTTGAAATCGTCCTAGATATTGTAACCGATTTTGTTTCAGCGCACAGCCTTGCCGCGCGGCGCAAGGTCATCGATTTGGCCGTCGGCCCTCCCCCCCGCCAGACCGTAAACCCCCACTTGCGACGTGTGGCAAAAGTCACAACGTCTCGCCGGGCGTCGGCGCACACATGAGCCAACGGACGGCTCGTCGGGGTAGGCCCATCAAGCGGAGATCTCGACGAGGCCGGTGAGTGGAGAGTTTCATGGAACATGTTCCGAGCCAGAATACGTCAGCGTCCTGTTCATCGTCTCGTTTTTCGCCCTCATGGCGGCAGTGTTAATTCGATTTGCTTGAAGCTGGGGTTCGAATCACCGCGTTGCTCGACATTCGCACGAAGTGGAGACTTTGTTATGCGTAACGAACTTGCATCCGATACTTCCGGGTCCCTTTCCAGCCTGTCGCGCGAGGTCGGCCTGGCGGCCGTCGCCGCGCGACTGCATTTGCACTTTGACGAGCTCGAACTCGAAACGGCGGAAGCCGTCAAAAAGGGGGTCGCGGTACTTTCCCTCGCGCGGTCGAGACCGACGGCATTTCCCGTGCGGGCCAAGGCGCGACGATTAAGGGATCTCAGGAGAAGCAATATTGCGATAGCCGGCAGGTGATCGCCAATCTCCAAGCGGGGCGGGCCGCGGGGCGCCCGCCGCTTCGACATCGGCACTTATCGCGAGCGATAGCGAAGCAGTACTTGGTTTGGGTTGCGGCGACGGCGTAATTCCCTACGCGACCGCCCGCCGCGTCGCGCGCGGGGCGGCGTCGTCCAGCCAAGCCTCGACGGCGTTGCGGCCGCTTTCGCGCAGGCGTTCGAGGAACGGCCAGCCGAGATTGCCAGCGCTTTCGTCGGCGAGGCCGGCAAATTCGTCTTGCGCCGAGATGCGGCCGATGCGCAGGCGGCGCAGCTTGGGCGTCGCGCCGGCGATCACGCCGTATTTGAGCGCTTCGAGTTCGGAATTCAGCGTCGCGTTGAAATGGATCTGCTCGAACTCTCTGGCGATCTCGCGGGTCGTCGTCGGCAATCGCTCGGATGAGTTCGGCGTCACTTGCACGACGAGCAGGTGCGCGGCCCGGGAGGCCTGGGACGAGTGGCAGGAGCGGCGGATTGGCGGCGTAGCCGCCGTCCCAGTAGGGCTCGCCGTCGATTTCGATGGCGTGATGGATGAGCGGCAGGCACGCTGAGGCCAGCACCGCGTCGGCCGACAATTCCCCTTCGGTGAAAATCCGCAATCTTCCGTCGCGCACCCGCGTCGCGCCGATGAGCAGTTTCATCGGCGACCCCGCGCCGCAGCAAATCGAAATCGATCGCCGCCGTCAGCGCCTCGCGCAACGGATTGAGATCGAACGGATTGAACTGATCGGGCGACAGCGAGCGCGCGACGAGGCCGAGCCCCGCCCCGATCGGCGTTCGGCCGAACGAAGCGCGGGGCAGGAACGCCGCCGCGGCGCTCATCCGCCGCCAGAACCGCTCGAGACGCGCCTTCGCCTCCGTGCGCCCGCCGTCGATGAGGCCCGCGGCGAGCAGGACGGCGTTGACCGCGCCGGCGCTGGAGCCGCTGATCGCGTCGAAGGTCATTTCCGGCTCTTCGAGCAGCCGGTCGAGAACGCCCCAGGTGAAGGCGCCGAAGGAGCCGCCGCCCTGAAGGCCGAGCGACAGGCGCTGGGGCGGCCAGACACGTCCCACATCGTCGCGAAGACCGACATCAGGCGAGCGCGTTCTCGATCAGGCGCATGGCGGTCGACCCCTCCCGGCTGGAAAGCCGCAGCGCCATTGTGCACCGCAACATGGCTTTCGCGTGACGGGGCCCGTCTCAGGCGAAGTTCTGCGGCTCAACTCCGACACCCGGCGAGGTAACGCGCGACGAGAGCGCGGCCCTCGGCGGCGAGTTCGGCGTTCGCGGCGCCCTGCTCGCGCAGCAGCGTGCGCAGCAGTCTCAGCACATGCAGCAGCAGGATGGCCGTGGCCTCGGTCCTGGCGGGGGAGACGCTGGGGGCGATCTTGGCGACGATTCCGGCGATCCGCTCGCGTAGGCCGGCGCGCAAGGTCGAGCGCACTTCGGCGGCGTCGCCGCGCGCGTCGATCAACGCAATCGCCGCGGCGCGCGCCGGCTCGATGGCTCTGCATGACGTCGATCAGTGCGCCGGCAAGCGCCATCGGCGACATTTCGGCCGCCCGCGCCTCGATCTCGGCGAAAGCGCCAATCAGCGAGGCGCCGTAATGGGCGATGAGCGCGTCGGCGAGCGCCTCCTTGGTCGGAAAGCACCGATACAGCGAGCCGATGGCGGCGCCGGCGCGCGCGGCGATCTCCGTCATCGTCGCCGCCTCATAGCCCTTCTCGGTGAAGACGGCGGCGGCGGCGGCGATGATGGCGGCGACGCGGTCGCGGCCGCGCTGACGCTTCGGCTCCACCGCCAGAACGCTTGACTTTTGCGAGGACATCCTCAACTATCCAAAATGCGAGCCGCCCCTCGCATAACACGCCGTTTGTCCGCAGGAAAGGATTCCGCTCATGCCCGCACTCGACCCCCGCGCCACCGCTCTCGTTCTCATCGATCTGCAGGAGGGCATCGTCGGCAGGCCGCTCGCGCCCCGCTCGGGGGCGGAGGTCCTGACCGCCAGCCGGGCGCTCGCCGAACGGTTTCGCGCCGCCAACGCGCCGGTCGTCCTGGTGCGCGTCGACTTCGCGGAGGATTATGCCGACGCGCCGCCCGCCAACGTCGACAGCCCGATGCAACGGCCCGCGGGAGGCATGCCGCCGAACTGGAGCCAGCTCGCAGAAGGGCTCGCGGCGCCCGGCGACATCCACATCGTCAAGCGCCAATGGGGCGCCTTCTATGGCACCGGGCTCGACCTGCAGCTCCGCCACCGCGGCGTGCGCACCGTCGTCGTCGGCGGCATCGCGACCAACTTCGGCGTCAAATCGACGGTGCGCTGCGCCTGGGAGCACGGCTACGACGTGGTGGTCGCCGAGGACGCCTGCGCCACCATGTCGCCGGAGTTGCGCAATGGCGATTCAGCACATCTTCCCACGCATCGCACGCGTCACGCGGAGCGCCGAGATCGTCCTCGCGCCATGACCGTTCCCGCCCTCCTCTTCGCTTCGCTCCCCCTCTGGCGACATGGCCGGCCGGCGCGCAATGGGGGCTGCTGATCACTCTCTCCGGTCTCTTCGCGCTCGGCCTTCTGGCCGTGCGCCTGCCGGCCGCGCTGCTGCTCGGCCCGATGATCGCCGCGATCCTCGTCGCGGCGACCGGCGGCGCCGCGCGCATCCCGTTCCGCCTTTCTACGTCGCACAGGCGGTGATCGGCTGCATGATCGCCGACAAGCTGCCGCTCTCCCTCGGCGGCGAGGTGATGCGGAACTGGCCGATCTTCCTCGGCGGCGTGCTCTCCGTCATTGTCGCCGCGGCCTTCCTGGGCTGGCTGCTGGCGCGCTTGCGCGTCCTCCCCGGGGTCACCGCCGTCTGGGGCTCCTCCCCGGGCGCCGCCACCGTCATGACGTTGATGTCGGAGGATTACGGCGCCGACATGCGGCTCGTCGCGCTCATGCAATATCTGCGGGTCGTCTGCTGCGCCGTCGTCGCCTCGTTCGTGTCGCGCTTGTGGGTCACCGGATCGGCCGTCGCGCCACCGCCGATCGTGTGGTTCCCGCCGACGCCGCTGCTTCCGCTCGCCGGGACGCTGGCGCTGGCGGCGGTCGGCGTCGCCGCCGGCCTCAGCCGGCGCATTCCCGGCGGCGCGCTGCTGACGCCGCTGGCGCTCGGCCTGATCCTCAAGGCGAGCGTCGGCATGACCTTCGCGCTGCCGCCGTGGCTCCTGGCGGCGAGCTACGCAATCGTCGGCTGGGCCATCGGCGCGCAATTCACGCCTGACATTCTCGGCCACGCCGCTCGGGCGCTGCCGCGCGTCCTCGCTTCGATCCTCGCCCTGATCGCGATCTGCGGCGGCTTCGCCGCGGTTCTCGTCGCCGTGGCCGGCATCGACCCGTTGACCGCTTTTCTCGCCACCAGTCCCGGCGGCGCGGATTCGGTCGCCATCATCGCGGCCTCGAGCAAGGTCGACCTGCCCTTCGTGATGGCGATGCAGATGACGCGGTTCATTCTGGTGATCGTCATCGGGCCGGTCCTGGCCCGCTTCGTCGCCGAGCACGGCCTCGGGGCGCTGAAGGCGCCGCTCGAGGGCGCCTGATCGCCTCAGCGGGCGCGCCATGCGATAGTCTCGGCGGGGACCCGGGCGAGGCGTGTGGTGATATCGGCCGTTCTCTTCGACATGAACGACGTTCTCTGCCGTTATGAGCGCGACAGGCGCATCGAATGGCTGTCTCGCCTCTCCGGCAAGGCGCCTGCCGTCGTCGAGGCGGCGATCTGGGGCTCGGGCTACGAGGACCTCGGGGACGCCGGCACGATGAACGCAGCGGCCTATCTACGCGGCTTCGGTGAGCGCCTCGGCTATCTCCTGACGCGCGAGCAATGGATCGCGGCGCTGCGGGCCGCGGTGACGCCGATTCCCGAGGCGCTCGCGCTCGCGGCCGAAATCGCGCGCGAGACGCCGGTCGCCATCCTGACCAACAACAATCGCATGGTGGCGCGCGAGATCGACGCCGTCTTTCCCGAACTGCGGCCGATCTTCGGCGAACACATCTTCGTCTCGGCCGAATTTCGCGCCCGCAAGCCCGACCCGGAAGCCTACCGGCGCTGTGTCGCCCGGCTCGGCGCCGCGCCGGAGGCGACTTTGTTCGTCGACGACAACGCGGCGAACGTCGCCGGGGCCGAGCGTGCCGGGCTCAGAGGCCATCTCTACACCGGCGTCGCGCCGCTGGCGGCTGCCCTGCGGCGCGAGGGCCTGCTGCAGGCCAGGTAGGTCGATCGCGGCGCGCTGTCGTTCGTGTTAGAACGCCGCTCGAAAACGCGAAGCGGATGAAGCCATGGCGCGCGACGAAGGGCTCGAGGAACTGCTGCGGGCCGATCTCGGCGCCGAGCCGGGATTGACGGAAACGACAATGTTCGGCGGCCGCGCCTGGCTCTTGCGCGGCAACCTCCTCTGCGGCGCGCGCGATGACGGCATGCTGGCTAGGCTCGGCGCCGGCCAGGACGGCTGGGCGCTGCAAACGCCGGGGATCGCGCCGATGATCTCGCGCGGCCGGCCGATGAGCGGCTGGGTGCGCGCCGCGCCGGAAGCCTACGGCGACGACGCCTTGCGCCGCAGGCTGCTCGACGCCGCGCTGGCGTTCGTGCGGAAATTGCCGGCGAAGTGAAAAGGACGCGCGTGCTCAAGGATGCATCCGAGCGCCCTTGACGATCTTGTCGACGATCTTTTTCTCGGCGCGCAGCGCGAGGCCGACGATCTTGGCGTCCTCGGGGCCGAATTCGGCGAAGACGGCGCGGTTGGCGACGTCGTGGCCGGTCGCGAACATCTCCTCGACATAAGCGGAGGTCCGGACGCCCTTCGTCAGCGCGCGACGATGGATCGCGGCGATCGTCGCCGCGTCCGCCGCGAGAACGATCGTCGGCTGGATCGACATGGCGTTGTAGACGTTGCCGGCCTTGTCGCGATAGGCTTCGCCGATGAGTGCGGGATATTGCGCGACGACGCCGCTCGTCAGGAACGCCGTCACATTGAGCGCCTGCCACGGCGCGAGGTCGTCGCGCAGGACGATGGCGAATTTGGTGTCGAACATTGAGAGCCGTCTCCGAGCCGCGGTTCGCTCCGGGGAGCGACGATGGGCGCGGATTTAGGGGTCGAGATCGTCCGCGGTCTTGAACGTTCGTGCGAAGCGCGGGCGCGCGAGGGTATCGTCGCCGCGCCCGCCTCCGCCGGCTTCGAGCGGATCGAGGCGCGGTTCTTCGGGCCGGCCTTCGCGCGCCATCGCCACGACACCTACGCGCTCGGGGTCACGCTCGCGGGCGTGCAGACCTTCTGGTATCGCGGCGCGCAGCGGCGCAGCCTGCCCGGCCAGATCCTCGTGCTGCATCCCGACGAGATTCACGACGGCGGCGCGGGCGACGAAACCGGCCTGCGCTACCGCATGCTCTATGTCGAGCCGGCATTGCTGCGGCGCGCGCTCGGCGAAGGCGCGACGCCGCCGTTCGTCGCCGAGCCGGTGTTCGACGACGCCGCGCTGCGCGGCGCGCTCAGCCAGGCGCTGGGCCCGCTCGACGTCGCCCTCGACGAACTCGAGCGAGACGACATCGTCGGCCGCCTTGCGCGGGGCCTCGCCCGGCGCGCCGGCCGACCCGCGCCGCCGCTGGCGAAGACCGCCGCGCGGCCCGCGCAGCTGGCGCGCGACTACCTCGAAGCCCATGTCGGCCGGGCGGTCTCCTCCGCCGAGCTGGAGCGCGCGGCGGGCCTCGACCGCTACGCCCTGGCGCGGCACTTTCGCGCCCTCTACGCGACGAGCCCGCACCGCTATCTCGTGATGCGCCGCCTGCAGCGCGCCCGCGCGATGATCGGCGCCGGCGAGCCCCTCGCCGAGGTCGCCGCCGCGACTGGCTTTGCCGACCAGAGCCATCTCAACCGGCATTTCAAGAAGGCCTTCGGCATGCCGCCGGGGCGGTGGGCGGCGTTGACGAGGAGATAAGGCTGCGGCTGCGTGAGCGGGGCCGCTGGAACTTGGCCGCAGATGGCCGCGCCGCCGGGCGGTCTGGACACCGAGCACAAGCCAGAAAAAACCGGCTGAAATTGGAACTCGAAGGAGGACCATTTCCCGGACGCAATTGCTGTTGGGTCATATCGTGAACATCTTGCCCAGATACGTTCAAGAAAGTCACCGTCTTCACTCACGACCTCTCGGCAGAGGCGACTATAAAGGTATGGGTCGAACGATGAACGACGGCATAATGGGGCAGGTATCGGAAAGCTGCGGCGGCAACGCTGCTGGCGCCTGACGCAACAAGCTCAGGAGCGCACAAGATAAAAGAACCGACTACGCCTGACGAAGTAAAGGTCCTGCATGATCTTCGCCTAAGGGATCCGCAACGCTATCTGAAGATCGTCGGTGACTGGCTGAAAGAGAACCCAAACAACCACCACGCCTACTTCGACCGCCATCTCGCCTGGATGAACCTCGGCGAGCCGCGCCGGGCGCTGGACGACATCAACAAGGTCGTGGACTTGAACCCCGACGCCCACGCATTCTTCTCCCGTGGCGCCGTGTTTCGGCATCTCGGCGAATACGAAACGGCGCTCACGTTTCGCCCGCAGCGAACGGTTCTGCCGGTCCAAGTAGGACCGGCTGACCTGCCTTCCGTCGGATTGCCTGGGACGCGGCGACGAGGACAAGGCGCTGGCTTGCTGCGAGCGCCTACCAGAGGATTTCTGGAGTCCGGGAATTTATGAAAGTCCGGGGGGCGATAAAACGGCCGTCGCGCCGCAGTTGCGACTCATCGCCGCCAAGGGGCGTCGGCGGCATGGCGGAAGTGGGGCGACGTCGGGAGACCCCGGGCTTGGCGACACAAGCCGCGATAATGCCTAGCGAGCGCCGGTCCATCGCGACGGCGCGCCTACGAATTTGCGCTCGTATCGCCACAACGCCCGCAATGCCGCCATGAAGAAGCGCAATATCCCGTCAACGTCGACGCAGCGAAGGGGAAACGCAGATGAACGCGCAGAAGCTGATGGAAACGGCGCGGGCCATGGTCGCCAATGGCAAGGGGCTGCTGGCGATGGACGAGAGCATGCCCACCTGCAACAAAAGATTCGCCGAAGTGGGGATTCCCCAGACGGTGGAGGCCCGCCGCGCCTATCGCGACTTGATCGTGACGGCGCCGGGGCTCGGCGAGAGCATCGGCGGCGCCATTCTCTTCGACGAGACGATCCGCCAGAAGACGAAGGACGGAACGCCCTTCGTCAAGGTCCTCGTCGACTCCGGCGTCATACCCGGCATCAAGGTCGACGCCGGCGCGAAGGACCTCGCCGGCCATCCCGGGGAGAGGATCACCGAAGGCCTCGACGGCTTGCGCAGCCGGCTCCAGGAATACGTCGAAATGGGCGCCCGCTTCGCCAAATGGCGCGCGGTGATCACCATCGGTGACCGTACTCCAAGCCGCGGCTGCATCGAAGCGAATGCGCAGATCCTCGCCCTTTACGCGTCACTCTGCCAGGAGATGGGACTGGTTCCGATCGTCGAACCGGAAGTATTGATGGACGGCGATCACACCTTGGAGCGCTGCCGCGAGGCGACGAGCGAGACGCTGCAACGGGTCTTCATCCACCTGAGAACGCAGCGGGTGCTGCTGGAGGGAATGCTGCTGAAACCGAACATGGTGCTGCCCGGTCTCAAGTGTCCGAAGCAAGAAGTCGGTCGACGAGGTCGCCGACGCCACCGTCAACTGCTTTTTGCAGGTCGTGCCCGCGGCGGTTCCGGCGATCGTGTTCCTCTCGGGCGGCCAGCCGCCCGAACTGGCTTCGGCGCGCCTGAACGCCATGCACGTCCGGTTCAAGGCGCTGCCTTGGACGGTGACCTTCTCGTATTCCCGCGCCATCCAGGAGCCGGCCTTGAAGTTATGGCGGGGCCAGGAGGCCAATGTCGCCGCGGCGCAGAAGGCGCTGGTCCATCGCGCCCGCTTGAACCGCGCCGCCACGCGGGCGGAATACGCGCCAGCCATGGAGCGGGCGTGAGTGAAGCCGCCCCTTCGGCTCTTCCTCATCCGGCACGGCGAAACCGAGTGGTCGCTGTCGGGCCAACATACCGGCAGCACCGAGATCGCGCTCACCGCGCGCGGCGAGGACGAGGCGCGCTCGCTCGCGCCTTATCTCAGCGGTATCGCCTTCGCGCGCGTGCTGACGAGCCCCAGGCAACGCGCGCGCCAGACCTGCGAACTCGCCGGATTGGGGTCAGCCGAGATCGAGCCGAACCTCGCGGAATGGAGCTACGGCGATTACGAAGGCCGGCGCTCCGAGGACATTTGGCGGGAGCGGCCGGGGTGGGACATCTTTCGCGACGGCTGTCCGGGCGGCGAGACTCCGAACGACGTCGCCGAGCGGGCCGACCGGCTCCTCGCAAGCCTGCGCGGACTGGACGGAAACATCGCGCTTTTCTCGCACGGCCATTTCGGCCGCGTCCTCGCGGTGCGATGGATCGGCCTGCCGGTCGCCACGGGGCGCAATTTCGCGCTCCGCACGGCCTCGATCGGCATCTTCGGCCACGAATCCGGCGGTCTCGACGCGCCGGTGATCGCGCTGTGGAATTATGTCCCGGGCGATGGCTAAGCCCAGGGATCGTAGCTGCCGAAGCTCCACACGTTGCCTTCCGGATCAAGGGCGGAATAGCCGCGACCGCCATAGCCTTTGGCGTCTGGGCCGAGAATGATCTTGGCTCCGGCGGCGCGTGCGCGGTCGGCGTGCGCGTCGACGTCCTCCACGATCAGGTAGAGACCCATGGTCGGTCCGCCGGCTTCGGCGGCCGTTTTCATCTTCGCCGCTCGGGCGCCGACGGTATCCCTGGCGGTGGATATCATGATCATGCGATCGCGCCAGGTGAGTTCCGCGTGCTGCACGATGTTGGCGTCAGCCTCGCCGAGGTGGACCGCTCGGCGTTCGAACCCAAACGCGTCGCAGAGAAAGTCGATCGCCGCCAGGGCGTCCGCATAGCGAAGGTTGGGGATGAGTTCGTGTCGCATCATGGCCTCCCTCTCGTGGTCTCGCGGGTCTCATCATAACCGAGCGCCTGCTCTCGACGCGTGGCCTGCGGGGAACGGCGTCCCCCCGCCCCTCACGCCCCCGGATAATCCTCGATCCGCCCGATCGCCGGCTCGCGCACGGCCCTGAGGCGCTGGCCGACGCGCTCGACGTCGCGCATGACGCGCAGGACATTACCGGAGGCGATCTTGGCGAGATCGCGTTCGGAGAAGCCGCGGTGGATGAGTTCGGCGAACAGGAACGGGAAGCGGCCGACGTGTTCGAGCCCCTCGGGCTGGGCGCCGCCGAAGAAATCCGAGCCGATGCCGACGTGGTCGACGCCGGCGGTCTCGACGAGGTAGGCGATGTGGTCGGCGACCTCCGTCAAGGTGGCGCGCGGGGCGCGGCCGTGGCGCGTCTCCAGTTCGGCGAACTGGCTCTTGGGGTCGGCGGCGAGGGGCGCCTTGCCGTAGCTGTCGCGCGACCGCTTGAGCCAATCCCGCAAGGCCTGCGACACGAAGCCGGGCACGAAGGTCGCCATGACGACGCCGCCGTTGTCCTTGAGGCGGCGCAGCACGTCGTCGGGGGCGTTGCGCGGGTGGTCGCACAAAGTGAAGGCGTTGGAATGCGAAAGCAGGATGGGCGCCTCGCTGACGTCGAGCAGGCGCCGAATGCCCTCGTGCGAGACATGGGCGCCGTCGACGATCATGCCCAGCCGGTTGCACTCGCCGATGACCGCGCGGCCGAAGGCGTTGAGGCCGCCATGGCGCGCCGCGTCGGTCGCCGAATCGACCCAGTCGAGCGTCTCGTTGTGGCAGGGGATCAGCATGCGCACCCCCGCCGCATGCCAGATGCGCAAGGGCGCGAGCGAATTCTCGAGGCCGACGCCGCCTTCGACGACGATGTAGGACGCGATCTTGCCGGCGCGGCGGGCCTTGGCGAAATCGGCGGCGCCGCGGGCGGGCAGGAAGACGTCCGGATAGGCCGCCTCGATGCGCCGGATGAGGTCGATCTGCTCCAGCGTCGTGCGCGCGGGGTGCGGCGCGCTGGTCGACTGGAACGCCGCCCAGAACTGCGCCCCGACGAGGCCTTCGCGCAGGCGCGGAATGTCGGTGTCGCCCCTCTCGTGCACGCGGGCGAGGTCATAGGCGAGGACGTCGCCCCGCGCCATTCTGTCGTTCTGGATGACCCAGGCCAGATCGTTATGGCCGTCGAACACCGGCGCCCGCGCTAGCAGCGCCCGCGCCTTGGTCAGAGCTCCCTCGTCGTGCATCACGTCCCATTTCCTTGCCGCCCGTGAGGCGAGACAATCATCATTTTGCGACGAGCGCCAGCGCTGCGCTCCGTGACGCCGCTCAATTGGGAAAAGCCCTTTGACGGATCGCAATTCACGCAATAGGGTCCTGGCATGTCAGCGGCGACGGTCCGCGACGGCGTCGCGGCGCGAGGAGGAAATGGCTCAATCGATGGACGCAATGTCCGCGAGCGGGGAATCGACGTCGCCGCCAGCGCTGCTCGACGCGGTCGGCCTGTCGCGATCGTTCGGGCCGATCGAAGTCCTCTCCGACGTCAGCCTCGCATTCGCCCCCGGGCAGGTCCACGCGATCATCGGCGAGAACGGCGCCGGTAAATCGACGCTGATGAAGATCCTCGCCGGCCATCTCGCGCCGACCCGCGGGCATCTCCGGCTCGACGGCGCGGAGGTGAAGCTGCGCGGCCCGGTCGACGCCGAACGGCGCGGCATCGCGCTGGTCCATCAGGAGATCATGCTCGCGCCGCATCTCTCGATCGCGCAGAACATGTTTCTCGGACGCGAGACCTGGCGCGGGCCCATGCTCGACGATCGCGCGATGAACCGCCAAGCCGAAGACGCGATGCGCGCCTTCGGCGTCGAGATTTCGCCGACGATTCCGGTCGAGCGGCTGTCGATCGCGCAGCGTCAGCTCGCACAGATCGCGCGCGCATTGCTGTCGCCGCATCGCGTCGTCATTTTCGACGAGCCGACGGCGTCGCTAACGCCGGTCGAAACCGAGGCCCTGCTCGGATTGATCCGCGACCTCAAGGCCCGCGGCGTCGCCGTTCTCTACATCTCGCACCGGCTCAACGAGGTCAAAGCGATCGCCGACATCGTCTCCGTGCTGCGCGACGGACGATGGGTGGCGACGCGGCCGTGCGGCGAGTTGGAGCCGCTCGACATGGCGCGCCTGATGGTCGGGCGCGATCTTCTCGCGCTCTATCCGCCGCGCTCGCCGCCGCCGGAAGGGCCCGCCGCCCTCGAAGTCGAGCGCTTCGACGCCAAGGGATTTGCCGAAGGCGTCGGATTCAGCGTGCGGCGCGGCGAGATCCTCGGATTTTCCGGGCTGGTCGGCGCCGGCAGAACCGAATTGTTCGAAGCGCTGCTCGGTCTTCGCAGCGGCCAGGGCGAGATCAAGCTCGACGGGCGGCCGACGCGATGGCCGAACGCGCGCGCCGGGATCGAGGCCGGCGTCGTCTATCTCACCGAGGACCGCAAGGGCAAAGGCCTGTTGCTCAATGAATCCCTGGCGATCAATCTTACGCTCGCCGCGCTCGACCGCTTTCAGAACGGCGTTCTGATCGACCGCGCCAAGGAGGCCCGGGCGCTCGACGAGGCGATCACGCGTTTCGACATCCGCGTCGGCGATCGATCGCTGACCGCCGGCCAATTGTCGGGCGGCAATCAGCAGAAACTGCTGCTGGCCAAGATGATGCAGGTCGATCCGCACACGGTGGTGATCGACGAGCCGACGCGCGGCATCGACATCGGCGCCAAGCAACAGATCTATCGCTTCATCGCCGCGCTCGCCGCCGACGGCAAAACGGTGATCGTCATCTCGTCGGAAATGGGGGAGTTGATCGGCTTGTGCCATAGAATCATCGTCATGCGCGCCGGACGCGTAGTTGGAGAGGTCAGCGGCGACGCGATGACTGAGAACGACATCGTCGTGCTCGCCACCGGCGTCGAAGCGGCGGCGCTCGAAATCGGAGCGCACGCATGACCGAGACGTCGCAATTGGGCCGCGTCCGCTTGGCGCGCCGCTTCGACATCGGCGCCATCGCGCCGTTTGCCGCGCTGCTGGCGCTGGCGCTCCTCGGCGCCGGCGTCAATCCGCGCTTCCTCGGCTTCGAGAATCTCGCCAACGTGCTGACGCGCAGCGCGTTCATCGCCACCATCGCCGTCGGCCAGACCCTGGTCATCACCGCGGGAGGGCTCGATCTCTCCGTCGGCGCCATGGCGGCCTTCGTCGCCGGCGTGATGATCCTGTTCCTCAATTCAGGCGTCATCGACAGCCCCACTCTGCTCATCGGCGTCGCGATGGTGGTGGCGCTCGGCACGGGAGCTCTTTGCGGGCTCGCCAACGGACTGACGACGACGCTCGGCCGGATCGAACCGTTCATCGTCACGCTGGGAACGATGGGCATCTTCCGCTCGCTGGTGACCTGGCTCGCGCAGGGCGGCTCGATCACGATCAAGTCGCCGGCCCTGCACGCCATCTATCGCCCGGTCTATTTCGGCGACGTGTTCGGCCTGCCGATCCCCGTGCTGGTGATCCTGGCGGTAGCCGCGCTCGGCGCCTTCGTGCTTTACCGCACCGCCTACGGCCGCCACGTGATGGCGGTCGGCTCGAACGTCGAGGTCGCCCGCTATTCCGGCATCAACGTCGTTCGCGTGCGCACGCTCACCTACGTCATTCAGGGGCTGTGCGTCGCGATCGCGGTCATCGTCTACGTTCCGCGCCTCGGTTCGACGACGTCGACGACCGGGCTGCTGTGGGAATTGCAGTCGATCACGGCCGTCGTCATCGGCGGCACCCGCCTGCAGGGCGGCGTCGGGCGCGTCTGGGGCACGATCGCCGGCGCGCTCATCCTCGAGGCGATCGGCAACATCATGGTGTTGTCCGATTTCGTCAGCGAATACCTCATCGGCGCGGTACAGGGCGCGATCATCATTATCGCGATGTTGGCGCAACGCGGCCTGTCGCGCAGTCGGTGAGGCGAAGAGAGCGAGGTCGAAAGCCTTGCCAACCATGGGAGCGGAGTTATGAAAAAGCTATTGGCGGGTGTTGCGGCCCTAGGCCTGATCGCCGGGGCGGCGCAGGCGCAGGAAAAAATCACGATCGGCGTGTCGATCCCCGCCGCGGACCACGGCTGGACAGGCGGCGTGGTGTTCCATGCGACCCAGGAAGCGAAGGCGCTCGAAAAGCAATACCCTGGCCTCAAGGTGATCGTGAAGACCTCGCCCAACGGCGCGGATCAGGCCAATGCGCTCGAGGACCTGACGACGCAGGGCATCAACGCGCTGGTCGTGCTGCCGGACAATCCCGACGAACTGACCGACCCGATCCGCAAGGTCAAATCCAACGGCACGTTCATTACGGTCGTCGACCGCATCGGGCGCGACCATTCGATCCAGGACCTCTACGTCGGCGGCGACAACCCCGGCTTGGGGAAAGCGGCGGCCGTCTTCATGAAGGAGAAGCTCGGCGGCAAGGGCGACATCGTCGTCATCCGCGGCCTGCCGATCCCCATCGACGAAGCGCGCGTCAACGCCTTCAACGAGGGCATCAAGGGCACCGACATCAAGGTCATCGACAGCCAGTTCGGCAATTGGAGCCGCGACGACGCGTTCAAGGTGATGCAGGACTTCCTGACCAAACACGCCAAGATCGACGCCGTCTGGTGTCAGGACGACGACATGGCGGTCGCCGTGCTCGAGGCGATCAAGCAGGCCAAGCGCACGGACATCAAGTTCGTCGTCGGCGGCGCCGGCATGAAGGAAATGGTCAAGAAGGTGATGGACGGCGATCCGATGATCCCGGTCGACGTGCTCTACTCGCCCTCGATGGTCGCCGTGGCGATGGACATCACCGCCGCCGGCCTCGAAAACCATCTTCCGGTGCGCGGCAGCTACATCCTCAACGCGACCTTGATCACCAAGGAGAACGCCAAGGACTTCTACTTCAAGGACTCGCCGTTCTAAGAGACGAACCGGAGCCGTTCACGTACGGGGGGCGCCGAGCGCGCCTCCCGAATTCGACGATGCGTATTGCGCCGCGGCGCAGATGAGACAGAGGCGATCATGGCGGGTATGGTCAAGGGTCCGGCGATATTTCTGGCGCAGTTCGCGGGCGACGCGCCGCCGTTCAATTCGTTCGACGGGATGTGCAGATGGGCTGCCTCGCTCGGTTACGCCGGCGTGCAGATCCCGGCCTGGGACGGGCGGCTGTTCAACCTCGCCAAGGCGGCGGAGTCGAAGACCTACTGCGACGAGATCGCCGGGATCGCGGCAAGCCATGGCCTGGCGATCACCGAGCTCGCGACCCATGTGATCGGGCAGCTCGTCGCCGTTCACCCCGCCTATGACGAAGCCTTCGACGCCTTCGCCCCCGAGGCGACTCACGGGCGGCCGAAGGAGCGGCAGCAGTGGGCGGTCGAGCAGATGCTGCACGCCGCCAAGGCCTCGGGGCATCTCGGCCTGACCGCGCATCCGACGTTCTCTGGCGCGCTTGCGTGGCCCTATCTCTATCCGTGGCCGCAACGCGCGCCGGGCCTCATCGAGACCGCGTTCGAGGAGCTCGCCAAGCGCTGGAAGCCGATCCTCAACGCGTTCGACGAGGTCGGGGTCGACGTCGCCTACGAGATCCACCCCAGCGAGGACCTTTTCGACGGAGCGACCTTTGAGCGCTTCCTCGAGGCGGTCAAAGGCCATCCGCGCTGCGCCATCAATTACGACCCCTCGCATTTCGTCTTGCAGCAGCTCGATTATCTCGCGTTCATCGACATCTATCACGAGCGCATCAAGGCGTTTCATGTGAAGGACGCCGAGTTCAATCCGACCGGGCGTCAGGGCGTCTATTCGGGCTACGCGCCGTGGGTCGAACGGGCGGGCCGGTTCCGCTCGCTCGGCGACGGACAGGTCGATTTCCCCGGCATCTTCTCCAAGATGGCGCAGTACGGCTACTCGTCCTGGGCGGTGCTCGAATGGGAATGCTGCCTCAAGCACCCCGAGGATGGCGCGCGCGAAGGCGCCGATTTCATCAAGCATCACATCATCCGCGTCACCGACAAGGCGTTCGACGACTTCGCCGGCGGCGCGATCGACAAGAAGCAGATCAAGCGCGCGCTCGGGCTGCGCTGACGGCCTTGCGCTGACAGGGAGGAGCGACGATGAGCATCGAGGGACGAAGCGACGCCGGCAAGGGCGGCAAGATCAGGCTCGGCATGGTCGGCGGCGGCGAAGGCGCCTTCATCGGCGCGGTGCACCGGCTCGCCGCGCGGATGGACGACCATTACGAATTCGTCGCCGGCGCGCTGTCCTCGACGCCGGAGCGCTCGCGCCGCTCGGGCGAGGCGCTCGATCTCGCACCGGATCGCGTCTACGACGATTACGAGTCGATGGCCAAGGCGGAGGCCGCGCGCCCCGACGGGATCGAAGCCGTCGCGATCGTCACGCCCAACCACATGCACGCCGGCCCGATTGTCGCCTTCCTGGAAGCCGGCGTTCACGTCATCAGCGACAAGCCGCTGACGACGTCGCTCGCCGAGGCGAGAAAAATCAAGACGGCGGTCGAGAGGTCGCGCCGCGTCTTCGCGCTGACGCACAATTACACCGGCTATCCCCTGGTGCGGCGCGCCCGCGAGATGGTGAGAGCGGGCGAACTCGGCGAAATCCGCATCGTCCAGGTCGAATATCCCCAGGAGTGGCTGACCGAGACGATCGAAGGCCAAGGCCACAAGCAGGCGGAATGGCGGGTCGATCCCAAGCGCGCGGGCGCCGGCGGCGCGCTCGGCGACATCGGCACGCACGCCTACAACCTCGCCGATTACGTTGCGGGCGTGGATCTCGTCGAACTCGCCGCCGAACTCACATCGTTCGGCAAGGGCCGGCTGCTCGACGACAATGCCCAGATCATGCTGCGCTACGCCAACGGCGCGCGCGGCGCGCTCTGGGTCAGCCAGGTCGCGCCCGGCCACGAGAACGGTCTTCGCCTGCGCGTCTACGGGACCAAGGGCTCCCTGCATTGGGTGCAGGCGGACCCCAACGAGATGCTGTTTTCGCCGTTCGGCGAACCGACGCGCATTCTCACTCGTGGCGGCCCCGGCTCCAGCGCGGCGGCGGCGCGCGTGACGCGCGTCCCGGCCGGGCATCCCGAAGGCTATCTCGAAGGCTTCGCCAACATTTATTCCGACATCGCGCTCGCCATCAAAGCCGCGCGCGAAGGCAAGGAGCCGCCCGAGGGCGCGCATTTCCCGGGAATTGACGACGGCGTGAAGGGCCTCGCCTTCATCGAGGCGGCGATCCGATCCTCGCGGGCGAACGGCGAGTGGGTCAAGTTGGCGGCGGCGTGAGGGGTGGAGGGCGCCGGAACCGCCCTCACCCCAACCCCTCTCCCGCAAGCGGGCGAGGGGCCTTATCCTTTCTCCCGCTTTGCGGGAGAAGGTGGCCCGAAGGGCCGGATGAGGGCGGTCGCCCAGCATCCCCGCGTCGCAGACCTCCCTACGCCTTCTCCACCCTGACCGACGAGCCGTCCTCGATCGCCACCACCCGGACCTTCGCGCCGGCGGGCAGATCGTCGCCGGCGACGCGCCAGACGCTGTCGCCGACCCGGATGCGCCCGAACCCCCGCACGATCGCCTCGTCGAGGAAGAACTCCTTGCCAATCAGCGCATGGGCGCGGCTCAGCGGCAATTGCGGCGTTCCCGCGTCGAGCGATCCATAGACCCGACGCCCGACAAGCACGAAGACGACGACGAGCGCGGCGAACAGCAGAAGCTGCGGCGCCAGCGCCAAGGGAAGAAAGAATTCGACCGCGCCGAGGATCACCGCCGCGGCGCCGATCCAGATCAGAAACGCGCCGGGAACAAGCGTCTCGGCGGCGCACAGCGCCAGCCCCGCGACAATCCAGACGACATAGGTCTCGATCCGGAACAGGCCGAAATCGACCATGGCCTCAGCCCTGTCGCGGCGCGGCGCCGCCCGCCGGCGCTGGCGGCGAATCAGGGACGACGCCGATCGCCCGTCCAGCGGTACGCGCGGCGCCCTCGCCGAAGGCTGCGGCGGCGATCTGCGAAATGCCGCCGAGCGTGCCGGCGAGCGACGCGAGTTCCATCGGCACGATGATCACCTTCTGGTTGGGCGCCTGCGCGATCGCCTGCAATGCGCGCACGTATTTGTCGGCGATCAGATAATTCAGCGCCGCCACGTCGCCGTTGACGGTCGATTCGCTCACCACCCGCGTCGCCAACGCCTCGGCCTGGGCGGTGCGCTCGCGCGCTTCGGCGTCGCGGAACGCGGCTTCCTTGCGTCCTTCCGCCTCGAGCACCACCGCGGCCTTGCGCCCCTCGGCGCGCGTGATGTCGGCCTGGCGCATGCCCTCGGCCTCGAGGATCACCGCGCGCTTTTCGCGCTCGGCCTTCATCTGCCGGCCCATCGCTTGGACGAGATCCTTGGGCGGTTCGATGTCCTTGATCTCGATGCGCGTGACCTTGATGCCCCAGGGCAGCGCCGCCGCGTCGATGACGGTCAGCAGCCGGACGTTGATCTCGTCGCGATGAGACAGCAACTGGTCGAGGTCCATCGAACCCATCACCGTGCGGACGTTCGTCATCACGAGATTGAGCAGCGCCTGTTCGAGATTGGAGACTTCATAGGAGGCCTGCCGGACGTCGAGCACCTGGTAAAATGCGACGCCGTCGACCTTCACCGTGGCGTTGTCCTTGGTGATGATCTCCTGGCTGGGAACGTCGACCACCTGCTCCATCACGTTGAGCTTGCGTCCGACGCGATCGATGTAGGGAATGACCAGCCCGAGGCCAGGCGTCAGGGTCTTGTTGTAGCGGCCGAACCGCTCGACCGTGTAGTTGTAGCCCTGCGGCACCTGGCGAACCCCCATCAGCACCGTCACGATGACGAACAGCACGATGACGATCGCGACGATACTGAATCCTTCTATCATTGGCGTAGTTCTCCCCTCGGAGCGCACCCGTCCGCAACGCGCGTCCGGCGATTACGGGACAGCCCGGACTGTAGCGGCGCCGCGATCGCGTAGCCACGAAAATCCCGACGCGGAACGTGCAAACTTAGCCCGCCGATGTGACAGCTCGGCTTCGCGAGGCGGGAGAATCGGACTTGCTAGGGGTGGCCGATGTCCTCGCCCCTCGTCACGACGACCCCGACGCCCTCGGCGATCAACGTCCGCCCAGCCGCCCTCGCATCCTCGACGCGATCGAGCCGCAACAGCGCGAGCGCGTGGCGCCCCGAGGACGAGCCGAGGACGCCGACCGGGAGCTCGCCGTCCGTCACCGCCGAGCCCGGCGGCGGCGCCTCTGCGTTGAGACGGACGCGAACGACGCGCTTGCGCGCTTCGCCCCGATGCTTCATGCGCGAGACGACCTCCTGGCCGACGTAGCATCCCTTTTCGAAGTCGACGCCATGGAAGAGGTCGAGGTCGGCGTCGTGCGGAAAGGCGTCGCCGTAGGCGAAGTCGACGCCGCCCTTGGGGACGCCGAGGCTGATGCGCAGCGCCTCGTATTCGCCGAGGCTGGCTTCGCCGGCCGCAATCGCTTTGTCGCGCGGCAGGATCGCGCGATTGCCAAGGGCGCCGGCGCGCGGATCGGCGTAAATGACCCCGCCCTGCGCGTCTTCCGGCTCATCGCCCCAATAGGCAAGGACGCCATGGCCGCCGCTTTCGTCGGCGATGACGACTTTGGCGCGCAATTTATAGAGCGCGAGACGCTTGGCGAGGGCGCTGGCGAGAGCCGCCGGGCAATCGAGCAGAAATTCGCTGGCGGCGCCGGGACCGCGCACGACGAGGAAATCGAACAGGATCTTGCCCTGTGGCGCCAGCAGCGCAGCGTAGCGCGCCTCGCACGGGCCGAGGTTCGCGACATCGTTGGTCAGCAACCCCTGGAGAAAGGTCGGCGCGTCCTCGCCGCTGACGCGCAGGACTCCGCGATCGTCGAGGAAAGCGGCTCTTCTCGCCATGTCCGGGCCTCCAGCGCGCATGACATGCGCGAGCTTGTTAATTAGGCCAATCGCGCCGCCGCGCAAGGAGAGAGCCTCGTTCGGTTGAATTTCTCAACTTTCCGTCGCAAGAATGATAGCTGCAAGGCTTGCCCGGATATGACGAATTGAAAACGACGCGCTATTTTGACGAGCAGGTCTTACGCAAGCGACCCTACATACAGGCGGCGTGGATCCCGCCGATCCTCGCCGCGCCGATCCGCCGCGTTGAGCAGCCTGATGGTCGCGTCCGCTTGTGGGGCGCCATCGTCGATCCGCGCGATGGCGAAACGCGCTATCTACGTGTGGTTGTGCTCGATGACGAGGAAACCGTTCATAACGCTTTTTTCGATCGCGACTTCGAGGAGAAGAACCGATGAAGCTTCACTACTATCCGGAGACGGACAGCCTCTACATCGAATTGAAGCCCGAGCCAGGCGTGCGAACGCGCGAAGTCGCTAGCGGTCTCAACGTCGACCTCGACGCGAATGGCGAGGTGGTCGGCTTCGATATCGACTTCGCTTCCAAGCGCTCCGATCTTTCTACGCTGGAGACCATCGCCCTGCCCGTGCGCGCCACCGTCGCAGCATAGCCGGCGCGCAGCTAAATATCGGCGTAGCGAGGGTACATTCGCCGGGATCGGCGATCTTGCGCAGCGAGTTAGGCGCCTACCCCGCCGTCACCTGCATCGTCAGCCACTGCGCCGCCAGCGCCGGCTTGGGTGCGCCGTCGATCTCGACGGTCACATCGTAGCTGATCAGCCATTCGCGCTCCGAGCGGCGCGTCGCGCTCGCGAGCTTGAAACTGCCGCGCACCTTCGCTCCCGCCGGCACGGGCGCCAAAAAGCGCAGGCGGTCGAAGCCGTAGTTGACGCTCATCGCGACGCCCGAAATCCCGGGCAGCGCGTCCATCGCAAAAGCCGAAAGCATCGACAGCGTCAGGAAACCATGGGCGATCGGGCCGCCGAACGGCGTCGCGCGCGCCGCCTCGGGGTCGACATGGATGAACTGCCAGTCCTCGGTGATGTCGGCGAAGGCGTCGATGCGCTTCTGATCGATCAGAAACCAGCGCGAGACGAACGGTTCGCCGCCGACCCGCGCGGCCAATTCGTCGATGGAGATCTTCGGCTTGGCGAGGTCGTGCATCACGCGTGCTCCCCGAACATCGGCGGCGGGGCGGAGACGCCGAGGCCGCCGTCGACGGGAACGATCGCGCCGCTGGTGTAGGCGCCGCCGCGGCCAGTGAGAAAGAGCAGCGTTCCCGCGAGATCCTCGGGTCGCCCGAGGCGGCCCATCGGCACGGTCGCCGCCGCGCGCGCCGCGCCTTGTTCGTCGCCGATCGCATAGGCCGTCATTTTGGTCGGAAACGGCCCCGGCGCGATGGCGTTGACCGTGACATGGCGCGCGGCGAATTCCTGCGCGAGGATGCGGGTCAGATGATGCACGGCGGCCTTGGCGGCCGAATAGGAATAGGCGTTCTCGGCCTGCGTCACCGTGCCCATCACCGAGCCGAGATTGACGATCGTCGCCGGGCGGTCAGCCGAGCCCGAGGCGACCAGCATCGGCATGAGCTCGCGGGTCAAAGTGAACAGACCCGCGACATTGACCGACATCACGCGCTCCCAACCCTTCCAGGCGAAGGCCTTGAACGGCTCGCCCCAACTGACGCCGGCGTTGTTGACGAGAATGTGCAAATCCGTGGCGCGCCGCCGCACCTCGTCGGCGAGCGCCATGACGCCGGCCTCGCTCGCGACCGTCCCGGCGAAGCCCTCGCACGGGCCGATCGCGCTCAATTCGCGCGCGGCCTCCTCGCAGGCCTCGCCTTTGCGCGAAGCGATCAGCACGCGCGCGCCAGCGCCGAGCAGCGCCTCGGCGCAGATACGCCCGAGGCCGGTCGCCCCGCCCGTGACGAGCGCGGTGCGTCCGGCGACGGAAAAAAGATCGGTCAAGGCGAACATGCTTCCTCTCCATTACGCTGCACGGCGCACACTAGAGTCAAAACTCAATCAGTTAGACCCGTTTCGACCCGAACGTGTGGATAATTTTCAGCCCCCTCCGGGGTCGGCCATAAATTAGGCAATCGAGCGGACTAAGAGCCCGTTCCGCGACATCCGAGGAGACACATTCCCATTTGGGGTCTCCTGTCATCGACAACGGAGGTCAAATCCATGAAGATCGTCGTCATCGGCGGCGCCGGCCTGATCGGCTCGAAGACCGTCGCCATCCTCCGCCAGGGCAACCACGAGGTCATCGCCGCTTCGCCTAAGAGCGGGGTCAACACCATAACCGGCGAGGGGCTCAAAGGGGCCTTGGCTGGCGCGCAAGTGGTGATCGACCTCGCCAATTCGCCTTCATTTGAAGACAGGGCGGTGCTGGAATTCTTCGAGACCTCCGGCCGCAACCTTCTTGCGGCGGAGGCCGCAGCGGGCGTCCGGCGCCACGTCTCGCTATCCATCGTCGGAATCGACCGGACCGACAATGGCTATTTCCGCGCCAAGGTCGCCCAAGAGAAACTGATCGAGGCCTCCGGCATCCCCTACAGCATCATCCGCGCGACCCAGTTCATGGAATTCCTCGGCGGCATCGCCGCTTCAAGTGCGGATGGAAACATGTCAGGCTTCCGCCCATCCTGTTCCAGCCCATCGCGGCGGACGACGTTGCTCCCGTCGTCGCCGAGGTGGCGCTCGCCCCGCCGCGAAACGGCATCGTCGAGATCGCCGGCCCGGAACGAGCGCCGTTCAACGAAATCGTCGCCCGCTATCTGAAGGCGGTCGGCGACCCGCGTGAGGTGGTGCGCGACCCCGAGGCCCGATACTGGGGCGGCCGGGTCGAGGAACGCTCGCTCGTGCCGTTGGGCGAGACGCGCCTCGGCCGCATCCGACTTGACGAATGGCTCCGCCGCTCACAGGCAGCGGCCTGATTCCGCATCCGCCAACCGCCAAAGGATTGGGTTTTGACCCCAGGGCGCCGCGCGGCTTTCGCCAACGCGGCCGCCTCACAGGATGGTCGGGCCGCCCTTGGCGAGGGCGCGCGCATAAGCGGGACGCGCGCGCATCCGTTGCACGAAATCCTGCAGTCGGGGACGGCGCGCGTCGAACCCGGCGCGGGCGGCGGCGGCTTCCAGGGGAAAGCTCATCTGAATGTCCGCCGCCGAGAACTCGGCGCCGGCAAACCACGGATGATCGGCGAGTTCGCCCTCGAGGTAGTCGAGGTGGCGCGCGATTTGCGGATCGACATAGGAGGCGAGCGCCTTGGCCGCGATCATGCGCGCCACCGGACGGACGAGCCATGGCGCGCCGCGCGGCAACCGCGTGAAGACGAGCTTCATCAACAGCGGCGGCATGAGCGAGCCCTCCGCGTAATGCATGAAATACGTGTAGCGCAGTCGATCCGGCGATCCGGCCGGCGGGCTGAATCGGCCGGCGCCGTAAGTGTCGACAAGATATTCGAGGATGGCGCCGGACTCGGCGAGCGTGCGGCCGCCGTCCGAGATCGCCGGCGACTTGCCGAGCGGATGCACCGCTTTGAGCGCGGCTGGCGCCAGCATCGTCTTGGGATCGCGCGCGTAACTGCGGATTTCGTAATCGAGGCCGAGTTCCTCGAGCAGCCACAGCACGCGGTGGGAGCGCGAGTGGTCGAGATGATGGACGACGATCATTCGATTTCGGCCCCCGCCAGCGTTACCCATGCAACTGCCGCTTTTCCCGCCGTCTGGCAAGGCCGGTCCCGTTGCGCCGCTCGTACGGCGCGCTTTAGTATCGTCGGTCAGCCGTATCCATCGATCGATCCCGGGAGAGAGCCGATGCCTGTCGACAAGCCCCTGCATTTCGTCGTCCTCGTCGGCAGTCTTCGCCGCGGCTCGTACAACGCCGCGGTCGCCCGCGCGCTGCCCGGCCTCGCGCCGCCTGACGTCACGATCACGCCGCTCGGCTCGGTCGGCGATTTTCCGCTCTACAATTACGACGTCCAGCAGCAGGGCTTTCCCGCCCCGGTCGTCGCGATGGGCGAAGCGATCGGCAAGGCCGACGGCCTCATCATCGTCACGCCGGAATATAATTATTCCGTACCCGGCGTGCTGAAGAACGCGCTCGACTGGCTCTCGCGCCTGCCGAGCAAGCCCCTCGCCGGCAAGCCGGTGGCGCTTGAAAGCGCCTCTCCCGGCATGCTCGGCGGGGCGCGCGCGCAATATCACCTGCGCCAGTCGCTGGTCTTTCTCGACGCGCGCGCGCTCGCTCAACCCGAGGTGATGATCGCCCACGCGGAGAACAAAATCGACGAAAAGACCGGCGAATTGACCGACAAGCCCGCCCGCGACTTCATCGCCCGGCAATTGCAGGCCTTCGCGGCGTTCGCGCGGCGGTGAGGCCGAGGCGGCGCCTCAGTTCGCAAAGCCGTATGTTCCCGCCAATCGGAACCCAGGCCCGTCGCCGCCGAAGCCGGCGCCGACAACGTCAGGACTGGCTCATTTGCGCCGGATGCGTTGCGGCGATGGTTCCTCCGGCCTTCGGGCTGGTCCTCACGGGCTCGAGCACAACGACGCGATTTCGCCCCTCGCTTTTCGCTCGATACAGCGCCTTGTCGGCAGCTGCCATCAGATGTTCCCAGCCTTGTCCCCCATGTCGCCGCTCCGCCACGCCGATGCTGACGGTAACCGGCAGCACGACGCCGGCATCGCGGATCGGCGTTCTGGCAATAGTCTCGCGGAGACGTTCGGCGAGGCGTTCGGCTTGCAGCGCCGACGTATTCGGTAAAAACGCGACGAATTCCTCGCCGCCGCAGCGGCACAGCAGATCCTCGAGCCGCAAACCGGTGCGGATCAAATCAGCGACCGCGACCAGCACGGCGTCGCCGGCCGCATGACCATGGGCGTCGTTCACCTGCTTGAAATGATCGAGATCGAGCATGATCGCGGAGAGGACTTGAGCGTGACGATCGGCGCGCGACAATTCCCGGTCGGCGAGCGCGCCAAAGGCGCGACGGTTCAGCGCGCCGGTCAGCGGATCGTGCTGGGCCGCATGATCGAGTTCGATGCGCAGGCGCTGGCCCGTCAGATTGACCAACGCGACAACGACCAGGAGCGTCATGCTCATCACGGTGGCCAAGAACGCAGCCACGACTTGAGTCTCGGCCAGGACCCCAAGAGCGCCGCGGTCCAAGAGATCGACGCAACGAACCAAGCCCACGACCGCTTCGACCGCCAGGGCGCCGGCGATCAACCATTGTGTGCCGCGCAACGGGCCACGCGGCGCCCGCAGACAAGTCCAGGCGGCATAAAAATGGCCGACGAGCAGCACGGCGGTTAAGATGACCGAACGCGCCGCGTACGACGGCCGGCCGATGGTGAACCACGCGAGGAGCAGCGTCGCGGCGGTGAGAATTGTCCAACCGGCTCGCCAGGGAGGCCCTCGCTCGCAGGCGCGAACGATGCCGGCATCGAACAGCATCGTCCCGCCGAGCATGCCAAGATTGCCGCCGATGATCGAGCAATTCGGAGAAATCACGTCGCGCAACGCGACCAGAAGCATGCCGGCCGCTACGAGCAGAGAGCCCAAGGCCCAATCGGCCGCCGGGCCATATTTTTTGTGAACGCGCCAGACGTAAACAAGCGAGATCGCTTGAGCTAGTCTCATCAAAGCGGTCGCTAAGAATAGGGTACGGATATCCAGCACGATTTCACATCATTTCAAGGACTAAACAGCCGCGCTGAGAATGCACACGTCTCGTTACCAAAGGGGAAATCGTAGACGCCCCAACGTCGAGGGCGGCGTCGCCTTGCCGCGCGGAACGCCGGGGGCCTTGAGCACTGCCGGCAAATCTTCTGCGATTGCGGAAAGGATATTTTCCAGCCTGCGCAGGAAGCCATGCTCCTCTATCGACGAACACGGATGGGCGCCGCCCCGATGTTGCGGATGCCGTTGACAAATGTCGGCAATCCCTCTTCTGGGAATTTCGAATTCAGACGCCGTTGAAGCGGAGTTGACGCCCGCGCCGCCCGCGGCGACAGTGGCGCGCTTCGCAGCAGGCGCCAGGGGCCCATGAAAGTCACGCTCGTCCAAATGAACTCCATCAGCGACAAGGCCGCCAACATCGCGGCGGCGCGCGCGTTGGTCGAGCGCGCGGTCGCTGAAGAAGCGCCGGACTGGGTGCTGTTGCCCGAGCAGTTCGACTGGGCGGGCGGGGCCAAGGGCGACAAGGCGGCCAACGCCGAGGTTCTGCCGGGCGGTCCCGCCTATGCGATGGCGCAGGAACTCGCCGCCAAGCATCGCATCTTCCTCCACGCCGGCTCGATCATGGAGACAATCCCCAGCGACGAGCGCATCCACAACACCTCCGTCGTCTTCAACCGCGAGGGCGAGGAGATCGCGCGCTACCGTAAGATCCACCTCTTCGACGTGACGACGCCGGACGGCGCCTCCTACCGGGAGAGCGCGACAGTGAAAGCGGGCGACGCGGTGGTCACTTACGATTGCGAAGGCGTCACGATCGGCTGCTCCATCTGCTACGACCTGCGCTTTCCCGACCTCTTCCAGGCGCTCGCGGAGAAGGGGGCGCAGGTCATCGCGCTGCCCGCCGCCTTCACCCTGCAGACCGGCAAGGACCATTGGGAGACGCTGCTTCGCGCCCGGGCGATCGAGACGGAGGCCTATGTTTGCGCCAGCGCGCAGACGGGGAGTTTCACCGTCGGCAACGAGCAGCGCCAGACCTACGGCCATTCGCTCGTCGCCGATCCCTGGGGCCATGTCGTCGCCAAGGCCTCGGACGGCGTCGGGCTCGTTTCGACCCGCCTCGACATGACGCAGGTCGAGCGCGTGCGGCGCCTGATTCCGGTGGCGCAACACAAGGTTAAGATTCCTCGCGCCTGAACGACCGCCTCGGGGCCGCAAAATGTGGCGCCCGCGCGCGATAATTATGCTTTGCGTGGCAAAAGGTTGCGCCAATATGGCGCGTTAGGGTCCGGCCCCCGCGTCGGACCGGAAATGGCGGGAATTGCGCCCATGGCGGACGACGAACTGGATCTCTTGACCCTCTCCGACGACGATCTCGTCGCGCAGATGCACGACGACCTCTACGACGGCCTCAAGGAAGAAATCGAGGATGCCGTGCGTATCCTGCTCGATCGCGGCTGGGCGCCTTACGACGTCCTGACCAAAGCGCTGGTCGAAGGCATGCGCATCGTCGGGATCGATTTCCGGGACGGCATTCTGTTCGTGCCGGAAGTGTTGATGTCGGCCAATGCCATGAAGGCAGGCATGTTCATCTTGCGCCCGCTGCTCGCCGCGACCGGCGCGCCGAAGATGGGCAAGATGGTCATCGGCACCGTCAAGGGCGACATTCACGACATCGGCAAGAACCTCGTGTGCATGATGATGGAGGGCGCCGGCTTCGAGGTGTTCGACATCGGCATCAACAACGGCGTCGAGAAATACCTCGAGGCGATCGAGAAGCACCAGCCGGAAATCCTCGGCATGTCGGCGCTGCTGACGACCACCATGCCTTACATGAAAGTGGTGATCGACACGCTCAAGGAGAAAGGCATCCGCAACGATTACATCGTGCTCGTCGGCGGCGCGCCCTTGAACGAATCCTTCGCCGAGGCCGTCGGCGCGGACGCTTATTGCCGCGACGCCGCCGTCGCCGTGGAGACTGCCAAGACTTTGCTCGCACGGCGGCAGGGTTCCCAGCAATCGCTCGAGCGAGTGTAGCGCATGCCGTGCCCGAGGCGCATCATTTCAACCGTCATTGCGAGCAAAGCCGGACGAATGCTTCGCATTCGCCTTGGGAAGCAATCCAGGCTTAGGGTCTGCGACAACGGCTTCTGGATTGCTTCGCTGTCGCTCGCAATGACGGCGCTCTAGCGCGGGCGGAAGACGCGCGCTCCGATCCTGAGAGGCGTTCCCCGCGTGAAAGCCGACGGCGAAATCGCAGACGAGACGCAGGCCGAGCGCGTCTGGCCGCGCCGGCGCGAGGGCGCCAGGCGCGTTCTCGTCATCGCCTGCGGCGCGCTGGCGCGGGAGATCCTGGCGCTGCGTGAGGGGCCGCTCGGCGCATTTGACGTGACGTGCCTGCCTGCCCAGTTGCACAATCGGCCCGAGGGCATTCCGGAGGCGGTGCGCCGCAAGATCCGCGCGAACCGCGCGGCCTACGACGAAATCCTCTGCCTCTACGGCGATTGCGGCACGGGCGGGGCGCTCGACCGCGTGCTGGAGGAGGAGGGGGTAACGCGCATCGCGGGCGCGCATTGCTATGCCTTTTTCGCCGGCGAGGCCGCCTTCGAGACGATGATGGCGGAGGAGCCCGGCACGTTCTTTCTCACCGATTTCCTCGCCCGGCACTTCGACCGGCTGGTGATCGAGGGCCTCGGCCTCGACCGCTTTCCGCAATTGCGCGACGATTACTTCGGCCATTACCGCCGCCTCGTCTATCTCGCGCAGACAGAGGACGCGGACCTGACCGAGAAGGCCGAGGCCGGGGCGCGGCGTCTGGGGCTCAGCTTCGAGCGGCGCTCGACGGGTCTCGGCGGCCTCGAGCGGTTCGTCGACACGGCCGCCCGCAAGCAACGGGAGGCGTTATGGCCAGTCTGATCATTCTCTATTGGCGCGACATTCCGTGCCAAGTGATCGTCAAATCCGGACGAAACAGCGCCAAACGCGAATTGTCCGAGCGGTTCGTCCGCGCCATCGACGCCGCCGCGATGCACGCCCATGCGAGCGACGCCGACGCCTATCTCGGGGAATGGCGGCGCAGCGAGCCGGTCCCCTGCGGCGACGATCTGGAAGCCGAGGCGGACGCCGCGGCGCAACGCTTCGAGACCGAATACGACACCCACCGGCTCGCGCTCCTCGCCAAGCACAACGGCCGCGAGGCCTGACGCTTGCGCGCCGTGCTGACCCCATCCGCCTTCGAGCCACGCGGCAAGCGGCCGCCGCCCGACCGTTCACCGCGCATGCGCTTGTGGAGCATCCGCCACGCCGCGCTGCTGGAGCGGGTCTATGACGTCTTCGAGGCCGTTCTCGTCGCCCTGGCCCCATTGTTGGCGCGCATCGGCTACGAAAGGCTCGAACGGCCGTTCGCCTTCGTCGAGGCCCGAGTGAAGGGCGCGCTGTTCGACTGCCGGATGTGCGGCGATTGCGTCCTCTCGTCGACCGGCATGTCGTGCCCGATGAATTGCCCGAAGGGGCTGCGCAACGGCCCCTGCGGCGGCGTGCGCCCCGACGGCGGCTGCGAGGTCTATCCGCAAATGCCATGCGTCTGGGTCAAGGCCTTCGAGGGAAGCCGCCTGATGCGCGGCGGCGCGCGGATCGAGACGCCGCTGCCGCCGGTCGACCAGCGCCTCAAGGGCTCTTCGGCGTGGCTGCGGGCAGTGCGCCGGCGCGCATCCGGCGAGGGCGCATGACGACGATCGCGCCCCATCCGCACGATATCGGCTTCGACCCGGGCGCGCCGCTGGTCGATCTGCCGGGCCACTCGTCGCGCGGGCGCCTCGAACGCGTGCTCAGGCGCGGCGAGTTCGCCGTCACCGCCGAACTCGACCCGCCCGATTCGGCCGACCCGCAGGACGTCTACGATCGCGCGCAGATCTTCGAGGGTTGGGTCGACGGCATCAACGCCACCGACGGCTCGGGCGCGCATTGCCACATGTCGAGCGTCGCGATCTGCGCGCTGTTGACCCGCGTCGGCTATTCGCCTGTGCTGCAAATCTCCTGCCGCGATTACAATCGCATCGCCATTCAAGGCAATGTGCTGGGCGCCGCCGCGCTGCAAGTCGGCAACATCCTGTGCCTCACCGGAGACGGCGTCCAATGCGGCGACCATCCCGAGGCCAAGCCGGTGTTCGACCTCGATTCGACCTCGCTTCTCTCGGTCATCAAGCGCATGCGCGACGACGGCACGTTTCTTTCCGGGCGCAAGATCACGACGCCGCCGCGAGTCTTCATCGGCGCCGCGGAGAATCCCTTCGCGCCCCCCTATGATTTTCGCGTTCTGCGCCTCGCCAAGAAAGTCGCCGCCGGCGCCCAGTTCGTTCAGACGCAATATTGCTTCGACCTGCCGCTGCTGCAGCGGTTCATGGAGCAGGCGCGCGACATGGGGCTCGATCGCCGATGCTTCATTCTCGTCGGCGTCGGCCCGCTCGCCTCGGCCAAGGCGGCGCGCTGGATGCGCGCCAATGTCGCCGGCGTCCACATTCCCGACGCCGTCATCGCGCGTCTCGAAGGGGCCAAGGACCAGCGCGCCGAGGGCAAGCGCATCTGCATCGACATGATCCAGCAGTTGCGCGACACCCCTGGGGTCGCGGGCGTCCATGTCATGGCCTATCGTCAGGAGCGTTACGTCTCCGAGATCGTTCACGAATCCGGCGTGCTCAAGGGACGCGCGCCCTGGCGGCGCGATTTCGTGCCGAAGATGCAGGCGGTGGAAAGCCTGGGGGCGGGATGACGCCGACATCATTGGCTCGGCCGTCATTGCGAGCGAAGCGAAGCAATCCAGGCGTCGCGACGCTAGCCGGATGGCGACGCTTCGTCCAAACTCCGCTTGTGCGTTCTCCAGCCGCGCCGCCGTGCGAACCGCCAGCCGTCTCGATCGCTGGATTGCTTCGCTCCGCTCGCAATGACGTCCAGGATCGACAGGGAACTATCGAATCATGACCGAAACCATCATCTCCTCCGCGAAGAAAGACGTCGTCATCGGCTTCGAGCGCCGCTTCGTGATGATTGGCGAGCGCATCAACCCGACCGGACGCAAGCTGCTGGCGGCGGAAATGGCGCAGGGCGACTATTCGCGCGTCGTCGCCGACGCGCTCGCGCAAGTCGAGGCCGGCGCGCAGATGCTCGACGTCAACGCTGGCATTCCGCTTGCCGACGAGCCGCGCATCCTCGCCGAATGCATCAAGCTGGTGCAAGAGACGGTCGACGTTCCCCTTTCGATCGATTCCTCGATCGTCGAGGCGCTCGAGGCGGGGCTGGCGGTCTACAAGGGCAAGCCGCTGCTCAATTCCGTCACCGGCGAGGAGGAGCGCCTGGAGCGCGTGCTGCCGCTGGTGAAGAAATACGGCGCGGCGGTGATCGCCATCTCCAACGACGAGACCGGCATTTCCGAAGATCCGGACGTGCGTTATGCCGTCGCCAAGAAGATCGTCGAACGCGCCGCCGATTTCGGCATCAAGCGCGAGGATGTGCTCGTCGATCCGCTCGTGATGCCGGTCGGCGCGATCAACGACGCGGGCGCCCGGTTGATGCACCTGCTGCGCCGCCTGCACGGAGAGCTGAAGGTCAACACCAGTTGCGGCGCCTCGAATTTCTCGTTTGGCCTCCCCAATCGACGCGGCCTCAACGCGGCCTTCCTGCCGATGATGATCGGCGCCGGCCTCACCTCGGCGATCATGAACCCGCTGCATCCCGAGGACATTCAAGCCATCCTCGGCGCCGACGTGGTGATGGGCCACGACGCGAACTGCGGCGCCTGGATCCGCAAATACCGCGAGCCGACCCCGGAGGGCGAAGCGGGCGCCGCGAATCGGCGCGAGGGCGGACGCCGCCGGGCGCGGGGCTGACCGTCTTGAGCACACCTCTCGTCGTCTTCACGCCATCGGGCAAGCGTGAGACCTTCCCCGAAGGCACGAGCGTCCTGGACGCCGCGCGCAAGCTCGGCGTCGATCTCGATTCGGTTTGTGGCGGGCGCGGCATTTGCGGCCGCTGCCAGATCGACGTCGCCGAGGGCCAGTTCGCCAAGCACGCGATCGCCTCGTCGCGCGACCATGTCACCCCGTGGAACGACGTCGAGCAGCGCTATGCCGACAAGCGCGGCGCCTTGCGCGAAGGCCGCCGCCTCGGCTGTCAGGCGCGGATCTGCGGCGATCTCGTCATCGACGTGCCCGCCGAAAGCCAGGTCCACCGCCAGGTCGTGCGCAAGCGCGCCGAGGCGCATCCGATCGAGATCGATCCGATCGTGCGCCTCCACTATGTCGAGGTCCGCGAGCCGGACATGCACGATCCCTCCAGCGATTTCAGGCGCGTGCAAGCGGCCTTGCGCGAGCAATGGGGCGTCGGCGAGACGGAGGCGAATCTCGACGTGCTGCGCGGCTTGCAGAAAACGCTGCGCGCCGGCGGCTTCAAGGTCACCGTCGCGTTGCGCCATGGGCGCGAAATCATCGCCATCCTGCCCGGCTTCCGCGAGCGCGCCTTCGGGCTCGCTTTCGATATCGGCTCGACCACGATCGCCGCGCATCTCTGTGATCTCGCGACCGGCGAAGTCGTCGCCTCGGCCGGCGCGATGAACCCGCAAATCCGCTTCGGCGAAGATCTGATGAGCCGCGTCTCCTACGTGATGATGAACCCCGGCGGCGAAGTGGAACTCACCCGCAGCGTCCGCGAGGCGATGGACGCTCTGATCGGCGAACTCGCTTCCGAGGCGAAGGTAGGGCGCGACGAGATGTTCGAGATGACCGTGGTCGGCAACCCGATCATGCATCATCTCCTTCTCGGGCTCGACCCGACCGAACTCGGCGGCGCGCCTTTCGCCCTGACCATCGACGGCGCCTTCGAGGCGCGCGCGCGAGAACTCGGCCTCGCCATCGCCCCCGGCGCCTTCGTCTACGCCCTGCCCTGCATCGCCGGCCATGTCGGCGCCGACGCGGCCGGCATGGTGCTTGCTGAAGGTCCTTACCTACGCGACGAACTGACGCTGCTGGTCGACGTCGGCACCAACGCCGAAATCGTGCTCGGCAACAAGGATCGCCTGCTCGCCTGTTCCTCGCCGACCGGTCCGGCCTTCGAGGGCGCGCAGATTTCCTGCGGGCAGCGCGCCGCGCCGGGCGCGATCGAGCGGGTGCGCATCGACCGCGCGACGCTGGAGCCGCGCTACAAGGTGATCGGCTGCGATCTGTGGTCGAACGAGCCCGGCTTCGCCGAGGCGACCGCCTCGATCGGCGTCACCGGCGTCTGCGGCTCCGGCATCATCGAGGCGATCGCCGAGATGTACCTCGCTGGGATAATCAGCCAGGACGGCGTGATCGACGGCGCGCTCGCCGCCGTTTCGCCGCGCGTCGAGGCGGTCGGCCGGACGTTCTCCTATGTGCTCAGCGAGGGCGAGCCGCGCCTGCTCATTCATCAGACCGATGTGCGCGCGATCCAATTGGCCAAGGCGGCGCTTTACGCCGGCGCGCAATTGCTCGTCGAACGCCTCGGCGCCGGCGCCCCACAACGGATCTCACTCGCCGGCGCCTTCGGCAGCCACATCGATCCGCTCTACGCGATGACGCTCGGCATGATCCCGGATTGCGAACTCGCTCACGTCGCCGCGGCGGGCAACGCCGCCGGCGTCGGGGCGCGCATCGCGCTGCTCAACCGGGCCGCGCGGGCTGAAATCGAGGGCGTCGTGCGCGGCATCGAAAAGATCGAAACCGCCATCGAGCCGCGCTTCCAGGAGCACTTCGTCGCGGCGATGGCGATCCCCAACAAGATCGACGCGTTCCCGAATCTCGCCAAGGCGGTCGAATTGCCGGCGCCGAAGGCGGGAGGCGAGACGACGCGGCGCCGGCGGCGGTAGGCGAGCGGAGCCGGCTCAGCGACTTGGCCAATCCATGGCCGGCCGTCATGACCGGGCTTGTCCCGGTCACCCACGCGGTGAGGCCGTCGATAATCTCTCGGCAATTGTCGCAAGCGGAACGGCATGACGCATCGTTGAGTTCGGACGTTCGAATTACAACCCCGCCGCGCGCATCCCCCCCTCCAGCGCAATTCCTGCGAACAGGATCAGCCCCGCGTCGCGATTGGAGCGGAACAGCATCAGCGCCGTGGCCGGGTTTGCGCCTTCGACTTGGGCGAGTTGCCAGAAGAGATGCGCGCAGAAGGCCGCCCAGCCGAGTTCGGCGACAGCGCCGGCGCCCGCCGTCAGCAGCGCGCCTTGAGCGAGGAGCGCGGTCAGGAGATAGAACAGGCCGACCCCGAGCCGGGCATGGGCGCCGAAGAGCCGCGCGGTGGACTTGATGCCGACGATCGCGTCGTCGCGCGCGTCCTGCAGCGCGTAGATGGTGTCGTAGCCGATCGTCCAGCAAAACGCCGAGGCGTAGAGCAGCAGCGCGGGCGGCGCGAGGGCGCCGTAGGTCGCCGACCACCCCATCAGCGCGCCCCAGGAAAAGGCGAGGCCCAGCACTGCCTGCGGCCACGAGGTGACCCGCTTCATCAGGGGATAGACGGCGACGATCGCCAGCGAGGCGAAGCCCAGTTCGATCGAGAATCGATTGAGCGAAAGAAGGACGCCGAGGCCGACCAGCGCCTGCGCGACGAGAAAGGCCGCGGCCGCGCCGACGCTCACCCGTCCCGACGGCAGCGGACGTCCCTTGGTGCGTTCGACGCCCGCGTCAAGCTTGCGATCGAGAATGTCGTTGTAAGTGCAGCCGGCGCCGCGCATCGCGATCGCGCCGACGAAGAACAGCGCGAGATGCCAGAGGTTGTGCCCGCGATGGGCCGCAAGGCCAGCCAGCGCTGTCGATTGCCAGCACGGCGCGAGCAGCAATTGCCAGCCGGCCGGGCGGTCGAGCCGCGCCAATTGCACGAACGGCAGCGCGAAATTCGGCGTCAGCCGCAGCACGAGGCTCGTCGGCCGCGCGTCCGGCAGCACGCCCTGCCGAGAGGCCCCGAGACTCAAAGCGGGCCGGTCGGCAGCGGCTGGGCCTGAGGACCGCCCTGCGCCTGTTGTTCCTTCATCTTCTTCATTTCCGCGGCCACTTTGCAGGCCTTGGCGGAGAAGGCGAGGCTCTTGGTGTGGTTGGCCTTGAGCTGGGCGAGCGCGTCGTCGGGGACCTGGCACCAGTCCTTGTTCTTTTCCATGTAGGCGATCATCGCGTTTTCCGCCGAGTTGAGGCCGGCGGACTTGGCGCAGAACACGGCGGGATCGAGTTGCTTGCCGTGCGCCGCCTTGACCAGATTGTTGATGATCGCCAGTTCGGCCTCGCGCCGCTGCGCAAGCTTTTGCAGGTCTTCGCCGCAGCTTTGCGCATAGGCGGGAACCGCCCAGCCCGCGCCGCCGAGCGACAGCGCAAGAAGCAGCATAAAGGGAAAGCGCCTCGTCATTGTCGAGAATCCTGTCTTCATCAAGTTTTCCATATACAACAACTCGTGACCGCGCGACAGCGCAGGAAAAAAGCGGCAAAAGCGCGGCGCCAGGCCGAATTTGACTTCGCTCAAACCCAGGCGCGCGCCTCGGTGTCGATCGCGTAGCGCTGCGGCATGGCGGCGATCGCCGCCATCCCGACGAGCACGGAATCGGCGCGCATGACCAGCCGCGTCGGAATGCGCCGCGCCAGCCCGTCGACCGGCGCTTTGGCCTCGAAGGCGCGGCGGAACACGGCGTCATCGAGGAAATCGACAATGCGCGGCAGCACCCCGCCGGCGAGCGTGACGCCTCCGGTCGCCACGAAGGCGACGCCCATGTCGCCGGAAAAGCGCGCGACGATGCGCCAGAACAGCCTGAGGCTCGCCGCCTCCTCGCCGTCCCGATCCGCCAGCGCCGCGCCGACCAGCGCCGGCGCGTCGAACGAAGGCTTCGGCCGTCCGAGCGCGGCCAAGCGCGCCGCATGCACCCGAAGCAGGCCGGGGCCGGAGATGACGCTTTCGGTGGTCACGCGGCCATGGGCGCGCTCGAGATGCGGCCACAGCGCGCTCTCCTCATCGCCGACCGGGCCGAAATCGATGTGACACGCCTCGGAGGCGAGCGGCGTGTGGCGGCCACCCGCTTCGACGAGGGCGCCGATCCCCAGGCCCGTGCCGGGTCCAAGTATGACCTGGGGCCCCCGAGGGCCGAAGGGGGTCGGTCCGATCGCGCGCGCCCAGTCCCTCGGGATCGCCGGCAGCGAGAGGGCCTGCGCCTCGAAATCGTTGAACAGCAGCCCCTGGCCGAAGCCGAGCCGTCGCGCCGCCTCCGGACCGTCGATCACCCAGGGCGCGTTGGTGAGCTTGAGCCTGCGCCCGTCGACCGGCCCGGCGCCGCAAGCGATGACCGAGCGCGGCCGGCCGCCGAGTTGAGGGATCGCCGCCTCGATCGCCTCGACGAGGCCAGGATAGTCCCCGGTCTTCAAATGCACAACCGTCCCAAGCGGCCCGTCGGGCGCCGCTTGGAGCGCGAATCGCACATTGGTGCCGCCGACATCGGCGACGAGAACAGGAAAAGGTATGACGAATTCGCTCATGGGGGCATAAACGCAACAGGGCGCGCCCCGCGTCAAGGCGGGGCGTCCCGGCTCGTGGAAAAATGCTCTATTCTCCCCATGTGAGCAATTCGCCGTCATCCGCCCGACCCGGGTTTTACGAATTCTTCTGCGGCGGCGGCATGGCGCGCGTTGGGCTCGGAGCCGCCTGGCGTTGTCTCCTCGCCAACGACCTCGACCCGAGCAAGGCGAAGGCCTATGTCGAAAATTGGGGCGCGGGCCACCTTCGGCGCGGCGACATCGCGGCCCTGACCAGCGCCGACCTGCCTGGCGAAGCCGATCTCGCCTGGGCGTCGTTCCCCTGCCAGGACCTTTCGCTCGCCGGGGCCGGCGCCGGGCTTTCGGGCGCGCGCTCTGGCGCATTCTGGGGTTTTCACGCGCTGATGCGCGATCTCGCGCGGGAGGGGCGCGCGCCCAAGATCATCGCGCTGGAAAACGTGCTGGGCGCGCTGACCTCGAAGGACGGCGCGGATTTCGTCGCATTGTGCCGCGCTTTGGACGGCCTCGGCTATCGCTTCGGCGCGCTGACGATCGACGCGGCGCATTTTGTGCCGCAATCGCGCCCGCGTCTGTTCATTGTTGCATTGCGCGACGATTTTTCCCCGCCCGAGGCGCTGACGGCGCTTGCGCCGGCCTCGCAGTTCGCCGCGCCCGCGCTGCGCCGGGCGTTCGCCGGCCTGCCGTCGGCGTTGGCGCAAGCCTGGATTTGGTGGCGTCTCCCCGAGCCGCCGCGCGCCAATCTTTCCCTCATCGATTGCCTCGACGAGGATCCGGAGGACGCGCCCTGGCACGCCGAGGAGCAGACCCGCGCCTTTGTCGCCGCGATGTCGAAGGCATCCTTACGCGATCTGGCGGCCGCCCGGGCGCGCGGCTCGCGTCAGGTCGGCGCGTTGTTCCGGCGCACCCGCCCGGATGGGGCGGGCGGAACGAAAGTGCGGGCCGAGGCGCGTTTCGACGGCCTGGCGGGTTGCCTGCGAACGCCCGCCGGCGGCTCCAGCCGGCAATTCCTGATCGAAGTCGAGGGCGAGACGACGCGCTCGCGGCTGATCGGCGCGCGCGAAGCGGCGCGGCTGATGGGATTGCCGGAGAGCTACCGCCTGCCCGCACGGCGCAACGACGCCTATCGCCTCGTCGGCGACGGCGTCGCGGCGCCGGTCGTGCGCTTTCTCAGCGACCATCTGCTGCTGCCGCTGCTCGCGGCGCAAAGTGAAGGCGCACGCGAGCCGCCCATCGCCATTCGCGCATGACGCCTCTGCGCAAACCCTCCCCGGAGCGCTCCGCCGTCATGCGCGCGGTCAAGTCGCGCGACACCGGGCCGGAACTCAAGGTGCGCGCGATGCTGCGTTCCCTCGCGCCCGGCTATCGCCTGCATCGGGCCGATCTGCCGGGCAAGCCCGATATCGTCTACAGCGGCCGGCGGTTGGCGATCTTCGTGCACGGCTGTTTTTGGCACGGCCACGATTGCCCGCGCGGCGCGCGGATGCCCAGGGACAACGCGGACTATTGGCGCCAAAAGATCGCGCGCAATCGCGCCCGCGACGCCGAGAGCGTCAAAGCGCTGGAGGCGATGGGCTGGCGCGCCGTGGTGGTGTTCGAGTGCGCGCTGAAAGATCCGGCGGCGCTGCGGGCGCGCCTTGGCGCCGAGCTTGCATCGAACGGATAGCGCGCTAATCCCTTGATTTGCCGATTGACGCGCTGCAACATAGACAAAACTCCGGGGTCCCGCCAATGTCGATCGCCGTCATGAAAGAGCGCGAAATCGCCGAGGCGGAAAAGGACGCGCCGCTGCGCGCCGACATCCGCCTGCTGGGACGCCTGCTCGGCGACACCGTCCGCGAACAGGAGGGCGCCGAGGTCTATGCGATCGTCGAGCGCATCCGCCAGGCCTCGATCCGATTCCACAGGGACAACGAGATCGGCGCCCGGCGCGAACTGGAGGCGACCCTCGACAGCCTCGACAACGACCAGACGCTGAGCATCGTGCGCGCCTTCAGCTATTTCTCGCATCTCGCCAATATCGCCGAGGATCAGCACCATATCCGCCGCAACCGCGCGCATGTGCGGATGAAGTCGGAGCCGCGGCCGGGCGCGCTGACCTACGCCTTCAACCGGGCCGCCGAGGCCGGCATCGACGCTCACGCGCTGCGCGCCTTCTTCGACCACGCGCTCGTCAGCCCGGTGCTCACCGCCCACCCGACGGAGGTCCGGCGCAAGAGCACGCTGACGCGCGAACTGGAGATCGCCGCGCTGCTCGACGCCCGCCAGCGCCATGGCGGCGACGATGTCGAACTGGCGCGCGTCGAGGAGCAATTGCGGCGCGCCATTCTCATCCTGTGGCGCACCAACATGCTGCGCCAGACGCGCTTGCGGGTGATCGACGAGGTCGCCAACGGCCTTTCCTATTACGACTACACCTTCTTTCGCGAACTGCCGCGGCTCTACGGCGCGATCGAGGACGAACTGGCGCGCCAGGATCCGGCGCAGGCGGGCAAGCGCATCGCTCCGTTCCTGCGCGTCGGCTCCTGGATCGGCGGCGATCGCGACGGCAACCCCTTTGTCACCGCCGACGTGCTGAGCGAGGCGACCCGGTTGCAGAGCGCCAGCGCGCTCGGCCATTATCTCGCGGAACTGCATGAACTCGGCGGCGAGCTGTCGCTGAGTTCGGGCCTCGTCCGGGTCAGCGACGCTCTGGCGGCGCTCGCCGAGCGCTCCACCGACACGTCGACGACGCGGCGCGACGAACCCTACCGGCGCGCCATCGCCGGCATCTACTCGCGCCTCGCCAAGACGGCGCGCAACCTCGACCATGTCGTCGTCCTGCGCCAACCGCTGACCGACGCGCCGGCTTACGCGAGCGTATCCGAGCTCAGCGCCGATCTAGCGGCCATCGCCGATTCGCTCGAGGCCAACGGCGCCGCCATTCTTGCGCGCGGCCGGTTGCGCGGGCTGCGCCGCGCCGTCGACGTCTTCGGCTTTCATCTCGCCCCGCTCGATCTGCGCCAGAACTCCGACGTGCACGAACGCACCGTCGCCGAACTCTTCGCCGCGGCGACGCCGGGCGTCCAATACCTCAAGCTCGACGAAGAGGCGCGCGTCGCGCTGCTGCTGAACGAACTGCGCTCGCCGCGCCCGCTCGTCTCACCGTTTTTCGCCTATAGCGAGGAGACCGCGGGCGAACTGGCGCTGTTCCGCACCGCCGCGGCGATCCGCCAGACCTACGGTCCGGACGCGATCCGCACCAGCATCATCTCCAAGGCGCAAGGCGTTTCGGACATGCTCGAACTCGCGCTGCTGCTCAAGGAGGTCGGGCTCGTCGGCGCCGACGGGCGGGCCGCGCTCAACATGGTCCCGCTGTTCGAGACGATCGAGGATTTGCGCGCCTGCGTCGAGGTGATGGACCGACTGCTCGCCATTCCCGAATACCGCCGTCTCGTCGACAATCTCGGCGGCGAGCAGGAGGTGATGCTCGGCTATTCCGATTCCAACAAGGATGGCGGCTTCGTCACCTCGGGCTGGGAGCTCTACAAGGCCGAGATCGGCCTGATCGAGGTGTTCAAGCGACAAGGCGTGCGCATTCGCCTGTTTCACGGACGCGGCGGGTCGGTCGGACGCGGCGGCGGCCCGAGCTACGACGCGATCCTGGCGCAGCCCGGCGGCGCGGTGCAGGGCCAGATCCGCATCACCGAACAGGGCGAAATCATTTCGAGCAAATATTCCAACGGCGAGGTCGGGCGGCGCAATCTCGAGACGCTCGCCTCGGCGACATTGGAGGCGAGCCTCTTGCAGGAGAAAGTCGCCGCGCCCGATCCGGCGTACTTGAGCGCGATGGAGGCGCTGTCGCAAAGCGCGTTCGCCGCCTATCGCGGGCTCGTCTACGAGACCGAGGGCTTCGAGCGTTATTTCTGGTCCTCGACCGTCATCACCGAGATCGCGACGCTCAACATCGGTTCGCGCCCCGCTTCGCGCAAGAAGACGACGGCGATCGCGGATTTGCGGGCGATTCCCTGGGTGTTCTCCTGGGCGCAGTGCCGGCTGATGCTTCCCGGCTGGTACGGCTTCGGCTCCGCGGTCAAGGCGTTCGTCGCCGCCAATCCCAAGGACGGCGTCGATCAACTCAAGGCGATGTATCGCAACTGGCCCTTCTTCCGCACCCTGCTCTCCAACATGGACATGGTGCTCGCCAAATCGAGCCTCGCCATCGCCTCGCGCTATGCCCAATTGGTCAGCGACGTCGCGCTGCGCGAGGCGATCTTCTCGCGCATTTCCCGCGAATGGCGGGATTCGGTCGAAGCGCTCAACACGATCATGGAGCAGGAGCATTTGCTGGAGAGCAATCCGCTGCTGCTGCGCTCGATTCAGAACCGCTTTCCCTATCTCGATCCCCTCAACCACGTGCAGGTCGAACTCCTGAAACTGCATCGCGCCCATTCGGCGAGCGACAAGGTGCTGACGGGCATTCAGTTGACGATCAACGGCATTTCGGCGGGACTGCGCAACAGCGGGTAGCGGGCGATCTTCCGCCTGCGACTCCTCGCTCTCGAGTTCGAGCGGCCTCGCTTTGACTTCCGCACCCCTGGAAGCTATTGTGACTAGTCGAATTAACTAGTCACGTAGGAAACTCGCCATGCGCTCGATCCAAGCGGCGGAGGCCAAGGCGCATCTGTCGCGCCTGCTCGACGAGGTCGAGCGCGGCCAAACCATTGTCATCACGCGCCACGGGAGGCCAATCGCCCGCATTGTCCCCGAAGCGGATGATCGTCAGGCCAGAGTTGCGCGCGCGATGGCCGAAATCGAGGAATTCCGGAAGACAATGCCGAACATCGCGCTCGAGGACATCCTCACGGCGCGTCACGAGGGACACAAGTACTGATGCCCTTCGTCGTCGACGCCTCGGTCGCGGTTTGTTGGCTCATGCCCGACGAACGCCACGCGATCGCCGAAACCGCATTCGCCCGCGTCGCCCACGACACAATTGCGGCGCCCGCCGTATGGTGGTTCGAGCTTCGCAACGTGCTGATCGTCAGCGAGCGGCGTAAGCGCATCGACTCCGCCCAATCAGCCACGGCGCTGCGCCTGCTCGCCGCACTTCCGATCACGATTGACGCGGAGGTCGACGAAGAGGCCCTTATGCAACTCGCTCGCCGGCGCCGGCTGACCGTCTACGACGCAGCGTATCTCGAATTGGCGTTGCGAAATGGATACCCGCTGGCGACGCTCGACGGCGCGCTGGCCGACGCCGCGCGGGCGGAAAAGGCGCTCTTGATCGAAGAAGGCGCGGCTTGAATTCAGGCGCCTAGCCCGTCTCACCTCTCGGCAAGCGCCATGTCGTCGCGATGGATCATCTCGGTCCGCCCGGTCACGCCCAGCACATGCGCGATGTCGCGCGAATTGCGGCCGCGGATGCGTTCGGCGTGGAGGGCGTCGTAGGCGATGAGGCCGCGGCCGATCTCGACGCCGGCTTCGTCGCGGATCGCGACGCAGTCGCCGCGCGCGAAGACGCCCTCGACGCGCTTGACGCCAGCCGGCAGCAGGCTCTTGCCGCTCGCCAGCGCCTTGGCGGCGCCGGCGTCGATCGTAATCGCGCCCTTGAGCTCCAGCGTGCCGCCGATCCAGACCTTGCGCGCGGTCACCGGGTTGGACGGCGTCAAGAACCATGTGCAGGGGCCGCCATCGCCGACGCGAGCGATCGGGTGCGGGACGCGCCCGTCCGCGATCACCATGTGGGCGCCGCCGCTGGTGGCGATGCGCGCCGCCTCGATCTTGGTGCGCATGCCGCCCCGTGACAGCTCGGAGGCCGCGCCGCCCGCCATCGCCTCGATCTGCGGCGTGATGCGCTCGACGAGCGGGATCAGCTTGGCCTTCGGATCGTCCTTCGGCGGCGCTTCGTAGAGGCCGGCGACGTCGGAGAGCAGGATGAGGAGATCGGCGCTCGCCATCGTCGCCACCCGCGCGGCGAGCCGATCGTTGTCGCCGTAGCGGATTTCGCTGGTGGCGACGGTATCGTTCTCGTTGATGACAGGAACCGCCCGCATCGACGAAAGCCGCGCCAGCGTCTCGCGCGCGTTGAGATAGCGCCGCCGCTCCTCCGTATCCTGCAACGTCAGCAGCACTTGGCCGGCGACGATGCCGCGCTGGTGCAGCGCCTGCGACCACGCGCGAGCGAGCGCGATCTGGCCGATCGCCGCCGCCGCCTGACTGTCCTCCAGTTTCAGCGCCCCCTTGCGCAGGCCCGCAAGGGTGCGCCCGAGCGCGATCGCGCCCGAGGAGACCACGAGGACGTCCGCGCCCCGCGCGTGCAGCCCCGCGATGTCCGCGACCAGCGCGTCGAGCCAGTCCTGCTTCAAAATTCCGCGAGCGCCGTCCACCAGCAGGGACGAGCCGACTTTGACGACGATACGCAAAAATTGGTCGAGTTGGGGAGGATTCGTCACGATCGGCGCAAATGAGACAGGAGCGGATGGGGGCTCAGGCCGTAGAGCAGCCCCGACGCTAAAGCAAGCCGAGCGGTTGACCGCGCGGCGGCGGGCGCCTAGATTAGAATTAGTCTAATTCGATGCCAGTGCGCCGAGCGCTGGCGTTTCATTTCTCGACGCGGCGGTCGAGCCGGCCATTTCCGGCGCGCCGATTGCGCTTTCTGGAGCTCCGTCTATGCGCAATTTCGACGACCTCTCCGAGCGCGAGATTCTCGCCCTCGCCATCGGCAGCGAGGAAGAGGATGGGTGCATCTACGCCGACTTCGCCGACGGCCTGCGCGAGAATTATCCCGCCACCGCCCAGGTCTTCGCGGAGATGGCGGCCGAAGAGAACACGCATCGGCGTCGCCTGATCGACCTCTTCGTGTTGAAATTCGGCGAGCACATTCCGCTCATCCGCCGCCAGGACATTCGCGGCTACATCTCGCGCAAGCCGATCTGGCAGACGCGTCCGCTCGGCGTCGACGCGGTGCGGGCGCGCGTCCGCGAAATGGAGCAGGACGCGGAGCGCTTCTATCGTCTGGCGCTCGAGCGCACCAGCGACGCGGCGATCCGCAAGTTGCTCGGCGATCTCGCCGAGGCCGAGGTCATGCACGATCAGACCGCCGCCTCGCTCGAGGAGGAATACCTGACGCCCGACGCCCGCCGGACCGAGGACGAGGGCGCGCGCCGGCGCTTCATCCTGCAGATCATCCAGCCGGGCCTCGTCGGGCTGATGGACGGATCGGTGTCGACGCTCGCGCCGGTGTTCGCCGCCGCCTTCGCCACCCACAATCCCTGGAACGCCTTCCTCGTCGGCATCGCGGCGTCGATCGGCGCCGGCATTTCCATGGGCTTCGCGGAGGCGCTCGCCGACGACGGCAAATTGTCGGGACGCGGCACGCCGATCCTGCGCGGGCTTGTCTGCGGCCTGATGACCATCGCCGGCGGCATCGGCCACACGCTGCCCTATCTCATCCCCCACTTCTTCACCGCGACGGTGATCGCCTGCGTCGTCGTCGTCATCGAACTCGCGATCATCGCCTGGATTCAGTGGCGCTTCATGGATACGCCGCCCCTTTCCGCCGCGGCCAAGGTCATGCTGGGCGGCGGGCTGGTGCTCGCGGCCGGCATCGCCATCGGCAGCGCCTGACGCCGGCCGAGCTACTTCCGGCGCTCTTTCAGGAACGCCTCGAACGCCTTCAGCGTCGTCTGCGAGACGTAGTGCTCGACGCCCTCGGCGTCCGCTTCGGCGGCCTCGAGGGGCACGCCGACGGCGAGCAGCAGATCGACGACGAGACGATGGCGCTGGCGCGAGCGCTCGGCCATCGCCTTGCCGGCCTCGGTGAGAAAGACGCCGCGATAGGGCCGCGCCACCGCCAGGCCCTCACGCTTCAGGCGCGCGATCGCCTTGCTCGCGGTCGGGTGAGCCACTCCCAGCCGCTCCGCGATATCGGTGGTGCGCGCCTCGCCGTCGCAGGCGATCAGGTCGGCGATGAGTTCGGTGTAATCCTCGAGCATCGAGGCGGCGCGACGCTGCCGCGTGGCCCCGAAGCGTTTGGCCTGGACCGGCGCGGTGGCGAGATCGGCCTTGCGCGCTTTCCGATTGGCGTCTCTCACAATCGCAATCACTCCCCGCCCCCCTGCTCGCGGGCCGACGAACAGCGCTTCATACGCCTTGTCGAGCTTCGCTTTCAACAAGGCCCGCGCGGGAGCGGCCACTCGGATTGAAATTCCGCTCGCAATTCATACCAGTCCTGGGCGGCGCTGTCCTTGATCGATGGGCCGGGCTCACTCGCCGGCGCCCCGTCGGCGCGGCCGCCCCCTCGACAGGGCGCGCAGAGCGAGCTTGAGCAGCGAAACCCCCTTGAACATTCTCACGCGCGCCTTGCTGAATGGAATGGACGGACGAGCGGCGCGCCGCGCCTCGACGAACGACTTCCGATAGCGCCGAAGCTGCCGGCGCATGTAGCGCTTCGACCAGCGGGGGCAATAATGCACGAATTCGCGATTGATCAGCTGGATCGGGACCCCGCCGAGGCGAAAGCTCTCGGCGACGGCGAATTGTTCGAGATCGTGCCGCACCAGCCCGGCCGCCCATAGCCTGTCGATGAGGATGACGGCGTCGTCGAGCAGCGGCAGATGTTCGGCCCGCGCCGCGACGAGGCCGGAATTGAGCATTAGCGCTTTCTCGGGATCGAAGCGATAGTGACCGAGATGCGGCAGTTCCGTCTCATAGGCGCCGAAGAAGGGATAGGGGTCGTTGCGCACGAAGCTGTTCATCGCCGCGCCCGACCGGAGCGCGCTCGCCACCTCGGCGTCGAAACCCCGCCGGATGAAGCTGTCGGTGTCGAGCAGGACGCAGGCCCGACCGTGCAGCCTGAGCGCGTCCGCGAGGACGATCGGCTTGGCGCGAAACATATAGGTCCGGCCCCAGGTCATTTTCGCGAGCCTCGGGCCGATGTCGACGATGCGCTCCCTGCATGGATCGAACAGGCGCGGCTGGTCAGTGAATATGGTGATCCGCGACGCGTCGCCGCCGATTTCGGGCAGCAGCGTCTCGATGCTGTAGCGCAGCTCCCGCAGCACGCTCGGGGACCTGCCGTAGCAGAGATAGATGTATTGGTGATCGCTGCTCATGGCGACGGGGCGCCCCTTCCCTCTTCGCGGGGGAAGGTTTCGGCGAAGCCGACGCGGACGAAGGCTTCGCATTCGCCGCGCAAGGCCGCGCTGTGTCCCCTCTCCCCGCGCGCGGGGAGAGGGGGCCGCTGGCGCCTAGGTGCAAAGCGCTCTGGAAGGGAAGGACCCGGCGCCTTTTCGATTTTGCTGTCGCAAACCACTAAGTTCGGCTCCGCTCCAGCACTTCGCGCACGCGCGCGACGAGTTCGGCCTCGGGCGCGGCGAACTGCGCGCGCTGGCGCAATTCGAGATAATCGGCGCGGTCCTTGCTCGCCTTGGCGAGTTCGGCGCCGAGCAAGAGATCGCGAATGACGACCTGCCGGCCGCCCGCCGCGTCGCGTTCGTTCGATCCCTGGATGACGGCGCAGAGGCTGCCGCGCTTGTCGGCGTATTTGAGCTGCGCGTTGAGGCCGCTGGCGCCGAGATACATTTCGGCCGCGACGCCGGCGCCGCGCAGGGTTGCGACGAGCCGCTGGTAGTCCGCCATGTGGTCGCGGTCGAGCACGACGACGACGACCGGGCCGGGTTTGGCGGCCGAGGCGACGATCGGGCTGCGAATTGCGCGCAAGGCCGACAGCAGGCGGGAAACCCCGATGGAGAAGCCGGTGGCCGGAACGGCTTCGCCGCGAAAGCGCGCCACCAGGCCGTCGTAGCGCCCGCCGCCGCCGACCGAGCCGAAGCGGATCGGCTTGCCGTCCTCGCCAGTTGTTTCGAAGGTGAGTTCGGCCTCGAAGACGGGACCGGTGTAATATTCCAGGCCGCGCACCACGGAGGGGTCGATCATGATTCTAGGCGCAGCAATTTCGGCGCTGGCCTTCTCATTAACGACATCAACGTAGCCCGCACTTTGAAACAGTCTCTCCATTTCAGCCAACTCTCGGATTCCGGCTGCAAGAGTGTCGTTCATTTCAAAGAGCCAGACCAATTCACCAAGAACGTCCAGGCCAAAGCTGTATTCGTGTCGTCTATTTTCGGGGTTTACTCCCTGGATTGAATCAGCTTTTTTCGCGATGCGATCTCCATCCCCATACGCGGATGGATTCCACTCCGAAGGTGGATTGATAAATGGATTTGGGAAGCTCGCGTCCACATCGTGAAGCTCATTTCTCTGCATCAGATCATAGGTGTGGCCAAATTCGAGAAGTCGGATCAACGAAGCGGCTTGTTCGTCGGAAAGGTTTGCGCCTCTCGTAAAATCACCGCTCTCGTCCCTTCGACCCTGTCCCAGTAGTGCGCGCACACCCTCAGCGCCGAGGCGATCAAACTTATCCATGGCCCGAAGCACAGTGAGCCTTCGTCCTGAGTTCTCTGGCCCGGCAAGCCCGATTGATTCCATCACGCCATCGAGCACCTTGCGGCTATTGACCCTGATCACGTAGTCGCCGCGCTCGATCCCCAGCGCCTCCAGGCAATCGGCGGCCATCATGCAGATCTCGGCGTCGGCGGCCGGCGAGGCGGCGCCCACGGTGTCGGCGTCGAATTGCATGAACTGGCGGAAGCGCCCCGGTCCCGGCTTTTCGTTGCGGAACACCCAGCCGGCGCGATAGGAGCGATAGGGCTTCGGCAGCTTTTCGTAATGCTCGGCGACGTAGCGGGCGAGCGGCGCGGTGAGGTCGTAGCGCAGCGACAGCCATTGCTCGTCGTCGTCCTTGAACGAGAACACGCCCTCGTTCGGCCGGTCCTGGTCGGGCAGGAACTTGCCCAGCGCCTCGGTGTATTCGATGAACGGCGTCTCCACCGCCTCGAAACCATAGAGTTCGTAGACGGCGCGGATCTTCGCCATCATCGCCTCGGCGCCGGCGATGTCGGTCGCGTCGCGGTCGACCAGCCCGCGCGGCAGAGCGGCGCGGACGCGGGGGGATGGCATGGGATCGGTCATGGTCGTCAGCGCCGGAATTGAGGAAGGCGCCTGCCTTGCCCGAGGCGGCCCCGGGGGTCAAGCGGAACCCTCGGGGCGCGCATTGACAGGCGCGCGGCTTCTTGTCACGGCTGATCGCCCTAAACAATCGCAAGGCGTGGAGCCCGAGGCCCAATGGCGGAGCCCGACGACGATCAAGCCAAGCTTGACGCGCTGAGGAACTCGCTCTCCCGGCGAAATGCCGAGAAGCGCGCCAGCGAGGCGGCCGGCCCCACCGAAGCCGAGCAGGAAGCGACGCGCTCGTCGATGTCGATGGCGGTTCGCGCCGCGGGCGAAATGGCCGCCTCGATCGTCGTCGGCGGCCTGATCGGCTGGCAAACCGATCGCTGGCTCGGAACAAAACCGGCGTTCCTGATTACGTTCTTCCTGCTTGGCGCGGTCGGCGGCGTCTGGAACATCATCCGGGCGACCTCGCCCAAAAGACGTCCTATCGATCACAATTCGCGCTTGTCTGACAGCGCCCCGCCGGATAAAGACGTGCGGCGCTCGGCCCCCTCGGCCGAGACGGGGGCCCTGCGCGGGGCGGACGACGACGAGGACTAGACGTGGCCGGACCGGCGATGAATCCGATCGAACAATTCTCTATATCGCCGCTCGTGCAGATCGAGATCGCCCATCGCGACTTCTCGCTCACCAACTCGTCGCTCTACATGCTGGTCAGCGTCGCCGTCGTCTGCGGGCTGATGGCGGTCGGAGCCAGGGGCAGCGCGGGCGTTCCCGGCCGGATGCAGGCGCTCGCTGAGATGTCTTACGAATTCGTCGCCGGCATGCTGCGCTCGGCGGCTGGCGAGGCCGGCATGCGGTTCTTCCCGCTGGTGTTCAGCATCTTCATGTTCGTTCTCGTCATCAATCTCATCGGACTTCCTGCTTATACCTTCGAAGTCACGGCCCAGATCGTCATCACCGCGGCGCTGGCGTTGCTGGTGTTTTTCATTGTCGTCGTGGTCGGTTTGAAGGAGCACGGCTTGCATTGGTTCAAGCTGTTCGTGCCCCCTGACGTGCCGATCTATATCCTGCCGCTGGTCGTGGCCATCGAAGTCGTTTCCTTCCTGACGCGCCCGCTGAGCCATTCCGTCCGTCTCTTCGCCAACATGCTCGCCGGCCACATCACGCTCGCCGTTTTCGGCGGCTTCACCGTCATGCTGCTCAGCGCGAGCGCGTTGTTCAAGGCTTTGGCCGTATTCCCAATCGTCATGAACGTCGGCGTCTTCGCCCTCGAACTGCTCGTCGCGTTCCTGCAGGCCTATGTCTTCGCCATGCTGACCTGCATGTACCTCAATGACGCGCTGCATCCCGGCGGTCACTGACCGGTCTTTTTCCCGCAACCTTACAATCGAAAAGCAGGAGTTTGAGAATGGAACCCCACGAATTAGCCCTGGCCGCGAAATACGTCGGGGCGGGCCTCGCCGCGATCGGAACCGGGGCCGCCGGCATCGGCGTGGGCACGCTGTTCGGCCAGTTTCTTAACGGCGCCTTGCGCAACCCGAGCGCGGTCGACGGTCAGTTCGGCCGCTTGATCTTCGGCTTTGCCGTGACCGAAGCGCTTGGCATTTTCGCGCTGCTGATCGCATTCCTGCTGCTGTTCGCCGTCTAAGGCGCGCTCAATTCGCTGACCCATCGCGGGAAGCGCCAGTGTGGCGCTTTCCCGCCACAGGACAATTGAAAAGCGATGGCTCAAACCGCGCAGACATCGAGTTCTACGGCGACGCAAGCCGAAGTCGGCCACGAGGCCGGCGGCCACTCGAACTTTCCCCCGTTCGACAGCGGCACGTTTCCCTCGCAGTTGCTGTGGCTGGCGATCAGCTTCGGCGCGCTCTATTACTTCATGTCGAGGAAGGCGCTGCCCAAGGTCGGGGCGGTGATCCAGGAGCGCAAGGCGCGCATCGCCAAGGATCTCGATGAGGCGACGGCGATGCAGCAGAGAGCTGACGCCGCCGCCGCCGCGCACAACAAGGCGCTGGCGGACGCCCACGCGAAGGCGCATAGCCTCGCTCAGGCCGCGCGCGACCAACTCGCCGCCGAATCGGAAGCCAAGCGCAAGGCCATCGAGGAAGAACTCTCGGCCAAATTCGCCGCCGCCGAGAAGCAAATCGCCGCGACGCGCGCACAGGCCATGTCCAACGTCGACTCCATCGCGCGCGATGCCGCAGGAGCAATCGTCGAGCGTCTGATTGGGCGCCCCGCGAAGGCGGAGGCGATCGCCTCCGCCGTCGATTCGGTGAAAGCGAGCTGAGGGGCACCCATCATGGAATTCGGCGCAGAATTTTTCGTCCTCGTCGCCTTTGTCGCCTTCTTGTGCCTGCTCGGCTACCTCGGGGTGCATCGAATCATCCTCACCGCGCTCGACGCGCGCGGCAAGGCGATCGCCGATGAACTCGCGCAGGCCGCCAAGCTGCGCGCCGAGGCGACCGCGTTGCTCGCCAGTTTCGAGAAAAAGGCCGCCGAAGCCGAGGTCGCCGCCGCGGCGATCATCGCCGAGGCGCGCGCCCAAGCGGAGCAACTGGCCAAGGAAACCGCTGAGCGCATGAACGACTTCGTCGCCCGGCGCACCAAGCAGGCGGAGGCAAAGATCACGCTCGCGGAGAGTCAGGCCGTCGCGGACGTACGCGCCGCCGCCGCCGACTACGCCTCCGCGGCTGCCGAGCTCGTGCTGCGCGGCGAGACGAAAGGCGCTACCGGGGCTGAATTGGCCGCCCGCGAAATCGCCGGGCTCAAGGACCGCCTGAACTGAGGCGCCCCTGCTGTCGCGCGCGGGACACGCGCCGTAGGTTTTTCGTCCGAGCCCTTGACCCCCTGCGGGGCGCGCATCATGGTGGCGCGACTCATCGGAATGGCGAGAATCGACCATGAATCGCATCATCTTTTGCATCGCGGCGCTGGTCGCTCTCTGCGCGGCCGCGCAAGCGCAGCCCATCGTGGTCCCCGCCGAACAGCGTTATGCCAGCTATTCCGGCAACTTGCCGCCCTGCGACGATCCGGGCGTCCTTTCGCTCATCAGCGACCGATTCCGGCAAAAGGAATCCGAGTACTGGAATTCGACCTTGCAGATCGGCACCTATGACCGTGTCCGCGAAATCGGCTTCCGCGCCAACGGTCTCGACTACATCCCGCGCCGCTATTGCGTCGCGCGGGCCTTCGTGAACGATACGAAACGCCGGTTGGTCATTTACCAGATCGGCGAGGACCTCGGCATCATCGGCTTTGGCTACGGGGTGCAATGGTGCGTCGTCGGCCTCGACCGCAATCTCGCTTATGCCCCGGCCTGCAGCGCCCTGCGCCCGTTCGCCGCGCGTTTCCTCGGCGAGAAGGCGATTCGCGCGCTCTACTGAGGCGACAAACGGCAAGCCCGACTTTTCCCGCCGACCTCGCGCAGCGCCTTCACCCACCGGAACCGGCCATGCGCCTTCAGACAATCCTCGGATTTTTGGTCGGCGCGATCGCACTCGCGCCGTTCGCCGGGCGCGCGCAAGACGCCGCCGATTTCGATTTCTATGTCTTCACCCTATCCTGGTCGCCGGGCTTCTGCGACACAGGCGGCGCCGACAAGTCGCCGAATCAGTGCGCCAGCGGCGCCTCGACCGGCTTCGTTGTGCATGGCCTTTGGCCCGATCGGTCCTTCGGGCCGAACCCGCAGAACTGCCAATACGGCGTCTCGATCCCCAGCGACGCCTTGCAACTCACGCAGGGGGTCTATCCCGACGAAGGGCTCGCCCGCTACGAATATCTCAAGCACGGCACGTGCGCCGGCCTCGATCCGCGAACCTATTTTAGCGCGGTGAAAGCCCTGCGCGACGAGATTGTCGTCCCCGACATGCTGAAGGCGCCGCACGAGCGGCTGACGGTCGCCCCGGGCGATCTCACGCAAGCCTTCATCGCCGCCAATCCGAATTTGCAGCCGGACGAGATGGCGATCACCTGCAGAAGCGGCGAACTCGTCGACGTGCGCGTCTGCGTCTCCAAGGATCTGCGCGCCTTCGCCCATTGCCCGAAAGTGTCGGGCCACACGTGTCATGCCTCGTCGATCGCCGTCGCGCCGATCCGTTGAGCGCCTGCTGATCGGGGCGGCCAGATGAACTACCGCCACGCCTTCCACGCCGGCAATTTCGCCGACGTCTTCAAGCACGCGATCCTCGCGCGGATTCTCGTCTATCTCGCGCGCAAAGAGGCGCCGTTCCGCTTCATCGACACCCACGCCGGCGCCGGCCGCTACGATCTCTCGAGCGATGCGGCGCGCCGCTCGCCGGAATGGCGCGACGGCGTCGCGCGGCTCCTCAAGGCGCGGCCATCCGCCCCCGTCGCCGCGCTGCTGGCGCCCTATCTCCAGGCGATCGGGCCCTTCGACGCGGATGCGCGGCCCGCCTCCTACCCCGGTTCGCCGGCGCTGGCGCAGGCGCTGCTGCGGCCGCAGGACCGCATCGCGCTTTGCGAAGCGCATCCTGAAGATCGCGAGCGCCTCGTCGCGGCTCTGGGGCGCGACAACCGTCTGTCGATCGTCGGGACGGACGGCTATGTCGCGCTCAACGCCTATGTCCCGCCCAAGGAGCGGCGCGGCCTCGTTCTGATCGATCCGCCCTACGAAGAGCCAGATGAGAGCGAACGCGTCGAGGCGGCGCTCCGGCGCGCCCTCCTCAAATGGCCGCGCGGAACCTACGCGTTGTGGCGCCCGATCAAGGCGCCGCTCGAGGACGCCCGCTTCCTCAACGCGATCGCGGCGCTCGGCGCGCCCAACATCCTGCGGCTCGAACTCGATATCGGCGCTGTGCCGCCGAGCGCGCATTCCCCGACCCCGCTGACCCGCACCGGGCTCCTCGTCGTCAATCCGCCATTCGACCTGATCGACGAGGCGCGCATCGTCATGCCCTGGCTGGCTCAATTGCTGCGACGCGACGTAGGCGGCGGCTTCGTCTGCGCCTGGCTGACCGAACCGAAATGAATTTGCCACGGGACGTCTGATCGTTTAGGTGTGAACAAACTTGAGGAGCGGACCATGACGCTGCCGAACGCCTTGCGGGGAAAGCTCCGATTGCCGGTGATCGGCGCGCCGCTATTCATCATTTCGCACCCCGAGTTGGTGATCGCGCAATGCAAGGCGGGGATCGTCGGCGCGTTTCCGGCGCTCAATGCGCGTCCGATCAGCCAGCTCGACGAATGGCTGCACGAAATCACCGAGACGCTCGCGGCGCACGATCGCGCCCACCCCGAGAGCCCGGCCGCGCCGTTCGCGGTCAATCAGATCGTGCACAAGTCGAACGTCCGCCTCGAACAGGACATGGAATTGGCGGTGAAATGGAAAGCGCCAATCGTCATCACCTCGCTCGGCGCGCGCGAGGACGTCAACACCGCCGTTCATTCCTATGGCGGCGTCACGCTCCACGACATCATCAACGTCCGCTTCGCTCATAAGGCGATCGAGAAGGGCGCCGACGGGCTGATCGCGGTCGCCGCCGGCGCGGGCGGTCACGCCGGCCCCTTCTCGCCGTTCGCGCTGGTCCAGGAGATCCGTCAATGGTTCGACGGACCGCTCGCGCTCTCGGGCGCCATCGCCAACGGCGGGTCGATCCTTGCGGCGCAAGCGATGGGGGCCGACCTCGCCTATATCGGCTCGGCGTTCATCGCCACGCGGGAAGCGCGCGCGATCGACGACTACAAGCAGGCGATCGTCTCCGGCCGCGCCGAGGATATCGTCGGCTCCAGCCTGTTCACCGGCATCTACGGCAACTATCTCCGGCCCTCGATCGTCAAGGCGGGGCTCGACCCGGACAACCTGCCCAATGGCGACGTAAAGACGATGAACTTCGGCTCGAGGGGCGGCTCGGACGCAAAAGTGTGGCGCGACATCTGGGGTTCCGGCCAAGGGATCGGAGCGGTCAAGGCGGTGACGGCCGTCGCCGAGCTCGTCGCGCGTCTCGCCAGCGAATATGCGGCGGCCAAGGCGAGCATCTGCACCGGCTGAAGCCATAGGGAACGGCTCCGCGGCGGAACCGCAGAATCGCTAAAAAACCGCGCGTCGGCTTCTCGACGGGCGAACGAGAGTCAAGCGCCGCGCTCACGCGAAGGCGAGGAAAATTATTGTTACTGGGATTGCGGGGACAACTTTCCGCCATCTTTCCCCGGGCGCTCGCCGGGCCTCGCGATCCGTGACACAACGCTTTTGCCGACTGATCGACGCGCGTATTCTGGCGTCCCGGTCGAGTTGCGTTTCGCGTTCGCTTCCCCTCCCCTCCAAAAAGAATCGCTCGAAGGAGCCCATGGCGACTGTTGAACAATTTCCTGGCCGGCACGCGACCGTCGCCAATGCTTCGGAGCCAACCTACCGGACGCCGCCGCTCAACATCGAGGCCGAGCAGGCGCTCCTCGGCGCTATCCTCGTCAACAACGACGCCTATGACCGGGTGTCCGATTTTCTCAAAGCCGAGCATTTCGTCGAAGAGATTCATCGCCGCATCTACGAGATCGCGGGCTCGCTGATCCGCGCCGGCAAGCTCGCCTCTCCGATCACGCTGAAGACGTTCCTCGGCGAGCACGACCTCGGCGGCGTCAGCGTGCCGCAATATCTGGCGCGCCTGGCCGCCGAAGCGACGACGATCATCAACGCCAACGATTACGGCCGCACGATTCACGATCTGGCGGTGCGGCGCGAACTGATCCACATCGGCGAGGACGTGGTCAACGTCGCCTATGACGCGCCGGTCGATTCGACCCCGCGCGACCAGATCGAGGAAGCCGAGCGACGCCTCTACCAGATCGCGGAAGGCGGGCGCTACGACGGCGGCTTCCAACGCTTCTCCGACGCCCTGAAGATCGCCGTCGACATGGCCGCCAAGGCCTACGAGCGCGACGGACACCTGAGCGGCGTCGCAACGGGCATGATCGATCTCGATCAGAAGATGGGCGGCCTGCAGGCTTCGGATCTGATCATCCTCGCGGGCCGTCCGGGCATGGGCAAGACGGCGCTGGCGACCAACATCGCCTTCAACATCGCCAAGGCCTATCGCGGCGAAACGCGCGCCGACGGCGTGCAGCAGACGGTCGACGGCGGCATCGTCGGCTTCTTCTCGCTGGAAATGTCGGCCGAGCAACTGGCGACCCGCATCATCGCGGAGCAGTCGGGCGTCGCGTCGTACAAGATCCGGCGCGGCGACATCACCGAAGCGGATTTCCACCGCGTCGCCGAAGCGGTGCGCGAGATGCAGACGATCCCGTTCTTCATCGACCAGACCGGCGGCATTTCCATCGCGCAACTCACCGCGCGGGCGCGCCGGCTGAAGCGCCAACGCGGGCTCGACCTCCTGGTGATCGACTATCTGCAACTGCTCGCGGGCTCGAAGTCGCGCGGCGAAAACCGCGTGCAGGAGCTCACCGAGATCACCACCGGCCTCAAGGCGCTCGCCAAGGAGCTGAACGTCCCGATTCTGGCGCTGTCGCAGCTCTCGCGTCAGGTCGAGCAGCGCGACGACAAACGCCCGCAGCTCTCGGACCTGCGTGAATCCGGCTCGATCGAGCAGGACGCCGACGTCGTGCTGTTCGTCTATCGCGAGGAATATTATCTCAAGAACAAGGAGCCGCGCCCGGGCACGGAAGAGCACGTCACCTGGATGAACGAGATGGAGCGCGCGCACGGCCGCGCCGAGGTGATCATCGGCAAGCAGCGCCACGGGCCGACCGGCATGGTCGAACTGCAATTCGAGGCCGAGCTGACGCGCTTCGGCAATCTCGCCCGCGAGGAGGCGATCCCGGAGATCAGGTGACGTCGGTCGGCGACGTCCCGGATTTCCCCTTTCCGGGACTTGGCGACGCCTGTGGCGAGTCCGGCGTCGCGGTCAACCGTTTCGTCTTGAGGGAGATGATTCCGCGCAAGGCGGCCTTGCCCTGAGCCTTCATTTCGAGAAGCCTTTTGAGCAAATCGGCCGTCTCGGGATCATCCTCTTCGGCCCGGCGCTTTGTAGCCTCAAGGCGCGCGAAGCGTTCCGCCTCCTCGTCTCGATACGCTTTGCCGCAAACCTCAGTCCGAAGCTGCTCGGTGATCTCGGGCCGCGTTTCGGTGATCTGGCCGCGCTCGGCGACCAACTGGTACGCGTAGCCATTTCCCTCTTCAAGCGACGAAGCGTGGATTTCGGCAGAGGGAAAGCGCTGAGCGATCGCGCGGAAAATGCCCTCGGGTCCGGAAATTCGTGTCGAGAACGAGAGGTCTACAGCGCCGGGCTCACGCCGCAGAAACTCGAAACTTTCGAACAGCGCATCAGCGCCCCAGACTTCCGCGATCCAGTTGTCGCGATTCCAAAATCCCGTCGTCTGATGCGCTGCGATGGATCGTTCGCCCGCTCGCAACATATGCGGGCGCTCCCTTCTCGCCCAGGCCTCAAGCTCTTCGAAATTCTTCGCGCCGGAGGATCGGACCTCGTATTCGTCGACGACGTCGCTCTCATATCCGAATTTGCGAACGGGGCCGCGCAGCAGTATCGCCGCGCCGAGCGCCGACTCGCTTTGGGAGATATCCGCAAGCATCGGCGGCAAAGGACGGATTCGCTCGAAATCAAGGCAGAACAGGCCGTAGGGGTCCGTATGGAAACATGTCTCGATCAGCGAGGAGATATCAGCCTCGGAGCTATAGAATTGGAACCGATTGATCGCGGAATTCGCCATGACCGATATGCCTTTTTGGCTTTCGGGCCCCGAGAGGACATAAGGGCTATTCGTAATGCCCTTGGCGCACCCAGAAGATCGCCGCCAGCATCGTCAGATTGGCTGCGAACACGTAATAGACCGAGGCCAGCGGATTGTCGGTGACCCCGACGAGCCACGTCACGATGTAGGTCGCGGTTCCCCCGAAGACCGCGACGCCCAGGGAATAGGTAAACGCGAGGCCGGTCGCGCGGACCGCCCTGGGGAAGATCAGGGGGATCAACATGAGCCCCACCGCGCTGCTGGCGCCTTGCAAAATGCTCAGGATGGCGATCGCCAGAACCAGCGTCGTCGCGCTCGGACTGGCGACGAGCCACCACATCGCCGGCAAAAGCGCGATCAACAGGATGATCCGCGGAACGATGGCGATCGTCTTGACGCCGAAGCGGTCGCCGAGGAAGCCGCCAATCAAGGCCCCCGCGGCGCCGGTCAACCCTACGGAAATCGCGCCCAGCATTGCGACGGCGTCAGGCAGATGAAGCGTGCGGATCGCATAGGGCGCCATATTGATGAGGAAATATTGAGTGATCGTCGAGCCGGCGATCAGGGCGACGCCGACGAGCACGCCGACCCAATTCTCTTTCAACACCACGGAAATCACCGCGCGCGAGTTGGCGGGGACGACGTGGGGCTCCCGCATCAGCGTCTCCTCGAGCGCATTGCGGATGTACATGCCGATCGGCGCGATCAGGATGCCGAGCGCGAAAGGCACGCGCCAGCCCCAATCGTTCAGGCTCTGCTTGGGAAGCGCGGACGCCAGCAGGAAGCCGATCAGTCCGTAGGACAGCGCGCCGAGGTTCTGGCTCGCGAGCTGCCAACTGGCGTAGAAAATCCGCCGATCGGGAGGCGCGGCCTCCAGCATGAACATCGTCGACGGCCCCATCTCGCCGCCGACCGCAAAGCCCTGCACCAGACGCGCCAGCACGAGCAGGATCGGCGCCGCGACGCCGATCGTGGCATAGCCGGGGAGAACGGCGATCATGGCGCTGCCGAGCGCCATCAGGGCGATCGTCAACGTCATCGCAGCCTTGCGCCCGGCGCGATCGCCGTAAGCGCCGATCAACAGGCCGCCGAGCGGCCGGGCGAAGAAACCGGCGCCGAAGGTCGCCGCGGCCGCGAGGTCGCTGGCGAGCGTGTTGTCGCCGGGATAGAACGTCTGGCCGATGATGCCGATATAGACGGCGTAGACGCCGAAATCGTAGAATTCGTATCCGTTGCCGAGAACGACGGCGAAAACGCCTTTCGTCCCCAAAGCCGGCCTTGCCTTCGCGACGGCCGCAAGGCCCTGTTCCGCGCTCATTGCGCCGCCCCCCGAGGGTTCTCGAATCGATGATCCCTTTGTCGTTGCGGCAACCCTCGCAACGCCCCTGGACGTTGTCAACGCCGCGGCGTTCGCTGGCCCGGTCGTAGAGCCGGCGGGGCCGATCTTGCCGCGCCGGAGCGTGCGAACGTTCTGCCGTCTTCGCGAGCGAAGCGTGGCGATCCAGACTAAGCCGCCGCCGCATCCCTAAGTCCGGATCTTGCCCTGGCGGTGGAGGCTCGATCAAACCGCAAAGCAGCGTCCCCTAAAGCCCTTTCACCTTGACCTTCTCCGCCTTGGCCGTCGCGAGCCGATTGCGCAACGGCAGGCCGAAGGGTTCAGCCTCGATCTCGAACACGTCGCCCTTTTGCGTTTTGATCCCGTCGCTGAACGAAAGCGTCGCCGTGCCGAAGAAATGCACGTGGACGTCGCCGGGGCGGCGAAACAGTGAATATTTGAAATGGTGCGCCTCGAGATTGGCGATCGAATGCGACATGTTCTGCTCGCCCGAGACGAAAGGCTTCTCCCAGAGAACCTCCTTGGCGCGCCGGATGCGCGACACGCCCTGGATGTCGGGGGGAAGCTCGCCAACCAGAAGCTCCGGCCCGAAGCTCGAGGGGCGCAGCTTGGAATGGGCGAGATAGAGATAGTTCTCGCGCTCGGTGACGTGATCGGAGAATTCATTGCCGAGCGCGAAGCCGACGCGCACCGGCGCCCCTTGGGGGTCGATCACGTAGACGCCGACGATCTCCGGCTCCTCGCCGCCATCGAGCGCGAAGCTCGGGCTGACGAGATCGCCGCCGGGCGCGACGAGCGTCGAACCGTCGCCCTTGTAGAACCATTCCGGCTGGACGCCCGGCGCGCCGGGCTTCGGCTTGCCGCCTTCGAGGCCCATCTTGAACATGCGCATGGAATTGGTGAGCGTCGCCTGGTCGGCGAGGTTCTTGTGCATCTTGTCGCGCCCCTCGGCGGAGCCGAGATGGGTGAGCCCGGTGCCGGTGACGTAGAGATGCGCGGGGTCCTTGTGGTCGATCGGGCTGAGCACGCGGCGCTCCTTGAGCGCGGCGGCGAGATCCACCGGCTTGCCGACGCCGCGATCGGCGATGAGCTTGCGCAGCGGCGCGCCGGCTTCGATCGCCTGATGGACGAGGTCAAGCGTCGTTCGCGCACCCTTGACGAACCGGCTTTCGCCGCGTGCGGTCACGGCCAGCGCGCGCTTGCCGGATTCGTCGATGATTTGCGCGATTCGCATGAAGGTCTCCAAGGGGGATAGACGCGTCAGACAACAGGGATGCGGGATTCGATCAATTCGTAAATTCGCCGATCGGTGAAGTCCGTCGCGGCGAAAATAGCGCCGGCTTCGAGAAGCCGCGCCGCGTCCAGGGACGTCGTAAGTCCGACGACAGGGAGACCGGCGGCCACGGCCGCGCGCACCCCCGACAGCGAATCCTCGAAGGCGACGGCGTGTTCGGCGCGCGCGCCCGTTTTCTCCAGCCCCGTCAGATAGGGCAAGGGATCGGGCTTGGCGTGCGCCAGTTCGCCGCCGATGACGCGGATCGGCAAGCGGTCGTCGAGGCCGAGCGCCTTGAGGACCATGTCCGCATTGGCGCGCGGCGCGTTGGTGACGACCGCGCGCGCGAGGCCGCGCGCGTCGGCGAAGTCGAGCAGAGCGACGGCGCCCGCGATCGGATCGAGTGTGCCGAGACCCTCGCGGTAGGAGGCTTCCTTGGCGGCGAGCGTTTCAGCCTGCAACGCGCTCGAGAGAGATGGGGCAGAAACGCGCGCGCGATCGCATCGTTCGACGCGCCCATGATCTTGGCGACATAATCCGCTCGGTCGAGCGCGATCCCGTGCGGCGCGAAGACGCGCTGGAACGCGGCGAGATGCTCGGCGCCGCTGTCGACGAGCGTGCCGTCGAGATCGAAGAGAAGCGCCGCCTTCATGCCCCATACTCACATCGTGGCGCCGATCTGCCATGGCACGAATTCCGCGTCGCCATAGCCCAGGATTTCGGACTTGGACTGTTCCCCCGAGGCGACGGCGAGGACCTTGTCGAAGATCTCCTGTCCCTTCTGCTCGATCGAGACGCCGTCGAGCACGTCGCCGCAGTTGATGTCCATGTCCTCGGTCATGCGCCGGTAGACGTCGTTGTTGGTCGCCAGCTTGATCGAGGGCGTCGGCTTGCAGCCGTAGGCCGAGCCGCGCCCGGTCGTGAAAGCGAGCACGTTGGCGCCGCCCGCCACCTGGCCCGTCGCCGAAACCGGATCGTAGCCCGGCGTATCCATGAAGACGAAGCCCTTGGCGGTCACCGGCTCGGCGTAGCGATAGACGCCGTTGAGAATCGTGGTGCCGCCCTTGGCGGCGGCGCCGAGCGATTTCTCCAGGATCGTCGTCAGGCCGCCCGCTTTGTTGCCGGGAGAGGGATTGTTGTTCATCTCGCCGCCGTTGCGCGCGCAATAGTCCTCCCACCAATGAATGAGATCGACGAGCTTGCGGCCGATTTCCGGCGTCGCGGCGCGGCGGGTCAGCAGATGCTCGGCGCCATAGATTTCAGAAGTCTCCGACAGAATCGCCGTGCCGCCGTGCCGCACCAGAATGTCCGCCGCCGCGCCCAAGGCGGGATTGGCGGTGATGCCGGAGTAGCCGTCCGAGCCGCCGCACTGAAGCGCCAGCGTCAATTCGCTCGCCGGCAGCGTTTCGCGCCGCGCGCGATCGACGATCGGCAGCATTGCCTTGATGCGGTCCAGCCCCGCCTCGACCGCTTTGCGGGTGCCGCCGCTTCCCTGGATCGTCAGGCTCTGGAAGAGATCGCCCTCCTTGAGGCCGCGCTCCTCTTTCATCCGGCCGATCTGAAAGACCTCGCAGCCCAGCCCCACCATCAACACGCCGCCCATATTGGGGTTGGCGGCGTAGCCCCATTGCGTGCGGGCGAGAATGTCGAAGCCCTCGCCCTTCGACGCCATGCCGCAGCCCGCCCCGTGCACCAGCGCGATGACGCCGTCGACATTGGGATAGTCGTCGAGCATGCCTGAGCGTTCGACCTCGCGGGCCATGAGCCGCGCCGCGGTCGCCGAGCAGTTCACCGAGGTCAGGATGCCGAGATAATTGCGCGTCCCCGCCTTGCCGTTGGCGCGGCGATAGCCTTGGAACGTCGCCCGCTGCTCGACGGGCAGGATGGCCTGCGGGCGCGCATCCTCGCAAAAATGGTAATCGCGGGAAAATTCATGGACGACGCAATTGTGCTCGTGCACCCATTGGCCGACTTCGATCGGCTTCGACGCAAAGCCGATAATCTGGCCGAACTTGCGGATCGGTTCGCCGATCCCGACCGGCGCAGTCGCAATCTTGTGTCCCCTGGGGACGCGCTCGATCGCGGTCGGGCCGGAGGCCGGCGAATCACCGACGCGAATTTCGTCGACGGCCACCATCACATTGTCTTCAGCGTTCAGGCGCAGGGCGCGCGGCGTACTCATGGCTTCAGTCCTCGTCAGCGGCGCTCAGGCCGAAAACAGCGCGGGTCGTTCGCGCGCGAAAGATTCGAATTGTGCGGTCGTGGCGGCCAGATGTTGATCCATCGCGGCGCCGGCGCTGTCGGCGTCGCCCGCTTCGATCGCCGCGACGATCGCCAGGTGCTCGGAGAGCGTCCCGCTAATTCGCCCGGCCGGCGCCATCAGGAGACGGCGAACCCGCTCGAGGTGCGCGCGGAGGCCGTCGAGGATTTCGCCGGTGCGTTTCAATGTCAAATGCGTCGTCAACATCCGATGGAACTCGACATCCAGCGTGTAAAAGCTCTGGCGATCGCTAGCCTCGACCGCCTCGCGCTCACGCGCGATGTTCTGCGCCAACGCCTCGCGACCCTCACGCGACAGGCGGCGCGCCGCTTCGGCCGCAATCTCACACTCCAGCGCCCGGCGGATGAACAAACGCTCGCGCACGTCCTCGACCGAGATCCTGGAAACGAACGAGCCGTGTTGCGGCTCGATGACGACGAGCCTCTCGAAAGCGAGCCGGCTCACCGCCGCGGAGACGGGAAAGCGCGACACGCCGAGCCGCTCGCACAGCGCCAGTTTGTCGATCGGAACACCCGGCTCCAGGCTTCCCGCCAGAATCGCCTCCTTGAGCTCGCCATAGACATGGTCCGCCTTGCTGTTGACGCGCCTCCCCATGGTCCGTATCGACTCCCGCGCCCGCCGCCGGAGCGCCTGCTGCGCCCCTTCCCAGCTGACATGTTAGAGGCTAGAGAGAGAGTGCGCCGCCGTCAATCACTTAAGACGCGGCCAACCCGGGATAATCCATGAAGACTTTGCATTTGAACGAAGCGGAAACCCTGCCGTCCGACGGCTTCGCCGGCGCCCTCTGTGGCCGCGTCTGGCGGCCTGACGTCGCCGGCCCTGCGATCGTCGCCATCCGGGCGGACGGCGTATTCGACATCAGCGCCCGCTTTCCGACGATGAGCGATCTCTGCGAAGCGCCCGACCCGGCCACGGCGGCCCGGGCCGTCCCGGGAGAGCGGTTGGCGTCACTGGCGGAAATTCTCGCCAACACGCCGCCTGACCATCGCGATCCCGCCAAACCTTGGCTGCTGGCGCCCGTCGATCTTCAGGCGCTCAAGGCGGCAGGCGTCACCTTCGCGACTTCGATGATCGAGCGCGTCATCGAGGAACGCGCGCGCGGCGAGAGCGCCGCCGCCGCGGCGATTCGCGCCGATTTGACGCGGCTCGTCGGCGCCGATCTTTCGACGCTCCAGCCGGGCTCGCCGGCAGCGCAGCGTTTGAAGGACGCTCTGATCGCCGATGGCGCGTGGTCACAATATCTCGAGGTCGGCATCGGTCCGGACGCGGAAATCTTCACCAAGAGCCAACCGATGGCCGCCGTCGGCGCGGGCTTCGACGCCGGCTTCCATAGCGCGTCGGCCTGGAGCAATCCGGAGCCGGAGATCGTGCTCGTGGTCGCTTCGAACGGCGCGGTCGTCGGCGCGACCCTCGGCAACGACGTCAATCTGCGCGACTTCGAGGGACGGTCGGCGCTGCTGCTGGGCAAAGCCAAGGACCAGAACGCGAGCTGCGCCATCGGCCCGTTCCTCCGCTTCTTCGATGCGACGTTCGATCTCGACGACGTGCGCGCGGCGGAGGTCAATCTCGTCGTCGAGGGCGAGGGCGGCTACCGCCTCGAGGGCGGCTCGTCGATGGCGCGGATCAGTCGCGATCCCGCCGAACTCGTGCGACAGATGATTGGCGTCTCGCATCAATATCCGGACGGCGTGGCGCTGTTCCTCGGCACCATGTTCGCCCCCATCGCCGACCGCGACGCGCCTGGCAAAGGCTTCACCCACAAGCCCGGCGACATCGTCGCCGTCAGCGCCGCGCGGCTCGGGCGCCTGACCAACCGTATGCGGCACTGCCAGGATTGCCCGCCATGGGACTTCGGCGTCGCCCGGCTCATGCGCAATCTTGCGCGGCGGGGCTTGATTTGACGCGGCGAAGCGAACAGCATTCTCAACACTGACGAGGCCGACATGAGCGAGATTCATAAAAACTATATCGCGGGCGAGTGGCGCGAAGGCGAGAGCGCGACGCGCGACGTCAATCCGTCCGACACCAACGACGTCGTCGGGCTCTACGCGCAGGCGAACCCGGCTCAACTCGACGCCGCGGTCGCGGCCGCCAGGGCGGCTTTCCCAGCCTGGTCGCGCACTTCGCCGCAGGAACGTCACGACATTCTCTCGCGCGTGTCGATCGAGATCGCGGCGCGGCGTGAGGAACTCGGCCAGCTCCTCGCGCGCGAAGAAGGCAAGACGCTTCCCGAAGCGATCGGCGAAGTCGTCCGCGCCGCGCAGATCTTCGACTTCTTCGCTGGCGAGGCCGTCCGCATACCCGGCGAAAAATTCGCCAGCGTGCGGCCGAACGTCGACATCGAGGTGACCCGCGAGGCGGTCGGGGTCGTCGGGATCATCGCGCCGTGGAATTTTCCGATCGCCATTCCCGCCTGGAAGATCGCGCCGGCGCTTTGCTACGGCAATTGCGTCGTCTTCAAGCCGGCTGACCTCGTGCCCGGCTCGGCGCACGCGCTGGCTGAAATCATCGTCCGCGCCGGCGTCCCCAAGGGCGTGTTCAATCTCGTCATGGGACGTGGCTCGGTGGTCGGCCAGGCGATGCTCGATCACCGCCACGTCGACGCGATCACCTTCACCGGGTCGGTCGCGACGGGACGCAGGGTCGCGGCCGCCTGCGCCGGCGCGATGCGCAAATTCCAGCTCGAAATGGGCGGCAAGAATCCGCTCGTCGTGCTGGATGACGCCGATCTCAAGACTTCGGTCGAAAGCGCGGTCAACGGCGCCTTTTTTTCGACGGGACAACGCTGCACCGCTTCATCGCGGCTCATCGTCACGCAGGGGATCTACGGACGCTTCGCCGAGGCGCTCGCCGAGCGGATGCGGTCGCTCGTCGTCGACGACGCGCGCAAGCCGGGCGTGCACATCGGTCCGGTCGTCGACCAGAGCCAGCTCGATCAGGATCTCTCCTACGTCCGCGTCGGCCAGGACGAGGGGGCAAGACTTGCGCTCGGTGGCGAGCGGCTCAATCGCGCGACGCCAGGGTTCTATATGGCGCCGGCGCTGTTCGTCGACGTCGACAATACGATGCGCATCGCCCGCGAAGAGATTTTCGGCCCCGTCGCGGCGATGATTCCGGCGCGCGATTACGAGCACGCGCTGGCGCTCGCCAACGACACCGAATTCGGCCTCTGCGCGGGCATCTGCACGACCAGCCTCAAGCACGCCTCGCATTTCAAGCGCAACATCGAGGCCGGCATGGCGATGGTCAATCTTCCGACGGCGGGCGTCGACTATCACGCGCCCTTCGGCGGCCGCAAAGGCTCGAGCCTCGGCTCGCGCGAGCAGGGCCGCTACGCAGTCGAATTCTACACGACGGTCAAAACCGCCTATACGATGGCGTGACGCAGGGCAAAAGCAGGGGGGCGTCGACCGCATGATCCTGATCTCCGGCGAGGCGCTGATCGACCTCATCCCCGACCCCGACAAGGACGGCCGCTACGACGCCGTGCGCGGCGGCTCGCCCTACAATGTCGCTATCGGACTCGGACGCCTCGGCTCGCCGACGGCGTTCGTGTCGCGAATTTCCGCCGACGCGAACGGCGAAGGGCTCGCCGAGGCGCTCGCGAGGGATGGCGTCGATCTGAGCTTGGTCGTCCGCGACGCCAAACCGACGCCCCTCGCTTTCGTGATGCGCGGGACCGCGCAATCGGGGTCGCGTTATTCCTTCTATCTCGACGCGACCGCCTTCGACGGCCTTTGGCCGTTCCCCGCCGCCTGGCCGCAGGGCGCGCGGCATCTGCACGTCGGTTCGATCGCCGCCGTCGATCCGCGCCATGGCGAGAGCGTGATCGCGGCGCTGAGTCTCGCCCGCGGGCAGGCGACGACGAGCTTCGACCCGAACATCCGCCCGCTGGTGACGCCGGATCGCGAAAGCGTGGCTGCGCTGGTGGAGCGGCAGGTCGCGCTCGCGACCCTCGTCAAGGCGAGCGAGGAGGACCTGGAGTGGCTCTATCCCGACCGCGCGATAGAGGACACGCTCAGCCAATGGGCGCAGCGCGGGCCGAGCTTTTGCGTGGCGACGCTCGGACATCGCGGCGCCGTCGCTTTTCTCGGCAACCGCCGGCTGAGGGTCGCGGCGCCGAAAATCGATGTGGTCGACACCGTCGGCGCGGGCGACAGCTTCATGTCGTCGCTGCTCTCCGCCATGGACCGCGACGGCGCGCTCGGAGCGGGCGCCGCAACCCCGCCGAGCCCCGATCGGCTCGAGACGTGGCTCAGCTTCGCCGCGACGGCGTCGGCGATCACCTGCACGCGCAAGGGCTCGAATCCGCCGACGCGCGCGGAAGTGCTGGCCTACACGGCGTCCTGAACGTCCGCGGCTAAACAGGCGATCGAAGACGACACGCGTTGCGAAGCCGCGACAAGAGGGCTAGAAAGCGCGCGGCGCAGCGCAAACGGACACTTCACGATGGCTTCGAGCGAATCGGCACCGCATCCACCAGCGAACCGCCCCCTATCGCCCCATCTCGGCATCTATCGCTTGACCCTGACGATGGTGATGTCGGGCGCTCATCGCCTTACCGGCATGGCGCTCTATGCCGGCGTGCTGTTGCTCGCCTGGTTCCTCATCGCCGCGTCGATGGACGCGTCCGCGTTCTCCTATTTTTCCGCATTCGTCCAGTCGATTATCGGCCGGCTTGTGCTGTTCGGATTCACCTGGTCCCTGTTCCATCACATGCTGGGCGGCATTCGCCATTTCTTCTGGGATGCGGGTTACGGCCTCGACCATCCCGAGCGTGAGCAATTGGCGCAACTCACGCTGATCGGCGGCCTGGTGCTGACGATCGTCGCCTGGGCCATCGGTTACGCCGTTCGATAAAGGAGCGCTCGCCATGGTCGATAGCCACAAAACCCTGCGAACGCCGTTGAGCCGCGTTCGCTTTCTCGGTTCGGCCCGTCTCGGCGCCGAGGAGAATTGGCTCGTGCGCGTGACGTCCGTCGCCCTCGTCCCACTCACGATCGGATTCGTGTGGCTCGTCCTGACCCTCCTGCACAAGGATTACAACGGCGTTCGCGCCGAGTTAGGGCGGCCGCTGCCCGCGATCCTCCTTCTGCTCTTTGTGATCGTCGGCGCCGCTCACATGCAGGTCGGCATGCGCTCGGTCATCCTCGATTACCTCGGCGGCCACGCCCGCGAATGGGCGTTGATGGTCAACGCCTTCATCGCCGCGGCGCTCTGCTTGGCCTGCGTCTACGCTGTGTTGCGCGTCGGCTTTATCTGAAATCCTCGAAGGGCTCCTTACGAATGGCGACTAACGGCTCCAACGGCGCGAGCGCCCCTGCGCTCGGGCAAACTGCGTATCCGATCACCGACCATACGATCGACGTCGTCGTGGTCGGCGCTGGCGGCGCAGGTCTGCGAGCGAGCGTCGGCTGCGCGCAGGCGGGGCTTCGGGTCGCCTGCATCTCGAAAGTCTTCCCCACCCGCTCGCACACCGTAGCGGCGCAGGGCGGCATTTCGGCCGCGCTCGGCAATATGGGGCCGGACGACTGGCGCTGGCACATGTACGACACGGTCAAGGGCTCGGATTGGCTCGGCGACCAGGACGCGATCGAATATCTCTGCCGCAACGCGCCCGCGGCCGTTTACGAACTCGACCATTGGGGCGTGCCGTTTTCGCGCACCGAGGCGGGCACGATCTATCAGCGCCCATTTGGCGGCATGACGACGGATTTCGGCAAGGGCATCGCGCAACGCACCTGCGCCGCCGCCGACCGCACGGGCCATGCGATTTTGCATACGCTCTATGGCCAGGCGCTGAAGGCCAAATGCGAGTTCTTCATCGAATATTTCGCCCTCGATCTGATCCGCGACGCCGAGGGACGGGTGCGCGGCCTTGTCTGTCTGAAGATGGACGACGGCACCATCCATCGGATTCGCGCGCAGACGACGATTCTCGCCACCGGCGGCTACGGTCGCGCCTATTTCTCCGCCACCTCGGCGCACACCTGCACCGGCGACGGCAACGCGATGGCGCTGCGCGCCGGAATTGCGCTGCAGGACATGGAATTCGTGCAGTTCCACCCGACCGGCATCTACGGCGCCGGCTGCCTCATCACCGAGGGCTCGCGCGGCGAAGGCGGCTATCTCGTCAATTCCGAGGGTGAGCGCTTCATGGAGCGCTACGCGCCTTCGGCCAAGGATCTCGCCTCGCGCGACGTCGTCAGCCGCGCAATGACGATGGAGATCCGCGAAGGCCGCGGCGTCGGCAAGCTCAAAGACCACATCTATCTGCACCTCGATCATCTCGATCCGAAGGTGCTGCACGAACGGCTGCCCGGCATTTCCGAAAGCGCGCGCATCTTCGCCGGCGTCGACGTGACCAAGGAACCGATCCCGGTTCTGCCGACCGTGCATTACAATATGGGCGGCATTCCCACGAACTATCGCGGCGAGGTCCTGACCAAGGTCGGCGCCGACCCCGACTCGATCGTGCCTGGATTGATGGCGCTCGGCGAGGCGGCATGCGTCTCGGTGCACGGCGCCAACCGGCTCGGCTCCAACTCGCTCATCGACCTCGTCGTATTCGGCCGCGCCGCCGGTCAGCGCGCCGCGGAGATCGTCAGGCCCGGCGAGCGTCAGCCCGACCTGCCGAAGGACAGCGCCGATTTCGCGCTCGCGCGCCTCGACCATTTCCGCCACGCCAACGGGGCGACGCCGACCGCCAAGCTTCGTCTCAACATGCAGCGCGTGATGCAGGCGCACTGCGCCGTGTTCCGCACCGGCGAGACCCTGAACGAAGGCAAGAGCCTTATCCACGAGGCGTGGGGCGCCGGCGCGGATGCGCATGTCACCGACCGTTCGCTGATCTGGAACTCCGATCTCATCGAGACGCTCGAATACGACAACCTGATCGTTCAAGCCGTGGTGACGATGGAGGGCGCCGTCAATCGCCTGGAAAGCCGCGGCGCGCACGCGCGCGAGGATTATCCCACCCGGGACGACGTCAACTGGATGAAGCACACCCTCGCCTGGATCGACGCCGACAAACGCGCCGTGAAACTCGACTACCGGCCGGTGCACACTTACACCATGAGCAACGACATCGCCTATATCGAGCCGAAAGCGCGGGTGTACTGAGGCGCGGCCCGGGAATGAAGAGATAGGGAACAATGGTCCAGTTCAACCTCCCCAAAAACTCCCGCCCGACGCCGGGCAAGGCGTGGCCGAAGCCGGCGAGCGCCAAGCGTCTCACGGAGTTTCGCGTCTACCGCTGGAATCCGGACGACGGCGTCAATCCGCGCATCGACACCTACCATGTCGACCGCGACGATTGCGGCCCGATGGTTCTCGACGCGCTCATCTGGATCAAGTCGAAGGTCGATTCGACGCTGACCTTCCGTCGTTCCTGCCGCGAGGGCGTATGCGGCTCCTGCGCGATGAACATCGACGGCATCAACACGCTCGCCTGCACGCGCGGCATGGATGAAATCGAAGGCGCGGTGAAAATCTATCCGCTGCCGCATCTGGAGGTCGTCAAGGACCTCGTTCCCGACCTCACCAACTTCTACGCCCAGCACGCCTCGATCGAACCGTGGCTGAAGACGATGTCGCCGACCCCGGAGAAGGAGTGGCGCCAGACGCAGGAGGACCGCGCCAAACTCGACGGCCTCTACGAGTGCATTCTCTGCGCTTCGTGTTCGACTTCGTGCCCTAGCTATTGGTGGAACGGCGACCGGTATCTCGGCCCCGCGGTGCTGCTGCAGGCCTATCGCTGGCTGATCGATTCGCGCGACGAGGCGACGGGCGAACGGCTCGACAATCTCGAGGATCCTTTCCGCCTCTATCGCTGCCACACGATCATGAATTGCGCCAAGACCTGCCCGAAGGGCCTCAACCCCGCCAAGGCGATCGCGCAAATCAAGTCAATGATGATCGAACGGCGGGCCTAGCGCCGCCCGCTTCACACGCTCTTCGGCAACCCCAGTTGGATCGCGCGCAATTGCGCATCGAACAACGAGCTCGTGAAATCGACGAAATCGCGCGAGGCCTCGCTCATCAACGAGAACGGCGTCGGGCGGCGGGCGGTCAGACGGCCGGTGATCTGGTTCTCCTCGAATGAGAACTCTGTCTTGAACTTGGCGGCCAGGCGCATCATGCCGGCATTGTCGGGCATGCAGACGATATCGACCGTCTCGACTCCGTGATTGCTCGCGGCCCCGAGGATGCGCCGGAACATCTGCTCTCCGATGCCGCGCCGGCGATAGGGCTCCTCGACGCTGAAGGCCGCTTCGGCATGGATGTGGCGCTGAAACGGCGCCTGCTCCGTCCAGATCGCCTCGCTGGAGCGCAGTTCGCCCGCGCCATGCATCTGGCCTCCGACAAAGGCGCCGAAAACGAGGTCGCCCTGACCGAAGCAGCTCTCGGCGTAGTCGACGATGAAATCGTCCGACATGCCACCGCCGAAGCGCTCGTGGCGGCTGCGCGCATCGAGACGCAATAGGTGGTCGCGGAATGCCGGCATGTCGGCCGGCCAAAGCCGCCGAATTTCCACCGCAGGGTTCGTGGAATTCGCCATGATCTCGTCTCACCAGCTGCAAATCCGGCGTCTCGACCCCACGCCGATATTGTGCGTTGCCGCGATATCCGCAACCCCCGCGGCTTGCGCCAACTTGCCGCGCCCCATCGGTTCGCGCGCGCGCCACGATCCGCGTCGCGGCGCCGTGGCCGCCGACCATTCTTCCAACGTTCTCGCGCGACGACGTTTTCGGCGACGTGCGAGAATTTTACTCATTTTTCATTAACCGTTGGCAGGGTTAGAAGGTCAGACGCGAACAGGAGACCGGGAGTCGGATTTTTGCCTGGATCGCGGTCCAAGGACGGCCGCGAGTGACAAGTCGCCGTCGTCCGCGGCGATCGACGAAGGAAATTAGATCATGTTGCTTGCCGCGCCTCTTGCCGTTCGTTCTCTCGCCGCCGCGCTCGGCGTTGGCCTTGCGCTGGCCGCTTCGGGCGTCGAAGCGAAGACGAAGCCTGCGGACAAGCCCGCGGCCAAGCCGGCGCTGGTCGCGACATATGGGGACTGGAGCGTATTCCAGAGCCAGAGCGGCAAGAACCGCATCTGCTATACCCTCGCCCAACCGAAGGACCGCAACCCCGCCGATCTCAAACGCGATCCCGCCTACGCCTTCATTTCCGAGCGGCCGGCGGAAGGCGTGCGCAACGAGGTCTCGTTTATCATGGGCTTCGACATCGGCGGCGCGGCCCCGACCGCCGAGGAGAAGGAGGCCAAGGAAAGGAGGCGGGAAAGGAAGAAGGAAGCCGATCCCATCGCCCCGACCGCCGTCATCGGCGACGCGTCGTTCGAGCTGCTGCCCAAGGGCGCGAATCTCTGGGTCAAGAACGCCGCCAAGGAGAGCGATCTAATCGCGGAGATGCGCAAAGGCGCCAAGCTGGAAATCAAGGCCGCCTCGAAGAAGGGCAATGTCACCACCGACACCTATTCGCTCGCCGGGTTCCGGCAAGCGATCGAGCGCGCCATGAAGGATTGCCCGGGAGCCTGACGCGCCGCTGGCGCGCGGGCGACCTCACTTCAGCAGCGTCGTCACATAGAAGAAGATCAGGAAGACGGCGCCGAGGCCCCAGACGACGCCGGAGATTTCGCGCGCCCGACCGCTCGTCAGGTTGAGCAGGATGAAGCTCAGCACGCCGAGCGCCATGCCGTTGATTAGATTGTTGGTCAGCACCGTGACGAGCAGCATCAGGACAATCGGTACGGCGTTCGATAGATCGCTGAGGTCGACTCGGGTCAGGCCCTGCATCATGAGGACGCCGACGAGCACCAGCGCCGGGGCGGTCGCCTGCGGCGGCACGATCACGAAGATTGGCCAGAAGAACAGCGCGAGGGCGAAGAGCGCCGCCACCGTCAGCGCGGTAAGGCCGGTGCGCCCGCCCGCCTGCACCCCGGCGATCGATTCGATGTAGGCGGTCACCACCGACGTGCCGAGGATGGGCCCCACGATGCTCGCTGTCGCGTCGGTGGCGAAGGCGGCGGTCGCGCTGGGGATCGCGCCGTCGGGCTCGCGCAGGTTCGCCGCCCCGGTGACGCCGATCAACGTGCCCAGCGTGGAGAAGAACTCCGCGCAGATGAAATAGAACAGCAGCGGCAGGGCGACGAAGAAGTTTGAGAACAGCCAACCGAAATCGAGCTGTCCGAACGTGCCCGAGGGCCATCGCGGCCAGGCGACGAACGCCGCGGGGACGCCCGTCACCATTTTGCCGCCGGCGCCGGGGACGAAGAGGCCGAGAATCGTGATCGCCGCTATGGCGATGACGAGCGCGCCGGGCACTCTGCGCACGACGAGGAGCGGCGTGAGCAGGATTCCCGCCATGGTCAGCAACGTCGCCGGATTTTTGAGCGAACCCATGGCGACATAGGTCGACGCATTCGCAACGATGAATCCGGCGCCGCGCAGGCCGATGAAGGCGATCAGCGCGCCGACGGCCGCCTGGATGCCGACCTTCAGCGCCTCCGGCACCTCCTTGGCCACTTTCTCGCGCAGCTTCGACAGCGAGAGCGCGAGAAAGACGATGCCGGTGAAGCACACCATGGCGAGGGCGCCTTGCCAGGGAGCGCCCATTTGCTTGACGATGACGTAGGTGAAAATGACGTTGGAGCCCATGGCGGGCGCCACCGCGAGCGGCAGATTCGCCCATAGCCCCATCATCGCCGAGCCGAAGAGAGCGGCGAGCGCGGTGGCGATGACGAGATCGCCGCGATCCATGCCGGCGTTCGACATGATCGCGGGATTGACCGCGAGGATATAGGCCATCGCGGCAAAGGTGGTCGCGCCGGCGATCAGTTCCTGCGGCAGCGAGGTCGCGCGTTCGGAGAGGCGGAAGGTGCGATCGAGAAGGCCGCGGGGCCGCGGGGCGACGCCTGAGTCCGATACGGCGCGCTCGCTCATTCCCGGGTTCCTTTGCGTGAGGTCGGCCGCCGATCACCAGACGACGGGATGCGTCTCGCCGGTCTGCACATTGACGAAGCCTTCGGGCGCCTGCTCGCACGGCGCGACGAGGACCCAGGTCCACGGCGCGCAGGTCAGCGTGGCGAACATCAGGCGCTCGGGAAAGCCAGGATGCCAGCGCGGCCGGAAGGTCGGCTCGTACATCCATTCGACCTCGCGCGCCTCCGCGTAGAGGCGCTGCATCTCCGCGTCGACCTCTTCGGCCGGGCGGCACGACATGAGGCCGCCGATCTCGAAGCGCACCGTGGCGACGAGCTTGCCCCCGCGCACCAATGCCCAGCCGCCCTGCGTCTCGACCAGCGCATTGACGGCTTTGGCCATCGCCGCGTCGGACGAGCCGACGACCCAGATGTTGTGCTTGTCGTGCGCGACCGAGCAGGCAAGCGCGGTCCCCGGCGTCCAAGGCCCGCAACCGCGCCAGAACATCTTGGAGATGCGCGCCTCGCCCGAGAAGCGGTCGACGATGGCGAATTTGGTGATGTTCCGCTCGGGATCGCGCTGCACCTCGCCGTCCCGCACCGGCAGTTCGAGCGTGTAGAAATCGGGATGCCAATGGAAGGGACGAATCACCGCGGCTTTCATCGTCGCGCGCCCCGGCTCGGCTTTCAGCGCGAAGTCGGCCGCCGTCACCGTCCGTTGGATATTGATCGTCGCGGTCGCCCAGTTCGGCCAGTCGATGCGCGGAACCGGCCCGACATAGCGCGTGCCCTGCGATACCTGCGCGCCATCGGCCCATACTTTCTCGACCGCCAGCGTCTGGACATCGGAGAGCAGCACCACGTCGGCGAATCGACCCGGCGCGAGGCTGCCGACAAATGGCGTCAGCCGCATGTGGCGCGCCGGATTGATCGTCGCGCATTGAATGGCGATTTCCGGCGCGAGCCCGTTCTGAATGGCGAGCCGGATGTTGTAATCGGTCGCGCCGAGCTCCAGCGTGTGCGAGGCGCTACGGTCGTCGGTGGTGAAGGCGATCTGCGACCAATCCGCGAGGCCCTTGTCGAGGAGAAACCTGACGATTTCCGGCATCGCATAGATGCGCAGTTCGATGAAGAGCCCGCGCGTCAGCTTGTCCCAGGTCTCCTCCGGCGTCTGCACCTCATGGTCCGAGGCGAGCCCCGCCGCCGCGAAGGCGTTGATCGACGGCAGGTCGCGCAGGCCCGAGGCGTGGCCCTCGACCACGCCGCGCGCGGCGAACGTCGCCTCGATCATGCCCCATAGCCGCTTGTAGGAGGGGTTGTCCGGATTCCACACCGCCGGCCAATCCATGACCTCGTCGAGGCCGGCGACCATCAGGCTTTCCGCCATGAAACGCTTCTGCTCGTCATGGCCGAAATAGCCGCCGCCCCACTCGTAGGCGGTCGGCGGAACGGCGGAGCCGGGAAGCGGGAAGATCTTCAGCGGCGAGCCGCGTCGGCGCGCCTCCAGCCAGAACTCGAGATTGCGCTCGCCGTTGACGTTGGAGAATTCGTGGCTCGCTTCGCAAGTCCAGGTGTTGCCGCGCGGCAGCACCAGCGCCGCTTCCCATTCCGGCGTGAGGTGCGAACTCTCGATATGCTTGTGAACCTCGCCGAAACCGGGGACGGCGGCGAGCGTGGGCTCATGGATGCGCTCGCCGACCTCGCCCTCATACTCTCCGGCCGGACCCACCCACGCGATGCGACGCCCCTTGACGACGATTTCCCAATCCTCGCGCCAGGAGCGCGTATGGACATCGAACAGGCGCCCGACCCGCAGCGCCCGATCGGCCCGGCGCCGGCCGAGGGCGGTGAGCGCGAGATCCTGGCGGATGCGCACTTCGTTGGCGGCGTCGATGAGATCGTCCACGCGTGGAGCCTCGGCTTTTGCGTCGTCCATCGCGGTCGCCATCGATTGCCCGGCCCTCCCCTGGGGATAGATGGATAGTGTCGACGCCGGCCATAGCAGGCAAGCCCGAACGGCGTTCACGATTTCGCGAGGGGCCGCGATGAAAGCGCGTCCTTGACAGGGTAGCGCGCGTATGAACGTCATGATAGAAACGTCATTGCGTATATAAATCTCTCGTGAGGCGTTCATGACCCTCAGCATTCGCGACGCCGCCACCGACAAACTGGTTCGCGCGCTGGCCAAGAGGAAAGGCATCGGCCTGACCGAGGCGGTGCGGCTGGCGGTCGGCAATGAACTCGGCCGCCTCGACGACGAGCAGCCCTTGCGCCAGCGCATCGCGGCGATCCGACGCGGCGTCATTGGGCGCGGGCGCACCGGCGAGAGGGCGGACAAGCCGTTCTTCGACGGTCTCAGCGGCGATCCCTGATGTTCCTTGACGCCTCGGCGATCATCGCCATGCTCGGCGACGAAAGGGAGGGTGACGCCTTCGCCGACGCCCTCATGGCCGACCCTGTGCGGCTCGCGTCGCCCCTCGCCGTTTGGGAAAGCGTCGCGGGCCTCGCCAGGGAATACGCGCTCTCGATCCCCGAAGCGCGGGGTAAGCTCGCCGAGTTCCTAGGCGCCGCCAAAGTGAGGATCGTCCCCTTGGGCGAAACGGAACTCGAGCTCGCGCTCGATGCCTACGACCAATTCGGCAAAGGCCGCCACCCCGCGCGCCTCAATATGGGCGATTGCTTCGCTTACGCCGCCGCCAAAGCCCACGGCGCGGCGCTGCTGCACAAAGACGACGGGTTTTGGCTGACGGATGTGGAGCAGGCGCGCGAGCGGGGGTGAGCGCGGCGCCGGACCTGGACTGCACCCGATGAGGTCAAGTTGCATAATAGGTCTTAGGACCTCATTCCGCTCGCCCTACCCCCTCTTCGCCGCCATGAAATAATTCACCCCCAAGTCCCGCGACAGCCGCCACTCCCCGCTGAGCGGATCGAAGCTCATGCCCCGCCTCTGCGTCTCCTTCAGCCCCGCCGCGCGCAGCGCCGCCGCCAGTTCGTGCGGCGTCACGAATTGCTCCCAGCGATGGGTGCCGGCGGGGAGCCAGCGCAGGACGTATTCGGCGCCGACGATCGCCAGCGCGAAGCTCTTCAGCGTGCGGTTCAGCGTCGAGAGGGCGAAGAGGCCGCCGGGCTTGATCAACGAGGCGGCGGCGGCGACGAAGGCGGGGACGTCGGCGACGTGTTCGACGACTTCCATCGCCAGCACGACATCGAACTGTCGCCCCTCCTGCGCCAAGCGTTCGACCGTGCCGACACGGTAGGTCGGCCTTGCTCCAGTCGCCGCGGCGTGGGCGCGCGCGATATCGATCGAGGTGGGCGCGGGATCGAGGCCGGTGACCTCGGCGCCGAGGCGCGACAGAGGCTCGCAGAGCAGTCCCGCGCCGCAGCCGATGTCGAGCACGGCAAGGCCTCTGAGCGGGGGCTCGTCGCCGCCGCCGGTATGGCGGAAGTGCGCGGCGATCGTGTCGCGCAGCCAGGCGATGCGGGTCGGGTTGAGCCGGTGCAGGGGGGCCATCGGGCCGTCGGGGTCCCACCAGTCCGCCCCCAGAGCGTCGAAGCGCGCGACCTCTTCGTCGATTACGCTTCGATCGGCGTTTGCGGCTGCCATGAATGTGCCCTCTCAACAGCCCGGCCGTCGGGCGCCCCCTTCCCCCTTGCGGGGGGAATTGTCGCCCGAAGCTTAAAGCGCGGCCGGCCACCTTCCCCGCAAGGGGGAAAGCGGCGCTCATCCTTCGAGCCGTTGACCGCCTCCTGAAGCGCCTTTATACGCGCGCGTCAACGGCGGCGCGAGCCGTTCCCTCCTTTCCGCAAGCGGAATTTTCATGGCGCGTCTGGTGATGAAGTTTGGCGGCACCTCCGTCGCCGATGTCGAACGCATTCGCAATGTCGGGCGCCATGTCAAACGCGAGGTCGAGGCGGGCCATGAAGTCGCCGTCGTCGTTTCCGCCATGTCGGGCAAGACCAACGAACTCGTCGCCTGGTGCCGCGAGGCGGCGCCGGTCTACGATTCGGCCGAATACGACGCCGTCGTCGCCTCGGGCGAACTCGTCACCGCCGGCCTGCTGGCGATCGTTCTCAAGGATATGGGCCTCGCCGCGCGTTCGTGGCAGGGCTGGCAGATCCCGCTTCTGACCGACGACGCGCACGGCGCGGCGCGCATTGCCGGCATCGAGGGCAAGGGCATCATCGACGGCTTCGCGAAGAACGAGATCGCGGTGGTCGCGGGTTTCCAGGGAATTCATGCGACGAGCGGCCGGGTGACGACGCTCGGGCGCGGCGGCTCCGACACTTCCGCGGTGGCGCTCGCCGCGGCGCTGCACGCCGACCGCTGCGACATCTACACCGATGTCGACGGCGTCTACACCACCGACCCGCGCGTCGTGCCCAAGGCGCGCCGCCTCGACAAGGTGTCGTTCGAGGAAATGCTCGAAATGGCCTCCCTCGGCGCCAAGGTCTTGCAGGTGCGCTCGGTCGAGGTGGCGATGGTGTACAGGGTCAAGCTCTACGTGCGCTCGTCTTTCGACGATCCCGCCGAGCCGAAACTGGGCACGTTGATTTGCGACGAGGAGGATATCGTGGAACAGCAGGTCGTGACCGGCATCGCCTTTTCGCGCGACGAGGCGCAGATCACCTTGCGTAAGGTCGCGGACAAGCCCGGCGTCGCGGCGGCGATTTTCGGCCCGCTCGCCGAGGCCAACGTCAATGTCGACATGATCATCCAGGTGGTTTCGGACGACACGACGACCACCGACATCACCTTCACCGTGCCGACCGCGGAATTCGACCGCGCCAAGGCGATCCTCGAACAGCGGCGCGACAAGATCGGCTATTCCGCGCTGCACGGCGCGCCTGATGTCGTCAAGATTTCCGCCATCGGCATCGGGATGCGCAGCCATTCCGGCGTCGCCGCGCGCGCTTTCAGGGCGCTCGCCGACAAGGGCGTCAACATCCGAGCGATCACCACTTCGGAGATCAAGTTCTCCATGCTGATCGACGAGGCCTACACGGAACTCGCCGTGCGAACGCTGCACACGCTCTACGGGCTAGACGCGAAAGCGTGAAGGCGCATTCCGGCGCCGCGTTGATGCACGTCAAGGCAAGTTTTCTCCCAGGCGCGATAGCTGTCGCTCACCGCAATATCAGCAAGGGAGAAATGGCCATGGCAGAGACAAAGACCGCCGGGCAGACGTCGAGCATGATTGGGGCCGGGGCCGAACAGGTTCAGGACGGCCTCGCCAAGTCGATGCTCGTTCCCAGGAAAATGTTGGAGGCGAACCTGCGGGCGGGATCGGCGCTGCTGAACTTCGCCAGCCACAGAATGCAGGCGCAAGCCGATTTTCTCGGCCGCGTCCTGCGTTGCGACAATGTCGAGCAGGCGGCGACGATGCAAAAGGAATTCTTCGAGAACATGGTCGGCGACTACAGTCGCGAGATGAGCGAGTTGATGGAGATCGCGCGCGAAAACACCGCCGTGCTCGGCGGTATTGCGACGGGATCAGCCAAGGTCGGCAAGGCCGCCATGTAACGACCGGCGCGGGCGCGCCGGCTCGAAATGGCAAAGCGGGGGCGCATGGATCCGGCGATCGCTAGGGAACTGGCCGCGTTGCGCGAGGAAATCGACTCGCTCCGGGTCGAGGCGCGCGGCGGTCAGCCGGTCGAAGCCAGGGCGCCAGCCGCTGACGATCGGCAAGATGCATCGAAAGTCTGGGCCGCCGAGGTCAAGGACTTGATCGCGGCGATGCAAAGCGCCGTCGAAACGACGGGGACCGGCGTCGCCGTCCACCCTATCGCGGGCGTCGCGACGGCCTTCGTCGCTGGGGTGCTGATCGGGCGGCTGACGAAGAGCGGATGACCGGCGGGACTTTGGGGGGCGATAATGGAACGGTTGAGTCGCAGCTTGCGGGCGCTCGCCCGCGCGGACATGCTGATCGCCACGATCTGGCTCGCAGTCGCGGCCAAGCGGGTTGCCCTGCTGGCGCTGGCGGCGCTGATCGCGGCGCTCGGCTTCGGCATGCTCGATGCGGCCGCATATTTTGCGCTTGAGCCGCACATCGGCGCGCTCTGGGCGGCCGCGTCGGTCGCTGGCGTCGACTTCCTGTTCGCCGTGATTCTGCTGCTCGCGGCCTCGACCGTGCGGCCGGGGCGCGATCTCGATCTCGCGCTCGAACTCAGAGACAACGCTTTCGAGCAACTCGGCGCGATCGCCGCCCATCCCGCGGACCTGGCCGGGAGCGCGCTGATCGGGCCGCTGACGGCCATCGTCACGCGTTATGTGCGCTCGGCCGTCGGCCGGCCGCCAAAGACGGCGGCCGAGACCGAGCCCGGGGTTTGAGCCGGGGCGACATCGTGTTATTCGAGCGGCCCGAGAGGACGAACCGCTCCGACGTTCATGACCAAAGCCCTCACATCAGCCCAAATCGCGCGAGACGCAGGCGCTGACGACGTCCGCGCCGCGATGCGGGCGATCGGCGCCGAGGCGCGCGCGGCGGCGCGCACGCTCGCCAACGCGCCGGCCGAGACCAAGACGCGCGCTTTGAGCGCCGCAGCGCGAATGCTGCGCGAGCAGGCGGACGAGATTCTAGCGGCCAACGCGCGCGATCTTTCGGCGGCGCGCGCCAAGGGCGTCGCCCCTTCATTCCTCGACCGTCTCGCCCTCGATTCCGCCCGCATCGAGGCGATCGCCCGTGGTCTCGAGGATGTCGCCGCATTGCCCGATCCGGTCGGTCGCGTGCTCGCCGTCTTCGAGCGGCCGAACGGCCTGAGGATCGAGCGCGTGGCGACGCCGCTTGGGGTCGTCGGGGTGATCTACGAGAGCCGGCCGAATGTCACTGCCGACGCCGGCGCGTTGTGCCTTAAGAGCGGCAACGCTGTCGTGCTGCGCGGCGGCTCCGACAGTTTTCACTCCTCCGCGGCGATCCACGCCTGCCTCGTCGCGGGACTTCGGCAGGCGGGTCTTCCCGAGGCGGCGATTTCGCGCGCGCCGTCGGCCTCGCGCGAGGCGGTTGCGGAAATGCTCAACGGGCTGGGCGGGACGCTCGACGTGATCGTCCCGCGCGGCGGCAGGAGCCTGGTCGAGCGGGTGCAGCGCGAGGCGCGCGTGCCGGTCTTCGCCCATCTCGAAGGCGTCGTGCACGTCTATGTCGACCGCGCCGCGGACCTGGACAAGGCGCTGAAGATCGTTGTCAATTCCAAGATGCGTCGCACCGGCGTGTGCGGCGCCGCCGAGACGCTGCTGGTCGATCGCGCGGCCGCGCCGGCAATGCTCGCGCCGCTCGTCGAGGCGCTGATCGCGGCGGGCTGCGCGGTGCGCGGCGACGCGGCGACCCAAGCGGTCGACGCCGCTGTGAGCGCGGCGACGCAAGAGGATTGGCGAACCGAATATCTCGACGCGATCATCGCCGTCGGCGTGGTCGACGGGTTAGAGGCGGCAATCGAGCATATCGAGACTTACGGCTCGCACCACACCGATTGCATCGTCACCGAAGACGCCGCCGCCGCTGAGCGCTTCCTCGGGGAAGTCGATTCGGCGATCGTGCTGCACAACGCCTCGACACAATTCGCCGACGGCGGCGAATTCGGGTTCGGCGCGGAAATCGGCATCGCCACCGGCCGCATGCACGCCCGTGGACCTGTCGGCGTCGAACAGCTCTGCACGTTCAAATACCGCGTGCGCGGCGCGGGGCAATTACGCGGCTGACGCCTCTGCGCAGGTTAGGCCGTTAATCCCTCATCCGGCGCTGCGCGCCACCTTCTCCCGCGTGTGGGAGAAGGGGAACGCTCCCTCTCCCGCTTGCGGGAGAGGGGTTGGGGTGAGGGGTCGCCGTGCTCAGTTCAGCGCCACCGCCACGAAGCGCACGTCGCCCACGCCGTTGGAGACGAGCAGCAGCGCCGATTTCTTGCCGGCCTTCTTCAGCGCGCCGATGGCCTTGCTGACGTCAGCGGGATTCTCGACCGCCTGCTGATTGACCTCTTCGATTACATCCCCGGCGCGCAGCCCCTTATCGGCGGCGGGAGAGTTCGGCTCGACATTGGAGATGACGACGCCCTTGACGCCCTCCTTGAGCTTGAAGGACTTGCGGGCGGCGTCGTCGATCGCCGACAACTCCAAGCCGAGTTCCTTGGCGATAGCCGGACTGGTGGCGGGAGCGGTCGAGTCGGTGTTGGCCAGCGCCATTTCCTTCTCGCCATCCTCGAGCCGCCCGAGCGTCACGGTCTTGGTAATCTGCTGGCCATTGCGGACGACGACGACCTCGACCTCCTTGCCGACCGGCAGACCGGCGACGAGGCGCGGCAGATCGTGCAATTCCTTGACGTCCTTGCCGTCGAACTTGACGATCACGTCGCCCGCCATCAGGCCGGCCGGCTTGGCCGGGCCGTGCTCGTCGACGGCGGCCACCAAAGCCCCACGCGCGCTGCCGAGGCCCAGGCTGTCGGCGATCGTGTCGTCGACCGGCTGGATGCGCACGCCGAGCCAACCGCGGCGCGTTTCATGATACTTCTCGAGCTGGTCGATCACCGGCATCACGCTCGCCGAGGGCGTCGCGAAGCCGATGCCGATCGAGCCGCCCGACGGCGACAGGATCGCCGTGTTGATGCCGATGACTTCGCCCTGCAGGTTGAACAACGGGCCGCCCGAATTGCCCTTGTTGATCGAGGCGTCCGTCTGCAGGAAGTCGTCGTACGGACCGCTGTCGATATTGCGGTTGCGCGCGGAGATGATGCCCGCGGTCACCGTTTCGCCGAGCCCGAAGGGATTGCCCACCGCCATCACGCCGTCGCCGACGCGCATCTTGTCGCTGTCGCCGAACTTCACCGTCTTCAGCGGCTTGTCGCTTTCGACCTTGAGCACCGCGACGTCGACCTTGGGATCCTTCCCGATGATCTTCGCCTTCAACTTGCGCCCGTCGGTGAAGATCACGACGATGTCGTTGGCGTCGCCGATGACATGATTGTTGGTGATGACGATGCCGCTGGGATCGATGACGAAGCCCGAACCGAGCGAGGACATCTTGTGCGGGTGCGGCGCGCCGTTGTTGAAGCCGTGGTTCTTGAAAAACTGCTCGAACATGTCGTCGAACGGCGTGCCCTTTGGCAAGTCGGGCAGCGCCTCGGCGCCTTTCTCCTCGACGGTCTGCGTCGCGGAGATATTGACGACGGCCTCGGCGACGCTGTCGACGAGGTCCGCGAGATTGGTCGGGCGCGCCTGGGCGAAGGCGGGCGCGACGGTCATGAAGGGCGCCGGCGCGCCGATCGCCATCGCCGCGACGGTGAAGGCGATCGCCGCGCGCCTGAAGCCGCGGGAGTGAGTTGTCGCCTCGACGGTGTCAAAACGCATGGGGTCTTCTCTCCTGGTTTCTTCTGACGGCGACGCTTTTGTGGCCACCTTGACAACCAATCGTGTCGGTTACGCGGCGAAACGTCGGCCGGCTGGATGTCAAAGCAGCGTCCGCGCCGCCCAGACGATCGCCACGCCGAGAACCGCCGCCCCGAGGCCGACGCCGCGCAGGCGCCCGGGCTTTTGCCGGGCGACCTCGGCCATCCGGCTGCGCATCGCCTCGGTGAATCCGGCCAGGAGCAAGCCCTCGATTGCAAAAACGAGGCCGATCGCCGCGCCGAAATCGCGCATTCTACTTGGCCGCCGGCGCGTCAGCCGGCGCCCCGCCGCCGGCCATCGGCGGCGAACTGGCGGTCGGCGTCGACGGCGGCGGCGCGGGAGTCGGGGTCGCGAAATAGCGGAAGAAATCCGACTTCGGACCCAAGATGGCCCGCGTTCCGCTCTTGAGCCCCGTTTCATAGGCCTCCATCGAACGATAGAAGGCGAAAAATTCCGGATCCTTGCCGTAGGCTTCGGCGAAGATGCGGTTGCGCTGGCCGTCGCCCTCGCCGCGGATCTGGTCGGACTGCTGCTGCGCCTGGGCGATCGTCACGGTCACCTTGGCGTCGGCGTTGGCCTTGATCTGCTGGCTCTGCTGCGAGCCCTGCGCGCGAAACGACGCGGCGAGCCGCTGGCGTTCAGCCTGCATGCGACGGAACACCGCCTCGGAGTTCTCCGGCGGCAGATCGGCGCGTTTGATGCGGACGTCGACGACGTCGACGCCGAAGCGCTCGGCGCCCGCACGCACCTGGTCGCGAATGTCGGCCATCAGCGCGTCGCGTTTGTTGCGCACGATGTCGACGATGGAGGCCTCCGACAGCGTGCGGCGCAACGCCGAGTTCAACATGCCGCCGAGCTGCGCGTCGGCGCCCCTGATGTTGAACACCGACTGGTAGAAGCGCAACGGATCGGAGATTCGATAGCGCAAGAAGGCGTCGACTTCGAGACGCTGATTCTCCGCGACCAATACCTCCTGGCGGTCGTTGTCGAGCGCCAGGATGCGCTTGTCGATGTAAACGACCGTGTCGATGAACGGCGCCTTGGCGTAGAGCCCCGGCGCGCCGATGAGATCGCGCACGGGCTTTCCGAATCGCAGCACCAACGCCTGCTGCGTCGGATCGACGACGAAGAACGTGTAGCTCGCGACGATGATTGCGAGAACAACGACGACGAGGACGGCGAAGCCGCCGAAGGGATTTCTCATTTGGCGGCTCCCGCCTGCTTTTCCTGCAGCGGCTCCACCGCGATATAGGGCACCGGCGCGCTGGCGCCGCTGGCGTCGAGGAGCGTCTTGTTCATGCCGCCGAGCACGCGCTCCATCGTCTCGAGGTAGATGCGCTCGCGCGTGACGCCTGGGGCGTTTTTGTATTGCGCGTAGATCTGATTGTAGCGCGCTGTCTGTCCCTTGGCTTGAAGGATGGTCTGCTCGCGGTACGCCTTGGCCTCGGCGAGAATCCGCGCGGCCGCGCCCTCCGCCTCGGGAACGACCCGGTTGGCGTAAGTGTCGGCGTCGTTGACGGCGCGCTGCTGATCCTGCTGCGCCGCGGTCACATCGCGGTACGCGGGAATGACTTGCGCCGGCGCGTCGACCGACTGCAATTGCACCTGCTTGACCAGGACGCCGGCGCGATAGCCGTCGAGGACTTTCTGCATGCGGTCGCGCACGTCCGGCTCGATCGACTTGCGGTCGCTGGTCAGCACGCCGTCGATGGTCTTCAGGCCGACGACCTCGCGCATGATGCTCTCGGCGACCGCTTTGACCGTCTCCTTGGGGAAGAGGATATTGAACACGAAATCCTCGGGATGCGCCGGATCGATCTGCCAGATCACGCGAAACCGCACGTTGACGATGTTCTGATCGCCGGTGAGCATCTGGCTTTCCGCCAGATTGTCGGGGCTGTCGGGGCCTCCGAGGTAGCCGACGTCGGTGATCTGTTGATCCCAGACCGGAACCTTGATGACCGTGCCGACCGGCCATGGCCAGTTGGTGTTGAGGCCGGCCGCCGTCTTGCCGGTGTAGCGGCCGAAGACCAGATTGATGCCGATCTCGTTCGGCTGCACCGAATAGAACGAGCCGAGCCCGAACCAGACCAGCAATGCGGCGAGCGCCAGCAACACGAAGCCGCGCATCCCGAAGCCGCCGCCCGCTCCGCCACCCGGAACGAGGCCGCGCAAACCCTCCTGGACGCGGCGCAGCAACTCCTCGAGATCGCTTGGCGGGGGGGAACCGGCCGGACCCTGGCCCCACGGCCCTTGCCCGGGAGAGCGCCAGGGACCGCCACCTTGATTATTCCAGGACATAAAGCCTCGATTCAGCGCATAGCGCGCTGCGCGCCTATATACGAGAGGCCTGCGGCGGCGGCAATGGAAAGCGGCGCCTATGCCTGGGGCCGGCCGGCCGGCTCGCCCGCGCCCGGGGGTTTCGCTGCGATCGCCTCGCGCGGCGTCAAAGGCGCAATCCGCAGCGCCGCGATGCGGTTGCGCTGCTTGCGCAGCACCTCGAACCGCAAACCGTGGAAGCTGTAGGTCTGCTTCGGCTCGGGGATGGCGCGCGCCTCGTGGATGACGAGGCCGGCGATCGTCGCGGCTTCCTCGTCCGGCAAATTCCAGTCCATCGCGCGGTTGAGATCGCGGATCGTCACCGAGCCATCGACGATGATCGAGCCGTCGAGTTGCTTGCGCACGCCTTGCGCGACGATGTCGTGCTCGTCCTTGATGTCGCCGACGATCTCTTCGATGATGTCCTCGAGCGTCACGAGGCCGAGCACCACCCCGTATTCGTCGACCACGAGCGCCGAGTGGGTCTTGCGGCTCAGGAACGCCTTCAACTGATCGCGAAGGGTCGTAGCCTCGGGGATGAACCAAGCCTCCAAGGCGATATCGGCCGCCTTGATCCGGCTCGCGTCGCCCCCCGCCGCCGCAAAGGCGCGAAACAGATCCTTGGCGTGCAGCATGCCGATGATGTTGTCGGGATCATCGCGCCAGAGCGGCATTCGGGTGTAAGGCGAAGCGAGCACCTCGCGAACGAGTTCGTCCGGCGGCAGATCGGCGTCGATCGTGCGCATATTGGTCCGGTGGACCATGACGTCGGCGACCGGAATCTCCGAGAGTTCGAGCAGACCGCCGAACATGTCGCGCTCGTCGCGCGCGACGCCGCCCTCGCGATGCAGGATGTCGACCGCGCCGCGCAGCTCCTCGTGCCCGGACACGCTCGATTCGCCTCCCGCCAGGCTGACGCCCCACAGTCGCAGCATGGCGCGCACCAACGTTTCCACGGCGCTGACGACGGGGCCGAAAACCGTAACGAAGAACGAGACGACCGGCGCGATCAGTAGGGACATCTGATCGGGGTAGGCGATGGCGATCGTCTTTGGCAGGACCTCGCCGAAAATGACGATCAACGCGGTCATGATGGCGGTGGCGTAGAGGACGCCCCGATCGCCGACCGCCCCGACGAGCACGCTGGTGGCGAAAGACGAGGCGGCGATGGTGACGAGTTGCCCGCCGAGCAACATCGCGCTGATGAGTCGCCCGCGCATGGCGATGAGCTTGTTGGCGAGCGCCGCGCGCTTGTCTCCACCGGTCTCCAGCGCCTGCAGGCGCGCCCGCGAAGCCGCGGTCAGCGCGGTCTCCGCGCCGGCGAAGAACGCCGCAGCGACGAGGCTGAAGAAGATCAAGAGGACGGCTAGGGATATCGACATAGAGATATTCTAGCACAAGCGCCCGCGGAGGAAGGAGAGGGAGCGCCGCCGCGCGGCGCGGCGACGCTGGGATCAGGGCCTGCTGGCGCTCTCCCCGCGCCCGGTCGCTCGGCCCTCGGAGCGGTCGTCCGTCTGCAGAGCGCGACGAACATCGGCGGCAGAATCGTGCAGCAGCTGGGCCATGCGCTCCTGCGCCTCTTCCGGCTTGTGGGCGGCGATGGCGTCGAGCACCGCGCGGTGCTGGTGGAGTCTGTCGTCCTTGATCGCGACGCCGCGCCAGCCCATCTTGAAGGCGCCGACGAGCGCCGTTTCAATCAGGCCGCCGAGGGCCCCGATCAACCGGTTGCCGGTGGCTTCGAGAATCTCCTTGTGGAACCGCACGTCGGCGCCGATCAGATCGCCGTGACCGGAGTTGCAGCGCTCCATGTCGGCATAGGCCGCGCTGATCCGTTTCAGGGCCGCCGGATCACGGGAACGCGCGGCGAGGAATGCGGCGTGCGGTTCGAAAATCTGCCTGAGCTGAAAGAGGTCGTCGACGAACTCCAGCGTGGGGGCGACGCGCATGTGCCACGCGAGGAAATCGGGATCGAGCATGTTCCAGGCGGACTTGGGACGAACCAGCGTGCCGACCTTTTGCCTGGAGATGATCAGTCCCTTGGCCTCGAGCGCGCGGAAGGCTTCCCGGAGCGTCGGACGCGAGACGCCAAAACGCGCCAGCAGGTGCGCTTCGGTCGGCAGCCGCGATCCCGGCGGATGCAGCCCGACGATGATCTCGCGTCCCAGCACCGCCGCCAGGGAATTGTTGGCGTTCCGCTTGTGCGCGACGTCGCGATAGACGAACTCGTCGTCGGCGGCCGTCTTGCCGCGCTGCGCCGTCGCCGAACGGCGCCGGTCCGTTGTCGTGCCAACCAAAACCACGCTCCAGGAAACATTTGCTGAGGCCAGGGACCTCCCTGCCCTCTTCGATTTCAAGATCGTCCTCGGCGACGATGAAAACGAACAATGCGGCGCCGATGACCGATTTCGGCCCCCCCGGCTCGTCAAGCGCCCCTCGACCCCGATCAAGGTCTGAATCGTTCCTTGAATCAAGCCCAAGGCGCTGGCCGCCCCTACCCGCCCGCGATCTCGCGCGCCAAAAAGCCCAGCGTCTCAGCCTCGGAAATATCCTTGGCTATGAATGCCCCGCCGATGCCCTTGGCGAGAATGAACGTCAGGCGTCCGCGCTCGACCTTCTTGTCCTGGCGCATCGCGTCCAGGATCGCCTGCGGGTCGGCTTCGAGGCCGGGGATCTCGGCGATGCGGGTCGGCAGGCCGATCGACCGGAGGTGGTTTTCGACCCGGACCGCGTCCTGTCCCGAGCACAAGCCGAGATCGCGCGAAAAGCGGAACGCGCAGGCCATGCCGATCGCCACGCCCTCGCCGTGGACCAGGCGCGCGCCGTCGTATTGCGTCAGGCGCTCGAAGGCGTGGCCGAAGGTGTGGCCGAGATTGAGCAGCGCCCGCTCGCCCTGTTCGGTCTCGTCGGCGGCGACCACGCGCGCCTTCGCGGCGCAGCTCGCGGCGATCGCATCGAGGCGGGCCGAGCCGCCGGAAAAGACCTCGCGCCAGCGCGTCTCCAGCCAGTCGAAGAAATCGCGGTCGCCGATCAGGCCGTATTTGACGGTCTCGGCGTAGCCGGCGCGAAATTCACGCGGGCTCAAGGTGTCGAGCACGCTCGTGTCGGCCAGGACGAGAGAGGGCTGGTGGAACGCTCCGATCAGGTTCTTGCCGGCGGGCGAGTTGATCGCGGTCTTGCCGCCGACGCTGGAATTGACCTGCGCGAGCAAGGTCGTCGGCATCTGGACCAAACGCACGCCGCGCCTGAGGCACGCCGCGCAAAAGCCGGCGAGATCGCCGATGACGCCGCCGCCGAACGCGACGACGACGTCGCGCCGCTCGATGCGCGCGCCGATCAGCGCATCGCTGACGCGGGCGAATTCGGAGTAGGATTTCGTCGCTTCGCCCGGCGGACAGACAATGACGGTGCTTTTCACGCCCGCGCGATCGAGGCTCTGCGTCAATTTCTCGAGATGCAGCGCCGCGACGGTCGCGTCGGTGACGACAGCGCATTGCGCGCCCGGGGCGAGTTGCGCGATATGCGCCCCGGCGGCCTCGACGAGCCCCTCGCCGATCAGGATCTTATAGGAACGCGCGCCAAGCGCGACATCCACTTCGCGCGGCGCCGGTCCCTGCGCCAGCGGCGCGCCGGATTGCGGCGCGGCGCGCAGGCGCAGATGCGCCAAAATCACGTCGACGACCGATTCGTGCGGCCCGTCACGCGATTCGATCGTTATGTCGGCGAGGGCGTAAGTTGGGCTGCGCTCCTCGAGAAGGCGGCGCAAGGTGGCTTCGGGATCGGCCGTGCGCAGCAACGGCCGGTTCGAACGTTTGCGCACTCGGCGCAGAAGCGCGTCGAATTCGGGCTTCAGCCAAATGGAGACGCCGGCCTGGCCGATGCGCTCGCGCGTCGCCTCGTTGAGGAAGGCGCCGCCGCCGGTCGCCAGAACTTTCGGCCCGTCCACCAGGAGCCGCGCGATCACCCTGCGCTCACCCTCGCGAAAATAGGCTTCGCCGAAGCGATCGAAAATCTCCGGGATCGTCATTTGCGCGCCGGCCTCGATTTCGGCGTCGGCGTCGACGAAGGGCAGGCCCAGGCGCTGGGCGAGCCGCTTGCCGACAGAGGTCTTTCCCGCGCCCATCATGCCCACGAGCACGATCGAGCGCCCACCGAGCGCGGCGGCGAGGTCGTCAGCGACCTGGGTCGCGGTTTCGTTCATCCCATCCTTCCCAACGCCGACAGATCGTCCGACGCCGATCGGCGTCGCACGTTTCAAACGGCCGTTCCTATCGTAACCGCCAGCCGAAGGCCACTGGGGGCTCCTGCCTGCCACGAAACGACCGCTTGCGCGCCACGCCAAGACTTGCAAGCATACATCAAAGGCTTAGCCTGGACGGCATGAGGAGGAAGCGATGGTCGCTGCCGGTCAAAATGGCGAACAGAGAATTGCCGGGCCGCGATTGATCGCGATCGTCGGTCCCTTCCAGAGCGGCAAAACGAGCCTTCTCGAGGGCCTTCTCGTGCGCGGCGGCGGCGCGGCGAGGCAGGGCTCGGTGCGCGACGGCACCAGCGTCGGCGACCCCAGTCCCGAGGCGCGCACCCACGCGATGAGCGTCGAGCCGAATATAGCCAGCGTCGACTACATGGGCGACCGCTTCACTTTCTTCGATTGCCCCGGCTCGGTCGAATTCTCCCATGACATGCGTCTCGCGCTGCCCGTCTGCGACGCGGCGGTCGTCGTCTGCGAGGCCGATCCGCGCAAGTCGCCCGCGCTGCAGGTGATCCTGCGCGAGCTCGAGGAGCTTCGCATTCCCCGCATTTTGTTTCTCAACAAGATCGACCTCGCCGGCGGGGGTGTCCGCGAGGCCCTGGAAATGCTGCAGCCGGCTTCGCGCTCGCCTTTGCTGCTGCGCCAGATCCCCATCTGGGAGAACGGCGTCGCCACCGGCTTCATCGATCTCGCGCTCGAGCGCGCGTTCGTCTACCGCGAGTCCGCGCCGTCCAGCGTGGTTTCCATGCCGGTCGGCGTCGCGAGCGACGAAAAGCAGGCGCGCTATTCCATGCTCGAACGTCTCGCCGACTACGACGACGCGCTGATGGAGCAACTCATCAGCGACATCGAGCCGCCGCGCGACCGCGTGTTCGACGATCTGGCGAAGGAATTGCGCGAGGGTCACGTCGTGCCCCTGCTGATGGGGTCGGCCACCGCCGGCCATGGCGTCACGCGGCTGCTCAAGGCGCTGCGCCACGAAGCGCCGGGCATCGCACAGACGCGGGGGCGCCTCGGGATCGAAACCGACGGGCCAGCGCTGGCGCAGATCATCCGCACGATCCACACCGCCCATGGGGGCAAATTGTCGCTGGCGCGCGTGCTGCGCGGCGTCTTCCCCGACGCAGCCGCCGTCACCGGTTCGCGCGGCGGCGAGGAGCGCATCGCCGGAATCGCGCGATTGATCGGCGCCGTCTCGTCCAAGCTTCCGCGCGCGGAGGAAGGCGACACGGTCGCTTTCGCGCGCCTGGAGAGCTTCACGACCGGGGATCGATTCAGCGACAACAAGAAGCCGCCGGAACCCGCCCCGATCGCGCCGCCGCCGCCCCCGACCCAGGCGATCGCAATCCACGTCAAGGATCGCAAGGACGAAGTCCGGCTCGCCGCCGCGCTCGCCAAGCTCTGCGAGGAGGACCCCTCGCTAGCCTATGTGCAAGATCAGGAATTGGGCGAGCTCAAGCTCATGGGCCAAGGGGAAATGCACTTGCGGGTGATCGCCGAGCGCCTCGCCGAACGTTTCGGCGTCGCGGTCGACGCGAAGAAGCCGTCGGTCGCCTATCGCGAGACCATCCGCGACGGGGTGTCGGTGCGCGGGCGCCACAAAAAGCAGTCGGGCGGCCACGGCCAGTTCGGCGACGTGCTCGTCGAGGTCGCCCCGCGCGAACGCGGCGAGGGTTTCGCCTTTTCCGAGCGCGTCCACGGCGGCACGGTGCCGAAGCAGTATTTTTCGTCGGTCGAGGCGGGCGCCCGCGACGCGCTGACGCGCGGACCGCTCGGCTTCCCCGTCGTCGACGTCGCCGTCACCCTCGTCGACGGCTCCTATCACACGGTCGATTCGTCCGACATGGCGTTTCGCGCCGCGGCCAAGCTGGCGCTCGCCGAGGCGCTGCCCAAGGCCCGGCCGGTGCTTCTCGAACCTGTCCTCGCCGTGACGATCTACGTGCCGTCCGACGCCCTCGCCCGCGCCAGCGCGCTGGTCAGTGCACGGCGAGGGCAAATCCTCGGCTTCGAGGCGCGCAAGGGCTGGGAAGGCTGGGAGGCGCTGCGCGCTCTCATCCCGGAGGCGGAAATCGGCGATCTCATCGTCGAGCTGCGCTCCGCGACTTCAGGCGTCGGCGCCTTCGAGACCAAATTCGACCATCTCGCGGAATTGTCGGGCCGCACGGCGGACCAGGTGGTCGCGGCGCGGCGCAAGGGCTAGTGGTGACGGGCGCGGTCGAGCGCTCTGTACCAAGGTCGAACCGGCTGCGCGTCTTCGCGAGCGAAGCGTGGCGATCCTGGCTGCGCCGCCTACGCCAGAGCGAAGATCTCCTTCGGCTCCCTGACGCCGCGCAAGGCATGGCGGCCTAAGGACTCGAGACGACGGTCGCTCCCGGTGATCGCCGCGACGAACTCGGCCGAGACCAGCACCGCGCGACCCAGCGGCTCGCACAAGGCCTCCATGCGCGCGACCTCGTTGACGGCGGGGCCGATCACCGTGAAGTCCAGGCGGTCGGCGGCGCCGACATTGCCGTAAAGCACCTCCCCGACGTGCAGGGCAAGATCGACGGTGACGACCGGGACGCCGGCCGCCGCCCGCACCGCGTTGCGCGCCTCGAGCTCGCGCATCGCCTCCGCCGCGGCTTCCAGCGCGCGGCGGCAGGTCTCGGCGCGGTTCGCCTCCTCGAACGAGAAGGTCGCCAACATCCCGTCGCCGAGGAATTTAAGCACCTGGCCGCCGCGCGGGCGCAGCGCGGCGGTCAGAATCTCGAAAACGTCGTTGAGCAGATCGACGATGACGGGACCCGGCGCGGAATCGCTGGTCGGCGTGAAGCCGCGGATGTCCGCGTACCACAGGACCGCGCGAAGGCTATCGACCGAGCCGCGCTCGACCGCGCCGGCATGGACGCGCCGTCCGGCGTCTTCGCCCAGATAAGTCCCCAGCAATCCCGAGGCGATGAGATGGCCGGCGTGGGCTTTCATGGCGAGCGAAAGCGCTGGCAGCGTCGCTTGCAGCAGCGTCGTATGATCGTCGCTGAAGCCCCCGCTCCGATCGCTCGCGAAGGAATAGACGACTCCCGATCCTTGCGAGCGGTCGTGGCCCTCGCCGAATGCAAAGAGATGGGCGACGTAGTCTGTCGCCCCTGCGTCGAAGAACTCCGTGAGAATCGGGAAATCGCGTTGTTCCGGACCTTCTTCCAGGCGCCGGCGCATCGAGGGGTTGTCCTCGCCGGCGCTCGCGCGACGGATGAGGTCGAAGAGAGGACTGATCAGCCATTCCGACACCTCGACACTGCCGTGCGCGTATTGTTCAGGCTGAATTGCGTTGAGGTCGCGTCGCCATATGTAGCCGTACCCGTTCCATTGCGGGTGCAGGGTTTCCATCGCCGCGTGCGCGCGCCACAGCGGCACGCCATTGGCGACCAGGCGCTGGCAATAGCCGTCGAACAGATCGTAGGCGGTGGCGCCGTGCAGTCCCTGGCGCACCGCCCAGATATGCGTTTCGATAATCACGTGGCGGAGCGCGTCGTCGAACGTCTTGTGTTTCAACGACGACAGAGGGTCGGCGTGGCCGTCGGGATGCATCGGCAGACTCTCGCTTTTGGCTCCGCGTGGAGAGGGATAATAGCGGCAGCGGGCGGCGACCGCCATGGTCGCCGGTCGATGGCGGTGAATTCGGATCGGTCTGCGGAACCCAAACTCACTGGGACCCGCTCCGGGGGCTCGCCGCGTCTGTACACCCGGCCCGCGTTCGCTTATGGAGGGGCGCAAATTCACCAGCGCGGAGTCGAGCGGCGATGGCCGAAGGCCCTTACAGCAGCGATCGTCTCGTCACGGTTTTTGGCGGGTCGGGCTTCATCGGGCGTCACATCGTGCGGGCGCTGGCGCGCGAGGGTTGGCGCGTGCGCGTGGCGGTGCGGCGGCCGGATTTGGCCGGATTCCTGCGACCGCTCGGCGCCGTCGGGGAAATCGAGGCGGTGCAGGCCAATTTACGCTTCCCCGAATTGGTCGAGGCGGCGGTCCAGGGCGCAAATGCGGTCGTCAACGCCGCCGGGGTCAAACGTCAGAGCGGACGACAGAGCTACGAGGCGGTCCATGTCTTCGGCGCCGCAGAGATGGCCCGTGCGGCGGCGGCCTCCGGCGTCGGCGCTCTCGTGCACATCTCCGGGCTCGGCGCCGATGGGGCGTCGAACAACCCCTATATCGCCAGCAAGGGCCGCGGCGAGGCGGCGACGCGCGAAGCCTTCGCCGACGCGACCATATTGCGCCCATCGGTCGTGTTCGGGCCGGAGGACGACTTTTTCAATCGTTTTGCCTCGCTGGCGCGCGTTCTCCCGGCATTGCCGCTGTTCGGCGGCGGCGCGACCCGCCTGCAGCCGGTCTTCGCCGGCGACATCGCGCTCGCGACGGCGCGCGCGCTCGGCGACGCGGCCGCGCCGGGACGGACCTATGAGCTCGGGGGCCCGGACGTGATGACCCTGCGCGAGGCGGTGGAGCGCACATTGCGCATCATCGAGCGCCGGCGCGCCCTCGTGCCGCTGCCGTTCGGCGTTTCGCGCCTGCTCGCGCGCACGACGGAGATCGCGAGCGCGGTATCGTTTGGCCGCTTCCCGAAAGCGCTGACGACGACGCGCGACCAGATCGAACTCTTGCGGGACGACAATGTGGTTTCCGAAATCGCAGTCGCCGAAGGGCGGACGTTGCGCGATCTCGGGGTCAACCCGCAAAGCGTCGAGGCGATCGCGCCCTCCTATCTCTATCGTTTCCGTAAGACCGGCCAATACGCGAGCAGCCGCGCGGTCTAAAGCGACGCCGCTCGCGCCCTGCGATCCGCTCTTGCGCGCGAGCGGCGTGGCGACTAGCATCCGGACGTCTTGGCCCACTTCGTTCTGAAGTCGCGGTTTAATAAGTTGTTTCGAGGGGTTGCGTGTCCGCATCGGCTGCTGATTATCTCGTCGACCGCCGACGATTGCGCCGCCAGGTCGGATTTTGGCGGGTTGCGGCGTTCATCGCCGCCGCGCTCGTCATAGTCGCGCTGGGAGTACGCTGGTACGGCGCCGCCGGTTTCGGCCGGGCCCATATCGCGCGCCTCACGATCTCGGGGCTCATCACCGGCGACGACGCGACGGTCAAGCTGATCCGCGAGGTCGCCGCCTCGAAAGCCGCGGCGGCCCTGCTCGTGATCGACAGTCCCGGCGGCACGACCGAGGGGTCGGAAGTCCTCTACAACGAAATTCGTCGCCTCGCGGCGAAGAAGCCGGTTGTCGCGGTCGTCGGATCGATGGCGGCGTCGGGCGCCTACATCGCCGCGCTCGGCGCGGACCGCATTTTCGTTCGCGGCAATTCGATCGTCGGATCGATCGGCGTGCTCGTCGAGTTTCCCAATGTTTCCGGGCTGCTGGATAAGGTCGGCGTCAAGTTGGAGTCGATCAAGTCCTCGCCGCTCAAGGCCGCCCCTAACGGCATGGAGCCGACGAGCGAGGAAGCGCGCGCCGCGATGGCCGCGCTCGTCGCGGACTCGTTCGCGTGGTTCAAGGGTCTGGTCAAGCAGCGCCGCGGCATGAGCGATGACGAACTGGCGCGCGTCGACGACGGGCGCGTATTCACCGGGCGGCAGGGTCTGCCGCTGAAACTGGCCGACGCGATCGGCGGCGAAAGCGAGGCAATCCAATGGCTGGAGAGCGAGAAAGGCGTCGCCCGGAATTTGCCGGTGCGCGATTGGCGCGTCAACCGTGGGTTTGCCGGCTTCAAATTGACGAGTTTGGCCGCCATGGCCGCGGACGCCTTCGGTTTGCCGGCGATCGCGGGCGCGCTGCGACGCGGCGAATGGGCGGGCGAAGTCGCTCCGGTTGACGGATTGGTCTCGGTTTGGCAACTGTCTGCCGGGGAATGACTGAGCGTGGGGCATCCTTATTTGTGCGTTGTAGTTTCGAGGGGCATCTCCTTTGATCAAGTCCGAACTCGTGCAGCGGATGGCGGCGCGTAATCCGCACCTTTATCAACGCGACATAGAGAACATCGTCGACGCGATTCTCGGCGAGATCACCGAAGCGCTGGCGCGCGGCGAACGCGTCGAATTGCGCGGCTTCGGCGCGTTCTCGACCAAGCAGCGTCTGGCGCGCACGGGTCGGAACCCGCGCACCGGCGACAAGGTGCCGGTCACGGAAAAGCTCGTGCCGTTCTTCAAGACTGGCAAGGAAATGCGCGAACGCCTCAATCTTAAAAACGGGGCTTGACGCCGAAGCCCGTTGGATTGCGCAGCGAGCGCTTTCGCGCCATCCTCGCGCCGCTATTCCCCACGCGAGAAAGGCGTCTGTCCCGCCCATGGTTCGCTTCCTCAAGCTCGTCCTCATCGCGCCCTTCGCGGTGCTGTTCCTGATATTCGCCTTCGCCAATCGCCATACCGTAACGGTCTCGTTCGATCCCTTCGCGTCGGGCGACATCCCCGCTTTCACGATCGAAGCGCCGCTGTTCATCGTGCTGATCCTCGCGATTATGGTCGGCGTCGTCGCCGGCAGCGCGGCGACATGGCTCGCGCAGGGCAAGCATCGTCGCGCCGCGCGGCAGTGCCGCGCCGAGGCCGACAAATGGCGCGCCGAGGCCGCCAGGGCGCAGGCCCTCGCGCCCCCGGGTCCGCTCGTACAGCGTTGAACGGAGCTCGACCGGAATGCGTCACTTCTCCGCGGCCGATATCGACGCCGCGCTCGATTTTCCCTCGCTGATCGACGCGCTGAGCGAGAGCTTTCGCGGCGGCTTCGCGGCGCCTCAGCGCCATCACCACGAAATCGAGCGGCCGGGCGAACCCGCCGCGACGGCGCTGCTGATGCCGGCGTGGACAACCGGGGCCGGCGCCGCCGATTTTCTCGGGACGAAGATCGTCAATGTCTATCCCGGCAATTCGGCGCGCGGCCTGCCGGCGGTTTCCGGCCTCTACGTCCTGCAATCCGGCCTCACCGGCGCGCCGCTCGCGACGATGGACGGAACGCGGCTGACGCTCTGGCGCACCGCCGCCGCCTCGGCGTTGGCGGCGCGCTATCTCGCGCGGGCCGACGCGAAGAAACTGCTGCTCGTCGGCGCCGGCGCGCTGGCGCCGTTCCTCGCGCGAGCCCATGCGAGTGTGCGTCCGATCGAGGCGGTCGCCGTCTGGAATCATCGCCCCGAGGGCGCGCATCGGCTCGCGGACAGTCTCACCGCGCAGGGTTTCCGCGCGCGGGCGGTCGAGAAGCTGGAGGACGCGGCGCGCGAAGCCGATGTGATCTCCTGCGCGACCCTCTCCCAGACGCCGCTCGTCGCCGGCGCCTGGCTCGGTGCGGGCCAGCATCTCGACCTCGTCGGCGCCTACTCGATGCGGATGCGCGAGGCCGACGACGCCGCGCTGAAGCGCGCACGCATCTTCATCGACTCCAGCGCCGCCTTGAGCGAAGGCGGCGACATCGCCATCGGCCTGCAGAGCGGCGTCCTTACGCGCGTCGACGTCGTCGCCGACCTCGCGGCGCTCGTTCGCGGCGCGCCGGGCCGCGGGGGCGATCGGGAGGTCACCTTGTTCAAATCGGTCGGCGCGGCGATCGAGGATTTGACGGCGGCGATGCTGGTATGGAAGAAGGTTGAACGCGCCTAGGCTGGAGCCCCCGCCATGGCTATCGAGATCACTCGGGTAACGGACCCAAAAGACGAGCATTGGCAGGCAATTCTCAAGCCTCTGCACGCCTACAACCTCGAAAAAGCCGGTCCCTCGAAGACAGAGCCGATCGCCTTGATTCTTCGCGACACGGAGCATGGCGAGGGTTTGGGCGGCCTTTACGGCCACGCCTATTGGGATTGGCTCTATATCGACCTGCTCTTCGTCCCCGAACCGGCGCGCAGGCAGGGCATTGGCTCCGAGCTTCTGGCGAGAGCCGAAAGTTTTGCTCGAGCGAAACATTGCGTCGGGATTTGGCTGGACAGTTTCACTTTCCAGGCGCCGGACTTTTACCGCAAACACGGCTATGAGGCATTCGGGACGCTCGATCATTATCCCAACGAGGAGAGCCGGGTTTTCCTTCGAAAGCTGCTCGGCCCCGCTCCCCGTATTCAGCCGACCTCGGGTCCGGTCTCGGCCTAACGATCCGGCTTTGACTTCGCGGTCGTCTTGAACCAAGAAAGCCCATGCTCTCGACCATCAAAATATGCGGCCTGTCGTCGGCCGACACGCTTCTCGCCGCACTCGACGCGGGAGCCGACATGGTCGGCTTGGTGTTCTTCGAGCGCAGCCCGCGCTTCGTCGGGCTCGACCATGCGCGCGACCTCGCGGCGCAAGCGCGCGGCCGGGCGAAGGTCGTCGCGCTGAGCGTCGACGTCGACGACGGGCCTTTGGCGGCGATCATCGCGAAAGTCGCGCCCGATCTCCTGCAGTTGCACGGTTCGGAAAGCCCCGAGCGGGTCGCGGCGATCAAGCGCGCTTTCGGCGTTCCCGTCATCAAGGCGCTCGGCGTCGCCGAAGCAGCTGATTTCGCCAAGGCGCGCGAATACGAGGACGTCGCCGACTGGCTGCTGATCGACGCCAAGCCGCCCAAAGGGGCAACCCGTCCAGGCGGCAACGGCGCGCCTTTCGACTGGCGGCTCGCGCGCGGCTTCGCGCCGGCAAATCCCTGGCTGCTGTCGGGCGGATTGGAGCCAGCCAAGGTCGGCGAGGCGATCGCGCTGTCGGGCGCGCGCGGGGTCGATGTCTCCTCAGGGGTGGAGAGCGGGCCCGGGGTCAAGGACACCGACAAGATCAAGGCGTTCGTCGCCGCCGCCCGCGCCGCTTTCGCCGGCGAGAACGCGGCGCGCCGCGACGAGACAAGGAGCATCGCGTGACCAAGCTCGACAAGCCCAATTCCTTCCGCAACGGCCCGGACGAGCGCGGCCATTTCGGCATTTTCGGCGGCCGTTTCGTCGCCGAGACGCTGATGCCGCTCGTGCTGTCGCTGGATGAAGCCTACAAGGCCGCCAAGGCCGATCCGAGCTTCCAGGGCGAGCTCGACCATCTGCTGAAGCATTACGTCGGGCGGCCGAGCGCGCTCTATTTCGCCGAACGGCTGACCGAGAAGCTGGGCGGCGCGAAGATCTATTTCAAGCGCGAGGAACTGAACCACACCGGCGCGCACAAGATCAACAACGTGCTCGGCCAGATCCTGCTGGCGCGGCGCATGGGCAAGAAGCGCATCATCGCCGAAACCGGCGCCGGCCAGCACGGCGTCGCCACCGCGACCGCCTGCGCGCGCTTTGGCCTGCAATGCGTCGTCTACATGGGCGCGGTCGACATTGAGCGGCAGAAGCCCAACGTGTTCCGCATGAAGATGCTCGGCGCCGAAGTGCGCCCCGTCCAGTCGGGCGCGCGCACCCTCAAGGACGCCATGAACGAGGCGTTGCGCGACTGGGTGACCAATGTCGCCGACACGTTCTATTGCATCGGCACCGCCGCCGGGCCCCATCCCTATCCCGCCATGGTGCGCGACTTCCAATGCGTGATCGGCAACGAAACGCGCGCCCAGATGCTGGAGGCGGAAGGGCGGCTGCCCGACAGCCTCATCGCCTGCATCGGCGGCGGCTCCAACGCGATCGGCCTCTTCCATCCCTTCCTCGACGAGGCGAGCGTCGAGATCTACGGCGTCGAGGCGGCCGGCCATGGGCTCGACGTCCCCGACGGCCACGCCGCCTCGCTGGCGGGCGGTCGTCCCGGCGTGTTGCACGGCAACCGCACCTATCTCCTGATGAACGAGGACGGGCAGATCAACGAAGGTCATTCGATCTCGGCCGGCCTCGACTATCCCGGCATCGGGCCGGAACATGCCTGGCTCAAGGAGTCTGGCCGCGTCACCTATCTCTCGGCGACCGACAAGGAGACGCTGGAGGCCTTCCAGCTCTGCGCGCAGCTCGAGGGCATCATTCCCGCGCTGGAGCCGGCGCACGCGCTGGCGAAGGTGATGGAGCTCGCGCCCAAGAAGGCGCGCGACCACCTGATGGTGCTTTGCCTCTCCGGCCGCGGCGACAAGGACATCTTCGCCGTTGCCGATTATCTCGGCGGGATGTGAGGCCCGATCGCCGCGCCGCAGCCGGCCTCGAATTGTCATTTGATTCCGGCGTGGACCTCAAACCGTCCGCCTGCGGCATGACCTTCTTCGAAGGCGGCGGAAATGACCTTTCGCCGACGCCTTAGAGCCTTGTGGTGCAAGGAAAGGCCGAGCTTCTCGAATTCCTCATCCAGGATCGAAGCTTTGATCGGCACGAGGTCGCGCCCGGTGGACTTGAACATCGCGGCCTGGCGCTCCGCCTTGAGCTTCGCCAATTTCGCGATGATGCCCTGGGCGAGTCCGATCTCGAATGAGGCGACCGCGGCGCGTTTGCCGGCGCCGACCATGTCACGATAAAGGGCGCCGCGCTTGAACGCTCCGGTCTCCGTATCGAAGGCGAGGACGACGACGTCATAGAGGTAATGGGCCGCCTCGACATCGGCGGGCAGACCAAAAAACACGAAACGCAGCGTGCCCAGCGCGCTGGTTTCGCTCCAATGTCTGCAGTCGCAGAAATCGGCGACGGCGGGAACGCAGCGATCGGCGTTCACATGCCTGCGCCGCCCGGTATCGATGCCCAAGCCGTCGCAAGCCTGGCGGCGCAATTCGACTTCGCTGAGAGAAAGGCCGTAACGTTCGAGCAGCTCGGCGACCTTGTCCGCCGCCGCCAACGCCTCCTGTTCGCTACAACCCTGATCTGTGGTCTTGGCGCGCAGCCCCCGGATGCGCTCGATGACGCGACCCAAATCCTCGCGCCGATGCCGCCCCGATCCCACGTCGATCCGAATGGCCCGGCTCAATTCCTGGAAGAGCTCTATGGCCTCGGCGGCGAAGCGCCTCGTCGCCACGGCAAATTCGAGCCCGGCGCGCAAGATCTCCAAAGGATCGGGCTCGCCGCTGCCGGCGAGCGCGCGCCGATGCAACGTCTCCATCTGGATCGAAGCCAGAGCGCGATAAATTCCGGCGAACCGAACCCTGCCGGCGCGGCGAAGTTCGACGCAGGAGAACAAGGCCGAGAGCACCCGCTTTCCCGAGGTCAGATTTCGCGCGTCGATCAGCGCGTCCCCCGTCGGAGTTGCTCCCTCGCCAAACTCCGCCCAATCCGAAGCCAGCGCGTCGAGTTCTTCGTCGGGACGCGAGAGCGCAAAGGGCGCCTCCTCGGCGAGCAGACCGAAGCGCAGGCCACCGTGGCGCGCACGCCGGAGATAATCGCGATAGACGAGCGCGGCGCAGCGCTGATCGTTGACCAACCCCTTGCCCGGGCGAATGAACGCCCTGCACGTTTCGCCAATGTCGGCGTCCATCGCAATCGTCGGGCCGGCGAGTATGTGGAGATCGTCGTCGAGCGGGCAGACCCTGGCGGCGATGTCCAGCCCGATGGCGTCTGGCGATAGCTGGTCCTCAAAGAGGAGAAACGAGCGACCGCTCGCGATGTCCAGCGCCCGAAAGACATGCGTGTCGACGGGGGCGATAACGCGAAACAGCGTGAATTTGGCCCGTCGCAGGCATTCCAGGGCGATGTTCTCCTCCGCGCTCTCCGTCTTGTGACGCCGCGCCAGTCGGTCGACCGGCCTCGATCCGCTCATCGAGGGCGAATAGATGGAGAGTTCCAACGCCAGCGCGGTCGCCTCGGCGAACAGCATCTCGATGTCCGCGCCGTCGGCGATAGGCCGCGCGTGACCGAGCCATTTGCGGACTGTCTCTTCGGCGTTGCTCGGCGCGCAGAACTTCATAGCGTGGAGCGTCAATTGCGAGATCGCGCTCCGCAGGCTCAATGCACGCGCCATCGGGTCGACGTCTGTGGTCTGTCGCTTTCTCGCCGCTGTCATCGACCCGCTCTCGCTTGCGATTCGCTTTCAGCGATAGCATGGGTCCGCCGCGATTCGGCCCGTCGTCGATTTTCGTCCACCGGACTTTTCGCGCCGCCGCACTCGCCCTCAGCCTTCCTTCCCCGCGACGCCCGCCTCGGCGAAGGTCGCCATGCCGTTGTGGCACGCGACCGCGCAGCGGACGACGCCGACGGCGAGCGCCGCGCCCGTTCCTTCGCCGAGGCGCATGCCGAGATTGAGCAGCGGCGTCTTGCCGAGGCGGCGCAAAGCCTCGGCGTGAGCGTTCTCGGCCGAGACGTGGCCGGCCAGGCAATGATCGAGCGCGGTCGGGTCGAGCGCGTGCAACACCGCTGCGGCGGAGCAGACCACGAAGCCATCGAGCAGCACCGGCACGCGCTGGATGCGCGCCGCCAGGATGGCGCCCGCCATGGCGGCGATCTCGCGCCCGCCGAGGCGGCGCAGCACTTCGAGCGGGTCGCTCAAATGCTCGCGGTGCCGCGCGATCGCCGCGCGGACAGCGCCCGCCTTGCGCTTGAGCCCCGCATCGTCGACGCCGGTGCCGCGGCCAACCCAATCCTCCGCCTCGCCGCCGTAGAGCGCATGATAGATCGCGGCCGCCACCGTCGTGTTGCCGATGCCCATTTCGCCGAGGCACAGGAGATCGGGTTGCGAGGCGAGCGCCTCCATGCCGAAGGCCATCGTCGCCGCGCAGGACTTCTCGTCGAGCGCCGGCTCCTGCGTGATGTCGCCGGTCGGCTGGCCGAGCGCGAGTTCGAAGACTTTCAGCGAAAGATCGAACGTCTTGCAGATCTGATTGATCGCCGCGCCACCGCCGGAGAAGTTGGCGACCATCGCCTCGGTCACCGATTGCGGGAACGGCGAGACGCCCTGCGCCACGACGCCGTGATTGCCGGCGAAGACCGCGACGAGCGGCGCGTCGACATGCGGGCGCGCGGCGCCCTGCCAAGCCGCGAGCCATCCGGCGATCTCTTCCAAGCGCCCGAGCGACCCCGCCGGCTTGGTGAGCTGCGCGTCGCGCTCGCGCGCCGCCGCGGCCGCGGCCCCATCGGGGGCGGGCATCCTGAGCAGCAGGGCGCGAATATCGTCAAAGGGGCGTGTCGAGGCATTCATCGGGACGACTCTCTTGCGGGCGTGAGGCCGGGTGGGTGGTAACGCAATTTGAGTGGAGAGGAAATGGCCCGTCGGCGTGGCTTCGCCGCGCCTCATTCCGCCGCCGCGCGCAGCGCCAGGCAACGCGTCAACTGAGCCCGCAATGGAGCGGGCTTCAAGGGCTTGTTGAGCAACGCGACGTCGGCCCGCGCGGCCGCCTCGCGCACCTCCCGGCTGCGGTCGGCGGTGGCCAGAATCGCCGCGACGGGAAAGCCGGCGAATTGGCGGAGTGCGGCGACGACCGCGAGCCCGTCCTCGTCGTCGAGATGAAAATCCGCGATAATCGCGTCCGGCGCGCCATCGAGCCGCGCCAACGCCTCGCGCGCGTCCGCGAGCCCATGGGCGGTCGCGACGCGGCATCCCCACTTTCCCAGCAGCGTGCGCATGCTGTCGAGCACGCGTGGCTCGTTGTCGATCGCGATCACGCGCAGGCCATTGAGCGGCTCGCTCGCCAGCGCGGGCTCCGGGGCGGCGACGTCGGCGGCGAGGGACGAGCTCGCCGCGCCGCGCGGCGCGGCGACCGCGAACACCGAACCGACGCCCGGTTTGGAGCGCAGCGTCACGGCGTGGCCGAGGACCCGTCCCAGGCGCTCGACGATGGAAAGGCCGAGCCCGAGCCCGCGCGCCACCCGCGCGCCCTGCTCCAGGCGCTGAAACTCCTCAAAAACACGGCGCTGCTTGTCGGCGGGAATGCCGAGCCCGGTGTCCCAGACCTCGATCCGCACTGCGCCCGCGATGCGACGGCAGCCGACGAGGACCCGGCCTTTGGGCGTGTATTTCACCGCGTTGGAGACGAGATTCTGCAGTAGCCGCCGCATCAGTCGGCGGTCGGAGCGCACGCTCAGCGACGAGGCGACGAAGCGCAGCGCCAATCCCTTGGCGCGCGCCGTCGGCGCGAATTCGATTTCGAGCTGACGGAAAATGTCGTTGACGGCAAAGTCGACGAGTTCGGGCCTCGTCGCGCCGGCGTCGAGCCGGGAGATGTCCAGAAGCGCGCCTAGGATCTCTTCGACAGCCTCGAGCGAGGCGTCGACGTTGCGCGCCAAAGCGACGCGTTCCTCAACGCCGGCCTCGGCGGCCCCTTCGGTCAGCGAGCTCGCGTAGAGCCGCGCCGCGTTCAGCGGTTGGAGAATATCGTGGCCCGCCGCTGCGAGAAAGCGCGTCTTGGAGAAATTCGCTTCCTCGGCCTCGGTCTTGGCTTGCGCCAGCGCATGATTGAGCCGTTCGAGCTCAGCGGTGCGCGCCTGCACGCGGCGCTCGAGACGTTCGTTGGCGGCCGCGAGTTCTTCCTCGGCCAGCACCGTCTGGGTCACGTCGGTGTAGGTTGTGACGATGCCGCCGTCGGGCAGCCGCGCCGAGCGGATCTCGATCACCCGCTGGGAGGGATAGAGGCGCAAGCGCAACGGCTCGTCGTCGTTGAGCAGACTCTCGATGCGTTCGGCGACGAAGTCGTCGGAGGATCCGGGCCCATACGTGCCGCGCGAGGCGTTGAAACGCACGATCTCGTCCAGGCCGACGCCAACCCTGAGCATCGACGGCGGCAGGTCGAACAGGTCGACAAATTCGCGGTTCCAGGCCGTCAACGCGAGATTGCTGTCGAAGACCGTGATGCCTTGGCGCGCGTGATCGAGCGCATGTTGCAGTTGATCGCGGCTCGATTGGATCGCCGCCGAGGCGTCGTCGAGCAATTTCAACGCCGACTTGCCCGACATCGCGCGCCGGCGCAGCAGCAGCGACAGCACCAGGCGCGAGGTCGAGGCGCCGATCGCCGGCGACAGCAGATGCTCCGAATGCCGGATGAGATGGGCGTCCGCTTCGTCGCTGGCGGAGAGATCGAGCCCGCGCTCGCCCATGAACTCTTCGAACGCCCGCCGCGTGCGCGCCGCTCCGAGATAGCGCGCGACCGTCGCCTCCAATTCTCCCGTCGTCGCCGAGGCGCGCCACAGGCGGAAGGCTTGCGGCTTGCCGCCCGGCCCGGCGCCGACGAAGGCCATCGCCTGCACGCGCTCGAGAGGGTTCGCCTTGCGGGTCAAGGAAACGAGAACGAGGGCGGCGATGTTGGCCCCCAGCGCGAGCACGACGCCGCCGACCAGCGGATAGGGCGAAAACGCAACGAGCGAAGCCGGCCGAAGCCAAGCGATTCCGAGCGGGCCGCTCGCGAGAAGATCGGTGAACGCGCCATCGGCGTTGAGCGAGGGCAGAAACAGCACGTAGAGCCAGACCAGCGAGCCCAGGACCATGCCGGCGACGGCGCCGCGCGCGTTGCCCCGCCGCCAGATGAGGCCGCCGAGAAACGCCGGCGCGATCTGCGCGATCGCCGCGAAGGACAATAGACCGATCGAGGCGAGCTCCGCCCCGTTCGCCAGTTGCGCATAGAGGAAGCCGAAGAGGAGAACGCCGAAAATCGCCGCGCGTCGCACGACGAGCACACGCGCGCCGATTTCGCCCGCCCCCGCCGCATCGACCTGGCCGGCGCGGCCGCGCAACAGGATCGGCATGACGAGATCGTTGGAGACCGTGATCGAGAGCGCAACGCTGTCGACAACAGCCATGGCGATCGCCGCGGAGAGCCCGCCGAGCAGCGTCGTCAGCGCGAGGCCGCGCGCGCCGGCGTTGAGCGGCAGGGCGAGAACGGTCAGATCGCGATCGATGGAGCCGTCGGCGAAGGTCGCGAGACCGGCGATCGCCAACGGCGTGACGAATAGGTTGATCAGCACGAGGTAGGCGGGAAACAGCCAGGCCGCGGTGACGATGTCGCGCGCATCGCGATTCTCGACGATGCTGACGTGGAACTGTCGCGGCAGCAGTAGGATCGCCGACGCCGACAGCAATGTCGTGGTCAGCCAGTTCGCGGGATCGGGGGCCGACTGGATCACCGCGGCGATATGCGGGTGAGTCTGGACGACACGCGTCAACGCGCCGAGCCCGCCGAACAGCCCCCAGACGACGAAGGCCCCGACGGCGAGAAAGGCGATGAGTTTGACCAGCGACTCGACCGCGATGGCGAGGATCAAGCCGTCTTGATGTTCGGTCGGGTCGATGCGCCGGGTGCCGAAGGCCATGGCGAAGGCCGCCAGCACCACGGTCACCGCGAGATAGAAGATCCACGAGGGCGTCCCGGGAGTCAGTTGGCCGTGTTCGAACGAATCGACGACCATGAGAATGGTCTGCGTGATCGCCTTGAGCTGCAGGGCGATATATGGCGCCGAGGCCATCAGCGCGATGAGCGCGGCGAGCGAGGCCACCGCCTGTGACTTGCCGTAGCGCGCGGAGACGAAATCGGCGACCGTGGTCAAGTTCTGCGCGCGCGACAAAGCCGCGATGCGCGCCAACAGCCGATGGCCGAACGCGACGACAATAATCGGCCCGATGTAGATCGGCAGGAAATCGAGCCCATGCGCCGAAGCGAGCCCGACCGAGCCGTAATAGGTCCAGGAGGTGCAGTAGACGGCCAGACTCAGCGCGTAGACGAAGGCGCGCTGCTTGCCCACGACGAAGCGCCGGCCGCCGTGATCTCCCCACCAGGCCACCGCGAAGAGAAAGCAGACATAGCCGATCGAAGCGAGGAAGACCGTTGTGCCGTTCAACATGGCGCGGCATCGCGGGACGGGATGGCGGGCGGCATGAAAATATACTAGTGCGAAGCGCGGCTTCCGTCACCCGGTTCGAACCGTCGGCGGCGCCCTCGTTGGAAGGAAGGTCCTTGCCTCTGACACATAGTCTCCCGCTTGCTCCCGGCAGGATGGTTCGTCGATGAAAAACCTCATCACCGACGTCCCCGGCCTTCGCGTCGGCGCGGCGCAGGACGCGCGGCTCGGGTCCGGAGTGAGCGTGGTCATATTCGACGCGCCAGCGACCGGCGCACTGGCGACCCCTGGCGGAGCGCCGGCGCTACGGGACGGCGCGTTGCTCGCTCCGGAGATGATGGTCGGGCAAGTCGACGGGTTCGTCCTCTCCGGCGGCTCGGCTTTCGGCCTCGACGCGGCGGGCGGCGTCATGGCCTATCTGGCGTCGCAGGGGCGGGGCCTCGCTGTCGGATCGGCGCGGGTGCCGATCGTTCCCGGCGCGTCGCTGTTCGATCTCGACAACGGCGGCGACAAGGTCTGGGGGCGCCGCGCGCCCTACGGCGACCTCGCCTTCGAGGCGGCCGCGGGCGCCGGCGTGGACTTCGCGCTGGGGACGGTTGGCGCCGGCTACGGCGCGACGACCTACGACCTCAAGGGCGGGCTCGGCTCGGCGAGCGCGACATCCTCGCGCGGCTTCGTCGTCGGCGCCCTGGTGGCGGTGAATTCGGTCGGACGCGCGACGCGTGGGACCGACGCGCATTTCTGGGCGGCGGCCTACGAGCGCGACGCGGAATTCGGCGGCCTTGGCCTCGGCGGCGCGCCCGCGGCCGACGCGCTGAGATTCGCGCTCAAGCGCGACGAACCCGCCAACACGAACCTCGCCGTCGTCGCGACGGACGCGCCGCTCGGCAAGGCGCAGATGACCAGAGTGGCGATCATGGCCTCGGCCGGCTTTGCCTTGGGCCTGCGGCCGGCCTTTGCGCCGGCGGACGGCGACGTCGTCTTCGCTGCCTCGACAGCGCGCGCGGATCGGGTTCCGGACGTGCGCGATCTCACCGAGATCGGGACGCTTGCGGCCGAGTGCCTCGCCCGGGCGATCGCGCGCGGCATCTACGAGGCGACGCCCCTGCCCTTCCCCGGAGCGAAGCCGAGCTGGCGTCAGCGGTACGGGACAATCGCCCCCTAGCCTAATCGAAGCGGTCCGCCCGGAAGGGCTTCGGATCGACGAAGGGCGCTTCTCCGGTCATCATCTGCGCGAGCAACAGGCCGCTGACGGGACCCAGCGTCAGCCCGAGGTGCTGATGGCCGAAATCGAACCACAGTCCCTTGTGGCGCGGCGCCGGGCCGATGACCGGCGCCATGTCGGGCAGGCAGGGCCGGCGCCCCAGCCAGGGTCGCGGATCGCGCCGCTCGGCGAGCGGAAACAACTCGCGGCCGAACGGCTCCAGCCGGTCGAGATGGGCGCTGGAGGGCGGATCGTCGCGGCGGGCGAATTCCGCCCCGGTGGTGAGGCGGACGCCGCGCGCCATGGGCGTGATGACGTAACCCTTCTCGAGATCGAGCACCGGCCGGCTGAGCGTCGCGTTCCCCTTGGCCCCGTAATGCATGTGATAGCCGCGCTTGACCCCGATCGGCAGGCGATACCCGAGCGTGGCGACGATATCGGCCGTCCACGGTCCCAGCGCGACCACGACGTCCGAGGCCTGCAGCGCGCCGTGCTCCGTCGCCACCGCCCAGCCGGGCCCGGACGCGATGAGGGTGCGCGCGTCGCCCTTCCACACCTTCCCCCCGCGCGCGACGAGAAGTCCCGCGTAGGCCTTGGTCAAAGCCTCGGGATCGCTAGTCGTCAGCGGTTCGGTGTAGTGCACCCCGCCCTTGGCGACGTCGCTCAAGTGCGGCTGGAGCGCGATCAACTGTTCGCGATTCAGAATGGCGGTCGGGATGCCGTACGGTTTGATCTCTTCAATCTCGGCGAGTGCGCTGTCCTCGCCGCGCGCGGTGCGGAACACCTTGATCCAGCCGCCTTCGCGCAGCAGCGCGCCCGCAGCCGCCGGCTCGGCGATGGCGCGATGTTCGGCGAGGCAGCGTTCGATCAGCCCGCGCATCGCCATCGCCGTCGCCAGCCGCGACCGCGGTGAAGAAGCGAGAAAATAGCGCCACAGCCACGGCCCGATCGAGGGCAAGGCGCTGTAGCGAATTTGCACGCGCGGATCGAGATTGAGCGCGGCGACGACGACCTCGCGGGGCGCGCGCGGAAAAACATAGGGGAACACCGCCTCGCTCTGGACGATGCCGGTGTTGCCGAAGCTCGTTTCGCCCCCGACCGCGCCGAGGCGGTCGACGAGCGTTACGGCGCGACCGCGCGCCTGCAAGTGCAGCGCGGCGCTGACGCCGACAATGCCGGCGCCCAGGACGATGACATCGGTTTTCGCAGACGGCACGAGGCGGTTCTCCCCTTCGGACTCAAGGTTCCCATTTGCGCGGCGCGACCGCGCCCTGGCAATGGGGTCTCGATCTTTGCGCGGGGTTCCTATAGACCCGAGATCAAATCGCATTTGGGACTTCGCCGAAAAAAGCGCCGCTGCAGACCCTTCTCCCGCCAGCGGGAGAAGGTGGCGCGAAGCGCCGGATGAGGGAAGCGCTCGCCAAACTTCGAGCTCATTGGCGCAGCCCTCACCCCAGCCCTCTCCCGCTCGCGGGAGAGGGGGCTATTACCGGATGCCGCCCTACCCTCTGCCCAACGGACCCGTCCGCATGATCCCGCGTTATTCCCGCCCCGAAATGGTTGCGATCTGGGAGCCGCAGACGCGCTTCAAGATCTGGTTCGAGATCGAGGCGCACGCCTGCGACGCGCTCGCCGAGATCGGCGCCATCCCCAGGGAGAGCGCCCGGGCGATCTGGGAAAAGGCTGGCAACGTGACCTTCGACGTCGCGCGCATCGACGAGATCGAGCGTGTGACCAAGCACGACGTCATCGCATTCCTGACCCATCTGGCCGAATTCATCGGTCCAGATTCGCGCTTCGTGCACCAGGGCATGACGAGCTCCGACGTGCTCGACACGTGCCTCGCGGTGCAGTTGCAGCGCGCCAGCGACATCCTGATCGCCGACGTCGACGCCCTGCTGGCGGCGTTGAAGCGGCGCGCCTATGAGCACAGACTGACGCCGACGATCGGGCGCTCGCACGGCATCCACGCGGAGCCGACCACCTTCGGTCTCAAGCTCGCGCTCGCCTACGCCGAGTTTATCCGCGCTCGGGCGAGGCTGGTCGCGGCCCGCGCGGAAATCTCGACCTGTGTGATTTCAGGCGCCGTCGGCACCTTCGCCAACATCGATCCGCGCGTCGAAGAGCATGTGGCGAAGAAGATGGGCCTCGTGCCGGAGCCGATCTCGACGCAGGTGACCCCGCGCGACCGCCACGCCGCGTTCTTCGCCGCGCTCGGGATCGTCGCCTCCTCGGTCGAACGCCTGGCCACCGAATTCCGACATCTCCAGCGCACCGAGGTGCTCGAGGCGGAGGAATTTTTCTCCGAGGGGCAAAAAGGCTCCTCGGCCATGCCGCACAAGCGCAATCCCGTGCTCACGGAGAACCTGACGGGCCTCGCGCGTATGGTGCGCTCGGCGGTGACGCCCGCGCTCGAGGACGTCGCGCTGTGGCACGAGCGCGACATTTCGCATTCCTCGGTCGAACGGATGATTGGTCCGGACGCGACGATCACGCTCGATTTCGCGCTGGCGCGGCTAAGCCAAGTCGTCGACAAGCTCGTGGTGTATCCCGAGAACATGCGCAAGAACCTGGATCGGCTCGGCGGCCTCATCCATTCCCAGCGTGTGCTGCTCGCGCTGACGCAGAAGGGCGTGTCGCGCGAGAACGCTTATGAACTGGTGCAGCGCAACGCGATGCCGGTCTGGCGCGGCGAGGGCGACTTCCTCGACCTGCTCAAAGCTGACAAGGACGTTGCGAAAGCGCTGAGCCCGAGCGAACTCGAGGCGCTGTTCGATCTCGGCTATCACCTGAAGCACGTCGACACGATTTTCGCGCGCGTGTTCGGCGCCTGACGCTTCCGCCGGGCGAAAGACTATTATTACGCCGCCGGACCTTGTCGGTCGGGCGCTCCGGACTGCGGGGGATGGCGGGCGTTCATGAAGCGCTCGAACTCCTCGCGATCCTTGGCCTTGCGGACGCTCTCGACGAATTCGGCGAATTCGCGTTGCGCGTCTTCGAGCTTACGGCGCTCGGCCTCGAGGCGCGCGAGTTCCCCCGCCCGCCATTCGTCGAACGCGACATTCCCCGTCGGGGCGCCGGCGAAGCCGCGGCCGCGGCTCCAAGGAGCGCTCGGCCGAACGGCGCCCCCTTCGCTCGCGTTGTCGATCGCAAAGGTTTGCGCATCGCCGCCGCGATTTCCGCGCCGCCAGGACTTAAAGCCGAGAAACGCAAGGAGAAGGACAAGGGCCGGGAGTAGCGGAAACGCGTGAGCGAGATGCGCCCCACACAGGGTCGGCAACATGGCGGCTCCCTCCGTATAAGCGATGGTTTCCTTATTTGCCTCGACCGACATCGGCCGCTGCCCGCGTTACGCGGAAGCGGCCGAAGCGGTTGTCCCCGTGATCGGGCCTGCTAGGCCGCAGGACCTTGCGGGCGATTGCGGGCGTTCATGAACCGCTCGAACTCCTCGCGGTCCTTGGCTTTGCGCACGCTCTCGACGAATTCGGCGAATTCGCGTTGCGCATCCTCTAGCTTGCGCCGCTCGGCCTCGAGGCGCGCGAGTTCCCCCGCCCGCCATTCGTCGAACGCGACATTCCCCGTCGGGGCGCCGGCGAACCCGCCGGGGCGGCTCCAGGGCGCGCTCGACCGGACCGCGCCGGACATCGCGCTACGCGCTTCGTTCCACTTGCTGGTCGCGAAGGTCTGCAGGTCTTCGCCGCCGTTCTTCCGCTGCCAGAATTTATAGCCGAGGATCGCCAGGCCGATCGGCCAGAAGACGATGAACCCCAAGATCATGGCGACGATTTCGAATGCGGTCCAGCGGCTCGCGCCGCATCCGTGGCGTCGCCACGTCGAATTCGCCCATTCGCCCGGGCCGAATTCCCGCGCGCCGTTCGACCCGCCAAAACCGCTTTGCGCCGTGCTCATCAGAGCCTCCGTGTGATGCGCCGCGCCGGAAAACCGGACCCGGCTGGCAAAACATTGGGATGCGCGCGGGTCGGCGCAAGACCGCAATAGGGAAATATCGCACAGCCGCGTCGTGACGCAGGCGCCGGGATACGGCCCGGGCGGCGTCGGACCGACGGGTGTTCGATCGCTTTGCGACGCAGCGAGAGGGGACTATATCAGGGGCCCCGTCGTCTCCTGGAGATCCTGACTTGCTCCGAATTGCCCTCATTCTCGCCTTTTGCCTCGGCTTCGTCTCGGCAGAGGCGCAAACCGTCGAGAAGACAGTCCCGCGGAGCCCAGGCGAGGTGCATCTCTCCTTCGCCCCGGTGGTCAAGAAGGTGCAGCCGGCGGTCGTCAACGTGTACGCCTCGCGCGTCGAGACGATGGCGCGCAATCCCCTGTTCGACGATCCGATCTTCCGCCAGTTTTTCGGCCAGCAGGGCCAGGAGTCGCGCGTCGCGCAATCGCTGGGTTCAGGCGTCATCGTCGATCCCAGCGGCCTGGTCGTCACCAATAATCATGTCATCGAGGGCATGACGGACGTGAAGGTCGCATTGTCCGACCATCGCGAATTCCCCGCCAAGATCGTCCTGCGCGATCCGCGCACCGATCTGGCCGTGCTGCGGATCGAGAGCCACGAGCGGTTTCCGGTGCTCGAACTCGGCGATTCCGACGCGATCGAGGTCGGCGATTTCGTCCTGGCGATCGGCAATCCGTTCGGCGTCGGCCAGACGGTGACGCAGGGCATCGTTTCCGCGCTCGCGCGGACGCAGATCGGCATCAACGACTACGGCTTCTTTATCCAGACCGACGCCGCCATCAACCCCGGCAATTCCGGCGGCGCGCTGGTCGATCTCGACGGGCGGCTCGTCGGCATCAATTCCGCGATCTATTCGCGTTCGGGCGGCAGCATGGGCATCGGCTTCGCCATTCCCGTCAATATGGTCAAAAGCGTCGTCGCCGCCGCCGAGCACGGCGGCGTCACGGTCAAGCGGCCGTGGCTCGGCGCGAGCCTGCAGGACGTTTCCAAGGACATCGCCGATTCGATCGGACTGGAACGGCCGGTCGGGGCGCTGGTCGCCAGCGTCTTCGCCGGCGGTCCGGCGGCGGAAGGCGGGCTGAAACGGGGCGACGTGATCACCGCGATCGACGGCCAGCCCGTCGACGACGCCGCCGGCGTCGGCTTCCGGTTCGGCGTGAAGCCTTTGGGCGGCGCGGCGACGCTGACGGTCCTGCGCGCCGGCAAACCAACCGAGCTGTCCGTCAAACTCGCCGCGGCGCCGGAGACGCCGCCGCGCGAGGCGACCCGCATCAAGAGCCGGTCGCCGTTCCAGGGAGCGCTCGTGATGAACGTCTCGCCCGCGGTGACCGAGGAGCTGTCGCTCGACAACGTCAGCGACGGCGTCGTGGTCGCCGATGTCGCCGAAGGCTCGCTGGCAGCCAATTTCGGCGTCCAGAAAGGGGACGTCGTCCTGGAGGTCAACGGCGCCAAGATCGCGACGACGCGCGATCTCGAAGCGGCGAGCGCGCAGCGCCCGCGCTACTGGGATTTGGCGATCGAGCGCGGCGGAGAAGTGATCCGTTCGCGCATCGGCGGCTAACTTTACGCCGCCTTGCTCGCCGGCGCCTTGCCGCTCTTGCCGCGCGCCAGGCGGCGCTTCAGCGACGCCCACAGCGCACGCATTTCCTGGGCGGCGGCTCCGTTCGGGTTGATTTCGGTCACGCCCAAGCCGTGGCGCGCCGCTTCCTGATAGTCGACGCGAGCCAGCACGAGCGGCGAAATGAGCCCGCCCATCTCCTCCAGCGCGGCGACGGCGGCGTCGACGCGCGCCGATTGTTGGGCCGGCGGGCACTGGTTGAGCATGAACACGAATTCGCTGCTCGCCGCCTTCAAGGCGGCGCGCGTCTGCGTGCTGGCCCAGAGGTCGAAAATGCTCGGGCGCGACGGAATCACATTCAGATCGGCTTCGCGCATCGCGGCGGTCGACGCCGCGCCGTCGGCGCCGGGCGTGTCGATGATGACGAGCGTGATGCCCTTTTTCTCCAGACCCTCGATCGCCGCGGGGAGCCTGCCCGCGGTCGACGCGACGACGCCGACGTCGTCGATCTCGCGAGTCTTCGCCCAGCTCAGCAGGGAGGCCTGCGGATCCATGTCGATGACGCAGACGCGCTCACCGACTTCCGCAGCGGCAACCGCCAGCGACGACGCCAAAGTACTTTTCCCGGACCCACCCTTCTGAGTTACGAAAGCTATCGTGCGCATGGATTCCGCCCTCTTCCAAGCATTGCGCCAGCCGCGAATCACAGGTCGGCTCAATGGTTAAATTAGCCTCCGACTTTGCGGGTATTTAAGTTAACAAACGGTAACCATAGAGGCGGGCAGTAATCAAAATTCCTAATTTTCCATGACAGTACGGGGTTTAACCTGAGAACAATTGGCGCTTCGGCCCCCATGCTTCATTCGCCGTCCAGCGGCGCCGCGCCTTTAGGCTTGCCGTCGGCCGAAAGCGCGATCTTTTCGATGCGCATCTCGGCGTTCTTGAGCAACTGGTCGCAGTGCGCCTTCAGCGCCTCGCCGCGTTCGTAGAGCTTGATGGAATCCTCGAGCGCGACGGCGCCCTTCTCCAGTCGGTCGACGATCGACTCGAGTTCCGCCAGCGCCGTCTCGAACGGCATCGTGGCGATTTCGGCGGGAGTTTCAGTCATGGCGGATCCTTGTGTGCCAGCAGAATGAAGGGCGCGCCCCTCAACGCCATCGAGGCAGACCCCTAGCGCGGGAGCCTCATAGCGGCAAGGCGGTCGTCTTTTTCACCGTCCGCAGCGTCATCGTCGACTGCACCCGCGAAACGCCCGGCAATTGCGTGAGAATGTCGGTGTGAATGCGCTCGAAGTCGCGCGCATCGCGAAACGCGATCCGCAGGAGATAGTCGGACGGGCCGGCAAGGAGGTAGCATTCGATGATCTCGGCGTGGCGACCGACCTCCTGTTCAAATCGGTCGAGCGCCGCGCGGCCCTGCTGGTCCAGCGTCACCGAGACGAAAGCGGCGCCGGGGAGGCCGGCGGCGACGGGATCGACCAGCATGACATAGCCGGCGATCAGGCCGGCGTCCTCGAGCATGCGCACCCGCCGAAGGCACGCCGATTGCGAGAGATGAACCCGATCGGCCAAGTCCGAATTGGTCAAGCGCCCGTCTTGCATCAGCTCGCGCAGGATCGCCCGGTCGCGATCGTCGATTTCGTCAATTCGCATAATCCCCCTCGAATCGGGCCTATATTCGCATATCATGCCGCCAGCTGACGACGCGGGCCAGATTTGGGCGAGAAATTTCTTCGCCGCCGCAGGATCATGGCGCCTCCAGCGCAGGGAGGTTTCGATGCTTATCGGTGTACCCAAGGAAATCAAGGACAACGAGTTTCGTGTCGGGCTGACGCCCGCTTCGGTGGCCGAATTGACGCATCACGGCCATTCCGTGCTGGTCGAGAAGTCGGCGGGCGTCGGCTCGGGCCTCTCCGACGGCGAATATGTCGCAGCCGGCGCGACCCTGGCGGAGGGACCGCAGGAGATTTTCGCGCGCGCCGACATGATCGTGAAGGTCAAGGAGCCGCTCAGCGCCGAACGCAAGCAGCTTCGCCCCGGCCAGTTGCTCTACACCTATCTTCACCTCGCGCCCGATCTCGAGCAGACGAAGGATCTCATCGCCAGCGGCGCGACCTGCGTCGCCTATGAGACGGTGACCTCGCCCTTCGGCGGCCTGCCGCTGCTGACGCCGATGTCGGAGGTGGCCGGACGTCTCGCGCCGCAGGTCGGCGCGCATGCGCTGGAAAAGGCGCAGGGCGGACGCGGCATCCTGCTCGGCGGCGTGCCCGGTGTGCCGCCGGCGGAAGTGGTCGTCATCGGCGGCGGCGTCTCCGGCACGCACGCCGCGACGATCGCGCTCGGCATGGGCGCCAATGTCACGCTGATCGACAAGTCGAACGAAGCGTTGCGGCGCCTGGCGGCGCAATTCGGCACGGGGGTGCGCACGATCTACTCGACGCGCGCTGCGATCGCCGAACTCGTCACGCGCGCCGACCTGCTGATCGGCGCGGTGCTCGTGCCCGGCGCCGCGGCGCCGAAGCTGGTGACGCGGGCGATGCTCTCGACGATGAAGCCCGGCTCGGTGATCGTCGACATCGCGATCGATCAGGGCGGCTGCTGCGAAACCTCGAAGGCGACGACCCATTCGAATCCGACCTATGTCGTCGACGGCGTCGTGCATTATTGCGTCGCCAACATGCCCGGCGCGGTGGCGCGCACTTCGACCTTCGCGCTCAACAACGCGACGCTCCCCTTCGCCCTGGCGCTTGCCGACAAGGGCTGGAGACAGGCGCTCAAGGACGACGTCCACCTGCGCAACGGCCTCAACGTGCATAACGGCAAGGTCACTTGCGAACCCGTCGCCGAGGCGCACGGTCTCGCCTATACGCCGGCCGAGAGCGTGTTGGGCTGAACTTAGGGCCTTCTGCTTTTGCCTCGATGCAGCGGCGCGCGCGAGCGCCGCGAGCGGGGAGAAGGCCGGGACAAGGGGCCGGGCGATTAGCCGCAACAGAGCGGACAATCACCCGGCCCGGCAGGGCATCGCCACCGAGGCGAACTCGGCCTGCATCGCACTCAGGCCTTTATCCATAGATATTTGAGACGGCTATTTTGGCTCCAAAATCGATGGATTTTGAGAGACGGGAGATAGGTAGCTGGATCTCTCCGGATTTTGGTCATTATCGACGCATGACAGCCCCGGAACAAACGCACGTTTCGTCGCAAGCGAGCGTAACGCCAATAGTGTCCGAACACATCGAGAGCTTTCACCGGGCGCTCGACGCTGTTGCGCGTGAACGGAAATATCTCACTCTTCTCGAAGCGCCGCCATTACCGCAGACCCGCGAATTCGTGCTGAACAACATCAAAAGTGGCAACCCGCAATTCGTTGCTTTGGCGGAAGGCGAAGTCGTCGGGTGGTGCGACGTCCGACGGCATTTCTTCCCCGCGCACGCTCATCGAGGAACCCTCGGCATGGGGATTATTCCCGCATACCGAGGCTGTGGTCTCGGAATACGACTTCTCAATGCGACTCTGGAAAGGGCGTTCGACGCAGGCTTTGTTCGCATCGAATTCGACGTGCATGCCGACAATGTGCGAGCCATCGCTCTTTACGACAGGGTCGGTTTTGTGAGGGAAGGCATTGTTCGCGACGCCGTCTTTGTCGATGGGGAATATCGCGATGCGATCACAATGGCGCTTGTCCGTCGGGCGAAGGTTTCGCATCGGTAGGGTCTGGCCGTCGCAGTCCCGTGCATAAATCAAGACTGCTGCAACTGCGATCAGGTCGAAAATCGGGGAATTTTCGGAGACGCAGGAAAGTCGTGCCCTTAGTGCACTTTGTATTTAGGTTGAACCGACCCCGCCGTCTTCGCGAGCGAAGCGTGGCGATCCAGACTAAGCCGCCGCCGCAATCCCAACCATGGCGGCTGGCTTGATTCGACCTGAAAACAACGCGCGCTAGTCGGCAATCGAACGAATGACCCTCGCCGGGTTTCCTCCGACAAGAGTATTGCGGGGAACGTTCTTGGTGACTACGGAACCCGCCGCGACAACAGAGTTTTCGCCCACCGTCACGCCGCCGATGATCGTTGCGCCGACTGCGATCCATACGTTTCTTTCAATCACGATGGGTTTTGCGATTGTGAAGGCGCGCCGGCGAGACGGTTCGACCGGATGGCCGGACGTGATGATGCTCACGTTCGGCCCGATCATCACATCGTCGGCGATGTCGAGCCCGCCAAGATCATAAAAGGTGCAGTTCTGATTTACGAAAACATTGCGCCCGACACTGATTTCGGCCCCACCGGTTGTGTAGAATGGCGGGATCAATAAAAAGCTGTCGTCCACCTTCTTGCCGATGAGATCGCTGAACAAGGCCCGGACTTCGTCCGCATCGTTGAACGTCAAACGGTTGAGATTGGCGGTGATCGCCATCGCCCGTTTGACGTTTGCCAACATGGCCGCTGATTCCGGCGTTCTCCTGGGAATTATCTTGGCGCCGCGATCATTCCCCATTCGTTATTTTCCTCCGAGCGCGGTCGCACGAACGTTCGGCGCATGACGGCCACGCCGAGATTCGCCGAGCATAGCCATATGAAATCCACCTTTCCGCAATCTTGCAACGACGGGCAGGCAAAGCATCATTATTAAGCTTGCTCGCGTCGGATGGGGGCGACGGGCGTTTGCATCAGATGACGTTCTTCTACGTCTGAGTTTCCTCGGACAGCCCGCGCGCCGGGCGAGGGCCGGGTGAGGGTGGGCGAGTTTCCGCACCGCCACCAACCGCGCCGCGACGCTCTCCCTCAATATTTCTTTCTGATAATCAGAATGTGTGCTATCCCTGTCTTTCGCCTTTCCCCCTCCCCGCGCCCGCCTTCGCGCATTTCGGAGCGCCCCGCCATGAACGCCTCCAGCCCCAGCCCCGCCCGCGACCGCGACCTCCGGCGGCTTCGCATCGTCAGTTCGGTGCAGGCGGGCTGGTCCTATGCGGCGATCGGGCGCGAGGAGGGGATTTCGCGCGAGCGGGTGCGCCAGATCGTTGCGCAGGCGCTCGGCGAGGGCGAGGTCGAGACGAAGCTCGATCACGCCAGGGTGCAGATGGCGCGGCTCGAACCGGCGCTGCGCCTCGCGGCGCGCGGCGTCGCCGACGGCGATCTCGGCGCGATCGACCGGTTGCTGCGCGTGCTCGACCGGCTGGACAAATACTGCGCCATCGAGGAGGCGGTGGGGAGCTACGACGAGGGCGCGCGCGAGCGGCTGCTGACCAAGCTCAACACCATGGCCGAGCGCATGGTGCGGGCGCGCCGGGAGGGCGCCGTCGGGGCGGCGGGAGGCGGCAGCCCGCCAGAGCGCGAGGCCGGCCTTGACGCGCCGGGCAGCGTTGATTCCATTGAATAATTCGCGATTTCGTCAAGTGTTTGTCAAGTGAAAACCTTGACATGGCTTGACAAGACTTGACGAAACTTGACGCCAGGCTTGACGAGCCCTTGCCGCGTTCGGACGATCAGCGCGCCGCGGCGCCCGCTGGGACGGCGCTCGCCTGCGCGGTTGCCGGCGGCAGGTCGCCGCGGCCATTGAGGGCGCCCGGCGCCCAGTTGAGGCCGCTGCGCATGGCATAGAAGATATGGTTGCCGATGCGGTCGACGCGGCGCAGATAGGCCGCCCAGAACGGCATGACATAGTTGGCGTGGTAGTTCACCGCCTCGGCGACTTTCGGATTGTAGTTCGCGCCGCTGACGACCGCCTGCGCGATGCGCGTCGCCGTCGCCCACGGGCCGGGCTCCTCGATGCGCAGCGAGCGGCCTTCGCAGGCGAACGAGAACTGGCAGGCGAAGGGATGGTTGCGGTCCTGGTAGACGACCGCGCAGACATTCGTCGGGAAAATGCCGCTGCGCACGCGGTTGAGGACGACCTGCGCGACCGCCGCCTGCCCGGCTTCCGGTTCGCCGCGCGATTCGAAATAGATCGCCTCGGCGAGGCATCGCATCTGCCGCGCCGAATCCTTGGGGTCGATCAGCGCGGCGTAATTCGGCTTGCCGTTCGCGTCCGTTTGCGCCGCCACCGTCGTTTGGGTGGACGCGGGCGCGGCGACGATGATCAGCTTGCCGTCGTTCGGCGTCGGGGTCGCCGAATTCAGCGCCAGTTCCAAGGGCACGCCGGGCGTCGCGCCGTCGCCGAATTGCGGTTGAGGCCGGCTCGCCGCGACGTCCGCCCCCCGGGGAGTCGTCGAGCCGCCGGAATCATCGGGCCCGTTTTCGGCGTCGTCCTGCGCTGCCGGGAGGGCCCGTTGCCGATGGGCGTCGAAGCTGGGGCGAAACACGATGAAGGGATCGCCTTTGCCGGCGCGATCGACGATCGGAAAGGTCGCTCCTGGCTGCTTGACCGCGGCGTTCGGTTCGATCTCGTCGGGAATCGCGGCCAGGTCCTCCGGCGCGCCGAGGGTCAGATCCGCCTGCAAAATCGGCGCGTCGCCGAATGTCGCGCCCTGAAGCGCTTCCCGGACGGGAGAGGGACGGGCGCTTTGCACGACAAGGCTGCCGGTCCAGCCGGGTTCTTGTCCGGCTTGCGCGGTCACCGACACGAGCAATCCGAGCGCAATGCTCCAGGGCGCGACGGCCGAACCTGCCCAGGCTAAACGCGAACGCCCCATACGCAACCCACGCCGTGTTTGAAAGCGCCGCGGACGACGCACGGCCCCCACGCTTCTGACCCGCCCGCTCGCGCGCCTCCGCAATGCAAGCGTCTCTCTTCGTATCGGTTTAAGGTTGCCGGCCCGTTACCTCTCGAAAGCCCGGCGCGTCCCACGATGGGTCATGGGCGCCCCGAGCCCCGTCAAAAGGTCGGCGGCGTGCAGGCGGACACCACGACCAGTTCGCCATCGCCGGCGTTGCGGAAAGCGTGCGGCTTGCGGCTGTCGAAGCAATAGGCGTCGCCCGCCTGCAGTTCGTAGCGCCGGCCGTCGACCTCGAGCGTCATGCGGCCCTTGATGACGATACCCGCCTCCTCGCCCTGATGCGACAGCATCTTGGCGCCGGATTGCGCGCCGGGCTTGTAGCGTTCGTGAATCATCTGGAGCGCGCGGCCCTTCAGATTGGCGCCCACCTGACGGTACGACACCGCGCCGCCGGCGATCTCCGTCAATTCGCCGGCGCGAAACACCACCTGCTCGCGCTGCTCCTCGGTGGCGGCGAAGAAATCGGCGATGCTGATTCCGAGCGCCGACAGAATCTGGCGCAAAGCGGAGATCGACGGGCTGACGTGATCGGCCTCGATCATCGAGACGGTCGCGTTCGAGACGCCCGCGCGACGCGCCAATTCGCGCTGCGACAGGCCGAGACGAAGGCGATGAGCCCTGAGGCGCGGCCCGACTTCGATGTCGCGTTCGTGCGTGTTCATGCGTTCGCTATTTAGAACAGCCTGAACAAGGCGACAACTGGACAATCCGTGGGGGTGGGGGCATTGTTCAGAAAATCAATCAATTGGAGACCTACGATGTCCACTGCCGCGCAACGCGCCGAAGTTCCCAACGATCTCGCCGCGTTCTGGATGCCGTATACGCCCAATCGGGCGTTCAAGAAGCGGCCGCGCCTTATCACGCGCGCCAAGGACATGCATTATTTCACGCCGGAGGGGCGCGAGATACTCGACTCGAGCGCCGGACTGTGGTGCTGCAATGCCGGCCACAGCCGACCCTCGATCGTTGCCGCGATCCAGCGTCAGGCGGCTGAACTGGATTTTTCACCCACCTTCCAGTTCGCCCATCCCCTCGCCTTTCAGCTGTCGTCCCGTCTGGCGGCGCTGGCCCCGGGCGATCTCGATCATGTCTTCTTCACCAATTCGGGCTCGGAGGCGGCCGACACGGCGCTGAAAATCGCGCTCGCTTATCACAACGTGCGCGGACAGGGTACGCGCCAGCGCTTGATCGGGCGCGAGCGCGGTTATCACGGGTCCGGCTTCGGCGGCGTCGCCGTCGGCGGCATGGTCAACAACCGCAAGCATTACGGCATGCTGCTCGCCGGCACGGATCATCTGCCCGCTACCTACAACCGTGAGCATCAGGCCTTCACCAAGGGCGAACCGGAATGGGGCGGGCATCTCGCCGACGCGCTCGAGGGGATCGTCGGCCTGCACGACGCCTCGACCATCGCCGCCGTCATCGTCGAGCCGATGGCCGGCTCGACCGGCGTGTTGCCGGCGCCCAAGGGCTATCTGCAGAAGCTGCGCGCGATCTGCGACAAATACGGCATCCTGCTGATCTTCGACGAAGTGATCACCGGTTTCGGCCGCCTCGGTTTCGCCTTCGCCGCCGAACGCTACGGCGTCATTCCCGACATGATCACCTTCGCCAAGGGCGTCACCTCCGGCGCGGTGCCGCTGGGCGGCGTCATTGTGCGCAAGCCAGTCCACGACGCGTTCATGCAAGGGCCGGAACACGCGATCGAGCTCTTCCACGGCTATACTTATTCCGGTCACCCGCTGGCGTGCGCGGCCGGTTTGGCGACGCTGGACCTCTATCGCGACGAGAACCTGTTCGAGCGAGCCAAGGCGCTGGAGCCGAAGTGGGGCGAAGCACTGATGTCGCTGAAGGGCCTGCCGAATGTCCTCGACATTCGCTGCGTCGGCCTCACCGGCGCGATCGATCTCGCGGCGTCGAGCGGTGGACCGGGCGCGCGCGGCTATGCGGCCCTCGAATATTCCTTCCACGAAGCGGGCATCATGCTGCGCCTCTCCGGCGACACCATCGAACTGACCCCGCCGCTGGTGATCAGCGAGAATCAGATCGACGAAGTCGTGGAAAAGGTGGGGCGCACTATCAAAGCGGTTGCGTAAGGGCTGTACGCGCGCCTTCCGCCATTGAAACAATGCGCGGCGCTCGGCCGACAGCCGGCGCCGTTATCGTTTTTGTCGAACGATACGACAAGAACTATTAGTTGGATCGATTGATCGCTACGGAGGATGATGGGCGAAATCCCTTGGAGTTCGCCCCATGGCCAATCTCGACGCGCAAGTCGCGGTCGCACCCCGCGTCGGTCCGCTCCCCGCTCTTGCGCCCGGCCTCGCCCTGACGGGCGGCATCGCCGCGGTAGCTTTCGTCTTGCGGCTCATTCCAGGCGTGGCTGTGCTCAGCCCGATGATCCTGTCGGTCATCATCGGCGTCCTCGTCCATAATTTCGTCGGCGCGCCGCCCGCGACCCGCCAAGGCGCGGCGTTTTCGCTGCGCTCGATCCTGCGCTTCTCGATCATCCTGCTCGGCCTGCAGATCACCGCGCGGCAGGCCGCCGATCTCGGCCCCGGCGCTCTCGCCATGATCGCAGCGGCGCTCGTTTCGACCCTGGCCTTCACAGTCGTTCTGGGCCGCGCGCTCGGCGTCGCCCGCGGTCTTGCGCTGCTGATCGGCGTCGGCACGTCCATTTGCGGGGCCTCCGCGGTGATCGCGGCGAAGGCGGCGACCAATGGCGACGACGAGGACGCCGCTTACGCCATCGCCTGCGTGACCGTGTTCGGCACGCTCGCGATGTTCGCCTATCCGCTCGCGCAAAGCTTCATGCATCTTTCGCCGCGCGCCTATGGCCTGTGGGCGGGCGCCTCGATTCACGAGATCGCGCAGGTCGTCGCGGCGTCCTTTCAGAGCGGCCCCGCCGCCGGACAATTCGGAACCATCGCCAAACTGACCCGCGTCGCCATGATGGCGCCGGTCGTCATCGCGCTCGGCGAATTGACGGTACGGCTCGGCGTCGCCGGCGAAGGCGAGCGGCGCCGGCCGCCCTTTCCGTGGTTCCTGGTCGGCTTTCTCGCCTTGTCAGCATTCAACAGCGTCGTCGCCGTGCCGCACCATATCGCTGCGCCGATCAGCGTCGTCACCACCTTTCTGCTCTCGATGGCGATGGCGGCGATGGGCTTGCACACCAATCTCGGCCACATCCGCGCCCGCGGCGTACGGCCGCTGGCGCTGGGATTTTTCGCCTCGCTGTTCATCTGCCTCTTCAGTCTGATAATGGTGCGCCTGATCCCCTGAGGGCGGCCGCCGGTGACGCTGGAGCAATTGCGCGTTTTTATTTGCGTCGCCGAATGCGAACACATGACGCGCGCGGCGCGCGAACTCAACCTAACGCAATCGGCGGCCAGCGCGGCCATAGCGGCGCTGGAGGAACGGCACGGCGTCAAACTCTTCGACAGGATCGGGCGGCGCATCGCACTGACGGCGGCAGGCCGGGTGTTTCTTGGAGAAGCGAAAGCGGTGCTCGCGCGCTCCTGGGCGGCCGAGCAGGCGCTCGGCGATCTGGCCGGCCTCAAGACAGGAGAACTCGTTCTGGCCGCCAGCCAGACCGTCGGCAGCTACTGGCTACCGCGCCGCATCATCCATTTTCGGACACTTTATCCCGGCCTGACGATCAAGCTGCGCATCGGCAACACGCTGATGGTGGCGGCGCTGGCGAGCGGCGGCGAGGTCGACCTCGGTTTCGTCGAGGGTGAAGTCTCCGATCCGGCGCTCGCAGTCAGGCCGGTCGGCGCGGATGAACTGGTCGTGGTCGCCGCACCCGAGAAGCGCGGCCTCCTCGACAGTCTGGACGCGGGCGGGCTGGCCGCCGCTCCGTGGGTGGCGCGCGAAAAAGGCTCCGGCACTCGCGCCGCCCTCGAAGCGGCGCTGACTGAGTTCGGCGTCGACGCCTCCGCCCGGCACATCGTGCTGGAACTGCCCTCGAACGAGGCTATCCGGGCCGCCGTGGAAGCGGGCGCCGGCCTCGCCGTCATGTCGCGCCTCGTGGTCAGCGCCTCGATCAAAGCGGGTTCGCTGATCGCTTCGCCGTTGGTCCTGCCGCCGCGCCGCTTTTTCCTCGTTCGCCACAAAGAACGCTACGAGTTGTTGGCGGCGCGGACGTTCGCGCGGACGGTCGACGGTTACGACGAAGAGACGACCGAAGGCGTCGCAGTCAGGCCGTAACGCCGAGCAGGGGCGGCAATTCATCGAGGGTGCGGATTTGGCAATCGGGGGCGCCCGGCAGGCGCTCGCGCCGCTGGCCGTAGCGATTGCACCAGACGACCCGCATGCCGAAATCCGAAGCGGCGTGCGCATCCCAGGCGTTGGAGGACTGAAAGGACACCCGCGAGGCCTCGACGCCCAGCCGGTCGAGCGCGTATTGGTAGACCCGGGGATCGGTCTTGAAGACGCGCACAGCGTCAACCGACAGCACCGCGTCAAACAATGCATCGAGACCGGCGGACGCGACGAGTTCTTCCAACATGGCCGGCGAACCGTTGGAGAGAATGGCTGTCGCGAACCCTGCCTCGCGCAAAGCTTGCAGGACGCCGGGAACCTCGGGGAATGGGGGGAGCTTGAGGTAGAGGCTCATCAACCGGTCTCGCAATCCCGGCGCATCGAGGCCGAAACTATCGAGGGCGAAGTCCAAAGCGTCGCCGGTGACCTGCCAGAAGTCCGCGTATCGGCCCTGCAGCGAGCGCAGCCAACTGTATTGCACCTGCTTGTCGCGCCACAGCGCGGTCAGCGCCGCACGCTTGTCCGCTTCGATGTCCGCGCAACTTGCCGCGGCCGAGGCGAAATCGAACAGCGTGCCATAGGCGTCGAAAATGCAGACCCGAACGGCGTCGAGGCGGTTCATCGCAAGAGCTCCCACTTCACGAAGCGACTCTGGCGACGCGGAGCCCGCGCCGCCGGCAGATCTCATCAGCCGCCAGCCCTCGGTCGGCGTCAGCTCTCGGCCGTCGCCTTTTCCACGACCGGCCCGGAATCCTTGCCTTTGGCCTCGACGTCGCGGTCGACGAATTCGATCACCGCCATCGCGGCGTTGTCACCCTGGCGGAAGCCGGCCTTCATGATGCGGGTGTAGCCGCCGTTGCGCGTCTTGTAGCGTGGGCCGAGCACGTCGATAAGCTTCTTCACCAGATCGGCGTCGCGCAAGCGCGCGATGGCGATGCGGCGCGCGTGCAGATCGCCGCGCTTGCCGAGCGTCACCAGCTTCTCGACGACCGGACGAAGGTCCTTCGCCTTGGGCAGCGTCGTGATGATCTGCTCGTGCTTGATCAGGGCCTGCGCCATATTGGCGAACATCGCCTGGCGGTGTTCGGCGGTTCGGTTGAACCGGCGCTTCGCGTGTCCATGATACATTTGGCTCTCCTCATTATGACGGCCGCCGCGCCACGGTACGGCCGTTCGTTTTATTCTCCCCCTCTCCCGCTCCGCGGGAGAGGGTCGGGGTGAGGGCGTACGCCTGACAAACCTCATCCGGCCGCATCGCGGTCACCTTCCCCAGGCGAATGCGTAGCATTCGTCCGCTCCCGTAAGAACGGGAGAGGGGATGCTAGTAGTGCTCCTCGAACCGCTTGGCCAGCTCTTCGATGTTCTCGGGCGGCCAGCCGGTGACTTCCATCCCTAAGTGCAGACCCATCTGCGCGAGCACTTCCTTGATTTCGTTGAGCGACTTGCGGCCGAAATTCGGCGTGCGCAGCATTTCGCTTTCCGACTTCTGGATGAGATCGCCGATATAGGTGATGTTGTCGTTCTTCAGGCAGTTGGCGGAGCGCACCGACAGCTCGAGTTCGTCGACCTTCTTGAGCAGGGCCGGGTTGAAGGCGAGCTCGGGGATCGCGTGCTGCGCTTCCTCGCGCCGCGGCTCCTCGAAATTGACGAACACCGCGAGCTGGTCCTGCAAGATGCGCGCGGCATAGGCGAGCGCGTCCTCGGGCGACATCGCGCCGTTGGTCTCGATCGTCATCGTCAGCTTGTCTTTGTCGAGATCCTGGCCCTCACGGGTGTTCTCGACGCGGTAGGAGACCTTCTTGACCGGCGAGAACATGCTGTCGATCGGCATCAGCCCGATCGGCGAATCCTCGGCCCGATTGCGATCGGCCGGCACATAGCCCTTGCCGGTCATCACAGTGAATTCGATGCGGATGTCCGCGCCTTCGTCGAGGGTGCAAATGACGAGCTGCGGATTGAGGATCTGAATGTCACCGGTCGTCTGGATGTCGCCGGCGGTCACGGCGCCGGGACCGCGGCGCTTCAGGATGAGGCGCTTGACGCCATCGCCCTGCATCTTGACCGCGATGTCCTTGACGTTGAGCACGATGTCGACGACGTCCTCGCGAACGCCGGGAATCGACGAGAATTCGTGCAGCACGCCGTCGACGTGAATCGAGGTGATCGCCGCGCCCTGCAGCGACGACAAAAGCACGCGGCGCAGCGAATTGCCGAGCGTCTGGCCGAAGCCGCGCTCGAGCGGTTCGGCGACGACGGTCGCGACGCGGCGCGGATCGTCGCTATGAATGACTTCGAGCTTCTTCGGCTTGATGAGTTCTTGCCAGTTTTTCTGAATCACGACTTGAGCCTTCCATTCGACGGGGCTGCGCGCCGAGGCCTCGCAAAGCCGGCGCGCGACGCGCGGGCGCGAGGCGCCGCGGAGCGAAAAGTCAGACGCGACGCCGCTTGCGCGGGCGGCAGCCGTTGTGGGGGATCGGTGTCACATCGCGGATCGAGGTCACGTTGAAGCCGGCGGCTTGGATCGCGCGAAGCGCCGACTCTCGCCCCGAACCGGGGCCCGACACCTCTACTTCGAGCATGCGCATGCCGTGTTCGGCGGCCTTCTTGACCGCGTCCTCGGCCGCCATCTGGGCGGCGAAGGGCGTCGATTTGCGCGAGCCCTTGAAGCCCATCGTTCCGGCCGACGACCACGAGATCGTATTGCCCTGCGCGTCGGTGATGGTGATCATCGTGTTGTTGAACGTCGAGTTCACGTGGGCGACGCCCGAAACGATGTTCTTGCGTTCGCGGCGGCGAACGCGGGTTGCTTCCTTAGCCATTGGTCCGTCCTTCAAGCGCGCCAGCGGCGCGAAAAACCGTCAAATCCCCAATCATCGAGCCCGCGATCACTTCTTCTTGCCGGCGATCGCCTTGGCCTTGCCTTTGCGGGTGCGCGCGTTGGTGTGCGTGCGCTGTCCGTGAACGGGCAACGAACGGCGATGGCGAAGACCGCGATACGCGCCGAGGTCCATCAGGCGCTTGATGTTGATCGCCACCTCGCGGCGCAGATCGCCCTCGACCATATAATCTCGATCGATGGTCTCGCGGATTTGCAGCACTTCCGCGTCAGTCAATTGGGACACGCGGCGCTCCGGAGTGATATGGACCTTCTCGCAAATCTCTTCGGCTTTCTTCGGGCCGATTCCGTGGATGTATTGGAGCGCAATGATGACGCGCTTGTTCGTAGGTATATTGACGCCTGCTATACGAGCCACTGCCCATGCTCCATGTCGGCGCCCCGGCGCGAGGCCGATGCGCGGCGGTTGAAACGCCCTCGACGTCCGGTGGAGGCCGGCCCTTGCCGAGAGACCCAAACGCAAAAAGTCCCATGCGCTCGCAATGGCGCCGGGACCCTGAACGCATTCGGGATGGCGCTATATAGGGCCCCGCCCGCCGGCCGTCAACAGGCTTCGCGCCGCAATCCGGGACGCGCCGGCGCGCCGCCGTTTCCGGCCCGATCGCCCGATATCAGCGGCTTGCGGGGCGACAACTTCGCTTATTTCTATCCCACCGTCCCATCCGCGTTGGCCTCACAGACCTCGACCCAATGATTGTCGGGATCGCGGAAATAGCATTGCCGCACCCCGTCCGCCCGGTGCGAATAATGTCCCGGCTGGCCGGCCAGATCGACGTAGACCACGCCCTTTTCCGCCAGATACCCCAAGGTTGCGTCGAAGTTCGGCGTCGAGAGAGCGAAATGCGCGGCCATCGGCCTTTCCGGCGGCGGTTCGTCCTTGCCGGTGATCAGATGCACGGCGCGATGGCCGTCGAAGGCGAACCAGCGGATGGTGGGGCGGCGGGTCTTGTTTTCGATCTCGGTCAGCCCAAGCACGTCGCCATAAAATCGGGCGCTGGCGGCGAGATCGCGCACGCTGAGCGCGATATGATCGATGCGAAAATGGGCGTTCATGCCTGCGGCCTCCCTGATGCTCTTCGGCGTAAGCTACCGGCTTTCCCCCAGGCCGGTCCAGTCGCCCGACGCGCGGGCGGCGAAAGCAGGGTGTGCGCCCCGCCCCACTTTTGCGCCTGAAGCGCGCTTGCCCTATAGCGGCGCTCGGCCAAACCTGGGCCCGGAGACGCCTCATGACCCGCAAGACCCCCCGCCGCGGCGGCTTCGGCCCGCAGGAGGCGCGCGTAACGCCGCAAAACGCGGGCGGACGCCCGGCCCGGCCGGAGCCACGCCCGGAGCGCGAATTGCCTCGACACCGCCCGCCGCGGCGAGAGGCGCGATCCGTCGACGTCGTGCACATTTACGGCTTTCACAGCGTGATCGCGGCGCTGCGCGCGCCACGCCGCAAGCTCATCCGCCTTTATGCGACGGCTGCCGCCGCCGAACGGCTGGCCGAGGAGATCGCCGCGCGCAACATCGAGACGCGCATTCTGGAAGCGGACGAAATTGCCTCACGCACGCCGCGCGACGCCGTCCACCAGGGTCTCCTGCTCGAAGCGCGACCGCTCGAACCGATCGACATCTCCGAATTGCCGGCGAACGGGCTCGTGCTCGTGCTCGATCAGATCACCGACCCGCACAACGTCGGCGCGATCCTGCGCACCGCTGCCGCCTTCGCCGTCGACGCCCTGGTGACGACCGAACGCCATTCGCCTGAGTTCACCGGCGCGCTGGCGAAGTCGGCGTCGGGGGGCCTCGAGCATGTGCCGATCTGCAGCGTGACCAATCTGGCCCGCGCGTTGGGCGAACTCGGCGATCTCGGCTATTGGCGCGTCGGGCTCGATTCGGAAGCGCCACAAACACTGGCGACGGCCAATCTCTCCCGCCCGCTCGCCCTGGTGCTCGGCGCGGAAGACAAAGGCCTGCGACGGTTGACGCGCGAACATTGCGACATCATGGCGCGGCTCGACCTGCCCGGCGCGATCAAGAGCCTCAACGTATCGAACGCGTGCGCGATCGCGCTGGCGATCGTGAATGGCAAGTTGTCGGAATTGGCGTAAACCGGGTGGCTGAGAGCCCACGAGCATGTCGCGCGTAGTGACAAGCTCTAAAGCGCTTTGCATTTAGGTTGAACCGGCCCCGCCGTCTTCGCGAGCGAAGCGTGGCGATCCAGACTAAGCCGCCGCCGCAATCCCAAAGTCTGGATGGCTTCGCGTTGCTCGCCAAGACGGCTGAGGCTTGATTCGACCTGAAAGCAACGCGCGCTAGTTCAGCGGCGGCACGATCTTCGCGTAGTTGAGATCGTAGGTCTTGTTGCGAAGCGGGTCGAGCGGCGTCCCCTCGGAGGCGTCGAAGCCGGTGGCATGCGGCGTCGAGGCTGGATTGTCGAGCCCTGCGAGACGCGGTTCGCCGTTGACCGGGTTCCCGTATCGGGCGATGCGGGCCTTCTGCTCCGCGAGCGCGGCGGGCGAAAGCGGAGCCTTCAGGATCGCGTCCACCGACGCGCCTGCGTCGTCCTCGTTGGAGAATACCGGGCCGGCCGGAGCGTCGTTGACGCCGGTGACCACGACGCCGAGGCTCTCGGGCGTCTGCTTGATGACGTTCCTCGGCGACAGCTCGCCGCCGGCGCCCAGCAGCGATTGTTCGAGGCGTCGATTTTCGCCGAGCTTGATTAATTTGGCGCCGAGCGCGCCGCTATTGTCGGCGGTGACAGGCGCGGCGACAGGCGCCACCGCGCCGAAAATCTTGGGGTTGAGTTGATCGAGTTCGCCATGCGTCGCGCCGCTCGGCGTCGCGTCAGGCGCAAGCCTATCCTTGGCGTCCTTCTCGATCTGCCGCCAGCGCGCCACGTTCTTGAGATGCTGGTCGAGCGTCTCCGCGAAGGCATGGCCGCCCGTCCCGTCGGCGACGAAATAGACGTCCTTGGTCGTCGAGGGATTGGCGACGGCCTCGAGCGCCGCTTTGCCGGGGTTGCAGATCGGCCCCGGCGGCAAGCCGTTGATGATGTAGGTGTTATAAGGAGTTGTCTCTCCGAGTTCGGCTTTGGAGATCGAATGCCCCAGGGTGCCCTTGCCGAACACCAGACCGTAGACGATCGTCGGATCGGACTCGAGCTTCATGTGGCGCCGCAGACGATTGATGAAGACCCCGGCGACGCGCGGCCGCTCGTCCGCTTTGCCCGTCTCCTTCTCGACGATCGAGGCCAGCGTGATCAGTTCGCCGGGAGACTTGATCGGCAAGTTGGGCGCCCGCTTCGCCCAGATCTCGTCGACAGCCTTGGCCTGGGCCTTCGCCATCACCGCCAGCATCGCCTGACGCGTTTCGCCGCGCGCGAATTTGTAGGTTTCGGGAAGGATTGAGCCCTCGCGCGGCGGCTCCTTGGTGTCCCCGACGAGCACGTCGTTGTCGCGAAGCCGTTGGACGACCTGTTCGCTGGTCAACCCCTCGGGAATGGTGATGGAATGAAGCACGACCTTGTGCGCGATCAACTCCGCTTCGAGCTGACGCAGACTGACGCCCGCCTTGAAGGCGTATTCGCCCCGCTTGAGCTCGCCTCGGCTGCCGTCGAGAAGCGTCATGGCGGAGAACCAGAGCGCGCTGTCGATGACGCCCGCGCGTTCGAGTTGGTCGGCGATCGGACCGCCGTCGTCCTCGCGCGCGATGACGACCGTCTTATCGGCCATCAGCGGCCCTGGCTTGCGCGCTTCGATCATCGCCCAAGCGAACAGCGCCAGGCCCGTCAGCGCGCCGATCAGGGTGAAGGAGAGGAACGCGCTCAGGCCGGAGAATCCGGGGCGCCGCTTACGGCGCGGCGGGGTGGGAGAATTTGGCGGTTCGGCGGGACGGCGCGAGCGCGCGCCCCCGCCGAAGAGGCTGACGCGAGGCTGGGCCCTGGCGTCGTCGCCTTGATTCTTGGCATCGTTGCCCTGATTCGACGTGTCGCTCATCCGGGCTCGCCGTACCGCCTCACTGCAATCGTTTCGATGCGCGCCAGTCTATCCACTTTTGCGGCGAAATGAAGAGTTGATTCCTCAGGGGCCAGCCAAGGGCGGCTCACCGAAGATCAGCGAGGCATTGGTGCCGCCGAATCCGAAGGAGTTCGACAAGGCGACGCGGATCTTGCGTTTCCTCGCCACGTGAGGCGCCAAATCGATCGCCGTCTCGACTGAGGGATTGTCGAGATTGAGGGTCGGCGGCGCGATCTGGTCGCGCAGGGCGAGGATCGAGAAAATCGCCTCGACCGCGCCGGCGGCCCCCAGGAGATGCCCGATCGACGACTTGGTCGAGGACATCGTGGTGGTCGCCGCGGCGTTGCCGAGCAGGCGCTCCACCGCGCGCAACTCGATCTCGTCGCCCACCGGCGTCGACGTTCCGTGTGCGTTGACGTAATCGATGTCGGAAGCCGAGAGCCCGGCGCGTTTGAGCGCCGCCCCCATGGCGCGATAGGCGCCGTCGCCGTCCGGAGAGGGCGAGGTGATGTGGTAGGCGTCGCCGGAAAGGCCGTAGCCGATGACCTCGGCGTAGATGCGCGCGCCGCGGGCCCTGGCATGGTCGAGATCCTCGAGCACCACGCAGCCTGCGCCCTCGCCCATCACGAAGCCGTCGCGATCGCGATCATAGGGGCGCGAGGCTTGCTTCGGCCTGTCGTTGAAGGCCGTCGAAAGCGCGCGGCAGGCGGAAAACCCGGCGAGCGACAGACGGTTGACCGCGGATTCGGCGCCGCCCGCGACCATCACCTTGGCGTCCCCGAGAGCGATCAATCGCGCCGCGTCGCCGATGGCGTGCGCGCCGGTCGAGCACGCGGTGACGACGGAATGATTGGGGCCTTTGAGATTGTGGACGATCGAGACGTGCCCGCTCGCAAGATTGACCAGGCGTCCTGGAATGAAGAAGGGCGATATGCGCCGCGGCCCCTTCTCATGCAGGACGACGGACGCTTCGTAGATCCCCTGCAGGCCGCCGATGCCCGAACCGATCAGCACACCCGTCTCGATCTCGTCCTCGTAGGTCTTCGGCGCCCAATCGGCGTCGCGCAGCGCCTGCGTCGCCGCGGCCATCGCGTAGACAATGAATTCGTCGACGCGGCGCTGTTCCTTGGGCTCCATCCAATCGTCCGGATTGTAGGCATCCGGCGATGACCCGCGCGGAATCTGCGCCGCGATCTGACAGGGGATGTCGGAGACTTCGAAATTCTCGACACGCGCGGCCGCCGATTCGCCTACGAGCAGCCGGCGCCAAGTGGCCTCGACACCGCAAGCCAGGGGCGTGACCATGCCCAATCCTGTGACTACGACGCGTTTCATCAGCACTCCTTGAGCTCCCGGCGACCGCGGATCGCCGCGGAAGGGCTCGATCCGCCGACGCGCGATTCGCGCGCCTCGCCTTCCCCCCGACGCGACAAGGGCCGGACATTCGCCGGCCCCTTCCTCAGCTCGCGCGCGGTACGCTACGCCCCGGCGCGCGCCGTCACTTACCCGCGGATGCCTTCTCGAGGAATTTCACGGCGTCCCCGACTGTCACGATGGTCTCCGCCTGATCATCGGGAATCTCGACCCCAAACTCTTCCTCGAAGGCCATGACGAGCTCAACCGTGTCGAGCGAATCGGCGCCGAGATCGTCAATGAAATTCGCATTGTCGACGACCTTGTCGGCGTCGACGCCGAGGTGCTCGACGACAATCTTTTTTACCCGCTCCGCGACATCGCTCATTTGCATTTTCCTTTATGCGGTCGGACGTGAACGCCCGCCTGTGATTGATCCCCTGTGTCGATCGCCAGCCGATCGAGCGGTTGCAAACCACCCCCGCGACTGGCCCCCGACTCCGGCGAGCCGCGCCTTGAATACGAGCCCACGCGGATGATCCCCCTCCGACATGAATTCCGCATCGGCGACGAAACGGCTCGATAGCATATCTATTCTGTCAAGGCGAGAGGCGGCGCCGGGGCCTTCGCGGCATCTCCCGACCGTCGCAATCGCCTCAAATCATTGCCATTCCGCCGTTGACGTGCAAGGTCTGACCGGTGACGTAGGCCGCCTCGGCGCTCGCGAGATACACAGCTGCGGCGCCAATATCCGCGCCCGATCCAAGCCGGCCGGTTGGAACCGACGCCAGGATGTTTTCGCGCTGCTTCTCGTTGAGAGCGTCGGTCATCGGGCTCGCGATGAAGCCCGGCGCGATGCAATTGACCGTGATCGAGCGGCTCGCGACTTCCGCCGCCAGCGCCTTCGACATGCCGATCATCCCGGCCTTCGCCGCCGCGTAATTGCCTTGTCCGGGATTGCCGGTGACGCCCACGATCGAGGTGATTCCGATGATGCGGCCGTGCCGGCGGCGCATCATCCCCTTGAGGCTCGCGCGGGCGAGGCGAAACGCCGCAGTGAGGTCGACCGCGATCACGGTGTCCCATTCGGCGTCTTTCATGCGCATGAAGAGATTGTCGCGAGTGACGCCGGCGTTGTTGACGAGAATGTCGAGCGAGCCCATCGCCGCTTCGGCTGCGGGGACCAACGCCTCCACGGCGCCTTGATCCGACAGATCGCACGGCGTCACGTGGACGCGCGCCCCGAGTTCGCCGGCCAAGGTCTCCAACGCCTCGCGCCGCGTCCCCGACAGCGCGACGGTCGCGCCTTGCGCGTGCAGGGCGCGCGCGATGGCGCCGCCGAGGCCGCCCGAAGCGCCCGTCACCAGCGCCGTCTTCCCCGTGAGATCGAACACGCCCCTTCGCCTTTCCTGTGGATAAACCTCAGTCCGCCTTCATGGTCCGGAATGCCGCCACGTCCGGCGGCATGCCGACGTTCAAGGTCGTCGCGCCGTCGGCGATGCGCTTGATCAGCCCCGCGAGCACCTTGCCCGCGCCCAGTTCGACGAACCGCGTGACGCCACGAGCGCTCATATAGAGCACGCTCTCGCGCCAGCGCACCGTGCCTGTCACCTGGGCGATGAGATTGTCGCGAATGATCGCGGGGTCGGTGACGGGGCTCGCGCTGACGTTGGCGACCAGCGGCGTCTTGGGCGCGCGCAACGTGATCGCTCTCAGGGCTTCGGCCATCGCCACAGCGGCCGGATGCATGAGAGAACAATGGAACGGCGCGGACACGGGCAGCGCCATAGCGCGCTTGGCGCCCTTCAGCTTCGCGAGCTCGATCGCCTGCGCGACGGCGACCTTCGCGCCGGACAGCACGACCTGGCCGCCCCCGTTGTCGTTGGCCGCCTCGCAAACGGCACCGGACAGCCGCGCCGCTTCGCTGGCGATTTGCGACACTTCGGCGAAATCGAGTCCGAGGATCGCCGCCATGGCGCCCTCGTCCTTGGGTACGGCCTTCTGCATCGCCTCGCCGCGAACGCGCAACAATCGCGCCGCATCCTCCACCGTTAGCGCGCCGGCGGCGCAAAGCGCGGAATATTCGCCCAGCGAATGGCCGGCGACGAAGGCGGCGTCGCGGCCGACATCGAATCCGGCCTCGCTTTCGAGCACGCGCATCGCCGCTAGGCTCGTCGCCATCAAGGCAGGCTGCGCGTTGGCGGTCAGGGTGAGTTCGGCCTCCGGCCCCTCGAAGATCACGCGTGACAGCTTTTCGCCGAGTGCGGCGTCGACGCTGGCGAAAACGTCGCGAGCGGCGGGAAAATTCTCCGCGAGGGCCTTACCCATGCCGACCGATTGTGAGCCCTGCCCGGGAAACACCAAGGCGGTCGTCATAGCCGTCCCTGCACCATAAAAATCATCCCATCCCTTCCCCAAAGAAACCGCCGCGCGCGGAAAGACACGGGTTGATGAGGGCTGTCAAGGGCGGGCGCGCGCCCGCTCAGGCGCCGATGAACGATCTTATCGGCAAATTAACCACCTTTTTTTATCCTGCGCCCTCGATTTTTCGGCATTTTGCGAGGGCCATGAACGCGCTGGCAATCAAGGCATGGGGCGCCCTGCGCGACGCCGACTGGCTCGATCGCGAGCGCGCGCTCGTCTATTCGCGAATTCTGTTCGGCTTCAGCTTCGTCGGGGCGCTGATCTGGATCGCGCTGGCGCGCGGGGGAGTCGATCGCGCGGGCGAGCCCATCGGCGCAGACTTCGTCAGCTTCTGGACCGCTTCCGAATTGGCGCTCAACGGCCACGCGGCGGACGCCTACGACGTCGCGGCGCATTGGGCCGCGCAAAACGCGTTGTTCGGCCGCGACCTCGCATACTCGGCCTTCTTCTACCCCCCGCCCTATCTCCTGATTTGCCTGCCTCTCGCGACGCTGCCTTATTTCTGGTCGCTCGCGGCCTGGCTCGCCGCGACCGGCTACGCCTATGGGCGCGTGCTGCGCGCCTGGGCCGGGCCGCATATCGACGTCTTCGCACTGCTGGCCTTCCCTGCCGTTCTCATCAACGCCGGCCATGGTCAGAACGGCTTTCTCAGCGCCGCGCTGATCGGCGGCGGGGCATTGTGGCTCGATAGGCGTCCCATTGCCGCCGGCCTGTGCTTCGGCGCGCTCGTCTACAAGCCGCACCTCGCGCTGATGATCCCGGTCGCGCTGATCGCGACCCGGCGCTGGACCACCTTGCTCGCCGCCGCCGCGACCGCCAGCGCGTTCATTTTCGCCTCGTGGATAGTGTGGGGCAACGAGGTCTGGCGGGCGTTCGTCGCCGTAACGCCACTGGCTCGGGCGACGCTCGAGCGCCATTTCGTCGGCGACGAGAAAATGCAGAGCGTCTTCGCGGCTGTGCGCCTGCTGCACGGCGGCCTGACGCTCGCTTACTGCGTGCAGGCGGCGACGGCCCTGGCGGCCGCAGCCGCGCTGTTCTGGCTCGCCGCGCGGCGCTACCGCTCGGAGGCGGAGGGTCCGGCGATGGTCGCGGCGACTTTGCTCGCGAGCCCGTTTCTACTCGATTACGATCTGACGCTGCTGGCGATCCCGCTGGTATGGAGCGCCCGCGAGGGACTGCGACGCGGCTTTGCGCCAGGAGAAAAGAGCGCCCTCGCGCTCGCCTACGTCCTGCCGCTTTTTTCGCGTGTGCTGGCGGGAACTCTCGGCCTTCCCGTGGCGCCCCTCGCCATTGCGGCGTTGCTTTATATTGTGCTGAGGCGCGCCGCGACGCCGGCATGCGCGGCGCCATCGCGAGCAGGACGAGCAAAAATCTTGCTCGCGACCGAAGAATTGTAGAGGGACATTCATGCCCGTCGCGGCGAATCGGCGCCGTGCGGGACGAGGCGACGACGTGGCCCCCGCACCAGGCAAGACATGCGGCCCCTGCACGCTGTGCTGTTCGGCCCTGGAAATCACCGAATTGAAGAAGCCCGCCGGGCCGGCGTGCGAGCATTGCGCCGGCGGTTGCGCGATCTACGCCGACCGTCCGAAGGTGTGCCGCGATTTCGAATGCGACTGGCTCACCGATCGCTCCCTGCCGCTCACCCTGCGTCCCGATCGGGTCGGCACGATTCTGATGGAGGCCGACGAGGGCGACGAATATCGCGCGGTCTGCGCGCCAAAGAAGCCTTTGGCTTGGCGCAATCCGCTCGTGTTCGCTCAACTCGTGAAGATCGCCAAATCCGGGCGCGTGGTGGTCGCCAAGGCGGGGCTCAATTCCTGGCGAATTTTCGCCTCGGGCGAATGGGGGCCGACAGTCTGAGCAATTTGACCGGTTCTTGGGCGCCCCCGCCTAGGAAACAAGCAGGAAATCAGGGTCGGCGCGGGTCCGCGGCCGCACAGCCTTGCCGGCCATAGCTTCGGCTTGGAAGCAATGCTATGGACCAGTCTTTAATTGTGAACCAGTCGCGACGATGATCGCCCGCGGAAGGGTCGAGACGGCCCTTCGCGCGCGAAACGGGAGACCTCGGCGGCCATGAAAAAGATCGAAGCCATCATCAAGCCCTTCAAGCTCGACGAGGTCAAGGAAGCCCTGCAAGAGGCGGGTGTGCAGGGGATTACCGTCCTCGAGGCGAAAGGGTTCGGCCGGCAGAAGGGCCACACCGAACTTTATCGGGGCGCTGAATACGTCGTGGATTTTCTGCCGAAGGTGAAGATCGAAGTCGTCGTCGCCGACGAGAATCTCGCCGCGACGGTCGAGGCGATCCGCAAAGCCGCGCAGACCGGCCGCATCGGCGATGGCAAGATATTTGTTTCGCATATCGACGAGGCCATTCGCATCCGAACCGGGGAGACCGGGGCGGACGCGATCTAGGCTCGTTTTCGGCGAATCGCATTGGATACAAGGCTTCCCGCCGCCGCAAGGCTGCGGGCGGGGTACAACCGAACGAGAGTTAGGAAAGGCACACCATGAAGACCGCCAAGGATGTCCTCAAGGCGATCAAGGACAACGATGTAAAGTACGTCGATCTGCGTTTCACCGATCCGCGCGGCAAGTGGCAGCACGTCACTTTCGATCAGTCGCTGGTCGATGAGGACGCCTTCGCCGACGGCCTGATGTTCGATGGCTCTTCGATCGCCGGGTGGAAGGCGATCAACGAATCCGACATGACCTTGATGCCGGATCCGACCTCGGCCTGCATGGACCCGTTCTTCGCGGCCTCGACGATGGTCATCAATTGCGACATTCTCGATCCGGCCAGCGGCCAGCCCTATGGGCGCGATCCGCGCGGCATCGCCAAGAAGGCGGAAGCCTATCTGAAGTCGACGGGCATCGGCGACGCCTGTTTCTTCGGCCCGGAAGCTGAATTCTTCGTGTTCGACGACGTCCGCTTCAAGTCCGAAGCGTACAACACGGGCTTCACCATCGACTCGGTCGAACTGCCGATCAATTCCGACACGCCTTACGAAGGCGGCAATCTCGGCCACCGCGTCCGCACCAAGGGCGGCTATTTCCCGGTCCCGCCGCAGGACTCGGCGCAGGACATGCGCAGCGAAATGCTCGCGGCGATGGCGCAGATGGGCGCCGTCGTCGAGAAGCACCACCACGAAGTCGCCTCCGCCCAGCATGAGCTCGGCCTGAAATTCGGCCCGCTGGTGACGATGGCCGACCACATGCAGATTTACAAATACTGCATCCACATGGTCGCGCAGAGCTACGGCAAGACGGCGACCTTCATGCCCAAGCCGATCTATGGCGACAATGGTTCGGGCATGCATGTCCACCAGTCGATCTGGAAGGGCGGCAAGCCGGTCATGGCCGGCAACAAATACGCCGACCTGAGCCAGGAATGCCTCTATTACATCGGCGGCATCATCAAGCACGCCAAGGCGCTCAACGGCTTCACCAATCCCTCGACCAACAGCTACAAGCGCCTGGTCCCCGGCTTCGAGGCGCCGGTGCTGCTCGCCTATTCCGCGCGCAACCGCTCTGCCTCGTGCCGCATTCCGTGGACGGCCAATCCGAAGGCCAAGCGCGTCGAGGTGCGCTTCCCCGATCCGATGGCCAACCCCTACCTCGCCTTCGCGGCGATGCTGATGGCCGGCCTCGACGGCATCCAGAACAAGATCGATCCGGGCCCGGCGATGGACAAGGACCTCTACGATCTGCCGCCCAAGGAGCTCAAGAAGATCCCGACGGTTTGCGGCTCGCTGCGCGAAGCTCTCGCCAATCTCGACAAGGACCGCGCCTTCCTCAAAGCCGGCGACGTGTTCAACGACGACTTCATCGACAGCTACATCGAACTGAAGATGGTCGACGTCCAACGCTTCGAAATGACGCCGCACCCGGTCGAATTCGACATGTACTATTCCTACTGAGGGGACAGACCTCGGGGGAAGGAAGGGGCGGCCGAGAGGGCGCCCTTTTTCGTTGGCGCGGCGCCATCGCGCCTCGCGTCAGTCAGCGCCCCAGATCGCAGTCCGCGTGTTCAGGAGTAGTCTCACACGTCCCCTCGAAAACGTTGCGCGACCCAAGCGTTGTCGGCGTCGAACCCCTCCTGCGACGAGGAAGGATACTGACCTTCGAGCGTCCCCAAACGCCTCCCGACCCGCGGCGGCGCTTCAATCGGGACTAGCCGAGCCGCGGGCTTGCCGTCTCGAGCGATGATGATTTCGCTCGTCGCGCCGCTCTCGAGTTCCTCTACGAGCCGCGAAAGATGGGTTTTGGCATCAAGTATGTTGACGAGGGACACGGCAGCCACCCTTATTACGTTTGACTAAAACTCCGAACGCTGTCCTTGCAGCGAATTGCACGGCTATTGCATCAGGCCGCGATCAGGCCTTTCATCGGCGTCACACCGATAGTATCGGGGAACACCGATCGCGCGAGCGCCTCGGCCGATAGCCCCAGGTGGTCGGCGAGCACCCCCTTCAGCACGGCGCGCAGGTCCGTCGTCGGCTTGAGGTCTCGCTGCTCGTAGAGATCGGCGGCCTTCAGGCCGGGCCAATCGGCGACGACGCGTCCGCCCGCCAGTGCGCCGCCAGCAAGAAAGGCGACCGTCGCGGTGCCGTGGTCGGTGCCGACCGTGCCATTGATATGCGCGGTGCGGCCGAATTCGGTGATCGCGACCACCACCGTGTCCTTCCAGCGCGGCCCGAGTTCGCTCTCGAACTGAGCAAAGACGCCGTCGAGGCCGCCGAGCAATAGGGCGAGCCGTCCCGTCGCGCCGCCCTCGTTGGCGTGGGTGTCCCAGCCGTCGACCGCCAGCGCGGCGATCCGCGGGCCATCGTCGGCGTTCATCAACCGCGCCGCGCCCTCCGCCGCCTTGCGCATCGCCAGGGCGATGTCGCCGCCGGGCTTGAGGGAATCCATCCCGTTCTTCGTCGCCATGCGGTCGGCGTCGAGCCCGGCTTGCAGAGCCCTGGCGAGCGCGGGATCGGCGTGGGCATAAAGATCGGTCAGCCGCGCGATGAGATCGTCGGTCGGCGCCGTCAGGCCAGACGGCGCCCAGCCAAGGATCGGCGCGGGGCCGCGCACGACGAGCGGCGCCGTGGCGCCGACCGCGAGCGCCCCGGCAGCGGCGACGCGCTCGCCTTTCGGCAGCGCCGCCACGGCGCGATTGAGCCAGCCGCTCTCGACATGTCCTGGCGCCGGTATGCCGCTTTCGAGCACGTCCTGGCCGTCGAAATGTGACCGCTCGCGGTAATTCGTCGCCGCCGCGTGGACGACGAGCGCCTGCTTGGCGTCGTAGAGGCGGGCGAAATTCGTCATCGACGGGTTCAGGCCGAAAAAGTTGTCGAGCCTGAGCGCCGGATGTTCGCCGTCCCATTGCAGCGCGAGCGCGCCATGCAGGTCGGCGTAGTCAGGGTCGCCGATCGGGGCGACGGCCGAAAGGCCATCAAGCGCGCCACGCAAGATGACGACGACGAGGCGCGGATCGCGCGAGCCTGCCGCGCTCGCCCAGCGCGGGATCGCAGCCGAGGCGAAAGTCGCGCCGGCGACGCCGAGCAGAGCGCGGCGCGAAAGCGGCGGGATGAATACCGGCATGGCTTACCTCCTCTGAAAATCCGGCGACATGATGAGCAGCGCGTACGCCTGCTCTTCGCTTTCGGCGCGCATGACCGCCTCGCGCGTCGCCGTCGAAACGCCCGGCCCCAAAATATCGTCGACCAGCGCGAGCGGGCGCGGCGCGTCCTTGACCTGGCGAGCGAATTGGGTCGCGAGCTCCAGACGCATCTTGACGCCCTCCGGCGAAGCCCAGTCGGAACTGTTGTCACTGAAGCCGTTCGGGCCGCTGGGCCGCCAGAGCGGCATGCCGAGGAGATTGAGCGAATTCAATGCGGGTCCGGGATCGCTCGGCGAGCGCGAAAACGCTCGGTAGGACGCGATCGTCAACTCCCAGGGATTGCGGATTTTCGTTGGCGGCGCGCTCCAAGCGACGGGGTCGGCGACGAGCGCACGGGCGAGCGCGCCAAGATCGCCGTTCGTTCGGCGATAGACGTCGGCCAAGCGCCGCACGAGCCCGGGATCGGGCGAATCGGCGACGAAATGGCGGGCGAATTTCTGCGCGATGTGGTTCGCCGTGGCGTCCTCGCGCGCGAGGTCGGCCAGCGCCGCCTCGCCCTGCGCGACTCCCTCCTCTGCGTAAGCGCGCCCCAGCAGCGTCGCCGGACCTGGCTCATGCGCATTGGCGTTGAAGACGAAGGTCCCGGGCTCGCCGAGCTTGCCCTCGCGTCCGACGATCGTCCATCCCGTGAGAATATTGGCGAACTGGGTGACGTCGCCTTGGCTGTAACCCGAACCGACGCCCATCGTGTGCAGTTCGAGAATTTCGCGCGCCAGATTCTCGTTGAGACCCGCCCGGCGATTCCGCCCGGCCTTGGAGTTCGGGCCGACGGATTGCGCGTTGTCGAGGAAGTTGAGCATCACCGGGTGCTGCTCGACCGCTTCGAGCATGTCGGTAAAGCGCCCCAGGACATGGGGACGGATCGCCTCGCGCTCAAACGCGCCTGCCGCGGCGCGGCCGATATTGCTTTTGGCGACGGACACGCAGAAGTGATTGGACCAGAACGCGACCAGCCGCTCGAGGAATCCGATTGGCGCGGCGCAGGCCTGCGCGAGGCGCGCCTGTGCGTCCGCGCGAAAGAATTTCTGCTCGGGCGGCGGTTCTGGCTTCATCATCGGCGCCATAGAACCCGCCGTCGACGGTGCGGGTGTGGCGTTCGGCGCCACGGGAGGCGCGGCTGCGGCGTCGGGCGAAATCTGGGGCGCGACATTGGGTGCGGGCATCGCGAGCGCGGCGAGTTTGACCTCGTTCGCGCGATCTCGCTCCATTTTGCGCCGCAATTGGTCGGCATAGACCGCCTGCAGAATCTGCGGCGTGCCCGGCAGGGAATCGTCGAAGAGGCGCGCGCCGCCGGGTGTCGCGAGTTCGTTCGCTAACGCTTGACGCGGATCGCCCGAGAGCATTTGCGAGCCGGGCCTGGCGCCGAGGCCAAAACGATTGAAAGCGAGGAACCATGTCGAATCGGCGGCTGACATCGCCTACTCCGTCGATTGCGCTCCCCAGCGGACGCGATTATGCGGATCGATGCTGACCGGAAGATGAACGAAAGCGCGGCAAGAAGGCGGCATCAGTCGCTTCGCTGGCGCAAAAGCACTATATTGGCCAACCCCTGACTGAGTAGAGACGCGATTCCATGACCCAGACGCGCCAAATCCTGATCGTCGACGACGACGCCGATTTGCGCCAGGCGCTGAGCGAGCAATTGGCGCTGCACTCCGAATTCAAGGTGTCCGAAGCCGCGGACGCCGGCGCCGCCCGTCTCGCGGTCGAAAGCGCCGCGCCCGATCTCGTCATCATGGATGTGGGCCTGCCCGATTTGGACGGCCGCGAAGCCGTGCGCCTGCTGCGCGCGGGCGGTTTCAAACGCCCGATCATCATGCTCACGGCGCGCGACTCGGACGCCGACACGGTGATCGGCCTCGAGTTGGGGGCGAACGACTATGTCGCCAAGCCGTTCCGTTTCGCAGTGTTGCTGGCGCGCATTCGCGTGCAATTACGCCAGCACGAGGCGAGCGAGGACGCCGAATTCCAGATCGGGCCTTACGTTTTTCGTCCGGCGACCAAGAATCTCGTCGACGCCAAAGGCGCCAAATTGCGCCTGACGGAGAAAGAGGCCGCGATCCTGCGCTTTCTCCATCGCGCCGAACGACAGGCGGTGCCGCGCGAAACCCTGCTGCGCGACGTTTGGGGCTACAACGCCAGCGTCACGACGCATACGCTGGAGACGCACATCTACCGGCTGCGGCAGAAGATCGAGGACGATCCGGCCGACGCCCGACTTCTCGTCACCGACGGGGGCGGCTACAAGCTATTGTCGTGAGAGAGGCAACCGGAGCACGCGCGATGACCCTCGAGGCGGACGTCAGGAGAATGGGTCGCACGCGACCCTTCAATCTCCTGCCGCGCGAGGCGCTGCAACTCATCGCTTTCTCGTGCAGCAGAAAAGTTCTGAAGACCGGCGAGACGCTGTTCGTCGAGGGCGAGCCGGCGGACGCCGCCTATTTCGTGTTGTCGGGGGCGATCAATCTCATCGCCCGTGGGGCCGAGCGCCGGGCCGAATCCGATGCGTTGATTGGCGAGACGGCGCTCATAACCGACGTCCAGCGCCGGGCCAGTGCGCGCGCCGCCGAGGATTCCATGGCGCTGCGCATCCCCGGCGATGTGTTTCGCCGCGTCCTTTCCGAATTTCCGCAGGCGGCGGCGAAAATCCGCGCCGACGCCGCTGCGCGCACCCGCGACCTGCTCGAACGGCTCGAAGAGGTCCGCGCGCGGGCGTTCGAGAGCTAGTCGGCGCTCACAGCGGCGCCGGCCGCCATGGCCTGTCGAAGCTGGACGACGCCAGCGGGTGGCGCCACGAATTCGGGCGCGCTGACCTGGCCGTGGCGCGAGCTCGGCGCGTCGGCGGCGGTGCGCGCCGGCTGCAGGCTGGTCATCGCCGCTAAGGCCAGGAAGCCCAGGAAGGCGCAGAGCGAGAGCGTAAACTGCCGGCGCGCCGTCGAGGCGTCGAGGCGGAAGCCGACTTCGTCGGCCGGGACGCGGATCGCGTTTGACATGGGCGGCTCCAGAAGCTTGTGTCGTGTTTGATATTACGGTCCGCCGTTGCAAAGGTTCCGCGCCGTCGACCGGGAAAGGCCAATTCGCCATGACCGACTTGCCCACCCATTCCGCGCTCGGGGCGATGCGCGCTCCGAGCGCTGCCGATATCGACGCCCTCGCCGAGGCGGCCTTCGCACAATTGCCGGCTTCGTTTCGTCGACTCTGCGAAGGTCTCGTGATCCAGGTCGTCGATTTTCCCGACGACGAAACGCTCGACGAAATGGGCGCTGAGAGCGAATTCGACTTGTTGGGGCTCTTTCGCGGTCGCGGCCTGCCGATTCGGCCGGCAATCGAGGAAACCGGCGCGATGCCGAACATGATCTGGCTCTACCGGCGACCGCTGCTCGATTTCTGGTGCGAGGGAGAGGAGACGCTGGGCGCCGTCGTTACCCATGTTCTGATCCATGAAATCGGCCACCATTTCGGTCTTTCCGACGCGGACATGGCGGCTATCGAAGCGGCGGCGAGCTGACGACGAGGGGGCGGCAAGAGCGACTGCCCTTCACAAGGGCGTCATGCTCACTATAGACTATGGGCATCGTCGGATTCGGTCCGACGATCCAACGCGCGGGGGAACGGAGCGTCTTCTTGACGATTCATGTTCAGGCGGTGTCGCCGGAGACGTGTCCGGCCTTGGTGCTCAACGCGGACTTTCGTCCCCTGAGTTATTACCCGCTTTCGATTTGGTGCTGGCAGGATGCGATCAAAGCGGTGTTTCTCGATCGCGTGAACATCGTCTCGCAATACGATACCTTGGTGCGCAGCCCGTCCTTCGAGATGCGCCTGCCGTCGGTCGTCTCGCTCAAGAGCTACGTCAAACCTTCGCGATTTCCCGCCTTCACGCGGTTCAATGTGTTCCTGCGCGACCGCTTCACGTGCCAATACTGCGGCGAACGCGAGGATCTCACCTTCGACCACGTCATTCCTCGCTCCAAGGGCGGCGTGACCAGTTGGGAGAACGTCGTCGCGGCCTGTTCCGTCTGCAATCTCAAAAAGGCAGATCTGCTGCCGTCGGTCGCGCGGATGTGGCCGGCGTGCGAGCCCTATCAGCCGACGGTGCACGATCTGCATCAAAACGGCCGACTGTTCCCGCCCAACTACCTCCATAGTTCCTGGATGGACTATCTCTATTGGGATAGCGAACTGGAGCCCTGAGAGCGACCTGCCGGGTGGCCGCGCCAACGGCGCGAACCGGCCCAGCTACCCCAAGGGCCGGGACGAGAATTCCGTATCGTGCGCAGCGCGGCGATCCGGCACAACGATCAGTTAATGTTATACTTTCATGAAATTGTCATACCGCCTTTGTTCCGCGCTAATTTAGCAAACGTTTACTCGGGGCGTGTTGATTCCGGCCGCCAGTCCAGAGCGGCGAGACCCCAATGAACGTTACGGCGCCCCAAGAACCACTCAAGTTCGCGCCTGTCTTCGAGCCGAAGGACATCGCCGATCTCCGCCGGCGATGGCGCGTCGCGCGCCCGAATGGCGAGGGGCTGCCACCGTACGAAGAGCTGTTGCTCGGCAACCTCGGTCGCATCGACGACAACATCGTCCTTCTCACCAGCGATGCCGAAGACTGGAACATTCACCGCATCGGCCGCAACGTCGAGCGCTGGATCGAAGGCGCCGAAAGGGACGTTCGGCTTTCCCAACTCGAGCCGGATTTTGCCTGGGCGCTGTCGAACGCGGCGCAATGCGCCAACCGGAATCGCGCTCCGCACCTGACGGAGGCCTATTTCGCGCGCAATGGCTATGTCCAGTGCTACGACGTCCTCGCACTGCCCCTGACCAACCGGTGGGGCCCACCCTTCATCGCGGTCTATATCGGAGAACGCGGCCCCCGATACAGCCTGGTCGACGCGATGTTCCACTCGAGTGATGAAGGCGTGATCGCACTCGCCGCGATCCGCGACGAGAACCGGCGACCAATCGACTTTCAGATCATCGATCTCAACGCCGGCGCCACGAAATTGCTCGGCCAGAGCGCTGAGCGTCTGCGATGGCGACGGCTAAGCGAAGGCGAGCACGCGTTCAACTCGGACGATGTGATTCAGCGACTCTATCGATTGCTTGAAGGAAATGGCGACCAGGAACGCTTCGAGCTCACGACGCGGTCGCGCGGAGAAACGATCCATCTCGGCGTCAGCCTCACTCAGATGGGCGACCTCGTCTGTGCGTCATTAACGGACGTAACTGCGCTGAAGCTCAGGGAGGAGTCCTACCGACTGCTGTTCGATTCCAATCCGATGCCGATGTGGATCGTCGACGTAGAGACCCGAAATTTCCTGGCGGTGAACGACGCGGCGATCGCGCATTACGGCTATTCCCGCGAGCGCTTCCTCGCCATGACGGCGGACGAAATTCGCCCCGTCGACGAGCGGGACATCCATCGGCGCGAGGACTGCGAGACCGATCCGTCCGACCGAAGCTGGCGACACGTTCGCGCCGACGGCCGAGAAATCGAGGTTCTCAACTTCGGCCGCAAGGTCGTCTACCACGGCCGGGCCGGCAAATTGGTGGCGATCGTCGACATCACCCAGCGGAAACGCGCCGAAGCCGAGGTCGCCTACCTCGCGCATCACGACGCGCTCACCGGGCTGCGCAACCGCGGGTATTTCCGCGATCAGCTCGGCGCCGCGATCGAACTGCGGCGCCGCAAGAAGGAAAGGCTCGCTGTCTGCTGCCTAGACCTGGATCTATTCAAGGACGTCAATGACACCTTTGGGCATCCCACGGGCGATCGCCTGCTGCGTATGGTCGCGCAAAGGTTGCAGGCCTCGTTGAGCGAGGGCGACCTGGCCGCGCGGCTCGGCGGCGACGAATTCGCTCTGATCTTCAGCGACGTCACTTCGCCCTCGCAGATCGGCGACATTGCCTCCGAGTTGATCGCCCTGCTTTCGAGTCCCTACAATATCGACGGGTTGGATGTCGCGATCGGGGCCAGCATGGGCATCGCCATGTTCCCTGAGGACGGGCAGGCGGCGGACGATCTTCTCAAGAACGCCGACATGGCGCTTTACCAGGCCAAATCCGAGGGCGGCCGCCGGCACCACTTCTTCCAAAAAGAGATGCACCGAAAAGCCCAGGAGCGGCGCGCTCTGGAGGCTGACCTAAAAGGCGCTTTGTCGGCGGGCGAACTCGAGGTCCACTACCAACCCCTGATCGATATTTCCGGCAATCGGGTCAGCGGTTTCGAGGCGCTTTTGCGCTGGCGTCATCCCGTCCGGGGCATGATCCCGCCCAGCGACTTCATTCCGATCGCCGAAGCGACCGGCCTGATCAACTCAATCGGCGAATGGGTGCTCAGAACCGCTTGCGCCGAGGCCGCGTCGTGGCGAGACGGGATCACGATCGCCGTCAACTTGTCGGCGGTTCAGTTTCGCGCGCCCAGTCTCGTCCATACCGTGATCGGCGCGCTCGCCCACTCGGGGCTCGCGCCCGAACGGCTCGAACTCGAAATCACCGAAAGCGTGCTTCTCGCCGAGACCGAGACCACGCTCACCACGTTGCATAAGATTCGCAGCTTCGGCGTCAGGATCGCTCTGGACGACTTCGGCACCGGATATTCGAGTCTGAGCTATCTCAGAGGTTTTCCCTTCGACAAGATCAAAATCGACCGATCTTTCGTGAAGGACCTCTCCGAACGCGACGATTGCATCGCGATCATCTCTGCGATCGCCGGACTGGCCAAGAGTTTGGGGATCGACACGACCGCCGAAGGCGTCGAGACGCAAGAGCAATTGGATTTTCTGCGACTGCAAGGCTGCACGCAGGCCCAAGGCTTTTTGTTCAGCCCGGCGATGCCCCGCGCCGACCTCTCCGCGCTCGTCGGCAAGATCAATGGAATGGGGTCGGCCGAGGCGGCCTAAAGGCCCGCGCCGAAACGACGACGTTCAATCGGCGGCCGGGTCGGTCGTCATCTGGACGAGCGGCGTCGGCGCGTAAACGGAAACGAACTCGCCGAGGGTCGCGACGACATGGACCGTCCCCGGCACGGGGGCCCGCACCGAACACTGCTCAAAGTCAGCCTTGCCCTCGTCGAGGAGCGCGGCTGCGGCGTCGCGCCTGGCCTGCGCCTCCGCAACATCTTCGACGCGCGACCCCGCCCTCAGCAACGCGAGTTTCTTGCGCGCATCGAGCAGTTGCGCGGCCGTGATGCGGTCGTCGCGCTCGACGACGAGCAATTGCGCGCGCGTGATCGCAACGTCGACCTGCATCGCATTCGCCCGAGCGAGAGCGGCGTGCGCTTCGTCGGCGCGCGCCTCCGCGACGCCGACGCCGGCCTCGCCGATCGCAACCTCCTCCGGGCGCGGGCCGTTGCGAACCCGCTCGAAAGCCGCCTCGGCCGCCGCGAGCGAAGCGGCGCGAAATGCGATCTCTTTCTCAAGCGGCCGGCAATCCAATTGAACGAGAACCTGACCAGCTTCGACATGCGCGCCGTCGCGGACAGGGATCGATTGCACGATCCCACTTCTGGCGACGCCGAGAACCAGCGCCCGCGGCTTCTGGGGCGCCAAAGCCGCCGTGGTCGGCGCCGCCGCCGCGAATCCGTGTGCCCCCTGCGACGCGACGAGAAGTGCAAAAACAACTGAGCGCCTACAACCCATAACTTCATCTCATAGCTTCGGCCCCGCTCCCGAGGCTATCTCCGGCTGAAGGAAGGGAAGACCCGCGAGTCCTCGCCCGAGCCTCGCGCGGCCGAGGAGCAGTGGTCGGCGATTCGGGCGATCATTTGTCGGAAGAACGATGTCGCGGCTTCACTTTAGCGCGACGAACGCATTCGCCCTTGACGAGGACGTTCGGCCGGACTAAATGAATGTTCTCGTTTTGTTCCCGATGTCGATCATGCGCTATCAGCAATCGAAACTCATCGACGACTCCCAACGCGTCGTCGTCGCGCGCCAGCTCGGCGCACGCTTCGCCGATCGGCTCGTCGCGTCCGAGAGTCGGCGCGGGCGCGGCGCGGCTTCGAACGCCACAGGACGATTCGAGACCACCCAGCGCGAGGATATCGACGACGGCTGGGAGCGCGACGAAGCGCCGGCTGAGCTGGAGACGGAGATCACGTTCGAGCGGCCGCGCACCATCATCACGCGCAACGAATCTCCAGATATCTCCTTTGACCGCTCGATCAACCCGTATCGCGGCTGCGAGCACGGCTGCTCCTATTGCTTCGCGCGCCCGACACACGCCTATCTCGGGCTTTCCGCCGGCCTGGATTTCGAGAGCCGCCTGTTCGTCAAGGAGGGCGCGGCGGCGCTGCTGGCGCGCGAACTCGCCAACCCCAAGTACAGCCCGCGCGTCATCGCGCTCGGCGTCAACACCGACGCCTACCAACCGATCGAGCGGCGCTATCGCGTCACCCGCTCGGTGCTCGAAGTGCTGGCGCGCGCGCGCCATCCAGTGGGCATCATCACCAAGTCCAACTTGATCCTGCGCGACCTGGACATCCTCGCGCCAATGGCCGCCGAAGGCCTCGTCAAGGTCTTCATCTCCGTGACGACGCTCGACCGCGGCGTGGCGCGCCGCATGGAGCCGCGCGCCCCGACCCCGGCCCGACGCATCGAGGCGATCGAGCGGCTCGCGGCGGCGGGCGTTCCCGTCGGCGTGATGGCCGCGCCGGTCATTCCGGCCGTCAACGACGCGGAAATCGAGACGATTCTCACGCGCGCCTACGAGGCCGGCGCGCGCGAGGCCGGTTATGTGACGTTGCGTCTGCCGCTCGAACTGCGCGAGATGTTCCGGGAATGGCTCGCCGTGAATTTTCCCGACAAGCTCAAACACACGCTCTCGCTCGTCCAATCCATGCACGGCGGCAAGGATTACGATTCCCAATGGGGCCGACGCATGGCGGGCTCCGGCCCCTACGCATGGATGATCGGACGACGGTTCGAAATCGCGACCAAGCGACTGGGCTATCGCGAGACGCCGATCGCTCTCAGGAACGATCTGTTCCGGCCGCCGGTCCCCGACAGCGGGACTGCAGCGAGGCAGCTATCGCTGTTCTGAGGGCCTTCAATTTGCAGAGGTCGCCGTCGACCACTTCGGGCGCGCTAACGTCTTGTTGCGGCAAAACCGGCGCCCTCGCGCGGACAACGGCCGCGCCGACACACGCCCGAACCCGGCTTTTCAGCTTGCGGCGCGCCATAGCGCGCCTTGCGAGCCTTCGCGCTTACGCAGTTGCGCCTCGCGCTCGACAATGTAGTCGCGCGTGCGCGGCACAACGTCTTGCCGCTTGGCCAGCTGGATCTGAAACACCATGAAGCCGTCGACTCGGAACGAGGTTTCCGAGCCCGCGAGATAGAACTCCCACATCCGGCAGAAACGCTCGTCGTAGAGGGCCCTGGCCTCCTCGCGGTGCGCGAGAAAGCGCTCGCGCCACGCCTTAAGCGTGTCCGCGTAATGCAACCGGAGAATTTCCGTATCCGTGACGTAGAGCCCCGATCGCTCGACCGAGGCCATCACCTCGGAGAGGCTCGGGATGTAACCTCCCGGGAAAATGTATTTTTGAATCCAAGGGTTGGTGGCGCCCGGGGCGCCGCTGCGGCCGATCGCGTGCAGCACCATGACCCCATCGTCCTTCAGGAGCCGGCTGGCTTTCCGGAAATATTCATCGAAACCGGCGACGCCCACATGTTCGAACATGCCGACCGAGACGATCCGATCGAACTGCTCCTCGACATCTCGGTAGTCCTGCAAGCGAAAGGCGGCGCGCTCGGCGAGACCGGCCTCGGCCGCGCGCCGCGATGCGACGTCGAATTGCTCTTCCGACAAAGTGACGCCGGTCGCGCGCGCGCCGGCGATCTGCGCGAAATAGAGCGCCGTGCCGCCGAAACCGCAGCCGATGTCGAGCACCGAATGCCGCTCGTCGATGAGCAGCTTGGCCGCCAGATGCCGTTTCTTGGCGAGTTGCGCCTCTTCCAGACTTTGCCCTTCCCGCTCGAAATAGGCGCAGGAATATTGCCAATCCGGGTCGAGGAACAGTCGATAGAGCCGCCGATCGAGATCGTAATGCCGGGCGATGTTGCTCCGGGCGTGCCTGCGATCGTTGCGCTGATGGAAACGGCGCAGCTTGACGCGCATCTCGGCCAGCAGGGCGAGCCAACTCAGACCAACGTACGAATTCAAGTTGCTCGCGCCGAGCGCCAGAAGGTCGTAAAGGTCGCCGTGCGTGAGTTCGACGCGGCCCTCCATATAGAGTTCCCCGAGCGCGAGCTCGGGATTGAGCGTCAACTCGCGCTCGGCGGCGCGGTCGGCGATCCTGATAGCGAGACGCGGTCCGGTCCGGTCCCCAAAGACCTGCACGACGCCATCGCTGGTTTCCACCTCGAGATGGCCGCGACGGATCAATTTGGTGAGGAAAAACGTGAAGAATTGTGTCATGCGACGCCCCGCCGAAACTGGCCTGGGCGCCCAAAGGCCAACAGGCCACCTAACATCCGTGAAAAGTCTACGCATGAAATTCAGGGATTTCAATATTCCCAGCCACCGGGGTTCTCGTCCAAGCCCCGTCGGAGACTCGTCATTGACAAGCCCTGCGGCGGCGCCTATCTCAGCCGCGATCTGTCCCGGGGCGCGAAAAAGGACGCAATCGTCGTCATTTCTTCGCGCTTTTGTCGTCGTCATCGCCTGATACGCCGGGCGGCTTTCCGCTAAGGAGTTTGGCGCCCGAGCGCGGATGCGCTGGGAAAGTCCGGCCGACGCGGGCTCGCAAGACGCCGTTGGGGCGTCGCGGTCGGTGGGTTCGGCGAAGTCGTTGCGGGATCGGAAAGGTCGGAAATGCTCGGCTCTTATTTGAAGAAGGTGTTCGGCTCGGCGAATGATCGGCGGCTGAAGGGTTATCGACCGAAGGTCGCCGTCGTCAACGCCCTGGAGCCGGAATTCGCGGCGCTGAGCGACGAGCAGTTGCGGGCCAAGACGGAGGAGTTCCGCGCCGCGCTGGCTGGCGGCGCGACCCTTGATGACCTCGCCGCCCCGGCGTTCGCCGCGGTGCGCGAGGCGGCCAAACGGACGCTCAAGCAGCGCCACTTCGACGTCCAGCTCATAGGCGGAATGGTGTTGCACGAAGGCGCCATCGCCGAAATGCGCACCGGCGAAGGCAAGACGCTGGTCGCCACGCTCGCGACGTATCTCAATGCGCTCGCCGGTCAGGGCGTGCACGTGATCACCGTCAACGACTATCTCGCTCGCCGCGACTCCGAGTGGATGGGCCAGATTTACAGGTTCCTCGGCATGACCGTCGGCGTGATCGTCCACGGCCTCGACGACGAGGAACGGCGGCAGGCCTATGCCGCCGACATCACCTACGGCACCAATAACGAGTTCGGATTCGACTATCTGCGCGACAACATGAAGTATGACATGTCGCAGATGGTGCAACGCGGGCACAGCTTCGCCATCGTCGACGAAGTCGACTCGATCCTCGTCGACGAGGCGCGCACGCCACTGATCATATCCGGCCCCTCCGAAGACCGCTCCGGCCTCTATGTCGGCGTCAACGGCCTCATCCCGCAATTGAAGCGCGAGGATTACGAGATCGACGAGAAACAGCGCACGGTCAATCTGACGGAGACTGGCAACGAGCACGTCGAGGCGCTGCTGCACGCGGGCGGGCTGATGAAGGAAGGGTCGCTGTACGAGGCCGCCAACGCCACCCTCGTCCATCACGTCAATCAGGCCCTGCGCGCGCACAAGCTGTTCCAGCGCGACAAGGACTATATCGTGCGCAACGACGAAGTTGTCATCGTCGACGAATTCACCGGCCGCATGATGCCGGGCCGCCGCTATTCGGAGGGCCTGCACCAGGCGCTGGAGGCCAAGGAAAGAGTCGTTGTTCAGCCGGAGAACGTCACTCTCGCCTCGATCACGTTCCAGAACTACTTCCGCCTCTACAAGAAGCTCGCCGGCATGACCGGCACGGCGGCGACCGAGGCCGACGAATTCGCCGAGATCTATAAGCTGACCGTCGTAGAAATCCCGACCCACCGTCCGGTCAGCCGCGCGGACGAGGACGACGAGGTCTATCGCACCGGCGAAGAAAAGCTCCGCGCCGTCGTGCGCGAGATCGAGGATGCGAACGCCAAGATGCAGCCGACGCTGGTCGGCACGACTTCGATCGAGAAGTCGGAGCAGTTGGGCGACGTCCTCGAGCGGCGCGGTTACAAGAAGATCGATTTCACGCTGCCGAACGCGATGACGGCGCTCTATGCGGCGGCGCGCGCCGGCAAGCCGTCGAAGAGTTTCGCCATCCTCAATGCCCGCCACCACGAGCAGGAGGCGTTCATCGTCGCGGAGGCCGGCGTCCCCGGCGCCATCACCATCGCCACCAACATGGCGGGGCGCGGCACCGACATTCAGCTCGGCGGCAACATCGAGATGCGCGTCAGGCAGGAGATGGACCCGGCGGCCTCGCAAGACGAGCGCGACGCCAGGGAAGCTGCGCTCCGCGCCGAGGTCGCCGAATTCAAACAGAAGGCGATCGCGGCGGGCGGCCTCTATATTCTTGGCACTGAGCGCCACGAAAGCCGGCGCATCGACAATCAGCTGCGCGGCCGCTCCGGGCGCCAGGGCGACCCCGGTCGCTCCAAGTTCTTCCTGTCCCTGCAAGACGATCTCATGCGCATTTTCGGCTCCGAGCGCATGGATGCGATGCTCAAGCGGCTCGGGCTCAAGGAGGACGAGGCGATCGTCCACCCCTGGATCAACAAAGCCCTGGAAAAGGCCCAGCAGAAGGTCGAAGCCCGCAACTTCGACATTCGCAAGAACATTCTCAAGTTCGACAACGTGATGAACGACCAGCGCAAGGTCATCTTCGAGGACCGGCGCAGGATGATGGCGCAGGAATCGCTCGAGCCGACGATCGCCGAGATGCGCGCCGGCGTCATCGACGATCTCGTCGCCAAGCACATCCCCGCCGACGCCTATCCCGAGGCCTGGGACGTGGCCGGCCTGAAGCAGGAGGTCGGCAACAAGCTCAATCTCGAACTGCCGGTGGAGGACTGGGCGAAGGAAGAAGGCATCGCCGACGAGGAAATGGCCGAGCGCCTCCAGAAGGCCACTGACGAGGCTTACGCCGAGCGCGTCGAGCGCAACACGCCCGAGGCGATGCGCTATGTCGAGAAGCAGGTCATCCTTCAGTCGCTCGATCATCTCTGGCGCGAACATCTCGTCACGCTCGACCATTTGCGTCAGGTCATCGGCTGGCGCGGCATGGCCCAGCGCGATCCGCTCAACGAATACAAGTCCGAAGCGTTCGAGCTCTTCCACACCTTGATCTCGCAATGGCACGAGGCCGTGACGGCGCAGATGATGCGCGTCGAAGTGCGCTTCCAGCCGCCTGAGCCGGCGCCCCCGCCGATGCAGTTCCAGCATCTCGATCCGCGCACCGGAGAGAACGATGCGGTGTTCGGCCAGATCGCCGAAGCGGTCGACGGCGGCCCCTTCTCGGCCATCGCCGTCGCGGCGACGGCGGCGCCGGCGCTGGGCGGCGTCGCCGAGCGCGATCCCAACAATCCCGCGACCTGGGGCAAGATCGGCCGCAACGAACTCTGCCCCTGCGGTTCGGGCAAGAAGTTCAAGCATTGTCACGGTCAACTCGCCTGAAGCCGCAAACAACTCGCGCCGAGGCGCTGGACATTCTGACGCGCGCATTGCGCGAGTTCGAACTTGATGAGCCCGAGCGCGAGGCGCGCCTGTTGCTCGCCGCCGCCGGCGGGCTGAAAGCCGTGGACCTGATCAGCGCGCCCGACACACGCCTTGGCGAGCTCGCCGCGCGGGTCGAGGCCTTCGCAGCGCGGCGAGCCGCGGGCGAGTCGCTGTCGCGCATCGTCGGGCGCCGCGAATTCTGGAGCCTCGAATTCGCGATCTCGCCCGAAGTGCTGGACCCCCGCCCCGACACCGAGACGATCGTCGACGCCGCGTTGGCGAAATTCGCGGCTCGGCGCGCCGAGACGCTGCGCGTGCTCGATCTCGGCGTCGGTTCAGGGGCGCTGCTATGCGCCCTCCTAAGCGAATTTCCCGCTGCGCGTGGGCTCGGCATCGACCTCAGCGAAGGCGCAGCGGCGGTCGCGCGCGCCAATGTCGCGACGCTCGGCCTGACGAACCGCGCCGAGATCCGCGTCGGCGACTGGGGCGCGGGGCTCGACGAACCCTTCGACCTGATCGTCGCCAATCCGCCCTATATCCGCAGCGACGAAATCGCCGGCCTCGCGCCCGAGGTGCGCGACCACGATCCGCGTCTGGCGCTCGATGGCGGCGCCGATGGGCTGGAGGCGTATCGCATTATCGCGCCGCAGATCGCCAAGCTCCTCGCGCCGTCGCGGAGTTGGTTCTTTGTCGAAGTCGGCGCCGGCCAGGGCGAAGCCGTGGGGACGATCGCGGCGCGGGCCGGCCTTGCCGTCCTGGCGATCCTGCCCGATCTCGCGGGGGTCGGGCGCGTCGTCGCCGGCCGGCGGCGCGAGGGGCCGAGGTTAGCCTGAGCGCTTGCGTCCGGCGACTATCCCCGTCACATTCATCCGCGCCCTCCCGGCAAACCTAGGTGCGGTCTTGCAAGCAGAAGATCCTTCCTCCGAGGAGCCGCATGGCGAGCTCACCGTCCGGCTGATGGCGATGCCCGCCGACACCAACGCCAACGGCGACATCTTCGGCGGTTGGGTGCTCAGCCAGATGGATCAGGCGGGCGGCATCGCGGCAGCCGTCCGCGCTCACGGCCGCGTGGTGACGATCGCCGTCGAAGCGATGACGTTCATCCGCCCGGTCAAGGTCGGCGACGTCCTGTGTGTCTATACGAGCGTCGACTGGGTTGGACGCACCTCGATGAAGATCCATATCGAGGCCTGGGCGCGCCGCTTCCGCACCCATCACCGCGACAAGGTCACCGACGCCTATTTCACTTTCGTCGCCATCGACGAGAACGGGCGGCCGCGCCCTGTGCCACGGGATATCTAGGGCGAGGCGTGCGCGAAAATGTCCATTTCGGCGAAGCCGGCGAGATCGAGCCGAACGCGCTCGGGCAAGTAGCCGAACGCCGCGCGCGCCAGCCCGTCGCGACCCTCGCGCGCCAGCATCGCGTCGAGCTTGTCACGCAGGGCGTGAAGATAGAGCACGTCCGACGCGGCGTAGGCGAGTTGGGCCTCGCTCAACGACTCGGCGCCCCAGTCCGAGGACTGCTGCTGCTTGGAGATCTCGACCCCGATGAGTTCGCGCGTCAGGTCTTTCAGGCCATGCCGGTCGGTGTAGGTGCGCGCGATCTTCGAGGCGATCTTGGTGCAATAGACCGGCGCCGGCATCACGCCGAAGGCATGGCATAAGGTCGCCATGTCGAAGCGCCCGAAATGAAATAGCTTCAACACGCCAGGGTCGGCGAGCAGCTTTTCGAGATTGGGCGCGCGAGTCTGCCCGGAGGCGATCTGAACGATGTCGGCGGTCCCGTCGCCACGCGAAAGCTGCACGACGCAAAGCCGGTCGCGGCTGACTTCGAGGCCGAGCGTTTCGGTGTCGATGGCGACGGCGCTGCCGAGATCGAGGTCGCCCGGAAGATCGTCCTTATGGAAGCGGATGGTCATCGGGAGCGCATAGCGGCGCGCTCAAGCGGGGTCAAGTCGCTCAGATCCCCGCGTACCATTCATAGCCGCGGTCTTCCCAGAAGCCGCCGCGTCCCCTGCCAAGCGCGGAAAAGCTCTCGATCGCCTCGACCCGCATGACGTATTTCGCCATTTTGTAGCCGAGCTGACGTTCGACGCGCAGCCGCAAGGGCGCGCCGTGTTCGACGCTCAGCGGCGCGTCGTTCATTTCGTAAGCGAGGATCGTCTGCGGATGGCGAGCGTCGACAAGATCGATCGTTTCGTAATAGCGACCGTTGCCGTCCAGCGTCTGCTCGAGCTGATCGGCGCAGAAGAAGGCAATATAGCGCGCTTGCGGTTTCAGCGCCGCGGCGTCGAGCACTTGCCCGAGCGGCGCGCCCTTCCATTGCGCGATGCAGCTCCAGCCTTCGACGCAATCGTGTCGCGTGATCTGCGTTCGCGAAGGCAAGGCGCGCAAATCCGCGAGCGAGAGCTTCAGCGGCTTCTCCACGAGGCCGCCGACTTCAAGGCGCCATTCGGCGAAATTCTTGTCGTGCGCGGCGAGGTAGTCGGGATCGTCAGGCTCCGTGGAGCCGTTGGGCTTGAAATAAGCGGAAATGTCGGCGCGCGGGTATTCGCGCGCCAGCGCCTCGCGCGGCGCCAACAGCGCGCGCTGGGCGATACGGGTAAGCGCCTCGACCGAGTCGAGCGCCGACATCACGGCGGGCGCGCGGGAATCGAGACCGCACCCCGACAGCGACAGCGCGCCGCCGCCGGCGACCAGCCGCAACAGGATGTCGCGGCGGCTGAGGGGCATTTCACGCTTCATGGCTTTCCTCCTCGATGCGATAGCGTCCGGTGATCATTGAGGCCATGTTGTTGACGACGCCGGAAACCAGCACCATCACGAGATGCACGAGGATGAAGCCGACGAGGTATGTCGCCAGGAGAAAATGGATCGTTCGCGCCGACTGGCGGCCGCCAAACAGATCGAGCAGCCAGGGGAACGCGGCGTCCATCGCGGGAGACATCGTCAGGCCGGCGAGCACGAGAACCGGCAGCGCGACGATGACGCTGAGATACGCGAGCTTCTGCAGCACGTTGTAGTGGAGCGCCTCGTCGCCCTTGGGAAACTTGAGGCGCAGGTGATCCCACAGGCTTCGCGGGATCGACCGCCAATCGTTGGCGCTGGGAAGAAAATCGCGGATGTGTCGGTGGGCCAACAAATTGACGACGTAGACGAGACCGTTGACGACGAGAATCCAGGCGAAGAAGAAGTGCCAGCGGCGCCCCATCGCGAGGTCCTGGTCGGCCGGAAGCGTCGCCCAGGCGGGAAAGCCGCGCTCTTCGACGTCGCCGTCGGGTCCGCGCGAGACGCCGAACAGCCCCGTCGTGTCGAACGAATGGCCACCCAGGGTCGTGACGCCGACCACAGAACCGTCGTCGCGCTCGCGCGCGGACATCGAGAAGAACGGCTTATAGAAGTTCGTCGTTGCGCCCCAATCCAGCGTCGGACGGGCGTTGAAGATCTGCATGCCGCTCATCAGCAGCACGGAGATGCAGAGCGCGTTGATCCAATGACACGCCCGCACCAGCAGCGAATGCCGAAGAACGACACGTCTGCGGGCGGCAGGGGGCGAGGCAGCGGCGGAGTGGGCGGAGACCATCACGATTCTCCCTTGCGGCGCACACTTCAGCTACGGACAGCCGGCGCGAAAGTTTCGCTGGCTCGACGCTAGCTTGCATTTGGTGATTTTCTTTGACGCTCCACGAAACTTCCGCGGAACCGTCCCGTATCCACTACATCCCGATCGAAGGGACATCAAAGCAACAAGCCCTTTTCGCCAGGAAACGGAGACGAACATGTACGCCAGGATATCTCTTCACGCCGCAGCGCTCGCCGCCGGTTTAGCCATCGCCGCTCCCTTCGCCGCGACGCCCGTCCATGCCGAAATGACGGTGATGGTCGGCGGCGCGCCGATGTATCCGAGCAAGAACATCGTCGAGAACGCGGTCAACTCGAAGGATCACACCACCCTGGTCGCGGCGGTGAAGGCCGCCGGGCTGGTCGACACGCTCGAAGGCGCGGGACCGTTCACCGTGTTCGCGCCGACCAACGAGGCCTTCGCCGCTTTGCCCAAGGGTACGGTCGCATCGCTCCTCAAGCCGGAGAACAAGGGCAAGCTGACCGCGGTCCTCACCTATCACGTCGTTCCCGGCCGTATGACAGCCGCTGACATCGCCGGCAAAATTGACGAAATGGGCGGCAAGCTGACGCTCAAGACCGTGCAAGGCGAAGATCTCACTTTCGAGCGCAGCGGCAAGTCGCATCTCACCGTGACCGACGCCAAGGGCGACGTGGCGCGCATCACCATCGCCGACGTCCTGCAATCGAACGGCGTGATCCATGTCATCAACAAGGTTCTGATCCCGGACTGAGCCCTCCTCTTTCGACGATCCGGGAACGAGTGGGCGCCCTCAGGCGCCCGTTTCCGTCCCGGAGGCGCCCGCGGCGGTTGCGCGATCCGCGCGCGACATCCTACATTCGAACGATGACGACCGCCCCCGGAGCGCCGAGCGCCGAATCCGTAGCGGCGGGAGATGATCTCGCCGAGCTACTGCGCCGCGTCGCAGCGCGCGACCCGGGCGCCTTTGCGGCGCTCTATAGGCAAACGAGCGCGAAACTGTACGGCGTGATCGCCCGTATCCTGACGAGGGGAGATTCGAGCGGCGACGCGCTGCAGGAGGTGTACGTGCGCATCTGGGAGAAAGCGGGCGAATTCGACGCCGGCAAGGGATCGCCGATCGCCTGGATGGCGACGATCGCCCGCAATCGCGCGCTCGACGAGATCCGCCGCGTCCGTCCGGCCTCGCTGGAAGACATGCCCGCGCGGTTCGAGCCCGCCGCCGACGAGGTCGACCCACTCGCCGGGCGCGAGCGTTCCGAGCGGCTCGCGGCTCTGCTCGATTGCCTCGAAACGCTCGATCGAGAGAAGCGCGACGCGGTCCTGCTCGCCTATTACCGCGGTTTCAGCCGGGAGGCGCTCGCACGACGGTTCGATCGGCCCGTGCCGACGATCAAGACCTGGCTGCGCCGCGGCCTCGCTCAGTTGAGGGACTGTCTCGCGTCATGACCGTCTCGCCCGACGACGATTTCGCCGCCGCCGAATTTGCGCTCGGCACGCTCGACCCGGGCGAACGCGCGACGCTGGCGGCGCGGCGTCTTCGCGAACCCGAACTCGATGCGGCGATCCGGGCTTGGGAAACGCGTCTCTCGCCGCTTGCCGAAGCCGCGCCGCCAATCGAGCCGCCGCGCGATTATCTCGCCGCAATCGAGGCGCGCCTCGGTTCCGACCCGGCGCTGGCCGCCGCCGCCGAGGTCGCCGCCCTCCAACGGCGTTTGGCGCGCTGGCGCGCCGCCGCGGTCGCCGCCGCGAGCCTGGCGGCGGTATTGGCGATCGGCGTCGTGACGCGCGAGACGATGCGCGAGGCCGCGCCGCGCGAATTCGTCGCGGTCCTGCAGAGGAGCGCGGATTCCCCGGCTTTCGTGGCGTCCGTCAATCTCGAGACGCGCGAATTGACGGTGCGCCCCGTCGCTGCCCCGCCGCAGCCGGACAAGTCGTATGAGTTGTGGATCATCGACCCGAAGCTCGGCGCCCCCCGCTCGCTCGGCGTCCTCGACACCGGCCAAGTCACCCGAAATCCGAGGCTCGCCGCATACGATCCCGCCATCGTCGAGGACGCGACCTATGCGGTCACCGTGGAGCCGCCGGGCGGATCGCCCAACGGCAAGCCGTCCGGTCCGCCGGTATTCCTCGGCAAGCTGATTCCGGTCGGACCATGAAGGCGGGCGAGCCGATTCCGCTGCATGTCGTGACGGGCTTTCTCGGCGCCGGCAAGACGACGCTGATCAACCGCCTGCTGCGCGCGAGCGAACTCGCCGACGCGCTCGTCATCGTCAACGAATGGGGAGAGGTCGGGCTCGACCATCTGCTGTTCGAGGCGATCGCGGGCGACGTCGTTCTCATGCCTTCCGGCTGCCTGTGCTGCTCGTTGCGCGGCGATCTCATCGATTGCCTGCACGACCTGTTGGCGCGCCGCGATTCGGGCGCGTTGGCGCCGTTCTCCCGCATCGTCCTGGAGACGAGCGGCCTCTCGGACCCCGCCCCGATCCTGCACGCGCTGATCGCCGATCCCACTTTGGCCCGGCGAACGACGCTGGCGGGCGTCACGACGCTTGTCGACGCCGTCAATGCCGAGGGGACGCTCGAAAAGCACGGCGAAGCCCGCCGCCAGATCGCCCTCGCCGACCGAATCGCGCTGACGAAGAGCGACCTCCTCGAAGCGCAGGAGCGCGCTGGGCGCCTCGCGCGCCTGCGCGTGGCCATGCAGGACGTCAATCCGCTCGCGCCAATCCTCGACGCCGCGGCGGGCGAATTCGGCGTCGCGGATTTCCTCTCCGAACCGTTCGAGTTTTCTCCTCGCGCGACCGGCGCGGACGCGGGCGCACATGCGAGTTCGATCCGCGCATACGCCTTTGCGGAAGCGGTCCCGCTCGGCGCGCCCGCGGTGGCGCGCTTCCTCGAGGCGCTGCGGACGATGCTCGGGCCTCGGCTCTTGCGGGTGAAGGGCTTGGCGGCGATCGCCGAGCATCCCGACCAACCCCTGCTGATTCACGGCGCGCAGCATGTGTTTCACGCGCCCCGCCGTTTGCCGGCTTGGCCGCGCGGCGAACGCGGCACGCGCATCGTCGTCATCGTCGACGGCGTTGACGCCAAGGCGATCGCGCGGCTCGGCGAAGCCCTTTCAGGCCGGCCGCAAATCGACGCGCCCGACCTCGTCGCCCTCGTCGAGAACCCGCTGGCCCCGCGGCCTGGCGGGCTGCTGGGGTAAGGGAGCCGAAAGATTTTGGGCGCAACTTGTCATTTCGGCAATTTCGTTCATGAATGAACGATTGCAATTCCTTCGACGGGGAGTAAGCGCCGGTATGCTGGCTCGACTAAAAAGCGAAGTCGCCTACGCGAAGGGGATTCTGCGCACCGTCTCACGGGCGAAGCGAGTCGCCCAGTCGACGACGTTGACGATCGGCGACTATCTCGAGGATTGGGCCGCACGCTACGCCGAGAGGCCGGCCCTCGCCGGCAAAAGCGAGTCCTTCACCTATCGCACGCTCGACGCCCGCGCGAACCGCTATGCGCGCTGGGCGCTGGCGCATGGGTTCGGCAAGGGCGACGCGATTTGCCTGATGATGCCCAATCGGCCGGAATATGTCGCGATCTGGATGGGATTTGCGCGTGTCGGTGTGGCGACGGCGCTGATCAACACCAATCTGACCGGCCCCTCGCTCGCCCACAGCGTCGCCATCGTCGGCGCGAAGGCGGCCATCGTCGACGCCTCTCTGAGGTCGCAATACGCCGGCGCGCAGGAACATATCGGCTCCGATGTCGCCGTCTTCGTCCATGGCGCGGCGACGTACCGCGACCACCGCGTCGACAAGGAGGTCGAATCGTTCAGTGAGGCTCCCCTCGCCGCGCACGAGCGTCCCACGCTGACGATCGACGACGGCGCGCTCTTCATCTTTACGTCGGGAACGACTGGATTGCCGAAGGCGGCGCGCATCACCCATTCGCGCGTGCTGCGCATAATGCTCGCCTTTTCCGCCGCAGCGAACGCGCGCGCGGAAGACCGCGTCTATAATTGCCTGCCGATGTACCATACGAACGGCGGCCTCATCGCGATTGGCGTCGCTCTTTCGATCGGCGGCTCGTGCTATATCCGCGAGCGCTTTTCCGCGAGCGAATTCTGGACCGACACGATCCAGCACGGCTGCACCTTGTTCATCTATGTCGGCGAATTGTGCCGCTATCTTCTCAACGCGCCGCCGAGTCCCTGGGATCGCGCTCATCGGATCCGTCTTTGTCTCGGCAACGGCCTGCGGCCGGATATCTTTTCGGCATTTCAGGGACGTTTCGGCATTCGCGACGTGCTGGAGTTCTACGGCGCGACCGAAGGCAATGCGGTGATGTTCAATTTCGACTCTCATCCGGGAGCCGTCGGGCGCCTGCCCGGCTGGGCCGCCAAGCGCTTTCCGGTCAGGGCGATCGCGTTCGACATCGACGAGGGCGTCGAGAAGCGCGACGCGCAGGGCCATTGCGTCGAGTGCGGCGTCAATGAGCCCGGCGAATTGCTGGCCGAGATCCTCGACGACCCCTCGAAGCCCGCCTCGCGTTTCGACGGCTACGCCGATTCGGCGGCGACGCGAGCGAAAATCCTGCGCGACGTTTTCCGTCCCGGCGATTCGTGGTTCCGCACCGGCGATCTGCTCAGGCGCGACGCGCGCGGCTATTTTTATTTCGTCGACCGCATCGGCGACACCTTTCGCTGGAAGGGCGAAAACGTTTCGACGACCGAGGTCGCCGAGACGATCGCGACCTTTCCGGGCGTGCTCGAAGCGACCGTCTACGGCGTCGCCGTCCCCGCCCATGACGGACGCGCCGGCATGGCCGCGCTCGTCGTCGACAATATCGCGACTTTCGACCTGGCAGGCCTGCGCGCGCTGATCGCCGAGCGCCTGCCCCCGTACGCGCGCCCCGTGTTCCTGCGTTTTCGCCCGAATCTCGATCTCACCGGCACGTTCAAACCGAAAAAGACCGAGCTCGTTGCGCAGGGCTTCGATCCGGCGCTCGCCGGCGATCCGATCTATTTCGACGATCGCAGCCAAGGGGCTTACGTCGGCGTCGACGCGGACTTTGTCGCGGGCGTCGAGGCGGGAGCGATTCAGTTGTGACGGGACCGGAGGCCGGCGACGCGGCCTTTGTCGAGACGCCGGCCCTCCCCGATCTCGCGCGCCATGAGGCGGCGTGGCTCGACCTCGCCGACCGCGCCGCCGAACCCAACGCATTCGCCGACAGCGCCTTCATCATTCCCGCGCTCGAGCGCCTCGCTGCCGCCGGCCGCATCGCGACCCTGTTGGTCTGGGACAATGCGGCGCGGCGAAGATTGATCGGCGTGGCGGCGATCGAGTTCCCGCGCCTTCCGTTCGGCTTGGCGCGCGTCTGGCGCAGTGAACAGGCGGGGCTCGCCGCGATCGCGCTCGACGGCGACGCCGCTGAGCGAGCCCTGCGCGCCATTCTCGTCTGGCTCAGGCGCGAACGGCGCGGCGTTGCCGGACTGGTGCTGCCGGCCCTGGAGACGAACGGACCGATCGCGCAAGCCGTCATGGCCTGCGCTGCAAGTCAGGCCCTGCGCCTCGAGATCGTCGATCGGCGTCGCCGCGCCGCGCTGCCGGCCGGGCCGACATCTCGTTTCGAAGCGGACGTCGACAAGAAACGCCGCAAGGAATGGGCGCGCCAGCGCCGTCGCCTCGAGGAGCGCGGCCGCCTCGAATTGAAAGCCGACGACTCCGCCAGCGGCGTCGAGGCATTTCTCGCGCTCGAACAACGCGGGTGGAAAGGCGCGCGCGGCTCGGCGCTCGCCGCCGACGCGGACCTTAGGGCGTTCACGCGCGAAATGCTGGCGGGGTTCGCGGCGCGCGACCGGCTTCGCGTGCACAGCCTCGCCCTCGACGGCGAGCCGATCGCCATCGGCCTCGCCCTGCGGTCGGGTGCGCGCGCCTTCTATTGGAAGACCGCCTATGACGAACGTTTCGCGGAATATTCGCCCGGATTGCAACTCAGTTTGGACTTTTCGCGCCGCTTGGAGAATGAGCCGGGGCTGACCCTGATCGACTCCTGCGCGATTCCCGGGCATCCCATGATCGAGCGGATGTGGCGCGGGCGGCTCGATCTCGCTGATTTCGCGCTGGCGTTGCGCGCCGGGCCGGCGCGCCGTTTCGCGCTGGCGCTCGGGGCGGCGAGCGCGAAAAGTCAGCTGAAGGAACTCGCCAAGCGGGCCATCTACCCGCTGCTTCGGCGCAAGCGCTCGTGACATCGGGGCGAGCGCGGAACGTTTCCGCGCGACGCCCGTATTATTGGCGTCACGCTCGTCCCGTAACGACGTCGTGACGGCGTTCGGCGCTCGCTTGCGGCGAAAAAGTGGCGCGACGGACGCTCTTCGCGTAAAGGTGAGACGCAAGGGAAAGATTCGGTAAACCACTTCGCATTATGGTAACTGAATTCTGAACGGGGATGGTGGGCGAAGGAATGATAGCCAAGATTTACATGATAGGCGCGGTGCTTCTGTTCGGCGCTTTCTTGAGCGGTTGCTCGCCAATCGACACGCAACTTGCCACGGTCAACACCCATCTGACGCCTCGCGACAAGGCGATGATGGCGCTCGCGCCGCCCGAGGAATGGTCGATCCCGATTGTGCGCAATCGCATCGCGGACCCGACCGGGGAGCCGCCGGGCACAATCGTGATCGATACAACGGCCAAGAACCTCTATTTCGTGCTGCCGGGCAGACAGGCGATCCAATACAAAGTCGCGACCGGCGCCGAGGCTTATGGCTGGACTGGCCGCGCGACTGTCGGGCGCATGGCCGAATGGCCGCAATGGATGCCGACCGCCTCGATCATGCAGCGCTGGCCGGAATTCAGGGTCTATCTTGCTCACGGCCCGCTCGCCGGCGCGTACGACAATCCGTTGGGCGCCCGCGCCCTCTATCTCTATCAGGGCAATCACGATACGCTCTACCGGATCCATGGCACCAACGAGCCGGACGAGATCGGCCAAGCGGTTTCGTCGGGCTGCATCCGGATGCGCGATCTCGATGTGATCGACCTCTACAGCCGGGTCCATATCGGCACGAACGTCGTCGTCAAATAGCGGCGACCATCGCTCCGGGGCCGCCGATCGAGGGATCGCGACGCACTCGAAAAGGGAGACGGGACGATGATTTCGCCTATCAAATCACTGGTCACCGCGACCGCCGTAAACACCGGCGGCCGCAACGGTCATTCCGAAACGACGGACAAGTCCGTCAGCGTCGATCTTTCCGTGCCCAAGGAAATGGGCGGCCCGGGCAAACCCGGGACGACCACGCCGGAGCACCTCTTCGCGGCGGGCTACGCCGCCTGTTTCGGCGGCGCGCTCGATTTCGTCGCGCACAGCCATAAGAAGAACGCCAATGGCGCGAGCGTGACGTGCTCGGTCAGCGTCGGCCCTCGCGATGCGGGCGGGTTCGGCATCGCCGTCAAGATGCGCGTCGCCGATCCCGACTTGTCGCAAGCCGAACTCGAGCAATTCGTTCACGAGGCGCACGAGAACGTCTGCCCCTATTCGCACGCGACGAGAGGCAATATTCCGATCGAATTCGAGGTCAAGGGCGGCTAGGTTCGGCCCCCTGGCGGGGTCGCGCGAGCTTGATCGCGAAGCCGGTCGTCCAGCTTGCAATTTGTCCGTGAAGCCATCAGATTCCCGATAGCGGCGACAAAGCTGCGCGGGGCGGCGCGGTAGTTGTCCGCCATCATCGGGAGGCCGGCTATGGACGACAGACCGAGCGCGGCGCTCGAAACCTTCCCGCAGGTCACCCTCGCCGACCGCTTCGACCTCACGAAATCGCGCGTCCTGCTCAACGGCGCACAGGCTGTCGCGCGTCTCCTGCTGGCGCAAAAAGAGCGGGACCGGCGCGCGGGGCTGAACACCGGCGGTTTCGTCTCCGGCTATCGCGGCTCGCCGGTGGGTGGGCTCGACCAGCAGTTCGTCCGCCTGTCCAAGGAATTCGCCGCCAGCGACATCCATTTCGAACCCGGCCTCAACGAGGAACTGGCCGCGACCGCCATCTGGGGAACGCAGCAGGCGGAGTTGCGCGGCGAAGGCCGCTTCGACGGCGTCTTCGCCCTCTGGTACGGCAAGGGACCGGGCGTCGACCGCAGCGGCGACGTTTTCCGCCACGCCAACCTTGCCGGCTCGTCGCGCCACGGCGGCGTGCTGGCGCTGATGGGCGACGATCCGACCGCCGAATCCTCGACCACCGCGCATCAGTCGGAATTCGCCTTCCTCGACGCGATGATGCCGGTGCTGTCGCCGGCCGGCGTGCAGGAAGTCCTCGACTATGGCGCCCTCGGCTGGGCGCTCAGCCGTTACGCCGGCGTCTGGGTCGGACTGAAGTGCATCAAGGACACCATCGAATCGACGGCCGTGGTCGATGCTTCGCTCGACCGCGTCGCGCCGGTCGAACCGGCCGATTTTCCCATGCCGCCTGATGGTCTCAACATCCGCAGGCACGACGGCATATTGGCGCAGGAAGCCCGCCTGCACGAGGAGAAGCGCGCCGCCGTCGTCGCCTGGCTCGCCGCCAACCGGCTCAATCGCATCATCGCTTCGGGCGGCGCGAATCCCAAGGTCGGCGTCGTGACGATCGGCAAGTCCTATCTCGACGTGCGCCAGGCGCTCGACGACCTCGGCATCGACGAAGCGCGCTGCAACGGACTTGGCCTGCGGCTCTACAAGCTCGGCTGCGCCTGGCCTATCGAACCGGCGGGCCTGCGCGACTTCGCGGCGGGCCTGTCGCAGATCATCGTCGTCGAGGAAAAGCGCACCCTCATCGAGGTGCAGCTTCGCGAGGAACTTTACGGCGCCGCCGATCAACCCGTCGTGGTGGGCAAGCGCGACGAAGCGGGGCAATGGCTGTTCCCCAGCAAAGGTTCGCTCGACCCCAACGAAATCGCGATCGCGATCGGCGAACGGCTGCTGAAGTTCAGTACTGACCCCGATCTCGCGGCGGCGCTGGCGCGGGTTCGCAAGACCCAGGCCGAGCTCGCGGGGATCAAGGAAGAGGCGTCGCGGACGCCGTATTTCTGCTCGGGCTGCCCGCACAACCGGTCGACCGTGGTGCCCGAGGGCGCGCGCGCCTATGCCGGCATCGGCTGCCACTTCATGGCGCTGTTCATGGACCGCAGCACCGAAGGCTTCACCCAGATGGGCGGCGAGGGCGCCAACTGGGTCGGTGAATCGCACTTCTCCACCCGGCGTCATGTCTTCCAGAACCTCGGCGACGGCACCTACAATCATTCCGGCGCGCTGGCTTTGCGCTGGGCGATCGACGCCAAGGTCAACATCACCTACAAGATCCTGTTCAACGACGCCGTGGCGATGACCGGCGGACAGCCCCACGAGGGCGGCCTCAACGTCCCTCAGATCGCGCGCCAGGTCGCCGCCGACGGCGCCAAGCGCGTGGTCGTCGTCGCCGACGACGTCGGCAAATATCCTGGCGATACGCAATGGCCGCCGGGCGTCGTCATTCGACCGCGCGACGAGCTCATCGAAGTCGAGAAGGAGCTCAGCGCGATCGAGGGCGCGACCGTGCTGATCTACGATCAGACCTGCGCCGCCGAAAAGCGCCGCCGGCGCAAGCGCGGCCAATACCCCGATCCGGACAAGCGCGTCTTCATCAACGAACGCGTCTGCGAGGGCTGCGGCGATTGTGGCGTCAAGTCCAACTGCGTTTCGGTGCAGCCGCTCGAAACGGAATTCGGGCGCAAGCGCCAGATCGACCAGTCGAGTTGCAACAAGGACTATTCTTGCGCCGACGGCTTTTGCCCGTCTTTCGTCACCGTCGAGGGCGCGCGCCCGAAGGCGGCGGTCGCCAAGTCGGTCGCGGCGCCTGAGGTTCCCGAGCCGGTCCGGCGCGAGATCGGCGAGCGCCCTTATTCGATCCTCGTCACCGGCGTCGGTGGAACCGGCGTCGTGACGGTCGGCGCGATCCTCGCCATGGCCGCGCATCTCGAGGGCAAGGCTTGCGGCGCGATCGACATGGCCGGGCTCGCCCAGAAAGGCGGCGCCGTGTTCAGCCACGTCAAGCTGGCGCGCCGCCCGGAAGACATCCACGCGATCCGCGTCGCGGCGGGCGAGGCCGATCTGATCCTGGGCGGCGATCTCGTGGTCTCCGGCGCCAAGCAAGCGCTCGCCGCGATGCGCGGCGCCGAGACTGGCGTCGTCGTCAACACCGCCGAGGTGTTTCCTGGCGACTTCACCCGCAAGCCGGATTTCTCCCTGCCGGCCGAACGCGTGAAGCAGTCCATCCAGGCGCGCTGCGCCGGCGATGCGCAGTTCGTCGACGCGAGCGCGGCGGCAAGCGCGCTGTTCGGCGCCTCAATCGGCGCCAACATGTTCCTGCTGGGCTACGCCTACCAGGCCGGCTATGTGCCGATATCCGCCGCTGCCCTGCGCCGCGCCATCGAGCTCAACGGCGAAGCGATCGCGATGAACCTCGCCGCCTTCGACTGGGGGCGCGCGGCCTTCGCCGATCCCACCTGCCTGGCGCCGTTCCTCAAGCCGAGCGCGCCGAAAGCTGCCGAGGATCAAAGCCTCGCGGCGATCATTGCGCGGCGCGCCGAGTTTCTCGCCGCCTATCAGAACCGCCGTTACGCCAAGCGCTACCGCGCCAGCGTCGAGGCTCTGGCGAAGGCGGAGCGCGAGCGCGCGCCGGGCAGCGAGGCGCTCGCGATGACGGTGGCCCGCAATCTCTTCAAGCTGATGGCCTACAAGGACGAGTACGAGGTCGCACGGCTTTATACCGACGGCGCGTTCCAGGAGCGGCTGCGAAGCGCGTTCGACGGCGATCTCAAGGTGACTGTCCATCTCGCGCCGCCGGTGCTGGCGCGCAAGGACCGCCTGACCGGCGAAGCAAAGAAGATGAGCTTCGGGCCGTGGATGATGAAGGCTTTCCGCGTTCTCGCTTCGCTGCGCGGCTTGCGGGGCACGCCCTTCGACGTCTTCAGCTATTCCGCCGAGCGGCGCGCCGAGCGCGCGCTGATCCAAGACTACAAAGCCTTGTGCCGCGACTTGGCGGCGGGTCTGACGCCGGACAATCACGCGACCGCGCTGGCGCTCGCGGCGCTGCCGGAGACGATCCGCGGCTTCGGCCACGTCAAGGCGCGCGCGATGGCGGCGGCCGACGAGGAGCGGCGGCGGCTGATGGAAGTCTGGCGCACGCCGCCGGAGCGGCGGCTGGCGGCGGAGTAGCGGGCCTTTCGCCAGCGAGGGTTTCCGGTCGGCTCGCCACGGCCGCGATGTTCCAGCCTGCGTCATTCCCGCTTTGCGCGAGAATGAGAGGATCGGTGCGTTCGATGGCGGCAACACATTCGCCGGCCCGACACTTTCGCCGCGCATGATGGATGTGGAACGCTTGTCCCTGTCCGCCTCTCCGTCTTTTCAATGGCTTGGGCGCCATTTTCGGTCCCGTTTCAGCGGGCGCCGGGCCGGCCCGGCAGCGGGGCGGCAAGAGTGAGCGGCGGCGCCGGAGGCGACGAGATCGGGAATGTCGCGCCGCCGCCTTGCACGTCCTCGCCGACCGGTCCGCTCGCCTCCGTCCATCGTACCTCTCCGCTCCCCGCCGGAGCCGAAACGGCGGCACAGAGATACTATATCGCGATTTCCGAAATATAGAAAGCAATTGTCAGGACGATGGCGGAAATTACGAAACGCTGCCATGCCATCAAGGCTGCGACGGCGCGGCCTTCCGCCTTGCGGAAACCGGGCGCCTTTCGACAGAGTGCGTCACGAGAGTGCTTTGCATTTAGGTTGAACCGGCCCCGCCGTCTTCGCGAGCGAAGCGTGGCGATCCAGACTAAGCCGCCGCCGCAATCCCAAAGTCTGGATGGCCTCGCGTTGCTCGCCAAGACGGCTGAGGCTTGATTCGACCTGAAAACAACGCGCGCTAGTCGCGCCACGCGTCGTAAAGCATGAACTGCAGCGGCGTGCTCTTGGCCTCGCCGAACTCGTTGCGAAGCGACTGGGCGACGATGCGCTCCAACTTTTCGGGCTCGACGCCACGCGACCGGATCTGGTCGACAATCGGGCTGCCTCGCACCAGTCCCGCCGCAAAGGCGTCGATATCGGCGATCGGCCCCTGGAGTCGAACGACGTCGACTCGAAGTCCATGAAATCCGCTGGCGAACAGCGACGCCTTGATCGGATCGATCGCGGCATAGCCGAAGGGCACCGTCATGAACGGCGGCGGGTCGGCGTCGAAGGACTTGCGCATCGCGTCGGACACAACACGGCCAAACGGATTGTCGTCCAGGCTGTCCCATACGCTGAAAACGTAGTGCCCGCCTGGCGCGAGCACGCGGCGAACTTCCCGATACGACTTGTCCTTGTCGGGGAAAAACATGACGCCGAACTGGCACAGAACGGCGTCGAATTCGCCGTCGGCGAAGGGAAGAGCGGTCGCGTCCGCCGCCTGAAGAATGACGTTCTCGTCCGGTCGGAATTTGTTGCGAGAGACTTCGAGCATCGCCGCATTGAGGTCGGTCGCGACGATGCCGGCCGTGCCGGGGAGGAGATCGCGCATGCGCCGGGTGACGATGCCGGTCCCCGCCGCCGTCTCCAGAACACGCGACGGCTGCAACGACGCCACTCGCCGAGCGGCGACCTCGGCGGGCTCGACGAAGATAACTGGCCCCATGCCCCTATCGTAATATTCCGGGATCGATCCCACGAATTGTGTCGCGTCGTCTCGCATCCTCGTTTCCCTCCCTGCTGCGCGGCCGCTCTCCGAATCCTGAATTGCGATCAACACCGATGCCCAGAGCGTGCGTCTCCATTAACGAGGATTCGGAATGCCGCTTGGAATCCTGTGAGCTGTCGTCGCACTAACGCGGCCCCGACCGCTCCGTGCTCACGGCGCTTGGCGCCAATTCTCCGCGATATAGCCGAAAGCGTCGACGGCCCGGTTCGCCTTGCCGGCGACGGCGCGGCGGCCATCGCAACGCCAGTCGTAGATGGTGTCGTGGCCGGTCGCGACCATCGGGATGGAGTCCGATCCCGGATGTTCGCGACAATAAGCGTTCGCCCCGAGCAGCGAGCGGCGGACGTTGGCTCGGCCGCAATCGAGATTCGCCCCCACCCAGCAGGCCATCAACTTGCCGTCGACGCAGCGCACCACGGCGGCGGCGCGCGCCATCTCCAAGCTGATGCCGAAGGCCTTGGCGACGTTCGGCCGCAGCGCCTCAGGAACGGCGGCCGCGACGCGGTGTCGACCATCGGCGCAATAGGCGGCGCGGTCCTCGGCATGAACGGGCGGCGCGACGGCGGCGCAGGCGAGCGCGACGAGGCCGGTGAGAACCATAAAGCCCGAAAGCGCGCGCATCACGGCCTCCCGATTGTCCGACGACCCGATCGCGCTGTTTCCAAAACGCGCTCCATGCTGCCCGCAGGGAATCTTAGGCGTTTTGGTGGGTCGTGACTAGGCAGCGCGGCCATGAGTGAAGCGGCGCGGCGCCGCTCAGTCTTTGAGAGTGGCGGCATTGACTTAACATCGCAATCCGTCCGTGAATTGCTGCGTCGTCAAGGGACTCCCTCCCTACTCCGCCGCCGCGGCCACCGCCGGGTTGTTCGGATGCTTGGTCCAATCGCGCGGCGGCTGCGCGTAGTCGAGCCCGGTGCGCGGATCGACGCCTTCGGTCTTGTGGACGAGCGTGATGCAGTTCTCGACGGGGCAGACGAGCACGCAGAGATTGCAGCCGACGCATTCGGCGTCGTTGACGACGAATTTGCGCTCGCCGTTCACGGTGGCGAAAATCGCCTGGTGCGAAGTGTCCTCGCAGACGATGTGGCAACGCCCGCATTTGATGCAGAGATCCTGGTCGATCTCGGCCTTGGCGACGTAGTTGAGATTGAGGAACTGCCAATCCGTGACGTTGGCGACCGCGCGGCCGCGGAAATCCTCGATGCTCCCGTAGCCCTTGGCGGCCATGAAATTCTTCAGGCCGGAGGTCAGTTCGTCGATGATCTTGAAGCCGTAGGTCATCGCCGCGGTGCAGACCTGCACGTTGCCGACGCCGAGCGCGATGAACTCGGCGGCGTCGCGCCACGTCGTCACGCCGCCGATCCCGGAGATCGGCAGTCCCGCGGTTTGCGGATCGCGCGCGATTTCCGACACCATCGACAGCGCGATCGGCTTCACCGCGGGGCCGCACATGCCGCCGTGCGTGCCCTTGCCTTCGATCGGATGCGCCGGCGCCATGGCGTCGAGATCGATCCCCATGATCGAGTTGATGGTGTTGATGAGCGAGACGGCGTCCGCGCCGCCCTTGTTGGCCGCGCGCGCGGCATGCCGGATGTCGGTGATGTTGGGCGTCAGCTTGACGATGACGGGCATGCGGGTGTGCGCCTTGCACCAGCGCGCGACCATCTCGATGTACTCAGGGACCTGGCCGACGGCCGAGCCCATGCCGCGCTCGGACATGCCGTGCGGACAGCCGAAATTCAGCTCGACGCCGTCACATTCGGTTTCCTCGACGCGGGCCAGGATCTTGCGCCACGAATCCTCGTCGCACGGCACCATCAGCGACACGACCAGCGCGCGATCGGGCCAGGCGCGCTTGACCTCCTTGATCTCGCGCAGATTGATCTCGAGGTCGCGATCGGTGATCAGCTCGATGTTGTTGAACCCGATCAGCCGTCGGTCGGAGGCGTAGGTCGCGCCGTAGCGCGCGCCGGAGACGTTGACCACCGGCGGCCCGGCCTCGCCGAGCGTCTTCCACACGACGCCGCCCCAACCGGCGCGAAACGCGCGCTCGACGTTGGTCTTGCGATCCGTCGGCGGCGCCGAGGCGAGCCAAAACGGATTGGGCGACTTGATGCCGAGAAAATTGGCGCTGAGATCGACCATGTCGTCCTCCGTCAGCTCAGGGGCTGGGACTATGAAATCTTCAGTTGCGATTTGAGCGCCGCGTCGATCGATCGCGCCGCCTGCTTGCCGTCTTCCACCGCGCTGACCGTCAGGTCCAACCCGCCCGCGACACAATCGCCGCCCGCCCACACGCTGGCAAGGCTGGTGCGTCGTTCGGCGTCGATGACGATGCGCCCATCCTGGGCGCAGCGAAGTTCCCCGTCGGCGAACGTCTCGGGCGCTCCCTTCTGGCCGATCGCGGTGAACACCACGTCGGCCTCGACGCGGAAGGCGTCGCCGGCGCCGACCAGCGCCCCGCCCTCTTCGCGCGTGCGCTCGAAGACGACGCAGCTCGCCGCGCCGGCGTGGCCTTCCAGCGCGACCGGACGCGCCCAGGGCCGAATGAGCACGCCATTGGTCTGCGCGAGGTCGCGCTCGAATTCGCTCGCCTTCATCTGATCGACGCCGCGGCGATAGACGATCGTCACGCTTTCGGCCCCCAGACGCTTCGACTGAACCGCGACGTCGACCGCGGTCATGCCGCCGCCGATGACGACGACCCGCCGTCCCACCGGCAGTTTCGTGAGGTCCTTGGCCTGCCGGAGCTCGGCGATATAGTCGACCGCGTCGACGACGTTGGCGAACTCTGTTTCGCCCGCCAGGCCGAGCTTGTTGGTCGCGCCCAGACCGACGCCGAGAAACACCGCGTCATAATCGCGACGCAGTTCGTCGAGCGAGAAATCGCGTCCGAGCGCGACGCCGTGTTTCACCGTGATGCCGCCGATCGAGAGAATGAACTCGGCTTCCCTCGCGGCGAAATCGTCCGGCGTCTTGTAGGCGGCGATGCCGTATTCGTTGAGGCCGCCCGATTTCTCGCGCCGCTCGAAGATCGTCGCCTCGTGTCCGGCGACCGCGAGCGCATGCGCGCAGGCAAGACCCGCCGGGCCGGCGCCGACGATCGCGACGCGCTTGCCGGTCGGCGCCGCGCGGGTGAACGGAGTCGCGCCGGTCTCCATCTGCGCGTCGACCGCGTGGCGCTGAAGCAGACCGATGCGGACCGGCTTGCCCTCCGCCGCCTCGCGCACGCAGGCCTCCTCGCACAACGTCTCCGTCGGGCAGACGCGCGCGCACATGCCGCCCATGATATTGGCTTCGAGAATGGTGTGCGCCGCGCCGAGCCGGTTGCCGGCGGCGATCTGGCGGATGAACAGGGGAATGTCGATGGAGGTCGGACACGCGCGCTGGCACGGCGCGTCGTAGCAGAAGTAGCAACGGTCAGCCTCGACCGTCGCTTCGTGGGTGGTCAGCGGGGGATGCAGATCGGCGAAATTCGCCTCCAGCGTCGCGGCGTCCAGTCGACCGGCCGCGACATCGGCGATTTCACGCGGTTCGGAGGCGATCCCCATTGCGGCTCTCCTGCGGCGCGAACGCCGATCGCGTTCGCGAAAATCCTGACCAAACGGTCAAGAGGCTCGCTCGCCTTGCCGGCGATGTCAAGAGCCGCGGAGCGCGCGTTGCGCGTCGGCTTGAGCACGGCTAGATACGCAAGCGCGGCGCCACGCGCGGCGGAGCGGGCGATTCGCCGAACCGCGCCGAAGCCTCTCGCGGGGAATTCGCCTGCCGTCGCTGTTGGAGACGCATAATGAAGCGCCCAACCGTCCACGTCATCGGCGCGGGTTTCTCCGGGCTCTCGGCGGCCGTGAATTGCGCGGCGACGCCAAATGCCGACATCGTCGTCCACGAAAGTTCCGCGCAGGCGGGCGGGCGACGTCGCTCGTTCTTCGACGAGGCGACGGCGACGACCATCGAGAGCGGTCACGACCTCGTGCTGTCGAGCTGGCGGTCGGCCCTGGCGCTGATCGAGGCGATCGACGCGCGGTCGCAATGGCGGGAGGTCGCGCCTGGCGGGATCGCTTTCGCCGATATGGCGAGCGGCGAGCGTTGGACGATGCGGCCGGGCAGCGGGGCGGTCCCCTGGTGGATCCTCGACCCACACCGGCGCGCGCCGGGCACGCGGCTTCGGGACTATTGGCCCGCGATGCGTCTGCGCCGCGCGCCCGCGACCGCTGCGCTGCGCGATTATGCGCCCAGCGGCGGTCCCGCGGCCGAACGCCTTTGGCGCCCCTTCGCGCTGGCGGCGCTCAACACCGATTTCGAGCGCGCCTCGGCGCGACTCGCCGGCGCCGCGCTCCAGGAGATGATGCTCCGCGGCGCGCGGCCGCTCATGCCTATTCACGGCCTGGCGCGAGCGTTCATCGAACCCGCGGTGAAAACCCTGCGTCGACGCGGCGTTGCCGTTCGCTTCGAGCGCCGGCTGGCGGCGCTCGACTTCCGCGCAGAGCATGTGGCGGGCCTCGAGTTCGAACACGATCGCATCGATCTGGCGCCGGGCGACGCCGTGATCCTCGCGACGCCGCCGCGGGTCGCGGCAGCGCTCACGCCGGAATTGAGCGCGCCGGAAGAGTTCACCGGCGCCATCACGGCGCATTTTGCGATTTCCGCGCCGCCGGGGACGGCGCCGATCCTCGGGATCGTCAATGGCGCGTTCCATTGGCTGTTCTGCGGCGACGACCGCATTTCAGCAGTGGTCAAGGATGCCGACGCGTTGATGGAGACGCCGCGCGACAAGCTGGCGGCCGATCTCTGGCGCGACGTCGCGGCGCTGACGGCATTGTCGGATGCGACGCCCGCTTGGCGGATCATCCGCCATAAGCGCGCGACCTTCGCGGCGACGCCGAAGCAAGACGCGCTGCGGCCGACGAGCGAAACGCGCTGGCGCAATCTATTTCTTGCCGGCGCCTACGTGCAGAACGGGATGCCCGACACCTTGGAAGGCGCCGTGCGCTCGGGCGCCGCCGCTGCCGAACGCGCGATGAAATGGGTCGACGCGCTATGACGGGCGCGATTCAGTAATAGATCGCCCCCGGCACGCCGCCGCCGGCGGCGATCGCATCGCCGTTGATCGCGACGGATTTCGGCGAGGCGAGGAAGGCGACAATGTCGCCGATCTCCGCCGCGGTGATCAGCCGGCCGGTGAGATTGGTCGCGGCCATCCTCGTCTCGACCTCCGCGGCGCTGATCCCGAGCGCCTGCGCGCGACGCTCGACGACGCCGGGCGTCTTTTCCGTGCGCGTCAATCCTGGATGCACGCAGACGGCGGAAATGCGCTTGGGCGCGAGCTCGTCGGCGAGATTCTTGGTCAGCGCGGCGACGCTGATGTTGCGGATCGTCCCGACGATGCTGCCGCTCGTCCGCGCCGCGAGCCCGCTGATGTTGATGATGCGCCCGCCGCCCTGCTCCGCCATCGCTTTGGCGACCTCGCGCGCGGTGCGCAAATAGCCCATGACCTTGACGTTGACTTCCGACCACAACGCCTCGGTGGTGATCTCCGCGAGGGCTGGCGGCTTCGATTGCCCCGCTGGCTGCGCGGCGCAATTGACGAGAATGTCGACGCGCCCGAAAGCGGCGAGAACCCCGGCTGCCATCGCCCGGACTGCCTCGTCGTCGCCGGTGTCGGCGACGAACGGCTTGGCGGCGCGCCCGGTCGCCGCCGCGATTTCCGCCGCCGCCGCGTCGAGCGCGCGGCTGTCGCGGGCGACCAGCGCGACTTTGGCGCCCTCGCGCGCAAGCGCCGCGGCGACCGCTCTGCCGATGCCGCGGCTTGCGCCGGTGACGATGGCGACCTTGTCGATAAGTTCGAGATCCATGACGCTTCCTCAGATATGCAAGCGGTCGCTCGGGTTCACGCGGCGACGACGCGCCGGATCGACCCCATCGGTTCGGCCCAGCGCAGCTCGCCCTGCGCCAGCATGTAATTGACATGGGCCAGCGCCTCGGAGAACGCGAAGGCCATCTGGTGGAAATCGAGTTTGCGGCGAAACATCACGCCGAGAAGATCGGCGGGCGCGCGCGGCTCGCGGCACGCCTCGGCGATCAATTGGCAGCGATGGCGATGGTGCTCGGCGAGTTCGTCGACGCGGCTGTGCAGGCCGAGGAATGGCAATTGATGCCCCGCCAGTATGAGCGTTTCCGAAGGCATCGTCGTCTTCAGGCTGGCGAGCGAGCGCAGGTACAGTCCCAGGGGATCGCCGAACGGGTCCATCGCCTGCACGCTGACGTTCGGCGATATCTGCGCCAGCGCCTGGTCGGCGGCGAAGAACAGCTTCTCCTCGGGAAGATGCAACATGAGCTGCTCCGGCGCATGACCCTCGCCCGAGAGCACGGAGAAGGCCCGGCCGCCAATGTTCAGGACGTCGCCGGCGATCATGCGGTGGTAAGTCGAGGGCAGCGGCGAGATCATGCGGAGATAGCCGTGGCCGAGCGTCGTCAGCGAGCGCACGGTCGCCGGATCGAGACCGTTGCTCGAATAGAAGTCGCGGTAGACGGCAGCTTCCAGCCGGCCCGGCTCCAGCGAGATCGCGAGACAGTCGAAATAGGCCGACAGGCTCGTATAGAGCGGAATGCCGAAGCGCTCGACCAGCCATCCCGCGAGGCCGATGTGGTCGGGGTGCGAATGGGTGACGATGAGCCGCGTCAGGCGGCGGCCGGCGAGCGGGCCGCTGAGCAGCGCGTCCCAGGCGGCGCGCGAGGCGTCGTCGCTGATCCCGGCGTCGACGACCGCCCAGCCATCGCCGTCGTCGATGAAGTAAATGTTCACGTGATCGAGCGCGAACGGCAACGGCAGCCGCGACCAGAGAATGCCGGGCGCGATCTCGATCGCTTCGCCGGGTCGAGGAGGCGCGGCGAAGGGAAAGCGCAACCCTGCATCGGGAGCCAGCTCGTTCATTCCACCTCGCCTCGCGCCTTACTCATCTCCTTCGGCGGTTAGGCGTCGCCATTCCCAATGTCAAATCGGGAGCGCCGTAGCGGGCCGACGACGCCGCCTCGCGCGGGCGTCCGTCATTCCCCACCTTTTACGAGCGGAATGGCGCGGTCGACGATCTCCCGATAGGCGTTGGAGGGCGGCATTTCGAGGTTGTTGGCCTGGACATCGGCGAGATACGAATAGAGCGCGTCCCGGCCGTCGCCGGCCTCGATCCGATCGCAGAGACCCTCAGCGTAGGTGAACATTTCTCCGTCGTTGCAGTCGGCCGGCAAATCCCAGTAGCTGCGCATGATCGCCGAAATCCCGCTGATGAGAGCTGACTTATCGATCGTGGGGGCAGACCATGGGCTTGGCGAGTTGAATGGCGGCGCGGAAGGTGGCCCGCGGCCGCCCTACTGGCGGAACGTATCGCAGGAATCGACCTGTCCGCTGTTGAGGCCGATGGTGAGCCACTTCTGACGCATCGCCGACGATCCGTGGGTGAAGCTGTCGGGCACGGCATAGCCGCGGGCCGCCGTTTGCAGGCGGTCGTCGCCGATCGCCGCCGCTGTCGCCAGCGCTTTTTCGATGTCGCCGGCATCGAGGATCTTCCACTTCTGGTTGGCGTTGGCGGCCCAAACGCCGGCGAAGCAATCGGCCATCAGCTCGACGCGCACCGAGAGGGCGTTGGCCCGAGTGCGGCTGACGTTCTGCTTCTCGGCGTCGACCTTGTCGAGAATGCCCAGCAGGTCCTGGACGTGATGGCCGATTTCATGGGCGATCACATAGGCGTAGGCGAAGTCGCCGCCGCCGCCGTATTTCGTCTGCATGTCGCGGAAGAACGACATGTCGAGATACACTGTCTTGTCCACGGGGCAATAGAATGGCCCCATCGCCGCCTGCGCCTGTCCGCACCCCGAGGTGGTCGCGCCATCATAGATCGCCAGCTTGGCGTCGGTGTATTGCACGCCCTTCTGGGCAGGCAGGATTTGCGTCCACACGGCTTCCGTCCCGCCCAGAACGCGCTTGACGAAAATTTCCATTGGATCGTTGCGGGCAACCGAGGGTTGTCCGACATTCGCGCCCGGCGATTGAACCGACACATGGGAGCCGCCGCCGGTGAGAATCTCCGCGCCGCCGATCAGCACGCGTGGATCGATGCCGGTGAAATAACCGATCAGTGCGAGCACGACGATGGCGCCGAGGCCGAGGCCGCCCGTGCCTGCGCCGAGCGGCGCGCCGCGGCGATCCTCGACGTTCGCCGATTCGGGTAGGTTTTCCCATTCCATGGCGCTCTCCCGGCGGCCTCCAGTCGAACCGGCGTTTCCTAGCAGAGCGACGCGTGCGCCGGTAGAGGCGTCGCGTAGGTTACGGCTTTCTTAATCGTTGGGCGATATTGTTTTGTCTGCCGCACTCACGAAAACCCGCGCCGCCATGCCCGCCGTTTATTCGTTGGTCATCCCGATCTACAACGAGGAAGCGGTCCTGCCGGTCCTGCTCAGGCGGCTCGACGCGTTGCTCGATGCGCTCGATGCGCCCGCCGAGGCGATCTTCATCGACGACGGCTCGCGCGACGCCGGCCCCATCATCCTCGAGGCCAAGGCGCGCGCCGACCGACGCTATCGCTTCGTCAAGCTGTCGCGCAATTTCGGCCACCAGATCGCGATCACCACCGGCATGGAATGCGCCTCCGGCCAGGCTGTCATCGTCATGGACGCCGATCTCCAGGATCCGCCCGAGGTCGTGCTCGACCTGATCGCGAAGTGGAAAGAGGGCTACGAGGTCGTCTACGCCGAGCGCCTCTCGCGCGCGGGCGAAAGCCGCTTCAAGCGCCTCACCGCCGATCTCTTCTACCGCCTGCTGAGCAAGCTGAGCGATGTCGAAATTCCCCGCAACGTCGGCGATTTCCGGCTGGTCGACCGCAAGGCGCTCGACAGCTTCCTCGCCATGCCTGAGCGCGACCGTTTCGTGCGCGGCATGTTCGCCTGGATCGGATATCGCCAGACCGTCGTGCAGTTCCATCGGCCGCCGCGCGTCGCCGGCGAGACCAAATATTCGCTGATGAAGATGATCCGCCTCGCCGCCAACGGCGTCGTGTCGTTTTCCGACGCGCCGCTGCGCGTCGCGCTTTGGGCGGGACTGGCGACCTCGAGCGTCGCGATGCTCTATGGAATCTGGGTCATCGCGCGCTGGGCGATGAACGCCGATTTCGCACGCGGTTGGAGTTCGATCATCGTCATCATGACCTTCCTCGGCGGCGCGAACATGCTGATGACCGGCATCATGGGCGTCTATGTCGGGCGCATCTACGCCGAGGTCAAACGCCGCCCCCTCTACATCGTCGACCGCGCCGTGGGCTTCGAGTCTGCCGTCGATGAGCCCGCGATGCGCCCCGACGCGCGGGCGGCCAACGCGAAGCGCGCGTGAACGCCGTTCCCCAGCCGGCCCCCCCGCCGATGCGACGCCCGATCGGACGGACGGCGGCGGCCCCGCCGCCTCCCGCGACCTACCCCATCGAGCGCGGACATTCTCCCTATCCGGTTCACCGTCCGCCGGTCGCGATCGGGCTGTCGCTGGCGATCGGCCTCGTCGCAATCGCGCTGCAGGTGCGCTACGGCCTGCTCGGCGACGTCTCCTGGCTGATCACCGCCGACGAAAAGTGGCTGGACGGCCAGATCCCCTACCGCGACTTCATCGAGATCAATCCGCCGGCCTCCCTCCTGCTCTATTGGCCGGCGGTCGCTCTGGCGCGCCTCGTCGGCGTCTGGCCGGAGTTCGCCGTCGCCGCCTTCGGCTTTCTCAGCATTGCCGGGAGCCTCGCCCTAAGCGCCGCGATCCTGCGGCGGGCGGGGCTCATCGGCCGGATCGGCCCGCTCGCGCTCGGCATCGCGCTCGTCGCGCTGGCGATCCTGCCGGGGCAGTCCTTCGACGAGCGTGACCAACTGGCGGCGGTCTATGGCATGCCATTCCTCGCGATTGCCGCCGCGCGGGCGGCGCGCGCCCGCGTCGACTGGCGGATGGCGCTCCTCGCCGGGGTCGGCGCCGGCGTCATGGCCGCCATCAAACCGCCCTACGCGCTCGTCGCCATTGCCTTGACGCCCTATCTCGCGCGGCGGATCGGCGTCGCCGGATTGCTCCACGCCGTCGAATTCTACGCGGCGGCGGCGGTCGGCCTCGCCTATGCGGCGCTGGTCGCCCTGGCCTTCCCGCATTACGTCGCCGATATCCTGCCGCTCGGCCTCGCGGTGTACGCGCCGCTCCGCGAATCGCTGCCCGCGCTGTTGAGCGAACCCGGCGTGCTCGTGACCCTCGTCCTCGGCGCCGCGCTCGTCCAGATCGCCGGGCGGGACATCGGCGAGCCGCTGGTCGCGGCCCCCGCGCTCGGCGCCCTGGGCGCGCTTGCCGCCTATCTCGTGCAAGGCAAGGGCTGGCTCTATCAAGCCTATCCCGCGCTCGCCCTCATGACCGTGGCGGCGGGCCTGGCGCTTGATCTTCGGCCCCGCTCGCCGCGCCGGATGGCGACCGGCGCGCTGACCGGCCTTGCCGCTGCGATCGCGCTGGTGTGGCTCGACCGATGGCCGCTCCCGATCGCGTTCGCCGCGGCGGCCGCCGCCAGCGCCCTTCTGGCGGCGATCGAACGGTTCGAAATGGCCGGCCGCGCGCGAAACCGGAAATCACCGCTCCCCGAAATGGGCGTCGCCGCCGCGATCGGCGTCGCCTGCGGGCTGTTCGCGATCGACGGCGTCAGGACGCCCGTCCTCGCCCGCGCCCTTGCGAGCCTGGGGCCGCATCCGACGGTGCTGGCGATTTCCGAAAGTCTCGCCTTCGGCCATCCCATGGTGCGCACGGTCGGCGGCGTATGGGTGCAACGGGTTCCCAGCCTCTGGATCACCTCGGCGGTTCGACGCCTGATCGACGAGCATCCAGGAGACGAAGCCCTCGCCGCGCGTTTGCGCCCGTACATCGACAGCGACCGCGACAGGCTGGTCGAGGACATCCGCCGCAACCGCCCCGACGCGATCCTGGTCGGCAGGCTCGACACGCGCTTTCACCAATGGGCGTGGAGCGACCCCGCGATCACCGCCGCGCGGGCGGACTATCAGTTGTTCGCCACCGAGCCCGGCCATGCCTTTCCGGCGGAGCTTTATGTACGCAAGGATTTGATCGGGCTGCGCGCGTCGCTCCCCGGCGATATCGCGCGCGAGCCCAATCCGGCCCGGTGAAGGCCCCCGCCTCGCATGGACGCGGTCCCCTGGACCTCGTATGAATTCCGCGAGCGAATCGCAGAACGCGCCGCCTCGCGAGGGTCGGAATGACCATGCGAAAGCGCCGCGGGAGACGCGCCGGGAATGCTGACCAATAAAGGCAAGTACGGGCTGAAGGCGATGGTCTATCTCGCGGGCCTGCCGCCTGGGCAACCCGCGCTGGTCGCCGACATCGCCGCGACGAACAACATCCCGAAGAAGTTCCTCGACGCCATTCTCGGGGAATTGCGCACCGCCGGCCTCGTTCATTCCAAAAAGGGGCGGGGCGGCGGCTATATCCTCGCCAAGAGCCCCGTCGAGATCATGGTCGGCGAGATCGTCCGCGCGCTCGACGGCCCGCTGGCGCCGATCGCCTGCGCCAGCCGCAATTTCTACCGCCGCTGCGACGATTGCCCGACCGAGGTTCAATGCAGCGTGCGCCTGATGATGATCGAGGTGCGCGACGCGATCGCGCTGCTTATGGACAACCGCTCGTTGGCGGCGATGCGCGCGATGGTGAATGCGGGCGGCGCGTTGACCTATCACATTTGACGGCAGCCGGCCGGCCTGACATCGGCGCGTCCGCGGCGTAGCGCCCGCGACCGCTTGAGCGGGCGCCTGATCGCGCGCTTGCATTAGTCTACTAAATCGATGTACTTAGTCATGTATTGTCCGGATAAGCCGGACCGATGGGACATCGACTGGGGCGCGATATGAGTTTTTTGCAGCGGATTCATTGGGCCTGCTTGGCCGGTCTGGCCCTCGGAGGCGGCGCGCAGGCGGCCGACCTGCCGACGACGAAGGCGCCCCCGACGCCAGCGGCCTCATGCTTCGACAGCCTCTACGATTACATGCGTGCGAGCGCGCAGGATTGCCCACTGACCTGGAAGGGCATCACCCTTTACGGCGCGATCGACGTCGGCGCCGGCTACAGTTCGCACGGCGCCAACTTCAACAGCGCCTGGAACAACGGAGTTCAGGAACTGATCGCGAAGTTCAGCCAGGGCCCGAAATATCAGTGGGTTCCCAACGGCCTCAGCCAGTCGAATGTCGGCGTCAGAGGCGTGGAAGCGTTCGCGCCGGGGTGGTCGCTGGTGTTCGACGCCAACGCCAGTTTTGATCCCTACTCGCTGCAGCTCGGCGACGGGCCGGAGGCGCTGGTCGAGAACAACAACAAGACGATCGGCAATCAGAGCGCCAATTCCGACTCGAGCCGCGCCGGTCAATGGGACAACACCCGCGGCTATGTCGGGCTGAGCAATCGGACCTATGGCGCATTGACCGTCGGCCGCGAGACCAGCCTCTCCAACGATCTCGTGAGCAACTACGATCCGATGGGCGGCTCGTATGCGTTCTCCGTGATCGGCACATCCTCGACTTACGTCTCCGGCGTCGGCGATACGGAGGTCTCCCGCTACAACACGTCCCTCAAGTATCAGGTCAATGTCGAGAATTTCCGCGCCGGCGCGGTCTGGCAATTCGGCGGCTACGAACAAGGCAACGGCTCGAACGGCGCCTATCAGTTCGATGTCGGCGGCGATTACGCCGGCTTCTCGTTCGATGCGATCTACAGCTACGCGAAGGACGCCGTTACGCTCTCCACTTATGCGGTCAATCCGCTTCCCGCGGGCGTCAGCCAGGATGACTTGAAGGCGACCCTGGCGGACATCAGCGGCGTGGTGCTGGCTGGCAAATACACCTATGGGCCGTTCAAGTTCTTTGGCGGCTACGAATATGCCCGCTTCATGCCGCCGAGCGACACCTACCCGGACGGCTTCGGAACGTTGGGCGGCTACACCGTCCTGCCCGGCGCGGTCAGCGTCGCCAATTACATCGACAACAAGATTTTCCAGGTCGCCTGGGTCGGCGCAAGATATGCGGTCCGCAGCGATCTCGATATAATCGGCGCCTATTACTTCGCCCACCAGAACGACTACGCGCCGCCGGGTTCGGCGCCCACGGTCTGCGGTCCGAACACCAAGGCGCCCGTCCCTGGCGGGGCCCCGCAAGGCACGCTCAACTCCTACTGCGCCGGCAGTCTGGACGCCGTTTCCGCGATGATCGACTACCGCCCGCTCAAGCGCCTCGACCTCTATGCCGGTGTTATGGTCTCGCAGGTCAGCGGCGGCCTGGCGAGCGGCTATATCCACACCAGCAATATCGATCCGACGGTCGGCCTGCGCCTGACTTTCTGAGCGCGGCATCAGGGGGCGGCGAGTTCTAGCCGAGCGCCTCGGGAGGGGGTATATCTCACGGCGACATGCGATCGAAGGAGGGTCCCATGTATGCCGCCATCCGCCAAGCGAAAGCAAAGCCCGGCATGGCCGACGAACTCGCCGGCCGGATCAAGAAGGGCGCCATCGCGATCATCAGCAACGTTCCCGGCTTCATGGGCTATTACGTCGTCTATTCCCCCGACGACACCGTAACCGCGATCAGCGTCTTCAACGATTTCGCCGGGGCGGAGGAATCGAACAAGCGCGCGTTGGCGTGGATCGAGAAGAACCTCGCCCCGCTGCTCGATGGACCCGCCACGGCGACCGCCGGGCCGGTGATCGTGCATTCGCTGCCATGACGGAGCCGGGGGGCGTAACGGCGCCGGCGTGAGAGCGATCGGTCCGGCGCCGACTTCAGGGAGGTCACCCGCATGACCACGTACATCATGCTCTGCAATCTCACCGACGGCGGCATGAAGAACGCCAAGGATTCGCCTGGCCGTCTCGACACGGCGAAACGGCTGCTGAAAGAGATGGGCGGCGAATTCAAATCGTTCTTTCTGACCATGGGCGAGTACGACTTCGTCGCGGTCTACGAGGCGCCGGACGACGCCATCGCGGCGCGCTTCACCATGCAGCTCGGCAGCCTCGGCAACATCCGCACGAAAACGCTGAAGGCCTTCCCCGAAGCCGCCTACCGGGAAATCATGGCGTCGCTGCGCTGAGGGGCGCGGCCGGAGGCAGGCTTGGCGGATATGGCTCGGCGCGACGGGTCGCGCCGAGGCGGCCGGTCGATCATTGGCTTTTCTGCAGCCGTCATTGCGAGCAAAGCGAAGCAATCCGGACGAGGGATTGCGGCAGCGGCTTAGCCTGGGTTGCTTCGCTGTCGCTCGCAATGACGAAGGAGGGTGTTTCAACGCTGACGAGCACGGCCATGACGGTGGATTGGCTCCCCTCACCCCTCCCCCCGATAAATCCCCCCGCTCAAAAACTCCGGCCAGTCGCGCTCGAAATAAGCCGCCTTCGCGCGATCGCGCCGCCGGATCGCGCGATCCGCGCACGCGAACCGCTCCCCCTCCGCGCGCACGACGATCTGCCGCGCGCGATCGTCCGCCCGTTCCGCCACAAAGCGGCAATCCTGCAACGGCCCCAGCCGCGACAGCGGCGTCGCCTCGCCCGCCGCATCGCATAGCGCCCGCGCGCCGCGGCTGCCGCCGCCCGCCTCGACATAGGCGTGAAGCGCGGTCAGCACCGCTTCGGAGACGAGCGCCATCTGGCGCCACTGCGCCGCTTTGGCGACCTGATCGGGGCGCGCGGCTTTCACGCCCTCGGCGCGGATGCGCGCGTTGAGCGCGCGGGCGCCTTCGAGGGCGCGCTTGACGCCGTCGCGGGTGCAGACGAAGCCGGCGTGGTCGCTCATGCGCGCCTGCACTTCGCGCTCGATCTCGCGCGGGCTTAGCCCGCCTTCCTCGGCGAGGCCGCCCGTCAACGCCGCGACGGCCGCCTCGATCGCCGCAACCGGCTTCGTCTCGTGCGCCGCCGCGCCGCGGCTCGCCGCGATATGTTCGGCGCAGCGCAGGCCAAACACCTGGCCGGCGTTCAGCGCCGCGCCGCCCGGCCGCGTGACGCCGTGCGTGCCGGCGGCTTCTCCGGCGGCGTAGCAGCCGGCGAGGCTCGAGCGGCCCCAGATGTCGACGGCGACGCCGCCGTTCATGTGCTGATTGTTGACGGCGAAGGCCAGCGGCTCGCGCGTGATGTCTTTCTTGTAGCGGCGGTAGAGCTCGATGGCGAGCGGGTTCATGCGCTTCAGCCGCTCGATCGGCAGGGCGAGCAGCGCGTCGTTGTTGGCGAGATAGGCCTGGACGTCGGCGTCGAGCCGATCGAGCGAGAACGGCGCGTCGCCGGGCACGGGCTCGGGATTGCGGTTGAAGTCCATCAGCACCGTGCGGCCCGCCTGCGTCTCGCGAAAAATCGCGAGGTCGACGAGGCTGGAGCCGAAGTCGAGCATCCGGCTCGCATGGAACGGCCATTGATAGCCCTTGCGGAAGACGTTCGAGACGAGCTCCTGCGTCGTCCGGTAATAGTCGCCGAGAAAGTTGAACTCGCGGCCCTGCGCGTCGCGCGAATGGATGTAGGGCATCGCCTGCGCGTACGTGCCCGACAGGTTCCAGGGAAAGCCGTCGCGGCGCGTGCCGATGCCGAACTGGCTCTCCGTCAGGTTGACCGCCTCCACCCCGGCCTCCAGCGCGAGGCCGAGCGAACCGAAGCAGTGCTTGGGATAGACGCTGTCGCGGTAGAGCTCGCCGGGGCCGCCCGCCGCGAGGACCAAGGCGTCGCAGAGGAAGACGACGAGCCCGAGCGGGTTGTCGGGCTCACGGGCGCGTGCGGCGAGCGCCAGAAGGCCGATGGCGCGCCGCGGCGGGCCGTCGCTGACGAGAATCTGAACGCCGATCGTGCGGTCGAACACGGGAACGGCGAGACGCGCCGCTTCCTCGGCGAGCGCCTTGACCATCAGCCGCGAGGTGCGTGGGCCGCAACTGGTGGCGCGCCCGGCCTCATCGTGGTCGGTCTGGTAGCGCAACGCGCCGCCGAACCGATCCTGAGGGATCGGCAGGCCCATGAATTGCAGCGAGGCGAGCGCCCGCAGGGAGCCGACCGCCTCGACATAAGCGGTGTCCTCGTCCATCGCGCCGCCGGCGCCGAGCGCGGCGGCGAGGGCGTGAAAATCGTCGCCGCCGCGCGAGTCGCACGCCGTATGCAGGGTCTGCTTGTCCGAGCCGGAGCAGGCGGAAGTTCCGCCGTAGACGTATTGCGTGGCGACGATCACGTCTACACGGCGACGCTTCATCTCGACGGCGGCGCGCAGGCCCGCAGCGCCGCTGCCGAGCACCAGCGCCTCGCAGCGATGCAGCGGCAACGTCATGCCTTCCGCGTCGACGGTCTCGCGGGCCGTGCGGCTGGGCGGCGGCTTCGGCATGGCGACGTCGGTCAAAGCGTCGAGAACGGACTGCGCGAGCGGTGCGGCCAAGCGCAAATTCCTCCCTGTATTTCGTGTTGACGACGTCGCGTCGATCGGCTAGCGATAATTTGTCACGTTCCAAAAGACAAGCGCCGAGCCGGGCTACGTTGTGCATTTTGCGATGCGGCGCAGCGCGGTTTTGGCAATCAAGAATAAGTGGAACGTTCCAAGATCGGGCGGAAACGATGTCGGAGTCGAACGGCGGGGAGGAGCAGGTCGAACGCGGCGAACGCGTTACGATCGTCGACGTCGCCCGCCGCGCCGGCGTCTCCAAATCGACGGTCTCGCTCGTGCTTTCCGGCAGCGCGCTGGTCGCCGAGCCGACGCGCAATCGCGTCACGCGGGCAATGCGGGCGCTCGGCTACGTCTATCATCGCGGCGCGGCGAGCCTGCGCGCCGCCTCCTCCGACTTTGTCGGCATGGTCATCAGCGACCTCACCAATCCGTTCTTCGCCGAACTCGCGGTCGGCATCGAGGACGCTCTCTACAAGCTCGGCTTCACGCCGATCCTCGCCAACACCAACGAGGACCCCGAGCGGCAGGCGCAGGTGCTGCGCTCCTTGCGCGAGCACAATGTCGCGGGGATCATCATGAGCCCGGCGCGCGACACCGACACCTGGAAGTTCGCGCAGCAATGGCCGCAGTCCATTCCCGCCGTCATCACCATGCGGCGGATGATCGGCAGCCCCCTGCCCTATGTCGGGCCGGACAATCGCAAGGGCGCGCGCGATGCGGTCGAGCACCTGCTGCGGCTCGGCCATCGGCGCATCGCCTACCTCGGCGGCGACGGTTGCATGACGACGCAGCAGGAACGCGTCGGCGGGTGGCGCGACGCTTTGAACGGATCGGGCATCGTGGCCGACGATTCGCTCGTGATCGAATCCGCGCCGACGCGCGCCGGCGGGCGCGAGGCGATCGAGCGGGCGCTGGGCCTCGCGCGGCCGCCGTCCGCCGTCGTCTGTTACAACGACATCGTCGCCATGGGGGCGACGCGCGCGCTCAACGCTCGCGGCGTCGCTCCGGGCCGCGATGTCGCAGTCGTCGGGTTCGACGACATCGCCGAGGCCGAACACAACGCGCCGCCGCTGACCACCGTCAGCGCCGACACGCGCGAGATGGGCGCGCGCTGCGCCGAGAGCCTGCTCGGCCTGATCCGCCACGAAGACCCCGCCGGGCTTTCGTTCGCGGGCGCAGCGCGGCTCGTGGTGCGCGAAAGCTGCGGCGCCGCGCTGCAGGACAGGAGACCGTCATGAGCCACCCCCTCCGCTGGGGCCTGATCGGCGCCAGCACGATCGCCGCCCAGCACATGATCGGCGCGATGCGCGAGAACGGCAGCGAAGTCGTCGCCGTGATGAGCGCCAGCGAGGATCGCGCCAAAGCCTTCGCGGCGGCGCATGACGTCGCACGCGCCAGCGCCGATCTCGCCGCCTTGGTGACGGACCCGGCGATCGACGCCGTCTACATCTCCACCACCAACGAGTTGCACCGCGACCAGCTCTTTGCTGCCGCCCAGGCCGGCAAGCACGTGCTGTGCGAGAAGCCGCTCGCCCTGACGCTCGCCGACGCGCGCGCGATGGTCGCCGCCTGCCGCGAACGCGGCGTCGTCATGGGCACCAATCATCATTTGCGCAATGCCGCCACGCATCGCGCGATGCGCGAGGCGATCAAGCAGGGGCGCATCGGCAAGCCGCTGTTCGCGCGCGTGTTTCACGCCGTCTATCTGCCGCCTAATCTGCAGGGCTGGCGCATCGACAAGCCCGAGGCGGGCGGCGGGGTCGTGCTCGACATCACCGTGCACGACGCGGACACCCTGCGCTTCGTGCTCGACGACGAGCCGCATAGCGTGACCGCGATGACCTCGACCAGCGGCATGGGGCGCGAGGGGCTCGAGGACGGCGTGATGGGAGTCGTGCGCTTTTCCGGCGGCCTGCTCGCCCAATTCCATGACGCATTCACAACGCGCTACGCGACGACGGGCTTCGAAGTGCACGGCGAAGAGGGTTCGCTGATCGGACGCGACTGCATGACGCAAGCGCCGAAGGGCGAGGTGCTGTTGCGCAGCGCGGCGGGCGAGGAGAGCTTGGCCGTCGCGCACGAGAGCCTCTATGCGCGCTCCGTGCGTCTGTTCCAGGACGCGGTCGCCGGGCGCGGCGCGCCGGCGGCGACGGGCGAGGATGGGGTGCGCTCGCTCGCCGTCGCGCTGGCGGCGCGCGACGCCGCCCGTTCGGGGCGCGAAACCGCCATCGACCCCAGCGCCTGAGACCCTGATATGGCCAGACCTCGCGTCCTTTCCGCCCCTGAAGCGGCCCGCCTGATCCCCGATGGGGCGATCGTCACCGTGTCCTCGTCGTCGGGGCTCGGCTGCCCGGACGCCGTGCTGGCGGCGCTCGGCGCGCGCTTCGACGGCGAGGGTCATCCGCGCAATCTCACGACGCTGCACCCGATCGCCGCGGGCGACATGTGGGGCGTGAAGGGCATCGACCACATCGCCAAGCCAGGCTGCCTCGCGCGCGTGCTCGCCGGCTCGTATCCATCGGGACCCTCGTCCGCCGAGCCGCCGGCCATCTGGAGGATGATCGGCGAGGATGCGATCCCCGCCTACAATGTCCCATCAGGCATTCTCTTCGACATGCACCGCGAGGCGGCGGCCAAGCGCCCGGGCGTCCTGACGCAGGTCGGCATGGACACGTTCGTCGATCCGAAGCGCGAAGGCTGCGCGATGAACGCCAAGGCGAGCGCCGCGCCGATCGTCTCCCGCGTTCGCTTCGCCGACGACGACTGGCTGTTCTTTCCCGCCATCACGCCCGACGTCGCGATCATCCGCGCCACCACCGCCGACGAGCGCGGCAATCTCTCGTACGAACACGAAGGCGGCATTCTCGGGCCGCTCGACCAGGCGCTCGCCGTGCGCAACAACGGCGGCCTGGTCATCGCGCAGGTCAAGCGGCTCGCGGCGGCGGGCTCCTTGCGGCCGCACGACGTCGTGGTGCCGGGCGTGCTGGTCGACGTCATCGTCGTCGCGCCCGACCAGTTGCAGACCACGAATACGCCCTACGAGCCGGCGATCTCAGGCGAAATCTTCCGGCCGCTGTCCTCGTTCGAGGCGCCGCAATTCGGCGTCGCCAAGGTCATGGCGCGCCGGGTCGCCCAGGAGCTGCGCGACGGCGACGCGGTCAACATCGGCTTCGGCATCTCCGCCAACGTCCCGCGCATCCTGATCGAGGAAGGCCGCCACGGCGCGGTGACCTGGGTGATCGAGCAAGGCGCGGTCGGCGGCGTGCCGCTGCTCGACTTCCAGTTCGGCTGCGCCTCCAACGCCGAGGCGATCGTGCAGTCGCCGCATCAGTTCGTCTATTTTCAGGGGGCCGGCTTCGATATGTCGCTGCTGTCCTTCCTGCAGATCGATCGTCACGGCTCGGTCAACGTCTCCAAGCTCGGCGCGCGCCCGCATGTGACCGCGGGGGCCGGAGGCTTCGTCGACATCACCGCGCGCGCCAAGAAGATCGTGTTCTCCGGCTATTTCACCGCCGGCGCGGGGCTCGACGTCAGCGGCGGCGCGCTCGCCGTCGCTAGGGAAGGCAAAGTGAAGAAGCTGGTCGACGAGGTCGAGCAGGTCTCCTTCTCGGGCCCCCGGGCGATCATGCAGGGGCAGGAAATCGTCTATGTCACCGAGCGCTGCGTGATGCGCCTCACCAGGGAGGGCGTCGCGGTCGTCGAGATCGCTCCCGGCGTCGATCTCGAATGCGACGTGCTCGCTCAATCGCAGTTCCCCTTGCGCGTCGCCGACAGTCTCAAGACGATGGACGCCGCGCTGTTTCGCCCGGAGCCCTTCGGCCTGACGCTGCGGCCGGCCAAGGAGCACGCCCGATGAGCGCGCATGTCGAGCTTCGCATCGAGGGGCCGATCGCCCGCGTCACGCTGCGGCGCGCCGACAAGCTCAATGCGCTCGACCGCCCGATGATCGTCGCGCTCGCCGATGCGGCCCGCGCGATCGACGATGCAGCGGAAGCGCGCGTCGCGATCCTGAGCGGCGAAGGCAAGGCGTTTTGCGCCGGCGGCGATATCGCCGCGTGGGGCGATCTGCCCGCGCTCGACATGTGGCGCGACTGGACGCGCCTCGGCCACCGCGCCTTCGAGGCGCTGGCGCGGCTGCGCGTGCCGCTGATCGCCGCGCTGACCGGCCACGCCTTCGGCGGCGGCTTGGAGCTCGCGGCGGTCGCCGACATTCGCGTCGCGGAGACCGGGATCAAGCTCGGCCTGCCCGAGACCGGCCTCGGCATGGCGCCCGGCTGGTCGGGGACGCAGCGCCTGGTGCGCCGCTTCGGCGCCTCCGTCGTGCGGCGCATGGCGCTCGGCGGCAAGCTGTTCAGCGCCGAGGAGGCGCTGGCGGCCGGCCTCGTCGACGAAGTCGCGGCGCCGGGCGAAGGTCTCGCCCGCGCCGAGGCGATCGCGGCCGACGTCGCCAAACGCGGCCCCGTCGCCGTCCAGATCGTCAAGGCGATGATCAACGCCGCCGAAGGCGAGGATCGCGACGCGCCCATCGAAGGCCTCGCCGGCGCGTTGACCGCTTCCACGGAAGATCTCGCCGAAGGCGTCGCCGCGTTCCGCGCCAAGCGCGCCGCGACATTCTCCGGCCGATGAGAGGATGCGAGCCATGAACGTGCAAGCGCCGATCATTCTCGACCGCGAAAGGCTCGCCCAAGCCCTGTCGCTCTTGCCGCGCGAACGCGCGATGTGGATCGACGGGCGCGACGACTTCGGCGCCGGCGAGACGATCGCGCGGCATTCGCCCGCACACAGGGCGCTCGTCACCCTCGTGCCGCGCGGCGGCGCGCGCGACGCGGAGCGCGCCATAGCGGCGGCGCGCCGCGCCTTCGACAACGGTCCGTGGCCGCACGCGACCGCTTCCGAGCGCTCGCGCGTGCTGCTCAAGACGGCGGATTTGATCGATCGCGACCGCGAAATCCTGGCGCTGCTGGATACGCTGGAATCGGGCAAGCCGATCGCTCAGGCGCGCTCGGAGATCGAAGGCGCCGCCGACATCTGGCGTTACGCCGCCGCGCTGGCGCGCGATCTGCACGGCGAGAGCTACGCCTCGCTCGGCCGCGACCGCCTCGGCTTCGTGCTGCGCGAGCCGATCGGCGTCGTGTCGATCATCACGCCGTGGAATTTTCCGCTGCTCATCGTTTCGCAGAAGCTGCCCTTCGCGCTCGCGGCCGGCTGCGCCTGCGTCGTCAAGCCGAGCGAGATGACGTCGGGCTCGACCCTGCATCTCGCCCGCCTCATCGCGGAAGGCGGACTGCCGGACGGCGTGTGCAACGTCGTGACCGGCTACGGGCCGGAGGTCGGCGCGCCGATGACGACCGATCCGCGCGTCGACATGATTTCCTTCACCGGCTCGACCGCGGTCGGACGCGCCGCGATGGCGGCGGCCTCGGCGACGCTGAAGAAGGTGTCGATGGAGCTCGGCGGCAAGAACCCGCAGATCGTCTTCGCCGACGCCGATCTCGAGGCGGCGCTCGACGCCTGCCTGTTCGGCGCCTATTTCAACGCCGGCGAATGCTGCAACGCCGGCTCGCGATTGCTGCTGCAGCGCGCGATGGCCGCCGACTTCCTCACCGCGCTCGCCGAGCGCGCGCGGGACGTGAAGGTCGGCGATCCGCTCGACCCCGAGACGAAAGTCGGCGCCATCATCAGCGCCGATCATCTCGCCAAGATCGAGCGTCACGTCGCGGCGGCGCGACAGGCCGGGGCGAATCTGCGAGCCGGCGGCGAGCGGCTCGCCTCGGAGGGCCTCTTCATGGCGGCGACGATCGTCGACGGGGTCGCCCCGACGATGGCGATCGCGCGCGAGGAGGTGTTCGGCCCCGTCGTCGTCGCCCTCACTTTCGAAACGCTCGACGAGGCGGTGGCGCTCGCCAACGACGCCAGCTATGGCCTCTCGGCCAGCGTATGGAGCCGCGACGTCGACACGGTCATGGGCGTCGGACGCCGGCTGCAAGCGGGCACCGTCTGGGCCAACACTTTCATGGACGGCTCGCCGGAACTGCCGTTCGGCGGCTATAAGCAATCGGGACTCGGGCGCGAGCTTGGCCGCCGCGCCGTCGAGGACTACAGTGAAGAAAAGACTTTTCACGTTCACAACGGTCCGCGCACGAGCTGGTGGCTCCCGCGGCGCGTTGGACGTGAGTGAGGCGGGGCCGGGCTCGGTTCCTGAAACGGCGCCGGACCGCATCCGGTGGGAGTGACACGCTTTAGGAAGGGTAGATTATGAAGTTTCGCACGATGTTGATGGCGAGCGCGATGGCCGCGTCGGCTGCCGGATTCGCGGTCTCGGCCCAGGCCGCCGATGTCAAGGAAGTGCAGATGCTGCACTGGTGGACGTCGGGCGGCGAAGCGGCCGCGCTCAACGTCCTCAAGCAGGACCTCGCGAAGGAAGGCTACGCCTGGAAAGACGTGCCGGTCGCCGGCGGCGGCGGCGAAGGCGCGATGACCGCGCTCAAGGCGATGGTGGCGGCCGGCAATCCGCCGACCGCCTCGCAAATCCTCGGCTATTTCGCGATCGACTACGCCGAGGCGGGCAAGCTCGCGGACATTACCCCGCTGGCGAAGAAGGAAGGCTGGGACAAGGTCATCCCGACGGCTCTGCAGAAGTTCACCACCACCAACGGCAAGTGGGACGCTGTTCCCGTCAACATCCACTCCGTCAACTGGCTTTGGATCAACAAGGCGGTAATGGACAAGATCGGCGGAACCGAGCCGAAGAACTTCGACGAATTCCTCGCGCTGCTCGACAAGGCCAAGAAGGCTGGAGTCATCCCGCTGGCGCTCGGCGGTCAGCCGTGGCAGGAAGCGACGATGTTCGATTCGGTCGTCATGTCGACCGGCGGGCCGGACTTCTACAAGAAAGCCTTCATCGATCTCGACGAGAGCGCCCTCAAGTCCGACACGATGAAGAAGGCGTTCGACAACCTCGCCAAGCTGCGCGCCTATACCGACCCGAACTATTCCGGCCGCGACTGGAACCTCGCCACCGCGATGGTGATCAAGGGCGACGCGCTCGTGCAGGTGATGGGCGATTGGGCCAAAGGCGAATTCCGCGCCGCCCACAAGGAAGCGGGCAAGGATTTCCTCTGCTACCGCTTCCCCGGCACCGACGGCTCGGTGATCTACAACACCGACATGTTCGCGATGTTCAAGGTGCCGGCGGATCGCCAGGCGGCGCAACTCGCGCTCGCCGACGCGACGATGAGCCCGAGCTTCCAGTCGGCGTTCAACGTCGTCAAGGGCTCAGTGCCGGCGCGCATGGACGTGTCGGACGCCGCCTTCGACATCTGCGGCAAGAAGGGCATCGCGGACGTGAAGGCGGCGAACGCCAAGGGCACGTTCGTCGGCTCGATGGCGCAGAACTACGCGCAGCCGCCGGCGATCGCCGAGGCCTACCATGACGTCGTGACCAAGTTCTTCCACGGCGAGATCAAGACCTCCGACAGCGCCGTGACGGAACTCGTCAAGGCGATCAACGCGGCCAAGTAACGCCGTCCATCCGCCCCCGCGCGTGCGGGGGCGGCTCGCTTCTTTCGTTGGATGAAACCGCCATGACCGACGAAGTCACCGTTGCACCGCTCGCCGACGTCACGATGCCGCGACCGCGCGGGTCACTGCGCGGACGATTGCAAGACGCCCTGCCGAAGCTCGTGCTCGCGCCCTCGTTCGCCTTGGTCCTCGTCTTCGTCTACGGCTTCATCCTGTGGACGCTCTATCTTTCCTTCACCAATTCGAGGGCGTTCACGAGCAATACCCTCGTCGGCTTCGGCACGTATCAGAAGCTCTGGACATGGACCTTCGAGACGGATCCGCCTTCGAGCTGGTACACCGCGATCGTCAACATGGGCCTGTTCGGCGGCCTTTACATATCCCTCAGCCTCGTCCTCGGCCTGACGCTGGCGATCCTGCTCGATCAGAAGATTCGCGGCGAGGGCATCTTGCGCCCGATCTATCTCTATCCGCTCGCCCTTTCCTTCATCGTGACGGGAACCGCGTGGAAGCTGTTTCTCGACCCCGGCATCGGCCTTGAAAAGGCGGTGCATGTCTGGGGCTGGACGAGCTTCAAGTTCGACTGGGTCGTCAACCCGCGCATGATGATCTATTGCGTGGCGATCGCCGGCATATGGGCGAGTTCCGGCTTCGTCATGGCGCTGTTTCTCGCGGGATTGCGCGGCATCGACGGCGAAATCCTCAAAGCGGCGCAAATCGACGGCGCCTCGGGCTTCGCGATGTATCGACGCATCATCATCCCGATCATGCGGCCGGTGTTCCTCTCCGCTCTGATCATCCTGACCCATCTGGCGATCAAGTCCTACGATCTCGTGCTTTCCGTCACGGGCAAGAACCCCGGCGGCGCCGCGGAGCTGCCCTCGACCTTCATGTATTCCTACACGTTCACGCGCAACCAGATGGCAGTCGGTTCGGCGAGCGCGATCATCATGCTGATGACGATCGCGGCGATCATGGTGCCGTATCTCTATTCGGAATTGCGGGAGAAACAGCGATGAGCGCCATCGACGCCCTGGCTGCGGCGCCGGGCCGCGAGCCCACGCGAACCTCGCTCACGACCCGCGTCGTGATTTACGGGTTGCTTGGTTTTTTCGCCGTCGTCTACATCCTTCCCCTGCTCGTCATGGTGATGACGTCGTTGAAGCCGCTCGACGAAATCACGGGCGGCAACATGTTCGCGCTGCCGCGCGAGCCGACCTTCCAAGCCTGGGCGAAGGCCTGGGGCACAGCTTGCGTCGGTCTCACCTGCGCGGGGATCAAGGGGTATTTCTGGAACTCCATCAAGATGGTGGTTCCGGCCGTGGCGATCTCCACGATGCTCGGCGCCATGAACGGCTACGTTCTGACCAAATGGCGCTTTCCGGGGCACAGGCTGGTCTTCGGCCTCATGTTGTTCTCCTGCTTCATTCCCTTCCAGTCGGTCCTCATCCCGATGGCGACGATCCTGGGCAATCTCGGCGAGTGGGGCAATTACTTCGTCGACACGTTCGGAATGTCGCTCGGCTTCGGCAACGCCACCGTCAATCTCGTGATCGTCCACACGATCTACGGGCTCGGCTTCACTACCCTGTTCTTCCGCAACTACTACGAGGCGTTTCCCACCGAACTCGTCAAGTCGGCGATGATCGACGGCGCCGGCTTCTTCCAGATATTCCGCCGGATTCTGCTGCCCAACTCCGGGCCGATCATCATCGTCACGGTGATCTATCAGTTCACCAACATCTGGAACGACTTCCTGTTCGGCTCGACTTTCGCCGCCGGCGATCAGATGCCGATGACGGTGGCGCTCAACAACGTGGTCAACACCTCGACGGGCGTCATCGAATACAACGTCAATATGGCGGCCGCCATCATCGCCGCGGCGCCGACATTGTTCGTCTACGTCGTCGCGGGCCGGTACTTCGTGCGCGGGCTGATGGCCGGCGCGGTCAAAGGGTGAACTCATGGCCTTTCTGGAAATCAACGCCCTGCGCAAACGCTTTGGCGCGGTCGAAATTCTCAAGGGAATCGACCTTTCCCTCGAAAAGGGCGGCTTCCTCGTGTTGGTCGGCCCGTCCGGCTGCGGCAAATCGACGCTGCTCAACACGATCGCCGGCCTCGAAACGATCACTTCCGGCGAAATCCGCGTCGACGGTCACACGATAAATGACCTGCATCCCTCCAGGCGCGACATCGCGATGGTGTTCCAGTCCTATGCGCTTTATCCCAACATGACGGTGGCGCAGAACATGTCCTTCGGCATGGAGATGCGCGGCGTTCCCAAGCCCCAGCGCGACAAGGCGGTGGCGGGCGTCGCCAAGACGCTGCAGATCGAGCATCTGTTGGCGCGCCGGCCGAGTCAGCTTTCGGGCGGTCAACGCCAGCGCGTCGCCATGGGCCGCGCGCTGGTGCGCCAGCCGAGAGTGTTTCTGTTCGACGAGCCCTTGTCCAATCTCGACGCCAAGCTGCGCGTCGACATGCGCGTCGAGATCAAGCGGCTCCACCAAAAGACCGGCACGACGATCGTCTATGTCACCCACGATCAGATCGAGGCGATGACGCTGGCGACGCGCATCGCCGTTTTGAAGGACGGCGAATTGCAGCAAGTCGGAACGCCGTACGAAGTCTATAACACTCCGGCCAATCTGTTCGTCGCCGATTTCATGGGATCGCCATCGATGAACCTGCTCGAGGGCAAGGTCGCACGGGCGAACGGCGCGGTTTCGATCGTGCTCGCGCGGACCGGCGACGACCAGCCGATCGTAATGCCGGCGCCATCCAGCGCCGACGCGAGCAAGTTGCAGGACGGCGGGACGGTGATCCTCGGCATCCGACCGGAGGCTGTCAGCGATTCGGAGAGCGTGGACCGCAATTCCAGAAACGTGGCGACGTTCGACGCGCTCGTCGACATCATCGAGCCGGCCGGGTCGGACACTTTCGTCATGACCTCGATCGCCGGCAAGGAGGTCACCGCGCGCATGCGCGCCGACGCGGACGTGCGCGTCGGCAAGACTCACGCCTTTGCGTTCAATCTCGACAAAGCGGTGCTGTTCGACCCCGCGACCACCCGGCGGATTTGAGCGGGGCGCGCCAACGCCCCTCACCCCAACCCCTCTCCCGCAAAGCGGGAGAGGGGCGCACGGCGCCGCCTGCTCCCTTCTCCCGCTCGCGGGAGAAGGTGGCCCGAAGAGCCGGATGAGGGGCCCCGACTCAGTTTGCAGCGAAACAGATCGACAATCCCATGAGCCAACCCCGCACCGTCGACATCCTCATCATCGGCTCCGGGATGGGCGGGGCGACTTGCGCGGCGGGGCTTGCGCCATCGGGCGCGGAGATCCTCATCCTCGAGCGCGGCGAACGCCTGCTCGACACCCCGGACACGCGCGACGCGCGGGCGATCTTCCAGCGCGGCGTGTTCCGGCCGCAGGAGAGTTGGATCGACGGCGCGGGCGAGGCGTTCAATCCCGGCGCCTACTACTATGTCGGCGGCGCCACCAAGCTCTACGGCGCGGTGCTCATCCGCTACCGCGCGCAAGACTTCCGACCGATCCAGCACTCCGGCGGCGCGACGCCGGGGTGGCCGTTCGACTACGACGAGTTCGAGCCCTGGTACGCGCGCGCCGAGGCGCTCTACCAGGTGCGCGGCGCGCTGGGGCAGGATCCGACCGAGCCACGCCATTCGACGCCCTACCCCCATGCGCCGGTGCCGGACGAGCCGGCGATCGCGGCGGCTCGCGAACGCATGGCGCGCGTCGGCCTGCGTCCGTTCTCGCTGCCGCTCGGCGTCGACATCGACAGATGGCTGGCGCGCGCCAAGACCACCTGGGACGCCTTCCCCGACACCCATACCGGCAAGATGGACGCCGAGACCTGCGGCCTCAAGGCCGCGCTGGCCTACCCCAATGTCGCGCTGCAGACCGGCGCGCGCGTCGAACGCCTGCTCACCGAGGCCGACGGCAAGCGCGTCAAGGGCGTCGAATATCGCGTCGGCGGAGAAACGCGAATCGTCCGCGCCAAACTCGTCGTGCTCGCCGCGGGCGCCGTCAACTCGGCGGCGCTGCTGCTGCGCTCCTCCGAGCGCGGCCTCGCCAACCGCTCCGACATGGTCGGGCGCCACTTCATGAATCACAACACCACCGCCGCGCTGGCGATCGATCCGCGCGTCGTCAACGACTCGGTTTATCAGAAGACGCTCGGCGTCAACGATTTCTATCTCGACGACGGACGCGGCGGGCCGCCGCTCGGCAACATCCAATTGCTCGGGCGCGTCACGGCGCCGATCCTCAAGGCCAACATCAAGCGCGCGCCGGAATGGGCGCTGGGCTGGGTCAGCCGGCACGCCGTCGACTGGTACGCGATGAGCGAGGATCTGCCGAACCCGGAAAGCCGCGTGACGGTCGACGGCGATCAAATCCGGCTCGATTGGAAGCGCAGCAATTGGCCGGCGCATCTCGAACTCGTCAAGCTGTTGCGCGAGCGGCTGCGCGCGGCCGGTTATCCCGTCGTTCTGACGCGCCCCTTCGATCGGCGCACGCCTTCGCATCAGAGCGGCACGGTGCGCATCGGCGCCGATCCCGCCAAGGCGCCGCTCGATCCCTATTGCCGCGCCTACGACCATCCCAATCTTTTCGTCGCCGACGCGTCGTTCCTGCCGACGTCGGCGGCCGTCAACCCGTCGCTGACCGTCGCGGCCCAGGCGCTGCGCGTGGCGGATCACATCGTCTCGACCGATTTGCGGAATTGAGGACCGGACGCATGGGCTACGATTACGTCATCGTCGGCGGCGGTCCGGCTGGCTGCGTGCTGGCCGCGCGGCTGAGCGAGGATCCGGCGATCAAGGTGCTGCTGCTCGAAGCGGGTGGCGGCGACGCCAATCCGTTGTTCAAGATGCCGGCCGGCTTCGCCAAGATGACCAAGGGCGTTGCGAGCTGGGGCTGGAGCACCGTGCCGCAGAAGCATCTCGACGGACGGGTGATCTGGTACACCCAGGCCAGGATCATCGGCGGCGGCTCGACGATCAACGCGCAGCTCTATACCCGCGGCAACGCCAGGGATTACGACGCCTGGGTCGCGGATGCCGGTTGCAAGGGCTGGGGCTACAAGGACATCCTGCCCTATTTCAAACGCTCCGAGGACAACCAGCGCCTCGTCAATGCCTATCATTCCTACGGCGGACCGCTCGGCGTCTCCTATCCCGTCAATCCCGTGCCGATCAGCTACGCTTTCTTGCGCGCGGCGCAGGAGGCCGGCATTCCCTTCAACGACGATTTCAACGGCGCCGTGCAGGACGGCATCGGCCACTACCAGCTCACCACGCGCGCCGCGATGCGCTCCTCCGCCGCCTCAGCGTTCCTCAAGCCGGCGCGGCGGCGCCGCAATCTGGCGGTGCGCACCGGCGCCCAGGCGCTCAAGGTCGTCATCGAGAGCGGCCGCGCGATCGGCGTCAGCATCGCCGCGGGCGGCAAGGTCGAGCCGATCCGCGCCGATCGCGAGGTGATCGTTTCCTGCGGCGCGATCGGCTCGCCGCGCCTGTTGCAACTCTCCGGGATCGGACCGGCCGACGAATTGCGCAAGGCCGGCGTCGCCGTCGTGCACGACCTACCCGGCGTCGGCGCCAATCTGCAGGACCACCTCGACCTCTACGTCATCGCGGAATGCACCGGCGATCACACCTACGACCGCGTGGCGCGATGGGACCGCACGATCTGGGCGGGGCTGCAATATCTCTTGTTCAAGACCGGCCCGGTCACCTCGACCTTGTTCGAGACCGGCGGCTTCTGGTACGCGGACGCCGCGGCGCGCTCGCCCGACATCCAATTTCATCTCGGGCTCGGCTCGGGGATCGAGGCGGGCGTCGCGCAGATGCGCAATCCCGGCGTCACGTTGAATTCCGCCTTCCTGCGCCCGCGTTCGCGCGGCACTGTGCGTCTCGCCAGCGCCGATCCGGCCGCCGCGCCGCTGATCGATCCCAATTACTGGTCGGACCCCTACGACCGCCAATGCGCGCTGAAGGGGCTGCGGCTGGCGCGCGAGATCATGCGCCAGCCCGCGCTGAAGCCCTTCGTGCTGGCGGAGCGCCTGCCGGGCGCGGAAAACGAGAGCGACGAGGACCTCGCCAGCTACGCCTATCGCTCGTGCAAGACCGATCACCATCCCGCCGGCACCTGCGCGATGGGGAGCGGCCCTGACGCGGTGACGACGCCCGATCTGCGCCTGCGCGGGCTCGAGGGGTTGCGCGTCGTCGACGCCTCGGTGATGCCGTTCGTGCCGTCCTGCAACACCAACGCGCCGACGATCATGGTGGCGGAAAAGGCCGCCGACATGATCCTCGGCCGCGCGCCGTTGCCGGCGGCGACGATTTGATGGGAGGCTTGCGGGGGTCGCCGGCCGTCAGTGCCGGTATTGCTGGATGCGCGTCGTGCGCAGGCCGGCGAGGCCGAATTGATCGATCGAGACTTGCCAGCTGAGGAATTCGTCGACGGTCAGGGTGTAGCGGGAGCACGCCTCTTCCAGGGAGAGCAGGCCGCCACGCACGGCGGCGACCACTTCGGCCTTGCGCCGAATGACCCAACGCTTGGTCGAAGGGGGCGGCAAATCCGCGATCGTGAGGGGACTTCCGTCCGGACCGATCACGTATTTCACTCTCGGTCGAAGCGTTTCACTCATTTGACTCTCACACTCGAACGCAAGTCCTATGGCGTGAAGTCTACGGACTGCAACTTAAGATTTGCCTAAGCGCGATGTGGTGAATTTCGTAACAAAGTGTTTCAAAACGCGCTGATTTCTTTCGGTATTGTCGGAGCCGAGTGAGCCCGACGCGCCTTTTCGCGCTGCGGATCGTGCGCCGGCGGGCGGCGACATTTTCCTCCCGGCCGCGGCGTCTGATGGTATAAGAACGCAATAAGCGGCCTGACCGGCCCCGGACGAAATTTGATGTTGGCTTCGCGAATCACTGAAACGGCCCCGCCGCGTCCCCTCAACAGCCTCGGCCTGCCCAAGGCCCCTGAGGACACCCGCGTCGTCGTCGCGATGTCGGGCGGCGTCGATTCGAGCGTCGTCGCCGCGATGTTGGCGCGCGACGGCTACGACGTCGTCGGCGTCACCATGCAGCTCTACGATCACGGCGCGGCGACGCACCGCAAAGGCGCCTGCTGCGCCGGGCAGGACATCCACGACGCGCGGGACGTCGCCGCGCGCCTCGGCATTCCCCATTACGTCCTGGATTACGAGACGCGGTTTCGCGAAAAGGTCATCGAGCCCTTCGCGCGCGCCTATGTCGCGGGAGAAACGCCGATCCCCTGCGTCGCCTGCAATCAGCACATGAAGTTCGCCGATCTGTTCGAAGCTTCCAAGGACCTGGGCGCGGATATCCTGGCGACGGGCCATTACGTCGTGTCGGACGACGACGGCCAGGGCGCGCGCGCCCTCTACCGCGCGGCCGACGCCGAACGCGATCAAAGCTATTTTCTCTTCGCGACGACGCGCGACCAGCTCGCGCTGTTGCGATTTCCGCTCGGCGCCCTGCCCAAGCCGGAGGTTCGCGCCCTGGCGCACGAATTCGGCCTGGCGATCGCCGACAAGGCGGACAGCCAGGATATCTGTTTCGTGCCGGCCGGCCACTACAGCGAGATGATCGAGCGTCTGATGCCCGGCGCCGCCGAGGCGGGCGACATCGTCCACATCGACGGGCGGGTGCTCGGCCGCCACGCCGGCATCCTGCATTATACGATCGGGCAGCGGCGCGGCCTCGGCATCGCCGCGGCGGAGCCCCTCTACGTCGTCGCGCTCGACGCGCGCGGCGCGCGGGTCGTCGTCGGCCCCCGCCAGGCGCTCGAGACCCACCGCATTCACCTGCGCGACGTCAACTGGATCGGCGAAGGCGGCTTCGCGGAAATCCCCTCACGAGGCGTGCCGATCGCCGCGCGGGTGCGCTCCACCCGCCAGCCCGCTCCGGCGACGCTTCTGCCCGGCGGCTTCGTCGAGTTCGACGAGCCCGAGAGCGGCGTCTCGCCCGGACAGGCCTGCGTCTTCTATGCCTCGTGCGATCCGCGCGCCCGGGTTCTTGGCGGCGGCTTCATCATGGGCGACGCAGCCGCGTGAGGCGCAGGTTAGGTCGAGGGGCTAGGAAACCGATCCGCCTTGTCGTAGGCCGCGCGCAGGCGATCGAGGCGCTTGTCGAGCCAAGGCCGCATATCCCTGTGCGTAAAGATATAAAGGTCGCCGTCGCGGATGCCTTGTAAGGTTCGCGCTGCGACTTCTGCAGGGTCGAGGCCGGTCTGGACGGCGTGGCGCAGCTGCGCCGCGCGCTCGGCGCCTGCCTTCGAGAGCGGCCGCGCCTCGGGCGCCAGCGGGTCAGGCCGTTCATCGGCGATGCCGGTCTTGGCGAACCCGGGACACAAGACGCTGACGCCGATATTCGTGCCCCTCAGCTCGTGAAACAATGTTTCCGACACGGCCACCACGGCGGCCTTGGTGGCGCTGTAGGGTCCCATTTGCGGCTGGCCGAGCATGCCCGCCATCGAGGCGGTGTTGACGAAATGGCCGCCTTCGCCGTGCTCGCGCAGGAGCGGCAGGAAGACCGCGACGCCATGCGCGACCGTCATCAGATTGACGCGGATGACCCATTCCCAATCCCGCGGCGTCAATTCCTCGAGGCCGGCGCTGGGGCCGCCGATGCCGGCGTTGTTGAAGACGAGGTGCACGGCCCCGAAGGCGCGAGTCGCGTCCTTGGCCGCGCGTTCGAGCGAGCCTCTGTCCGACGCGTCGCAGGCAAATCCGCGCAGACGGTCGGCCGGCGCGCCGAGCTCTTCGACCGCCCTCGTCAGCGCGCGCTCGTCGATGTCGGCGAGCGCCACCTTCGCGCCCTCTGCGAGCAGCCCCCGGGCGAAGGCCCGTCCCAGTCCGCCCGCGCCGCCGGTGATGAAGACGGTCTTGTCGGTGAAATCGCGCATAGTCGGCCCTCCCGTGCCGCCGCCAATCTACCGGATTGCGCGACGAGAGGCCAATCTGGGCAAAATCAGGAGATTCGCGGTATGATCTCGCGAGCCGGAAAGGCGCAATGGATTTCCTGGGAGGCGCGACGATGGCCGGTTTCGACGAGGACGCTCTCTTCGGCGCCAAGCGCGCCAAGCCGCCGACACATGAAATCGGCCAGGCTCTCGACGATCTCTCCGCGCCTGAGCTCGCCGAGCGGATCGAGGCGTTGAGACGAGAGATCGCGCGGCTCGAGGGCGCCATCAAGGCGCGCGAGGCGACGCGCGACGCCGCGAGCGCGTTCTTCAAGAGTTAGGACGGCCGTCATCGCAAGCGAAGCGCGGCGATCCAGCGATCGAGGCGATCGCCGATAAGGCTCGCGGCGCCGAGCGCGTTGGCAACGGTGCGCAAACAAGCAGCCTCACGATCTCTGGATCGCCACGCTTCGCTCGCGATGACGGCGCAGTGCGGACTGTCGCATTTTGGAGCAAGAGTCTCGGCAGCCCGCCGGGCGTGTGCCGAATTGTGATTCCTCGCCTCGTCCGATTGGGCGGGTAACGGTTCATTAACGATTATCAATTATGAATTGATTCGACCCAAGTTTCGGGTTCTGAATGGCTCCTATCCGTTCTGTTCGATGCCTCCCATCAAATACCCCCTCGGCCGCCTATGGGCGGCCATTTTTTTGAATTGCAGCGAAAGGGTTAGGAATTTGTTAACCTTATTGAAAAGTAAACGAGCGGTCGGCGCGAAGCGGCGTTAATCTTGCCTCGCGTTGCCGGCAGACGCAGCGCGAACCGAAACCGGACGGCGTCGCGTCTCAGACCTCGGGGACAGGAGTACGAAGTATGGGGCGTCAGGATGGTTCGTCGCTGAGTTTGTCGGCATCCAACGAGACCGCGGCGAAGACGGTGTCGTTCGTCCATAAGCTCGCCGCCTCGGACGCTTTCAAATCGCTGTTCAAGGAGGGCATGACCCTCGTTGAAGAGGCGGCCGCCTATCTCGATGGACCCGGTCGCGAGGAGTCGCGGGCGTTGCGCCGCCCCGTCGCGATGGCTTATGCGACGGAGAGCATGCGGCTCACCACGCGGCTGATGCAGGTTGCTTCCTGGCTGCTGCTCCAGCGCGCGGTCAACGAGGGGGAACTGACGGCCGCGCAGGCGATGTCCGAGAAGCACAGGGTCCGGCTCGCCGAGCAGGATATCGGGTGCAGCGCGGATCTCTTTGAAGATCTGCCGCAGCCGCTGCGCCAATTCAGCCTCAAGTCCCTGCGCCTGCAAGCGCGCGTCGCCCATCTCGACCAATCGATGGCGGTCGCCAACGGATTTGCTCCGGCCCCGGCGCGCAGCGCCGTGGCCTCCCAGGTTGAGCGGCTGCGACAGGCCTTCGCCGGCTGAGCGCAGGCGCGTCACGAGGGCGGCGGCCAGAATTCAACAACATCCGGGGTTGCGTGGCCGCACTTTTGGCCGCATTGGTCGGCAAGCTTCCCTTCGAACCGAGATTTGCCCGCGCGCCATGGTCGCCGCTTCCTTCTGTCGCCTTTATCTCATCACGCCGCCCTTGAGCGGCGCCGACCTCGACGCTTTCGCGCCGCTTCTCGCCGATGCGCTCGGCGCCGCGGATGTGGCGAGCGCGCTTGTGCGAATCGCGCCCGGCGCCGAGGGCGACGCGAAGCGCATCCTGCAGCGCCTCGTCGAAGTTGCGGCGCCGCGTGAGGTCGCGACGCTGGTTGAAAACGACGCTCGACTGGCCGCGCGGGCCGGCGCGGACGGCGCGCACGTCGCCGGGGCTGGTCCGGAACTCGCCGAGGCGTTGGCGAGCCTTCATCCCGAGCGCATCGTGGGGGCAGGCGGTCTGCGCTCGCGCGACGACGCGATGAACGCAGGCGAGGCGGGCGCCGATTATGTCATGTTCGGCGAGCCGCGGCGCGACGGCTTCACGCCGCCTCTCGCCGATACCGTCGAGCGCGTCGCTTGGTGGGCGGAAATCTTCGAGACGCCATGCGTCGCCTTCGCCGGCGCCCTCGACGCCGTGGCGCCGCTCACCGCCGCGGGTGCGGATTTCGTCGCGCTCGGCGACGCCGTTTGGCGGGCGCCTTCGGCCGCCGCGGCGATCGCTCAAGCGCAGGCGCTCTTGGCGAAAGCGACGGTATAACGGCCCATGAAGAAAGCGATCAGCGCAGGCACTGCGGCATTTCTCGCTCTGGCCGCGTCGGGCTCTCTAAGCGCGCAGACTTTCTCGCCGGCTTACCAGGCTCCCCAAGGATTCCAAACGCCGCAAGCCGTCGAACCGACGGTGGCGCAAGCGACGCCAGCCGATCTGGCGTTTGGCGCCTATCAGCGCGGGTTTTATCTCACGGCGTTCCGGGAAGCGATGAAACGGTTCGTGGCGAACCCCAAGGACGCCGCGGCGATGACCCTGATCGGCGAGATCTATCGCGAGGGCTACGCGGTTCGACAAGATGCGGCGGAGGCCGCGCGCTGGTATCGCGTGGCGAGCGGTCTCGGCGACAGGGAGGCCGCTTTCGCTCTCGGCACGCTCCTGCTCAACGGGGCCCGAGGCGTCGAGAAGGATCGCGCCGGCGCCAAAGCGCAGTTCGAGAAAGCGGCGGCCCAGGGAGAGGCCAGCGCGCTCTATAATCTCGGCGTCATGGCGATCGAGGGCGACGGCGGCAAAAAGGACGATTTTGCCAAGGCCGCCGATTATTTTCGGCGCGCCGCCGAGGCTGGCGATGACGACGGCTCCTATTCCTATGGGGTTCTGCTCCGTGAGGGCCGCGGCGTTCCGCTCGACATCGCGGAGAGCGCGCATTGGCTCAAACGGGCCGCCGACGGCGGCATCATCGCCGGCCAGGTCGAATATGCGATCATGCTGTTCAACGGCGTCGGCGTGCAAAAGGACGAGGCCGCGGCGGCGAAGATCTTCCTCAAGGCGGCGGCGCGCAATAATCCGATCGCGCAAAACCGTCTCGCGCATCTCTACGTCACCGGCCGCGGCGTGCCGCGCGATCTGGCGCAAGCGGCGGCCTGGAATCGCTTCGCCAAAGCCGCCGGTCTCGACGATCTCGAACTCGACGCCGCGACCGCCAATCTGACCTCGGCGGAGATCGACCGGGTCAATCAACTCGTGCGCCGTCAGGCGGCGTTTTAGCGGCGAGCGTTCGGTCGAGAGCGTGAGCGCGGAAGCCGGGTCACCGCTCGATCCGCAACATGCTGGCGAACGCGCCCGCCAGCGCCAAAACGGCTCCGACGCCGAGCCCGATGCGCGGCGCGTTCGACGGCGCGGCCGTGAATAGCAGCGCCATGATGACGGCGCCGAGGGTTTGCCCGCAGAGGCGTGCCGTCGCCTGCATGCCGCCCGCGGCGCCGCTGCGCGCCTTTGGCGCCGACAGCAGCATGTTGCGATTGTTGGGCGTCTGGAAGAAACCGAAGCCGAGCCCACTCACCACAGTGAAGAGGATGAGCGGTGCGACGTTGCGATGCAACGGCCAGAACGCCGCGAGCGCGAGCCCTGCGGCGAGGGTCAGCCCGCCGATCGCGCAGAGATACGCGGTTGGCACGCGATCGGCCAGGCGTCCCGAGGTCGGCGCCGCCAGCGCCACCGTCAAGGGCCAGGGCGTCATGTAGAGGCCGGTCGTGAAGGCGTCCTTGCCGAGCCCGTGCTGGAGGTAGAACGGCAGGGCCACGAAGGAGACCATCTGCGCCGCAAAGCAGCATACCGAGGCAACCACCGAATAGCGGAACGTGCCGCCGCGTAAGAGATCGAGTGGAATCAGCGGCGCTTCGCGATGCAGTTCCCGTCGCACCAGGGCAACGAGGCTCAGCGCCGCCACGGCGAGCAGCGTCGCCGCGAGCACCGGTCGGCTCGTCAGGAGATCCACGCCGATCACCAGCGGCGCGAAGAATCCGGCGTTGAGCGCCACGCTGATCCGATCGAGCGGCCGGTGATGAGCCGGCGTGCGCGGCAGGGCGCGCGAGGCGGCGAGAACGATCAGGCCGACGGGAATGTTGACGGAGAAGAGCCAGGGCCAACTCGCCAACGACAAGATGCCGGCGCCGAGCGTCGGCCCCAGCGCCGAAGCGAGCGCCACCGTCAGCGCATTCAGTCCGATGGCGGCGCCAAGCATTCGCTGCGGATAGGTGAAGCGAAGCAAAGCCGCGATCAGCGACATGATGGCGGCGGCCCCGAGGCCCTGGACGAAGCGGGCCGCCGCCAGGATGGGGAGCGTCGGCGACAGCGCGCAGAGCGCCGAGGCCACGGTGAAGATCAGCACGCCGACAGTGAAGACGCGACGGTAACCGAGGCTTTCGCCCAACGCCGCGCACGGCAACAGCGTGACGACCAGCGCCAATTGATAGGCCGTCACCACCCACACCGAAGCGGCGGACGAAACGTGCAGCGCGGTGGCGATGGTCGGCAGCGCCACATTGGCGATGGCCCCGTCGAGCACCGCCAGCACGATCGCCGCGAGCACGGCTGCGGCGGCGAAGGCGCGCCTTGGCATCGGCAAGCCGTCTTCGCGATCCTTCGAAGCGATCGAAGAGGGAGCGTTCATCGGCGGCGCCGGCGCTCAACGATCTCACAGCCGCCGACGGCGACATGCGCCGTGAATGCGGCAGAGAGGATCGACATGAAGGCTTCCTTTCGCGCCGACGCCATCGCCGGACGATCGACGGCGAACAGATATTTGAGTCAAAGCTCAAGTAACATTTAATTGAGTCGCGTGCCTGCCTCAGGAAGAAAACCGTGGCCCGCGCTTGGCCTCGGCGAGGGCCCGCGTGAGCGTCGTCGCGAATTCCGCCTTCTGGTCTGGGCCGAGGAATTTGGCGACTTCCCAGCGTCGACCGCGGCTGAGGAGCGACAATTGTTGCGGTCCGAATTCCTGGTCGTCGATGCGTTCGATGCGCACCCAGGCGGGATTGAAACGCCACTCCCGCCTCGCGCCGCGCGCGCTCACCCGCGCGAACAGCAATTCGAAATAAGTGAGTTGGAAATCCTCGTAGGCGCGCGCCGCGCGGAAGTTGGCGCGAAAGGCCAGGGAGAGCGCGAGAACGTCGAGCCCGAGGAAACCGACGATCGGCCACGCGCCCATGAGATAGAACGGCAGGCTGAAGACGGCGCTCACGACGAACGTCGCGGCCAACAGGACGCGAACTGCCGCGGGATCGAGCGACCGGTGCGGCGTCAGTCTCACGGCGAGGATCGGCGTTTCGTGCGTCAGGGGCGCTTCGTCCATGACCGGCGACCTCGCTTGGCGGCTCCTCTGACCGCGATTATAAGACCGACATGGCGCATCGTAAATCGGCAGTCTCCGCTCCGTCCGTCCGGCGGGCGGGCAAGTCCCTCGCCGCGGCGCGCGAGCGGGCGGCTGGGGTTTTCGAGCGGCTCGCGGCGGTCATGCCGGAGCCTAAAGGCGAACTCGAATACATCAACCCCTTCACGCTGCTCGTCGCCGTGGTGCTTTCGGCGCAGGCGACCGACGCGGGGGTCAACAAGGCGACACGCGCGCTGTTCGCCCGCGCCGATACGCCGGCAAAGATGGCGGCGCTCGGCGAGGCGGAGCTCAACGAACGCATCAAAACGATCGGCCTCTACAGAACGAAGGCGAAGAACGTCATCGCGCTGTCGAAGGCGCTGATTCAGGATCACGGCGGAGAAGTGCCTCGGGATCGCGAGGCGCTCGAGAAGTTGCCGGGGGTCGGACGCAAGACGGCCAGCGTCGTGCTCAATGTCGCCTTTGGCGAGCCGACCCTCGCCGTCGACACCCACGTCTTTCGCGTTTCCAATCGCATTCCGCTGGCGCCCGGCAAGACGCCGCGCGAAGTCGAAGACGGGTTGGTGAAGATCATCCCGGAGCGCTTCATGACGCACGCCCACCACTGGCTGATCCTGCACGGACGCTACGTCTGCAAGGCGCGCGTTCCCGAATGCGCGCGATGCGTCATCGCCGACCTCTGCGAATACCCGGGCAAGACCATTTAGCGCGCGCGGCCGTCATCGCGCGCAGCGGTCAGGCGAGCGCGTGGCCGGTGGTGGCGCGCCCCCTTTCACCGGCCGCCCGAGACCGTCAGCACCGATCCCGTGATGTAGGCCGCGCCCGGCGACATGAGGTAAGCGACGGCGTCGGCGATATTCCCGGGCTCGCCCACCCTGCCTATCGGAATGCCCTGCGCGATCCGTTCCGCAGCCGTTGGCGAAGCCAGCAGCGGAGCGGTCATGTCGGAAGCGATCATCCCCGGCGCGACGGCGTTGACCCGCACGCCTTCGCGCGCCACCTCGGTGGCGAGGCCGCGGGTGAAGCTCTCGATCGCGCCCTTGCTCGCCGCGTAGGCCGCAAGCCCGGGAAGGCCGCCGAGACGCGCCGCGACCGACGAAATGTTGACGATCGCGCCGCCCTGCCCGCCATGCGCCGTCGACAGCCGGCGGACCGCCTCTTTCGCGCACAACATCGCGCCGACGACATTGACCGCGAACAGCCGCGTCAGGTCGGCGGGGTCGAGACTGTCGACGCGGGCGACGGCGCCGGAGACGCCGGCGTTGTTGACGAGGCCCGTCAGCGGCCCAAGGGCGCCGATGGCGTCGTCGAACAGTTTCTGGATTGCGCCGGGATCGCCGACGTCGGCCCGGAACGCCTGGGCGCGGCCGCCTTTCTTGACGATCGCCGCGACGGTGGCTTCCGCGGCGGCGACGGCGGAGGCGTAATTGACGGCGACGGCGTAGCCGTCCGACGCCAGTTTCAGGCACGTCGCGGCGCCGATGCCGCGCGCGCCGCCGGTGACAATAACCAAGCCGCTCGTCATGATGGCTTCTCCTCGAGGCCCTCGTTGGAAACGCCGGCCAGTCAGTCACCGGGCGCCGTGGACGTCAAGTGGCGCAACGCGCCTAGGGGCGAGCCGTTGGGGGCATGATCACGCCTCCACTGGCAGCCGGCGCTCACGCGCGTCGCCTTCGCGCCATGAGCCTTGGCGTAGCGCACGAAGTCGGGGTTGCCGAGGGTCATGCGGCGACGAGGCGGCGGAGCTGCCGTGAAGGAGCGCCATTTCGATCACCGTTTATTCCGCCGTCGCGACGGCCGGCTCGAGGTCGCGCGCTCCCGCCAGCTCCCGATTGAGCTTGGCGCGATCGAGTTCCCCCTCCGACGCCGAGATCACGATGGCGGCGAGGCCGTTGCCGCAGATATTGGTGAGCGCCCGGCATTCCGACATGAACTTGTCGACGCCCAGCACCATCGCCATGCCGGGGACGAGCGCAGGGTTCACCACCGCCAGCGTGCCGGCCAGCGTGATGAAGCCGGCGCCGGTGACGCCGGACGCGCCTTTCGAGGTGAGCATCGCGACGATGAGGATCGTCATCTGCTGGCCCAACGTCAGATCGACGCCGAGCGCTTGCGCGATGAACAGCGTCGCCAGCGTCATATAGATGTTGGTCCCGTCGAGATTGAAGGAATAGCCGGTCGGCACCACCAATCCGACCACCTGCTGCGAGCAGCCGAGCCGCTCCAGCTTCGCCATCAATTGCGGCAACGCGCTTTCCGACGACGAGGTGCCGAGGACGATCAGCAACTCGTCCTTGATGAAGGCGAGATAACGGAAAATGCTGAAGCCGGTGAACCAGGCGACGGCCCCGAGCACGACGACGACGAAGATGATCGACGTGGCGTAGAACGTCGCGATGAGCAGGAACAAGCTGCCGAAGAACTTCGGTCCGTTGACCGCGATCGTGTAGGCCATCGCGCCGAAGGCCCCGAGCGGCGCCGCGCGCATGACGATATTGATGATGCCGAACATCGCCTTGGCGACGTCGTCGACGAGGTTGCGCAACCCCTCGCCGCGCGCGCCCATCGCCATCAGCGCGAAGCCGAACAGGATCGCGACCAGCAAGACTTGCAGCACATCGCCGCGCGCAAAGGCGCCGACCACGCTGTCGGGAATGACGTGCAAGACGAAGTCGACCGGCTTCATTTCGCTCGCCTGTTTGGCGAAGCCCGCGACCGCGGCGGAGTCGACGCGGCTGGCCGCGCCGGCGCCCGGCTTGACGATGTTGCCGATGAGGAGGCCGATGGCGAGGGCGAAGGTCGAGACGATTTCGAAATAGACCAGCGCCTTGACGCCAATGCGCCCGACGCTCGCGGCGTCCTTGATGTGGGCGATGCCGGAAACGATGGTGCAGAAGATGATCGGCGCGATGACCATCTTGATCAAAGCGACGAAGCCGTCGCCCAGCGCCTTGATCCAATCGCTCTTGGCGAGCGACGGCTCATAGGCGCCGAGAAGCCCTCCCAAGACGATGCCGATCAGCACCTGAACATAGAGCGCAGAATACCACGGCTTGCGTCCCAGCATGAGCTCCCCCAGCTTGCCGCGACGTCTCAGCGCGCGGATCGGACCGCCGCTACTCGGCTTGCGGTCCTTGGCGGTTGATGAAGCGTAAACGTTCAGCTGGCAAGGAAAATATCCCGCTCGGCGGCCGTATCACGGTCTCGTCGACAAGCTTGTGTTGCGTCCCGATGGTACCGCCACCCCGGCTCGAACGGGGGACCTCTAGATCCACAATCTAGCGCTCTAACCAACTGAGCTATGGCGGCCCGGACGGCAACGGCCGGGAAACTAGAGTCAAAGCCTTGCGGTTGCAAGGGCCAAGCGGCGAAACGCTCGACCGACTCGAAACCCGCACAAAACAACGCCGCCCGGACGCGGGCGGCGCTGTGGGAGGGCGCGGAAGCGCCGCTTCGCGGAGAGCGGTTCTCAGACCGCGATCTTGAAGGTCTTGGCGACCTGTTCCTTGAGCGGTTCGGTGGTTTCGCCGGCCACCTTCTGCGCCAGCGCGCTGATTTCCTTGGTCTGATCGGTGATCGCTTCGATCCGTTTGCGGGCGAACTCCCCCTGCAAGGTCACGTAGTCCGCAACATTCTTCACCGCGAAGACGGATTTGACGAAATCGAAGTTGGCGTCGACGTTGGCGCGCAGCGCGTCGAAAGCCTTGGCGTTGATCGCCACGACGCCCGCCTTGGCGGCGGCGTAGCTGCTCTCCAGGGCATTGGCGGTTTCATCCGCCGTGGTCTTCGCCTTCGAATAGGCGGCCCGTGTCTCGGAGAGACCCTTTTCGACGGCCGAGCGAAAATTGCCCTGCACCTCGAGCAGCGCAGCGACGGGCGCTTCGGCGGCCTTGGCGATCTCGACCGGCGGGGCGGGAATGAAGGGAGCCGGCGACTCATCGGCTGCTGACGTCGGGACATCGAACGCGGTCGGGGCGGAATTGCCGGCGTTCTTCTTGGGGGCTGTGGCCATAATCACATCTCCTTCCTGCAAAGTGGGTGTTGGGAACTGGTGCGGTTACTTCTGGCCAGGGGTCGCGCTCTTCTGGATCGACGCGCCGATTTCCTTGGCTTGCGCCTGGAGGTTCGCCAGTTGCGACTTGAGAAATTCGGCTTGCAGCGCGAAGGCCTCCTGCGGGTCCTTCGCCTGCACCAGCTTGTGGGCGAGATCGAAGGCGGCGTTCACGTTCTGCTCGGTAAAGCTCAAAACCTGCGCGCTCACCGACTTGACGCTGTTCTGCGTGGTCTCCGTCGCGCCGTCGACGGTTCCGACCGCTTTTTGCGCGACCGACACGAAGCCTTCGAAGGCCTTGCGCGCCTGGTCGACGCTTCGCTCGGCAAAATCACGCAACTCGTTAGGGACTTCAAACGGGGCATTGGGCATTTCGATCCTCACCTTTCCGGCCTGCTGTCGGCGCTGCTTTATATTTGTGCGTTATAGCCGAGCTTTTGTTGCAGTGCAACATGGTTCTGCGTCGCAGCGCGAATTAACCCTGACGTAACGCGACCCCCGTTGCGGCATAGACGAAATGCAAGTGAACGCGTTAAGGTTTTGGTAAGGATTGAGCCGAGATCGCCGCTCGCCTCGGTTCGGCCTAGCCGGCCGCCTTTCACCAATCGGATTTGCCTGTCGCCCATGGACGCCGCCGACCGACCCGCCCTGACTTCCCGGGATGTCGCCGCCCTTGTGGCGGGATCGCCATTCGCCGAGCGCCTCGAGCGCGCGGGGCCGCTCGTGGTCGCCGCGGGACGTCGGGCCCGAATCGAATTCGCCACGCCAGCAGCGCTGGCGCTTTTCGGCGTCGAGACGCTGCGCGGGCTCGAAGCGATCGCGCTCGCCGCGCCGAGCCCTGGCGCTCGCCGGTTGCGCCATCTTGCCGAAACGCTCGCGCCGGGAAGTCGCCCTCGGTTCGAGTCGCTGCGATTTTACGCCGGCCGATTGCCCTTGCCGGTCGGGTTCTTGTGCGCGTACGTCGCCTCCCCGCAAGGACGGGATTTCCTGGTCATGGCGACGCCGCCGAGCGCGAGCGAAGCGTCGCCGCCGGGACCGGCGCGCGCCGAACCAGCCGAGGCGGCGCCGGCGCGGCTCGACGTCGTGGCGGCCCGCAGATTTCTGTGGAATACCGACGCGGACGATCGTTTCGGCCAGATCGACCATGCGCTCGACGAGGCCGTCGGCGCGCACGCGCCGAAGGCCGGCGAAGCGCTGGCGGCGCTGAGCGCCCGCATCGGCCTCGTGGCGACCGCCGACCTCGCCGCCGCGATCGCCGCGCGGCAAACCTTTTCGGCGCTACGGGTCGGCTGGCCCGAACCTGGGCGGCCCGGCGCGCGGGTCGCGCTGATGTCGGGCGCGCCAGTGTTCGACAAAGAGCGACGTTTTGCCGGTTTCAGGGGATTCGGTCTCTTCACCGGCGAAACGATGCCGCACTTAGCCGCCGAACGGGCGCAAAGCGAGGCGCCGCCTGCCGCCGACGAAGAGCCCAATGTGGCCGCGCCCGCCGAAGCGGACGCGAGCGCCGCCGCGCCCGCCGACGAGAACCCCGCGCCTGCCCGGCCCGCGCCAAACAACGACCGCGGAGCGGAAATCGTCGTTCTTCGACAGCCTGTCCTCGGGCAGGCCGGCGCGCCCAATGTGGTGCCGATCCGCCCCGGCGCGGTGAGCGCGCTTTCGCTCCTGCCTGAAGAGCCGCGCCGCAACGGCGACGATCGCACGAGCGTTGAGCTGACGACGAACGAACGCGACGCGTTTCGTGAGATCGCCCGGGCGCTCGGCGCGAGGTTGCCTTTGGGGCGCGACGACAAGGCCGCCGGCGCGACGGCCGAATCGAACGTGACATCCCTCGTTTCGCCGGCGGCGCGCGATTTGATCGATCTCGCCGGGCCAGAACCGGCGCCCGACACGGCGGCAGGATTCGAACCTGCGGCGCCAGGCGAGGCTTACGCGCTGCTCGACCGGCTGCCGATCGGCGCGATCGTGCTGCGCGGCGGAGAGCCGCTCTATCTCAACCAGACGATGCTCGATCTCGCGGGCTATCGCGACCTCGCGGAGTTTCGAGCGGCTGACGGACTGGCGCGCATGTTCAGGGGCCGCGACGTGCAAACGCTTGCCGAAGGCAGCGAAGGCGGCGCCATGCCGCTCGTCACGGCTGGCGGCGAACTGCTCGCGGTGGACAGCCATGTCCAATCCATCCAATGGCAAGGCTTTCCCGCGACGCTGGTCGCGCTGCGCCGCTCGCGCGATGCGGACGACCCCTCTGAACTGCGGGCGTTGCAGCGGGAAGCCCACGCTCAAGCGGCGACGGCGCGCGAACTCGCGGCGACGCTCGAATCCGTGGCGGACGGAACGATCGGGCTCGATCCGGCGGGGCGCATCCTCTCGATGAGCCAGCAGGCCGAGCGGCTGTTCGGCTACGACCAGAAGGAAGTCGCGGGCGAAAGCTTCCTCATGTTGTTTGCGCCGCAGAGCCAGAGCGAGGCGGCTTCCCGGCTGGAGCGAATCAAGCAGGACAATGTCGAGGCGCGCGTCGGAGCGAGCGAGGAACTCATTGGGCGCGACCGGCGCGGCCAGTCGATCTCGCTTTTGCTCACGATGGTGCGGCTTGCCTCGCCGGACTCGCCGCCCCGCTATTGCGCTCTGGTGCGAGACCTGACGCAATCGAAAGCGATCGAGCGGACGTTGGAGACCGCGCGCAGCCGGGCCGAACAGGCCAACGCGCGCAAGACCGACTTTCTCGCACGCATCAGCCACGAGATCCGAACGCCGCTGCACGCCATTCTCGGCTTCGCCGAGGTGATGACGGAGGAGCGGTTCGGGCCGATCGGCAACGACCGCTACAAGGATTACATCAAGGACATTCACGCGTCGGCCAAGCACGTGATGAGCCTCGCCAACGACCTCCTGGACCTCGCCAAGATCGAGGCGGGCAAGCTGGAACTCGAATTCGCGCCGATCGACGCCAATCGCATCGTGCGCGAATGCGTCTCGCTCATGCAGCCTCAGGCCGCGCAGGAGCGCATCATCGTGCGCCTGTCGCTGTTCGACAGGCTGCCCCATGTCATGGCGGACGAACGGTCGCTGCGTCAGATCCTGCTCAACCTCATGTCGAACGCGGTCAAGTTCAATGAACCGGGCGGCCAGGTCATCGTCTCGACGGCGGTCGACGAAGCCGGACACCCAGTCATTCGCGTGCGCGACACCGGCATCGGCATGAACGAGAACGAAATCACCGCCGCGCTCGAGCCGTTCCGTCAGGTCGGCGGGGCGCGTCGCGGCGGCGGCGCTGGCCTCGGTCTTCCCTTGACGAAGGCGTTGGCCGAAGCGAACCGCGCCGACTTTTCCATCAAGAGCCGCAAGGAGCAGGGAACGCTGGTCGAAGTCGCGTTTCCCAGCGTCTTGGCGGCGCAGTGACACGGCTTGCAGGGGATGCGCTCGAGGACCCTCACCCCAACCCCTCTCCCGCGAGCGGGCGAGGGGCTTTCTCGCGCCAGACCCTTCTCCCGCCTGCGGGAGAAGGTGGCCCGAAGGGCCGGATGAGGGCGCGCAAACCGCCGCGCCGCGCCGTTCTATCGCGGCAGCGGAAAGTCCTGCCGGGCGAGCGGGCGCAGAACCGCGTACGGGATTTTGCATTCGTAGGGGCCGTCAGAGTAAGTGCCCACCGCATAAGGATCATAGGAGATCGTCGCGGCGTCGCCGCCGAAGCTCCAGGCTTTCAAATCCGCCGTGGCCGTGGCGACGTCCTTGACGAGACCCTTCAGGCCCCAGGTCTCCGAATCCTCGTCCCAAGCGCCCTCTTTCTTCTTTCGATCGCGCACATGGTCGACGCAAAGGGCGAAGATCTTTTGCGCGGCGGGCTTGTCCGCCAGCTCCTCGAAGGTCGCCTCGCGGCCGCGCGCGAAATCGATGTTGATGTTGGCGCTGTAGGAATTGGGATGCGCGCCGCCGGTGAAGGAATAGCCGTCGGCGTGCGCTGAAACGAGACGGGGCGAAGCAAAAGCGAGGCGCATCGACCATTCATAGCTGTATTTGTCGGACTGCGGATCGTCCTTGTCCGGCTCCTCGACATCGCTCGAGAGCTTGTCGACCGCCTGGTTGAACGCGCGCGCGACGGGGCTTGCGGCATCGACGAACCTCAGCGTCTGAATGTCGATCTCGGCGCGGGCCTTGCCGCCCTTTTGCATTCGAAACACGGGAGCGATCCGTCCCGGCGCGCCCGGACCTGCCTCCGGTGCGCCGGTCAGGAAGGCGAGCCGACTCCGGCTTCGCGCCGCGAGGCAAGCGCCCAAGGCCGGTCCCTTCTGGTCCGAGCAATTGCCGTCCCGGCGCGCCAGCCAAGCCACCTCGGCCGCGACCAGTTGCGCGCGCGCCTTGGGCTCGGAAGCGGCGCGCAACGCCTCGAAGGCCTTGCTGAGATCGGCGTCGGCCGCCAAAGCGTCGGGATCGGCGCAGATCGCTTTTTCAGCCGCCGTCGCCGCGCGCTTGCAATCGAAGGCGGAGGCGCCGGGCGCCGTCAGAACGAGAGCCGCGCCCGCAAGGGCGAAAACGGCGGCGCGCCTCATTTCGATTTCGTCCATGCGACCGACTTGCAGATCAATCCGCCGAACACGCAGCCGGCCGTGGTCAGGCTGTTGCCGGACAGCGTCATCTTGCCCGTGTAGTTCTGCCCGTCATCGGGGTTGAACGCTGTTCCAGCCCAGACATTCTCGCCATTCGGCTTCATATCGAAGAACACCTTCTGCCCGACCTTGGCGGGACCCGTCGGATCCTTCAGCCATGTGATGCTCCCGCACACGGCGCCGCCGCAGGGCGCGAAGTGGACTTTCGCCTTGCCGTCGTCGCGCGCCCACTCGCCCACGATGTCGCCCGCGAAAGCAAAATGCGTGGAAATCGCCAGAGCGGCGAAGGTGAGAAGAGATCGGCGTAACATGGTTCCCCCTCAAGCGCAGCCGCGACACCCGCTCCGGCCGTCACCGAGAGCGCGACAAAACGAAAGCCTCCCACGATCCGGCGCTCAGTGGATCGCAAGAAGCTTGCGCGGATTGTGACCGGAAGGGATGCGCCGGGTCAAGGCGGCCCGACCGCGGCGCGCCGGCGCTTACGAACCGCCCGACGGCGTCAGCAGCGCCTGCCCGACCGCCCGCCGCTGCGGCTCCGCCGCCACTTCCATCGCCCAATAGACGCGGTATTGGGTCCGCGCGTCCTTGGCGATCGCGATTCCGAGCCGCGTCGCCTTCGGCAGCAGGAGATTGGCGTTGTGCTCGGGCGAACCGCGCCAGCCCGCCATCGCCTGATCGAGCGAATAATAGCCGCCGCCGAGATTTTCGCCGGCCTCGCTCGTATCGATGCCGGCGCTGGCGAGGCGCGTGGAAAAACCTCCCGCGGCGTTGTGGGAGAGCGCGTTGGCCGCGACCATGGCGTCGGCCTGGCGCTGCGCCATCGCGCTGAGCGCCGGGTCGAGCCGTACAGGGCCGAGGCCGTGGCTGGCGCGATAGGCTGAAAGCGCCGCCGCCGCGGCAGCGGGATCGAGGCGCACCGCCGCGACCTGACGTTCGATGCGGGGATCGATCGGACCGGTGGCGAGCGGCTCGCCGCCGCAACCGGCCAACGCCAACGCCGAGAGAAGCGCGAAGAGGCTAGGCAGGCGCATGGCGATCCCTAGCTCTCATGAAGCGGCGCGCTCTCCGCCCAGCGCGGGCGGTAACCGGCGGCGAGCGCGCGCACGATGGACGGCGGCGTCAGAACGTGCGCGAGACCCGCGCGAGGCCGCGGCTGCGCGGCGCCGTAACCGGCGAAACTCCACGGCAGCATGGCGTCGCCGCGCAGCGCGAAGGCGCGCACGTCGCGCTCGATCATCGCGCCGTCCGGCAAATGCTCGATGTCCGTCTCCCATGCGCGCTTGCAGCGTCCGTCGAGCCGTTCGCGGTGGAGGATCGCGTCCATGCTCGGCGCGCTCGGCAGCGCATCCTCGCCGAAAGCCCGCCGAAACGCTTCGGCCTCGACGCGCCGACATTCGAAGCACGGGCGATGTCCGGCCGCGAGCGCAGTCACCTCATCCAGGAAGAACAGCTCGGTGTAACCCTCGCCCCACACCGTCCGTCGCCGGCCCTTGAAGGCGCACACGCAGGCGATCCATTGTTTGGAGGTCCAGCGGCGGCGGCCCAAGGTGCGATCCGGGCGATGGAACCGCCCGCCGCGATTGCCCATCAGGGCGCCGCGCGCGGACGTCGCGACAAGCTCGCCATAGGGGTCGACGCGGTTTTGCAATGGGCGCGCCGCGCTCATCGCGTGGCGGGAAATGACGAGGAGCCGAAGAGCGGCAACGGAAGAAAGCTCGGGGCCTGCGGCTCGGGGGTCTCTGCGTTGATCGCGGCTGCGGTGGCCGTCGCCGCGGCGGTCGTCGCTGCGCCGGCCGTCGCCACGTCGCCGGAGTCGATGCCGTAGACGTCGTCGCGAAAATGCACGACCCCGTCCCGATTCGCCCAGCCCGTCAGATAGACCCAGATCACCGGCACGGACTGCGTGAGCCTGATGTCCTCGCGCACGCCCTCCTTCACCTTGGCCATCAGCGCCGCCTTGTCCCATGCGCCGACCGGGCTGCCGCCCGTGCCTTGCAGCAGCCATTCCGCGAGATCGTAGACGCCCTGGACGCGCACGCAGCCGTGGCTGAGGAACCGGTAGTCGGAGCCGAACAATCGCTTCGAGGGCGTGTCGTGCATATAGACCGCGAGCTTGTTGGGCATGCCGAGACGAATCGAGCCGAGCGAATTCCCGGCGCCGGAGTCCTGACGCAGGATATAGTTGGCCGCCCGCTGGGTTGCCCAGTTGATGCTTCTCGGGTCGATCTCGTCGCCTGCGCCGTCGAGGATGCGGATTTTCTCGCGCGCGAGATAGCCCGGATCCCTCTGCATCCTCGGAATGATTTCGTTCTTGATGATCGAGGTCGGCACGGTCCAGGTCGGGTTCAGATTGATGACGGAGATATGCGCCGAGATTTCCGGCGATGGGTGCTCGACGTCGCCGACGATCGCGATGTAGCGGTGAACGACCCGGCCGTCTTCGACCGCCTCGACCGAGGTCGAGGGGATGTTGACGACGACGTAACGCGGGCCGAAGGAAAAGCTGACATTGGATAATCTTCTCGCGCTGGCGGCGAGTTGGGCGTAGCGCACGCTCGCGGGGACTCTAATCGCTTTGAGCGTCGCTCCCGTGACGGAGCCGGTCTGCCGCAAGCCCATGCGCGCCTGAAAGCGCTTCACCGCGACCGTCAAATCGGCATCCCAAACCTCGCTGCCCGAGCCGTCGACTGCTTCGGTCCGGTCAAGGTCGCCCTCGATGGCGAGGCGCCTTCGCAATTCGGCGACCGCCGGTCCCCTGGCGCCCTGCCGCAACGGCGCGATATCGGTCGGCCAACCGCCGGCCTGAACGATCGCGCCGTAACGCTCGGCAGCCCGGGCGGTGGCGGAGGCCGTATCGGGCTGAAAGGTCGGCGAAGGGTCGTTCGGCAGCGCGGTTTCCAGCAGCGACGTAGGGCGCGCGATCCTCCTTCTCGGCTTATGCGGCGCGACGGCGGCCCTGACGGGTATGGGCGCGGCCGAAAGCGGCGACGACGGCCCCGTCGCGGCAGGCGGCAAAGCCGGGGCCGCGCCCTGCGCCGGAGCGCTCGGAGCGGCGACGGACGGGATCGCGGGCGCCTCCTGCGCCGCTGCGCTCGCGCAGCCGAACGCCAGGCACAATAAGCCGCTTGTTATGGCAATCCGAAAGGCCATCATCCAGAATCCAACACCCAAAGCTTGGCCTACCAAGCCCATCCTGGTTAGTAAATCGCCACGGCGGCGAACTTGCGGCGGATTTAGCGACCGCCGACGATGATGATGTGCAGGCGCCGTGGACCATGGGCGCCCAGGAGCAGCGTCTGCTCGATGTCGGCCGAGCGCGACGGGCCGGTGATGAAATTGAGCGTGCGCGGCGCCGCGCCGGCGCCGTAGACGGCGCGCAACTTCGCGAAAACGCTCTCGTAATCGCCAACCAGATCTTCGGCGAACACCACCGCGATATGATTGTCCGGCAAAAAATTGAGCGTCGTCGGATTGGCCGAACCCGAGACGAGCGCCAGGGTTCCGCTCTCCGCGATCGCGGCAAAGGCGGCGCTCACGGCATTGGGATCATGGCCGTCGGAAGGCCCGTGGGAAACCTCGAGCGTGGTCGCCGCCCAGGGCATGGCGCCGAGGCGCGGGTCCTCGCCCATGCGCAAGGTCGCGGGCAGATTGGTGTCGCGCAGGTAGCGGGCGACTTCCGCGGGCACGTCGGCGGCCCCGGGGACTTCAGCGACGCTCGCTTGCGCCCGTGCCGCCTCGCTCTTGAAGGTCGCCGCCCGCTCAGGCGGGTCCCCCTGCCCGCGACGGGGCACGATTCCGACCGGAGCTTGCGCAAGGCGCGCCTCGACCGCCGCACGGCGCGGCGCCTCGTCGCTCGTCACGCCGAGCGAGCGGCGAACGGCGCCGAGAATATCGTCGCGCGCGCTCATTGGACGCTCCCGCTTCTGGCTCGCCATCGACTTTGGAACGTCGCGCCTTGGGGCGCGGTCAGATCGCGGTAGCGGGTCCAGCCGCCGGCGAACGGCAGCCAGGAGAACCGCCCCCGCGCGCGGCCGGCGAGATGCATCGCGCGCATCGCGAGGTCTGTCGTCAGCCGATAGAGCGTTGGGCGCTTGGCGAAGAACGCCCAGAAGCCGAGCCCGGAGCGCACCGTAGCGGGCGAAAGGTGGCGCTCGAATTCGCGCTCGCGCCAGTGGCGCATCATCTTGGGCAGGGGGATACGCACCGGACAGACGGCTTCGCACCGCCCGCAGAAGGTCGAGGCGTTCGGCAACTGGCCGCCCTCGGCGACGCCGATCAGGGACGGCGTCAGCACCGCACCCATCGGGCCGGGATAGACCCAGCCGTAGGCGTGGCCCCCCACCGCATGGTAGACGGGGCAATGGTTCATGCAGGCGCCGCAGCGGATGCAGCGCAGCATATCCTCGAATTCGCTTCCCAGCATCGCCGAACGGCCGTTGTCGAGAAGGACGACGTGATATTCCTCGGGGCCATCCGGATCGCCCGGTCGGCGCGGACCGGTCGACAGCGTCGTATAGACCGACATGTCCTGCCCGGTCGCCGAGCGCGCCAGCACGCGCAGCAATTGCGCGGCGTCGGGAAGCGTCGGAACGAGCTTTTCCAACGACGCGACGACGACGTGAACCTTCGGCAGGATCTGCGTGAGGTCGCCGTTGCCCTCGTTGGTGACGATGATCGACGTCCCGGTCTCGGCGACGAGAAAATTCGCGCCGGTGACGCCGATGTCGGCCGAGAGAAACTTGTCGCGCAGAATCCCGCGCGCCTCGCCCAGCAATTGCTCGGGCTGCGAAAGGTCGCGCGTCGGCGGAAGATCGCGGTGAACGCGGCGAAAGTCGGCCTCGACGTCGTCGCGGGTCACATGGATGGCGGGCGCGATGATGTGGGAGGGCATCTCGCCGCGCAACTGGATGATGTATTCGCCGAGATCGGTTTCGATCGCCTCGATTCCCGCCGCCTCCAAGGCGGCGTTGAGGCCGATCTCTTCGGAGATCATCGACTTGCCCTTGGTCACCGCCTTGGCGCCGCGCTCCTTGCAGAGCCCGAGGATGATCGCGTTCGCCTCGGCGGCGGTGCGTGCGTAATGCACGTGGCCGCCAGCTTCCGTGACCTTGCGCTCGTAGGCCTGGAGATAGAGGTCGAGGTGGGCGAGCGTGTGGTCCTTGATCGCGCGCGCGCTGTCGCGCAGCGCCTCGAATTCGGGCAGCCGCGCCGCGGCGGCGGCTCGGCGCCCGATGAAGTTATGGGCGTGCCCGAGCGCGCTTTGCAGGCGCTGGTCGTGCAGCGCTTCGTGGACGTTTTCCTTGAATCGCGGCGACGTGACGACGACGGTCATGGCTTGGCTCCGTTGGCGCTCTCGCCGATGGGCGGATCGTCGGTCATTCCCGCGAGCACCTCGGCGACGTGGCGGACCCTCACCGCGCGGCCTTCGCGCTGCATCTTTCCCGCAATGTTCATCAGACATCCCATGTCGCCCGCCAGCAGCGTATCGGCGCCGCTCGCCGCGACACTGGCGCTCTTCTCCTTGACGATCGCATCGGACAATTCGCCGTATTTGACCGCGAAGGTCCCCCCGAAGCCGCAGCACACGTCCGCGTCCTTCAACTCGACCAGGCGCAACCCAGCCACGCTAGCCAGCAGTTTGCGCGGCTGGTTCATGACGCCGAGCTCGCGCAGGCCCGAACACGAATCGTGGTAGGTCGCCGTGCCCTCGTAGCGCGCCGAGACCGCGGTGACGCCGAGCCGATCGACGAGGAAACTCACCAATTCGTGACATTTCGCGGCAAAGGCGTCGGCCTTGACCGCCATGTCCGGCTCGTCGCGAAAAAGCTCGGGATAGTGCTTGGCGAGCATCCCGGCGCAGGACCCGCTCGGCGCGACCACGTAATCGCAGGTCTCGAAGGCCGCGATGGTCTGGCGGGCAATCGTCCGGGTCGTGGCGCGATCCCCCGAATTATAGGCGGGCTGGCCGCAGCAGGTCTGGGGGGGAACCACAACCTTGCAGCCCGCCTCCTCCAGCAGCTTGACCGCGGCGAAGCCGACGCTCGGGCGCATCAGGTCGACAAGGCAGGTCACGAAGAGCCCAACGCGGATCGCAGGCTTCACGGCTTCATCCACGGACACATCCTTTACCGTTCGTCGACCCCGCGCTCGCGCGGGCGCAGTATTTCACCCATGCACTTGTCGCTCGCCGCGCGCCACCCTAAGCTTGCGCTATGATCCCGGATATCGCGACACGTGTCTACAATCACGCCTTCCGCATCGATCCGATCGTGCGGACGCTGCTCGATACCGATTTTTACAAGCTGTTGATGCTCCAGATGATCTGGAAGCTGCACCCCCGGCGCCGCGTCACTTTCCAGCTGATCAACCGCTCGACCGAGGTGCGACTGGCCGACATCATCGACGAGCGCGAGCTGGTCGACCAGCTCGAGCACGCGCGCGCGCTCCGGCTGGCCAAGAACGAGCTGATCTGGCTCGCCGGCAACACGTTTTACGGCACCAGGCAGATTTTCGAGCCCGCTTTCATGGAGTGGCTCAGCGAATTCCGCTTGCCGGAATACGAGCTGACCCGCCGCGACGGCCAATATGAACTGCGCTTCGCCGGGCTGTGGAGCGGCGCGACCATGTGGGAAATCCCGGCGCTCGCGATCATCAACGAGTTGCGCGCCCGCGCCGCGATGCGCGCGATGAGCCGATTCGATCTCGACGTGCTCTATGCCCGCGCCAAGGCCAAGCTGTGGAGCAAGGTGGAGCGTCTTCGCATTCTCGCCGCCGAGGGACCGTTGCGTATTTCGGACTTCGGCACGCGCCGGCGTCATGGATTCCTGTGGCAGCGCTGGTGCGTCGAGGCGCTGCAGGAAGGGCTCCGCGACAATTTCGTCGGCACGTCGAACGTCAAACACGCGATGGACACCGGTCTCGAGGCGATCGGCACCAACGCCCACGAGCTGCCGATGGTCTACGCCGCCTTGGCGAGGGACGACGCGGCGCTGCGCGCGGCCCCCTACGACGTGCTGCGCGACTGGTCGCGCATGTACGACGGCAATCTTCTCGTCGTCCTTCCCGATTGCTTCGGCACGACTTCGTTTCTCGAGCGGGCGCCGGACTGGGTGGCGGACTGGAAGGGCGCGCGACCCGATTCCAAGGAGCCGATCGCCGCCGCCGAGGAATTGATCGACTGGTGGCAGCGGCGCGGCCGCAACGCCCGGGAAAAGCTGATGGTGCTCTCCGACGCAATGGACATCGATTCGATCGAAGCCTCGGTGCGCGCCCTTCGCGGCCAGATCAATCTCTCCATCGGCTGGGGCACCAACCTCACCAACGATTTCAAGGGCTGCGCGCCGGCCGGCGTCGATGGCGAATTGCGGGCGATTTCACTCGTGTGCAAGGTGACGGAAGCCGACGGGCGCCCGGCCGTCAAACTCTCCGACAATCCCAACAAGGAGATGGGACCGCCCGAGGAGATCGAGCGCTACCGCCGGGTCTTCGGCACGGCGGGCATGAACGCGCTGCCCGTGCTGGTTTAGAGAGGGGTTGGCGGCGAGGCCGACCATCACGCCTCCATTTCCGCCGACAGCTCGCGCTCGACGAAAGCCGCGAAGGCCCGCGCCTTGGCGCTGGCGCGCCGCCCGGTTGGGAACACGGCCCAGAGGTCGATCGAGGGAAGCCGCCAGCCAGCCAACACCTCGCGCCCAGCGCCGCTCTTGAGTCCGACGCCGAGCATGCCGTCGTGCGCGTCGTCGCGATCTCGCCGCAGACGGCTGTTAATAGCCGTCGTTCGCAGCGCGAGAACAAGCTGGAGTTTCCGATCTTGTCGGACCCGCATAACGACGTCGCGGCAAGCTTCGGCATACGCTTCGGCCTGCCGGACTATCTCGTCGATCTCTACAAGAACACGTTCAAGAACAATCTTGAGCTCGTCAGCAGCGACGACAATTGGACCCTGCCGATGCCGGCCCGTTTCGTGATCGTGCCGCTTCCGGTCCTCGACGCCCTCAAGGCCCGCCAAGCAGCCTAAACGCAGCGCCGGCGCGGGAAATGGCGTCGGCCTCTACTTACGGATGGAGACGAAGATGAACAGCTTGAAGGACAAAGTCGCGATCGTGACCGGCGCGTCGAAAGGGATTGGCGCCGCGATAGCCAAAGGTCTCGCCGAGGCGGGCGCGGCCGTCGCCGTGAACTACGCGTCTGACGAGAAAGGCGCCCGCCGGGTCGTCGAGGAGATCGCCGCGAAGGGCGGCAAGGCGATCGCGATCAGGGCCGACATGTCGAAGCCGGCCGATGTGGAGCGCCTGTTCGAGGAAGCGAAAAGGGGGTTGGGCGCGCCGAACGTGCTCGTGAACAACGCCGGCGTCTTCGAGTTCGGGCCGGTCGAGAACATCACCGAAGCGCAGTTCCACCGCCATTTCGACATCAATGTGCTTGGAACGATGCTGGCGGTTCAGCAGGCTATCAAGCATTTCCCTATGGGGGGCGGCAGCATCGTCAATATCAGCTCGATCGCGAGCGAGACTCCTGTTGCGAATTCGAGCCTTTACGCGGCGAGCAAGGGGGCGGTCGACACGCTGACGCTCGCGCTCGCCAAAGAGCTCGGGCCGCGCAAGATTCGCGTCAACGCAGTCGCGCCGGGCTACACGGATACCGAGGGCAACCAACGGATCGGCTTCGTCGGCAGCGCTGCCGCGGAAGCGATGGTCGCGGCGACGCCCCTCGGCGCAAGGTTCGGCCTGCCGGAAGAGATTGCGCCCGCGGTTGTGTTCCTTGCTTCCGATGATGCGGCGTGGCTGACCGGAGAGCGCCTCAACGCCTCGGGCGGCGTGCATTGATCTCACCTGGAGTGATGTTTTCTCGGGAAGCCGGCGGCGCCAGTAGACCACCAGCCGCCGGCAAGTTCTTTCCTCATCAAGGAGACAACCGATGCCTGCGCCAGAGCATTTCGACATCGTCATTCTCGGCAGCGGCCAGGGCGGCAAGCAGCTCGCCTGGCATCTCGGCCGGTCCGGAAAGAAAGTCGCAACAATCGAACGCCGTTGGGTCGGCGGTTCGTGCCCCGCCGTCGCCTGTATGCCCAGCAAGAACGAAATTTGGAGCGCCCGGGTCGCGCACCTCGCCCAAGATGCCGGCGCCTTCGGCGCGCTGACCGGTCCCATCAAGATCGACATGGTGAAGGTCCGCGCTCGCAAGCAGGACATGGTCAACCGCGAGATTGTGTTGCATCTCAACGCTTACCGGGAAAGCGGCGCGGAACTCATCATGGGCGGGGGCCGCTTCGTTTCGCCAAAGACGATCGAGGTCGCCGTCAATGACGGCGGAACGCGCCTGCTGGCGGGCGATCAGGTCGTGATCAACGTGGGAACCCATGCGGCGATCCCAGATGTTCCAGGCATCGCGGCTGCCGGCGCCCTAACGCACATCGAGGCGCTGGAGCTCGACTATGCCCAGCCCATCTGATCGTGCTCGGAGGCGGCTACGTCGGCGTCGAAATGGCCCAGGCCTATCGCCGCTTCGGCAGCCGCGTGACGATCATCGAGCCCGGCCGTCAACTCATGGCGCGCGAGGACGCCGACGTCGCCGACGAAATGCGCCGCATCCTGGAGAGCGAGGGAATTACGATTTTGTGCGGCGCGACGCCCTTGAGCGTACGTGGCCATTCCGGAGACACTGTCGCGGTGACGGCGCGTACCGACTCCGGCGAGCAAACCGTCGAAGGCAGCGACCTTCTGGTCGCGGTCGGCCGTATCCCAAACACCGCCAATATCGGGCTCGACCAGGCCGGGGTCGCGCTCGACGAGCGCGGCTTCATCCGTGTCAACGAGCGTCTGCAGACGAGCGCGGCCGGCATATGGGCGATCGGCGAATGCGCCGGCAGCCCGCAATTCACCCACGTCTCGATCGACGACTTCAGGGTCGTCAGAGACAACATGGCCGGTGGAACCCACAGCACGACGGACCGGCTGCTTCCCTACGTTGTGTTCACCGATCCGCCGCTCGCCCGGGTGGGACTGAGCGAAACCGAGGCTGCGCGCCGAGGCGCGCGGGTGCGCGTCGCCAGGCTGCCGATGACCAGGGTCTTGCGCACGGAAGCGACCGACGAGACAGAGGGCTTCATGAAAGTTCTCGTCGCCGCGGACGACGATCGGATTGTCGGATTTGCGATGATCGGATCGGAGAGCGGCGAGGTGATGGCCGCTATCCAGACTGCAATCCTGGCGAACCTGCCCTACCAAAAGTTGCGCGAGGCGGCCTTCACACACCTCACCATGGCGGAAGGATTGGGCCCGCTCTTCTCGAATGTGCCGCAGCGCGCCGCGTAATCTCGCTACGCGGCTGGAGAGATATCGGTAGATCAATTAGTTAAGGTCGGGCGGCGCCAAGGAGAGGGCCGCATCCCGTCAAGCCGCGACGATGTCGTGCCGCGCAATGCGTCGAAGGGAGGCGGCTTGCCGCATCTCGTCGCGACGAAGCTCGTCGTGCGCCGCGCTGACGAAAGTGATGTGCTTGGCGGCGGCCGCTTCGGCCTCGACGGGATCGCCGGCGAGCACGGCCTCGCCGATGCGCAGGTGCTGTTCGAGCAAAGCGTCGCGCACGCCCGGCAGACGATAGATGCTCTCGCGGTTGAAGAATACGCCCTGGCGCAACAGATCGGCGAGCGCCCGCATCACGTGCAGCACCACGACATTGTGCGCCGCTTCGTAAATCGCGACATGCAGACCCACGTCCGCTTGCGCTTCGTGCGTCGGATCGACCAATTCGTGCGCGCGCTTCATTCCCTCGAGGCATTCGCCAATCAGCTCGCGGTCGGTCTGGGTCGCGCGCCGGGCCGCCGCCGCCGTCGCGTGCGCCTCGACCACGGCGCGAAACTCGAAATAGTCCGCGCTGACCCGTTCGTTGTCGCGAAACAGCTCGGCCAGGGGATCGGCGAGTTTCGACAGATAGGGCGCGACGACCGTGCCCGACTTGCCGACCACCAGCAGGCCCTTGGCCTCGAGTTGCGCCAGACCATCGCGCAACGATGGACGGGAGACGCCGAGCGTCGCCGCGAGTTCGCGTTCGGCGACCAGCTTTTCGCCCGGCCGCAACACGCCGTCCAGGATCAACGCTTGAATGCGCTCGGCGATGACGTCGGCGAGGCGCGCAGGTTTGAGTATTCGGCTCACGCTCCTCCTCCCATCAGGGGCGCTGGCGAAGCCCCGATCCGCACCGCGGTCTTTGTCGGTCAGGTAAATTGGTTTATCCGAAACAGTCAAGGTGTCGTGACTTGACCAGCGAGTCCATGGCAATATAACTTTACCATAGGGCCGCGCAAACAGACGGCCTCTGCGTCCTCGTGCGCCGCGACCGAACAAGGGGGGAGAATCGTGTTTCAGCAGCTTCTGACGCCGGTAGGGGACAGCCTCGGGCTGTCCTTCATAATAGCGAGTTTGCCGATCTTGACCGTGCTCGTCCTGCTCGGCGTCCTTCGCCGACCGGCCTGGCAGGCTTCGCTCGCCGGGTTGATCGTCGGCTTCGTCATCGCGGTCGGCGTCTGGCGCTTGCCCGCCGGGCTCGCGCTGGATTCCGTGTTCAACGGCATCGTCCTCGCCCTGTGGCCGGTGATGTGGATCGTCGTCAACGCGCTGCTGCTGTACAACATCGCGGTCCGCTCCGGCCGGTTCGAATTGTTTCGCGCCTGGCTGCTCCATCATCTGCCCAACGACCGCCGGGTGATCCTGGTGGTCATCGGCTTCTGCTTCGGGGCTCTTCTCGAGGGGATAGCGGGGTTCGGCACGCCCGTCGCCATCACCAGCTCGCTGCTGATCCTGATCGGCTTCCCGCCGCTGGAAGCGCTTGTGTTCGTCCTGATCTTCAACACCGCCCCGGTCGCATTCGGCGCGCTCGGCGTGCCGGTGACCGTGCTCGGCGCCGTCACCGGCTTGCCGCCGACCGCGCTCGGCGCGATGGTCGGCCGGCAACTGCCCTTCATCGCCGTGATCCTGCCGTTCTACGTCATGGCGCTCTACGGCGGCGCGCGCTCGCTGCGCGCTTTGTGGCCGATGCTGCTCGTCTCCGGCGTGAGTTTCGCGATTTCGCAGTTCGTCGCCTCCAACTTCCTCGATTATCAGCTTACCGACGTGCTCGCTTCGCTGGGCTCGCTGGTCGTCACCTTGTTGTTCCTGCAGGTGTGGCGCCCGGCGCCGGACGCCGAATTCGCGATCCAGGGAACCGCCCCGGCGCTCGCAAAGGGCGAGACGTCGCCGACCTGGCAGGGTTGGCTGCCCTGGATCCTAGTTTCGGCGGTGGTGATCCTCTGGACGTCGTTCAACGTCGCCGCCGTCGGCCGATTGAAGCTGGCCTGGCCCGGATTGGACAACGCGATCTCGATCACCCTCTATAACAACAAGCCCTATTCGGCGATCTGGACCTTCGAGCCGCTCGGGACGGGGACCGCCATTCTCGTCGCGGCGATCCTGACGTCGCTGATCTTCCGGCTGAGCTTGGAGGCCTTCGTCGCCTGCATCAGAGACACAATTCGCCAGCTCTGGCTGGCGATCATCACTGTGTGCTGCATCGTCGGCCTCGCCTATCTCATGAACTATTCGGGCCTCGCTTACACCCTCGGCGAGGGCGTCGCCTCGACAGGAGGACTGTTCGTGCTCCTCTCGCCGTTCCTCGGCTGGATCGCCGTCTTCTTGTCGGGCAGCGACACCTCGGGCAACGCGCTGTTCGGCAACCTGCAGGTCGTCGCGTCGCGGCAGCTTGGGCTCAACCCCCTGCTGTTCGCCGCGACCAACTCGTCGGGCGGCGTGATGGGCAAGATGATCTCGCCGCAGAACATCGCGACGGGCGTTTCAGTGACCGACCTGAAGGGCAAGGAAGGCGTGGTGTTCGCGCGCACCTTCGTGCACAGCATCATCCTGACTTTCATCCTCGGCCTTCTCGTCGCGCTGCAGCAATTCGTGATCCCCTGGATCATTCCGGCCGTTGCCGGGAAGTGAAGGAGCGGGGCGCTCGCTTACCGGCGCAGCGCCCCCATATTCGTAGAGCGGGAGTGCCCCTTCTCCCGGCATAGCCCGTCGGAAGACGGCGTTCTGACGAACGTCCTGTGCGGGGAGAGGGAGATTGAAGGAGTTTCGCCATGTCGCAGATCGCCTTTCCCCCGGTCGACGCTTCGATCCTCGCCCGGCGCGACGCGATCCTTGCCGGCCTGGCGGCGATCCTGCCCGCCGACGGCTTGATCGCCGACCTCGCCGGGCGGCGCGCCTTTGAGACCGACGCGCTCACCGCCTATCGCCGGGTGCCGCTCGCCGTGGTCCTGCCGCGATCGAGCGAGGAGGTCGCGCGCGTCATGAAATTCTGCCGCGACTTTGGCGTCAACGTCGTGCCGCGCGGCGCGGGCACCTCGCTTTCCGGCGGCGCGATCCCGCAGGAGGACGCGATCGTCCTCGGCCTCAGCAAGATGAGCCGCATTGTCGAAATCAACCTCGCCGACCGCTATGCGCGCGTCGAAGCCGGCGTCACCAATCTCGCGATCTCGGAAGCCGCCGGCCCCGATGGGTTCTTCTACGCCCCCGATCCTTCTTCGCAGCTCGCCTGCACCATCGGCGGCAATATCGGGATGAACTCGGGCGGCGCGCATTGCCTCAAATACGGCGTGACGACCAACAACATCCTCGGCGTGCGCTTCGTCACCCTCGACGGCGAGATCGTCGACATCGGCGGACCGCATCTCGACGCAAGTGGGCTCGATCTTCTCGGCCTGATCTGCGGCTCCGAGGGACAGCTCGGCGTCGTCACCGAGGCGACCGTCCGGCTGCTTCGCTGCGCCGAGGGCGCCCGGCCGGTGTTGTTCGGCTTTGACGCCGCCGAGGACGCGAGCCAGTGCGTCGCGGCGATCATCGGCGCCGGCATCGTGCCCGTCGCGATGGAATACATGGATCGCCTCGCCATCGAGATTTGCGAGAATTTCGCCCACGCCGGCTACCCCCTCGACGTCGAGGCGATGCTGATCATCGAGGTCGAGGGCGGCGAGGAGGAGATGGCGGCGGAGCTCGCCAAGATCACCGCGATCGCCAAGACCCATCGCGTGCGCACGATCCGCGAATCCATGTCGGCGATGGAGAGCGCGCAGATCTGGAAGGGCCGCAAATCGGCGTTCGGCGCGACGGGCCGCGTCGCCGACTACATCTGCATGGACGGCACGGTGCCGACCGGGCGGCTGCCCGAGGCGCTGCGGCGCACCGGAGAAATCTGCGCCTCCTACGGCTTGCGCGTCGCCAACGTCTTTCACGCCGGCGACGGCAACATGCATCCCCTGATCCTGTACGACGTCAACGATCCCATGCAGCAGCAAAAGGCGGAAGACGCGGGGATGGACGTGCTGAAGCTGTGCGTCGAACTCGGCGGCTGCCTCACCGGCGAGCACGGCGTCGGCATCGAAAAGCGCGATCTCATGGGCCGCCAATTCACCGAGGCCGATCTCGCGCAGCAGATGCGGGTGCGCGCGGCGTTCGATCCGCAATGGCGGCTCAACCCCGCCAAGGTCTTCCCGCTCGAGGGGAGAGCGGCGTGAACGCTCTCGAACGAGCGACCCACGCTCCCGCCGACGAGGCCGAGGCAGCCGAAATCGTGCGCGCAGCGCAGAAGGTTAGGAGCAAGCTCGACATCGTCGGCGGCGGTACGCGCGCCGGCCTCGGCCGTCCGTGCGAAGGCGCCGCGCGCCTCGCTGCGACGCGGCTCGCCGGCATCGTCTTCCACGAGCCGGCCGAGATGACGATCTCGGTTCGCGCGGGGACGCCGCTCGGCGTCGTCGAGGCGGCGCTCGCCGCGCATGGCCAGATGCTGCCTTTCGAACCGATCGACCATCGCGCGCTTTATGGCGGCGCCGGCGAGCCGACGATCGGCGGCCTCGTCGCCACCAATGCCTCGGGTCCGCGCCGTATCAGCGCCGGCGCGGCGCGCGACAGCCTCATCGGGCTGCGCCTCGTCAATGGACGCGGTGAATGCGTCAAGAGCGGCGGCCGGGTGATGAAGAACGTCACCGGCCTCGATCTCGTCAAGCTGATCTGCGGCGCCCACGGAACGCTCGGCCTCGTCACCGAGGCGACCTTCAAGCTGCTGCCCAAGCCGCAGAGCGAGGCGACCATCGTCATACGCCGCCTCGACGATGAACGCGCCGTCGCGGCGATGGCGCAGGCGCTCGGCTCGCCGTTCGGCGTCAGCGCCGCGGCCTCGATCGGCGTCGGCATGGGCCGGGAGTTTCCCCGCACCCTGCTGCGCGTCGAGGGCTTCGCCGAATTGGTGGACTATCGGACCGAGCGGCTCATCGCGCTGCTCGCCGATTTCGGCGCCAAGCACGCGCTGCGCGACGAGGAATCGCAACGCATTTGGCGCGCCGTGCGCGACGCCGAATTCCTGGCGGAACCGGGCGATCGCGCGATCTGGCGCGTCAGCCTCGCGCCGTCGAAGGGCGCGCAATTCGTCGCGCGCCTCGGAGCTTTGGCGTTGCGCCATTTCTACGATTGGGGCGGCGGCCTCGTCTGGCTGGCGAGCGAACCGACGGAAAGCGCCGCCGCGACTTTGCGCGCCGCGCTCGCCCCGTTCGGCGGCCATGCGACGCTCGTGCGCGCGCCCGACGAATTGCGCGCCCGCGTCGACGTCTTCCAACCGCTGTCGCCGGCGCTGGCGCGCCTTACCAAGGGCGTGAAGGCGAGCTTCGATCCGGGCGGCCTGTTCAATTCCGGGCGAATGGCGGCGGGGATGTGAAGGAGCCCTCACCCCGGCCCTCTCCCGCATAGCCCGTCGGAAGGCGGGCGTTCTTCCGAACGCCCTATGCGGGAGAGGGGGCGCAACCCTTCTCCCGCTCACGAAGCGCGGCCGGATGAGGACGCGCCAACCGACGTCGACGCAATCCAGCAAAGTTTGATCACTCATGCAAACCCACTTCGCCCCCGAGCAGCTCGCCGACCCGCATGTGCGGCCGCTGGAGAAGATCCTGCGCTCCTGCGTGCATTGCGGCTTCTGCACCGCCACCTGCCCGACCTATCTCGTCACCGGCGACGAGCGCGAAAGCCCGCGCGGGCGCATCTATCTCATCAAGGATTTGCTGGAGACCGGGCGCAAGCCCACCGCCGAGGACGTGGCGCCGATCGACCATTGCCTGTCGTGCCTAGCCTGCATGACGACCTGCCCGTCCGGCGTCGACTACCGCCGCCTCGTCGACCATACCCGCGCCGCGATCGAGGCGACCTACAAGCGCCCGTTTGCCGACCGCATGATCCGCGCCGCGCTGGCGCGCCTGCTGCCCTCGCGCGACCTCTTCCGCGCCGCCCTCGCGCTGGCGCGCGTCGGCCGGCCGTTCGCGCCGATCCTGAAGCGCATTCCCGGCTTCGGCGACAAGCTCGCGGCGATGCTGGCTCTGGCCCCCAAGGAAGCGCCGGGCCGCGCCTCCCGCCCCGGCGAATTCGCGGCGCCGGCGCCTCGCGCCAAGCGCCGTCGCGTCGCGCTGCTCACCGGCTGCGCGCAGGACGCGCTGGCGCCTCAGATCAACGCGGCGACGATCCGGCTGCTGAATCGCGCCGGCGTCGACGTCGTGTTGCCCCGCGGCGAGGGCTGTTGCGGCTCGCTGCTGCATCACATGGGCCGCGAGGCGCCCGCCCTCGATCAGGCGCGCGCCAACATCGACGCGTGGCTTCGCGAAGCGGACGGCGCCGGCCTGGAGGCGATCGTGATCACCGCCTCGGGCTGCGGCGCGACGATCAAGGACTACGCGCACATGCTGCGCGACGATCCCGCTTACGCCGAAAAGGCTGAACGGGTCGCGGCGCTCGCCAAGGACGTCAGCGAATATGTGGGCGGCCTCGAACTCGCGTTTGCCAATCCGAAGAAGCTCATCGTCGCCTATCACGCCGCCTGCACCCTGCAGCACGGCCAGAAGATCCTCGAAGCGCCCAAGGCGCTGCTGCGCCGCGCCGGCTTCGAAGTGCGCAACCCGCCGGAAGCGCATATCTGCTGCGGCTCGGCGGGCACGTACAATATCCTGCAGCCGGAAATGGCCGCGGCGCTGCGCCAACGGAAGGTCGCCAATCTCGCGCGCGTGAAGCCGGACGTGATCGCCGCCGGCAACATCGGCTGTCTCGCGCAGATCGCCAGCGGGACGGCGACGCCGGTCGTACATACGGTGGAGTTGCTGGACTGGGCGAGCGGCGGTCCAGCCCCGGCGGGGTTGGGGTAAGGGCCGGCCGGCTCCTTGCTCAGTGCGCCCCGGCCGCCGCGCCGCCCTGCGCCTTTCGAGCGAACAGGAGCGCGACGGCGGCGATCGCCAGCAGCACGCCGATGATGGCGAAGGTGTCGCTGAAGCCCATGATGAGGGCCTGCCGCTTGACGACGTTGCCGAGGTACACGACGGCGTCGTGGGCCGCCGCGGCGCGGTCGGTGACGCCATGCGACATGAAATAGCCGGTCATCGCATCGAGGCGCTGGCGCACCTCGTCGCGCGCGAGCGTCACCGATTGCCCGATGATGTTGGAGTGGAATTGCTCGCGCTTGGTGAGGACCGTCGCCAGCGTCGCGGTGCCGACCGCGCCGCCGAGGTTGCGCAGCATGTTCGACAACCCCGACGCCGCGCCGGCTTCGCTGGCCGCGATGCCCGCGGTGGTGATCGCGCTGACGGGCGTGAGCACCAGGGCCTGGCCGATCGCGCGCACGACATTCGGAAAGAAGAACTGATCGCCGGCCGTGTCGAGCGAGAGCGTCATGTTCATGAAGCAACTGGCGGCGAACAGGCTGATGCCGACAAAGGCGATGTAGCGGGGATCGAACCGCTTCATCAGCATCGGAACCAGCGGGATCAGCAACAACTGGGGCAGACCGGTCCACGCCAGAACGCCGCCGATCTGTTCGGCGTTGTAGCGCTGCACCTGGCCGAGATATTGCGGAAGAATATAGACCGAGCCGAACAGCGCGAAGCCGACCAGCACATTGGCGAGGACGCCGAGGCCGAAGTTGCGGCGCGCCAACAGCCGCAAACTCACGAGCGGCTTTTCGACAGTCATCTCGATCCAGACGAAGGCGGTCAGGAACACCGCCGCGACGATCGCGAGACGCAAGATCAGCGGCGAGGCGAACCAATCGTCCTTGTTGCCCTCCTCGAGCACGGTTTGCAGAGCGGAGAGCCCGATCGCCATGGTCGCGATGCCGGCCCAGTCGCCCTCCTTGAGCAGGCCGAGCCGCATGGGGCTCGTCTCGAGCGTCAAAGCGAGCGCCACGACCATGACGGCGCTGGGGACGGCGTTGATGAAGAAGATCGTCTGCCAGCCATAGTTCTCGGTGAGATAACCGCCGATGGTCGGCCCGATCGCCGGAGCGAACGTCACCGACAGCGCGAACAGCGCGAGGCCGATCGGCTGCTGCGGTTTGGGCAGTTTGGTCAGCACCATGGTGAACGCCATGGGGATCAGGATGCCGCCGGCGAAGCCCTGCAGGCCGCGCATGACGATCATCGAGCCGAGATCGTGGGCAAAGGCGCAGCCGATCGAAAACAGCGGAAACAGGACCGCGTTGACCAGCAGGTAGCGACGGAACGAGAACACGCGGCTCAGATAGTCGGTGAGCGGAATGACGATGATCTCGCCGATGAGATAGGCGGTCGAAATCCAGGCGCCGTTGTCGACGCCCGTTCCGATGCCGCCCTCGATGTCGAGCAGCGAGGCGTTGGTGATCTGAATGTTGAGGATCGCCATGAAAGCGCCGATCATGCACGCCATGACGGCGATCCAGTCCGTCGTGCTGGCGCGCGGCGCGGGGCCGGCGACGCCGTTCGATGCGGCGACTGTCGACGGGTTGGCCATCGGATCGACCCTCCAGAGAGTCTCGCTCAGTCCTACCGTTCAGCTCTGCCGACGCTGGCGGTTCGAACGCGGTCGCTTGGCGTCTTGGTGTCGATGCTGGGCGTCACCGACATGCCAGGGCGGAGATCGCCCGAATTGGCGCTGTCGCGGTCGAGGAGGATCTTGACCGGAATGCGCTGGACGACCTTGGTGAAGTTGCCGGTGGCGTTGTCGGGCGGCAGCAGCGCGAACTCCTGGCCGCTCGCGGGCGCGAGGCTGTCGACATGGCCGTGATAGGTTCGGCCGGGAAACATGTCGACTTCGATCTCCACCGGCTGCCCGCGATGAACGTCGGTGAGCTGCGTCTCCTTGAAATTGGCCACGACATAGGCGTCGGCGCTCGGCACCACGGACATCAACTGCGTCCCCGCCTGAACGTATTGGCCGACGCGAAGCGTACGGTTGCCGACGATTCCGTCGACCGGCGACACAATGGAGGCGTAGCCGAGGTTGAGCTCCGCCTGACTGCGCACCGCCTCGCTGTGGGCGAGAACGGCTTGCGCCTGAGCCAACTCCGCCTTCAACAGAGCGAGTTGCTTGATCGAGGCGTCCAGCGCCGCTTTATCCCGCAGAATGGCGGCGCGGGACGCGGCGGTGCGAGAGGCGGCCTGTTGTGCGTTTTGCACGGAGCCGAAGCCGGTCGTCGCCAGATCGGTGTAGCGCTTGTTCTCCTGGTCGGCGAAGGTTGCGCCGGCCTCATCGACCTGCACGGTGGCGCCGGCGGCCTCGATGACCGACTGCTGCGCGTCGATCGCAGCTTGCTTGCTGGCGATGGCGGCCTCGGCGGCGCCCACGTCCGCCTTCGCCTGGTCGAGCGCGACCTTGTAGTCGCGGTCGTCGATGCGAGCCAGCACCTGGCCAGCCGTCACCGTTTCGTTATCCCCGACCAGAACCTCGGCGAGATAACCGGAGACCTTTGGCGCTATGGTCGTATTGTCCGCCTGCACGTAGGCGTCGTCAGTCGAGACTTGGAAGCGGCCGGTCGTCCAATAGTCCCAGCCGTAGTACCCCCCGGCGCCGAGCGCCGCGAGGCCCGCGACGGCCATGAGGATCGGCTTCAGGCGAACCTTGGTCAGAGCCGCCGGGATGGCCTTGGCCGCTGCAGGCTCGGCGGCCGGGCGACCATCTCCGGCCTGAAACGGCTGCATCGCTTCGCTCTCGGAGACCGGCCGCGCGATCTCTACCGAACTGGGATGGTGGGTCATCGCCTACACTCCTTGTCTGGCTTCGCGAAGCGGTCGAAAGCTGTCCCCGGCCCCATTTAGGAAACTTGATAGTTTCCAAAATAGTGTTTACGTTGAAGGTGTCAATAGCCGGCAGGAAAGATTTTCATGAGTGAAGTCGGGTGTTCGGGCGCTCGGGCGCGGGGACGACCGCCGACGCGGTCGGACGACGAGACGCGCCATCTGATCGCGCAGGCGGCGAGGCGCGAGTTCATGACCCGCGGTTACGCCGGCACTTGCATGGACGACGTCGCCAAAGGCGCCGGCGTCTCGAAGAAGACACTGTACCGGCTCGTCCCCGCCAAGGCGGACCTCTTCAGGACCACCGTGAGCGATCGCATCGCGCAATTCCTGGCCGCGACCGACGAGGAGACGATCGCAACGCCGGACGTCGCCCTCGGACTGGAGCGGCACCTGACTGAGCTCGGCAATTTGACCCTGGCGGCCGACACGATTTCCACATTCAAACTCGCCCTCGCGGAGGCCGACCGGTTTCCGGAGTTGGCGGCGAATTTCTACACGGACGCCGTCGTCAAGACCCAGGCGGTCCTCTCGAGGTTTCTGGCGCGGCAATGCGAGATGGGCGTCCTCGAACTCGACGATCCCGTCGCCGCCGCCGGCATGCTGCGCGGCATGATGATGATGGAGCCTCAACGCGCCGCGATGCTAGCAGGCGTCGCGCTCCCGACCCCGGCCGAGACCAGGGAAAGAGCGCGCGCCTGCGTCCGCTTGTTTCTGCGCGGATGCCGTAAGGATCGCGATGAAGCGCCCGCTGTGGCGCCGCCCGGACCGGAGCGATAAATCGACATTTTGCCCGTGACGCGGCCACCGCGTCCGCTGCATAATATCCCGCCAGCCGCAATTCCCACCTCGAAAGCAGGGCGACCATGAACGTGATGCATCCGACCCCTCCCTCTTCGCAAGCTGCCAGCGTTGACGTCCAGCAGCTGAGAGTGGATCTCGCGGCGGCTTTCCGTCTGACCGCCCAATTCGACTGGCACGAGTCCGTCGGAAACCACTTCAGCGCCGCGATCTCGGACGATGGCAGCACCTTTCTTCTGAACCCGAAATGGCGGCACTTCTCCGCGATTCGAGCCAGCGATTTGCTGCTCCTCGACTCCAACGACGCCGGCGTGATGGATCGGCCGAACGCCCCCGATCCTTCGGCGTGGACCATCCACGGCGCCATCCACAGTCAAAAGCCAGGCATCAGGGTGATGCTCCACTGCCATCCGCCCTATTGCACTGCGCTCGCGACGCTCAAGGATCCGACGCTGAAGCCGATCGACCAGAATACCGCCCGGTTCTTCGGCCTCATCGGGATCGACCTCAATTTCGGCGGCATCGCGGACGAAACCGCGGAAGGCGCCCGCTTAGCCCAGGTCTTCGGAGATTATCCGATCCTCATGATGGGGAATCATGGCGTGACCGTAACGGCCCCGACAGTCGCGCAGGCGTTCGAGCATCTATACTTTCTCGAAAGAGCCAGTAAGACCCTAATGTTGGCCTATGCGAGCGGGCAACCGCTGAATGTCCTCGACGATGACGTGGCTCGCAAGACGGCCGAAGGCTGGCGCCTGTACGACGGCATGGCCTTCGCCCATTTCGAGCATCTCAAGTCAAAGCTGGATGAGCAGGATTCGTCCTATCGAGATTAGGCGGCCGCCATTGCCTAGCTTCGCCGTTCGACGCTCGACAGGAGCCTCGCCAGATCGGCGGTTACGAACGGCTTCGCTAGGGTCGGAACCGCCGCGAACTGGTGATCCAACCCATCCAGCCCATAGCCCGTGGCGAACGCGAAGGGAATGCCGCGCGAGGTCAGCAACCCGGCAAGGGGGTAGCTCGGCTGGCCGTCCAGGTTCACGTCGACGATCGCAAAGTCGAACAATCCGGTTTTTGCGATCTGCAGCGCCTCCTCCATGCGGGAGGCGACGGCGCCGACCTCATGGCCAAGCTCAGTCAGCATGTCCTCGATCAACATCGCGACCATGCCTTCGTCTTCCACCACGAAAACCCGCAGCGCCTTTGGGGGGCCAGCTGTCGAGTTCGCGTCGGGGTCCGATTGAGGATGGCGATCGATCATGCAAGGGGAGCCTCGATATCGCAGACGACGCCGCTCGGCGGAAATATGAGTTGCACTTTTCCGCCGAGTTCGCGAGCCAGCGCGCGTTCAAGCAGGCGAGAACCAAAGCCTCTTTGGCATGGCGCTTCCACGAGCGGGCCGTCCAACTCTTCCCAATGCAGGCGCAGCCGCCGCGCGGGACCCGAATATTCGACCTGCCAAGCGATTTTGACGCGGCCGCCAAGGTTCAGGAGAGCGCCATGCTTTACGGCATTGGTGCAAAGCTCGTGCAGCGCCATCGAGAGCGAGAGCGCCACCTTGGGACGCAATCGTAGCGTCGGCCCGTTGATTTCGAAACGCTCCGCCGGTTCCACGCACAAGGGAGAGATCGTGTCCTCGACGAGTTCCGCGAGGTCGGCGCCTTCCCAGCTTTCTCGCGTCAGCACATCGTGCGTTCGCGACAGGGCGACCAGCCTCTTTTCAAATTGCCGCAGGGTCGCGGCCTGGCTGCCGCCGCGAAAAGTCTGGGCCGCGACCGACTGAATCGTCGCGAGCGTATTTTTGACGCGGTGGTTCAATTCATTGGTCAACAGCTTTCGGCGCTCTTCCTGTTTCCGGCGATCGGTGACATCGCGCGCAATCTTGGAGGCGCCGACGATCCTGCCCTGGGCGTTTCTCAACGGCGACACCGTTATCGAAACGTCGATCAAGGTTCCGTCCTTGCGCAGGCGAGTCGTCTCGTAGTGATCAATGCGCTCACCACGTCCTATCCGGCTCAGAATCTCCGGTTCCTCGTCCGGTCGGTCGGGCGGAATCAGGACGTTCACCGGCTTGCCGACCACCTCATGCGCCTCGTAGCCGAAAAGACGTTCGGCGCCTTTGTTCCAGGTCTGAATTACGCCGCGGATATCCTTGCTGACGATCGCGTCGTCGGAGCCCTCGACGATCGCGGCGAGCCGCTGCGCGTACTCCTCGGCCTTCCTCCGATCGGAGATATTCATCAGCATGTTGACGGCGCCGGCCAACTCTCCCTTTTCGTCGAACAAAGGGGTTGGATAGGGGAGGAAGGGCACGCGAGTTCCGTCGGGGCGTTCAGCGACCGCCTCTATCCCCCGAATTGGCCGCTTTTCCCGCAGCGCCATCGCCATGGGGCATTCATCGTGCGGCATAGGGGCGCCGTCCGGCCGAAAAAGCTTCCACGTGACGCACCACTTGTCCGTTCCCAGTTCCGGTCGGCGGCCCGATATCTCGACTGCGGCCTGATTGTAGAACGTGATGTGGCCCTCGGCGTCGGTGGTGTAGATGGCGCTGGGGAGCGCGTCCAACAGGTCACGCAGCCTGCGCTCGCTGTTGCGAACCGCGTCCTCGTGTTGCTTACGGTCCGTGGCGTCGTGCGTAATCGCAAGCTGGGCGAAAGTCCCATCGGGCAGGCTCAATGGCGCGGCATGCGTCTCCATGTGCCGGCGGGTTCCCCGCAAGCCGACCACGTCGAACTCCCACCTCAACCGCTCGCCGGCGCAGACCCGCTCGTGCCGCGCGCTCCAATCCGCCCGGTCTTCAGGGGCGATCAGGTCGGCGGTGGGTCTGCCCTCTATCGCATCGAAGCTTTCCGCCTCGACCATCTGGAGGCCGGCCTCATTCATGAGCAGGAGAGCGCCGTCCCGCGCCACGATCTTCACGCATGCGGGAGTTGTCTCCGCGATAGCCTTCAGCAGGCGTTCCTTCTCCTCGAGCTTACGCTCGGCCTCCTTGCGATCCGAGATGTCCTGAAAGCAATGGACTGCGCCGACGACCTCACCGGATCGACCTCTGATCGGATCGACATTGCCCCGCACATAAACGCGGTGTCCGGATGGTTGCTCTATCATGATTTCAACGTCCCGGGTGGACTGGCCGCCGCGGATCGCGGCCGCCGTCGGGGTGTCCGCGTGCGCCAACGGGCGCCCGTCGGGCCAGAACAACCTATGGGAGCCGCCGTTGAGCTCGGATGGATCGCCACTTCGGGGCTCGCGCCCCCAGATTTCCGCCGCCTTGCGATTGTGCCGGGTGATCAGGCCTTGCGCGTCGCAGGCATAAACGGCCGCCGGCAGCAGATCCAAAATCATTTGGTCGACTAAAAGAGCCGCGTCTCCTTCGATTGGGGTCTTCGCCAGTGACGCCACGATCTCATGCCCCCTATACGGCGCTCCTCTCGCGCACTCGCGCAACGCTGCGCCTCAAGATAAGGCCTGGAAACTGCCGAATTTGCTTTTCCGCCCGGAGCGCGCGGAAACTCGGCGAGGAACCGTCGCGGGCGTCACGCTTCGTTAAACCCCCAGAACCTCAATCGGTTCCGCCAACCTAGCAAAGTGTCAAAACACGAGCGGGACGGCGCCCGCTCGCGCCATTTGCATAGGCGCAAGGGAGTAGGGCACAGTCGGCGGCAAATTGCGGGCGAGCGCCGGTCCCAGCCTATACAGCGCGGCGCAATCAACGTGGCGATACGATTGCTGAGGGCGGAAGGATGACTAGGGATGCGCTGGTGACCGGCGCCTCGACCGGCATCGGCCGAAGCGCCGTCAAAGTTCTGACTGGGAATGGCTGGCGCGTATTCGCCGGAGTGCGCAAGCCTGCCGACGCGGAGTCGCTGCGCCTGGAGTTCGGCGACAAGGTCGCTCCGCTGCTGTTCGACGTGACCGACGCCGGCGCGGTGAGCGCGGCGGCCGCCGAGGTGCGCGCCAAGCTCGGCGGCCGGACGCTCAAAGGCCTGGTGAACAACGCCGGTGTGGGGCTCGGCGGACCGCTGGCGCACATGCCCATCGATCAGATCCGGCAAGTATTCGAGGTCAACGTTCTCGGCGCCGTGACAGTCTCCCAAGCCTTCATACCATTGTTGGGTGGGGATCGCGCCTTGGCGGGCGGTCCGGGCCGCATCGTCAACATCACCTCCGTCGCCGGCAAGCTCGCGCCGCCCTTTCTCGGCGACTATGCCATGTCAAAACATGCCCTGGAGGCGTTCACCGACAGCCTGCGGCGCGAACTGATGCTCTATGGCGTCGACGTGATCGCGATCGGTCCAGGCGCGGTCGTGACGCCGATCTGGGACAAGGCGGAAAAGGCCGACGAGGCCGCCTATGCGAAGACGGATTTCGCCCCGGCGCTCAGGAAATTCGTGGAATATTTCATTACCGAGGGGCGCAAGGGACTGCCTCCCGAGCGCATCGGCGAGGCGATCCATCGGGCGCTGACCGTCGCCAAGCCCCGGGCGCGCTACGCCGTCGTGCCGAACCGCCTCGCCAACTGGACCCTGCCGACGCTGCTGCCCAAGCGCGTCGTCGACCGGCTGATCGGCAAGCGGTTAGGGTTGACCCGCCGTCCCTGAATCGCTGCGAGTTGCTTCAGGCCTTCGCGCTCGGCCCGGCGATGACGAGTTTCGCGCCCGCTCACTCGCCACGCTCCGACTGGTCGAGCCCCAATGAAACCGCTTCCTCGACGCGCTCGAGCCAAAAGAATTCCAGCTTCTGGCGGACTTCTTCGGGAATGTCCTCATAGTCCTTCTTGTTCCGCGCTGGCAGCATCACGCGCTTGATCCCGGCCCGCTGCGCGGCGATGACCTTCTCCTTGATGCCGCCGACCGGAAGCACGAGCCCGCGCAAGCTGATCTCGCCGGTCATCGCCGTATCGTTGCGGATGGTGCGGTCCGTCATGAGCGAGACCAGCGCCATGAACATGGCGACGCCGGCGCTCGGTCCGTCCTTCGGCGTCGCGCCCGCCGGCACGTGAATGTGGATGTCGGTCTTCTCGAAGCGGATGGGGTCGATTCCGAGAGAGACGGCTCGGCTCTTGACGATGCTCAGCGCCGCCTGCGCGCTCTCCCGCATCACCTCGCCAAGTTGTCCCGTGAGGATCAGTCTGCCGTTCCCTGGAATTCCGGCCGCCTCGATGAACAGGATGTCGCCGCCGACTGGCGTCCAGGCGAGGCCCGTCGCGACGCCCGGCACGCTGGTGCGCATCGCGACTTCGTCTTCGAACACCGGCGCGCCGAGAATGGGCGGAAGGTCGCTGGCGGCGATGGTGTTCGGGCCGCCCTGCCCTTCGGCGATTCGAACCGCTGCGTGGCGCAACATCCTGCCGATCTCACGTTCGAGGCTCCGGACGCCCGCCTCACGCGTATAGTGCTCGATGATGGCGCGCAGGGTCTCGTCGGGAACGACGACCTGGCTGGATTTCAGACCATTCGCCTCCATCTGCCGCGCAACCAGATATCGCCGCGCAATCTCCAATTTTTCGTTGGCGGTGTAGCCGGCGAGGCTGATGATCTCCATGCGATCGCGCAGCGGCCCGGGGATGGTGTCCAGCATGTTGGCGGTCGCGATGAAGACGACGCGGCTGAGATCGAAGGGGACAGCCAGGTAATTGTCGCGGAAACTGTTGTTCTGTTCGGGATCGAGCACTTCCAGCAACGCGGAGGCGGGATCGCCTTGAATGCCCGACCCGAGCTTGTCGATCTCGTCGAGCATCATGACGCAATCGCGCGTGCCCGCCTTGCGAATGGCTTGGATGATGTTGCCCGGCAAAGCCCCGATATAAGTGCGGCGATGGCCGCGAATTTCGGCTTCATCGTGAACGCCGCCGAGGCTGACCCGGACGAATTTGCGATTCATCGCCCGGGCGATGGATTGACCGAGCGAAGTCTTGCCGACGCCGGGCGGTCCGACGAAGCACAGGATCGGCGCTTTGCCGCCTGGAGCGAGCTTGCGGACCGCCAGATACTCGATGATCCGCCGCTTGATTTTTTCGAGCCCGAAATGATCCTCGTCGAGAGTGCGCCGCGCGACTGAGATATCGATGTCGCTCTCTTGGGGCAGACTCCACGGCAGCTCGATCATCCAGTCGAGGTAGGTGCGGACCATTCCATATTCGGCCGCCGCTTCCGGCATTCGTTGCAACCGGCGGAGTTCCTTGCGCGCCTGCTCGTCGACCTCTTGGGGCATCTTGGCCTTGGCGATCGCCTCGCCGAGTTCGGCGACCTCCGCCGCCTTGCCTTCGTCGCCTTCGCCCAACTGGCGCTGGATCGCGGCCATCTGTTCGCGCAGCAGCACTTCCCGATTGCGAGCGTCGATCGACGCCCTGGTCTCGCGGCCGATCTCCTGCGACAATCGAAGGACTTCGATGCGGTGCGCCAAGATGCGCGAGATTCGCTCCATGCGAGCCTTTATGTCGACCGTTTCCAGGATCTCCTGCTTCTCGTCCGGAGTTATGTCGAGATAGGTCGCGACCAT
>CAWEYC010000026.1:0-23955 GCA_963813195.1 uncultured Alphaproteobacteria bacterium | reverse complement strand
AGCCCTTGATCAGCGGCGGCAAGGCGCGGATCGCGGCGCGCGGATCGGCCGGCCCGTCGTCCGTCGGCGTCAGATCGACGGCGCGGCCGGCGAGCGGGCGCACATCCCAGAGATCGTCGGCGGGGCGATCCGCGCGCAGAAAGCGCAGCGCGGCGGCGTGCTCCGCGGGGTCCGCGCCGGGAAAGCTCGCGCAGCCGAACATCACATCGATGCGGTGGTGGCGCGCATAGGCCCAAATCCCGCGCCACAGAAGTTCGAGCGTGCGCTTGCCGCGATAGCCCGGCGCGACGCAGGAGCGGCCGAGTTCGAGCAGCCGCTTGCCGGGATGTCGCGCGGCGAGCGAAGCCACGTCGAACTCGCGCGCGCTGTAAAAGCCGAAGTTCGCCTCCGCCACGTCCCCGCGCAGGAGCCGGTACGCGCCGGCGACGGTTGGGCCGCCGTCGGCGCGCGCGATCGCGCTGTCGACAACGATGAGATGGTCGCAAACGCGATCGAACGGGCAAACGTCGCGACCGATCACACGCGCAATCCGGTTGGGTTCAGCGCCGCCCTCTTCGAAGAAAACGCGATAGCGCAGCTTTTGCGCGAGACGGATTTCCAGCTTGGTCGTGGCGAGCCGGACATCGAGGTCGCCGAGCGCGCCGAGCGTCTTCGGCAATCCCATGAGATCGCGCACGTCTCGACGCGCCGACGCCGGCGCGCCGGCCCCGGCCCGCGCCATCGACCCCTGCGACATTCATTCCCCCGATTCGCCTTGGCGATGGCGCTGTCAAACCATTATTGGCGCACAAAATTATGACATGCGCGCGCGCGCCGGGGAAGGGAGCGGCGAGGGGTCGGCCAAAACGCGCTCGATCGTTTCGGCGAGCCGGGCGAGATCGACCGGCTTGGTGAGAAATTCGTCGAAGCCGGCCGCGACGCTGGCGCGCCGATCCTCGGCCATCGCATTGGCGGTCAACGCAACGAGCGCGACGCGCGCGGCGCCGGTTTCGCGCTCCAGGCGGCGAATGCCGCGCGCCGCCTCGTAGCCGTCCATTCCCGGCATCTTGATGTCCATCAGGATGACATCGATCCGCGGCGCTTCGCCGCGCGTCGCGGCGCCGGCGAACCGCATCGCCTCGTCGCCGTCGCGCGCCCGCGTAACGTCGAACCCGAGGCGTCGCAGCGCCTTTTGCGCGACGACGGCGTTGATGTCGTTGTCTTCCGCGAGCAGCGCCCGCAGGGCGCGCGCCGGCGGGCTCGCATTCGCGCGCGTCGGCGTTGGCGCGCTCGCGGAAGGGGCGAATTCGCTCGCCAGGCGGTCGAACAGCGAGCGCGCGCGCACCGGCTTGACCAGCCAGCCGTCGAAGCCTTGCAGCGATGTCTGACCGAAGGCGCGCCGCTCGAACGGCGAGAACAGCACCAGGCTCTTTGGCGCGCCGGCGACCCGCGCCGCGAGCGCAAGCCGATTGGTCGCCTCGACGCCGAGGGCGCAATCGATGATCACGAGATCCGGTTGCGGCCCCGACTTCAGCGCCGCGAGCCCATCCTCGAGCCCGTCCGCCCGCGTGACCGCGGCGCCCGCCTCGTTGAGGCGCGCCGCGATCGCCGGCGCCTCGAATGGCGAATGGGCGATGATGAGCGCGCAGCGCCCGGCGAGACTGACCGGCGCGGCTTCGGGCGCCGTGTCGGCGCGGGCCGGTAGATCGACGGCGAAGGAAAAGATCGAGCCGCCGCCGGGATTGTCTTCCAGGACGAGTTCGCCCCCCATCAGCGCGACGATCCGCCGGGAAATGGCGAGCCCGAGGCCGGTTCCCTCGAAATGCCGGGCGTTGGAGCCGTCGCCCTGCTCGAAGTCCTCGAAAATCGCGGCGCGGCGATCGGCGGGAACGCCGGGGCCGGTGTCCATGACTTTGAACAGAACCCCGCCGTCAGCCGTCATTTCGACGCTGACGCAGATGCCGCCGTTCTGGGTGAACTTGACCGCGTTGCCGGCGAGATTGGTCAACGCCTGCCGCAGCCGCAAGCTGTCGCCGAGCACGTAGCGCGGCGCGTCGGCCGAGATCGACACCGCGATCTCGAGACCCTTGCCCTGCGCTTGCGGGGCGAGAAGCTCGACCGTGCTTTCCACCAGCTTGCGCAGGTCGAATGCCTCGCGGACCAGTTCGAGCCTGCCGGCCTCGATCTTGGAAAAGTCGAGGATCTGATCGATGAGATTCGCGAGCGCGGCGCCGGAGCCGCGGATCGCCTCGACATAGCTGGCGTGCTCGGCATCGAGTTCGGCGTCGCGCAGCAGATCGGCCATGCCGAGAATTCCGCTCAGCGGCGTCCGAATCTCATGGCTCATCGTCGCGAGGAAACGCGATTTGGCTTCGTTCGCCGCCTCGGCGCGGTCGCGCGCGGTCGCCGCTTCCTTCAGCCGCCAGACCTCGTCGCGCAGGCTTTCGGCGATCGCCTCCGCCCGGGCGACGCGCCGCCGGGCGCCCAGGCGCAGCCGCTCCGTCCACGCGGCCAAGGCGAGCGCGAGCGCGATCAGCGGCCCTGTCTCGATCGCCAGAACGCGCAGGTCGAAAAGCGCCAAGTCAGCCAAGGGATCGATCATCGAGCTTCCTGTCGCCGGTCCGGTTCGGACGGGCGCCCCAATGATGCCAGGACGCAGTTGAGAAACCCTTGCCGTCCCAGCCGACATTTGAACTATGGCCGCCCCAGCTTGCGCCGGAGCGATCACGCCGCGGCGGCGGCCCGCTCCTGCGCGCCGCGGTAGCTCAGGGCTTCCGCGAGATGAACGCGCCGCACCGCGCCGCCGCCGTCGAGATCGGCGAGAGTTCGCGCCAGTTTCAGTACGCGGTGGTAGCCGCGCGCCGAGAGGCGCAGCCGTTCGGCGGCCTCGCGCAGGAGCGCCATCGCCGCATTCTCGGGCGCGGCGATCGTCTCGACGAGGCTGGCGGGCGCCGCGGCATTGCTGCCGAACCCGTCGAGCCCTAGGGAACGATAGCGCTCGGTCTGGATCTGCCGCGCCTCGCGCACCCGCGCCGCGACTTCGGCCGAGCCTTCCGTCGGCGCCGGCCGCAGCAGATCGGCGGCGGCGACCGAGGGCACGTCGATCGTCAGATCGAATGCGATCGAGCAGCGGGCCGGAGAGCCGGCCCTGGTACTGCGCGACACAGCGGGCGTTCGGCGCCCGGCGGCAGGAATAGCCCGGCTCGTCGGCCTGGCCGCAGCGGCAGGGATTCATGGCGGCGACGAGTTGGAACCGCGCGGGATAGACGACGCGGTGATTGGCGCGCGCGATCGCGACCTCGCCGGTCTCGATCGGCTGGCGCAGGCTGTCGAGCGCCTGCGGTTGGAATTCCGGCAATTCGTCGAGGAACAGCACGCCGTGATGGGCAAGCGAGATTTCGCCGGGCCTGGCGTGGACCCCGCCGCCGACCAGGGCCGCCATCGAGGCGGAATGATGCGGCGCGCGGAACGGCCGGCGATCGGTCAGCGCGCCGCCGGCGAGAATGCCGGCGACCGAGTGGACCATCGACACTTCCAGGAGCTCGCGTGGGCTGAGCGGCGGCAGGATCGAGGGCAGGCGCTGCGCCAGCATCGATTTGCCGGCGCCGGGCGCGCCGCACATGAGAAGGTTGTGGCCGCCGGCGGCCGCGACCTCCAGGGCTCGCTTGGCGCTCTCCTGGCCCTTGATGTCGCGCAGGTCCGGTTGCGGCCCCCCGACCGCGCGCATGGCGGGCTCGGGTCGATTCAACACCTGCGTTCCCTTGAAATGATTGGCGAGCTGGATCAGCGAACGCGGCGCGAGAATGTCGAGATCGGCGGAGGCCCACGCCGCCTCCGGGCCGCAGGCGGCCGGACAGATCAGGCCGAGGCCGCGCGCGTTGGCGGCCATCGCCGCGGGCAGCACGCCGGCGACGGCGCTCACCGTGCCATCGAGCGCAAGCTCGCCGATGACGGCATAGCCGTCCAGCGCATCGGCCGGAATTGCGCCGATCGCCGCCATGACGCCGAGGGCGATCGGCAGATCGTAGTGGCTGCCCTCCTTGGGCAGGTCGGCGGGCGCGAGATTGACGGTGATGCGCCGGGCCGGCAGCGCGAGACCCGAGGCGATCAGCGCGGCGCGCACGCGCTCGCGCGATTCCGCGACCGCCTTGTCGCCGAGGCCGACGACCATGAACGCGACATTGCCGCTGGCGATCTGCACCTGAACGTCGACGGCGCGCGCGTCGACGCCTTCGAACGCCACTGTCGAAACGCGCGCAACCATTTCGCCCCCGCCCGCTCGAGCCGCCACCCGCCCGCGGCGCCGGCCGATCGGAACATTTGCAGAACATTACCGATCTGGCAAGGGTGATTCGCGGCGCCGCCGGTATTTTCGTCGCCGCGAGGCCCCCGCCGGGCTAGTTCTTCGCGGCGGCCAGGATCGGTCCCTCGCCGGACGCTTGAACGAGGACCGCGGCGGCGAGCCGAGAATCGCCGGCGGGAGGCAGGGCGAGGCGCTCGGCCGCCCCGCTCCAATGACCGAGCATGACCATCTCACGCACCACGTTGCCGTGCGGCAGCGTGCGGCCGGCGTTTTCGCCGCGCTTGATCGCGACATCGATCACGCCCGGCTCATAGCGCGCCAGCCAGACGTCGGCGCCGCGCGGCGGCGCGCTGCCCGCGCCGATCGTCACCGCCCCGGCTTCGAAGGCCACGTCCGGGCCGCTTGCGCCGCGGTCGGCGCGCTGCGCCAGCTCGCTCATTTCGGCGGCGTCCGCACCCACGCCGTCGAGGCGACCGTTGACGACGATTTGCGGGGTGTAGACGTCGGCTTGCCGCATCGCATGGGCGTACGCCCACTGCCTCGCGGTGAATTCGGGCTTGGCGAACGTGTCCTTCCAGCCCAGGCGGTCCCAGTAGTCGACGGCGAAATTGAGCGCCAGCACGTCCTGTCGCGCGGCGATCGCGATCAGATTGGCGTTTGCCGGTGGGCAGGACGAGCAGCCTTGGCTCTGGAAGAGCTCGATCACCACGGGATGCCGGGCGTCGGCGGCGGACGCCGGGGCCGAGCCTGCGGCGATCAGGCCGGCCGCCACGGCGACCGCGCCCAAGGGGTGAAAAGAACGCATGCGATCCTCCTGCTGGGCCGGTGCGCCGCGAGGGCGACGCAAGCCCTCCCCATTCGCGCCCGCGGCGAGGTTCGTTACACCCGTTCGCGCTTTGGCGGCGCGCGGCCATGCTATAGGTCGCGGCGAATCCGCCGCCTGCAGAAGATCCCCGCGATGGCCCGCACCGACTTCACGACCCCCCGCCTCTATCTCGGTTGCGACCTTCGCGAGGGCGCGACGGCGCCGCTTTCGTCGGACCAGTCCAACTACCTCCTCAACGTGCTGCGGCTCGGCCCGGGCGCGCGCGTGCTGACCTTCAACGGGCGTGACGGCGAATTCGCCGCCTCGATCGGCGCCGTCGCCCGCAAAAGCGCGACGCTGGCGATCGGCGCCCAAATTCGGCCGCAGGAATATCCGCCCGACGTCGACTATTTCTTTGCGCCGCTCAAACATGCGCGTCTCGACTATGTCGCGCAGAAAGCGGTCGAAATGGGCGCCCGCCGGCTCCAGCCAGTCATCACGCGGCGCACGCAGGTTGGGCGCGTCAACGTCGAGCGGCTGCGAGCCAACGCCCGGGAGGCGGCCGAGCAGTGCGGGGTGATCTGGCTGCCGGAGATCGAGGCGGAAACGCGGCTGGAAAAGGCCCTGGCGAATTGGCCGCCCGAACGGCTGCTCGTCTTTTGTGACGAGGACGCGCCTCAGGCCAACCCGATCGCCGCGCTCGCCAACGTCGCGCCGACGGCCGGCGTCACGCTGTTGATTGGCCCCGAAGGTGGCTTCGACGACGTCGAGCGACAGGCGATCGCTCGCCTGCCGCGCGTGCTGCGTCTCAGCCTCGGTCCGCGCATCCTTCGGGCCGACACCGCCGCGGTCGCCGCCTTGGCGCTCATCCAGGCCCAATACGGCGACTGGCGTTGAACCCCGCGCGACTGTTGTCGGCGGGCAACAGAGACGCAAACTCGCCACGGCGACAGGCGCGTCGCCTTCATCCCGCCACGTTGTCACAGCACCGTTTCGTGCGATGAGTTGAATCGATCAAAAGGTCTCCATGAGGCGGGCGAGGGCATATCTGCGCCTCTGCGCGGCCGCGACGAGCGTCCTCGCGGGGAGCGCGTTTGCCGGCGATTTGTCGCCGCCCGGCCAACCCCCGGCGTCGCCGAACGATGTCCATTGCCGCGCGCTGGGCCAAGGGTTCTTCGCGGTTTCCGGCTCGGACGCCTGCATCAGGATCAGCGGCTATGTCGCCGCCGGCGCCGATTTCAGCGCCGGCCCCCATCCGGATTCGCACAACGGCCCATTCGGCGCCGCATCGACATCGACATTGCGCACGCGAACCGGGGTCAGCCTCGACGCCCGCTTCGAGACGCCGATGGGGCCGGGGCGGCTGTACATCCAGACCGGTCACGACGCCGCGCCGTGAGGCGGGGCGATCGCTCTGCCCTTGCGGCTCTGTCCGTGTTTGGTCTTGGCCCAATAAAAGGGCCTGATCGCCAAATCGAATAAGGCGACCCAACTGGCTGCGGAGATCAGCACGTAATAGACCGGCAGGAGAAGCAGGACGCGGTCCAGCGTCGCCAGGCCTCGTCGATGCATCGCCACGAACGCCGGGACGAGAATCGCCGTCAGCCCCGACGCCATGAGGGTATAGATCGCGACGTCGCCGGCGACCCGCCACGCGCTCATTCCCGCCAGATCGCCGCAAAACGCGTGCGACAGCGTATCGATCGCCAGCGCCGGCCCGAACAGCCCGCCGAGGACCGAGCCCGCGATGAGCGCCGTCGCGGCCAGCGAGCGCATCGGACCGAGCTCGCGCAGGAATTTGATGGGATGGCGCGAATGGACAATCAGGGTCTGCATCCAGCCCTTCTGCCAGCGCACGCGCTGGCGGAACCAGGCGCCGAGGTCGTTCGGCGCTTCTTCGCGCGTATCCGAGGCGAGCGCCGCGACGCGTGCGCCCTCGCGGGCGAGTCGGATGCCGAGGTCGGCGTCCTCCGTCACGTTCCAGGCATCCCATCCGCCGACCCGCCGCAGCGTTCGCGCGCGGAAATGATTGGAGGTTCCGCCGAGCGCGATCGGCAGGCCAAGCGCCGCCAGTCCGGGATTGATCAGATCGAAGAGGGCCGCATATTCGATCGCGAACATCGTGCTGATCCAGGAGTCCCCGGCATTCTCGATCGTCAGTCGCGCGTGCAGGCAATCGAGGTCGGGATCGGCGGCGAAACAAGCGGCCGCCAAGCGCAACTGATCCGGTTCGGGCTCGTCCTCGGCGTCGTAGACGACGACGTAATCGCCGCGCAGGGCGGCAAGCGCGACATTCAGGGCGCGCGGCTTGGTCGACGGCAGGCCCGGGGGCGCCACGATGACTTCGTATCACGCGGCCAGACCAAGCGATGCGATCGCGGCGAGGGTTTCCGAATCGCGCCGCTCGACGACGAGTTTGATGTCGAGCTTCGCCCGGGGATAGTCGATCGCATCGAGGCGCGACCAGCTTGCGAACCATGTTCGCCTCCCGATAGAGCGGCGCGACGACCGAATAGACGGGCAGATCCATGTCGGCCAGCGGCGAAGCGGCCCTCGCCTCTCCGGCCGCCGCGGCGGCGAGCTTGCGTACGATGATCCAGGCGGCGAAAATCAGCCAGAGCAGAACCGAACTCACGGCGGCCAGCGCGCCGGGAGCGAAACGCGCCAGCAACGCCGCGATGGCGAACGCCAGCGCGAGGCTGCCGATTTGGCGCCAGGACAGCCCGAGATGCGCCGACATGGCTTGGTCGCGCCGCTCCAGGCCGCAGGCGGCCGCGTCCGCCAGTCGCGCCCCCGCCGTCGCGCGTATGACGGCGGCGAGGCGCTGTGGCGAACTGATGACCAAACCGCCGTGCCAATGGCCGGCCGCCGCAGCGGCGACGAGATAGCGGACCGAAGCGCCGCGCGGCGCCACAGCCGCGTGCAAATAAAGATATGGGACGCGAAGGTGACGCGCGAGGGCGCGATAGTAGGCTTCTTCGGCAACGAGCCCTTCGCCGAGCAGGGCCGCGTCGGCGCTGACCCCGCACTCGTCGGCGATTTGCATCGCCAGGAGCAGCGGCCCCGGCGGGACGCCCTGTTTGGCGAGGAAGGCGATCTCGGGCGCGAGTTCGCCGCGCTCGCCCACGCTTCGCGCGCGTTCGCGCCGCACTCGGGACGGGTCGCGCCCGACCTCCGATCTCTCCGAAACGTCGCCCCCTGCGACCGCTTGCTTCAACGGGTCCGCCACGCTACGAAACTCGACAACACACGAACCGGCGCGCCAACGAAATTGGGACCCGCGCCCTATTCCCCATCGGTCTCTAGGTAACGCATAAAATTATAGTTGAATCCAATTAAGACGATTGAAGCGAACTTGTCATGTGGATTCTTCGGCCGCTTTGCAATATTTTCGCACCGCTGCTCCTGGGCGCCTGCCTTACTGCCTTTACGACTCAGGCGGCCGAGCGAGGACTTGCGCCGAGCTTCTGGGACCCCGAGCTGCATCTCGAGCGACCCGATCTCTCCGGCCTGCGAGCCATCCGCTTCCTCACCGACGACGACTATCCGCCGCTCGACTTCGCTCTCGCCGACGGCTCCCTCTCCGGCTTCAACGTCGACATCGCGCGCGCGATCTGCGAGGAGCTGAACATCGGCTGCACGATCCAGGCGCGCCGCTGGGATACGTTGATTGACTCGCTCGAGGCCGGCAAAGGCGACGCGGTGATCGCCTCGATCGCGGCGACCGCGGCGGTGCGCGCCCGGATCGACTTCACGCAGCCCTACTACCAGACCCCCGCACGGTTCGCGACGCGCAAGGATTCGCCGCTGGCCGACGCCACGCCTGCGACGCTCGTCGGCAAAACCATCGGCGTCGTCGCCGGCTCGGCGCATCAATCGTATCTGACGACGTTTTTCCCGCGCGCGAAGCCCAAGACCTATCCCAATTTCGCCGCTTTGCACGACGCGCTCAAGGCGGGCGCGATCGACGCCGCCTTTGCCGACGGACTGACGTTGGCGGTCTGGCTCGCCGGCGAATCCTCAGGCAATTGCTGCGCCTTCAAGGGCGGCCCCTATACGGAAAGCCGCTTTTTCGGCGAGGGCGTCGGCATCGCCGTGCGCAAGGAGGACGCGGACCTGCGCCGCGCGATGGACTGGGCGCTGGCCCGTCTGGCCGCGCGCGGCGTCTACGCCGAGATTTATCTGAAGTATTTTCCGGTGGGGTTTTATTGATGTGGGTGAGGGCCGGTCAGGCAAGGTGCAAACTGCTCTGGTGGCCGACGCCGCCCCGGCGCCGCCTCGGCCGCGCAGTGGTGCCCCTCAAGCCGAGGGTGCAAGCCGAGGACGCGCCGTTACGAGCATAACAAAAGAGGAAATGAGCAGGCGTCAACGTAATTCCAAATAATCTTCCGCCGATATCGCAAAGTTTAAATTCTCGGCATCTTTCAACCGAAACGTCGTGATACCTATCAAGTTGCCGGCCTCATCAAACAGCCCACCTCCCGAAGAACCGGGCGAGATCGGTGCACTGGTTTGAATTAGACGCTGCCCGGACGTGGGCCTCTTGCCCGACAGAAGACCATCAGTCATTGTGAGCTCGAGGCCAGCTGGAGCACCAATCGAATAGACACGTTCTCCAATCTTTAGGTCACCGAATTTACGAGTTGGAACGTATTGGCCTAACGGCGTTTCGGACTTGAGCACGCAACGGTCTGCGTCAATGTCTGCCGAGACTAGCGATACCGCGACCCGAGAATCGCCTTGCGTCATCTTTATCGAATCGGCGCCAGCTACGACGTGACAATTCGTGAGCAAGATTGTCGACGAGACCGCGACCGCTGATCCCTGGAATTCGTCGCCGTTCGAACGCCTTGCGTGAACGACGTAAATTGATGGCGCGAGCAACTTAAACAACTCGACAGGTGCCAAGACGGTGGCTCGCACGGGACTTTCTCCCGTCGACAAGCCTATCTTGCCCAAATTGGCTGAATTCAACGGTCCATTTGCGTCTGCATCGGTGCGCGCTTCGTAGAGCATAGCGACTGAGTTCGGAAGAGGAACGCGGCTGATTGCATCGCTTGGTATCTCTTGGCTCGCCATCCACTCAGAGATTTCACTCACGATTTTCTGATCATTCTTGCCAAGTACTCCCCAAATTCGAGCACTCCTCTTGCCGTCGGACGCCGATTCGCCTTCCGCCGCCCATGCTAAGTTTTTCTTCGTATCAATGATGAAAATTGCGAAAGCGTCGTTACAGTCGTGCGGCTGGCACCCGGCACCAATAATCACTCTATCGTCAATGATCTTGACTTTGCCCGCGACCTCTGTATGCATTCTGAACGTCGGGAAGTATTTCTTCCCCAGTAATTGCAACAGCGGTTCCCTCATCACTGGGTCACTCAGAACATCATCAGGGTATTGCTTTTGGTTCAGGGGGCCAGTGGAGTACTCTGGTATTTTTTTCTTGAGGATCGCTTTTCCAGACCCTAAAACATACTCGTATAGGCCCAAGAGCCGGTCTCCGAGACCGTCAGATCCTGTATACTGAGTGAACACGACGCCGTTCTGGGACCGCGCAATATCCTTATCGAAGCCAATCTCTGAGACGGTCAAATGCGGCTTTACGCTGAAATCCAGTAAATCCGGAATCGGAAGACAACAGTTGCCGCCAGTTGATGTCGAAACTGATACCAATTGCGGGTTCTGGAATGTGGGGTAAGCGGCGGTTAAGAAAACATATTGTTCGTGCAATATCTGCCTTCCGTTAAGGTAAAGACCCTGACAAGCGTAACAGTCCGTCCCCTTGCCCGGCCGTATGCTGAGTACCCCTTCGCTTGTCGTAATTTTGGTTATTTGTGTCTGGGAATGCGCGCCCTCGTAACTTGTGCATGCAAGCATTAAACAAATCACGTATATTGCACGTACTAATCGCTTTATTAACACGTGCATGTCGCGACCTCAAGAATTACGGATTGAGGAATCATGGAAATAACCGAATTACTTTTACGGGGACACGATACCGATCGCACAACGCAGTCGGCACCAAACTTTCGCCACCGGTTGCCCCCGGGGTCTCCGGCGTCTCACCATATCCGCCTATTCGAGGCCAGCCCGATCCCGACAATTTCTTCCCACACGCCCGAATCCGCGCTAATCTTTCTCTCGGGCCCGTCGCGGCGCCGTTCGCTTGAAGCGAAGGCCGTCCGGCGGACGCGGGACATCCGGGAGGGGGCGTTTGTCAAGCCGCTGCGCCGCAAGCCTTTGAAAACACACGAGTCCGCGTCAAGCAAACCCTTGACGGCCCTTGACATTGCTTGACAAAACTTGACATCGCTTGACGAAACTTGACGCGCAATTTGACGATGCGCGCGCCAGCGCAGCGAACCCGCCGCAGGCCGCCGTCTCGCCTCAAAACGAAGACGGCCCCTACCCTCCTCAGCCCTTCCCCGCCTTCGGCTCGACATGGCCGCCGAACCCCTTGCGCATCGCCGAGATGACCTTTTCCGCGAAGGTGTGGCCCTGGCGGGAGCGAAAGCGGGTATAGAGGGCGGCGGAGAGGACTTCGGCCGGCACGGCTTCCTCGATCGCCGCCATCAGGGTCCAGCGGCCTTCGCCGGAATCCTCGATATAGCCGGAATAGGAATCGAGCCCGCCCTCGCGGGCCAGCGCGTCCGACGTCAGATCGAGCAACCAGGAGGTCACCACGCTGCCGCGCCGCCACACTTCGGCGATGTCGGCGATGTCGAAGGTGAAGCGGTGCTCCGGTTCGACGCCGGAGGCATCGGCATTGCGCAGGATGTCGAACCCCTCAGCATAGGCCTGCATCAGGCCGTATTCGATGCCGTTATGCACCATCTTGACGAAGTGGCCGGCGCCGCAGGGGCCGGCGTGCAGATAGCCCTCCTCCACGCGGGGGTCGCGTCCGTCGCGGCCCGGCGTCGGCGGGATCGTCCCGCGGCCGGGCGCGAGCGCCCGGAAGATCGGGTCGAGGCGCTTCACCGCCTCGCGCTCCCCGCCGATCATCATGCAATAGCCGCGCTCGAGCCCCCAGACGCCACCGCTCGTGCCGACGTCGAGATAGTGCAAGCCCTCGGCGGCGAGCGCCGCGCCGCGCCGAATGTCGTCGCGCCAAAAACTGTTGCCGCCGTCGATGATGACGTCGCCGCGCGACAGCAGCGGCCGCAACGCCTCGATCGTCGCTTCGGTAGGGGCGCCGGCCGGCAGCATGACCCAGATCGCGCGCGGCGTCTCGAGCTGCGCGACGAAAGCGCTCAGCGAGTCGACCGCCTTCGCTCCCTCCGTCGCGAGCGCCGCGCCGGGCGCGGGATCGCGATCGTAGACGACGCAGGAATGGCCAGCGCGCATGAGTCGGCGCACGATGTTGGCGCCCATACGCCCGAGACCGATCATTCCGAGTTGCATCGCGACGCTCCGTTTAAAAAGGGGGGAAACGCGTCAGTCCTTGGCGCGTTCGACGTAACTGCCGTCTTCCGTCTGGATCACGACGCGCGTTCCCGCGGTGATGTGCGGCGGCACCATGACGCGCGCGCCATTGGAGAGTTTGGCGGGCTTGTAGGACGAAGACGCCGTCTGGCCTTTCATCGCCGGTTCGGTCTCGACGATCTCCAGCGTCACGCGCGGCGGCAATTGAATGCCGACCGGCGTCTCGTTGAAGATCGACAGGATGACTTTCATCCCCTCCTGCAGCCATTGCGCCTGATCGCCGATGACGTCGCCCGCGACCTGAATCTGGTCGTAGGTCTCGGTGTTCATGAAGTGATGGCCGTCGGCGTCGGAATAGAGGAAGTCGTAATTCTTGTCCTCGACGAAGGCGCGCTCGACCTGCTCGGTCGTCTTGAAACGATCGGTGACCTTCACGCCGTCGGAAAGGCGGCGCATGTCGATCTGCGTCGTCGGCGTACCCTTGCCGGGATGGAAGCTTTCGGCCGAAAGAACGACGCAGAGCTGACCGTCCTCTCGCTCGATGATGTTGCCCTTGCGAATCGAGCTTGCGATAACTCTCACGTCTTTATCCTCAGAATTGGCGCGCGCGGACCCGCGGCGACGACTTTGTTTTCAAGCCATGGCTTGCGCGAATGCGGCGCGCACCATACCGATTTCGCGGCCAAAGGCCAGATCAGATCGAGAGGGCCTTTGCCGTTTCGCCATGCCGTGGATGCGCTCGACGTGAAATCCGCCTCGCCGTTTTGGAGTAAGAGCCGCCATGCCGATCGGCGCCCGCGCCTCGCCGCCCGCGCGCGGATCAGCGGCGCGGTGCGCCGGCGCTTCGAGGGGCAAGGCTTCCTCGAGATCGAGCCCGCCATCCTGCAGGCTTCGCCGGGCAACGAGGCGCATCTGCACGGATTCGCCACCTCGATGATCGGGCCGGACGGACAAGCGCGGGCCGCCTATCTCCATACGTCGCCCGAATTCGCGATGAAGAAGCTGCTCGCCGCCGGAGAGACGCGCATTTTCGCGCTGGCGCGCGTGTTTCGCAATCGCGAGCGCGGCGCGCTGCACGCGCCTGAGTTCACGATGCTGGAATGGTATCGGGTCGGCGCCCCGCTCGAGGCGCTGATGGCGGATTGCGCCGCGATCCTCGTGCTCGCCGCGCGCGAGACGGGGGCGAGGCGCTTCGCTTTCCGCGGCCGCGAGGCCGACCCCTTCGCCGATCCAGAACGCCTGACGGTGCGCGACGCTTTCATCAGGCACGCCGACGTCGATCTCTTCGATTCGCTGCCGGGGCAAGGGCGCGGCGAGCCCGACCGCGATCGCCTGGCGCGCCAGGCCGCCGCGATCGGGCTGCGGGTCGCCGACGACGATACGTGGTCGGACGTCTTCAGTCGGATTCTCAGCGACAGGATCGAGCCGCGTCTCGGTGTCGGCCGGCCGACGTTCCTCTACGAATACCCGGCCTCGGAGGCGGCGTTGGCGCGTCTTTGCCGGCATGATCCGAGAGTCGCCGAGCGTTTCGAGCTCTACGTCTGCGGCGTCGAACTCGCCAACGCCTTCGGCGAACTCACCGACGCAGGCGAACAGCGGCGGCGCTTCGAAGACGAAATGGCGGTCAAGCAGCGCGTTTACGGCGAGACCTATCCGATCGACGAGGATTTTCTCGCCGCGCTCGCCGACATGCCCGAGGCGAGCGGCGCCGCGCTCGGTTTCGACCGGCTGGTCATGCTCGCCTGTGGCGCCGAGCGAATCGAGGACGTGCAATGGACGCCCGTGTTCGATCCGGCGGAGGGCCGCCGATGAGCGCCGCCGCCGGCCTCATGGACACGGCGCGCGGCGAACTCGCGCGGGTCTACGGCTTCGCCGGCTTCCGGCCGGGGCAGGAGGAGATCGTCTCGGCGGTGTTGAAGGGCGAGGACGTGCTCGCGGTGATGCCGACCGGCAGCGGCAAATCCTTGTGCTTCCAACTGCCCGCCTTGGCGCGCCGAGGCCTGACGCTGGTCGTTTCGCCGCTGATCGCGCTGATGCGCGATCAGGTCGCCCAGCTCGGCGAACTCGGCGTCTCGGCCGCCGCGTTGAATTCGGCGACCGACGCTTCGGAGCGCCAGCGCATCACGAAGAGCTTACGCGACCGTTCGCTGCGCCTGCTCTATGTCGCACCCGAGCGCCTGATGCGCGAGGATACGCTCGCGGCGCTGAAGGACGCCTCGATCGACCTTCTCGCCATCGACGAAGCGCATTGCGTCTCGCAATGGGGCCACGACTTCCGCCCCGAATACATGCGGCTGCGCGAGGCGGCCGAGGCGCTCGGCGGCGTGCAGACGATCGCTGTCACCGCGACCGCCGACGCGCCGACGCGCGACGACGTCGTCGATCGCCTGTTCCTTCGCCAGCCGCGCGTCTTCGTGCGCTCGTTCGACCGGCCGAACCTGTTTCTGGCGATGCGGCCCAAGGGCAATGCGACGCGCCTCCTCGCCGAGCGGCTCGAAGCGCACCGAGGCGAGAGCGGCATCGTCTATTGCGCCTCGCGCCGGCGCACCGAAGAGCTGGCGCAGGAATTCTCCGCCAACGGCCGGCGCGCGCTGCCCTATCACGCCGGCCTCGAACATGTCGTGCGGTCGCACAACCAGGACGCCTTCCTGCAGGAGGACGGCGTCGTCATGTGCGCGACGATCGCCTTCGGCATGGGCGTCGACAAGCCCGACGTGCGCTTCGTCTTCCACGCCGACATGCCGTCCTCGATCGAGGCCTATTATCAGGAGATCGGCCGCGCCGGGCGCGACGGGTTGCCCGCCGACACGTTCACGCTCTATGGCGCGGGCGACATCGAATTGCGCCGACGCCAGATCGCCGAAAGCGGCGCGCCGGACGAGCGCAAGCGCGTCGAGATGACCAAGCTCGACGATCTCGTGACCTTGTGCGAGACGGCGCGCTGCCGCCGCCAGGTGCTGCTCGGCATGTTCGGCGAGGAGGCCGGCGCTTGCGGCCATTGCGACGTCTGCCAGGGCGCGGTGCGGCTCGTCGATGGGCGCATCGACGCGCAAAAGGCGCTCTCGGCGGTGCTGCGCACCTCGGGGCGGTTCTTCTTCGGCCATCTCGCCAACATCCTCGCTGGCAAGGCGTCCGAAGCGGTGACGCGCCACGGCCATGACCAGCTCAAGACGTTCGGCGTCGGTAAGGACCGCGCGCCGGCCGACTGGCGCGGCGTCTTGCGCCAGCTCTTGTCGGCCAAGCTGATCGACCACGATCGCGCCGACCGCGACCGGCTGATCGTCACTGACGAGGGACGCAAGGTGTTGCGCGGCGAGGCGCCGTTCGCGCTGCGCGAGGACATCGTCGCCAAGAAGCCGCGTCGCGAAAAGCGCCTGCCCCCCGAGCCGGGCGACGCCGACGCCGACCTGCTCGCGGCGCTGAAGGCGCTGCGCGGGGCCGTGGCGCGGGCGCAAAATCAGCCGGCCTATGTCGTCTTTCCCGATCGCAGCCTGATCGAGATGGCCAAGGAGCGGCCGCTCACGCTCGACGACTTGGCGGCGATACACGGCGTCGGCGCAGCCAAGCTGCAGAAATACGGCGCCGCCTTCCTCGCGGTGATCCGGGAGCGCGCCGATGCCTGAATTGCCGGAAGTCGAGACGGTGCGGCGGGGCCTCGCGCCGGCGCTGGTGGGCAAACGCTTCGAGCGGGTCGAGACGCGGCGCAGCGATCTGCGCGTCCCCTTCCCGGAGCGCTTCGCCGAACGCCTGACCGGCCAGAGGATCGAAGCCCTGGAGCGGCGCGCAAAATATCTGCTGGCGACGCTGGACGGCGGCGAGACGCTCGTGATGCACCTCGGCATGTCCGGCTCGTTTCGCGTCGTGCGCGACGGCGCGATCGTGACGCCCCCCTTCCATAACGAGCGACCGAAACTCGCGGCGCACGACCATGTCGTGTTCACGCTCGATAGCGGCGCGCGCGTCGTCTACAACGATCCCCGACGCTTCGGCTCGATGATTCTGGCGCCGACGCGCGGCCTTGCCGAGCATCCCTTGTTTCGCGATCTCGGCGTCGAACCGCTTTCCCGGGAATTCGACGCCGCGCGGCTCGCCGATCTCTTCGCGGGCGCCCGCGCGCCGCTGAAGAGCGCGCTCCTCGACCAGAAGCGGATCGCCGGGCTCGGCAACATCTATGTCTGCGAGGCGCTGCATCGCGCCCATCTTTCACCGCTCGGCGAAGCCGGCGTCCTCGCCGATGCGAAGGGCGCGCCGACGCGCGGCGCGAAAGCGCTCGCCAAGGCGATCCGCGAGGTGCTGGAGGAGGCGGTCGCGGCGGGCGGCTCGACCTTGCGCGATCATCGCCAGACCGACGGCGATCTCGGCTATTTCCAGCACACGTTCGCGGTCTACGATCGCGAAGGCGCGGCCTGTCCGCACCTGCGCTGCCGCGGCACGATCACACGAATTGTCCAGAGCGGCCGCTCGAGCTTTTATTGCCCGGCCTGCCAGAAGTAGGCGCGGACGCGAGAGCGACCGGAGCATGTCGCAGCATATTGAATCGCACTCCGCCGTCCTTGCGAGCGACAGCGAAGCGATCCAGGCTAAGCCGCCGCCGCGGACCTTAAGTCTGGATTGCTTCGCTTTGCTCGCAAAGACGGCTGCAATGATTCGACTTGGACGCCGCATCCACTGAGGGTCGCCCCCTTACCACCGATTGCCCCAGCGGCTTCTCCCCCAGCCGCCGCCCCAGCCGCGGTTGCCCGCGAGCAGCCTCAGGATGATCAGCAGCACGATCGCGCCAATCGTCGCGTTGATGATGGCGGAGAGGATGCCGACGCCGAGGTGGATGCCGACCCGAGGCAACAACCAATCGCCAATGAAGGCGCCGATGATGCCGACGAGCAGATCGCCGATCAGGCCGAAGCCGCCCCCGCGGACGATCTGGCCCGCCAGCCAGCCCGCAATAATGCCGACGATGATGATGACGAGAAGGCTCTCATTGGACAGGTACACGGAAATCCCCCGATGCAGCGAAGAGCCGCCGCTCCTGCATATAACTCGTCCCGCAACTAAGGGTTCCTCCGAGCGGAACTCGCCGTAGGGATGGGAGTTTGAGGGACGTCAGCGCTCGCTGACAGTTTCCTCCCAAACTCGGCCGCCCCATGTGAGCGGCCTTTTTTCTGGGACGAGGCCATCCTGCCTTTGGATCGTACCAGACCTCCGCCGTCATCGCGCATTTGCGGGATCGGGCTGAGCGTTGGAGCGGGCGAAGGGAATCGAACCCTCGTATGAAGCTTGGGAAGCCGAAAGTCAATGTTCCAATGAGGCATTTCGCTACGGCAGACAGGATTTTTACCCAATTAATTCAATGGATATTGGTGATCAGATGAGCTACCGTGGCTCGGCAACGCGAGCTGTTCCGTGGTCCGACCGTGGTCCAAGGTGCGAGCCGATCTGGATGCATGTCATGGCTATCGAACTCAAATCCGCGCACGTCGCTCAGGCGCTCGCTTTGGCAGAGGCCGGACAAAAAACGGAGGTGCGGCTCCGCGACGCCATTGCGCCTGGACTCTGTATTCGCGTGCGCGGAAATCGGGCCACTTGGCACGTCATGACTCGTTCGAATTCTATCCGGCTGGCTGACATCGAGGACCTTTCGCTGAAAGCAGCGCGCGAAAGGGCGCGCGACGTTCTCAGCGAGAACAAGCCTCAGTTGAAGCGCGCGGTCGCCGCCATGATGGAGGCTGGCGTTTCCGTCGTAGACGCCAACCTGATTGCCCGGGGAATCCCTATCGACCCAACAGATCGTTGGGTCGATACATGGACATGGGAAACGGCGATGTCAAAATTCCTGTGTGAGAAGCACGACGCCCTGAGATTTAGCTGGTATCGACAATATAGCAAGCTTGCAAAGGACGATGTCTTTTTCCCTGTGGAATATCAAGCACTATCTAAGCTTATCTATCCGAAACTAGATCTAATCAGAATCCAAGTGCGCAAGGATTATAAACCCTCGCGCGCCAAACGAATTATGGAGATAGCCATCGAAATGTTGGATTGGGTGTGGGCGGAACATCGTACGGAAGCAGGGTGGGAAAACTTGGTAGCGCCATGGTGGCGGGAGTTGACGGTGAAACCGGCCAAAAGCACTGCACGGTTCGTTCCATCGATCGACGATCTCGTGCGAACGGTCGAGGTTCTCAAAAGCACGGACGGGCTGAAAAAGTCACATCTGAACGTGCTGGAGTTTATCGTTCTCACAGGTCAGCGCATTGAGCAGGTCTGTTCGCTGGAGCGTGGTCAAATCGAACTCGACAAGGACGGTTCTGGCATTATCAATTGGAATGCCGAACAAATGAAGGGCAAGCAGGCTCATGCTCTTTGGGTCCCGAGAGAAGTTGTCGCGCTCGTCTCTTCAAAGGGTAGGTTCGCCTTTCCGGCTGATAACGACGGTGCTCGCGCAATACGGCCCAGCGTGATCAATCGTTGGCTGGGGAATTTGTGGGGCAGGAGGAAAGCCTCTGAAAAGAAAGCTTACGACGGCAAGCCAGGACCACGCCCCGGCGCGGGCTCGCTTCCGGGCGTTCTGAAGGCTGCTAATATCCCCTTCTGGACACCTCACGCCGTCCGTTCTGTTATGGCGACTGAGTTGATTGATAAGATGCTAGACTCGTCCGCTTCCGCAATTCTTGCCCATAGGCGCGCCAATTCGCTGCCCCTGCCGGATCGCCCCGAGCAGCCGACACATGCGGAGGACGTAACAATTCGCGCATACAGCCGGGCGCAGCGGCTACCTCTCAAGAAACTCGGAATGGTGGCTTGGCAGGAACAAATCGCTGCCGCGCGCGTGCGCATTCGCGAGCGGCGAGTGATTGGGGACGACCAACGTCTCGCCGCCCTCCGGGCCGCGCCGACATAGCTTGACATACTTCGTTCCGCTGACGATCGCGAAACCGAACTTCGCGAGGATGTCCACGACTTCTGCGCCCGAGAAAATCTTAAGGCCTCCCCGCATGCATGGGCCGGGAGACCTCGAAATTGGTTTTCATGAAAAGCTGATGCGCCTGATCGACCGAGTTGTAGTGGGGCCAAACGGGTTTTTCGCCCATCACAAGGGTGGCGGTGTTTCTTTTACAGTGAGGTCTTCCGGGACGGCCGCAGTCCCCCTTTAGGTTCCGGCAACGAGGGAGATCGCGCTAAACCATTTCGGCCTCGCTAGCGTCCGCCGCGCCGGTTTTCGTTGGGCTTATGGTCAATGCCGCGCAATCGGATTGCGAGCTTGACATAGTTGTAGAATCACTGCGACCATCCAACTGTCGAACAAAGCGCTCAGGGCGGGGATAAGCCAATCTTATCCTTAACGGCTCTTACGGGTGAACCCGCCGCAAATGTCTGTGGGTAGCTTAAAATAGTAAGACTACCGCCGATTCCGGAGCGCCGCACAACGTAATGCCAATCGTTGGAGCGACGGGGGCCGCTGTACTCAGAACCCCGGGACGAGGGACCCGGAGCGGCTGCACGAGGCGAAATCACCGAAGGTGACATTGTGTCGTCTTGCCTAAATCGTTGCTGCGCAGCCGCTATCAATAGTGATTTCATTGCTGACACGCGAGAGCGGCTCTTGTCGTCGTCGCACCGCGGAAGACGCCGCGAGGGAGGCGCGTCCTAGGGCGGCGCGCCATGCCGGCGCACGATCCCACGGCGGAATTCGAACGCGACTGGGCACATCATCGGGATGACGAGCCGCAGTTCCAAGGGATCTTGGGCGTGCTCGGGTACGCGCCAACCGGAAACAACCAGATCGTGGGAGAGGGACCACGCGATCGACCGCTGGATTTCCACTGGCGAGTTCCGAAAGATGCAGCCGCGCGGACGGGCTGGCAGGCGACCGGCGACCATAAACACGATCGGGCAGTCCGCAGCATTATGGCGGCGTTGGTCCTCGCGCACCGAGTTGATGGCGGGTGGGTTAGCTACAGTCGCAGACGCGCGTGGTATATCGGCCAGTCGCGGTACCAAGGTGTTCCGTATTGCTACGCCCGAGTCCTAAGGATTGTCGAGGAGCTTCTCGCGCTTAATCTAATCGAGGAGCAGCGTGCTCAGCCGGGCGATCACCAGCGTACGGGCCGGCAAAGCCGGATGCGCGCCACGCCGGCCCTCGTCGCCGCGTTCGAGGGCGTTCACTTCCAGTACGATCCGGTCGAGGTCATCAGGATGCGCGACGCTGGGCGCCTCGTCGATTACGCCGAGACTGATCAGACCCGCCGTCGCCGGCGGGAGATCGAGACAATCAATAAAGCGCTTTCTGGAATTCGCCTGACCTTGCCGCCTGAGTGCGTCGCCCGTGGCGAGGAGCATGTCGAAGTCGGGGGGGCGATCATACGCATGCCCCCCTCTCCGGTCTTGTACCGAGTCTACAGCCGCGGTCGGTGGAATAAAAACGGCCGGATATACTGGTGGGGCCAGAATCTTCCCAGCGCTTCGCGAGCCCGCCTGCTGATCAATGACGAGCCGGTAGTGGAGGTCGACTACCCCGCGCTGCACCCTCGAATGCTCCATGCGCGACGCGGCGCGGACATGCATCACGACCCGTATTCCGTGCCGGGATTCGATCGGAATCTGGCCAAGCGAGCGCTCTTGGTGGCCCTGAACGCAAAGTCCCGACCCGAGGCCATTACGGCGCTGATGGGGTCCCGCCTCGGCGACGGGGCGAGGTGGCCGTACGGCTGGGCGGAGACCGATCGGCTCCTACAGGCGGTAATCGAACGCAATCCAGCGATTCGAGAGGATATCGCGGCGGATGCCGGCATCGATTTGATGCACGACGATGCCGAGATCGCGCTGCGAGTTGTTAAGTCGTGCCTAAGGGACGCGGTGCCATGCTTGCCGATTTACGACTCGTTTGTCGTCCCCGCCAGGCATGAACTCAAACTGCGAGCGGTGATGGACGCCGAGTTGGAGCGGTATGTCGCGAGTGTTCGTCCGGTGACCTCACAGGGCTTAAGCTCTTACAAACTCGAAAGAAATGCCCATTCCGATACCACATATCGGGAGAGGGGGGTCGGGGGGATGCGCGAGGTGAAGGCCGACCCCGCTCCAACCCTGTCGGCCAGGGCTAATTCGCGGGTAGGCGTGAAGTCGACGCGCGTCAGCACGAAAGTAGGCAACGGCCGCACAGCGGCCAGACGCCCTCAGAGTCGACCGCCAACATACGACATGGAAGAGCAACGACGGCGTGCGGCCGCGTGTGCGGCGAATCCTTCGCTCGAATACATTCCAGTACCTGGAGAGATCGAATTCACTTTCTGGAGTATTTACGGCGACAAGGGCGTCGAGATACTGAAGAGACTCGACGAGGAGGAGGCCCGCTCGGCTTGCTTCGGGAGAGCGTATTTGTACTCTCCGGCACCCACCTTAGCAGAGCGGAAAGCGGGGCGTCGCCTACAGCATTGCTGATCCGGGCTGCGCGAGATACGGACACCGATCCGCCGGGACGGTGCGTTGCACTTTCCCCTTCCCCGACCCGGTCGGTGCACGTAGCAGACGCTGGTACGAAGGGAGCGCCATCCGGAGAACCAGATTCGGTTCTCACCCGATGCAGGTGTTCGCCATCGCGGGGCGCGAAACCCAATCACCGCATGTTAGGAGCGTGAGCGTCCACATCGGGTGCTTGGTCGGCGGGGTGAAGCGGTCGACCACAACCTCCGATGGCCTGACCGCCCTCCAAAAGCCCGAGAAGTTCGTGAACCGCGACTGCACACATGAAGAAACTGAGCAGGAATTCTCTGTTCGCCCATTGAGAACCAATGATTCGCGTGAGAGCCTGGTTGTCGAAGCTGGCCGAGCCGGCGGGAATTGGGGGCTTGACACATGAAGCTGATCAGGGCGCAGGTCACGAACTATCGCAGCGTCGAGGACTCCGGAGAGTTTGCTGTCGACGACATGGTATGCCTCGTCGGCAAGAACGAGGCAGGAAAGACGGCGATCCTGCATGCGATCGCCGGCATCAACCCGCACCCGTTGACTCCGATTGTCTATGACAAGGAGCGCGACTACCCACGTCGATTCCTGACGTCGTATTCCGCACGGCATCCGGACGGGGAGGCCATTGTTGCCAAGACGTGGTGGCTGCCAGAACCGGAGGAGGTCGCGGAGGTCGAGGCAAAGCTGGGGCCGGGGACGCTGATCAAGAACCAGCCGGTAATTGTGACGCGTCGCTATGCTGACAAGAGCGCCAAGTGGACGCTGCCCGTCGACGAGTCTGCGGCGATCGCCTTCCTGATTGACGAGGCGCAGCTCAACCCCGAGGAGCGCGGCGCGCTCGCTGGTGAAAGCATCGACGCGTTGCGAAAGTTGCTGGAGTCTTTGGAGACACCAACAGGCAACCACACGGCTCTGCTGCAAAGGCTGCGATCCATTCCGAACGGGAATCTGGCGAGCCAGGTGAGGCCCCTGCTGGAGCCAGGCCTGCCTCTGTTCATGTTTTTCTCGCATTACGACCGGATGGTTGGCGACATACGCGTCGATGACATCACAGGCACGGGCGCGGACCGATTGCACGCGTTTGCGCCGAACCAGTCGCGGAAGCTGGAAGTCGGAGAAACGGTGTTTCTCGACTTCCTGGAGTTTGCGGGCACCTCGATCGACGAGATCCGCGGCTCATCCACCTACGAATCCCTGAACGCCAAGTGCGAAGCCGCGTCTAACGAGATCACCGACCAGCTTCGCGAATACTGGACCCAGAACCCGCACCTCGACATCGAAATCCGTTTCACCAAAGCAGAGAGCGGCGACCCGCTGCCGTTGAATGCCGGTACGATCGCCCGGGCCCGCGTTAGGAACACCGTGCATCGCGTCAGCGTTCCGTTCTCGGAGCGAAGCGCCGGATTCATCTGGTTCTTTTCCTTCCTTGTGAGGTTCGCCCAGGTGCGCAAGTTGGGCGGACGGGTGGCGCTCCTTCTCGACGAGCCTGGCCTGACGCTGCACGGCAAGGCGCAGGCCGACCTGCTGCGGTACTTCGCCGACAAGATCACGCCCGAACATCAGCTCATCTATTCGACCCACTCGCCTTTCATGGTGCCTGCCGACGACCTGATGAAGTCGCGAATCGTAGAAGACCAGCTATTCCCGTCGCGGCCAAACGGCCCGTGGATGACCAAGGGGACCAAAGTGCGGGAGGACGTGCTTGCCACGGACCCCGACACGCTTTTCCCCTTGCAAGGCGCGCTCGGGTACGACGTCACGCAGACGCTCTTCATGGGCCGCAACACCCTGCTGGTTGAGGGGCCCGGCGACATCCTGTTCCTCAAGGCGTTTTCGGAGCAGCTTCGTCGGCGCCGACGCACCGCGCTCGACCGGCGGTGGACGATCTGCCCTGCGGGCGGAATCGACAAGATTTAATCCTTCATTTCGCTCTTCTCGGGGGCGAACCTGGAGATCTGCGAATTCCGATTCAATCCGGCCGGGG
>CAWEYC010000025.1:0-217563 GCA_963813195.1 uncultured Alphaproteobacteria bacterium | reverse complement strand
ACTTCGTCGCATGAACGCCGCTGGTAACGCGCTCTCCCAGGAAGTCGCCGCTCTGAAAACGGCGTTGGCGACGGCTGAAGCCAAGGGGTTGCAGGTCGCGGCCGAACTGGCGGTCGCCCGCGCCAAGGCGTCGGAAGACACGGCGCTGATCGCCCAACAGAAACTGCGGATCGCCAAGCTGGAGCGGCAGATTTACGGGCAACGCTCGGAACGCTCGGCGCGGTTGATCGACCAATTGTCGCTGACATTCGAGGAACTGGAGGCCGGCGCCACCGAAGACGAACTCGCGGCGGAAGCGGCGGTCGCCAAGGCGGCAAATGTCGCCGCCTTCACGCGCAAACGTCCCGAGCGCAACACATTCCCCGATCACCTTCCGCGCGAGCGTGTGGTGCTCGATCCGCCGACGGCCTGCGAATGCTGTGGCGGCAATCGCCTGCGAAAGCTCGGCGAGGACGTGACCCGGACGCTGGAAACGCAGCCGCGCCAGTGGAAGGTGATCGAGACGGTGCGGGAGAAGTTCACGTGCCGGGACTGCGAGAAGATCAGCCAGGCGCCGGCGCCGTTCCATGCCGTCGCCCGGGGATGGGCGGGGCCTAGCCTGCTGGCCATGATCGTGTTCGAGAAGTTTGGCCAGCATCAGCCATTGAACCGGCAGGCCGAGCGCTACGCCCTGGAAGGTGTGCCGATCGCCCTGTCGACCATGGCGGACGCGGTGGGCTTGGTCTGCGCGGCGTTCGATCCGCTCCTGCGTCTTGTCGAAGCCCACGTCATGGCGGCCGAGCGCCTGCATGGAGACGACACGACCGTGCCCGTTCTGGCGGCGGGCAAGACCGACACGGGGCGTTGCTGGGTCTACGTGCGCGACGAGAAACCCTTTGGCGGCGCCGGGCCGCCGGCGGCGATGTTTTATTACTCGCGCGACCGCAAGGGCGAGCATCCTCAGGGGCATCTGGCGGGATATTCCGGCATCCTGCAAGCAGACGCCTATGACGGATACAATCGCCTCTACCTGCCGGACCGAAAACCGGGCCTCATCCGGGAAGCGGCGTGTTGGTCGCATGCGCGGCGCAAGTTCTTCGAACTCGCCGACATCGAGGAGAACGCCCGCCGCAAGGCCGCGGGCAAGAAGGAAATCCCGTTGTCGCCGATCGCGATCGAGGTCGTTCGCCGCATCGACGCGCTGTTCGAGATCGAGCGCTCGATCAACGGCAAGAGCGCCGAGGGACGCCTGGCCACGCGTCGCTCGCTGAGCCGGCCTTTGGCAGATGATCTCCACGCCTATATGGGCGCGCAGGCCGCGAAGCTCTCGCGAGGACACGATCTCGTCAAGGCGATCAACTACATTCTCAAGCGCTGGCCGGCCTTCACGCTGTTCCTTGAAGATGGTCGCGTTTGCCTCTCGAACAATGCCGCCGAACGAGGGTTGCGGGGCATTGCCCTGGGCAGAAAATCCTGGCTGTTCTGCGGTTCTGACCGCGGGGGGCATCGGGCTGCGGCGATGTACAGTCTCATCGTCACGGCCAAGATGAACGACGTCGATCCCCAGGCCTGGCTGACGGACGTCCTCTCCCGCATCGCCGCCCATCCAGTTCACCGCCTGGATGAACTGTTGCCGTGGAACTGGAGGCCGCGAACTGTCGTCATTCCTGCTCAGGCCGCCTGACCGTGCACGTCAACAAAATCTCCCACGTCAAAACTATCGACCTCGTCGCCAAGGACCTCGGCGAAGACGCGGACTGGCTGTTCGACGTCGCCATGGAGATGGAACCCGAAGACGGCGTGATATGGGTCTATGGGATCGACAACGAGGGCGTCATGGCGTTCACCGACTTCGGGATCGAGAGCCTGGTCGAACTCATCAAAATGCACAAAGATGATCCCTCGTTGCTCAAACGAGGCGCCGGCGAAAGCTAGCCCCACTGCGGCCTACGCCGCATGCTTACGCTCGCTTGCGACCATACTGGAAGCAAAAGAGAGATTGCTTGGCGAATTCGATGCATGCGGAAACGAAGCGTTGGCCGAGTTCGTAGCTCTGGAAAAATCCAAATTAGTGCAGCAAACCATTACGCAGCGAAACTTTGAACATGACCAATACAGTTCCCGCGATGAGCGGTTTGAAATATAATTTCTGGGGCGTCCTTACCGCTAACAAGAGTCCGGCATCTCGCTGGCGCGTCGAGCCAGACCGCCGCCGCTATCCTCCTCAGCGCGCAGTGGCGCGTTGATGCTGTCCAGCCAGAATCTCAACGTGGACATGACCCGGACGGACTAGGCAACTCCCTCCGAGGCGGCGATGGGGTGGTGAGCCGCTTGCCGTCGGATTTCTTACCCACTTTGTCCCCTCCCTCGACAACCTGTAAATCGGCGAAGGTCCGATCGTAAGCTTCTGACGAAATTGGATTGAGAGGGGTCAACGTGCGGTGCCTGTTCACACCCAAGATTGGAGCCGCGTCGGTTGAAGAGCCCGAATTCATTGATCTCGGCAACGACCAGGCGTCACTTTCGATAGCCCCACATGCCCAGCTTTGCGGTGGCCCAGAAAGAGACCGATGTCGGCTTGAGGTGCGTCAGCTCGGCGGCCCGTCGAGTGGTTTCGGCTTCGATGTCCGCCAACACGTCTGGGTATCTGACAGGGCGCAGTCTCAGCCGGACGGAGTGGGGCTGGCTGTGGATCGGTAGCTTGTTGGTCATAGCGGCTGCCCTCTTTGGTTGGGGTCCTCCAGCGCAACACGCGCGAGCGGGCCTCGCGCTGAGCGCTCTGGGTCGAACCCCCGGATGGTGGGCGCGGACGCCTCACGCGCGCGCCGGGACGCGGCATCGCCTTCCTTGCTTCCGGTGGGTATGGCCGACGGTAACGATGCAACTGTCGGACGAGACGATCGTGTAGGCGCGCTTGCTGCGCATGCGACGCGCAAACCCGGGTCCCAGGTCGCCCTCTAGATCGTCGAGAACCCTTCGCGAAAAGAACAACCTTTCGCACCCGCCTCCGGCAGGGCGGCCCTCTCCATAGTAGAGTAGCAGGCTCAGCTCGTTGTGGGGTATCGCCCTTTGCACGATACGCCGCGAAGCATGGAGCGACATTGCCCACGAAGCGATTGAAGCACACATTATCTTACCCCCCAATTGCTAGAAGTTCGTAAATAGAACTTGGTGTCGTACTGGTATAGTGATAATATTGTCACACTTTACTTGCTATGTCAAACGTCTTTAAACCCCAAAATAGCGAAAACACGTCTAGCGCATATCAATTATATACTTTTTTTCGGATGTATTGTTTTCTCATGGCTAGCGCGTTGCGAGTCGGATGTAGGTCAGACCGTCTGACCGTCTGACCTGAAGCGATTCACTGCAACGCGCCGGCGGTAACCTTAACCGAGGGAGCGATGGCCCAGGATCACAGGGGCGCTGTCCCTTCAGTGGGCACCCGTGTCACGCCGCGTGACACGGGTGTTGGAGCGACGATTGGATTGTTCGCGAAGACTTGCGAGAACGCCGAGGACGATCGCCTTGGCCTCATTCGACGCGGGCTCCTTCGTCAACCTCAAGGGGCCTCGCTACAACCAGGCGCGGCGGTTGACCTTTCGGATAGAGGACCGGCAGACAAACGTCCTCGACGCCGCGCAGCGCGAGGCGGCGAGGCTTTTAGCGCTTCGACAACATTCTCGATGGGCATTTCGTCAGCATCACTCGCGGGAAGTCCTCATAGGGCGCCAGGGCGGTCGGCGGCGCGTACCAAGCGTCGGATTTTGACCACTCTATCCCTCCCCCCGACAACCAGTCGGAGCCGCCTGCCGGCTGCGGTAGGCAAATCCGGCGGACGCGGCTCGACGAGATCGGGCAAATACGCCTGGCAGCGGCGCCCCGGATGCTTCTCGCGGTTCCGCAGGCACCCCGCCGAGATCGCCTTCAGCACGTCCGCCATCGCCGCCTCGGCGCCGAATTTCTCGGCGAGGACGGCGAGCCGGTATCGCCCGATCCGCGGGCAGTCGCGGCAGGCGAAGCGCACCACCACGTAAGGGTAGTCGCGTAGGCGGAGGGACGACGTGCTCAAAGGAACAAAATGAGAACATTGGTCCGCCCGTCAAGAGCTAAAAGGTCACCCGTGCTGCCCCCGCCCCGCCGATCCTCAAGGCACCGTCACACCGTCACGCGCCGGGATTCCGGCAAGACAATCAATCTCCACCGGAGATTGATAAGACATAAATAAAAAATTGGATCGATTATCCGAGGTGGAGGATCATGGGCGTCATCACAGCAACATCGCTTGGAGGCGAACATGAACCGCACCTTGATCGCTATCGTCGCCCTTCTGTCCCTCTCGTCCGCAGCCTTGGCTTACGGCGGAGTCCCTACCCCGACGAGCCGGCAGGAGATCGCTCGCGCCGACGCGGCGACGATGCACCACGATCCCGCCGACCGCTACGCCCGGAACGCGAACAATTGCGGAATGGAGTTGTCGCGGACGGTCTTGGCCCCGAACGGGGCCCTGCTCGGCTACGCCTGCTACAGCAACTCGAACTGAGCCGGCGCGCCGCAGACGCTGTTCGACAACACCGCCCCGCAACTCTGCATAGCTGCCTGTCGTTCCCCAGGCTTCAGATCGAAGCAAGCGTTCTTATTTTGCATTGCGAGGCTTAGGCGAGCGTCCGACCGGATGCGCCGAGGCGAAAAGTTTGGACCGGAAGGAGAGGCAAATGGCCTCGCTCAAGACCGTTACCGAGAAGATCGACGCATGGCTCCGTTATCGAGAGGCCGTCCGCGAATTGTCGCAGATGAGCGATCACGAACTCCGCGATATCGGAATTCATCGATGCGACATCGAAAACGTCGCTCGTCAGGCCGCGTCGGCCTGACCCGAAATCGCCAAGTGAGGCGACGGCGAGGACCCGTTGTCGCGCTCGCCGCTCGTCTCACCCAACGCCCGCCGGGCCCGCCCCTCGGCGGGCGTTTTTTCCGCCATTCGCGCGGTTGCCTGCGGCTTGATCCAACGCCGGGGACCGCGCGGTCCTCAAGCGGCAACGGCACCGGCTGGAGAGATCGCCCCGCTCGCGTCAGCAGTCTCCATGTCCAATTGTGGCGCAGGCGACCGCATCAGCACTTGGGCGCCCGCCATGATGGCCGCGAGCCCGAGACCTATCGTTGGATCCTGGTGCGATCGCGCTGCGTACCACGCCAGCGCGTCGAGGCCGTCGGCATCCGGGTCGAACGCCCAGCTATCCAGCGCGCGCGCCAAATCGGACCCCTCGTAGTGGGTGCGGCGGCGATCGAGACGGTCGGCTAGCGCCGCGGCGGCGGCGCGGGGGTCGGAGCACGCCAATCTGATGGTGTGGACGGCGCCCGCACCGGCATCTGGCTCGATTGAGAGCTGTGCCAAGATGGTTGTCGTTGAGCAACACATCTGAAAGGGGCACCGTCCATGGCAAAGTCTATCACCGATTTCTCGTCTGTCACGACCGTTGGCCTCGATCTGGCCAAGCACGTTTTTCAGGTTCACTGCATTGATGCTTCAGGGCGCGTTGTCGTGGCCAAGGCGATCAGGCGCAACAAGCTGCTGGAGTTTTTCGCTTCGCTGCCGCCCTGCCTGGTGGGGCTCGAGGCCTGCGGGTCGGCGCATCACTGGGCGCGCGAGCTGATCAAGCTTGGGCATGATGCCCGAATGATGCCTCCGGCTTACGTGAAGCCCTATGTGCGCCGACAGAAGAACGACGCGGCGGATGCGACGGCGATTTGCGAGGCGGTGACACGGCCTTCGATGCGATTTGTCGGCGTGCGCTCGTTGGAGAACCAAGCCATAATGATGCGTCACAAGGCGCGCGAGATGTTGGTTTCCCAGCGAACGCAGCTGATCAATGGGCTGCGAGGCCATTTGACCGAGATCGGCGTGATCGCGGCGCAAGGGCCGCGATACGCCCGCGAACTGGCTGATCGCATCGAGGCGGGCGACGAGACGATACCGCTTGTCGTATCCGAGGCGCTGGCGCCGCTGGTGGTGCAATTGCGGAACCTCGACGAAGCGATTGCGCGGCTCGATCGCGCTATCGCCAAGATGGCCCAGAAGGACGAAACGGCGCGCCGGCTGATGAGCATTCCCGGCTTCGGACCCATCACCGCCTCGGCGATGGCGGCGAGCGTTCAGGATGCGTCCAGCTTCGCGGGCCCGCGCGAATTCGCCGCCTTCCTCGGGCTGACGCCGAAGCAGAACTCCTCGGGCGGCAAGCAACGGCTTGGGCGCATCTCGAAGATGGGCAATCGAGATTTGCGCAAATTGCTCGTCGTGGGCGCGCATGCCGTGCTGTTTCACCGCAATCCCCATACCGACCCGCTGCGGATGTGGGCCAAGAAGCTGATCGAAAAGAAGCCCTTCAAGCTCGTCGCCGTGGCGCTCGCCAACAAAATGGCGCGCATCGCCTTCGCGATTCTGCGCGGCAAGACCACTTATCGGGAGATTCCGGCGTAAGGAGCGCCGGCCAGGTTCGCGGCCAAGGCTGACGAAAAGCCAAGGCGGCGCTGGACGAAGCAAGAGCTTCGCCAGGAGAAGTCGAGGGTGACCAAGAGGTGATGTGCAGGAAAGCGGATTGATCCCGAAGCCCGTGGCTTTGTCTGCGCACTAAGCGCGCTACTCTGATTGAGGCAACGGATCAGCGGACAACATCAGGGCCGGCGGACTCTATTCTCCGCGCAAAAGGCCGAAGACATGACCGCACCCACGACCTGCGCAATGCCGAAAATAACCCTTGATCAGCGGGCGCCGTCCAGACATGACGAAGCCGTCGAGATCGTCCGCCGTCGCAAACAAGGGCGTCGGCCCGGATCGGGTTAGGGCCGACGGTTTTGAGAGGGAATTCGCTGCGTTCTGCATTTCGGCCTCCTCAGGTCGTCGCTATGTCGGTGGTGAAGCTCGGATCGAAGGTCTTCGCCGAGTCTTCCTCGATATGCTCCCTTGGATTGCAGACGATGCGTGTCTCCCCGATCCGGTAATCGGCGCGGCTGTGGACGTGTCCGTGAACCCACAGGTCGGGCTGCCGGGCGTCGACCAGCGACGACAGGTTGCTCGCGTAGCAGTGCGCCAAGTCGAACCCGGATGCCGGCAATGACGCCGGATGCGGCGCATGGTGGGTCACCACGACGGTCGGCCCGGCGTGCGGTTGCGCGAGACGGCCATCCAGCCAGGCGCGGCTCGCCCGGTGGAGCGCCAGCAGGTCGGCAGGTCGGACGTATTTGTGGTGGCCGGACGCCCTGCGGCGAATGCGCCGGTAGTCGTTCATCGACCGCCCTGCCGAGCGAACGGCGTCCTTCAGCGACCACGTGCCCAGCCGCAGGTCGGTCCACAGCGTCGATCCCAGGATGCGGATTCCGCTCAGGGTCAGGCTGTCGTCGCTCAGCAGGTGGATGCCACGGCGCGCCGCCAAATCCTGACCGCGCGCGATTTGATCGGCGTGCGTGTAGCGGTCGTCGCCGCCGTCCCACCAGAAATCGTGATTGCCTGGGACGTAGATGACCTCCGCGCCGGCAAACCGGTCGCCCAGCCAGTCGATCGCCTTCGTCAGCAGCGAGTGCACGTCGCCCGCGACGATCGCGATGTCGAACGTCGGCGCGTGGGGCGCCGGGTCCCAGGCGTTGTCGGCCCAGTCCTGGTGCAGGTCGGAAAATATCCAGAGCCGCGACATGGCGGCCTCCTCGAAACAACGGCGCCGGCTGCGACGAGCCAGTCACGAAGACACTGATGACTTTGGGAAGGCGCCGGTGGCCGGGATCAGGCCAGGGTGGCGACGGGCGCGCAGATGCGCATGCCGGCGGCGACCGCCACCGGGGCGCATTCGAGGGACATGGCGTGATCGTACGTCATGGCGGCGTGATTACAGGAACCGGAACAGAAAGGCAACAGATTTCAGGAGCCCCGTGGCGAGGTTGTCCGGGATGCCGGGGCCCGGAAGGGGAGCCTGCCATCGACAGCAATTCGAGCATCGCGCCATTGTTACGCCAAGATGGAAAGCGTCTGGCGTCATGTTTCGACGAATACGATTGGCGGCGGCTCCTAAGAATAGCACACGCTTCACCGTCGCGAATCTCTCTTCGATACATCCGCTTTCCGCCCATCACGGACTAGAAGGGCGGCCGATGGCCGCCCTTCTCTTTGACGCGATGCCGAACCATTCGGTCATCCCCAGTGATCAACTCCGCCGTGGAAGCTGCACGTTCCGCGGGCGTGGTGGGAATGACTCAAGGAGCCATCCCGGCAATGCGCCGAAACGTTATGATGATTGTAGTCCGGACCGTGCACCCTGTAGCCGTCGGAACTGGTGTAGTAGCCGTGGCTCGCGCAACTGTGGTGTGAACGACAATACGCGCTGGCTGGCGACACCAGGCCAAACGCGAGCACCGCAGCAATGATTATATGTTTCATTCACTTCCCTAACCCTTAGAACGCAGGGCGATATACGCCGACCGGGTCGTGATTTGCCAAGCCGTGGTTGCCCCTAGTGGTCAATGTCACCCGCTCGGCACCGGACCCATAGGGCCGCTGTGGGGGGAAGCAGCCGTTGGGCGACGAAATGGGGCAACGATGTCCGAAGGTTCCACATCGGTACGCCCGTTTGAATTGCAGCACCCAGATGCGAAATCACGATTTACGCGCCGCTCAAAACTCGCGTGCTGGCGAAGTTTTGAGAGAAGGGAATCGAGAATGAGTTTTGAGGGGCGACTTCATGTGACTTTGACGCCGACTCGTCCGCCACGCCGCCAGCCTCTCAAAATCCTTCGTTTTTGAGAGATTGCGCAAAGGGCAAGCGACGCTCCGGGGCGTTCGCCCATTGCGAGGACCCTCACTTAAAGCCACAGAGTCCGCTATTGATGCGGCCAACGATGCTGCGGGAAACGTAATGCGCTGGATAGTGATCCTCTCGGCGATGGCGTTAACCGCCAACCCGGCTCGATGCGATGAAGGCCACGCGCACTTTACGGGAGCTGACGAACGTGGCGCTTACGAAGCCGTCACATTGCCTCGTCCTAATCTCCCGGCAGGAGCGGTCGAGCTTTCGCGGAGTTTCCCCGCTAGAAAGTGGGCAGCCCCGTTTTGCAAAGAATGGACCGATGGCTGCGTTGAATGTTCCGGGAGCGCCTTGGAGAGCGAGATTTTGTGCAGAGACCTGAAGGGGGCAGCATGTGTTCCCTCGCCGGTTCAATGTGCAGAGGTCGATTTGCAGGTTGCTCCTTTGTATTGTGCGGGGCTGATAGCAGATTGCGAGTCAATAAGGTTCGATATGCTCCCCGATGGTTCTCGTTTCGTGGCTGATGGTAATCAGTGCGATAGCGCCACAGACAACGGCCAGATGGTCAATGTGTATCACCCCTCAGACGACTGGAAGTGCGAAACCTTTCAACAAAGAAGCCAGGAATGCGCGCGCGCCGGGGGCGAGGGCGCAATGGAGGAGTGCAGCCGCGAAGCGAATGCGGTAGCGAGGAGTGTGCGCGATATAATGAGAAAAATGCTTCATGAGAGCGACGGTTGGGTCCAATAATCTCTCAAAAGTCGCAAATTTTTAGCCGAAAGTCGCTTCGTCATAATTCTTGAATTACGCAACAGGACGAGCGTCGCCTTTGGGTTCGATTCCGGCCGTCGCCTCAACCTGTCTGTTGGCGTCACCCGCCGGTGAGCAGAGCGAAATCAAACCGCTTCTGCGAAACAGCGACCACGCCCCATGTTTTTTGCTTGATACAGAAGCCCGTCCGCTCTGCTGAGAAGGTCGTCGAGGTCTGATCCGTCTCTGCTAAGCGCGATGCCGATGCTGCAACCTATCGTCACGAGGGCATCGCCAGTGAGATAGGGCTGCTTGATTGTGGTTGTAAGCCGCCGCGCTAGGTCGGAGGCATCTTCGGTCAGATTGTCAGATGTCGAAGGAAGAAGGACTGCAAACTCGTCCCCACCGAGTTCGGGCGACGCGGGCGAGCGGAGGCAGACAGATTTGGATGCGGGCGGCAACTTGGCGGAGGAGGTTGTCACCTTGACTGTGCCCACGGGTATCGTTCACTGCCTTGAAGCCATCGAGATCGAGATATAGGAGAGCGACGCCGTTCTCTGAAGTGGACCCCATTCGCAGGACCACAGGGGTTCGGACTTAAGGTGTAATCGCGCCTGCTTTTGTCCTTCGAAAAAGATTAAGCCGCTTTCTGCTGTTTCTGCTTTTGCTGTGGGTATGTGGGCAACGCGTTTGCGTTGTCCAAGCGAAGCGGCATATCCACAGTCTTCGCCGCCGCTTCGATCTTGTCCATGCCTGCGCGCCACACCGCCATCGGCATCTGATTGTTCAGCGCCTGGTGAGGGCGTCGGAGGTTGTAAAAAGTCATCCAAGAACTGATGCCGGCCCGCGCCTCGCGTCCGTCGGCATAGGCCTTCAGATGAACCTCTTCGTATTTGATCGAGCGCCACAGCCGTTCGATGAAAATGTTGTCCATGAAGCGGCCGCGCCCGTCCATCGAAATCGCGACGCCAGCCGCTTCAAGCTTGCCGGTGAACGCGGCGCTGGTGAATTGCGCGCCTTGGTCGGTGTTGAAAATCTTCGGCTTCCCATGCCGAAGCAGAGCGTCTTCCAGGGCCTCGACACAAAAGCCGGCGTCGATCGTGTTCGACAGCCGCCAAGCCATAACAGCGCGGCTGGCCCAATCGATGATCGCCACCAGATACAGAAAGCCGCGCGCCATCGGGATGTAGGTGATGTCGGCCGCCCACACGTGGTTCGGCTCGGTAATGGCCAGGCCGCGCAGCAGATAGGGGTGAATCTCGTGTCCCGGGGCGGCCTTGCTCGTGCCGGGGCGCGGAACCAGCGCCTCGATGCCCATCACGCGCATCAGCCGCTGCACGCGCTTCCGGTTGACCCCGCGACCTTCCTTGTTGAGTTCGAACATCATCCGCCGCGAGCCATAGAACGGAAGTTCGAGATGCAGTTCGTCGATGCGGCGCATCAAGGCCAAGTCGTCCGCCCCTGCGACGGGCGTGGGGCGGTAGACGCCCGAACGCGCCAGGTTCAACAGCGCGCATTGCCGGCGCACCGACAAATCCTCGCCGGGCCGCTCGACCATCGCTCTTCGGTCGGGCGCGCTCATCGCCCGGGCCTCTTGGCCAAGAAATCCCGTTCAACCGTCAACTGGCCGATCTTGGCGTATAGCTTGGCCGCCTCGCGCTCGCGCTCCTCCTCGCCTTCGCTCGAACCGCTCGCGCCTTTTGCGAACAGGCTCGCGACGTTGTCGAGAACCTGCTTCTTCCAGGCGTAAATCTGGTTCGGATGCACGCCGTGCCGCTTGGCCAGCTCTGGCGCCGTCGCATCCTCGCGCAGCGCCTCCAGCGCAATCTTCGCCTTGAACGCCGCATCAAACTTCTTGCGTGACTTCGTCATCTCTCGCTCCATCGCTGCGACAGAGCAGGACGCTTCACACCTTAACCGGTGGTCCCAAATCCGGGGTCCACTTCAAGGAAGCTGCCACCGCCCGGTCATTGAGGGATTCCGCCGGCCATCAGCGCTCGTCGCGATTGGTGTGGGCGGCGACAATGCCCGAAAGCAAACACCGGGTTGGCGCTTGGCTCGACAGCTTCATTGGTGGGTTATCAGGCAACATAACGTCCTTTATGCTGCAGTACTCTTTTTGGGTAGAGAAGAAACTCGGTCTTGGTCAGCACCACCGGACGCGCCCCTGTCGAAGGATGAAGTGACACCCGCATCCTTCCTTCCGCCAGACGGAAGGATGAAGGGTTGCGGCCCCATTCGGTTCCTCTGTGAGTTTCCAAACTGGTTTAGAGTCGGGAACCAGATTCATGTGCAGGACTTGGCCGCATCCACCTGGACAAGCCATCGCGGCCGCCCACGCAACCCCGGCGTCTTCTATCACATAGACCAGGCCGGCAATCGGCCGGTCTGGTTCATCTTCGATCCACGCCACCTTATAAAGCGGTTCTGTTCTGATTTTGTGGCGAAGCCACGCCCAGCCTCGTTGCAACCGAATGCGAAGACCCAAGCCGATATCAAGCAATCCATTCATCATGCGGTTTCTCCGCTCAGCTCGGGCAAATTAAGGAGCGGGATGAGATCGCCTTTTCCGACTTGCCGACTCATATACGAGCAGGCCGTCACCGATTCTGGCTCAGGATAAAACGCCAGCTCGCTGAGGCTCAGACCGATTTGCGCATAATCGCGATTAGGTTTCTCCCGGAAGCCGTGCAGCCGGGCGATAAATTCGTTAACCGCCAACGCCCCAAATTGCATGTTGACGCTGATGACCGCCGGGCGCTCCTCTTCGACGCCCTTGATGTATCCGGCGCGGCGTTGCTCTTCGTAATAGGCGGGGTTTTGACGTTTAAGCCCTTCGGCCCGAACCTCTTCGAGGGTGATCGTCCCACGGCTGAGGAGCGACGAGCCTCCCGGCTTCAGATAGTTGAGATAGCCGCAGACTTGCGAAATGTCCCCTGCGCCTTCCGTTTCGATCGTCACCCCGACATCAATGTAGGGCAGTAGATAGAAATTCGCGATCAAGTTCATCAGAAAGCGGCCTTCGGAAGAGTCCACGCACCCCATTACGACATCACATCCCGCGACAGCGCTAACTGCCTCCCGCGAGCAAAGATTGACGGCGTGGCGCTCGACGATGGTCCCTAGACCGATCCGCTCTACTGCGTCGCCAATGACATCAACTTTGAAGCGCCCCGCCTTCGCATCCTCCATGGTTGCGTAAAGTATTCTATTGAGATTCAGTGCGTGAACGCGATCAGGATCAACAAGAACCAGCCGGCCCACGCCTAGATGCGCAAGCATTGAGATCGTCGGGCTTCCTGTTCCTGAGCAACCGACCACTGCAACCGATAACGCCCGAAGTTCCCGCGTGGTACGCTCCCCAAAGGCTTGCGCATGTCGCTTCGTGAAAGCGTCGAGAGCTGGAAGCGACGTCTGAACGAAGTCAAACGGACGCCAAAACCTCCAATCGTCGCCAATAACGGCGATTTGCTGTAGGGGCTCGAACTGTCCATCCGGGTGAACCACGCGACCGAACATCCCCCCGTCGGGCAGCATAACGACGCTTGCGTGAGGCACTTCCGCGCCAATCCACTCCGAGACGCACGCAAAAAGGTCACGATCAGAGTTGTCGTCGGTTTGGGAGAATTTGGGGTGGCCGCCCGGGTGACAATGTATTTTAACGACGCTCAATCCAAGCTGGTCGGCTTCGGAGAGCCAGGGAACCATTAGGTCGGTAGGCCAGCTTACGGCGATCGGCGACCGCGTGGTACAATTTTCAAACGGCACGATCCTGATCGATCTTGCGATGAGCCGATGCCGCTTCGCTCCGGCGCGTCTGCCGCAGAGAATTATTGCAGCTGCTTCGCGGCCGTCACCAGAAAACAAGTGGCGAAACAGCATTTGCTGTTGATCTGCGCTCATGGTCAAACTTGTTTCCACGACGTCACCTTTTCAGTTCGTCGACGAGCCACGCGCGCATGTAAAAATAATGGCTCTCCAGATTATCTTCCCCGGGATGCCAAGGATTGTCTGGAGTACGGTGACGAGACCAGCCCTGCCACGCCTTGTTGTCAATCGTGACCCGGCCTTCAGAGCGCGCGGGCGCAATGCCATTCGCTCTAATCAGCGGGGGATAGAAATAAGCCATGTCGAGTAGCCCCGGCGGATAGCCTGGGGCCATCATGATCGCTACGTCCACTTCGCTGCATTTATAGCCCGCAGGAACCCTCTCGCCGTAGACCAGAATCCAACGTTGTCCTGCCGTCGTTACGGCTTCCCATGGGAGGCCAAGTCCGTTGAGGAAGATTTGATCTTCCGTCGGCAGTGCGAACTGCCGACGGAGCTGTTCCGGGTTAGGCGCGCCCATCGTCATCAACCGTCCTGAGCGGTGCGGGGCATTGCACGAAATCGCTCGATGCACGGAGCGCGAAGATCGACCACGTCGTTGAGGCCGATCACCTTAAGGACGCCACCATGCTCGACTTGCCGCAGAGTGTATTTGTCCGGCGGGGTTTTTTCCGCGAGCTCCAGGATGCGGCGACCGGTGATCTCCGGCTCCCGTACTTTGATGCGGGTCTTTCCGACGAGGAGGGCATAAATCCGTGCCTTGGGCTTTCGCTTGTGCGCTGACACATGCGCCTCGATTTCGATCAGTTCGAGAACCTCTTCCTCCAGAAGTCTCGATCAGCGCGCCGATCTCGGCGATTTCCTGACCAATCACTCTCTCTTGGTGGGCCCCCCCCCCATGTTCCGTTCCGTTTTGCATAGGTTGTTCCCTCAGATGGTTTGCTGCCCCCGATGGGGCGAGCTTCATGACCATCATTTTATAGCTACTTTTTGGCTAGTCAACGCATATTTCCTAGCTACTTTTTGTTGACATCGCAAGGCCAGGCGCGTAGCATCAGAATGTTAGGGAACTGGGAATGACGCCATGACCGCTGCCAAGAAAACGATGACGCTCAATCTGACAGACGCCGAAATGGCGGTTCTCGAAGATTTGTGTGCCAAAAAGGATTTGAGCAAGACGGCGATACTTCGTCAGGCGCTGCGTCTCTATCAACTCATTGAACGCCGACACGAACAGGGTGGCAAAATTTTTGTCGAGGACGATAAGACAAAAGAAAAAGCAGAGGTCATGATTCTATGACGGTAACAATTTCACCAGTTTTTTTGCTGGATGTTGCGGGCGGCAAAGCCGTTTCTGCTGAGCTCCTCGATGCCATAACGGAGCAGCAGCTCGTTGACTATGAAGGTGAGTGGCTGCCGGAACAATTCAAGGCTTTGCAGCGACTCAGGAGGGCCGGCGTCGAGCGGAAACATTGGCCGCAAAGTCGGCATTGGGATTGGCGACGCAAGACCTCGGATTTGCAAGGGATGCTGGGGAATCAGGGGTTCAGCATCGTGTGTGACGAGCTCACACAGGGAATGATGTTCGTTGATACCGTGGCTAGGCGCTGCAAGCTGCCCGAGCAAAGCGGCCAGCACCTCGTCTACGTTGATTTCATTGAGAACGCTCCGTGGAACCGGAGGGAGCTCCTTTCCGGTGCGCCGCGTTACAGGGGCGTCGGAACTATCCTTATGCGCGTCGCAATTGAGCTCAGCATAAGCGAGGAATTCAAAGGCCGTATCGGGCTTCATTCGCTCCCGCAGGCAAACGCGTTTTACGCCAACACCTGTGGAATGACGGATTTAGGTGCCGACCAAAATTATCAGGGCCTACGCTACTTCGAGTCAACTGTGGAGCAAGCGGAGGCCTTCTTAGCAAAAGGAGGCGAGACATGAAGATCAATATTCCGAAGGACTGGTGCATTCGGATGGCGGGGCTTGAGGGCGACGCAGAGATTGGAGCCGGACTTCTTGCGCGCGATCCGGCGTTCGATGGCGAACTAGCTCCGGGTAACGAGATGGCAGGCACCAGCATTGCGTTCGGACGCTTTATTCGGCTTATGCGCCGCAGCAAGGAGTTGTCTGTGGAGAAACTTGCCGACGACGCCGATGTTGACGTTGCCGAGCTTCTGAGCATTGAAGAAAATGCCAACTATAAGCCGGCGCTCAGGACAGTCCACCAGTTAGCCGCGTTTTTTGACGTTCAAAAAAGTAGCCTATTGCAGGTAGCTGGATTGACTGTGCCGCGAGATAGCCGTCTTCTCGATGAGTCAGTTCGGTTTGCAGCGCGTTCGGAGCCGAATGCCTCTTTATCGCGAGAGGAATGGCAGGCGCTTGAGGCTTTCGTTGCTGTTTTGAGCGAACAAAAGTAGGAGAAATCATGAGCAAGAATTATCTGCTCAGGACAAAAACCGCTCAAGACATCGATGCCAGAGTCGAACGGGTTCTGCGGGGGCTCGGTAATCCCCAGCCTCCGCTGCGCCTTGAGGATGTGCGCGCGCTGTTGAAGCTTGATCGCGGTTTCTACACTGCGAATGACCCTGGCATCGTGCAAGAGACTGTGTCTCGTATACGAGTAGCCACGATTTAAGTATTTAATCGACCGATGTTACTCTTGGATGCGATTAAAAAGATGTCTCTCCAAGCTCTGTATCTGCCGGACCGTAAGAAGATTTTGCTCGACGGCGATCTCCCGGAAAAGAAGCATCGCTGGAGCGAAGCGCACGAAGTCCTTCACAGTCTTATCCCTTGGCACGAGGATGTCATGCATGGTGACAATCGCCATACTTTAACTAGCGCGTGCCAAGAAGAGGTCGAAGCAGAAGCAAATTATGGTACCGGGAGACTGTTATTTTTGCGTGATCGCTTCACCATGGAGGTGAATGACCTCCCCTTATCCATAGAATCCATTCTCGGAGTGAAGAAGAGTTTCGGCAATACGATTTCGAGCACGCTGTGGCGGTTCGTCGAAACCGTTGGCGCTACTCGCCCCATGGTCGGAATGATAACTGGTCATCCGCATGCCTCACGCAGGTCGGCGAATCATGACGCCAAGAATCCATGTCGGCATTGCATCCAATCAGCCGCTTTCGCTACCCGGTTTAGCCGTCTGACGGAAATCGAAATGTTTTCCGCTGTTTCAAGCTATTGTGGTGCCCAAACAGGCGGGCCGCTTGGCGAGAGGGAGCTCATTTTGACGGACGATAATGGCGACGAGCACGAATTCTTATTTGAGACCTTTTTCATCAAATATAGAGGTGCGCTCGCGGGTGAAGCCTTGACGTTGGGGTACTTTCTTCGGCCCTACGTTCGCATCATCGCGGCCTAAAGTCTGCATGGGCCTAGCACTACTTTGGCAAATTCATTCGATTGCTCTTTTGAGGGAGCGTCGACAATGCGGACAGCGAACGGGCGGCGGGCGTGCGACGGCGTTGACGATGGCTTTTCGTATTGTGGGGGAGCGTTGGCTGAGGCGCTCCGTGGACGATTTTTTTCCCCCCACTCGCTTCGGCGAGGCGACGATGCTGGAGGAATGCGTAGGCGATCATGGTCATCAATGCGTGACGATGAAGCCCACGCCATGATCGCCCCTCGTAGTGGTCGAGCCCAAGTTCCTCTTTGAGCTGCTGATGCGCCTGCTCGCAGACCCACCGGGCCTTGATGGTCGCGGCAAGCGTCTTCAGGTCGGCTTCGGCGGGGAGGTTAGCGAGGTAGCATTTTTGCTCGCCCGAGACGCGACGTTCGCCGACGAGCCATGCCTCCTCGCCCGGCATGTGCTGGTGACCCTTGTCGTGGATCCGCTGCGGCGGGCCGTCGGCGACGCGCACGCGAACGGCGGCGAAGTGGGCCTTCAACGGCCCTTTCGTTCCCGTGCGCCAACTGAGCGCCCGCCATTTCGCTTGAGCCAGCATGTCTTCGGCTTTGACGGATAGAACATTGGGCACGTGCCGTTTGCGGGGCTGGCCGCGCCCGGCGACGGGAAAGACGAGTTCGACCTCGTGCGGATAGACCTTCTGATGGTTCGGAATCCCGACAGCCCAGGCGAGGCCGCGCGCGCTCAGGCCCTGACGGAACGGCGCGCTCAGCCCATAGCCCGCATCGGCAAGCACCGTCCCGAAGCGAACGCCAGCAGTCCTCAGGCGATCCAATTCGGCGAGCGCGATCTCGGGTTTTGTGCGCGCCGCTCGATGCTCGGCTGGCACGCCGGCCCTTTCCAATCGAAGTTTATCGCTCGTCCAACTTTCTGGCAGGAACAGGCGCAGGCTCACCATCACAGGCACTTCGTCGCGGGCCAGGGTCAGCGACACCAGAGTTCTGACAATTCGCGGTCTTGCCCAAAGCCGAGGCGTATTGCGGAGTCACCCCAACCGAATGCGTTCCCTTTCTTCGGCAAGGCCGTGTCGTCGATAACAACGACCGCGTCTGCGCCGCCGACAAGTGCGTCGGCGTGCTTGGCAAGCTCAAGTTCCAGCGGCCGCTCATCCCAAATCCCGTCCGACACGAAATGATGAAGCTGGTCGTAATCGCCCGGCGCCATCCGCTCCGCCATGGGGCCTACGCTCTTGCGGTCGCCCGGCCCAATCAACCCGGCCACATAGAGAGGGCACATGCGCCGACGCGCCTTATGGCCAAGCTTGTCCACGAACGGGCGCCAGCCAACCTGAAAGCGCCGCTCGCCAGTCCGACATGCCTCTTGCTCCGCAGAATCAGAGCGCGAAGCACTCCCCCAAATCAGTTAACGAACCATCAATCTGCCAAAGTAGTGCTAGGGCGTCTCTATGAAGACGTGGGCGATCTCCATATAGGTCAAGCTGCTTCCGCCTTTTCGATGATTGTCGGATCATCATCGCCGACGCCGGTTCGGTTCAGCGTTTCGACACCGTCCATTCGCGCAGCGCGCACTCGGCCGCCGGCCGCAGTGCGTCCGCGCCGAGCGAGCCCATCAGCCAGGCGTCGATGTCGGCCGTCGTCAAGAGCGCCGGCATGCGGGCGTGATAAGGCGTCATCCATTCCGACGCGCCCGAGACGATGATCGTGCCGGACGGGATTTCCGGCCTCCTGCGCCCCGTGAGGTCGGCAGGCTGTCGTGAGTGGAGGCCCCGACCTCTACCCTTTCAAAGCCGACGCCAGGCCAACAACCTCTCACTATGCCCGGTTCTACCGACGCGGCGCTCGCCGTCAAAACCGAGGGGTTTTCCCCTACGGGCTTCCCCCCATTACGGCAGGGCTCTGAAGGTAGCGCTTTTGACCGCTTCGCTCGATCCGCATCGGTGACCGAACGGGCAACGAAGTTGCCAGCCCGGCGACCTCAAAGCTCGAAAGGATACGAAGATGACGAAGAACCAAACCACTTACATCCAACGGGGCGTTCTCTAATCGCGCCTCCCGTGTCAATGGTTCTTTTTGTTGCCACCCCGGGTCACGGTTCTCTCCGCGGTCGGAATGATCCGCCGCAACATCTGGTTCGAAGCACGAGCGCTGCAAGGTCCACAACGAGCTGGCCCGCGATCCCGCCGCTCAGTGCCCACGTGCGCAGTCGCCCGCACCTTCGCCCGGTGGGCAACCATCATATTCGCGATACTGCTCGGATGGATTTCATCAATTGGCTAGGCGGCGACCGCGCGCTCGGGCTTTGACCAGTGGAACGGCTCTCCCGAACGCCACATGCTATGCAGGATCACCGAGAGCTTCTGGCCAACGCCACTCGGGCCTTGCCGGGCCCCGATCGCCTGGCGATCGCGGCCGCCCAGTCCCGCAGGCTTGATGCCTTTTTCACCCTCGTCAGGATCACCCCAGCCGCCTCGTACATCAGCGTTCGAGTGAGGGTGTCACCACACCTCGATATCCCGGCCGCTTCGATCGACTTCGCCCGATTGATATTGGCGCGGCGTAAGCCCGAGGTGGGCGCCTACCGATCGTGACCGGTAAAAACGCGACGGATCTTCAACCGTGCTGACGTAGGCGAGCGCGGACAGCACGCCAATGCCGGGCACGCTCATGAGCAGGCGCGACGCGGCGCGCGAGCGCGCCATTGCGCGGACGACCTTATCGAAAGCCGCGACCTGCACGCGCAGTTGCCGCCACGCGACAAGCATGGGCCTTACAATCAGCGCGACATCGGATCGACCTTCAAGCAAAACTTCGACTTTCCGATCGAAAGGCAATCCTCGCATTGCGCCAGGCAGCAGGCCAAACGTTTTGAGTATCCCACGAATGTGGTTCGACAGTCGGGTCGTCATAACCACCAGCTGCGTCCGTGCGGCGAGAATTGCGCGTGCCCGATGACTATCGAACGACTTGACGTGAACCGACCGATACCAGCCTGTACGAACGATCTGAGCCAGTCCCTCAGCGTCATTTTGCGGGCGCTCAGAAATGACTGGCGTTCCGTTCGAAACAGAGCATGTGTGTGGTCGTCCGCGGGTGGTAGACGCCGCGCGGGAAACCCTCGCCCTGGGGATCGCTCCGATCCGGGGCTCGCGTCAGTGACGGGGCTGGATGGTCAGACCCCGATACGGCGCAAAGGGTCAATGCCATGTCGATCAAACTCACCGATACGCAGCTCGTCATTCTGAGCGCAGCGGCGCAACGCGATGATCGTTGCCTGACCATGCCCAAGAGCCTGAAGGGCAGCGCGGCCCAAAAGGTCTCGTCGAAGCTGCTGGCCGCGGGACTTGTCAAGGAGATCAAGGCGAAGCCGGGGACGCCCGTCTGGCGAAGGGATGAGGAGGCGGATAAGTCATATGCCTTGAAACTGACCGCCGCGGGGATGAAGGCCATCGTGGTTGATGAAGACGGTGAACATCCGACGACATCGAGCGCGCCGACGGCCAACCCAAATCCCACCGCGGCCAACATCGATAGCCCGCCGATTCCGGACCGTTCGACAGTCTCGGCGACGGCCCTGCGCGAGGGGACGAAAATGGCCAAGGTCGTTGGCCTACTCGAGCGCGATCACGGCGCTACGCTGACTGAACTCATCGCAGCGACCGGCTGGTTGCCGCACACAGTCCGCGCCGCTCTCACGGGGCTGCGCAAGCGCGGCTTCATCGTGACGCTCGACCGATCGAGCAAGGAGCGCGGATCGACCTACGCCATTGCCCGCGATCAAATCGATGGCGGCGAAGCGGCGGGGGCCCAGACGATCGAACCGCCCCCTGCCCCCGCGCACCGCGCGACGAACCCCAGCCGCCGGGCGAAGTCCGAACGGGCGGCGCTGGCCGCGATCGGTTCGGCGGTCTGACGATGGCCGGACGATCCACGAAAGGCGCCGGCGGAGGTCTTTCTCCCCCGGCGCTCCAGTCGAGCGGCGCTTCCCCGCTCGACCTCCTCATCGCCAGCCTCGCCGATCTGGACGCCGGTCAGCTTTGTCTGCAATGGCGGAATCATCTGGGCGGAACGCCTCCCGTCCATCTGCCGCGCTGGCTGCTGGCGAGGGTTCTCGCCCAACGCTTGCAGGCCTCAGCGCTGGGCGATCTCGACAAGGCGACGTTTCGGATGCTTCGGCAAGCCAAGGGCGACGGCGACGATTTGCTTCACCGCCCCTTCGCGTCGCGCGAGGCCGCTACAAAAGACGGCGCAAATCTGAAAGCGGGCGCGCTGCTGGTTCGCGAACGGAACGGCGCGCTGCAGCGGGTGATGGTGTTGGAGAAGGGTTTCGCCTGGAACGGCAAGACCTATGGCAGTCTGTCGCAAATCGCCAAGGCGATGACCGGCACGAGTTGGAACGGCCATCGCTTCTTCGGGTTGCGACCCGCGAGATCGGGGGTCGTCAGGAAAGGGATGCGACCCGCGGAAGCCGCAGCAAATGCGATCGGCGTTCGAAGCAAAGCGCGCCGCGCCAATGATCCTCCTACTGAGAAGGCTCGATCTCCTCAACCAGAGGCGGCGTCATGAAGCCCGTGGATCATAAACCAACCCTGCGCTGCGCGATCTACACCCGCGTCTCCACCGAGCATGGCCTCGAACAGGAGTTCAATTCCCTCGACAACCAGCGCGAGGCCTCCGAGGCCTATGTCAAAAGCCAATCCCACGAAGGCTGGAAACTCATCCGTGACCGCTATGACGATGGCGGCTATTCCGGAGGATCGATGGAGCGCCCGGCGCTGCAGGCCCTGCTCGACGACGTTCGCGCCCGGCGGGTCGATGTCATCGTCGTCTACAAGGTCGACCGGCTCACCCGCTCCCTCGCCGACTTCGCCAAGCTGGTCGAACTCTTCGACGCCCATGGCGTGTCCTTCGTGTCGGTGACCCAATCCTTCAACACCACCACCAGCATGGGACGGCTGACCCTCAACGTGCTGTTGTCGTTCGCCCAGTTCGAGCGCGAGGTCACCGGCGAGCGCATCCGGGACAAGATCGCCGCCTCGAAAAAGCGGGGCATTTGGATGGGCGGGGTCGTCCCGCTCGGCTACCGCGTTCAGGACCGGGCGCTGCATATCGTCGAGGAACATGCCGCCATCGTCCGCGATTTCTTTCGACGTTATCTCGAGATCGGCACGGTCGTCGGACTGCAGGCGGCTCTGGACAAAGAGAACGTTCGCCTGCCCGTCCGGATAGACGGCAAGGGCAAGAGCACCGGCGGCGGCCCGATCAGCCGCGGGCATCTCTACAAGATCCTATCGAACCCCATCTATGTCGGACGGTTGAGCCACAAGAAGCAGGTTCACGAAGGCCAGCACGCGGCGATCATCGACGGGCCCACTTGGGACCGCGTCCAGAGCCAGCTGGCGGCGCATGGGCATCGTCGGAAGACCGCACGCCAGGATTCGGAGGCGCTTCTCACGGGAAGGCTGTTCGACGATCGCGGCAACGCAATGAGCCCCAGCCACGCGACGAAGGGCGGCAAGCGTTGGCGCTACTATGTCTCCCAAGCGCTGCTACAGGGCCGTAAATCCGATGCGGGTTCGGCCGCCAGGGTTTCGGCGCCGGAGGTCGAGAAACGGGTCGTGGAGGCGATCGGCGATCGCGCTGCCCCGGACGGCGATACGGCGAACCTCCGCGCCGCGATCGACCGGGTCACGATCAGCCGAACCACGATCGCCATCCAACTGACGGACGCCGTCGCCGGCGAGAGCCGGGATCGAACCTTGACCGTTCGCTGGATGGCGCCGTCACCGACCCGGCGCCGAGAGATCCTCCAAGGCGAGTGCCCGCAAGCCGCATCGGTGCGCCCGATGCGAGAGAAGGCTCGCGTCGGAGTCGTCGAAGGTTTGCGCGACGCCTACCGCTGGCTTGACGAGTTGATGGCGGATCCACATCAGAACGTCGAAACGATTGCGGCCCGCGAGGGCAAGACCGAGCGCTCGATCCGCATGACGCTGTCGCTGGCCTTCCTCGCGCCCGCCATCGTCAAAGCCGCGATCGAGGGGCGCATGCCTCTCGGCTTCGGCGTCACTCGGCTCGCCGACGCGCCGATGGCATGGTCGGCTCAATGGGTAGCGTTCGGGCTCGCGGTTCCCGCTGCACCCTGAAGCCGACGAAATCCTTTCCGACCATCCAGTTCGATGAGTGCGCCGGGTCGACGAGCGCGCCAGATCGATTGAGCGCGCTCGGGCCAATCCAACTGCATCTCAAATGGCGAAGTGCGCAGCCCTCGAGACGAGCCATCGCTCTCGCCCGCCAACCTGACTGCCGGCATCGTTCACCGCCCTTCCCTATCCGGGAAACGGAATTTTGCGGCCAGAGACTTTGGGCTAGTTTGGGCGACAGGGCCCGACGAAACGCACCGAATTGCCGACGCAGACCGAGCCGGCTGACGCTAACCCACGGTAATGTGCGGATATCGTAAGTCGCGGGAATCAACATATGTTTTCAATGACTTGTTGGTGGAGCTGAGGGGATTCGAACTGCTAACCTCTGGAATGCGCCAAAAGGAAGTCCCAGCCGCAAAGACGATGATCGAGCGAACCGCCGAGCGGGTTGACGTCAACGCGACTGCAGCGCCTGCGCGTTGAAAGCCAAATGCCGCCCCAACGCCCTCGTGAGGAAGGTTCCGCGCTCCATCCGTGAAGCCAAGCGCGACAACCCCCGGGCCATTGCCAAAACCGAGGCCGATGTTGTCTCACATCGAGAGGGAAAGAAGGTGGAGATGTTGTTGGCCCATCTCTCAGACGCATCCTCAGGCTAGATCGATTGTGCCTGTGAAGTCCCTCCGGCACCGGAGATGAGTCCCTACTCACTGTCACGGCGCGGAATTTACGAAAGACCAGCCAAGCTAATTCCCGTCCAGGCGGGAATCATGACTACGTGAGGTCCCGCGCGGGCCTCTTCAACTCTTGCGCCGACGTTTCTTGCCGTCTTCTTCGGCGCGGCGGCCGCGATGACCGCCGACCTGGTGATTCGGGATCCGGTGCCATGGCGATCGTATCGATCGCGCTGCTTGTCGTCCCCGCCCTTGGCCATTTGGCTTGGCACCAACGTCAGTCGCCATCTCGATCGCCGGAAACCGCATCCTGGGGCTCGGTTTTCTCGGCATCTTTTTCGCCTACCGCGAGAACTCTTTCGCCGCGGGGACCATCGCCCCGGTGCCGGACCAAAGGGCCGTGTCAACCGGGCGCTGCGCGATCCGCGCGCCCCCTCCATGTACGCGGGCGCGATCGTCTACCTTCTCGGCACGCCGCTCGCGCTCGGTTCCTGGAGCCTGCTCGACTAGAACGATTCCTCGCTGCGAATCTCTCCGGATAACGCAATTACACGGCGCGGGTCGACTCGGGACTGGCGTAAGTTGGTTTCTGATCTGGTTGAGAGGGGAAGCGGTTTCGAGCCGCCACCTCACGTTCTTTTCGTGCGAATTACGGGCGAGAGACGCGCCTAGTTCGCGGATTCTTCGGCCTTTCCATGCTTCGACGACCTCAGGATCGCGAGCGACCACTCCGAGTTCGGCCGCGTCGATGCTTTCTGGCACCAGGACCGCGCAGCCGGCGCCGCTGTTGCACATGAACGTACGAGCCCACGGGACGATCTCGTCGTTGATTTCGTCAGGATTTTCGCGCCACGAATTGCACATTCGAATTTCGACTCCCTTGGGCTCGACGAGCGAACGGCTGTCGTCGCCGGTAACTTGAGCCAGCGCGCCGAAATCTCGCCTCATGGCGTCGACGGCTCGCCGATTCAGTTGTGATAGCGCTCGAGCGGTGTATCGCCCGGCCGAGGCGAGGGCCGCTTGTTCAGGTCGTTCGTCAACCAGGAAAACCACGGAGTCTGGGCGGTGGAGCGCTGCCGTCAAGCCCCCCCGCGCCCCGGCGGTCCTACGCTCGTGAGCGCGCTCAACCACCTTTCCCCGACCGCGAGTTTAGCTTAGCCGCGATCCTGGCAGGGTCCGGCCGATAGTATTTTTTCAGAACCTGGAGGGAGCGCCATCCACCCTGTTCGGCCAATTCGACGATGTCGAGGCCACGCTCACCGGCCATGCGGGACGCACCCTCCGATCTCTGGTCATGGAACGTCAGGTCCTTGATTCCGGCGCGCTCACAGGCGGTCCGGAAGTTTCGCGTGATGCTGTCCGCACGATTGCTGAAGCAGCGGCCGAAGACGCTCCGCGGAAGCTCCCGAAGGATTTCGATCGCGCGCGCGGACAGACCAATCTCGCGTTCACGATACCCGCCGTCCGTCGCTTTGGTGCCGCGCAGAACCGCGGTCCTTCGACCGAAATCAATATCCTCCCAGCGCAGCAGCTCGATGATCTCTCGGCGACGGCAGGCGGTTTCCCAGGCCAGTTCGACGATCGCGGCGAGGGGCGCGCATCGACTCTCGCGGCACGCGATCAAAAGGCGGCCCTGCTCGTCGCCGCGCAGGCGCCGCGTCCGCTCACGCCGCTTGGGCTTGTCTTTGATCGGAACGTCCTCGACGGGGTTCCGAAGGCCCTGCATGCCCAGTTCGACGCGCGCGAAGACGAACACAGACGAGAGCCGCATCAGCTCGTTGAGAACGGTCTTTTCGCCGATCGCGACCTGCTCGTACTGGACAGCCAACTGCCGCCCCTGCTTGATTCGGACGACCCGACCGTCGGCGTCCCTTTTCTTGCGGCGGACGGTCGACGCGCGCCGTTCTCGCAGCCAGTCGATAACGTCTGAAGATTGAATCTCCGCGACAAAGCGCACGCTCAACGGACTCTTGCGCAGCTGCTCGATCTGACTCCGCGCCTGAACTCGGCTTTTCAAGGCCTTGGTCCCCGTTTCGAGATAGCGGTCAAAAACCTCGGCGAGCGTCGTTCGCGACTGCTGTCGCTGGTCGACGAACGTGTTCCGATTGAAGCCGTCGAGGATGCCAATGCCCCAGGCCTCGGCGGCGGCGGCGGTCTCGAACGTTTTGGTCTGGGCCGCCCGACCGGTTCGGCGGACGCGGGCCTGGCACTGCAAGGGACCGCGCTCGGTCAGGGTCAATCCCTTGATGGGCGACCAGGTGCGCCCGGTCTTGGCGTTCGAAGCTTGGGTTCGTTTGCGCGGCATTGTGCGAGATCTCCTGGGGGAAATTGTCGCGGATCCGTCGCGAAAAATCAAAAAAAATGCCCGGATTTCTCCGGGCATGGTGTTTGGGTATTGAATTTGTTCGGTGTTTTCCGAACGAAGTTGGTTGCGGGGGCAGGATTTGAACCTGCGGCCTTCAGGTTATGAGCCTGACGAGCTACCGGGCTGCTCCACCCCGCGGCAGGTTGGGGCGAGTGGCGGATGGCGAGGGGCGAACAGGAACGCGGCGGTTTCCATTCGCGATTCGCCATTGGCCATTCGCGTGTTTGTTGGTGAGTGAGGACGCATCCGTTCTTTGCAGGCCTGGCGACGACCTACTCTCCCGTGTCTTGAGACAAAGTACCATTGGCGCTGAGGCGTTTGACGGCCGAGTTCGGGATGGGATCGGGTCTGATCGCCTTGCAAAAGCCACCAGGCCGGCAAAGGACGGAGTTGAAGCAAAACTGGGTTTGGGTCGAGCGTCTGCTTGGCGCGACCGCCTCCGCCTTCTGCAAGAAGGCGGCAAGCGCGACGCGCGCCCGCCCTGACGGGCGGTTCTTATCGAGAACGCTTTCGCGTTCTCGATCGCAAAGACGCGCATTGGCAAATGAGAGCAATCAAGTCGAACGAGCGATTAGTACCGGTAAGCTGCACGCGTTGCCGCGCTTCCACATCCGGCCTATCGACGTGGTGGTCTTCCACGGCTCTTCAGGGAGAACTTGTTTTGAGGCTGGTTTCCCGCTTAGATGCCTTCAGCGGTTATCCATTCCGTATATAGCTACCCTGCACTGCGGCTGGCGCCACAACAGGTCCACCAGAGATACGTTCACCCCGGTCCTCTCGTACTAGGGGCAAATCCTCTCAATTCTCCGACACCCACGGCAGATAGGGACCAAACTGTCTCACGACGTTTTGAACCCAGCTCACGTACCACTTTAATCGGCGAACAGCCGAACCCTTGGGACCTTCTCCAGCCCCAGGATGTGATGAGCCGACATCGAGGTGCCAAACACTCCCGTCGATATGGACTCTTGGGGAGTATCAGCCTGTTATCCCCGGCGTACCTTTTATCCGTTGAGCGATGGCCCACCCACGCGGGACCACCGGATCACTATGACCGACTTTCGTCTCTGCTCGACTTGTTTGTCTCGCAGTCAGGCTGGCTTATGCCATTGCACTCGACGACCGATTTCCGACCGGTCTGAGCCAACCATTGCGCGCCTCCGTTACTCTTTGGGAGGCGACCGCCCCAGTCAAACTACCCACCATGCGTTGTCCCGGCGCCGGATGACGGCGCGCGGTTAGACATCCATCAAGTCAAGGGTGGTATTTCAAGGATGGCTCCACCAGAGCTGGCGCCCCGGCTTCATAGCCTACCACCTATCCTACACATGACTTAACGAATGCCAACGCAAAGTTATAGTAAAGGTGCACGGGGTCTTTCCGTCTGACCGCAGGAACCCCGCATCTTCACGGGGACTTCAATTTCACTGAGCTGACGTTGGAGACAGCGGGGAAGTCATTACGCCATTCGTGCAGGTCGGAACTTACCCGACAAGGAATTTCGCTACCTTAGGACCGTTATAGTTACGGCCGCCGTTTACCGGGGCTTCAATTCAAGGCTTGCACCTCTCCTTTTAACCTTCCGGCACCGGGCAGGCGTCAGACCCTATACGTCATCTTACGATTTCGCAGAGCCCTGTGTTTTTGTTAAACAGTTGCCACCCCCTGGACTGTGCCCCCCCTGACCACTTGCGTGGCCCGAGGGCCTCCTTATTCCGAAGTTACGGAGGTAAATTGCCGAGTTCCTTCAACGTCATTCTCTCAAGCGCCTTGGTATGCTCTACCTGTCCACCTGTGTCGGTTTCGGGTACGGTCTAATGAGGAAGCTATTTCCTGGAACGAGTTCGCGGCAAGGAAAATCCAGTAATCCCTCACAACTTATCTCATCCGTCACTTTCCTCTGGCCCACGAATATTAACGTGGTTCCCATCGACTACGCCTTTCGGCCTCGCCTTAGGGACCGGCTAACCCTGCGAAGATTAACTTTACGCAGGAACCCTTGGACTTTCGGCGACACTGTCTTTCACAGTGTTTGTCGTTACTCATGTCAGCATTCGCACTTCCGATGCCTCCAGGATGCCTCACGGCTGTCCCTTCATCAGCCTACGGAACGCTCCGCTACCGCTCGTCTTGCGACGAACCCAAAGCTTCGGCTCATGGCTTGAGCCCCGGTACATCTTCGGCGCAGAAACCCTTGTTTAGACCAGTGAGCTGTTACGCTTTCTTTAAAGGATGGCTGCTTCTAAGCCAACCTCCTGGTTGTTTTGGGATTTCCACATCCTTTCCCACTTAGCCATGAATTGGGGGCCTTAGCTGTTGGTCTGGGTTGTTTCCCTCTCCACAATGGACGTTAGCACCCACTGTGTGGCTCCCGAGAATGACTTCCAGGTATTCGGAGTTTGGTTAGGTTTGGTAGGGTTTTAGCCCCCCTAGCCCATCCAGTGCTCTACCCCCTGGAGCCTCATCTCGAGGCTATACCTAAATATATTTCGCGGAGAACCAGCTATTTCCGAGTTTGGTTGGCCTTTCACCCCTAATCACAAGTCATCCGAGTCTTTTTCAACAGACACCGGTTCGGTCCTCCAGCAAGTGTTACCTTGCCTTCAACCTGCTCATGACTAGATCACTCGGTTTCGGGTCTAATCCGAAGAACTGAACGCCCTGTTCAGACTTGCTTTCGCTGCGCCTTCGCCTATCGGCTTAAGCTTGCTCATCAGATTAAGTCGCTGACCCATAATACAAAAGGTACGCCGTCAGCCTTGCGGCCTTCGACTGTTTGTAGGTATCCGGTTTCAGGAACTGTTTCACTCCCCTCGTCGGGGTGCTTTTCACCTTTCCCTCACGGTACTTGTTCGCTATCGGTCGCTGAGGAGTACTTAGGCTTGGAGGGTGGTCCCCCCGCGTTCAGACAGGATTTCACGTGTCCCGCCCTACTCGAATCCCTTGCTCGGTCCTATCCATACGGGGCTGTCACCCGCTGCGGCCCGGCTTTCCAGCCGGTTCTGGTATCCCAAGCAAAAGCATTGGCCTCATCCGCGTTCGCTCGCCACTACTAACGGAGTCTCGTTGATGTCCTTTCCTCCGGGTACTTAGATGTTTCAGTTCCCCGGGTTCGCTTTTATTCCCCTATTTTATTCAAGGAATAAATACCTTCTGGTGATCTCTGCTAGTCCAAAGACCGCCCGAAACCCCATCCCCTCTTTCAAGGAAAAGAGACCTCGAGCCGACGCTTCGCCCTTCCCAAGCCCCGGGCGTGACCCCAGGCTTGGTTCAGACAAACCGTCTCTTCGGAGCAACAGAGATCGAAGGTGGGTTTCCCCATTCGGAAATTCACGGATCAAAGCCTGTTCGCGGCTCCCCATGACTTATCGCAGCGTACCACGTCCTTCATCGCCTCTCAGCGCCAAGGCATCCACCAGATACCCTTAAGACACTTGATTGCTCTCATTGCCAACGCGCGCCGTTCGGCTGAACCTGCCGCCGCGATCTTAGCGATCGCCGCGCCACACTCCGCCAATTCGACTCGGCAGTCTACGGACCCTCCCCCTTGTGCAAGGCTCGGGTGGCGTTGGACTTTTGAAAAGACCAGTTTTGCTTCAAACGCATCCGGGAGTTCTAGCGGTCAAGCCGAACCCACGACTGAGATGCTCTCCGGACCACGACGACGCCATGCCTAAGATCTTGCGATCGAACCCATGCCGCGCCACGGCCCTTCGACCGAATGCGTTTCCTCTTCACGATGTCAGATAATCCTCGCCAACGCGCTTCGAAAAGCCCGCGGCGAAACTCTATTTCCAAAGGACGAAAGCTGCAAAGCTACGAAATCCCGCGATCAAACCGTCTGGTGGAGCCAGACGGGATCGAACCGACGACCTCATGCTTGCAAAGCACGCGCTCTCCCAACTGAGCTATGGCCCCCTCCTTGCGAAGAAAGAAGAAGTTCCTCGCGTCAGCTCGGCGGCGCATTCGCGCCTCGCGAACCCGTGAGGGTTCGCGGAGCCTAGTTCGGATGACCTCTTCCAGTCGAAGCGGCGCCGGCGTCACACCCGCAAAGCCGCAGGCTTTGCCAGGAGCGAAGCGACGCCGAGCTGATGCGAGGGCCTTCCCTTAATAAGAATGGTGGGCCTGGGAGGACTTGAACCTCCGACCTCACGCTTATCAAGCGCGCGCTCTAACCAACTGAGCTACAAGCCCGAGCTTTGGCGCCTCTTCGCCGAGCCTCGCAAGGTCCAGAAGACCCGCGGCGCCAGCCAACAAGCGACGAACCGGGCTCGTCCTTTGGGGAAGAAAGAGAGGCGAAGACGGCGGCGTCCCGCTAAATGCGGCCTGACTGGCCGCTTGAATCTAAGATGTTCAGTAAGGCCGCCGAAAGCGAACTTCCGGACGCCAATAGAGAACAATCCTTAGAAAGGAGGTGATCCAGCCGCAGGTTCCCCTACGGCTACCTTGTTACGACTTCACCCCAGTCGCTGACCCTACCGTGGTCGCCTGCCCCCTTGCGGTTGGCGAAACGCCTTCGGGTAAAACCAACTCCCATGGTGTGACGGGCGGTGTGTACAAGGCCCGGGAACGTATTCACCGCGGCGTGCTGATCCGCGATTACTAGCGATTCCAACTTCATGCACTCGAGTTGCAGAGTGCAATCCGAACTGAGACGGTTTTTTGAGATTGGCTAGGGGTCGCCCCTTCGCATCCCTCTGTCACCGCCATTGTAGCACGTGTGTAGCCCAGCCTGTAAGGGCCATGAGGACTTGACGTCATCCCCACCTTCCTCCGGCTTATCACCGGCAGTCCCCCTGGAGTGCCCAACTGAATGATGGCAACTAAGGGCGAGGGTTGCGCTCGTTGCGGGACTTAACCCAACATCTCACGACACGAGCTGACGACAGCCATGCAGCACCTGTGTTCCCGGCTCCGAAGAGAAGATCGCATCTCTGCAATCCGTCCAGGACATGTCAAAAGCTGGTAAGGTTCTGCGCGTTGCTTCGAATTAAACCACATGCTCCACCGCTTGTGCGGGCCCCCGTCAATTCCTTTGAGTTTTAATCTTGCGACCGTACTCCCCAGGCGGGATGCTTAAAGCGTTAGCTGCGCCACTGAAGAGCAAGCTCCCCAACGGCTAGCATCCATCGTTTACAGCGTGGACTACCAGGGTATCTAATCCTGTTTGCTCCCCACGCTTTCGCGTCTCAGCGTCAGTTCCGGGCCAGTGAGCCGCCTTCGCCACTGGTGTTCTTGCGAATATCTACGAATTTCACCTCTACACTCGCAGTTCCACTCACCTCTCCCGGACTCAAGATCTCCAGTATCAAAGGCAGTTCCAAGGTTGAGCCCTGGCATTTCACCCCTGACTTAAAGACCCGCCTACACGCGCTTTACGCCCAGTAATTCCGAACAACGCTAGCCCCCTTCGTATTACCGCGGCTGCTGGCACGAAGTTAGCCGGGGCTTCTTATCTCGGTACCGTCATTATCGTCCCGAGCGAAAGAGCTTTACAACCCTAAGGCCGTCATCACTCACGCGGCATGGCTGGATCAGGCTTGCGCCCATTGTCCAATATTCCCCACTGCTGCCTCCCGTAGGAGTTTGGGCCGTGTCTCAGTCCCAATGTGGCTGATCATCCTCTCAGACCAGCTACCGATCGTCGCCTTGGTGGGCCATTACCCCGCCAACTAGCTAATCGGACGCGGGCCAATCCTCCGGCGATAAATCTTTCGCCATTAGGCCGTATCCGGTATTAATCCAAGTTTCCCTGAGCTATTCCGAACCGGAGGGTATGTTCCCACGCGTTACTCACCCGTCTGCCACTCCCCTTGCGGGGCGTTCGACTTGCATGTGTTAAGCCTGCCGCCAGCGTTCGTTCTGAGCCAGGATCAAACTCTCAAGTTCAATTGAGATCTTTTGTCCTGACTGGTCACTTCCCGAGATTGTCGCCAATCTCGGCATTCTTGACGAGTTCCAAACACATCCGCTCGAGCACAACACGAAACCAGACCGCCTCACGACGTTCCGACCCCGCTCGATGCCCAAGCGCGATGAATTTTGAAACGTGACCGTCAGCATCTCTTCGGACCCAATCGCCCAGGCCGCCCGCAGCTTCCGCCACAAACAACCCAAACAACCAGGCCCCGCAAGGACCCCGCCGTCCACGTCTCTCTTTCTTCCGATGTAATTGTCAAACAGCAGCGGGGAAGAAATCTCCCCCTAGAGCCCACCGAAACCGCCCCGGACATGCCGTCGGCGCCCTCGAAAAACTCAATTCCTAACCTTCGAGACCCAAAAAACTGCGAACCCCTCCGCCCCCGCCTCACAGCAGGGAGGAGATATTCACCGTTCAGTCCGAAGTCCCGACACCGTGTCGGCCGCCTCAGCGGCAACGCCGTCGGTGTGCGGTGATATAGGGAACGCCTTTGGTCGTGTCAAACGGTTTTTGCAGAAAGTTTTCCACAGGGCGGCCGCACGTCAACGCGCGCGTCGGCGTACGATCATTTTCATGCCGTCGCGCGAGCGCAGAGTGACGCGTTGGATCGGCGCGACGACGTGCCCCGGCGCGAGATCGAAGCGCAGCGCCCTGAGGAGATGCGCGAGCACGATGAGCGCCTCTTGCATCGCGAAACTCATGCCGATGCACACGCGGGCTCCCGCGCCGAACGGGATGTAGGCGTAGCGATCGATGCGCTCGCGATTTTCACCGAGGAATCGTCCGGGATCGAAGACGTCCGGGTCCTTCCACAGCTGGCGATGCCGATGCAGAACGAAGGGCGCCACGGTCACGACCGTCCCGGCGGGGATGCGCGATCCTGCGAGCCAATCCTCGGCGATCGCCTCGCGGCTGAGGAAAGCGGCGGGCGGATAGAGCCGCAACGCTTCTTCGAGCGCGGCTTTGACGACGGGGAGCGTGTCGGCGGGGTCGGCGACGCTGTGCGGATCGAAATGCGCGTCGACCTCCCGTTCAGCGCGTTCGCGCCATTGCGGCGCCTGCGAGAGCAGGTAGAGCGTCCAGGTCAGCGCATTGGCGGTCGTCTCGTGGCCGGCGCCGATGAAGGTGACGATATTGGCGCGCACGTCCTCTTCGCTGATCGCGCGGCCGGTCTGCGGATCCTGGGCGCGCAAGAGCAGCGTCAGGAGATCGTTCGGGACGCTCGCTGCCGATGCAATGAGCGTCTTGCGCGCTTCGATGATGTCGTCGACCGCCTTGTCGAAGAACTGAAGGGTCGCGCGGCCACGCAGGCGCCAGAAGCGCGGCAGGAACGCCGGCGCGCCCAGGAGATCGAGTGGATCGAGCCGCCCGAAGGTTTCGAAATAGCGCGTGACCGCTTGCTGAAACGCCGCAGCGCCGCGCGCCAGCCCTTGTGAGAACAGCGTCTGTTCGAGCACCTCCAGCGTCACGCGCGCCATGTCGGTGGCGATGTCGCTGACGCGCCCGCCCGGCGTGGCCTCGTAACGCTCGGCAGCGGCGCGCGCGACCCGATGCATCGCGGGCGCGAAATCGGCGACCTGACGCGGCGAGAACAGCGGCGCCAGCGCGCGCCGCTGAACGCGCCAATCCTCGCCCTCGGCGGTCAGCAGGCCTGTCCCGAGGCCCGGACGCAGGACGCGCAGTTGCAGGGCATCCTTGCGATAGTTGGCGGCATTGTCGAGAAAGATGCGCCGGATCGCTTGCGGGTCGTTGACCACCGCGCGCATTCCCATGACGGTGCGGCCGATGAGAAGCGGCCGCTCGAAATGCGCCCGCGTCCATACTTCCAGCGGATTGCGCCATAGCGCGTAGATCGTCGCGAAACTGCCGATCGGCCCCTTGCGCGGCGTGGGCGCGGGCGGGCGAAACGGCGAAGGCGTCGTCGAGGCGAGCGACATGGGCGATTCCTCGGATGGCCGCGTGGCGGGACCGTCGATCGACGAAGCCGCCCGAAGCGGGGCCGAGATTAGCACGGATCGCGGACCGCGGCGCTAGAATGCCGTCCGCTGCCGCATCGCCGCGGCGAGCGTGCCGTCGTCGAGATAGTCGAGTTCGCCGCCAACCGGGACCCCGTGTGCGAGCCGCGTCACCTTGACCGCGTAGGGACTCAGCAGTTCGGTCACGTAATGCGCCGTCGTTTGCCCGTCGACCGTCGCATTGACGGCGAGGACGACCTCCTTCACGCCGCCCTCGGCGACCCGCGCGACGAGGCTCGAAAGATTGAGATCGTCGGGCCCGACGCCGTCGAGCGGCGACAGGGCGCCGCCCAGCACGTGATAGCGCGCGCGGGTCGCATTGGCGCGCTCCAAGGCCCAGAGATCGCCGACCGATTCGACGACGACCAATGTGGCGCCTTCGCGCCGCTCGTCGCTGCAGATCGTGCAGGGGTCGCGCGTGTCGACGTTGCCGCAGGCCGAGCACGTCACGATCCGCTCGTGCGCGACCCGCATCGCCTCGGCGAGCGGCCCGAGCAACGGCTCGCGCTTGCGAATGAGATGCAGCGCGGCGCGCCGGGCCGAGCGCGGACCCAAACCCGGAAGTCGCGCCAGCAACTGGATCAGCCGCTCGATTTCCGGCCCGGCGACATTCGACGACATGGCGCCTCAGAACGGCAGTTTCATGCCCGGCGGCAAGGGCAGCCCCGCCGTCACGCTTTGCATTTTCTCGGCCGCCGCCCGATCGGCCTTGGCCTTGGCGTCGACAAAGGCGGCGATAATCAAATCCTCGGTCATCTCCTTGTCGGCCGGCGTCAGCAGAGAGGGGTCGAGGTGGATCGCCTTCATCTCGCCCTTGCCCGTCAGCGTGATCCGGACCATGCCGCCGCCCGACTGCCCCTCGACCTCGAGGCGCGACAATTCCTCTTGCGCATCCTGCAGCTTGGCCTGCATCGCCTGCGCCTTTTTCATCATTCCCATAATGTCGACCATAGCGGGCTCCAAAATTCTCAGAGATCGTCGTCGCCGAGCGAATCGGACAGTGAATCGGCATAGGCGACGTCGTCGTCGCCAGTCGGCGCCGACGCGGCAGGCGCGGCGTCGGGCGCGCGCACGTCGACAATTCGCGCCCCGGGAAAGCGCTCGAGAATCTTGCGCACCACCGGGTGTTGGCCGACGCCGCTGAGGCGTTCGGAATGCCGCGCGGCCGCCGCCTCGCGCAAGGTCGGCGCGCTCGTCCCCGCGGCGATCGTCACCATCCATCGTTCGCCCGTCCATTCCGCGAGCCGGCGCGACAGGGCCTGAACGATCTCGGGCGAAGCGCCCTCGACGAGCGAAAATTCGATGCGTCCCGGCTCGAAGCGCGCCAGCCGCACTTCGCCCTCGAGCGATTGGGAGAGCCGGATGTCACGCTTCACGCGCGCCAGCGCGACGACATCCTCGAAGCGCGCCAGGCGCGGCCCAGCGACTGGCGCAGGCGCCGGCGCCGGCGGCGCGGCGGCGCGCAAAGCCGACGCGCCCCCGCTTGACGATGAAGATCGCGGCGCGCCGGCGGGCGCGGCGCCGACGGGCGTGAGGCGAGGCGTCGATTCGCCCGTCTCCGCCAATTTGCGCAAGGCGTCCTCCGGCGTCGGCAGGTCGGCGGCGAAGGCGAGGCGGATCAGCGCCATTTCGGCCGAGGCCAGCGGGCGCGGCGAATCCTTCACGTCCTCGACGCCCTTGATGAGGATCTGCCAGGCGCGGGTCAGCGGCCCGAGCTTCAGCCGCTGCGCCAGTTCCGCCCCGCGGCGGCGTTCGGTCTCGCTGATCGCGGCGTCGTCGACGCCGTTCGGGGCGAGCTTGGCGCGGGTGACGAAATGGCAGAACTCGGCGAGTTCGATGAGAAGCTCGGCCGGATCGGCGCCGGCAAGATGCAGGCGCGCCACCAGGTCGAGCGCCGGCGCGATCTCGCCCGCCATCGCGTGGACGAAGAGATCGATGACATCGCTCCTGTCGGAAAGCCCGAGCATGGCGCGAACGTCGGACGCCTCGATGCGCCCCGCAGCGCCATGCGCGATGCCCTGGTCGAGCAGCGACAGCGCGTCGCGCACGGAGCCCTCGGCGACGCGCGCGATGAGCGCCAGCGCGTCCGGCTCGGCGGCCACGCCCTCGGCGGCGCAGATCTTCTCCAGGTGGCGCACCATCACGCCGGTCTCGATGCGCTTGAGATCGAAACGGATGCAGCGCGAGCGCACGGTGATCGGCACCTTCTCGATCTCGGTGGTCGCGAACAGGAACTTCACGTGCTCGGGCGGCTCTTCGAGGGTCTTCAACAGGCCGTTGAAGGCCTGCTTGGAGAGCATGTGCACTTCGTCGACGATGTAGACCTTGGTGCGCGCCGAGACCGGGCGGTAGCGGGCGTTCTCGATGATCTCGCGCACGTCGTCGATGCCGGTGTGCGAAGCGGCGTCCATTTCGATGACGTCGACGTGGCGCGATTCCATGATCGCCTGGCAATGCACGCCGAGCTCCGGCATCTCGATGCTTGGCCGGTCGATCTTGCCGGGCAGCGAATAGTTGAAGGCGCGCGCCAGGATGCGGGCGGTGGTCGTCTTGCCGACGCCGCGCACGCCCGTCAGGATATAGGCTTGATGGATGCGGTTGGCCGCAAAGGAATTCGCCAGCGTGCGGACCATCGGCTCCTGGCCGATCAGATCCTCGAAGCACGCCGGCCGGTATTTGCGCGCGAGCACCCGGTAGGGCGTCGCGGCGGCGAGGCCGAGCGAGGGTTCGACGGCGGCGCTTGGTTCGGGCGCTTTCAGTTCGTTCATGCGCCAAAGGCTCGGGTGCGACGGCCCGGCGCCGCTGCGGCCCGAGCGCGGAACAGCAAAGGATGGGGCGGTAGGAGGTTGGACAAAGACCCGCCCTGGCTCGTTAGGGCTGCTTCCTTCCGGACCTGACCCGGTTGGCGAGCGGTACGTCCTTCGCCAACCTCCCGCGCCCTATTTGGACCAAGCGCGCGCCCGGCGCAAGGGCGGGCCTCGCGTCAGTTTGCGTCGGTCGCCGAGAGGTTGAGGTGCTGCTCGACCCGGCGCATGCGCGCTTCGAGCTCGCTGATCAGGACGCCGTGCCCGATGACCGCCGAATGATACTCGACCACCGCGCGCCGCAATCCGCCGATCTGGTCGCGGGTGGCCTTGTGTTCGGCGTCAGCCTTGGCCTGCATGACCGCCAGGTCCGAGGCGACGTCGGCGCGGAGCGAGTGGATATCCGCTTTCAACTCGGCCCTGAGTTCGCCGAGTTCGGCTTTGGTCGCCATGTCGGCGCGAATGCCCGCGACCTCGGCGCGAACGCCGCGAAGCAACTGGAGAACCAGATTTTCGGGTTCATCGGCCATGGCTATTCCCCTATAGCGCGCCCGGTCCGTCGCGGAAAGTCGCCGGGCCGATCCTCCGGGCCCAAATCTTTCCCAGCATTTCCACATTTTTCCAAGCTATTTGCAAACTTTTCCAAGCTTTTTCCAAGGAAATTCCAAGCTTTTCCAAGGATTTTCCCTGGTGGTTCCGAATGAAACCAATGGCTTGCGACGCCGCGAGGCCGAAGTCGCCTCTCCCCTTCCCTTTGCTAGTCGTCGGGCGGCCGGGCGCAACCCTTTTAGGAGCGCCAAACTTGCCGCCCGATCCTTATACCACGTATTTTCATTTTTCCGAAAGCCTCGTGTGGCCCCCCGGGCGAAGCGCGACGCCCCTCGCCGGGCTCTGCCTAGCTATTGCTGGGAGTCGTCAGATGGGCTCCGCCCTCGATCGAGCGCAGTTCGGCTGTCGCGGGCGCCTTGATGCTGCCATTGAGCTTCCTCAGCATCGTTAAACACAGCTCCTTTATCGCCTTGTCTTTGACTGTGTCGGAAAGCTTTGCAACGTAGTAAAACGCCATCGCTCGTTGAGATACCGAATCGTCATAGTAGAAAGGATCGTTCAGGTCCCCTGTATTGTCGTTGTTGTTGTCGGACATTTAAACGCGCCACCTCGGTCATCATTGCGGGAGCCTAAGATATAGACACCGACTTTAAGAACACAATATGACGGGCGTCGCAACGGACAAAATTGTGACAGCGTCGCGACAGGATGGCGCCGGGCGCCCGGGTGGAAATCTCCGGCCCGCGGCTGCGGTTTATCGACGCCCCGCCGTCTTCGCGAGCGAAGCGTGGCGATCCAGACTAAGCCACCACCGCAATCCGTACGTGCTCGCCGTGACGGCCGCGACGATCGCGCTGACCGAGACGCCCAGCAGAGGGTTCGTCAAGCGTCGCACAATTTCTTGTCGTCCAGATCGACCGCGCGCCGATTGGTCTGGCGAAGGGGAACCTCCCGGAGGAACAGGGTAAGGACCGTCGCGCAAAATAGCAGCGCCGCCGCGATCTCGAAGACGTCGTGCAGCGAAACCGATAGCGCCGCTCGCGCCGCCCGGCTGACGGCGTTCCTTACCGCGTCCGTATTCAGACCGAACCCGGCGAGGGTCGTTTCCAGGCGCCCCGTGCCCGCGGACGTCATGTAGAGTTGAGCGTCGGCAAGGCTGTCGAGCGCCGACGGCGAAAACACGGGGCCGACGGCGGCGTGAAGAGCCTGGCGAAACGCGGGAGCGAAACCGTTCGAGAGGACGCTGCCGAACACGGCGATGCCGAGCGTGCCGCCGATCGAGCGCACGAACTGAACCATGGAGGTCGCGCTGCCGACGATTCGGACGTCGACGGCGTTCTGGACGGCCAGGTTGAAGACCGGCATCGCCGCGCCGAGCCCGACGCCGATGATTGCGACATTGCGAATCAGGACGGCGTAGCTCGTCGAAGGATCCATTCGGGTGAGCAGGAACACGCCGATCGCGCCCAGCGCGGCGCCGCCGATCGCGAACGGACGATAGCGCCCTGTCCGGCTGATGCCTTGACCCGCGATTGTCGCCGTCAGCAAGAGCGACAAGGTCAGGGGCATCAGGATTTTGCCGCTGTCGGTCGCGCTGCTCCCCAACACCGACTGGACGAACAGGGGAATGAAGAGAGTAGCGCCGAACATCGCGGCCGAGACGAGGAACGAGGTCGACAGCGCAATGGAGACGATCGAGTTTCGGAACAGAGACAATTGCACGATCGGATGAGCGGCGCGCATTTCGACGAACACGAACGATGCGGCGAAGACGAGACCGATCAGCGCCATGCCCACGATCACGGGCGAGGCCCACGGATAGTCGCGGCCGCCCCAGCTCAGCGCGAGCAGGAAGGGCACGATGGACGCGACGAGCGACAGCGAGCCGGCGTAATCGATCTTGAAATCCGCCGCCTTTCGCGCCCGGATATGCGGGAAACAGAAATAGAGGATCGCCAGCGCGACGAACCCGACGGGGAGATTGACGTAGAACGCGTACCGCCAGCCGGGGCCGTCGGTCAGAAACCCGCCGATCAGCGGCCCGATCACGCTCGACAGCCCGAACACCGACGCCGCGATCCCGATGACGCGGCCTCGTTTGGCCGGCGGATAGAGATCGGCGATCGTGGTGAACGCCATGGTCTGCATCACGCCGGCGCCGAGTCCCTGCAAGCCGCGGAAGATCACCAGTTGCGGCATGCTCTCGGCGAAGCCGCAGAGCGCGCTCGCCGCCGTGAACCAGACGACGCCGCAGAGAATGAACGTCTTGCGGCCATAAACGTCGCTCAACTTGCCGGCGATCGGCAGGACCGCCGTCGAGGCGATCATGTAGGCCGTGATGACCGCCGAGTAATGCTCGAAGCCGTGCAGGTCGGCGATGATCCGGGGCATCGCGGTTCCCACGATCGTCTGGTCGAGCGCGCCCATCAGCATCGCGATCATCACCCCGAGGACGGTCGCCAGAACGGCCCGCGGAGGCAGGTCCTGATAGGTGTCATGCAAGTGCGGAGCCATGCTCAAGCCCTGCGGTCGGCGGCGAGAGGATTGCCTGCTCTGAAGCGGGGCATGGACCGGCGCGCTGATGTCGCTGGCGGAATCGGGGAACGGCGCATGTCTCATAGTTGAGGGTAGGCTCGCGTATGTCAACGACATTTGCGGACGCCCCGGATTCCGTCGCCAGTTTGGCCCGACGGCCTAAAATCGCTACCCTCCCGGCCCATGAGTCTCGACACCCAGCAATTGCGCATCTTCGTCGACGCCGACGCCTGTCCGGTGAAGGACGAGACCTATCGCGTCGCGGCGCGCTACGGGCTCAGCGTATCCGTCGTCGCCAACAGCCCGATCCTCATTCCTCGCGCCGCGGGCATCGAGCGCGTCGTGGTCGGCGCGGGCGCGGATGCGGCGGACGACTGGATCGCCGAGCGGGCCGGCCCAGGCGCGATCGTCGTCACCTCGGACATTCCGCTGGCCAGCCGCTGCGTCAAGGCGGGCGCCGACGTGATCGCCCCCACCGGCAAGCGCTTCGACGAGAATTCAATCGGCATGGCGCTGGCGACGCGCAACCTGATGGACCACTTGCGCTCGACGGGACTGGCGACGTCGGGGCCGAAAGGCTTCGGCCCGCGCGACCGCTCGAATTTCCTCAGCGCGCTCGACAACGCCGTGACGCGGCTGAAACGCGCCGGCGCGGGATCGGGCGGCCGTTGAAGCATGGCGCGCGCCGAAGTGGCGTGCAGGCGTAGTCGTTCATGATCGACGTAATGGAGAGAATCACGCGCTCGGTATCCCCGGCGTTGCGGGAACCCGCTTTACGTCCTGGCGCTACGGCTTCGGCGCGGCAGGGGCCGCGTCGTCCTTCGCCACCAGGACATAGCCGCGCGTCTTGCCGTCGTTGGACGGGTCGGGTGTGTTCATCGCGGCGAAGAGGTCGGACGCCGTCACCCAGACCGGCGGATATTTGTAGCGCGCGACATCCATGATCAGGAACCTGTCCGCTTTTTCGTCATAAGCGGCGAGCGGTGAAATATGGCCGCCCGCCTGCTGCCCGAGCGACTTGCGGAGATAGTTGACGATGACGAAGCGATCCCTAGCGCCGAGCGCGGCGCGCGCGGCGGACCGAAACGCTTCGAGCCCGCCGTCGGCGGCGTGATGGACTTCGGCGCGGACGGAGCGCAGCGACAGGATGGCGCCGAGTTGATCGAGCGTCATGCCTTGGCGGGCGAGGAGATCGCGCGGCAACACGGCGTCGGTGGCTCCGTCGAGAACGTTGTCCTGCGTGAAGGTGTGGTAGGGCTGATACTCCGGCGTCGACGGCGCCGAGACGTGGAGCGCGTTCAAGACCATGACCGTGCTGGCGACGCCGCAATAGGCTTGCGTCTTCTGGGTCACGAAATTGATCGAGAGCGGAAAATAGGCTTCGAGCGCGCCGCTCTCGAGCAGATATCTTTCGCCCTCGGGCGAGCTGAAGTCGACGAGCCCAGGCGAAAGCGGCAGGCTGTCGGCCAACGCCTGGGACGTCGCGAGCGAAGCGCCGGATGCCGCCAGAGAGACGACGAGCAGAACCGATCGAAAGAGGCGTCTCGACATCGTCTGACTTACCTTCGCCAGAGGGCCCCGCTTGCGCCAGCGACTTGGGCGACCGCGGCTTGGGCAACTTGCCCTGTTCAAGGGTCTCAGGCAAGCTTGCGCCGCGCCAGCGGATGGCCGATCCGGTTTCCCCGTATCGGCCGCCAGCGTCGCATGGCTTTCCCTTACCAGGCTCATTGGACTTCGAAATGGCGGACCCGGCGAAGCAATCCTTAAGCCGGCGGCGGCTCTTCGAACTCGTCGGCGCTCACGTGGGCGCCGGCGCCGCCTACCAGCTCATGACGAGCCTTGGCTTCGCGTCGGAGTCTCCGTATCGCGGCCCAATCAGGCTGGAGGGCGATCCCAAAGGCGCTTCCGTCGTCATTCTGGGCGCGGGCCTCGCCGGCATGACGGCGGCGATCGAACTCGGCAAGGCTGGCTACAAGGTCCAGATCCTCGAGTACAATCTGCGTCCCGGCGGGCGGAATTGGACCCTCAGAGGCGGCGACGCCTACACGGAACTGGGCGGAGCGACGCAGCGCTGCGAGTTTGACGCGGGTCTCTACCTCAATCCCGGCCCTTGGCGCATTCCCTACCATCATCGTGCGCTCTTGGACTATTGCCGGCGATTCGGCGTCGCCCTCGAGCCGTTCATCCAGCTCAACCACAACGCCTTCCTGCATTCGACGGGCGCCTTCGGCGGCAAGCCGCAACGCCTTCGCGACATCAAGGCGGACTTCGATGGCGGCGTCGCCGAACTGCTCGCCAAAGCGACCCGCAAAGGGGCGCTCGACGATGCGGTGTCCCATGAAGATCAGGAAATCCTGCTCGCGGCCTTGCGCGCGCTGGGCGCGCTCGACAAGGACTTTCGCTACAGGATCGGCGATTTCTCGGCGGAGCATCGCGGCTATAGCAGGGATCCAGGCGGCGGGCTCACCGCTCGTCCGGCCTTCAGCGAGCCGATCGGCGTCCATGAGATTCTGACCTCCCAGCTCTGGCGCGGCTTGCAGAGCTTTGCGCTGTACGATTTCCAGACGACGATGTTTCAACCGGTCGGCGGAATGGGCAGAATCGGCGAGGCGTTCGCGCGGCAGATTCCGAACATTATTCGCTATGGCGCCAAAGTCACGGCGATCAAACAAGACGACAAAGGCGTGACGATCGCATTCGAGGATCAGACCGCGAGCGGGCCGGCGCAAGAATTGAGGGCGGACTGGTGCCTTTGCACGTTGCCGCTCAGCATCTTGAGCCAGCTTCCGCTCAACGTCTCCGCGCCGATGAAGGCGGCGATCGAGGCGGTGCCTTATGCGCCGGCAACCAAGTTCGGATTGCAGTTCCGTCGGCGCTTCTGGGAGGAAGACGAGCACATTTTCGGCGGCATCTCCTACACCGACCTTCCCATTCGCCAGATCTCCTATCCGAGCGCCGGGCTCAACGCCGGCGGCAAAGGCGTCCTGCTGGGAGGCTACACGTTCGGCGGAGCGGACTCCTACGAGTTCGCGGCGATGTCACCCGCGGAGCGGGTCAGGCGCGCGGTCGATTATGGCGCGCAAATCCATCCGCAATATCGCGCGGAGTTCGAAAACGGCGTGGCGGTCGCGTGGCACCGCGTGCCCTTCACGCTCGGCTGCGCCGGCGATTGGTCGGATGAGGCGAGACGCGAGCACTACGACAATCTTTGCCAGATCGACGGCCGGATCGCGCTGGCGGGCGAACATGCTTCGTTCATCCCCGCCTGGCAGGAGGGCGCCATCCTTTCCGCCCTCGACGCGATCCAGCGCCTCCACAAACGCGTTCTCGCCTCATGACGACGACGTTCCGCTACCAATTCGGCGCCGCGCTCGTGCTGACCTTTGCGATAGCGTTCGGCGGGCCACTCGGCGCCGATGAGACGTCGGGCGACGCCTCCGCGATGAGCCGTGGCTGGACGTTCGACGAGCCGGGTGGCGAGGCGCTTTTCGCCCATGTCTGCGCGGCTTGCCATCAGGCCGACGCTCGCGGCGCGATCGGCGCCGGCGCCTATCCCGCGCTCGCCGCGGACGCGAATCTCGCCTCAAAGGATTATGTGCTGGAGCTTCTGCTCGAAGGACGAGGGGCCATGCCGCCGATCGGGCGCATGATGAGCGACGCGCAGATCGCCGACGTGATCAACTACGTTCGCGGCCATTTCGGCAACGCATTCGCCGACGCGATCTCGCCCTCGCAGGTTGCGGCGGCGCGAGCAGCAACGAAGTCGAAACCTTGACGGGGCGATGGCGCCGACGACGATGGCTCGCGGGGGGCGTATAACGCAATTGACTCGTCGATCTATTTTTTCCTATCTCTGCGATTTGCGTGCATAGCGGGGAATGCGTGCCGGGGGGCACAAAACGTTCCCGTCGCGGAAGGTCGTAATTGCGACGCACCCGGTCGCACGCAACGTCTAGTTCATCCACTCTCCTAACGGGAACCGCACATGAACCAAGCAATGATATTTCCGCCACGCTTTCTGGCCGTTGCCATGATTGGCGTCTTGGGCGCATTGGCCACAGGGCCGGCCTGGGCCCAGGCGCTGCCGACTGCGGTGCAGCAGGAGGTCCTGGTCAAGACGACGCTTTTGACGTTCAACGACGCAAACGTAACCGGGAATTACACGGTGTTGAACGCCAGGCTGTCGAGGCCATTCCGCGATCAGTTCGACGCCGACAAACTGAAAGCGAGCTTCAAGGACTTTTCAGATAGACATATCAACTTCGACGTCATCGCGGCCAAACCGGTCGTCCCGACCGGCGACGCTCAAATCGACAGCGACGGGGTCTTGCAGCTTCGCGGCTACTTCGACACCACGCCCAAGAAGGTAAAGTACGAGCTCAAGTTCATCCGATCGGAAGGCGAGTGGAAGGCCTCCGGGATCAAAGTCGACATCAACTAGCTCCATCCGCCGTATGGCGGCCAACTCCACCCCTACGAAGGCACGACGAATGAGCGCCGATTCCAAGCCTATCTCGACCTGGCGAAAAGTGTTCGCCGGCATCTTCGACTTCCTGACGATCTTCTTCGTCGCCGGCTACGCCATCGGCTACGCGACCGGCGGCATGACGAAGAGCGGATTCAAACTGGACGGCGCGCCAGCGCTTGCTCTGTTCGCGGTGATCGTCGTCTATTTCTTCGTCGGAAGGAAATACGCCGGCGGGACCCTGTGGCAACGGATCCTTGCGGCCTGAGAGTCCAATCCGAAGAGCGGGCCGCGCTCGCGGCCCCTCAACGGATCGAGCATGAGGTGTTCGTGACCTGGTAGCTCGAGAAATAGCCGAGGCTGTGCTGCGAGATGCGCAGGAACGCGTACTCATTGTAGCCTGGCTTCAACTGGTCGCTCACGTCCAGACGGCATGTCGTCGGGGAAGTGAGCGTCACCGTCATTGTCCGCGTGCTTTGCGGGTCATGCTGAATGCGCACCAGCCGGTCTTTCGACACGACGTGCCAGACCGCATAAGAGCCCGCGTCGCCGGAACTGCCCAGGACATGCTGCATCTGGTTTTTATCCGAGTAGCGGCCGGTGTTGCGGTCGCGATTCTCGGCGACCTTGTTGCCGCTGGACAGGATCACCTGAAGGTTATGATGCACTTGGATGCCCGGGTGAACCTCCGGCCGCACCATGTCCATTGTCGAATTGTAGGTTAGATCGATGGTTGTCTGACCCTCCGCCAATGCCGGGCCGGCGAACAGCATGAGCGCGACCACGCCGAGGGAACCCCCGCGCCCTGAACCCTGTTTGCAGATCGCGCTCATGGTCGTCGCGCCTCGATCCGGTATCGCCAGGCCGTCGAGCGAGCTTGCTCTTCTCAGAGAACCTGACTTACTGACGGCTACATCGTGGTTTTTTGATGGAGCGAGGAAGGTCGAGGTCGGAAGCGCCGCTTTCACGCTCTACTGAGGATTGCGTCGAGATCGATCCAGTCGATTGATTGGAACCGAATAAAGCGTTGAATCAGTGACGGGTTTACGCTCGAACTGCTCCCTGGCGCCAACCGCGACACGACTTTTTGCTCGGTTTTTGGCCGTAAGCCGCAACGGTCGTCAATTATGCCGCGATTACTGAGGATACTTTATCGACGATCGCTTTAGAGAGAGATCGATGCCCCACCCAGACTCGCCAGATCCGTTGGCGTCCCGTCGCAGATACGCTCTTGCGGCGCTGTTGGCGCCCGCCGCGCTCACTCGGCTCGGCGTCATCGGCGCGCTCGTTCTCGTGCTCGCCGTCTGTTTCGCCTGGACCGGCGGATGGCTCTCGCCGGGCCGCCTCGATCAGACCAAGTTGATCGACACATTCGAGGCCGTGAATGGTCTTCACCCTGGCTTCCGGCGCAATCACGCCAAGGGCGTCTGTTTTTCCGGCTGGTTCGACAGCAACGGCGCGGGCGTTCCCTTTTCGAAAGCGATCGTGTTTCGGTCGGGGCGCGTGCCGGTTTTCGGGCGTTTCTCATTGGCCGGCGGCATGCCGAGAATGCCGGATAGCCCGACCGCGGTGCGCGCCATGGGGGTTAATTTCAGCTTGCCGGACGGTGAAGTCTGGCGCACCGCCATGATCGACATTCCAGTTTTCGCAGTGCGTGACGCGCGCGGATTCTATGACCAGCTCCTGGCGATGAAGCCCGGTCCAGACACGCACAAGCCGAATCCGGAAAGCATACCTGCGTTCCTCGCGGCGCATCCCGAAACGGCGCGCGCGAGCTCGATCATCCGAGCGCACCCGTTCTCATCGGGCTTCTCGGACGCGACCTACAACAGCCTGAATGCGTTCCGCTTCGTCAACTCTGCGGGAGAGTCGACATCGGTTCGCTGGTCCATGTCGCCGGAGGACCCGTTCGCGCCGGAAGCCGCCAATCCGCCTCACGACCCGAATTACCTTTTCGACGCTCTCATCGCGCGCATCCAGCGCGGCCCCGCGCAATGGCGCCTCACGCTCACCATCGGCCAGCCGCAAGACCCGACCAATGACGCGACCCTGCCTTGGCCCGACGACCGCAAGCAGGTCGATGTTGGGACGTTGACGGTCCAGGCCTTGGAGACGGAAGCGCCGGGCAATTGCCGCGACATCAATTTTGATCCGTTGGTTTTGCCGTCCGGCATCGCGCCATCGGACGATCCGCTGCTGTCGGCCCGGTCCGCCGCATATTCGGTGTCCTTCAAGCGGCGCGCAGGCGAAACGAAGACGCCGAGCGCCGTTCAGACGGGGAAAGGATCCTGACGATGCCGACGACCTTCCCCGCTCTTTCCCGCATTTTGCATTGGACCATGGCGGCCTTGATCCTCGCCATGCTCTTCATCGGCGTCGCCATGGTGGCGTCGTTGTCCAGCTACCACCGGCTGGTGTCGATCCACCGGCCGCTTGGCTTCTTGATCCTGATCCTTGCGGTCATCCGCCTCGCGAACCGCTCATGGCGCGGCGCGCCGCCCCTGCCTCCCGAGATGCCGCCTCCCCTGCGCATTGCGGCGCACGCGTCGCATTGGCTGCTCTACGCCTTGATGCTCGCTTTGCCGCTGGTCGGCTGGGGTATGCTGTCGGCGGCCGATTATCCCATCGTCCTCATCGGCTCGCTGCACCTGCCGCCGATCCTGCCGCACAGCGACAGCCTATATGCATTGCTGCGGCCGCTCCACACCGCGCTCGCCATTCTGCTGTTCGCAACCTTCCTGGCTCACCTTGCCGCCGCGATGACGCACGCTTTGATATTCCGCGACGGCGTGTTTCAAAGCATGGCTTCGTGGCGACGTTAGCGCGCTTGGCGTCACTAGCGCATCATGTCGGCCAGGGCGTTCCGCATCGATGTGCTGGGTATGCCGAAGAACCCGCCATACGGGACATCCATGTCGAGGATGACGAAGACTGCGATGACCACGGAGACGGCGCACAAACCTACGACGATGACGCTCATCGAACTCGGCGGCGCTCTGAGACCGAGGCTTCCGAACAGAATGACCAGCCAGAACATCAACACCCAGTAAAAGGGCGTCGAGACCGCTCCGCGAATGCCTTCGATCACCGTCCAGCGACGAGTGATCAACTCGCCATATTGCTGGACGCAAGAGGACATCAAGTTCCGGTGCAACGCGTCGGTTGGCTGCAGGGAATGGATCTCGAAGCCGATGTCGTCCATCACGGCGGCGAGGACGGAGCTTTCGCCGGTGCGCGGCATCTGCGAGGGGTCGGGATAGTCGACCCCGGTCGGACGCGGCTCCGACGGCCAGGTGCTGGCGATGACGGCGGCGACGTAGCCGCGGAGTTGCTCCCGCATTTTCTGCGCGTCTGGGCCATAATCGCGCAGGCAGCGATCGAGCTGGGCGAGCTGGCCGGCATAGGCGCCGCGCGCGCTGTAAGCCGCGTCAAAGCCGGACTTGACCGAATTTGTCATCAAGGCCAGCACGATGGCGGTAAAGGTGACCAGCAACGTGATCGCCAGCTGCACGAGTTCGATCGAATCGCGCGATCTGTGCTTTTCGTTCAGACGCGAATTGACGAAGTGCCCCAAGTAGGCGCTGGCGCATAGCAGAGCCAGCAGAAGGAGCGAAAGCCCCAATTCGTGCATGCCGCGCTCCCCCCGTTCTCCCAAAGCCGGTCTAGGCCCATATTCGCTTCATTTCCAGGCCTTGTCTTGGCTTGGAGACATGTCCGGGTCGCTTGCGCGGCGACCCGGCGATTTCGCGGCGCCTCCTGGCGGGCGTTGCTCACTTCAACCGAAGAAACGAAACGATGCAACGCGCCCTCGTCGTCATCGGACTGATCATTTTGGCGGCCGGCCTGCTTTGGCCGCGGCTAGGCAAGCTCGGCCTCGGCCGCTTGCCCGGCGACATCTACGTCCAGGGCGAGCACGGCTCATTCTATTTTCCGATCACCACCTGCATCGTGGTGAGCGTCGTCCTGTCGGTCGTCATGTGGCTCGTCAACCGGTGAGGTCGGCGTTGCGGTTGACGAAGACAGGCAGAAGTATATATTCAGGGAGCTTGCTGTATATCCCTGGAAGGATATCCCTTGGCGCTCTACATCAAAGACCGGGCGGCCGACAGAGCTGCGCGCGCTTTGGCGCGCGAGCGGAATTTGACCGTGACCGAGGCGGTCCGCGAAGCCTGCGAGGAAGCGTTGGCGCGCGATAAGAAGCTGCGCCCGCTGGCGGAGCGCCTCGCTCCACTGCTCGCCACGCTCGATGCCCTGCCGCACAACGGCCCCACGCTCGACAAGGCGTTTTTCGATTCCGAATGGGACGACGCGCAATGATGCTGGAGACGTCGGCGATTCTCGCCGTTTTGCTCAACGAGCCTGAACGCGCCGAATTCCTTGCTCGTATCGAGACGGCCGAATCGCCCTTCACCAGCGCCGTCGCCCTCAGCGAGGCGGCGATGGCTTTTGCCGCCCGCACGCGCACCACGCCGAGCGTCGCGCTCAAGGCTGTTCGCGCCTTTCTCGACGAGGCGGACGTTTCGATCGTCGACTTCGTCGCTCCCATGGCGGAACGCGCGATCGAGGCCCGCGAAAAGTTCGGTCGAGGCCGCCACCCGGCCGCCTTGAACTTCGGCGATTGCCTCTCGTATGCAGCCGCCCGACACTGTGGCGCGCCGCTGCTTTTCAAGGGCGACGACTTCGCGCAGACCGACATCGCGAGCGCACTGGCGCCGGCCCAACGTTGAGGACTTCCGTCCCTGCCGTCTCGCGCCCGCCCCGCCTTCCCCCTCGCAACGCGGCGACTTTTGGGTATAGTGCGGCGCCATCGCCGGAGCCGTTTCGTGACCTCAGCCCAACCGCCCGTTCTCGCCAGGCGCGCCGCCTCGCTTTTTCTGCTCGCAGGCCTGGCGCTCGGGGTGTCCGGCTGCGGCCGCGCCGGGCCGCTCGAGGCGCCGCCGAATCCGCACGCGACCGCCACGCCGTCGAGCGATAACCCTACCGCGGGCCTGACTCGCCCCAAATCGGCGCCGATCGTGCCGCCGAAGCAGCCGTTCCTCCTCGATCCGCTCCTTTAAGGCCTTTCCCGAATGCACCATTTCGTCTATCGCGGCGGCGCGCTGCACGCCGAGGACGTCGATCTGGCGCGCATCGCCCGCGAGGTCGGCACGCCGTTCTATTGCTATTCGACGGCCACCATCGAGCGGCATTTTCGCGTCTTCAGCGCCGCGCTCGCCGACAACGCGGCGCTTGTCTGCTATGCGATGAAGGCCAATTCCAACCAGGCGGTGCTGGCGACGCTGGCGCGCCTCGGCGCGGGAATGGACGTCGTCTCCGAGGGCGAATTGCGCCGCGCGCGCGCCGCCGGCGTGCCGGCCGAGAGGATCGTCTTTTCCGGCGTCGGCAAAACTCGGCGCGAAATGGCGCTGGCGCTGGACGAGGACATTCTCTGCTTCAACGTCGAATCCGAGCCGGAGCTCGAGGCGCTGTCCGAGGTCGCCGCGGCGCGCGGCCGGATCGCCCGCGTCGCCATTCGCGTCAACCCCGACGTCGATGCGCGCACGCACGCCAAGATCTCGACCGGGCGATCGGAGAACAAGTTCGGCATTCCGATTTCGCGCGCCCGCAGCGTCTACGCGCACGCGGCCGCGTTGCCGGGCCTCAGCGTCACCGGCGTCGACATGCATATCGGCTCGCAGATCACCGACATGCAGCCGTTCGACGACGCTTTCGCGCTGCTCGCCGATTTCGTGCGCGAGTTGCGCGGCGACGGTCACGCGATCGATCATCTCGACCTCGGCGGCGGCCTCGGCATCCCCTATCGCTTCGACAACGATCCGCCGCCCCACCCCGAGCGTTACGCCGAGATCGTCGCGCGCCGCACTCGCGATCTCGGCTGCAAGCTCTATTTCGAACCGGGACGCCTGATCGTCGGCAACGCCGGCGTGCTGGTGACCTCGGTCATCTACGTCAAGCAGGGCGAGGGCAAGAATTTCGTCATCGTCGACGCGGCGATGAACGACCTGATCCGTCCGACGCTCTATGAGGCCTACCACGAATGCCTGCCGCTCGCCGAAGCGGCCGCCGACGCGCCGCGGATGCGCGCCGACATCGTCGGACCGGTCTGCGAGAGCGGCGACTTTCTCGCTCTCGATCGCGACATGGCGCGCGTCGAGGCGGGCGACCTCATCGCGGTGATGTCGGCCGGCGCCTATGGCGCGGTTCAGGCGGGAACCTACAACACCCGCCTCCCCGTTCCCGAGACGCTGGTCAAGGGTGGCGAATATGCGGTCGTGCGGCCGAGGCCGACTTATGCCGACTTGATCGACCTCGACAAAATTCCGCCTTGGTTAGGGTGAGGGTGATGCGTCTGGCGCGTTATATATCGACCGCCGTGGCGGCGAGGCACTCCCGAAAGTGACGGGCGGAGGCCTTTGGCGGCGGGCGTGACGCGTCGCTTGCGGCGCACATGAGGCGGCCGTCGAGGAGAAACGCGTTGGATTCAGGCGAACCGAAGGGCGCGAAAGCGCGCGACGCCGGCACGAGGCTCGACGTATTGGCGCGGCGGGCGCAGGCGGTACTCGTCTTCGAGCGGATTTGGCCGCCGCTGGCCTGGGCCGGCGCGCTCGTCGCCCTGTTTTTCGCGGCCTCGTGGCTCGGTCTGTGGCTGGCCGCCCCGCGCCTCGGCCGCATCGTCGGCGTCGCGCTGTTCGCGGCGGCCCTTCTCGTCGTGCTCGCGCCGATCGCGCGCCTGCGGCGGCCGACCCGCGAAGAGACGCTTCGCCGGGTCGACCGCGACGCGCGCGTGGCGCATCGGCCGGCGGTCTCGCTGAGCGACCAGCTCGCTGTTCCCGGCGACGATCCGACGACAAAGGCGCTGTGGCTCCTCCATCGGAAACGCCTCGCCGAGCAGGTCGCCGCCATCGCCCCCGCCATTCCCTCGCCGCGCATGGTCTTGCGCGATCCGCGCGCGCTACGGTTCGCCGCTCTCCTCGTCGCGCTCTGCGCGGCGGTCGTCGCCGGGCCCGAACGCTACGCCCGCGTCGCGGCCGCCTTCGACTGGCGCGGCGGCTGGACCGCCGCCGCGGCCGCTCGGCTCGACGCCTGGATCGATCCTCCCGCTTACACCGGCAAGCCGCCGATTTTGCTCGATGCGTCGACGAGAAAGGATACGCCGGAGAAAATCGTCGCGCCCGAGGGCTCGGTTCTCGTCGTGCGCGCCGACCCCAGCGTGATTGATACGCAGACCGAAGGCGGCCTGACGCCGGTCGCGGGCGACAAGTCGGTCGCTGCGACCAATGGACCGGTCGAGCGACGCTGGACGCTGCGCGACGACGGCGCGGTCACGCTGTTGCGTGACGGTTCGCTGCTGGCGAAGTTCAACATCGCCGCCATCCCGGCGGGCAAACCGGCCATCACGCTCATCGACCCGCCCCGCGCGAATTTGAGCGGATCATTGACGCTTCATTACGCAATCGCCGATCGATACGGCGCGGCAAGCGCGGAAGCGGAGTTCTCGAAACCCACCGACCCGGGCGCGAAACCGCCGCCGCGCGCGCTCGTCGAGGCGCCGAAACTGCAATTGCAGTTGCCGAGCACGGCAAGCGGCGTCGGCGAAGCGAGCACGACGAGCGATCTCTCCCGGCATCCCTGGGCGGGCGCGCACGTCGTGATGACGCTGAAGGCGACCGGCCTTTCCGGCCAGACAGGCGCGAGCGCTCCGATTCCGATCACTCTGCCCCAGCGCGATTTCCGCAATCCACTCGCCCGGGCGCTCGTCGAGCAGCGGCGCAACCTCATTCTCGATCCCGACCACGATCGCCCTCGCCTCGGCCAGGCGCTTGCGGCGCTGCTCATCGGGCCGGAGCTCTTCAAAACGTCAGCCGCTGTGTTCCTTGGGCTGCGCGACCTGCAATCGCGCCTCGCGACGGCGCGCGGGGACGCCGATCTCATCGAGATCGCCGATCTCCTGTGGGCTATGGCCGTCCAGATCGAGGACGGCGACGCCTCCCAAGCCCAGCGCGATCTGCGCGCCGCCGAGCAGAAACTGCGCGAGGCGCTACAGCGCGGCGCGAGCGACGACGAGATCCGCGCTCTCACCAAGGAACTGCGCGACGCCGCCGAGCGCTACATGCGCGATCTTGCGCAGCAGCAGGACCGCAACCCGGACCAGAACGCCCAGCCGATGGAGGAAAAGGACCTCGAGAGCATGCTCGACCGCTTGGAGGACACCGCGCGCAACGGCGCTCGCGAGGACGCGCAGGCCATGCTCGATCAACTGCAAGACATGTTCGAGAACATGAAGAGCGCGCGCGACGCGCAGGCCGACCCGGCGATGCGCGAGATGCGCAAGCAGTTGAACGAGCTCGGAAAGCTCCTGCGCGATCAGCAGGCTCTGCGCGACGACACTTTCCGGCGCGATCAACGCGAGCGCATGCGGCGCGAGATGCAGAGGGAGAACGGCGCGCCGCCAGACGCCGACGACGGGGCGTCCCCCGCCGAGCCATCGCTCGAGCAGCAGCAGCGCGCGTTGCGCGACCGACTGGCGGAGATGCAGCGGCGGCTCAAGAGCCTCGGGATGAAAGGCGAAAAGGGGTTCGACGACGCCCAAGGCGACATGAAGGAGGCCGAGGGCGATCTGAAGGCCGACGGCCAGGGCCAGCCAGGTCAAGGGCAGGACGCCGAGGGGCAGGACGGCCAGGGGCAGGATGGCCAGGGAGATGAGGATGCCCAGGGCGGGATGGGGAAGACCGGCAAGGGCAAGGCGGTGGAAGCCCAAGGACGCGCGCTTCAGGCGCTGCGCGATGGGGCCCAGGGCATGCAGCAGCAGATGCAGGGCGGCGGCCCGGGCGGCTTCACGGCGACCGGCCGACGTCCCGGCGACGCGAGAGAGGGACGCGACCCGCTGGGACGCGAGCCGGGCGACCAGCGCGGCATGAGCGAAGGCGCGTTCAACCGCGGCGCCGATGTCGCGGAGCGCGCCCGCCGGGTGCTGGAGGAATTGCGCCGACGCCTCGCCGATCCCAACCGGCCGAGCGACGAGCGCGACTATCTCGAACGGTTGCTGAAGCGGGACTGAGCGCATAGCTCGAGCTTGAAACAGGGCGCGACAAGTGTCATATATTTAGCGACACTTGACAGGATGACGCTCATGGCGCTTGTGGAACGCGCTCACGACGATGAAAACGCGGACATTGAGCTCCGGCGCACCGTGGAGCTGCTCGGCGGGCGACGCACCTTGCATCGTGCAGTTCGAACCCGCCTGGAAGCTCACGACCTGCTTCAGAGGGGGCTGCCGGGCTATGCGCTCAAGCATCTCGTGAACTCGATCGCGATTCTTCGCACGCCCACGGGCGACGTCCTGGAGAAGGCCGTCGGCATCAGCCTTCGCACCTACCAGCGCCGCAAGGACGCGCCCGACAAGCCCCTGAGCACCGAGCAAGGCGGTCGCACCTGGAAGTTCGCCGAAATCCTCGGCAGAGCCATTGCGCTGTTTGGCTCTCAAGCCGCGGCCGAGGAATGGTTGGAGCGCCCGGCGATGGCGCTCGACCAACGAAAGCCGATCGACCTCCTGTCGACGCCCGCGGGCGTCGAATCCGTTGAAGACCACCTGACGAGGCTCGAGTTCGGCGTCTACACGTGACGCCTCTTCCTCCGCCTCTGGGGTCCGGCGAGCTCGTTTTCTGGAGGCTGGATCAGGCCACGCACAAAGACACGTGGAATAGCGGCGAGGGCAGCTACCTCGTCGGGGGGCGGTGGAATTCGCGCGGGGTTCGCGCCGTCTACGCCGCACTCGAGCCCGCCGCGGCCATTCTGGAGGTCGCCGTGCACAAGACATTCAGGGCGCTCGATACGGCGCCCCACGTTCTGACGTCGGCGCGGATCGCCGACGCCAGCAGGGTGCGCGTGGTCAACGCGTCCGAGGTGCCCAATCCCAATTGGCTTCGACCGGGCGCGGTCGGCGCTGGCCAGCAGGCGTTCGGCGACGCTCTGTTGAAGGCGCACCTGTTCGTCCTGATCCCGAGCGTCGTCTCGTCCCACAGTTGGAACGTGATCTTCGATCCGACCGTCGCCGAGGGTTTCTATCGGTCGGCGGCGCAAGAGCGCTTCGCCCTCGACACCCGCCTGCATCCGCCAGCCGGAGCGAGCCTTTAGCTCCGATCGGGAGGCGGGCCGGCCGCCCGTTTGGCCAAGCGTCCCCCGCCCTCGTATACTCTCGAACGACTCTCGATCGCGCCCTCGCACGGAAACCGCTCATGCCGTCACTTCCCAGCACTGTCGTCGCCATCGCGATCCTCGCGGTCGCCACGGTCCTGGTTCTCGGATTCCTGAACCTGCTGCGCCAGGGGGCGGGCAATACGTCGCAGACGCTGATGCGATGGCGGGTGGGATTGCAGTTCCTCGCCATTCTCCTCGTCGTCGTCGTGTTGCTGGCGCGGGGGCATCCAATGCACTAGGGGTTGCAATGATTGGATTGACGCCGCTGCGCCAATTCCCCTTCTCCCCGCCTGCGGGGAGAGGGAGCCCTTCGCACTGGGGACGTTTCGATGGTTCGCCTCAACCGCATTTACACCCGCACCGGCGACGACGGCACGACGGGGCTCGGCGACGGCGAGCGGCGGCGGAAGTTCGACGCGCGCGTGACCGCCTATGGCGAGGTCGACGAGACGAACTGCGCGATCGGCTTCGCGCGGCTGGCCACCGGCGGGCGCGACGATCCCCGTCTTGCCGCCATCGACGCGACGCTGGCGCGCGTCCAGAACGATCTCTTCGACCTCGGCGCCGACCTTTGCGCGCCGCCCGGAAAGGGCGAGGCGGAGACCCGCTCGCGGCTGCGCGTCGCGCCGAGCCAGGTAGAGCGGCTTGAGCGCGACATCGACGCGCTCAACGCGGAACTCGCTCCGCTGCGCTCGTTCGTCCTCCCTGGCGGGACCCCCGCCGCCGCCGCTCTGCACCAGGCCCGCGCGATCTGCCGGCGCGCCGAGCGCTGCATCGTCGCGCTGGCGGCAATTCCGGACGAAGCGGTCGGCGCGCCGGCGCTGGCCTATATCAACCGACTGTCGGACTATCTCTTCGTCGCCGCGCGCGCCGCCAACGACCTCGGCCGCGGCGACGTGCTATGGATACCGGGCGCTCACCAAAGCGAGACCTGACGCGATGAACCGGTTTCTATTCGATTCTCCGCCGCCCCCCTCGCTCGCCGTCGACGGTCCCGACACGCGCTATCCGGTGTCGCGGATCTTCTGCGTCGGGCGCAACTACGAGGACCACGCCCGCGAAATGGGGCATACGGTGGACCGGGAGAAGCCCTTCTATTTCTCGAAAAGCGCGACGGCGCTGCGCGAATCCGGCGCGACGCTTCCCTACCCCCCGGGCACGACGAATTATCATTTCGAATTCGAGCTGGTCGTCGCGCTCGGGGGGCCTTTTTTCAAAGGCTCGGAGGCCGACGCGCTTCGCGTAGTCTACGGCTATGCCTGCGGGCTCGACATGACCCGCCGCGATCTGCAACTCACTGAGCGCGCCAAACAGCGCCCCTGGACCTTGGGCAAGGACGTCGAGGCGAGCGCTCCGGTCTCGCAAATCGCGCCAGCCGGGCGCATCGGGCATCCCGCCAGCGGGCGTATCGCGCTGACCCAGAACGGCGTCGTTCGCCAGGCGTCGGACATCGGCGCGATGGTCTGGTCGGTCCCCGAAATCCTCGCGCATCTCTCGGGGTTTTATCATCTCGGTCCCGGCGATCTGATCTTCACCGGTACGCCGGCGGGCGTCGGGCCGGTATCGCCGGGCGACCGGCTCGAAGGTTCGATCGAGGGCGTCGGAGAGTTGAGCGTGACGATCGGACCTGCCGAATGAGCGCCGGGACGGAACTCGCAACCGCGATCGGCGCGATCAGCGGCACGTCGATGGACGGGATCGATGTCGCCCTCATTCGCAGCGACGGCCGCGCCCGCGTCGAGGCGGGGCCGGGCGCGACGTTTCCGTACCCCGCTGACGTCAGCGACGCCCTGCGCGAAATCATCGCCAACCCCGATCGGGCGCTCGGGCCGCTCGAAGACCTCGAACGCGCCGTCACGGATGCGCATGTCGCCGCCGTCGCGGCTTTCATCGAGAAATTCGAGGTCGACACGCGCAGCGTCGCCCTCGTCGGGCTGCACGGCCAGACCGTCCTGCACCGGCCGCGCGAGCGGTTCAGCCGCCAGCTTGGCGACGGCGCGCGGGCGGCCGCGGCGCTGGGCATCGACGTCGTCAACGACTTCCGCGCCGCCGACGTCGCGGCGGGCGGCGAGGGCGCGCCGCTGGTTCCCCTCTACCACGCGGCGATGAGCGCCGGGCTCGAACGCCCGCTGATGCTGCTCAATTGGGGCGGCGTCGGCAATGTCACCTATCTCGGCGCCGACGACGAGATCGTCGCCTTCGACACCGGCCCGGCCAATGCGCTGATCGACGACTTCGTCGCCAAGCGGCGGGGCGTCAGCCACGATGAAGGCGGCGCGCTGGCCGCGGCGGGCCGCGTCGACGAAGCGCTGGTGGCGCGTTTCATGCGCGACGCCTATTTCGACCGGCCGCCGCCCAAGTCGCTCGACCGAAATCACTTTCACGACGTCGCACGGGCGGTCGAAGCGCTCGGCGACGCCGACGGCGCCGCGACGCTCGCGGCCTTCACCGTGGAAGCGACGGCGGCGGCGGCGCGCCATTTCCCGCTGAAGGCCTCGCGATGGCTGGTGTGCGGTGGGGGACGGCGCAATCTCACGCTGATGCGCGCGCTGGCTCAGCGGCTCGAGTTGCGGGTCGATCCGATCGAGGCGATCGGCTACGACGGCGATGTCGTGGAGGCGCAGTGTTTCGCCTATCTGGCGCTGCGCTCGCGCCTGGGACTGCCGATTTCCCTGCCGACGACAACCGGCGCGCCGAGGCCGCTGACGGGCGGGGTCTGCTGGTCGGCGGGACGCTGAGCATCCCGCCGAAAGCTTGTCCGCGGTTGCCGCCGCCTCTCGCGTGGGCGCGGCGCCGAAGGGGATTTAGCCCGTCGCTCGGTTGCTGAGTTTGCTTCCCGAGGACGCTCCGGCGGCCGAAGAGTTCAGCACGCTGTCCACCGACCAGAGAGGCGCTCCGGCGCCGGCGAAGTACAGGAAGGCGAAGCAATACACGATCGCCAGTTCGCCGTGATTATTGACCGGGAAGAAGCCCATCGGGAAATGGGCCATGAAATAGCCCGCCGCCATGAAGCCCGACAGAACGAACGCCACCGGGCGGGTCAGGAAGCCGACGGCGAGCAGAGCGCCGCCGACCAGTTCCATGGAACCGGTGAAGAGCAGCAGGCCATGCGGCAACATTTGAGCGATGCCAGGTATCACCGGAAAATCGAGAAGCTTGCCGCTGCCGTGCTCGAGAAACAGCAGCCCGATCATAATGCGGAACGCCGCCTGGAGATAAGGGGTCCAGGACGGGGGAAAGATCGTGATGTTCAAGGGCTCCTCCTCGCTTGTTGTGGTCGCGCGGGCCAAAGCCCACGCGACAATGATTATGGCTTATAACTGTTATGCTGTCACGCGAATTTGGCGATTTGATCGAATGAGAAGCGTGGGCTGCGCGGGAACAGTTTCGAGTGATCGCCGTAGCCGATGTTGATGAGGACATTCGACTTGACGTCGGTCCCGGCGAAGAACTCGGCGTCGACCTTGGCGCGGTCGAAGCCGGTCATCGGACCCGTGTCGAGACCGACGGCGCGCAGCGCGAAGATCAAATACCCGACCTGCAGCGTGCCGTTCTGGAACGCGCTGCGTTCGGCAAATTCAGCGTTGCCGGCGAACCAGCTCTTGGCGTCGGCGTGCGGGAACAGGAACGGCAGATGCTCATAGAACTTCGAGTCGTAGCCGACGATCGCGACCACCGGCGCGGCGAGCGTCTTCTCGAGATTGCCGGGCGAGAGCGCCGGCGCCAGCCGGTCCTTGGCCTCCTTCGAGCGGAGGAAAACGATACGCATCGGGGACTGATTGGCGCTGGTCGGCGCCATTTTCGCCAGATCGACGGCGCGATGCAGCAGCTCTTTCGCGACCGGCTTGTCAATAAAGCCATTGTGCGTGCGCGCCTCGGTGAATAGCTGGGCGACAGCGTCGGCGGCGAGATGCTTGTGATCGGGGACGTGAACGGTCATCAGTTTTTCCTTCGGCGCAGGTTGCGGTGCAACGTAAATGAGGGTTGCGCTCCATCATTGCAATCGGCAAAATTATGGTGGAATGCATCAGCGGAGGTGATGGATGTTTGACCCCCTTACGCTCGACCAGATGCGGGTTCTGGTGACGGTCGCCGAGGCCGGCAGCTTTTCGGCGGCGGCGCGGCGGCTCAGTCGCGTGCAGTCCGCGATCAGCCAATCCGTACAGACGATGGAAGCGACGCTGGGACTCGAGTTGTTCGACCGATCGTCGCGAACGCCGGTTCTGACCGACGCCGGACAGGCCGTCGTCAAGGACGCGCGCGCCGTGCTGGAAAGCGCCAAGGCGATGCGCGCCCGCGCTGAGAGCATGGCCGAGGACGTCGAGCCGGAACTGACGCTGGCGGTCGACGCGATCTTCCCGATGCCGTTGTTGATGGGGAGCCTGAAGGCGCTTCGGGGCGAATTCCCCAAACTGCCGGCGACCGTGTTCACCGAGGCTCTCGGCGGCGCCGAGCAGCGACTGCGCGAGGGTGTGGCGCGCATGGCGATCTACACCTTGCCTGGGGGGCCGCCGCGCGATCTCAACGCCGAGTTCCTCACGCGCATCGCGCTAATTCCCGTCGTCGCGGCCGATCATCCGCTCGCCAAGTCGGGCGCCCCAATCGCGCGCGAAACGCTGGAACCCCACGTACAGCTGGTGCTGACCGACCGCACCTCGATTACCCAGAACATGCAGGGCGGCGTCGTAAGCTCGCATATCTGGCGCTTCGCCGATCTCGCCACGCGGCTGGAGTTTCTGCTCGCGGGGTTCGGCTGGTGCAACATGCCCTGGCATATGGTCGAGGCGCATATCGTGGCCGGACGCCTGAAACGGCTGGCGCTTGCCCATACCGTCCCGGCCGAATTGCCGATCTATGTCGTTCACGAGCGTGGCCGGACGCTCGGGCGCGCCAGCCGCTGGCTCGTCGGCGATCTCCGCCAACGCCTGACGACCTGCCCCGGCGCGACCCAGGGCGCGGCGGTTCGGGCAGCGCAACCCGGACTCGTGGCTTAAGCCCGCCGCCCTCACCCCGGCCCTCTCCCGCATGCGGGAGAGGGGAGAGCCCTTCTCCCGCTCAGCGCGAGCGGACGAATGCTGCGCATTCGCCAGGGAAGGATCACTCCGCCTTCTTCGGCTTTTCCGCCTTGTCGCGCGCCTTGAGGGCGGCGCCCAGGATGTCGCCGAGCGACGCGCCCGAATCGGCCGAGCCGTATTGCGCGATCGCTTCCTTCTCCTCGGCCACTTCCAGCGCCTTGATCGACACCGCGACCTTGCGGGCGCGCCGGTCGAACTGCGTGATGCGGGCGTCGACCTTTTCGCCGACTGAGAAACGCTCGGGACGCTGGTCGCCGCGATCGCGGGCGAGTTCGTTGCGCTTGATGAACGCGGTCAGATCCGTGCCGGCGATCTTGACTTCAATGCCGCCTTCCTTGACCTCGATGACCTCGCAGGTGACGACCGAGCCCTTGCGCAAGTCGCCCTCGCCGCCCTCTTCGCTCACCTTCTTGGCGGCGAACGGATCGCCGGCGAGTTGCTTGACGCCGAGCGCAATGCGCTCCTTCTCGATGTCGACGTCGAGAACCTTGGCGTTGACCTTGTCGCCCTTCTTGTACTCCTCGATCGCCTGCTCGCCGGGGCGCGTCCAGTCGAGATCGGAGAGATGGACCATGCCGTCGACGTCGCCGTCGAGGCCGATGAACAGGCCGAATTCGGTCTTGTTCTTGACCTCGCCCTCGACTGTCGAACCGACTGGATGCTTGTCAGCGAACGCCTCCCACGGGTTCTGCAGCGTCTGCTTGAGGCCGAGCGAAATGCGGCGCTTGGAGGCGTCGACCTCCAGCACCTGAACCTCGACCTCCTGGCTGGTCGAAATGATCTTGCCGGGATGGACGTTCTTCTTCGTCCAGGACATTTCTGAGACGTGGATCAGGCCTTCGATCCCCGGCTCCAGTTCGACGAACGCGCCGTAGTCGGTGATGTTGGTGACGCGGCCCTTGAGGCGCTGGCCGACCGCATAGCGCGCCTCGATCGCCGCCCACGGATCTTCCTGCAACTGCTTCATGCCGAGCGAGATGCGATGCGTCTCGTGGTTGATCTTGATGATGCGCACCTTCACCGTCTGGCCGATGCTGAGCACCTCGGTCGGATGGTTGACGCGCCGCCAGGCTATGTCGGTGACATGCAGCAGGCCGTCGATGCCGCCGAGGTCGACGAACGCGCCGTAGTCGGTGATGTTCTTGACGGTGCCCTCGATGACTTGGCCTTCAGCGAGGTTGGCGACGATCTCGTGACGCTGCTCGGCGCGGCTCTCTTCGAGAACCGTGCGGCGGGACACCACGATGTTGCCGCGGCGGCGATCCATCTTCAGGATCTGGAACGGCTGCGTCACATTCATCAGCGGCGCGACGTCGCGCACCGGCCGGATGTCGACCTGGCTGCGCGGCAGGAAGGCCACGGCGCCGTCGAGATCGACGGTGAAGCCGCCCTTGACCTGATTGAAGATGACGCCGTCGACCTTCTCGTTCTTCTCGAAGGCCTGTTCGAGCTTGACCCAGCTCTCTTCGCGGCGCGCCTTGTCGCGCGAAATGACGGCCTCGCCGAGCGCGTTCTCGATGCGCTCGAGATAGACCTCGACCTCGTCGCCGACCTTGGGCGCGGGATCGCGGCCGTGATTGGTGAATTCCTTCAGCGCCACCCGGCCCTCGGTCTTCAGACCGATGTCGATGAGCGCCATGTCTTTTTCGATCGCGACGACCCGGCCCTTGACGACGGAGCCTTCAAAGGCCTCGTCCGCGCCATAGGTCTCGTTCAAAAGGGCGGTGAAATCCTCGCGCGTCGGCGCGGAGGCGGTGGATACGGACATTGTCTCTCCTAAGGAGCCCTATTCGGGCGGCGCCGGCGGGGGTTAGCGTTGACGAAAAGCTCCCGTCGCCGGATCAGGGCCGCAAGCGCACGGCTTGGGGCGCCCGTCGCCGCCTCTTCGAGAGGCGGGCCGGCGCAGGCGCCGACGGCGAGAACTCATGGGTTAGCGCGCCCGGAGAAGCGACCGAGCGCGCGCGATGCGTAGCAAGATTAGGCGCCGCGAGCAAGACTATTATGTCTCGACTATTATGTCTCGCGTCGACATTCGTAGGCCTCAGTGGCGCGCGCCTCCGCCGCCACCGCCGCCATGGAACCCGCCTCCGCCGAAACCGCCGCCATGGAACCCGCCTCCGCCGATACCGCCGCCATGGAATCCGCCTCCGGCGAAGCCGCCTCCTGCAAAGCCCCCGCTATGCACGGGAGATCCGGCTGCGGCGGCGCCGCCACCGAACGTGGGCACGGGGCCGCCGCTGGCGACCATGTGTCCGCCGCCGCCGTGGTTGAATCCGATACCGCGCCGATGGTGGAACCCGTGGCCTCCGCCGTAGATCAACGGGTATCCGTAGCCGTAGTCGTCGTCGTATCCGTAGTCGTAGCCGCAATCGCCGTAAGGATCGTAGCCGTAGCCGTAGCCATAATCACAGCCGTACGGATAGCCCCCGTAGGCGTAGCCGCCGTTGGCATAGCCGCCGTAGCCGTAGCCCCCGGCGGCCGCCACGCCTAGCCCAGCGGCTGCCGCCCCTGCAACGGCCGCGCCGGAACGCCGCGCATATCGATGATAGCGGGGGTGGCCGCTGTAATGGCTATTGCGGGCATACCGGCCAGTGTGGCTGTAGCGGCTACCGTGGCTGGAACTTGCATGGCGTGTCGTCTTCGTCGCCGCAAGCGCGACGAAGCTCGAATCGCTCACGGCTCGGGCGACGCTCGAGTGCCCGGATGCGGGAAACGCCGCCGCCGCCGTCGGCGCGGCGAGCGCCAGCGAGGCCACGACAGAGAGAGCTTGGATAGAAGGGTGAAGGACGCTGCGCACCATGGTGCGTACCTCCATGATTGACCTGCGGCGGATGCCGCGAAAGCCCCCCAATCTGCGGACTCAAGTGGTGTTGCGGACCGGTTTTTGCAATCGGCATTCGCGATCAAAGTTTCGTGCGCGCGGCGCGCGCTTCGCCGGCGCACCAGATGTGACCGAATGCGGCGAACGACGCGCGGCCGGCTGGGACCGAACGACTTACTTCGCGAGATAATCGTGAAGGACCCGGCCGTAGGGCAAGGTCAGATCGGCGATGAAGTGATGCGCGGCGACGATTTTGCGCACGGGGATATCGGCCACGGGCGCGTTGACGTGCGGGATGAGGTGCAGCCGCCCGGGGCCGATCCAGGAGCCTTTGACCGTGATGTCGGTCAGATTATAGGCGACGAGCTGGCAGATGCCGGGATTGCCGTCGACGCCGGGGATCAGCTTCAGATTGACGGCGGTCTTGGTGAGGATGGCGGTCGTCATGACGCCGTTGCCCGCCATGCTCTCGTGTTTGTAGCCCATCGTGCCCGCGGCGACCTGCGCGCCGGCATATTCGAGCGTGCCCGTCAGCGTGTCCTTCATGACGGCGAGCTTGGGGTGCGCGTACTTCTTCGGAAAACCCCAGATCTCGCGCCCGGCCGCGATCGGCGGATCGTCGTCGAGATACATTTGCGAGACGAAGCTCATCTCCTCGCCCTTGTAACGGCAACCGATGACGAGGCCGCACTCGGCATAGCTGCCGAATCCGGAGGAATCGGGCATCGAAATCCACTCGTAATGGACGAGCGGCCGCTCGAGCGGTTCGAGCGGCTCGGGCAATTGCTCGCGCACGACCTCCGGGTCCGTCTCGTAGGAAATGATCATGTATTCGCGGTCGATGAACCGGTACGGTCCGCGCGGGTAGCTCGGCCCGGCGAGCGGCATCGAAGGCAATTCCAGGATATCGCTAACGCGCATTGCTCGCTCCCCAGCGACGGCGTAGGGCCGTCCCCACGCTCGGCTCAGTTTCGGCGGCGCCTCAAGGGGCCGCCGTCTTCCGATCTCGCGCTTGCTAGAGCGCTTCGTATTCAGGTCCAACCGAACCCAGCCGTCTTCGCCAGCGCAGCGTGGCGATCCAGACTAAGCCGCCGCCGCAATCCCTGGTCCGAACTCCCCATGACAGTGGCGGCTGGTTCGACCCAAAACAACGCGCGCTAGTGCGCCGTCCAGCCGCCGTCGATCGGGATGATCGCCCCGGTGATCGAGGCGGCCGCCGGGGTCGCGAGAAAGGCCGCAAGCGCCGCCACTTCCTCGACCGTGACAAAGCGCTTGGTCGGTTGCGCCGCCAGGAGCACGTCGCGCACGACTTCCTTCTCGGTGATCCCGCGCGCTTTGGCGGTGTCGGGGATCTGCTTCTCGACGAGCGGCGTCAAGACGTAGCCGGGACAGATCGCATTCACGGTGATGCCGAATTCGGCGACTTCCAGCGCGGCGGTCTTCGTCAATCCAGCGACCGCGTGCTTGGCCGCGACATAGGCGGACTTGAAGGGCGAGGCGACGAGCGCGTGCGCCGAGGCGATGTTGATGATGCGGCCGGAGCGGCGCGCCTTCATGCTCGGCAGCACGCGGCGGATCGCGTGAAACGCGGCGGACTGATTGATCGCGATGATCTGGTCCCATTTCTCCAGCGGGAACTCTTCGATTGGCGCGACATATTGAATGCCGGCGTTGTTGACGAGCACGTCGACCGGTCCGAGGCCGGTCTCGGCCTCCTCGATCATCGCGGCGATCTCGGCCGGCTTCGACATGTCCGCCGGCGAATAAATCGCCTTCACGTGATAATCCGCTTCGATCGCCAATCGTTCGCGTTCGATGTCGGCCGGGGCGCCGAAGCCGTGGACGACCACATTCATGCCCTGCGCGGCGAAGGCGCGGGCGATCCCGAGACCAATGCCGCTCGTCGAGCCGGTGACGACGGCTATCCGTTGTTCGGTCATGAACGCCCTCTCGATGACGATGATTTGTTCGCGCGGTTTGGCGCGACGCTGTCGATAGCTTTTGAAGATGTCCGGTTTAGGTAGCTTTCTAAATGTCCGTTTTTGGGCTTGCGGCTTTTTCAGCTGCCCTCCTGTGGCGGGGTGGTCAGGTTCGGGGCCGTTTGGCCCCGGAGCTGTCCAGGCCGTCCACAGGCGTCGTCGCGAAACGGACTTACGCGACGGATTTGCGTGGGTTTGGATCGGCTTCGTCGAGGGTTCCGTCGCGATGATAGCGCGCGATCTGGCGCGGCCCGTGGAACAAGGCGATGGCGCCGTCCCAATATTCGAGCACGCGGATTTTGCTCTTGGCGAAGTGATGTCGATGCCGGCTTGGCGGAATCTGCAAGACATGACCGTCATAGCGGACCGTATTGTCCAGCCCGGCGACGCGCTCCTGCTCGATGCAAAGGATGTTGTCGAGATCGCCGACGAAGGGGATGAAGGCCGAACCTTCCTCGGCCGCGGCGACGGCGAAGCGAGCGTTGTGGTCTTGTTTATAGACCTCGGCCAGCCAGCGGTTGGCCGCCTCGACCGTGGCGATCCCGTTCACCCGCAGCAAGGGCGGCAGGCGCTTTTGCAGCGTATCCCAGAGCCGCTCCATCCGGCCCCGCGCTTGCGGGCTATAGGAGGGAATGTGTTCGATGTTCAGCTGCCGCAGCGCCCGGCCCACCTGTGTCAAATGCGCCTTGTCGACCTTCTCGCCCGCTTTCGGCGTGGTGAAATAATGGCTGCCACGATCGGTGTAGAACGACGAAAACAAGCCGTGCGCGCGGATCGTCTCCGAAAGGCCGCGAAAGCTCGAAGCCGTGCCTTCTTCCTCGCACAGGAAAATCGATGTGATCGCGCTGGTGGCGTCGTCCATCGTCACGATCAGGTCGAGATCGCCACCGGAGGGCAACCAGGCGTGCTTCGAGCCGTCCTGAAACAGCATCATGCCCGGCAGCGCCCGCCGCTCGCGCTTGCGCCGGTGGACGCCGCGCCGAGGCGCCTTCGTCGTCAGCCCGCGCAACTGCAACACGCTCTTCGTCCAGCTGTAGGAACGCATGAACGGCTGGCCGTCGCCCATCGTCTGGCCCCACGCCTGCTCATGGAAGTGCTTGATCGTGAAGTCAAAATACCGCGTCCGAAACGTATCGACCGTCCACGCGATCTCATCCTCGAGAACCCCGCGACCGCTGCGACGGCCGCGCCGGCGGTCCACCAGCCCGTCTTCGCCGCGCTCCTCATAGGCGTCCCGCAAGCGACGAAAATGACGCTCGCTCAGGCCAAGAAGCTCCCCGGCCTCAACGCAACTCAACCGCTTCAAACGATGCGACCTGATCGCATCCAATACACGCGCCATCCGAACCTCCGGCAACATGCGATCTCCCGGTCCAAAAAACCGGACAAATCACTTGCTACCTAATCCGGACATATCGGTTGCTCGCGACAGCGGTTTGGCGCGACGCTTGCCCTTCTGCGCGATCTTGTTGAAGGTGACGTGACGAGTTCGCGCGAAACAGGTCGGACATCGGCGCCACATGTTGGACACGCGAATTTCGCGACTGTGTCACCGTGCTGTTATCCATCGCTGATTACGTCTCGGCGCGCCGAGCGGACCCGCAACAACCGCGTCTCGGGGCTCACTCGACGAGATAAACGGAGCGTGCATGGACGCGAAAGTCGGCTCGGAACGCGTGGGCGAGCAGCAGAGCGCCTTCACCGGCTGGCGACCGGAGCGTTGCCGCCGCGTCGCGCTGATCTTCCAGGGCGGCGGGGCCTTGGGGGCCTATCAGGCGGGCGTTTACGAGGCGCTGCACGAAGCCAACATCGAGCCGGACTGGGTGACCGGCGTCTCGATCGGCGCGATCAATGCGGCGATCATCGCCGGCAATACGCGCGAAAACCGCTTGGAGCGGTTGCGCGCCTTTTGGCACAAGATCACCGATCGGCGGGTGTGGGCCTATACGCCTGACGGCGACGTGTTCCGCCGCGCGCGCAACGCGACGAGTTCGTTGATGACGATCGCGCTGGGACAACCCGGCTTCTTCAAGCCGCACGCGGTCACCCCATGGATGAATTTGCCGGGCGCCAAGACCGCGACCAGCCACTACGACACGGCGCCGCTCGCCGAGACGCTCGGCGAACTCGTCGACTTCAACCTCATCAACGAGCGGGCGGTGCGTTTCGCCGTCGGCGCGGTCAATGTCGAGACCGGCAATTTCATTTATTTCGACAACAACAACGAGACGATCGGGCCGGAACACGTGATGGCGTCGGGCGCTCTGCCGCCGACATTGCCGATGATCAAGATCGGCACCGACTTCTACTGGGACGGCGGCATCGTCTCGAACACGCCGCTGCAACACCTTCTCGATCAGGAAGACGGCGTCAACACGCTGGTGTTTCAGGTCGATCTCTTCAGCGCGCGCGGTCAGCTGCCACGCGACATGGAAGACGTTCTCGGGCGCCACAAGGACATCATGTATTCCTCGCGCACGCGCTACAACACCGACATGTACAGTCATCTCATGCAGTGGAAGCGGCGCACCTATCAAGCCCTGGCGAAGATTCCCGAGGAACGCCTGACGGAGGACGAGCGAATTTTGCGCGACCGCCTCGCTAACCTGCCGGAATTCAACATCCTGCACTTGATCTATCAACAAAAGGCCTACGAAGGTCACGCCAAGGATTACGACTTTTCGGGTACCTCGATGCGCGAACATTGGCAAAGCGGCTACGAGGATACAAAGAATACTTTGAAGCACCACAAATGGTTGGAGATGCCGGAAGCCGGCGTCGTCGTCCACGACGTGCATCGCCTGCGCGACGCTTGACCGCGCGATCGCCAGGCCAAGCATCCGCTTGTGGCGCCGGCCTTGCATTTTAACTAGCGTTAACAGATGGTTAGGCCGATTGGCGAGCGGCGTCGCGATCAACGCGTCGTCTCATGCCCCGGATTCGGCTCTCGGCCGAGCCTTCCCCAGGCGCCGCGGTTGCCGGAAGCGGCAGAGTCGACGCGTCCACAGGGTTGCATTGCCAAAATCTGCGAACAGTGAAAGTCTCTGCCCCGGCGGGGGCGCCGACCGGCGAATGCCGGATCAACGAGGCGGGGCTATAGGAATGCGTCGGCAGAATGCGGCGCATTGCGAAGCGCCACCAGGCTCCCGTCTGCGGCGATCGAGGTCAGCGGCGAGGCAGAGTCGCAATGCAATCGGCGAGAACGATGTATTGGGTAGGAGCAATGTGCGCGGCGGCGGCGCTCGCCGCGCCGATTGTCGCGCCGCGGATCGGCGCGATCTGGCCTCACGCCGAGAGTGAACCCTCGCGATCGCCCGACGCGACGATTGTCGGCGCCAACGCTCCGACCGCGGCGCAACCAGCGCCGTCCACGAACGCCCAGCCGGCTCCAGCGTCTGCCCCCGCGAAGGTCGAAGACGCGACAGCCGGGCCGCCGGCGCCCGTGCTTGAACGGCCCGGATTCGACGTCGTGCGCGTCGATCCCACGGGGGAGACGGTCGTCGCCGGGCATTCGACGCCCAATGCGGCGGTCGAACTGCGCGACGGGGGGCGCGTCATCGCCAAGATCGTCGCCGACAATTCCGGCCAGTTCGTCATCCTGCCGCCCGCGCTGGCGGAAGGACGCCACAAACTCGAACTGGCGGCGCGGAGCGGCGGGGCGTCGGACGTCGTATCCGACGCGGTGGCCGTCGAAGTCGCCGCGCCAAAGCCTGTCCAACCGCGCAACGCCCCGCCTGCGCCGAAGGTCGCCGCCGCGACGCCCGCGCCGCAACCTGCCGCGCCCGTCAATCCGCCGGCGACCGTGGCGGCCCTCGTTCCGCCGAAGGCCGCCGAGCCGCCCCTGCCGCCGAAACTCGCGGCGGCTCCGATCGCGCCGGCTCCGAGCGCGCTCCCGGCGTCAGGCTCTCCCCGTGTATTCGTTCGGACGGTCGAGGCGACCGAGGTCGGCAATCTCTCGGTGACGGGCTCCGCCGAAGCGAACGCGATCGTTCGGCTGTATCTCAATGGCTCGTTTGTCGCCGACGCTTCCGCCGGACCGGATCAGCAGTGGTCGCTGACGATCGAACACGGGATGGCGCCCGGCCTCTACACGATCCGTGCGGATGAGGTTGATCGTTCGAGCGGCGCGGTGCTGGCGCGCGCCGAAGTCGCATTCTCCTATCCGCAACATCCCTCCCGAGCGGAAGCCTCGCTCACGCCCGCGGCGCCAAAACCCGCGCCCGTCGCCTCTGCGACGCCGTCGACGCCGGTTCCTGCGCCGGCCCCCAGCATCGCCGCCGCGCCAGCCGCTGTGGCCGCCGTGACGACGGGCACGCAAGCCGCGTCCGCGCCGACGGCCGCCCCGGCCCCGTCGGCGGCGCAAGCGCTCTCAGCGTCGCCTGCGACGCCGGCGAATGCGTCAACCGCTCCGCCGTCCAACGTCATCGTCGCGGACCTGCGAATCACGACCGTCGTTCGCGGCGACAATCTGTGGGACCTCGCGCGTCGCTTCTATGGCGACGGAACGCGTTTTCGCCAGATCTACGCCGCGAACGCCAACCAAATCCGCAACCCCAGTCTCATTTATATCGGCCAGATCTTCGTCGTCCCGAAGGAACCGGCGCATTAGCTAGAACCGGCTTCTCGTCGTTGCGAGCGACAGCGAAGCAATCCAGGGCGACGGGTCAATGGCTCAGTCTTTCGATGCCGCCAACGCGCCATTCGATCGGTTGACGCCGGGCGAGATCGACGCCGTCCGGGCGGCGCTCGACATGCCTATTTCCGACCAGGCGAGACGATCATCGCGCGGGACGGCGCGCCGGATTCGCTGTTCGTCGTTCTCGAGGGCTGCATCGAGGAGCGGGATCGCGAAGAGGTCGTCGCCTTGCGCGGCCCCGGCGATTGCTTCGACAGCCGCGCTCTCGTTCAGGGTGGCGGATCGAACGCCTTCGTCGCGCGGGAGGAGACTTTATGCCATCTGCTGCCGCGCGAAGTCACGCTGCGGCTGATCAATCACAACGCACGCTTCGCGGCCTTCTTCCATCGCGACATCTCCCGCAAGCTCGACGCCGCGATGCGCGGCGAGGACGCCGCCCGCTTCAGCCCGCTGATGAATGCAGCCGACACTATCTCGTGCTGCGCGATCTCAAGCAGCGCGACGGGCGCATCGAGCGCCAACGCTTCAGAGGGATCGACCATTTCGGCGCCGGCTGAATCGGCCCACCGCCAGAGCGCGCAGCGGTGAAACGCCTTGGCAGCGGCGATTTGACGGCATAAGCTTTGCTTGCGGCGTCAGTCCGTGAAGAACATGCGGGGGGAGTTTAACATGATCGGGCTTCGTTGGCTGGCCATATTGCCAGTTCTCGGCATTCTCTTGGGGACGGCGTACGTCAATCAGGTCGAGCCGCTGATTTTCGGGATGCCTTTCGTCCTCGCGTGGATCGTCGGCTGGGTCGTCGCCGGAGCCGTCCTGATCGCGATCGTCTATGCGTTCGATCCCGCCAACGCGAGCGATGACGCCGACCAAGTTGGGGGCAAGCGATGAACAGCGCGCTTGTCATCATCGCCCTCGTCACCTTGCTCGCGCTGGGGCTGGGCCTAGCGGCGCGGCGCGGCCTGCGCATGACTCTCGAGCAATGGACCGTCGCAGGGCGCGCCTTCGGCGGCCCGCTGGTGTTCCTGCTCCAGGCCGGGGAAATCTACACCACTTTCACATTTCTGGGCGGCAGCGGCTATGCCTACGGCAAAGGCGCCCCGGCCTATTACATCCTCGCCTACGGCTCGCTGGCCTATATTCTGTCCTACTGGTTGCTGCCGCCGATCTGGCGCTACGCCAAGCGGGAGCGGCTCGTCTCGCAATCGCACTTCTTCGCCAAGAAATACGACAGCCCCTGGCTCGGGATTCTCGTCGCGGTCGTCGGCGTGGTGGCGCTCGTGCCTTACCTCGTGCTGCAGTTCAAGGGCCTCGGCATCATCGTCTCGGTCGCTTCGTACGGCTCCATCTCCTCGACCGCGGCGATCTGGATCGGCGCCGCGACGGTGACGATCTACGTGATGATCTCGGGCATGCACGGCGCGGCGTGGAACGCGGTGATGAAGGACATCCTCATTCTCGCGGTGGTGGTGTTTCTCGGCATCTATCTGCCGGTGCACTACTACGGCGGCTATAGCGACATGTTCCGCGCCATCGACGCGGCCAAGCCGGGGTTCCTGACATTCCAGCCGACGGGGCAAAGCGTCCTGTGGTTCCAGTCGACGGTGGCGCTGACGGCGCTGGGCTTCTTCATGTGGCCGCACGCCTTCAGCGCCGTGTTCACCGCCCGGCACGAGCGCACCTTCCGTCGCAATGCGATGATGCTGCCGCTCTATCAGCTGATCCTGCTGTTCGTCTTCTTCTGCGGTTTCGCGGCGATCCTCAAGGTTCCCGGCCTGACCGGCGGCGACATCGACCTGTCGCTGTTCAGACTGTCGATCCAGACCTTCGATCCGTGGTTCGTCGGCGTGATCGGCGCAGCGGGCGTGTTGACCGCGATCGTTCCGGGCTCGTTGATTCTGCTTTCGGCGGCGACCCTCCTCGCCAACGACGTGCTCCGCGTCCTCGCGCCCGACCTCGCCGAGGACACCGTGACGCTGGCGGCGCGCGGCCTCGTTCCGGTGATCGCGCTCGTCGCGGTCTACTTCACCTTGCAGGGCGGTCAGACGATCGTCGCTTTGTTGCTGATGGGCTACGCCTTCGTCACCCAACTGTTCCCCGCGGTGATCTGCAGCCTGATGGCGCGCAATCCGATGACCAAGCAGGGCGCGACCGCCGGGATTCTCGTCGGCGTCGCGGCTGTCGCCTATGTCACGCTGACGCACAGCACGTTCGTCAGCCTGTTTCCGTTCCTTCCGGCGAAAGCCAACGATGTCAATGTCGGCTTCGCCGCGCTGATTTTGAACATGGTGGCGGCGGCGGCGGTCAGCCTCGCGACTCGCCCGGCTGCGGTCGCTGTCGCCTCGCGGTCGAGGTAGCGTAACGCCCCTGCCCCCTCTCCCCGTCAACGGGAGAGGGGGCCGCGCACACCCGGGACGGAGCCGGTCCCGGGCAGTTCTAATCGAACATCTCGCAATCGTGCGGCGCCGACTCTCGCGCGTCGCCTTCATCCCGCTCGTGATCGCCGAGGCTGGCGGCGAGTTCGTGAAGATCGATCGACTGGCTCGCGCCTTTCGAATCGGCCAGCCACTCCGCTGGGACGCCGCTCGCCAGCTTCTCCAGAAACACGGCTATGCCCATGATCTCCTGGGTGGCGCGATCGAGATCCTGCAGATCATGGAAATGCGCCGATCGCGGCGACGCGGAATCGCAGACCAGTCGGCCGACGGCGGTTTGCACATTCTCGAGGCGTCTCGCCACTTTGCGCAATTCCTCGGTCACGCGGTCGAGCGTCGTCGCCATGGGGGACATCGGGGTCTCTCCTGCTTTCTTCAACGCACTCTCTCGCTCCGGCGCCACGCGCTCAGAACAATTCGATCTCGCCGCCGCGGAGCGTCGGCGTCTTAAATTCGATATCGTCGATGCCGGGGCCCGCGGCGACGTAGCTCTGTCTGGCGCGGCCCGAGACCGGCCAATATTGAACGCGGCGCCCCTGCCGTCCGCCGAGATCCTTGCCGACGACCCTGATCCCCTCGTGCCTCAGGTAGCGCTGCGCGAATTCCGCGTTCTGCCGGCCGATGTCGGACAGGCCGCGCATCATCCGCGCTCCGCCGAACAGCTTCGCCTCGAGTCTCTCCCGCTGCGCTCCCTGCTTCATGAGCCCGTTGACCAGCAGTTCCATCAAATAATCGCCGTACCGCTCGGCGTCACCCGAATGGGATCGCGAGTCTTCGCCCGGCAGAAGAAAATGATTCATGCCGCCGACGCCGGCGAGCGGATCGCGGATGCAGGCCGCGACGCAGGAGCCGAGCAAGGTGGACACCACCACATTCGGATCGTGGCTGACTTTATACTCGCCCTGGACGATGTGAATTCGCCGTTCCGGGCCAACGCCGGCTGTCATGCGAGCTTTCCGACCACGGCTTCAATGGCTCCTCGCAAGGAAGTGACCGTGAAGGGTTTCGTGACATAGTTGTTCAGGCTGTATTGCCGTCCCCGCTCGATCAGCGTTTTGTCGGCGCTGCCGGTCACCAGAATAAACCCGATCTTGCTCGTCGGCTTGTGCTCGCGCAGGCCCTTGAGCAGCCCAAGACCGTCAAGTCCCGGCATATTCATGTCGGAGATGACGAGATGCACCGGCTGCGTTTTCAAGGTGCTGAGCGCCGCGGCGCCGTCCTTGGCGATCGCGACGCCTCGTACGCCCATCTGATCGAGCGCGTCGACAATGAGAGCGCGGCTGACCGACGTGTCGTCGACCACCATGATTCGAAGTTTTTCCGCGAGCGACATTGCTAGCTCTTTCCGTTCAGCGTTGACGTCAGTGTCAAGATCTCCGCCCCGATTTCGGCAAGTGTGACTTGCTTCTCGACCGCCCCGCACTCGAAGGCGACCTTTGGCATTCCATAAACGACGCTCGAACCCTCGTTCTGGCCGACCGTCCTCGCTCCGGCGCGCCGCATGGCGAGCAGCCCCGCCGCGCCGTCGCGCCCCATCCCCGTCAGGATGACGCCGACCGCTTTGTGACTGCACGCCTTGGCCGCCGAGGCGAGAAGCACATCGACCGACGGGCGATGGCCGTTGACATGGCCCTCGCTCTGCAATCGACATCGCAGAGGGCCCGAACTCGACACCTCGAGGTGGGTGGCGCTGCCCGGCGCGAGATAGACGCGGCCGGCCTCGATCGGCGCGCCGTCCTCGGCTTCGGACACCCGCGCGTCGGTCAGTCCGTCGAGACGCCGGGCGAACGACTTCGTGAACGGCGTCGGCATGTGCAGCGTTATGACGGTCGGCGGGCAATTCGCGGGATAGGCCGAAATAACCGAGATGAGGGCCTCGACGCCGCCCGTCGACGCGCCGATCGCAACGATTTTTCCGTCCGGCCTGTAGGACGTCGAGGGCGCTCGTCCGGGCGCGTGGGAGGCGCGCTCGTCAGGGCGGTTGCGCAAGCGCGCAGCGGCCGCAGCCTTGACCCGGGCCGGCAGGTCGTCGAACGAATTCGGCTGGTCGATCGACGGCTTGCCGATGCAGTCGACGGCGCCGAGCTCCATGGCCTTGATCGTTGCACTCGCGCCCCTCGCCGTGAGGCTCGACACCATGACCACGGGAAAGGGCCGGAGGCGCATCACCTTGTCGAGAAATTCGAGCCCGTCCATTTTCGGCATCTCGACATCGAGCGTCATGACGTCGGGATCGAGCGCCTTGATCGCCTCCCGCGCTTCCAAGGGATCGGACGCCTGTCCGACGACGGCGATGGTCGGGTCGCGCGACAGAGCGGCCGCGATCAAGCTCCGCATGGTGGCGGAATCGTCGACGATCAGGACGCGAACCGGCTTCATGCTCCGTTCCCCCCCTTGAGCCGATAGGCTGTGACGCCCTCGCTGGCGAACCGCGAAGACGCTGGTCCGGTCACGCGTTCGGAATGGCCGATATAGAGCCAACCGCCCGGCTCCAACTTCGACGCAAACTTGCTCCAGACGGCCTGCTGCGTCGGTTCGTCGAAATAGATGACGACGTTTCGGCAGAAGATGGCGCGAAAGCTGCCCGGCATCGGCCAGTCCGCATTCAGATTCAGCGTCCGGAAGGAAACCAGGCGCCGGAGTTCGTCGGCGACTTCCCACTCCTGTCGATCCCGGCCCGCGACCGAAGCGAAAAATCGCTTGCGCAACGCCGGCGGCACGTCGGCCAGCGCGGCGTCGACGTAAATCCCGCGTCGAGCTTCGGCGACCACCCGCGGATCGATGTCGGTCGCCAGGATCTTGATGTCGAGCGCGGCGGCGTTGGGTTCGAGCGAAAGAAGCGTCAGCGCGATCGAATAGGGTTCCTGGCCGGTCGAGCACGCGGCTGACCAGATCCGAGCTTTTCCGCCTTGCCGCGCGGTTTCCAAGAGGGAGGGCAGGACGTGGCTGCGAAGATGCTCGAAATGGTGCGGCTCGCGGAAAAATCGGGTCACGTTGGTCGTCAGCGCCGACAGCATCTCCAGGCGCTCATCCGCTCCGCCCGGACCGCCGATGAGTTCGCAATAGTCCTGAAAACTGGCGAGGTTCAGCTTGCGCAATCGCTTGACCAGCCGCGAATACACCAGCGTCGCCTTCGACTCGGGAAGATAGATGCCGGCGTCGGCGTAGAGCATGCCCGAAATCTCCCGGAAGTCGCCGGCAGTCAGCTTGTACTCGCCGGGAACGAGGGGTTCGCGCGCTTGACGTTCGGCCATATTGGCTCCTTGGCGGTTCATGCGGCGTCCTCCGCTGGCGGCGGCATGAGGCTGTCGAGTTCGATGAGACCGATCATGCGCCCGTCGATCGCGAGCACGCCGCGAATGAACGACTTGACGATGCCGGTGGCGACGTCAGGGGTGGGTTGAATGTTGTCCGTCGCCTGAGTGAGAATATCGGACACCGCGTCGACGAGCAGACCGATGATCTGGCTTCCAACCTGGACGACGATGATGACCTGGCGCGCTGAAGCCTCGGTCGGGGGAAAGCCCAGGCGCTCGGCGAGATCCACGATCGGCAGGACCGATCCGCGCAGGTTGATGACGCCGCGCACATAGGACGGAGCGTGGGGCAACGCCGTCGCGGGGGTCCAACCGCGGATTTCCCGCACCGACATGATGTCGATGCAGAACTCCTGGACTCCGATGCGGAAGGCGATGAACTCGCGTGCGGAGCCGCTTGTTGCGTGGCCTTTCTCGGGCATGACATCTAACCCGTCGCGGCGAGAAGAATTTCCGAAGCCGGGGCGCTTCGGTTGGTGCGCGCCACGAACGTATCGATGTCGAGGATGAGGGCGACGCGCCCGTCGCCGAGAATCGTCGCGGCGGCGATGCCGGGCACTTGGCGGTAATTCGCTTCGAGGCTCTTGATGACGACCTGCCGCTGATCTTGGATCGCGTCGACGACGAGCGCGCAACGCGTGCTCACCTCGGTCTCGACGATGAGAACGACGCCGTCGAACGGATCGGCCAGGCTCTTCCGGTAGCCGAGCTCCTGCCCGACATCGATCAGCGGCGCGAATCCGCCGCGGTCGGAGATCACTCGCGCGTTGACGCCGAGCGAGTGCACGTCGCTCCTTTTCGGCCTGAGGGTCTCGACAATCGCCGTCAGCGGAACGACCAGGGTCTGGTCCGCCACCTTGACCACCATGCCGTCGAGCACCGCGAGCGTCAGGGGCAGGCTCATCGAGAATGTCGACCCGTGCCCGGGCCGGGACGATATCGAAATCCGTCCGCCGAGCGCCTGGATGGAACGCTTGACGACGTCCATGCCGACCCCGCGCCCGGATATGTTCGAGATGGTCGCCGCCGTCGAGAAACCGGGAAGGAAGAGGAGATTGTCGATCTCGCCGTCGGTGAGTTGCACGTCGGCCGGGATCAGTTCCTTCTTGACCGCGATCGCGCGGACGCGCTGCCGGTCGATCCCGGCGCCGTCGTCGGAAACCTCGATAACAATTCGCCCCGAGCGATGCGCCGCCGACAACTTGACCTCGCCTTGGCCGGATTTACCCGCCGCCTCGCGGACCTCCGGTCGCTCGACGCCGTGATCGACCGCGTTGCGGATCATATGCGTGAGCGGATCGGCGATACGCTCGATGACGGTTCTGTCGACCTCGGTGGCTTCTCCCTCGGTTCTTAGCCGAACCGATTTTCCCGTAGCGTCGGTCAGTTCGCGCACGATTCGCGACATGCGCTGAAACAGCGGCTTCACCGGCTGGGCGCGGATCGCCATGACGCCTTCTTGGATTTCGCGCGTCAGTTGTTCGAGCGCGCCGAGACCCGCCGCCACGCTCGACGAGCGCGCCAGCCCCGCCTCCATGACGCGCTGTGAAAGCATCGCCTGATTGATCACCAGCTCTCCGACCAGATTGATCAATCGATCGACACGCTCGAGGTCGACGCGGATCGTCGGCGCCGCGGCGTCGGCCTTGGCGGGTTCCGATCGGGCCTTTTCCCCCTCCTGGGGCGTCCCGGGAGCCGCGGCGGATTGTGCTTGGTCCTTTTGCGCAAGCCTGTCGACGGACGAGGTCTGCCCAACGAACGCGACAACGGACGCCGCTCCGCGCGGCTCCGGTTCGATCTCGGTAGCGGGAAGTCCGTTCGCCCGGGGCTCCTCGTCCAACGCCTCGGATTGGGAGGCGACGATCTCGAGTTCGCAATCGTCGACGACGAACTCGAACAGTTCCTCGATCGTCGCCAGGTCCTCGGCCGTCGACAGTTCGACTCGCCAGGTGAGATAGGCGCCCTCCGGATCGAGGTCGTCGAGGGTCGGAACCGCCTCGGGGTCGCAGGTGCAGGAGACGTCGCCCAGTCGCGCGAGTTCGCGCAGCAAGCGCACGGTCTCGTTGCCCTTGCGATAGAGCTCGGGCCGCGGCGTGAATTTGATCGTATACCGCCCCGTCGCCGGTCCGACGGCCTCGGGCTCGTCGTCGAAGGACAGCATCAGGGGCTGAAAGCCGAACGAGTTGGCCTCGCCGTCGCCATTGTCCGAACCTGAGGCCTCCTGCGGCTCGCTGGTGAGGCCCTTCAGTTCGTCGATCAGCGCATCGGCTCGCGCCTCGTCGACCGGCTCGTCGAGACGTGCCGCCTTCACCAGATCCGCCAGCACGTCGGCCGATCGAAGCATCGTCTTCAGGACGGCGCTCGAGGGCGCAAGTTGCTCGCTGCGGATGAGGTCGAGAGCGGTCTCGAACGTATGCGCGAAGCGCACGAGGCGGTCGAGCTTGAACGCCCCCGCGCCGCCCTTGATCGAGTGCACCGCACGGAAGACTGCATTGACCGTCTCGGAATCCGTGGCGCCTTCATCCATGGCGACCAAGCCGACTTCGAGTTCGCCGAGCTGTTCTTCGCACTCCTGGAAAAAGGTTTCCCGGATCGCCGCCATCGTGTCCATATGCGAATCCCCTGTAGAGTTAGGCGGCCACGCGACGGACCACGTCGACCAGTCTGACCGAGTCGAACGGCTTGACGATCCAGCCCGTTGCGCCGGCGCGGCGCGCGAGATTCTTCTTCTCCGTCGAGCTCTCGGTGGTCAGGACGAGGATCGGAACGCCGAGAAACCGGTCGTTCCTGCGAACGTTCTCGATGAAGCCGAAGCCGTCGAGCTTCGGCATGTTGATGTCGGTGATGATGACGCGCGGCGCCTCTTGCTGCAGCACCTCGAGGCCGTGCATGCCGTCGACGGCCTGCACGACGCGATAGCCCGCATCCGTCAGCGCGACTTTCAACATGTCCCGCATGGTGCGGGAATCGTCGACGGTTAAGATCGTCATACTCATTGCGACTGTTCTCCACTCATAAGCGTCGTCGAATCGATCCCGAGATACTGGAGATCCTCGATCATCCGCGGCGCACATTTGACGATCGACAGCGGAACGCCGTCGGCGCCCCATGTTCGCTTCGCCGACAGAAGGACCTGAACGCACTGAGCCCCCAGTTGGTGGACCGACGAGCCGTCGATGACGATCGGCTGGCCGCGGCGCTCCAGCAGCGCCCGGGCGAGCGGCGTGGCGGCGGGAAGATCGAGGAATTCCGGAAGTCGCAGCGTCCCGCTTGGCGCGGTTGCGGCGGGCGCCGGCGCCGCCTCGGAAAATTCGAGACCGTCCATCGGCCGCGAGGACGCCTCGGCTTCATCCGACGTGTGCGTCGCCGCCAGTGGCGCGGCTTCAGGAAGATCGAGGACCAGCGCGTCCTCCGCCGGCTCGACGGCAAGAAGCGAGTCAGCGTCGGGAGGATCGACGGCGTCCAAGGTCGTGACTTCCGCCACATCGCCGATTGGCGCCGAGGCTTCCTCGAACGCGGCGTCGGTAAGGTCGAGGACCTGCGGCGGCGCGTCCTGCACCGCTCCCCACGCCTCAGGGACGGCCACTTTCGGATAATATTCGGCTTTGCCCGAACGGTGTTTTCGCGCCCGCCGCTGCCATACGGATTCCTTCGCCATCACGCCCCGCGCCAATGCCATTGCCCCTTTCGTGCAGACCGGGCCGCCCGCAAAAGCTCGCATCCGAGCGGCGCCGGCCTTTTTGATTTCGACGCAGGCCCACCAGAGGCGATAGAGCCGGCAAACGGACGACCGCGGACGATCAGCATCGGCGCGTCGAATTCCCACGGGCGTCGAACGGAGCGTCCGTCGACTGAGCGGAAGGCGAGCGTGGAACGAGCGTCATGGGGCCTCTGAAGCGAGCGGACTGCGGTCGATTCAACGCTCGATTGCCCCAGCGCCAAGCCACAAAAAAAGCTTGGACGCAGCGATCAACGCAAGCGGTCGAATTCGAGGAAGAGCATGTCGGCTGGGGGCCCGACGCGAGCGAACGGCATCATGCCTCAGACGCCTTCGACGAAGGCGATTTCTGTCGGTCGCGGAATAGTCCTAACCAGGATTCGTTTCGCGATAATTAAAGATGCTCAGGGGCGAATCGGGAAACCGGCAACGCGTCGCGGCGGCGGCTCACCGCGCACTCCACCGATCGGGGAAGCGACGCGCCGGTCCGGCGCTCCAGCGTGTCCGCTGATCACCCCAATGCTTCGAGTTCGCCGATCATCCGTTCGATCAGCGACAAGCCGATCCCCCAGAACGCCGGATCGCGGGCGTCCAGGCCGAAGGGCGCGAGCAACTCGGAATGATGCTTCGTGCCGCCGGCCGCGAGCATCGCGAGGTAGCGGTCGGCGAAACCCTCGTGCGATCGTTCGTAGACGCCGTAGAGGGAATTCACCAGGCAATCGCCGAACGCGTAAGCATAGACGTAGAACGGCGAATGAATGAAATGACCGATATAGCCCCAATAGGTGTCGTAGCCAGGCCCGAGCTTGATCGCCGGCCCGAGGCTCTCCGCCTGCACGCTCATCCATAATGCGTTGATCGTCTCGGCGGTCAGCTCGCCATTCTTGCGCTCGATGTGCACCTTGCGCTCGAACTTGTAGAACGCGATCTGCCGCACCACGGTGTTGAGCATGTCCTCGACTTTGGCCGCCAGCATCGACTTGCGTGTCGCCGGATCGCTCGTCGAGGCCAGCAGCGCGCGGAACGTCAGCATCTCGCCGAAGACCGAAGCCGTCTCCGCCAACGTGAGCGGCGTCGGCGCCATCAGGGCGCCATTGGGCGCGGCGAGCACCTGATGCACGCCGTGCCCGAGTTCGTGTGCGAGCGTCATGACGTCGCGCGGCTTGCCGAGATAATTGACGAGCACGTAGGGGTGCGCCGACGGCGTCGTCGGGTGAGCGAAGGCGCCCGGCGCCTTGCCCGGCCGCACTGGCGCGTCGATCCAGCCTTCATCGAAGAACCGCCGCGCGATGTCGGACATTTGCGGCGAAAAGCCGCGGTAGGCGTCGAGCACCGTATCGCGCGCCGCGTTCCACGTGAACGTGCGGGCCGGGGCATTCGGCAGCGGCGCGTTGCGATCCCAGTGATTGAGCTCGGTCTTGCCGAACCAGCGCGCCTTCAGCGCGTAGTAACGATGCGACAGTCGAGGATAGGAATCGGTGACCGCGGCGACCATCGCCTCGACAACCTCGCGCTCGACGCGATTGGCGAGATGACGAGACTCCGCGACGTCCTCGAATTTACGCCAGCGGTCGGCGATTTCCTTGTCCTTGGCGAGCGTATTCATGATCAGCGCGAACACGCGCTGATTGGCGCCGAGCGTCGCGGCGAGCGAGTGGGCGGCCGCTTCGCGTTTCTTCTCATCGGGATCTTGCAGCTTGGCGAGCAGCGGTTCGAGAGTCAGCTCGTCGCCCTCGTAGGGGAATCGCAGAGCGGCGATCGTGTCGTCGAACAGCCGATTCCAGGCGGCGGCGCCGGAGACTGACTTTTCCAGGAACAATTGCTCGATGTCGTCGGCGAGCTGGTGCGGACGCTCTTTGCGGATGTCCTCCAGCCACGGCCGATAGTGCTCGAGCTTGGAGCCGCGCACCGCCCCGTCCAGCGCCGAATCGTCGAGACGGTTGAGTTCCAGCTCGAAGAACAACAATTCTCCAGCCAGCGCGGTGACTTTCTCCTGCGCGTCGCCATAGAATTTCGCCCGCGCGACGTCGCTGGTGTCGCCGGCGTACAGCAGCGACGCATAGGACATGATCCGCCCCATCAAGTCCTGCAACGCCTCATAAGCGCTGACCGCCGCGTACAGACGGCCGCCCGCGTCCGAAGCTTCGACGAGTTCCGCGAGTTTGCCCTGATAGGTCGTCGCGAAAGTCCTGGCCTCCGCCGCGGCGCGCTGCAGATCCGCCGCGAATCGCGGCGAGTCCATGCCTTCATAGAGGTCCTCGAGACGCCACTGCGGCAAAACGCCCAAGTCCTGCCGGCTGGCCTCCGCCCCGCCCGCCCGGGTCTGAAAAACACCGGATTCGAAAACGCGCCCACGGTCAATCATTCGAACGGCCTCTCGCGACGGAAAGAGGCCTTATATCGTCCAACTTCGGCCCGTCTTCAATGTGCATATCGGCGAGTCGCACCAAACTGGGACGACATTAACACGACATTTACCGTGATCCCTGAGTGTCAGGTGGGAAGCGGTCGACGAAGGCCGCTAACGACAGGACTTTTATGGCCGCGCTTCTTCTAATTGTCGACGACGATCCGATTCAGCGCCGGCTTCTCGAGGCGATGGCGCGCCGTTTCGGCTACGAAGTCGAAACCGCCGATTCGGGGGAGACGGGCCTCGCGCGAATGGAGGCTGCCGACCGGCCATCGGTCGATCTCGTCATTCTCGACCTCGTGATGCCCGATCTCGACGGGATGGGCGTTCTCACGCGGATGCGCCAGCGCGCCCTCGCCATTCCCGCGATCGTCCAGACCGCGCACGGTTCGATCGAGGCGGTGATCTCGGCAATGCGCGCCGGCGCGCACGATTTCGTGGTCAAGCCGGTCGGCGCCGAGCGTCTGCAGGTTTCGATCAAGAACGCCCTGCGCGTCGACGCGCTGGAGGACGAATTGCGGCGCGCGACCCGCCGCCGCACCGGCGAACTCACCTTTCGCGACATCGTCACCAAGGTCGAAAGCATGGCCCGAACGATTCGACTGGCGGAGCGCGCCGCCAAATCGAACATTCCGGTCTTGATCGAAGGCGAATCCGGCGTCGGCAAGGAATTGATGGCTCGCGCGATCCAAGGCGGCTCCGAGCGGCGCGGCAAGCCCTTCGTCACCGTCAATTGCGGGGCGCTGCCGGAGAACCTCGTAGAATCGATCCTGTTCGGGCACGAAAAAGGCGCCTTCACCGGCGCCACGGAAAAGCATGTCGGAAAATTCGTCGAGGCGCACGGGGGCACCCTTTTTCTCGATGAAATCGGCGAATTGCCACTGGACGCCCAGGTCAAATTGTTGCGCGCGCTTCAGGAGGGCGAAATCGACCCCGTCGGCGCGCGCCGCCCGGTCAAGGTCGATATCCGCCTGGTGTCGGCGACGAACCAAAACCTGATCGAACTCGTCAAGAGCGGCCGCTTTCGCGAGGATCTCTTCTATCGTCTGAACGTCTTCCCGATCACCATCCCGCCGCTTCGCGCCCGCGCGATGGACGTACCGGATCTGGCGCGGCGGTTCCTCGCGCGGTTCTGCGCGGAGGAGGGCAAACGCATCCGCGGCATCGCCAATGACGCGTTCGCGCTTCTTTGCGCCTATGATTGGCCCGGCAATGTCCGGCAGCTCGAAAACGCGCTGTTTCGCGCTGTGGTTCTCGCCGACGGCGACGAATTGACGGTCGCGGAATTCCCGCAGATCGCGGCGCAGGTCGAAGGCTTCGACGTCCGCATCCCAGCCGCCCCGCCGCCCGTCGCCGAGACGCCGCCGTCCGCCTCGTCGAACGCCGATCGGCCGAGCTTCGAGCCGCGCGATCCCCATGTCATGCGCCTGATCGACGAAAGCGGCGATGTGCGCAAGATCGAGGACATCGAGGCCGAAGCCATTCGCTTTGCGTTCGCCCATTATCGTGGTCAGATGTCGCAAATGGCGCGCAAACTCGGCATCGGCCGGTCCACGTTGTACAGGAAAATGAAGGAAATCGGCATAGACGCGGATATATCCGGCGAAGCGGCTTAGGTCATGAGTCGAGCCGGAAAGCACTTTACCATGCGAGGGCAGACCGTAATCGATCCATCAAGCGGCCCTCGTTCGACGAGCGACGTCGGGGGCCGTCCATGAGCGCGTTCTTCAAGTCGTGTCGGCGTTGCGCAATGGGCCTGGCCGCCGCTTTGTGCTGCGCCGGCCCAGCCGTCTCAGCCGGCCCGATCGAGCCCGCCGCGACACAGCACGCGCTCTCGCCGACACAGGCGGCCCCATCCGTCGCCCTCACGCCCACAAGCCCCGTCAAGCCGCCGAATTCGGCGAGCGGGGGCGCGACGAGTTCGCCCGCGAGCGCCGTCGTCGATGAGCCGGGCGCCGACCCAGCCGAATTCCCGAAAAGCGCGGACCCGGCGACCGAGCCTCCCCTCCCCTCGGAGCAACCCGGCGGTCCGCCGGCCGTCGTAGCCTCCCCGCTGCAGGCGGCGATCGAGGCCGCGCTAACCGCCTTCGTTTCGCAGGACGTCAAGACGAACCCGATCGGCGCCGGCGACTGGCGGGCGGCGCGCGAAGCGATCCAGGCGTTTTACGCGGCGCACGATTTCGCCCCGATCTGGGTCGGGCCGAAGGGTCTGACGCCCGCCGGCGTTTCGGCGCTGTCCCGGTTGGGGCGATCGGAGGAGGACGGCCTCGATCTTGCCGCCTTCGCCCTGCCGAAGAGCGCGCTCTCCGACGCCTCGCCCGAACAACTCGGCGAGGCCGAAACCGTCATTTCGGCAGCCGTCGTCGCCTATGCCATGCAGGCGAGCGGGAGCCGCCTCGACCCGAGGCGGATCTCCTCCGTAATCTCCGCTCGGCCGAGCGTCGCCGACCCAAGCGCGGCTCTGGCCGCCGTCGCGGCCGCGGCCAATCCGGACGCGGCGCTCGAAGGCTACAACCCCCAGCAAAGGGGATATCTCGACCTGCGCGACCAATTGGCGCGATTGCGCGCGGCCGCTCCGGGCGCGGCGCCGCGAATTCCGACTGGGCCGAGCTTGGGGATCGGAATGGTCGATCCACGTGTGCCGCTCGTCCGCGCGCGCCTCCGCCTCGGGCCGCCGCCGGACGATAAGAACGCGCTCGTCTACGACCTGCGCCTCGCCTCGGCGGTCGCCGCGTTTCAGCGCGCCAATGGTCTCCCGGTGAACGGCGCATTGACGCCGGGGACGGCCGAAGCTCTGTCGAACGACCCCGCCACGCGGCGGGAGGCGATGATCCTCGCCAATATGGAGATGTGGCGTTGGGAGCCGCGCTCCATGGGGGACGAGCGCATCGAGATCAACATCCCCGACTATTCACTGCGCCTTATGGAGGGCGACACCCTCGTTCACGAGGCTCGGGTCATCGTCGGCAAACCCAACACGCCGACACCCGTTTTCTCCAATGAAGTGCGCTACATCCTAGTCAACCCGATCTGGCGCGTTCCCGATTCGATCATCAAGAAGGAGATGGAGCCCAAACTCGCCGAAGATCCGGATTATCTCACCCGTCGCGGATTCGAGGTGACGCAAGTCGGCGATCGGCTGGTCGTTCGCCAGCCGCCCGGCGAGGCCAATGCGCTCGGCCGCATCCTCTTCATGTTCCCCAACGAACACGCCGTCTACCTTCACGATACGCCCTCGCGCGCGCTGTTCGCGGCGTCGCGGCGGGCCTTCAGCCACGGTTGCGTGCGGCTCGAGCAGCCGATGCGTCTGGCCGAACTGGTCATGGGCGGCGCGAGCGCGGGATGGACGGTCAAGCGTTGGCAATCGCTGCTGGGCGCAAAGGAGCGGACGGTCTTCCTGCCGCACACGATCCCAATCCACATTGAATATTTCACCGAATTCGTCGACGGCTCAGGCGCTTTGCAGGATCGCGAGGACATATATGGCATCGCGCGGCGGGTCGCGACCACAATTGCGCGCATAAATCAAGATTGAAATGCGGCCATTGAGGGTCTATAGGGGCGGTGTTGGTGTTTTTCGCGTAATGTGCTTTCCAAGACACATCCGACATCGCGGCGCGAGGTGGTCGATTTGCCACCGCGTCAGGCGCACCCTGGCTACAGGGCGCGCAGGGGAAGGGGATAATTCGTTTGGCGTTTGTTTCCGCCATTGGCGCCGTGATCAGGCGCAAGTCGGCGTTGGCGCGCCTGCTTGCCGCTCCGGTGCTGCTGAGCTTCGGCTTTGCCCCGAACGCCACCGAATCCGCGATCGCTAACGGCGACACGCGTACGGTCACCTTTTCCAATTCCCGCACCAACGAGTCCGGCTCGTTCACCTATATGGTCGACGGGGTCTACGATTCGGCGGTGCTGGAGAAACTGAACTGGTTCATGCGGGACTGGCGGCTGAATGAGCCGACCAAAATGGACCCCAAACTGTTCGACATCGTCTGGGAAGTCTACCGCGAGTCCGGATCGAAGCAGCCGATCGACGTCTTGTCCGGCTACCGCTCGCCGCAGACCAACGCGATGCTGCGCCGCCGGTCGCGTCAGGTCGCCAGATCCTCACAGCACATGCAGGGTAAGGCGATCGACGCGCACTTCGTCGACGTCAGCACCGCGACCATTCGTGACGTCGCTATGCGCATGCAGGCCGGCGGCGTCGGCTTTTATCCCACCGGCGCGACCCCGTGGGTGCATATCGACAGCGGGTCCGTCCGCTATTGGCCGCGGATGAGCCGCGACGCCTTGGCGCGGCTGTTTCCGGACGGCAAGACGGTGTTCATTCCCGCCGACGGCCAGCCGATGCCGGGCTACGAGCAGGCCCGCGCCGAGATCGAACAGCGAGGCGGCGAGGTGTTGACCGCCCATGCGGGCGGCTCCTCCGGCAATTTGCTGTCCTGGTTGTTTGGCGGGGCGCGTGGCGGCGGCGCCGACGACGAGGAAGAGGGCGACGGCAGCCAAGTCGCTGTAACGATCCGAACGAGCGGCAGGGGGAGCGCCGAGGTCGCGGCCGCCGACCCGCTCGCCGCCGCCGAGCGCGACTTGCCGCATGGCGCGACATTCATGCAGCCGGCTCAAACCGCCGCAGGCGCGCCGCAGGCCGTCGCCGCCGCCGATTCGAACGAGGAGAGCGACGCCAGCCCGGTCAGCCTGCACGGCCCGATCGCGGCGGAATTCATCGCCCCGTTGCCGCCGCAAAAGCCCGCCGAGCTCGCGGCGACGCAACTCGTTGAGGCGGAGACGCCGACGCCGCCGCAGCGCCCCGTCGAATTCGCATTCGCGCCGCCCTCCTCCAAGGCGGCCGGCGCCGACGTCGCCGCCAATCGCGATTTGATCGCGGCGCTGCTCGAACGGGGACGGCTGCCAGGCGTGATCACACGGGGCGTCCGCGAAGCGCCCTCGGATGCTCTGGCGCTGACCGAAATATCGGCGCCCGAGCCGCAGGAACACCCGGAGCTGCTGGCTCGCGCCGCCGCGCTCGCGGCCCCGTTGCCGCCGCTAAGGCCGAACGAGCGAGCGAGCGAGACCTCGACGGCCCCGGCGCGGACCGTCGCGAACGCCAGCCCGCCAACTCCCGCGCCCTCGACGCACGCCCTGGCCTTACTGTCGGCGGGCGGAGTCAACGGGAAGCCGAACCCTTACGGCGATCTCCCCTACGACGCCTTCAAGATCGCGCCGCAGACGCGCCTCAGCGACACTCTCGGCGAACTGCGGGCGTCATCGCAATAGGACCGACGACCGGCGCGCTGCTCAATCCCTGACGAACTCTTCGCCCGGAATGCCCTGGGCGTAGAGCAACGCGGTGAGGTCGGCGTGGTCGACGCGGGCGTGCGCTTGCGCCGCGACTCTTGGCTTGGCGCGGTAAGCGACCCCGAGGCCTGCCGCGCCGAGCATCGGCAGATCGTTGGCGCCGTCGCCGACCGCCAGGATATCATTCGGCGCCAGATTCAGCCGCGCTGAGATTTCGTTCAAGGCCCTCAATTTGGCGTCGGCGCCGAGAATCGGGTCGGCGACCTCGCCGGTGATCTTGCCGCCTGCGGTCAGAAGCCGGTTGGCCCGATGTTCGCTCGCGCCGAGCCTCTGCGCGATCGCGCCGGTGAATTGCTGGAAACCGCCGGAGACGATCGCCACATGCGCGCCGCGCGCCCGCATGGTCCGTACGAGAACGCGGGCGCCTGATGTCAGCGTGATGCGCTTCGCCAGCACCTCGTCGATGACGCTTTCGGGCAGGCCGGCGAGCAGCGAGACGCGCTCGCGCAGCGCGGGCTCGAAGGCGATCTCGCCGCGCATGGCGCGCTCGGTGACAGCGGCGACATAGGCCCCGACGCCGGCGAAATTGGCGAGTTCGTCGATGCATTCCTGGCCGATCAGCGTCGAATCCATGTCCGCCATCAGCAGACGCTTGGCGCGCGTCGCCGTCGCCTGGACGATCACATCGATCGGCTCTGAGGCCGCCAATGGCGCGAGCGCGGCGCGAGCATCCGATTCGCCCTCGTAATAGAGATCGGCGGCGACGCCGGGATCGAGCCAGCGGCTGCCGACGAAGCCGCCGAGGGCTTGCGCCGCATCGGCGATCAGGGCATCGCTGAGCGCTGGCTTCAGCGGATTGGCGACGAGCGTGACGACAAAAGCAGCTGATTCCATGGGCTCTACTGACGGAAGCTGGATAAAACGCGGGTGATTCGCGCGCTCCTCATCGCAGGCCCGACGGCAAGCGGCAAGTCGGCTGTCGCGCTCGCGCTCGCGAGGCGATGCGGCGGCCTCGTCGTCAACGCGGATTCGATGCAGGTGTACCGCGATCTTCGTGTGCTCACCGCGCGCCCCAGCGAGGCGGAAGAGCGCGCGGCGCCGCATCGGCTGTTTGGGGAGATGGACGGCGCGCAGAATTTCTCAGTCGGCCTGTGGCAGGCCCGCGCCCGGGCGATCCTGGCGGAGGATGCCGACCGGTCCGGGCCGATCGTTTTCGTCGGCGGCACCGGGCTCTATTTCCGCGCGCTGACGCAAGGCCTCTCCGATATTCCGCGCGTGCCCGAATTGGTGCGCGCCGAGGTGCGCGCCGAGGCCGAGGGCCTGCCGACTCCGCACCTGCACGCGAGGCTCGCCGAACGCGATCCGCAAACCGCCGCGTCTCTGCGCCCGAGCGACCGGCAGCGCATCTTGCGCGCGCTCGAAGTCGTCGCCGCAACCGGGCGCCCGCTCGCCGCGCTTCAAGGCGCCCGCGAAGCGCCGGCGCTTGCCCCGGGAGAATGGGCCGGCCTGTTTCTCTCGCCCGAGCGCGCCGTCCTCAACGCGCGCATCGAGGCGCGGTTCGAGGCGATGCTGCGCGAGGGCGCGCTCGATGAAGCCGCCGCTCTGATGCAGCGCGGGCTCGATCCGGCGCTGCCGGTGATGCGAGCGCATGGCGCGCCCCACCTCATCGCCCATCTGCGCGGCGAGCTTTCGCTCAGCGACGCCGCTGACCTCGCCAAGCGCGACACGCGTCAATACGCCAAGCGGCAATTCACCTGGGCGCGCCACCAGATGCCTGACTTCACCTGGGTCGCGCCGGAGGCCGCCGAAGCGGCGGGCGCGGGGGCGCTCGGGCTGAGCTAGAGCTAGTAGCCCGCGTCCTTGGCATTGGTGCTATTTTCTGAATCTATTCTGTCGTGCGGCAACGGCGGAGGTGATTCGTGGCGGGGAAGGATATCAGCGTCAAGAAGTACGTTGTGAGGTTGAGCCCGGAGGAGCGGGGCCGGCTTGAAGAGTTCATTCGCAAGGGCAAGCCTGCGGCGCATTTGTTGACGAGGGCGCGGATCTTGTTGAAGGCCGACGTGTCGGAGGCGGGCGCGGGTTGGAGCGACAGCCGCATTGCCGAGGCTTTGGACACGGGCGATGCGACGGTCGAGCGGACGCGAAAGCTGCTTGTCGAGGAGGGTCTCGAAGCGGTTCTGTCGCGCAAGTACAATCCGAGATCGGCGCGGCCTCGGATATTCGACGGCGCGGCGGAAGCGAAGCTGATCGCGTTGACGTGCGGACCCGCGCCAGAGGGCTTCGCCAAATGGAGCCTGCGCCTTCTGGAGGAGAAGGTCGTCGAATTGAACATCGTCGAGAAGGCCAGCGACAACACAATCGGCCGGACGCTCAAAAAAACATCCTCCAGCCGCATCGAAAGCAGCAATGGGTGATCGCGCCCGAGGCCAATTCCGCCTTCGTCGCGGCGATGGAAGACGTTCTGGAAGTCTACCAAAGACCGCACGATCCTCAGCGGCCCCTGGTTTGTCTCGATGAAACGTCGAAGCAGTTGGTCATGGAGACGCGTAAGCCGCTCCGCGCCAAGCCTGGGAAACCGGCGCGCCACGACAATGAATACGAACGCAACGGCGTCGCCAATCTGTTCATGATGTTCGCGCCGCTCGAAGGTTGGCGACACGTGAAAGTCACCGACCGTCATGCCGCCGTCGATTACGCCCACGCGCTCAAGGACCTCTGCGACACTCATTTTCCCGACGCGGCCAAGATCGTGCTGATTCAGGACAATCTCAGCACGCACACGCCCGCCTCCCTCTACGCGGCCTTTCCCGCCCCCGAAGCGCGCCGTCTCGTCGAGCGGTTCGAATGGCATTACACGCCCAAACACGGAAGCTGGCTCGACATGGCCGAATCCGAACTCGGCGTTCTTGCCGCCCAATGTCTCGCCCGCCGAATTCCCGACAAGCCATCCCTTGTCCGCGAAATCGACGCCTGGCAGGAAAGCCGAAACAAACATCACGCCAGCGCGGACTGGCAATTCACAACCCCCGACGCCCGCGTGAAACTCAAAAGATTGTACCCTCAGTTCGAATGACTCGCGCCACTAGAGCAAATTTGTCCACAGCCGCTGAGCGCCTTTTGGAAGACGAATATAAATTAGCATTGACTAATACATAAGCGTCGGCTAATTAATTGCCCATGATCGAGACAGCCCTCAGCCCCGTCACCACCGTCATGCGCGCGCTGGCCGATCCGACGCGCCGCGCCGTCTTCGAGCGTGTCTTCCGCAGCGATGAGATCACCGTCGTCGAGTTGACGCGCGGCAGCGGTGTGACCCAGGGCGCCATCTCGCAGCACTTGAAGTCGTTGAAACAGGCCGGCCTGGTCGCCGAACGCGCCGTGGGCCGCAACGTCTATTACCGCGCCGCGCCGCAAGGCCTCGAGCCCCTGGTCGACTGGATGGACCATTACGGCGTCTTCTGGCGCGAGCGCTTCCTGAACCTGCGCACCCTCTTGAAGGAGATCGATCCATGACCGCCGCCGACTTGAAAGCCCACACCCAGGACATCGTCATCGACGAGGTCTTTCCTCACACGATCGAAACGATCTGGAAGACCCTGACGACCGCCGAACTGATGGGGCGCTGGATGATGCAGCCCGCAGGCTTCGAAGCGACCGAGGGCAAGGCCTTCACCTTTCAAACGACCCCGGCCGGCTCCTGGGACGGCGTCATCCATTGTCAGGTTCTGGAGGTCGTGCCCAATCGGCGTCTGTCCTACGCCTGGAAGGGCGGCGACGAAGGCAATACCGGCTACGGCTCGCGCCTTGAGACCGTCGTCACCTGGTCCTTGACCTCAGTCGAGGCCGGCACGCGCGTCCGGTTGGTCCATTCGGGCTTTGTCACGCCGAAGAACGATGCGGCCTACAAGAATATGAGCGTCGGCTGGGCCAAGGTCGTGCAGCGGCTTGACGCCTGCACTGGGCAAAACGACTAAGCGGGAGGCGCGTCCTTTTGCCGGCGGGTGCGCCTGCGGCGCAGCCGTCCGAAGTCACCACTTCATCCGACATCCGGACGCGCTCACGGCGAGGCGCGCAATGTCATCGATTGACAGCAAAGATGCGCCATTCGCCAGGAACCCCTTTCAGCGATCGGCTGCCTTGATCGCTGAAAAGCAAGCCGGAGCCCGCTACCAGATCCTTTACGGTGCTCGACACCAGGACCTCGCCCGCTCCGGCCAACGCCGTCACGCGAGCGCCGATGTGAACGGCGATACCGCCGTAGTCGTCGCCCATGACTTCGCATTCGCCGGTGTGGAGTCCGGCGCGGACCTCGATCCCCAGCGACCTGATTTCATCGACGATGGCGCACGCGCAGCGCACGCCGCGCGCCGGTCCGTCAAAGGCCGCGAGGAACCCATCGCCCGTCGTCTTGACCTCGCGCCCTCGAAACCGATCGAGGTTGCGCCGCACTGCCGCGTGATGATTGTCGAGGAGATCGCGCCAGCGCCGATCGCCCAGCGAAGCGGCTTTCTCGGTCGAGCCAACGATGTCGGTAAAGAGAACGGTGGCCAACATCGTATCGACGGCGACTGGCGCTTTGGCGCCGGTCAGGAATTCGCCGATCGCGTCGGCGATTTCGATCGCGTTGTCGCCTACGGCCGGAATGTGATCGATTCCCGCAAACTCGAGGAGCCGCGCGCCGGGAATCTGCTCGGCCAAGAAGCGGCCGCATCTCACCGGGACGGCGCGATCGTTCGTGCGGTGGATCACAAGCGTGGGCACTCGGATCGAGGGGAGAATGCCGCTGACGTCGATCTCGCTGTTGAGGCGGGTGACTGCGGCTGCGGCGGCAGGGCTCGCGCCCGTTCGTTCAAATCGGCCCCACCACCGTTGGAAAGCGGGATCGTTGACGCGGGAAGGCGCGAATGTGCGCAAACTGCCGCCGGTGCCCCAGGCGTGATCGATATACTCGAGGAACTGAGCTACTACCTTCTCCGGTGCGTAGGATCGCGCGAAAGCGCCATAGAGCGCCAACGCGCTACAGCGGTCGGGATAACTTGCCGCGAAAAGCATCGAGAGAGAACCGCCCTCCGAAAAGCCCAGCACCGCGGCCCGCTGCATGTTGGATGCGTCCATGACCGCTCGAAGGTCGTCCATGCGTAGTTCGAGGCCAGGCATATCGGCGACGGGGTCCGACATGCCGGTCCCGCGTTTGTCGAATATCGCCACCCGGGCGTAGTTCGCCAGCCGGAGGAGCCAACGGGAGAGATCGGGCTGGTCCCAGGCATTCTCGACGTTCGAAACGTAACCGGGGGCCACGATGAGATCGACAGGCCCATCGCCAAACACTTGGTAGGCGATGTGGACGTCGCCGCTTTTTGCGTATCGCGTGTCAGGCTGCATCGCCCTACCCCGCAGCAAAGGCGATATTCGAGTTTGCCCAGCTTACACCTCGCGGTTGTCGAAGAAAACATCTCGCCCGCGCCCCGGCCTCACATCGTCTGAGCCAAGCGATCGGCTTCCGCTGGCGCGGCCGCTGCGATAAACCTCTTCCATGCCCGCGAAAAAGTCGCCTTCAGCAACCCCCTCGCTTGCAGCCGCCCGCGCCGAGCATCAGCGGCTTGGGGCCGAGATCGCCGAGCACGACCGCCGTTACCACGGCGAAGACGCGCCGACCATTTCCGACGCCGACTACGACGCGCTGCGACGGCGCTATACCGAGTTGGAAGAAGCATTTCCGGTCCTCGCCGACGCGGAATCCGCCAACAAGCGCGTCGGCGCGGCGCCGTCGGAAAAATTCGCCAAGGTGCGCCACGTCGTGCCGATGCTGTCGCTCGGCAACATCTTCGCGGACGAGGAAGCCCGGGAGTTTTGCGCGCGGGTGAAGCGGTTCCTCGGCCTCGACGAGAGCGCTCCGCTCGAAGTGACCGCCGAGCCGAAGATCGATGGGCTCTCCTGTTCGCTGCGTTACGTCGGCAGCGAGCTCGTGCAGGCGGCGACGCGCGGCGACGGCTACGAGGGCGAGGACGTGACCGCCAATGTGCGCACGATCGCCGAGATTCCGAAGTCGCTGCGCGGGGCGCCCGAGGTGCTCGAAGCGCGCGGCGAAGTCTATATGGCGCATGAGGACTTCGCCGCCCTCAATACGCGCCAGCAAGCGGCGGGCAAGCCGCTGTTCGCCAACCCCCGCAACGCGGCGGCCGGATCGCTGCGTCAGCTCGATCCGCGCATTACCGCCGGGCGGCCGCTGCATTTCTTCGCCTATGCCTGGGGCGCGCTCAGCGCGCCGCTCGCCAAGACGCAAATGGGGGCGATCGACGCGTTCCGCGGCTTTGGTTTTCCGGTCAATCCCCTGACCAGATTGTGCCGGTCGGTCGACGAGATGCTGGCGCATTATCATGACATCGAGACGCAGCGCGCGACTCTCGGCTACGACATCGACGGCGTCGTCTACAAGGTCAACGACCTCGCCCTGCAGGAACGGCTCGGCTTCGTCTCGCGCAGCCCGCGCTGGGCGACCGCGCACAAGTTCCCCGCCGAGCGGGCGATGACGATCGTCGAGGGAATCGAGATCCAGGTCGGGCGAACCGGCGCGCTGACGCCGGTCGCCAAACTGCATCCCGTCACCGTCGGCGGCGTCGTCGTCTCCAACGCCAGCCTGCACAACGAGGACGAGATCGCGCGCAAGGACGTGCGCGTCGGCGACACGGTCGTCGTGCAGCGCGCCGGCGACGTTATTCCGCAAATCCTCCAGGTGATCGTCGAGAAGCGCCCTGAGCAATCGCAGCCCTTCGTCTTTCCCCAGGTCTGTCCGGTCTGCGGATCGGCGGCGTTGCGCGAGATCGACGAGAAGACCGGCGTGGCGGACGTGGTGCGCCGCTGCACCGGCCGTCTCGTCTGCCCCGCGCAGGCAGTTGAAGGCCTCAAGCACTTCTGCTCGCGCAACGCCTTCGACATCGAGGGGCTCGGCGACAAGCAGATAGAGCTGTTCTACGCTGAAGGGCTGATCAAGACGGCGGCGGATATTTTCACCTTGCAGGCGCGCGACGGCGAAGGCCGGCCGCCGTTACGCGAATGGGAGGGCTTCGGCGAGACCTCGGCGCGCAACCTCTTCGCCGCGATCGAGGCGCGGCGGACGATTCCCCTCAACCGCTTTCTATTCGCGCTCGGCATCCGCCACGTCGGCGAAACCAACGCGCGGCGGCTGGCGCGCCATTTCCACGATTTCGAGACCTTGCGCGCGGCGGCGCGAGGGCTGGAGGCGGCGCAGGCTTTCGACGGCATCGAGGGCATCGGGCCGGTGGTCGCCGAATCGATCGTCGATTTCTTCGCCGAGCCGCATAACGAGACCGTGCTCGACGCGCTGCTCGCGCAAATCCGGATCGAGCCGATGGAGGTGGTCGCCGCCGGCCACCCGCTCGCCGGCAAGACGGTGGTATTTACAGGGTCGCTCGAACGCATGACGCGCGACGAGGCCAAGGCGCTGGCTGAACGCCTGGGGGCGAAAGTGTCGGGCTCGATCTCGGCCAAGACCGATCTCGTCGTCGCGGGGCCCGGCGCCGGATCGAAGCTGACCAAGGCGCGCGAACTCGGCGTCGAGACGGTCGACGAAGAGGAGTGGCTGCGGCGCTCCGGGCGGGGGTGAGGCGAACTTCGCGATAGGCCGCCTCACACCAACTCGAGCCGGAGTTCGCGGCCGACCGCCCTGGCGGCACGCATGAGCGTTTCGAGCGTGGCGCTTGGATTGGTCGGATCGAGCAGCCGGTCCACTTGCGCGCGGCTCGTGTTCATCATCTCCGCCATTCGCACCTTGGTGATACCCTTGCGCTTCATCTCCGCAGCCAGTTGCTCGGCGATGACGGCCTTGACGGCCGCCGCCGTAACCTCTTCGCGAATCCCCTCTTCCTCGAGCCAACTCTCGAAGCTCGAACCGATATGAAGATTGTTCTTCTTCGTCATGAGGCCGCTTCCTTCAATCGTTGGCGCGCCGTCGCCAGTTCCATCGCGGGCGTCGCCTGCGTCTTCTTGAAGAACGCGGCCAGAGCGATCAGCGCCCCGTCGTGAAAGCCAAAAATCACGCGCGCCTCGCGGCGGCTCGGAAGACTCGAGCGAACCTCCCACAGGCCATCGCCGAGAGGCCTGCAAACCGGAAGACCGATCGGCCAACCGAATTGCACCTTGGCGATGTCGCGCCCGACTACGCGTTTGTCCGCCAAAGACAAAGCCTTCAACCACTCCCTCACGGGCTCATGCCCGCTTGCGGATCGCCAAAACGCCAGCGGAACGGGCTTCAGAACATCCGTCATCTCAAGCGCCTTCCGAGGAATCCGAATCAGTGCGCTTTTGCGACGGGCCCAACGGAACGGCGAAGCGGTGACCGACCAAAGCCCTTTCTGAAGGAGCGTGTATCATAATTGATACACGACGTCAATCGCGCCGCGTCCGCCCCCTACCGATACAAATCCGCCCGCGCCGGCGGCAGGCCGCTCGCGCCGCGCGCGCGTTTAGAGACGAGCGTCTGAAAGACGCCGCAATTGTTGCGCTCGAAGGTGATCGAGCAGGCCGCGAGGTAGGCGAGCCAGACGCGCGTCGTGACTTCGCCGACTTCGCGGCACGCCTCGTCGTAGCGCGACCGCAGGCGGTCGTGCCAGAAGCGGCAGGTGCGTTGATAATGCTCGCGCCAGCCCTCGACGTCGTGGACCTCGAAACCGTGCTGTTCCAGATTGTCGATGGTGCGCCCGAGATGGTCGAGTTCGCCGCCGGGGAAGATGTAGCGCGTCAGGGCGGCGAATTCCGGCCGCTTCCTGCCCCCCTTCGCGGCGGCGCTCTTGCCGGGGCGCGTGATCGCATGATGCAGATAGAGGCCGCCTGGCTTCAGCAGGCGGCGCACGGTCGTAAAGTACTTATCGAAATTCGAGACCCCGATGTGCTCGAACATGCCGACCGAGGCGATCTTGTCGAAACGGTCGGCGCCCTCCAGCAGCGCATAGTCCCTGAGCTCGAATGTCACCTTGTCCGCGAGGCCGAGTTGCTGGGCCTTTTCGCGCGCATAGGCGATCTGCTCCTCGGACAGCGTCACGCCCGTGACGCTCGCGCCATAGTGGCGCGCCGCGTGGCAGGCGAGCGAGCCCCAGCCGCTGCCGATGTCGAGCATCGCATCGCCCGGCTTCAACCGCAATTTGCGGCAGATCATGTCGAGCTTGTTCGTCTGCGCGGCGTCGAGGCTGTCGCTCCAATCGTGGAAGTAGGCGCAGGTGTAGACCATCTCCTTGTCGAGCCAGAGCTGATAGAAAGCGTTGGAGACGTCGTAGTGGTGCGCGATGTTCCTCTTGTTCTCGGCCTGGCTGGCGTCGCTCTCGCGGTCCTGGCCGACCGCCTCGAGCGGCCACGGGCCGCCGCGCGGCACGAACAGAAAGGCGAGCGCTGTCCGCAGCGCCGCGACCTTGTTCAGCCCCTTCTTGAAATCGCGCGTGCGCCCCTTCGGCCGCTTGGCGACGAGGTCGAAGACGTCGCCGTTGACGATGTCGAGGCGTTTGGCGGCCCAGAGGTTGGCGAGCGTCGGGAGGCGGGGCGCACGGATGAGGCTCGCGACGACGCCTTCGTCGGCGAGACGAATCGCCAGCGCATCCTTCGGCCAGTCGGAGGGTGCGAGCGCGCCGTCCCAAAGCTGAAAGCCGAACTCCAGGCCCATGCGCCGATGCGCGGCGTTGAGCAACGCCTTGAGGCTCTCCAGCCTTTTTTCCGCCTTGCCCATATAGTTTCCCTCGTCCTGCCAGACGGCGACCGCGCGAGTGAGTATCACGGTAGGGGTCGGGCGTCGAAACAGGCAAGCGCTCCGCGCGGGCCTGAGCTACGGAGAACGGAATGCAGATGGGCGCCTCGGGCGGCATGATGGTTTGCTCGGCCTCGCTCGACGATCTCGAGGCGATCCAGGCGCTGGAGTTCGCGGCCTTCCCCACCGATCGGCTTTCGCGCCGCTCGCTGCGCGGCTTCATCCGCGCCCCGCATCGACCTCTGATCGTCGCCAAATTTGGCGAAAAGCTGGCGGGCTACGCTCTGATCGCTTTGCGCAGAGGCAGCACGAGCGCGCGGCTCTACTCGCTCGCCGTCGATCCCAAGCAAGGACGGCGAGGCGTCGGCCGGGCGCTTTTGCAGGCCTGCGAGCGCTACGCGCGCGCGCACGATTGCGGCGCCGTGCGCCTCGAGGTGCGTTACGACAACGCCTCCGCCATCGCGCTCTATGAGAAGATGGGCTACCGCCAGTTCGGCCACTACGACGGCTATTACGCGGACGGCGCGGCGGCGTTGCGTTTCGAGAAGCGCCTCGACGAGGCCTGCGGCGCGCTGAAGCGTGAAATAGCGTGAAAATCCGACGGGTCATCCACTCCGCCTGTTGCACGCGGCCGCCGGGCGACGCATGGTGGCCAACACGACGCTAGAGTAAACGCGATTCGCGTCGCGAAAGCCTCGGGTTTTGCTTCTCGCTCGGCCAAGGAACCGAACGGCCGCATGATTGGTTTCTCTGTCGCAACCTTCGGGCGCTCGCCGAAGCGGCAGGCGGTCCCAATGGATTCGCCATGACCGGCTGGGTGATTCTCGTCGATCACGCGCGCGATTTCCCCAACGCGGACACGCCGCACAAAGTCATCACGACCAGCGATTACCTGGCTCGACCGAAACTGTTCGCCGGCGCGGGACGCGCCAAGATCATCAACCTCTCGCGATCCTACAATTATCAATCGAAGGGCTATTACGCCTCGCTGCTCGCCGAAGCGCGCGGACATCGGATCATGCCGACCGTCGAGACCATGCTCGAACTGCGCGAGCATAAGCTCTACGAGCAGTCGCTGCCCGATCTGCAGGAGGCGCTCAACGTGGCGGCGCATCGCGCGCGCGCCACCGAGGACGCCACTTTCGATCTCCTGTTCTGCTTCGGTCTGGGGCAGGACCAACGTTTCGAGGGGTTCGGTCGGCTGCTGTTCGACTGGTATCGCTGCCCGGCGATCGAGGTGACCATCACGCCGGGCAAGCGCTGGCGGATCGACCGGCTTCGCGCCCGCCCACTGGTCAAGCTCGGCCCGGAGGAAGCCGCTTTCTTTCGCCTTGCCCTGCATCAGCACACGCAGCGGGACTGGCGCAATCCACGCGCCCGCGCCGTCGCCAAATATTCGCTGGCCGTGCTCTACGATCCGCACGAACCGTTGGCGCCCTCGTCGGTGGAAACCATTCGCTATTTTCAGAAACTCGCCGAGCGCCAATCCGTCGAAGTCGACCTCCTCACCAGACGACAACTGGCGGAACTGGCCGAATTCGACGGATTGTTCATCCGCGCGACGACCTCGATCGACAATTACACCTACCGCTTCGCGCGCCGCGCTCTCCAGGAGGGCATGCCGGTCATCGACGATCCCGTGTCGATGATCCGCTGCACCAACAAGGTCTACCTGCACGAGTTGATGGAGGCGCACGGCGTCCCCATCCCGCCGACCGTGATGCTGGCCGAGGACGATGATCTCGCCAAAGCCGAGAAGCGCCTCGGCTGGCCGATGGTGGTGAAAATCCCTGACGGCTCGTTCTCCCGCGGCGTCCACAAGGTCGACACCTGCGATGCGTTGAAGGCGCTGACGGACGAGTTGTTCGAAGACACCGACCTGTTGCTGGCGCAGCAATTCATGCCGACGGATTTCGACTGGCGCGTCGGCGTGCTCGACGGCGAGCCCCTGTTCGTCTGCCAGTATAAGATGGCGCGCGGCCACTGGCAGATCATCAAGCACGGGCCGGACGGCGCCCGCGAGGGCGGCTTTCGCACGATGGCGATCAACGAGGCGCCGCCGCGCGTCATCGACGTCGCCCTGCGCGCCGCACGCGCGATCGGCCCGGGCCTCTATGGCGTCGACGTCAAGGAAGTCGGCGAAGCGGTCGTGGTGATCGAGGTCAACGACAATCCCAACCTCGAACATGGCGTCGAGGATCAGGTCGGCAAGGAGGACGTCTGGGGCCGCATCCTGCAATGGTTCATCAAGCGAATCGACGCTTGAGGCCGTCCATCGGCGCGAGCCCAGTCAGTGTGCGACGCACCGGCCTGTCGTAAAGGCGCGAAAGGGCAAGGCCGGCGTCGCTTTGGCGCCAAAGGGCGCCGGCGCATTGAAGGGGCCGCCGGTCCCGCGGGCCGACGACCCGCTCGCCTTTCGCCTTGAAGACCAAGCCAGCATCCTGATAGCAGCGCAGTCCATGACGCCTGACCTTCACCAAAAGAACGCGGCGACGCTGATCGGCCTCGGCGCGATCCTGCTCTGGTCCGTGTTGGCGCTGCTGACCGCCTCCGCCGGCGCGGTTCCGCCATTCGAGCTGGCGGCGCTGACCTTCGCCATCGGCGGCGCTTTCGGCACGATCTACGCCGCGGCGCGCGGGCGCTTGCGCGCGCTGCGGCAGCCCTGGCCGGTCTGGCTCGTCGGCGTCGGCGGCCTCTTCGGTTATCACGCGCTCTATTTCGCCGCGCTGCGTCGCGCGCCGCCGGCCGAGGCCAGCCTTATCGCTTATCTCTGGCCGCTGCTGATCGTGCTGTTTTCCGCGTTGCTGCCCGGCGAGCGGTTGCTCGCGCGCCACCTCATCGGCGCGGCGCTCGGCTTTGCGGGCGCGATCGCGCTGTTCGCGAGCAAGGCCGAAGGCGGCGTCGGGGCCCACGCGCTCGATTCCGGGATGGCGCTCGGCTACGCGCTGGCGCTGGCCGGCGCGTTCGTCTGGTCGGGGTATTCAGTGCTGTCGCGGCGCCTGAAGGCCGCGCCCACCGAGGCGGTCGCCGGCTTTTGCCTCGTCACCGCGGCCCTGGCGACGATCAGCCATATCGCCTTCGAGACGTCGGTGGCGCCCGTCGGGATCACCCAATGGGCGGCGATCGTCGGCCTCGGGCTGGGGCCGGTCGGCCTCGCCTTCTACGTCTGGGACTACGGCGTGAAGAACGGCGACCTCAGGCTGCTCGGCGTCGCCGCTTACGGCGCGCCGGTGCTGTCGACGTTCATCCTGGTCGCGGCCGGCTTCGCGCCGGCGACCGCCTCGCTCGGACTCGCTTGTGCGCTGATCGTCGGCGGCGCCCTCGTCGCGACGCGGGGCGCCTGACGGCAAGCAAAAGGCCGGCGGTCGGCCGGCCTTTGCGGGATAAAGTCCGCGCCCCGACAGGTCGCGGCGGTTACGCCTCGACGTTGGTCTTGGGCTTGAGGACCTGACGGCCGCGATACATGCCGCTCTTCAGATCGATGTGGTGGGGACGGCGCAGTTCGCCCGAATCCTTGTCCTCGACATAGGTCGGGGCCTTGAGCGCGTCCGCCGAGCGGCGCATGCCGCGGCGCGAGGGTGAGGTTTTACGTCTCGGAACAGCCATCGTAAACTCCAAAAAAGCGCAACAGCCGACCTCGTCGCCGACCGCGAGAATGGGAAGCGGGGCTCTTACACGCAAAAGCTGAGAAGCGCTAGCCCCTCGGCGAGATCGCAGCGCGCGGGCGCACTATTCCCCGACCGCCAGCCCGGCCGGGCGGCGGTCGTCATTGGCGCCGTAGACGAAGCCGGGCCGCATATTGCCGCCGAACATGCTGTCGTTGCCCGACGAAGCGGTCGCGCCGCCGCCGGCTCCGCCGATGTCGCGCGCGATCACTTCCGCGGCGCCCCAGGGCGTCTGTTCGACGATTTTGTAGCCCATCGCTTGCAGGAGTTTCACCGTGTCCGGCGAAAGCGCGAAGGGCTCGGCGAACACGGTGTCGGGCAGCCACTGGTGGTGAATGCGCGTCGCGTCCACCGCCTCCTGAGGCTGCATCCCGTAGTCGATCATGTCCATCACGACCTCCAGGACGATCGTGATGATGCGAGACCCGCCCGGACTGCCGAGCACCAGATAGGTCTGACCGTCGCGGGTGACTAAAGTCGGCGCCATCGAGGAGAGCGGCCGCTTGCCCGGCTCGATCGCGTTGGCGTCCCCTTGAACCAACCCGAACATGTTCGGTACGCCGGTCTTGATGGTGAAATCGTCCATCTCGTCGTTCAGGAAGTACCCCGTGCCCGGGGCGATCACCGCGGCGCCGAAGAGGCCGTTGATCGTATAAGTGACGGAAACCGCGTTGCCCTTCTCGTCAAGCACCGAATAATGCGTCGTCTCCGTCTTTTCATGCGGCGGGCTGCCGGGGCGCACATCTTGCGACGGAGTGGCGCGGTCGGGCTGGATCTGCGCCCGGATTTGCGCCGCGTAGTCCTTGCTCAGCAGCCGAGCGAGCGGATTATGCACGAAGGCGGGATCGCCGAGATAGGTGTTGCGGTCCATGTAGGCGTGACGCATCGCCTCGACCATGAAATGCACGGCGGCGGCTGAATGGAAGCCGAGCGCCTTCATGTCGTAGCCCTCGAGGATATTCAGGATCTCGCACAGCGTCGCGCCGCCGGAAGACGGCGGGGCAGCGGAGACGACGTCGTAGCCGCGATAGGAACAACGTACGGGATCGGATTCGGTCACCGTATAGGCGGCGAGATCGGCCGCGGTGACGATTCCGCCGTGAGCCCGCATCGCCGCTTGAAGCCGCTGCGCGTTTGGCCCCTTGTAGAAGGCGTCCGCGCCGCCTTCGGCGATCGCCTGCAGCGTGTTGGCGAGATCGGTCTGCACCAGCGTGTCGCCCGGCTGCAGGGGACTGCCATCCGGCCGGGAATAGATACGCAGCGCTTCGGGATCGGCGCCGAACCGGGCCCGACCAGCATCGATGATGTCGGTGTCGGCGCGGGTCAAGACGAAGCCTTCGCGCGCCAGCCGGATCGCCGGCGCCATCACCGTGGCGCGCGGCATCGTGCCATATTCGCGCAGCGCCGTATCGAGCCCCAGGACGGTTCCTGGCACGCCGACGGCGAGATAGCCGAGCAGGCTCGCGTCCTTCACCGGCGTGCCGGCTTCGTCGAGATACATGTTCGGGGTCGCGGCGGCGGGCGCGGTTTCGCGAAAATTGATGAATTGGTCGACGTTTTTCGCCGCGAGGTGAACCACCATGAATCCGCCGCCGCCGATGTTGGCGCAGCAGGCGTTGGTGACCGCCTGGGCGTAGCCGACGGCGACGGCGGCATCGATCGCATTGCCGCCCTGTTTCAGGATTTCAGCGCCAACGTCCGAGGCCAGATGCTGCGACGAGACGACCATCCCATGCGGCGCTTCCTCGGCCGGATGCGAAGCAGCGTGAGCAGCGAAAGCCGCGAAGATCGACGCGGCGACGACGAAACCCGCGCGGGCCGCCGTCGTCCGAAAGGCTCGTTTCATGCTGGGCGACGCTCCGGGGACCTATCGCGCCAATTTGCGACGGCCCATCCCTGCTGGCAAGCGCAAAGCGTCGCCCCTCGCTCGCCAGCTCTCAGGCGTTGCCGTGCGTCTCGAACATGGCGAGGTCCATCGCCTCGCGGGCGCTGCGGCCGGCCCAAAGGACGAACTGGAATGCCTGATAGTAGTTCTCACAGGCGCTGAGCGCCGCTTTGACGATCGTGTGGCATTGCGCGTCGCTCGGCTGGGCGCCGCCCGAGAGGCAATGGGCGTGACGGAACATCACGATGTCGTCGCGGCTCCACAGATCGAAATGGCCGAGCCACAATTGTTCGTTGATCAACTGAACGAGGGTGGTGACCTCGGAGCGCCGGCGCGCCGGAATCTTCAGATCGAAGGAACAGCTGACATGCAGCGATTCGATCTCCGGCAGCCAGGTGAACGCGACCTCGTAATGCGCCCAGACTCCGGCGACGAGAATCGAAATCTCGTCTTCGTCGGCGCGGTCGAAAGCCCATTCGTTCAAAGCAGCGAGGCGCTCGACGACATCGACGGGGTGTTCGGGACGCTCGAGAGTCGGATTGTCATTGGCGATCATCGATGAGCTTTCGCTAGACGGTGGGCGGAACTCGGCGGCACGCTACGCATCTCTCAACGGCTGACGTCCAACTAACGCCCCGCCTCGCTTGCGCGGGCCTTACTCGCCGGTCGGCCGCTCAAGTCGATCGAGACTCGGTGATTCGCGGCGCCGCGTAAACCGAACTTCGCCGTCCATCCACAGAATCGAGAGGCGAATCAAGATGGTGGCGACGATTCGCCCGTGCGGCGGGCGACGCCCCGTTCTTCGCGGCCGCGCCGGTCGAAAAGGGGATCAGGAATTGGATTGAGTGAGCTTGGCTTCGAGCGCGGCGATACGGGCTTCGAGCTTGTCGTTTTCCGCCCGGGCGAGCGCGGCCATCTCCCGCACGGCTTCGAATTCCTCGCGCGAGACGAAGTCCATGCCGGCCATCAAACGCTCGAGCTGGCTCTTGGCGAGCGTTTCGACCTCTCGTCGCGCGCCTTCGGCGAGCCCGGCCGCATCGGTCATCAAGCGCGAGAAATCGTCGAATAGGCGGCTGCGCGTCTGAGGCATCGCAAGACTCCGAAGGATCGGGCAAAAGGCGCCCGGCGCAAATTATGTGGCGCGTCACGTCGCCTTACGCAAGCAAGAGGCGGCGGGCGCCGTGGCGGGAATCAACTCGTCAGGAGGCCCTTTACGATCGCGCTCGCCTTGGCGAAATCCATTTGGCCGGGATAGCCTTCCTTCAGCGCGGCGACGACCTTGCCCATGTCCCTGAGGCCAGCGGCGCCGGTCGCGGCGACGGCCGCCTTGGCCGCGGCGGTGACCTCCGCTTCGTCCATCTGCTTGGGCAGGAATTCGCCGATCACGGCGATTTCCGCGCTTTCCTGAGCCGCGAGATCGTTGCGTCCGGCCTGCTGGTAGATCGCCAGCGATTCCTGGCGCGACTTGACCATTTTGGTCAGCAGCGCCAATTCGTCGGCGCGGCTGACGATCTTGCCAGCCCCGCGCGCTTCGATTTCGCGCTCCTTGAGGGCGGCCATGACGAGACGAAGCGCGCCGACCCTGACCTTGTCGCCGGCCTTCATCGCTTCTTTCATTTGCGCGGTCACCGCGTCGCGCATCGCAATCGATTCGGCCATGGATCCTCAAAGGGGGTTGTGACCGCAGTCCCGTTCGGCTTGACGCGCGGCGTGGCGGGCGCTTAAGCACGGGGCCATGTCAAGTGCAACTAGTCTTAGTCAAACGGTGGGGCCGCTTCAAGGCGAGACGGCGCGCGAAGGGTGGACCCCGAGACGGCCGACCGCCTTGCTGGTTCTCGCCAACGGCGAAACGATCGAAGGCTTCGGCGTCGGCGCCGCCGGCTCGGCGGTCGGCGAAGTCTGTTTCAACACCGCGATGACGGGCTACGAGGAGATCCTCACCGATCCCTCCTATGCCGGGCAGATCATCACCTTCACCTTCCCGCACATCGGCGTCGTCGGCGCCAACGACGAGGACATCGAGACCGTCAATCTGGCGGCCTCGGCGGGCGCGCGAGGCGCGATCTTTCACGCCGAGATCGGCGAGGCCTCCAATTACCGGGCCAAACGCCGTCTCGACGACTGGCTGAAGTCGCGCGGCGTCATCGGCCTCTCCGGCGTCGACACGCGCGCCTTGACCGCGATGATCCGGCGATCGGGCATGCCCAACGCCGTAATCGCCCATAGCCCCGACGGGGCGTTCGATCGCGCCGCCCTCGCGGCGGAGGCCGCGGCTTGGCCGGGCATCGACGGCATGGATCTCGTCCCCTCCGTCACCTCGGCGCAGCGCTACGACTGGGATCAGACGAGCTGGACGCTCGATCGCGGCTACGGAACGCGCGAACGCGGCGATTACCGCGTTGTGGCGATCGATTACGGCATCAAGCGCAACATCTTGCGGCTGCTCAGCGATTGCGGCTGCGCGGTGACGGTGGTGCCCGCGACGGCGTCGGGCGAGGACATTCTCGCGCTGAAGCCGGACGGCGTTTTCCTGTCGAACGGCCCTGGCGACCCCGCCGAAACCGGCAAATACGCCGTGCCGACGATTCAGACCCTGCTCGCGAACCGCGTCCCCGTGTTCGGCATTTGTCTCGGCCATCAGATGCTCGGATTGGCCGTCGGCGCGCAAACGGTGAAAATGCCGCAGGGCCATCACGGCGCCAATCACCCCGTCAAGGACTTCACCACCGATAAGGTCGAGATCGTGTCGATGAATCACGGTTTCGCGCTCGACGTCGCGAGCCTGCCGAGGGACGTCAAACAGACGCATATCTCGCTGTTCGACGGCTCGAACTGCGGCATTGCGCTGACGAACTACCCCGCCTTTTCCGTGCAATATCATCCCGAGGCTTCGCCGGGACCGCGCGACAGCCACTATCTCTTCCGCCGCTTCGTCGCCATGATGGACGAGGCGAAGGCGGGCGCCGCTTCACCGCGATAGCTCGTCCGCCAGTCCGCGCATGAAGGCGACGCAGGCCGAGAGCTGCGACGCCGCCAGAAATTCATCGGGTTTGTGCGCCTGGTCGATCGAGCCGGGGCCACAGACGACCGTCGGCAGCCCGGCGCGCTGAAAATGTCCCGATTCGGTCGCGAATGGAACGGCAATGGCGTGGTTCGATCGGGTCAGCCGAAGCGCCAGCGTCGCCGCTGTCTCGTTATCAGTCGCCGCGAGGCCGGGCACGTCGACCTCCAAGGTCGTCTCGATGCTCGGGCCGCTGACGAAGCGCGTCAGGCGCGGCAGCGCGACTTCGTCGACATAGGCCTGCACCATCTCCGCCGCTGTCGCCGTCGCGGCGCCGGGCAGGCCGCGGAACTCCCAGTGGAACATGCATTCGCGCGCGAGGATGTTGCGCGCGGTTCCGCCATGGATCATGCCGACATGCAGGGTCGAATAGGGCGGGTCGAAGCGCGGATCCAGCTTCTCGGGCGCCTCCAGTTCCCGCGCCAGACGGCCGATTTCGCTGACGATGTCGCAGGCGACGGCGACCGCGTTGGCGCCGAGCGCGGGCTTGGCCGAATGGGCCTCGAAGCCGGTGACGCGGGTGCGAAACGTCGCCACCCCCTTATGCGCGTCGGCGACCGCCATCATCGTCGGCTCCCCGACGATCACAAGATCGGGGCGCGGCGTCTCGCTGCCGAACTTGGCGATGAGATCGAGCGAACCGAGGCAGGTCGTTTCTTCGTCGTAACTGAGCAGGATATGAATGGGCCGCTTGAGCCCGGCGGCCTGGAAGACGGGCGCCATCGCCAGCGCAATGGAGCCAAATCCCTTCATGTCGCAGGCGCCGCGCCCATAGAGGCGCCCGTCGATTTCGCGCAACTGGAACGGATCGCCGCTCCAGATCTGCCCCGCGACCGGCACGACGTCGGTGTGGCCGGAGAGAACGACGCCGCCCGCCTCCATCGGTCCGATCGTCGCCAGCAACGCGGCCTTGTCGCCGGCGGCGTTGGGCGCGCGCAGCGTCGGGATGCCGAGATCGCGAAAATACCCTTCGACGAAGTCGACGAGCGGCAGGTTCGATCGGTCGCTCACAGTGTCGAAGGCGATCAGCCGCTGCAGAATCGTCATGGCGCTGGCTTCAATGTCGCCGCTCATCCGGTGGAGCTCCCTCGCGTTTGTCGCGCCCCGATCATAGAGGGCTCGTTCGGCGAGTTCGAGGCGGTCGGCGATTGGCGCCCCTTCAAACGACGACGACGCGATTCCGCCCCTCGGATTTGGCGCAGTACAGCGCTTCGTCGGCGCGTTTGAAGACGCCCAGCGCGCCTTCGTTCCCGCTCAATCGCGCGACCCCGAACGAGGCTGTGACGGCGCCAAGCGGAACCCCGCTCGAGCCGACGACCCATTTCTTCGCTTGGAGCTGGCTTCGGATCCGCTCCGCGACCGCAGCCGCTTCGGCCGGCGGCGCATCAGGGAAAATGACCGCGAACTCCTCGCCGCCGACGCGCGCGACCGTATCGCGAGGTCCGATGTTGCTAGACAGAATCTCGCTGAACAGTTTCAGGACCATGTCGCCGACGGGATGGCCGAATTTGTCGTTGATCGCCTTGAAGCGATCGAGGTCGCACATCACGAGGCACAATTCGCTCGATGCCGGCGCTTCGCGAATGGCTTGATCGAGCCTCTGCTCGAAGAAGCGGCGGTTGCCGAGCGCCGTCAGCGGATCGCGCAAGGCTTTATCGTTGTCCTCGGCGAGATTGGAGCGCAGCTTTTCGATCTTCGCGACCGATTCGTCCAGGTTGCGCGAGAGATCGCTCACCTTGGCTTCAATCTTCTGGTTCTCGTCGATGAGCGAGAGCACGACCGCCCGGATCTGTTCGGGTTCCTTGAGCAGAGGCAGATCCGTATTGGCGCGAACGAGAGAATCCGAATAGCTCGAACTCGCGCCCAAATGGGCCTGGAGAAGTCGCACCACCAACGCGACATCGGCGGCAAAGCGCTGCTCTGATCCGTTCACCCTCGGCTCGCCGGCGTTTTCGGCGCGAGGGCCGGCCGGCGACGTCTTCTCCGATGCCTTGATTTCGCCGATTCCGACGCTTGCGACGCCGAGCGCGATCAACCCGTAGACGCAGGCTTCGACAAATGAATTCTCGGTCGATTGTCGCCAGATCAGACCGCAGAGGACGATGAAGCCGAACATCGTTCCCAATTGAAGCGTGCGCTTGAAATACGAACCCACGATCATCCCCTCCCCCAAGAAGAATGAAGCTCGGGAACACATTAGACAGGCTCATTGCCGCCCCCCGAGGGCAATGAGCGTCGCCGCCGTTCGCCCGCGCCGCTCGCGCAGCCGCCGAACGCAACCTTTTCAGAAAGCATCCAAAGCGAGAAAGTCCGCTCGCATCGCTAACGCGCGGAGGGCATCTCGGTCATTTCCAGAGCCAATGCCTCAAGCGCCGACAAAAGACAATTGAAAATTCGGCGCGCTCACGTCGCTATTTGCTCCCCTGCAGAGCGCGCTTGCCACGCTAGCGATCTTCGGGACAGTTGACGTTCCCCGGCGATAGCCGCGAGGATCTCGCACCCAACAGGCCGACGGCACCGGCGAGGGCGCCCTCGACCTCTTGGGAACGCTTCGCTTCGTCACACCCGCTCGATGGCGATCGCGGCGCCCTGCCCGACGCCGACGCACATTGTGGCGAGCGCGTAGCGGCCGCCGCGCCGCTTCAACTCGAGCGCGGCGGCGCCGGTGATGCGGGCGCCGGACATGCCCAAGGGATGCCCGATCGCGATCGCGCCGCCATGCGGATTGACGTGCTCGGCGTCGTCGGGAAGCCCGAGCTGACGCAGGCACGCCAAGCTCTGGGACGCGAATGCTTCGTTCAACTCGATCACCTCGAATGCTGAAACCTTAAGTCCCAATCGGGCCGCGAGCGACTTCGTCGCCGGCACGGGCCCGATCCCCATGATGCGCGGCGCGACGCCCGCCGTGGCGTAGCCGAGCACCCGCGCGATCGGCGTCAGGCCATGCCGGTCGGCGGCTTGCGCCGAGGCCAGGATCAATCCTGCGGCGCCGTCGTTGATGCCCGAGGCGTTGCCGGCGGTGACGCTGCCGTCAGGCCGCACGATCGGGCGCAACTTGCCGAGCGTTTCGAGGCTCGTGTCGGCGCGCGGGTGTTCGTCGCGGGCGAACAGCGTCTTGTTGCCCTTGGCGTCCGCGAGTTCGACCGGCAGAATCTCCGCTGTGAACGCGCCCTTGGCCTGCGCGGCGGCGGCGCGCTGCTGAGAGCGCAGCGCGAAGGCATCCTGATCGGCGCGGGAGACGGCGAAATCGCCGGCGACGTTCTCGGCCGTTTCCGCCATCGAATCGACGCCGTACTGTTTCTTCATCAACGGATTGACGAAGCGCCACCCGATCGTGGTGTCGAAGACCTCGGCGGAGCGCTGGAACGCGGTCTCGGCCTTGCCCATGACGAGGGGCGCGCGCGTCATGGATTCGACGCCTCCGGCGATGGCGAGATTCATTTCGCCCGCCCGGATCGCCCGCGCCGCAGAGCCCACCGCGTCCATGCCGGAGGCGCAGAGGCGGTTCAGGGTGACGCCGGGGATCGTCTCGGGCAGACCGGCGAGAAGCGCGGCCATGCGCGCGACGTCGCGGTTGTCTTCGCCCGCCTGATTGGCGCAGCCGTAGAACACTTCCTCGATGGCGGCGGTCAGTCCCGGATGGCGGCGGGCGAGTTCGCGGATCGGCAGCGCGGCGAGATCGTCCGTGCGCACCTTCGCCAGCGAGCCGCCATAGCGGCCGACCGGCGTGCGGACATAATCGCAGATGAAGACTTCGTTGCTCATCCCAGGGCCTCGGTTCAAGGTTTTGGCGCGTCGGACATCGCCGCCGGTATAGCCTCTATAAGGCGTCTCCCGCCAGTCTACGCCAAAAGGCGCCGCACCGGCGCCACGCGGAAGCGGTTGGCGACGAAAGCCGAATCCGTCAGGCAGGCATTGCCGGCGGGATTGCCGCCGGTCACATGGAAGTCGGAGAAAGCGGCGGACTGGTTGACGAAAACATTGCCGACGAGGTTGATCGACAGCGCCACGTCGGCGCCAGCGAACGCGTCCGCGGCGGCTTCGGCGACCGCGTCGCGGGTCGTGTAGAGCGCCGCGGTGATCGCGCCGTGTTCCCTGATGGATCGGGCCGCCCGGGCGAGCGAATCCTCGGTGGACGCAGTGGCGATCACGAACGAGATCGGTCCAAAGCGCTCTTCCTGATAGGCGCCTTCGTCGGCCGCATCGACCGTCAGAATCAACGGCGTCGCGCCGCGCGCGAGACCGGGGACCGGAGCGGACTGCCGCACGACGCGCCCGAGCCCCTCGCAGTCCTTGATGCGTCGCAGGGTCGCGTCGCTCTGAATGGCGCCAAGAATGGCCGCCGCGCGGCCGGGGTCCGCGACCAGACGGTCGACCGCATGCGCAATGCCGCTCGCGACGTCGTCGAACGACTTGTGGCCTTCCTCGGTCTCGACCCCGCCCCGGGGCACGAAGATGTTCTGCGGCGCGGTGCACATCTGCCCGGAGTAGAGCGACAGGGAGAATGCGATGTTGTCGCACATGGCCTGGAACTGCGGCGTCGAATCGACGACGATCGCGTTGAGCCCGGCCTCCTCCGTGTAAACCTGTTTGTCCCTCAGCGTGTTGCGGAGCCAGGAGCCGAACGTCGGACTGCCGGTGAAATCGACGATCTTCACGGCGGGATGCATCACGAGTTCCTTCGTGATCGGCGCCGCGGGTTCGTCGGCCGCGAGCAGCACGACATTCGGATCGAAGCCGGCTTCAGCCAGGACCTCGCGCGCGATCTTCAGTGTGATCGCGACGGGCAGAATGGCGGCGGGGTGAGGCTTGACGATGACCGTGTTGCCGGTGGCGAGGCTGGCGAAGAGGCCGGGATAAGAGTTCCAGGTCGGGAACGTGGCGCAGCCGATCACGACCGCGACGCCGCGCGGGACGATCCGGAACGTCTTCTCCATCTTCAGCGGCTCGCCCTTGCCCTGCGGCTTCGCCCATTGCGCGCGTTCGGGCAGGCGCTTCATTTCCGCGACGGCGTAGGCGACGGCCTCCAGGCCGCGGTCCTGCGCGTGCGGTCCGCCCGCCTGGAACGCCATGCCGAACGCCTGCCCCGAGGTGTGCATCACCGCGTTGGCGATCAAGAAACTCTGCCGGTTGAGACGGCCGAGAATTTCGACCAGCGCCCCGGCGCGCTCGTCCACCGAAGCCCGTCCCCAGGCCGCGCCGGCCGCGGCGCTGGCGGCGAGCAAGCGGTCGACCGACGCCGTGGGATAGCGGACGGCGAGCGCCTTCCCGTAGGGCGAGACCTCGGCGCCTGCCAATGCGTCGGCCGGATGGGCGGCGTCCATCGCGAAGGTCTTGCCGAGGAGCGCCTCGAAAGCGGCTTCGCCGTCCGCCTTCGCCGTTTCGCCGTAAATCTTGCCCGAGGCCGCTTCCGGGTACGCGCTCCAATAGCCGCGATCGCCGATCGCTTCGATGGCGCGCGAAAGCAGGTCCGCGTGTCGCGCCGAGAAATCCGTCATTCCAGCCTCCCTGGTGCGCCAAGCCTCGCGCCGGCTGGCGCGACATTATTATTGACTAACCGGACGGTCAATCATAAAGTTTGACCGACAATCGCGACGGGGAGGGAGACCATGAGCGCTCACACAGGCGCATCGGGGACAGGGGTCCTGCTGGAATCGCTGGACAAGGGCGTGCTGGCGCTCACCCTCAATCGGCCCGAGCGGTTCAACGCCTTCAACATGGAGCTGCACGCCGCGCTGGCCGGCGCGCTCGATCGCGCTCGCGGCGACGAGCGCTGCCGCGCGGTTCTGCTGACCGGCGCGGGGAAAGGATTTTGCGCCGGCCAGGATCTCGCGGATCGGTCGGTCGCGCCGGGCGCGGAGCGTCCGGACTTGGGCGAGTTGATCGAAAGTCGCTACAACCCGCTGATCCGGGCGATGAAGACGCTGCCGAAGCCGATCGTCTGCGCCGTCAACGGGGCGGCGGCTGGCGCCGGCGCCAATATCGCCCTCGCCTGCGACATCGTTATCGCGGCCAAGTCGGCGAAGTTCCTGCAGGCGTTCGCGCGCCTCGGGCTTTTGCCCGAACTCAGGCGGCACCTGGGCCCTGCCTCGCCTCATCGGCGAAGCGCGCGCTCGCGCTGCAATTCTCCTGGCGGAGCCCATCGGCGCCGAGCAGGCGCAGGCTTGGGGGATGATCTATAGCGCGGTCGACGACGAGGCGCTGGCCAACGAGGCGCGCGCCATCGCGGAAAGACTCGCGTCCGGGCCCACCTACGGCTATGCGCTCATCAAGCAAGCGCTGAACGCCTCGGCGGGCAACAGTCTCGACGCGCAGCTCGATCTCGAGCGCGACCTGCAACGCAAGGCCGGCCGCTCGGACGACTACGCCGAGGGCGTCCGCGCGTTCGTGGAAAAACGCCCGCCGAACTTTACCGGCCGGAGGCCCGCGCCGTGACGCCGCACGAAATCGCTCGCAAATGCGCTGATCTTCTGTGGGCCGACGACAAAGCGAGCGCCGCGCTCGGCGTGACGATCGAGAGCGTCGGTCCGGGAACGGCGGAACTCGGCATGGTGGTGCAGGAGACGATGGCGAACGGGCATGGAACCTGCCACGGCGGCTACATCTTCGCGCTGGCCGATTTCGGCCTTCGCCTTCGCCTGCAACAGCCATAATCAACGCTGCGTCGCGCAGCATTGCTCGATCGCCTATCTCGCTCCGGCCACCAAGGGCATGCGCCTTCGCGCCAGCGCCCGCGAATGCCAGCGCGCCGGGCGCAACGGCGTCTACGACGTCACCGTCGCCGACGAGAGCGGCGTGGTCATCGCGGAGTTTCGCGGTCTCAGCCGCACCGTTCCCGGAACGTTTTTCTAGTGAGCTCAACCGTCATTGCGAGCAAAGCCGGACGAATGCTTCGCATTCGCCTTGGGAAGCAATCCAGATTTAGGGTCTGCGGCGGTGGCTTAGGCTGGATTGCTTCGCGTTGCTCGCAATGACGACGAACGGCAGCTCAAGATAACGGCAACATATCGAGGAAACGCCATGCTCGATCTCTCCCCCGACAGGAACGGTCTCGAGGCCATCGAAACGGCCTCGCGCGACGAAATCGCCTCGCTGCAACTGCGGCGCATGAAATGGTCGCTGCGCCACGCCTATGACAACGTGCCGCACTATCGCAAGAAGTTCGAGGCGGCCGGCGCGCATCCGGACGATCTGAAGTCGCTGGCCGATCTCGCGAAGTTTCCCTTCACCACCAAGCAGGATCTGCGCGAGACCTATCCCTTCGGGATGTTCGCGACCCCGATGGAGAAGGTCAGCCGCATCCACGCTTCGTCGGGCACCACCGGCATGCCGACGGTCGTCGGCTACACCGCGGCGGATATCGAGACCTGGGCGAACGTCGTCGCCCGCTCCATTCGCGCGGCCGGCGGCCGGCCCGGGATGAAGGTGCACATCTCCTACGGCTACGGGCTCTTCACCGGCGGCCTCGGCGCCCACTACGGTGCGGAAAAGCTCGGTTGCACCGTGATTCCGGTCTCCGGCGGCATGACTGAGCGGCAGGCGCATCTGATCGAGGACTTCAAGCCCGACATCATCATGGTGACGCCTTCGTACATGCTGGCGATCCTCGATGTGTATCGCGCGGCGGGGCGCGATCCGCGCGCCTCGAGCCTCAAAGTCGGCATTTTTGGCGCGGAGCCGTGGACGAACGCGATGCGCGGCGAGATCGAGGCCGCCTTCGACATGCATGCCGTCGACATCTACGGCCTCTCCGAAGTGATCGGCCCCGGCGTCGCGATGGAATGCGTCGAGACCAAGGACGGCCTGCATGTCTGGGAAGACCACTTCTATCCCGAAGTCATCGATCCCGAGACGGGCGCGGTGCTGCCGGACGGCGAACAGGGCGAACTCGTCTTCACCTCGCTCACCAAGGAGGCCCTGCCGATCATCCGCTACCGCACGCGCGACCTCACCCGCTTGTTGCCGGGAACGGCGCGCTCGATGCGCCGCATGGAGAAGGTGACGGGCCGCTCGGACGACATGATCATCCTTCGCGGCGTCAATGTCTTTCCGACGCAGATCGAGGAGCTGATCCTCAAATGCAACGGATTGGCGCCGCATTTCCAGCTCGAGCTGGACAAGCGCGACCGCATGGACGTCATGACGGTGGTCGTCGAAGCGCGCTCCGAAGCCGCGGGCGAGGCTGAGCGCGCGGCGCACGCCGAGGCGCTCGTGCATCACGTCAAGTCGATGGTCGGCGTCTCGGTCTCCGTCCGCGTGGTCGATCCCGGCGCGGTCAAGCGCTCGGAAGGCAAGGCCAAGCGCGTTTTGGACCTTCGCCCGAGATCGTGATAGGCGGACCCATCTCCCAACCCAGGAACGCGATCCCGTGGCACGCATTCGCGCCGCCGATTACGCTGATAAGCGCAACGCCTTGCTGCAAGTCGCGGCCGGCCTGTTCGCGCGCGACGGATTCGATCGAACCTCGATTTCCGACATCGCCGAAGGGGCGGAGGTGTCGAAGGCGCTGCTGTACCATTACTACGCGAGCAAGGACGCGCTGCTCTTCGACATCATTCACGAGCATCTGCTGGATCTCGTGCGCCAGGTCGAAGCGGCGGACGATTCGAGCCTGCCGCCGGAAGAGCACTTGCAGAGGCTGATCACGACGGCGCTATTCGCCTATCGCGACGCCGACGCGATGCACAAGGTGCAGATCAACGAGCTCGACAAGCTGACGGAAGCCCAGCAACGCGTCATTCGCGCGCTCGAGCGGCGGCTCGTCAATATTGTCGCGGGAGCGTTGACCCGCCTCAATCCGGCGCTGAAAGAAGAGGGCGAAACGCTGCTGAAGCCGATCACGATGTCGCTCTTCGGCGTCTTGAACTGGAGCTATCTCTGGTTTCGCGACGACAAGCCGATCAGCCGCGACGCCTATGCGCAACTGGTGACGCGCCTCTTCGTCGACGGCGCCGCGCGGCTCGCGCCGGGGGAGATCGGCGAACGCGCCGCGCCGCCGGCGCGCAGGCTCGATCGCAGGTGACCGCTTGCCCTCACCCCAACCCCTCTCACGCAAGCGGGCGAGGGGGTTAAGCATCGCGTCCCTTCTCCCGCGTGCGGGAGAAGGTGGCCCGCAGGGCCGGATGAGGGCGGCGCCTCCATTCCTCAACAGTCTCGCGCCGCGACCCCGCGATCACGCGGCGTCGAAATCGAGCTTGACCTTCGAGCCCACGGGCCGCGATTGGCAGGCCAGCACGTAGCCGGCCTCGATTTCCCACGCCTCGAGCGAATAGTTCACATCCATGACCACTTCGCCCTCCGCCACTTTGCAGCGGCAGGTGCAGCACATGCCGCCCTTGCAGGAATAGGGAAGCTCCACGCCCTGCTCGTGCGCCGCGTCGACCACGTGTTGATCGGCCTTGACGTCGAGGTGGTAGGTCACGCCGTCCAGCACGCAATCGACGCGCGCGGCGGTCGATGGCCGGTCACCCAGGCTGACGACGATCGGAGCTGGTCTTGGCGTTCCCTCGGTCGAAAAGAGTTCGCTCTTGATGCGCGAGGGGTCCGCGCCCGCCGCCAGCAGCGCCGCGCGTCCGTCTTCGACCAGCAAGTACGGCCCGCAGAGGAAATAGCCGTCGACTTCGCTCGGCCGCACGATCGTCCTCGCCAGCAGCGCGACCTTCTCGCCGTCGATGCGCCCGTTGAGCAGGTCGATGTCCTGCGATTCGCGCGACAGCACATGGAACACCGCGAGGCGATCGAGATAACGATCCTTCAGATCGTCGAGCGCCTCGCGAAACATGATCGAGCTGGTCGTACGGTTGCCGTAGAACAACGTCACGCGCGTGCGCGGGTTCGCGGCCAGCGCCGAGCGGATGATCGACAGGATCGGCGTGATCCCCGAGCCGGCGGCGAAGAAGACGAGATGGCGGCCATAGCCCGCCTCGGCCGTGAAGCGTCCCTCGGGCGGCATGACCTCCAGTTGCGCGCCCGGCTGCAACATTTCATTGGCGAATGTCGAGAACAGCCCGCCCGGCGTCTTCTTGACGGCGATGCGAATTTCCGCCTCGCCCGCGCCGGAGCAGATGGAATAGGAGCGCCGGCATTCCTCGCCGCTCAGCATCGCTCGCACGGTGAGGAACTGGCCGGGCGTGAAGTGAAATTCCGACTTCAATGAATCCGGCACCGAGAACGCCAGCGACACGCTGTCCGGCGTTTCGCGCCTGACGTCGGCGACGGTGAGAGCGTGGAAGCGGCTCATGACAGCCTCATCAAATGCACTTGAAATGGTCGAACGGTTCGCGGCACGCCTTGCAGCGCCACAACGCCTTGCACGCCGTGGAGCCGAATTCGGAGATGCGTTCCGTCTCGCGCGATCCGCAGCGCGGACACGCGACTTCAGGCGTTGAATACAGCGCGCGCTTGCCGGCGCCCTTGCCCGGCGGGGCGATGCCGTAGGCGCGCAATTTTTCGCGCGCCGCGTCGCTCATCAGATCCGTAGACCACGCCGGGCTATTGGTGAGCTTGACGCTCACTTTGCCGAAGCCGGCGGCGGCGAGCTCCGTCTCGATGCCGAGCGCGATGACGCCCATCGCCGGGCAACCCGAATAGGTCGGCAGGATCGTCACTTGCACGGCGCCCGCCTCGTCCACTGCGACGTCGTGCAGAATGCCGAGGTCGGCGATGGTGAGGACCGGCACTTCCGGATCGGTCACCGCCGCCGCGGCGCGCCAGGCCTCGGCGCGACGATCTCCCGAGGATGTCAGGGGGTTCATCATCTCACCACCGCGCATCGGGATAAGCTCGTTGCAGGGACTGCATCTGCGCCAGCAGATGTCCGAGATGCTCGCTGTGCACGCCCTTGCGGCCGCCGCGCAAGCCGAAGCTTTCCCGGGGAGGCGTCACTGTCGCTTCGCTGAGCGCTGGCGCGAGCGTCGCGTCGAAAGCTTCGCGCAGGGTCGAGGGGTCGACGCCGAAGCCGCTGACGGCCATCTCCCGATCGAGCGCGTCGGCTTCGAACAATTCCGGCACATAGGACCATAGCTCGTCGAATGCGCCTTGCGTCCTCGCATGGCTTTCCGGCGTGCCGTCGCCGAGACGGATGATCCACTCGGTCGCGTGGCGGACGTGATACGCCATTTCGCGCGCCGAACGGGCGGCGATGCCCGCGACCTCGGCGTCGTTCGAATCCCTGAGCTTCTCGTAGAGCGGCAGCGCGAACGCGGAATAGAGCAAGTGGCGCGCCATCGTGTCGGCGAAATTGCCGTTCGGCTGTTCCACCAGCAGCGGATTGCGGAACTCGCGTTCCGCCCGGCGATAGGCCAGCATGTTCTCGTCGCGCGCGCCGCCGTCGATTTCGCAAGCGCGGGTATAGAGCGCGCGCGTCTGCCCGATCAGATCGAGCGCGAGGTTCGACAGCGCGATGTCCTCTTCGAGCGTCGGCGCGCGCGAAGACCATTCGCTCAGACGATGGCCAAGGATCAGCGCGCCGTCGCCGAGACGGATCAGCCATTGGGAGCGCGGGTCGATTGCGGCCTCTGACATGGCGTTCTCGCTCACATGTGTCCGACTTCGTCGGGGACTTCGTAGAAGGTCGGGTGCCGATAGATCTTGCTGGCGGTCGGCTCGAACAGAACCCCCTTGTCGGCAGGGTCCGAAGCGACGATCGCGTTCGACGGCACGACCCAGATGGAGAACGTCTCGCCGCGCCGGGTGTAGACGTCGCGCGCGTTCTGCAGCGCCATCGCCGCATCGATCGCGTGCAGCGAGCCGACATGGCGATGCGCGAGGCCGTTGCGCGGCCGGACGAAGACTTCCCAAAGCGGCATAAGCGTTTCCGACATGACGAACCCTCTGTCTTCCGCGAGTCAGGCGGCCTTCTTCGCCCGCGGCTGCTTCTTGTTGGCGGCATGGGCGAACACCGCCTCGCGGACCCAGGCGCCGTCCGCCTCCGCCTGCCGGCGGTGCTTGATGCGCTGCTGATTGCACGGTCCTTCGCCGGCGACGACGCGCTTGAATTCGTCCCAATCGATCGGACCGTGCCGCCAATGCCCGGTCGCCTCGTCGAACGCGAGGTCCTTGTCGGGAATCGTCAGACCGAGATATCGGGCCTGCGGGACTGTCGCGTCGACGAACTTCTGGCGCAGCCCATCGTTGCTGAACCGCTTGATCTTCCATTTGAGCGACAACGCCGAATGATGGCTGTCGGTGTCCGACGGGCCGAACATCATCAGCGACGGCCACCAGAAGCGGTTCAGCGCGTCCTGCGCCATTTCACGCTGCTCCGGCGTTCCCTTCGCCATCGCCACCATGATTTCGTAACCCTGGCGCTGATGGAAGGACTCTTCCTTGCAGATGAGGATCATCGCCCGAGCATAGGGGCCGTAGCTGCATCGGCAGAGCGGAATCTGGTTCATGATCGCCGCGCCGTCGACGAGCCAGCCGATCGCGCCCATGTCGGCGTAGTTCAAGGTGGGATAATTGAAGATCGACGAATATTTCGCGCGGCCGGAGAGGAGCTGCTCGTAGAGCTCCTCGCGGGAAACCCCGAGGGTTTCCGCGGCGGCGTAGAGATACAGGCCGTGACCCGCCTCGTCCTGAATTTTGGCGAGCAGTTGCGCCTTGCGCTTCAGCGTCGGCGCGCGCGTCAGCCAATTGCCCTCCGGCTGCATGCCGATGATCTCGGAATGCGCGTGCTGGGAAATCTGCCGGATCAGCGTGCGCCGATATTGCTCGGGCATCCAGTCGTTGGGCTCGATGCGCTCCTCGGCGTCGATGCGCGCCACGAAGGCGGCCATCTCGAGGGGATCTTCCGCCGTCACAGGCTCGGCGTCTTTCGCATTCAGCGCCTGCGTGTACATGCGCTCCTCCAACTCATGCCAGCGCGGCCAGCTTGGCGAATTGTCTTATGCATCAAAAATCGTCAACAGTCAACTATTTTTGTAACATATATCCCCGCTCTTCCGCCGTGCAAGCCAGGTCAAAACCCCGGGGCGCTTCCGGCGCGCGGCGGCAGCTCGCCGTCCGGCGATCGCGCATTCGCGTCGAGCCATCGCTCCGACTGCGCCAACAACGTGCGCCACAAGCTCCGCGCGGTTTCGCGCGCGGCGAGCCCAGGCCAGCGAGGCGGTAGATAGGCCGAGGGGATGCCGGGATCGCGCAGGACGATGCGGCGAAATCGGTGGATGAGCAGCACCCGCACGGCCAGCGCCTCGAAACCGTCGATCCGCCGGACCTTGCCGAGTTGATCGGCCAGCGGCGCGTAGGCAGCGGAGAATTCCGCGTATTCGCGCTCGATTTCGCCGAGGGAGAAAGCCTGCCTCACCAGATTGCGAGACGCTTCGTCGGGCAAGGCGGCGGCCGACAGGGCGATCATCGAGGGCGACGCAGGCGCCGGCGCCGTATCGGGGAGAATGTACACCTGCTTGTCGAGCGAGCCGGCGCCGCGGCGCGCGAAATCGGCGCGCGCGCGCCGTCTCTCCTCCGCACTGCCATCCGCCGCGACGTAGACGCGCCACCCGCAAGGGTCGCTTGGATGTTCGGGCGCGTAGATGCGCCGCGCCGCCGCCTGAGTCTCGGCGAGGGCAAGCGGGGTCAGCGCGTAGAAGCTGTTCCGGCCGAGCTTTTCTCGGGTGACCCAGCCGTCTCCGGCAAGGCGCGACATCGAAGTGCGCACGACGCCGTTGTCGATGCCGTAGGCGGCGAGCAATTCCGTGATCGCGCCCATGCCGACGCGGCCGCCGCGCGGCTCGATGCAATCGCCGAGGAAGCTGACGGCGAGCGACCATGCGCGCAGCGCGCCGGGAGGCCCAGCGGAAAGGGCGAGCGAAAGGACGGGAATCTCGGTCGAATTCACGGAAGGGCGACCTGGTTCACTGAAGGAGGACCTGGGGTTGGCGGCTTTCGCCGCAAGGCCGAAGCGACCTCACAGCGGCAGCCGGCTGGTCGATTTTATCTCTCTGAGAATTAAATTCGTGCGCACGTGTGCGATCCCCGGCAGACGGAAGAGAAAGTCTTCCAGGAAGGCGTTGTAGGCCTCCTTGTCGCGGCAGGCGACGCGCAGGTGGTAGTCAGCCTCGCCCGTGGTCGAGACGCATTCGAGCACCTCCGGCCGCTCGGCGATGCGAGCGACGAAAGTCGCGGTGTGTGATGCGTCGTGGCGGGTCAGCGTGACGTGAACCACGGCGCTGAAGGTCAGCCCGACGGCCTCGGCGTCGAGAATCGCGGGATAGCCGGCAATGACGCCGGCCTCCTCGAGTTGCTTGACGCGACGCCAGCAAGCCGAGGCGGACATGCCCGCCCGCTCCGCCAGTTCCTGGTTGGAGATCCTCGCATCGGTCTGCAGGACGCGCAGCAGCCGCCGATCGACTTCGGTCAATTCCACGCGCTGGAATTTCATTCCGTCTTGTCCGTATATCCTGGCGCCGCCTACCGATGTTCGACACCGATTAGGACACTTTGGAGAGATTTTCCACTGCCGTCGCCTATGATCATGCATCTGGCAGGGCTCAAGGAGCTGGATCATGGATCAAGGCGCCGACCCGACCCTCCCCGCGTATCGTCTCGACGACCGTTACCTCAAATCCAGCGGCCGGGTGTTCATGACCGGCACGCAGGCGCTCGTGCGCATCGTTCTCGACCAGGCCCGGCGCGACCGCGCCGCTGGCCTGAAGACGGCGGGCTTCGTCTCGGGGTATCGCGGCTCGCCGCTGGGCGGCGTCGATACGGAACTATGGCGCTGCAAGCGGCTGATCGCCGAGAGCGGCATCGAATTCCTGCCGGCGGTCAACGAGGACCTCGCGGCGACCGCCGTGCTGGGCTCGCAGCAGGTCGAAACCAATCCCGACCGCAAGGTGGAGGGGGTCTTCGGTCTTTGGTACGGCAAGGGCCCCGGCGTCGACCGGGCCGGCGACGCGCTGAAGCACGGCAATGCCTATGGCTCCTCGCCGCATGGCGGCGTGCTGGTCGTCGCCGGCGACGATCACGGCTGCGTCTCGTCGTCGATGCCGCATCAATCGGACGTCGCTTTCATGGCGTGGTTCATGCCGACGCTGAACCCGGCTTCGGTGGCCGAGTACGTCGCCTTCGGCGAATACGGCTACGCGCTCTCGCGCTTCTCCGGCATGTGGGTCGGCCTGAAGGCGATCTCGGAAACGGTCGAGTCGGCGGCGTCGTTCGATCTCGCCCCGCCTCGCCTATTCCGCCAACCGGATTTCACTCCGCCGCCGGGCGGCCTGCACTACCGCTGGCCCGATCTGCCCGGGCCGCAAATCGAACAGCGCATGGAGGCGAAGGAGGATGCGGTTCTCGCCTTCGCCGAGGCCAATCCGATCGACCGGCATATCTACGCCGTCTCGCACGCCAGCTACGGCGTCGTCACCACCGGCAAGGGCCATCTCGATCTCATGGAGGCGCTGCGCCTGCTCGGGCTCGGCGAGGCGGAATGCCGCGAAACCGGCATCGACATCTACAAGGTCGGCATGGTCTGGCCGCTCGCCCGTCGCGACGCGCTCGATTTCGTCCGCGGCAAGCGCGAAATCCTCGTCGTCGAGGAAAAGCGCGGCATCATCGAGAGCCAGTTCAAGGAATATTTCTACGATTATCCCGGCGACAAGCCGCACAGCATGGTCGGCAAGCACGACGAGCAGGGCGAGCCTCTGATCCCCTGGATCGGCGAATTGTCGCCGAGGCTCCTGGCGCCGATCGTCGCCAAGCGCCTCGACGCCGCATTTCCCGGTCTCGGGCTCAGCGAGAGGGCGGCGGCGCTGAGACCGGAGGCCGGCCGGCTGATCGAAATTTCGGGCGCCACGCGGACGCCTTACTTCTGCTCGGGCTGCCCGCACAACACGTCGACCAAAGTCCCCGAGGGATCGAAGGCGCTCGCCGGCATCGGCTGCCATTTCATGGCGAGCTGGATGGACAGGGAGACGTCGTCGCTGATCCAGATGGGCGGCGAAGGCGTCAATTGGGTCGCGTCGTCGAAATTCACCGGCAACGGCCACATCTTCCAGAATCTCGGCGAAGGCACCTATTACCATTCGGGCTCGATGGCGATCCGCCAGGCGATCGCGGCGAAGACCAACATCACCTACAAGATTCTCTACAACGACGCCGTCGCCATGACCGGCGGCCAGCCCGTGGACGGGCCGATCAGCGTCGCGGCCATCGCCCACAACGTGCGGGCGGAAGGCGTCGCGCGGATCGCTCTCGTCTCCGACGATCCCGGCAAATTCTCGGCGAAAGAGTTCCCGGATGGCGTGACGGTCCACGACCGTCGCGAGCTCGACAGGGTGCAGCGCGAGATGCGTGAGATCGCCGGCGTTTCCGTGCTCATCTACGAGCAGACCTGCGCCACCGAGAAGCGCCGCCGGCGCAAGCGCGGCGCGATGGAGGATCCCAAGCGCTTCGCCTTCATCAACGATCTCGTTTGCGAGGGCTGCGGCGACTGCTCCGTGGAGTCGAATTGCCTGAGCGTCGAGCCCAAGGAAACGCCATTCGGACGCAAGCGGAAGATCAATCTCTCGAGCTGCAACAAGGATTTCTCCTGCCTCAACGGCTTCTGCCCGAGCTTCGTCACCGTCGAGGGCGCGACTCGTCGAAAGAAGCCGCAGTCCGGCGGGTTCGCCGAGAGCGCGCGCAGCCTCCCCCTGCCCGCCTTGCCGCCGCTCGAGAGGTCATACGACCTCCTCGTGACCGGCGTCGGCGGCACTGGCGTGATCACGGTCGGCGCGGTCCTCGCCATGGCGGCGCATCTCGAGGGCAAAGGCGTCTCGGTGCTCGACTTCACCGGCTTCGCGCAGAAGTTCGGCGCCGTGCTGAGCTACCTCAGGATCGCTCCGCGCCCTGAGGACATCAACCAGGTGCGGATCGACCAGGGATCGGCGGACGCGCTGATCGGCTGCGACCTCGTCGTGTCCTCGTCCCCCAAGGCGTCGGGAACGTACCGGCAAGGAACGAGAGCCGTGGTCAATTCGGCTGAGATGCCGACAGGCGACGTCGTGCGCCGGCGCGACGCCGATCTCGCGGCGCCGGCGCGGCTCGCCGCCATCGCTCGCGTCGTCGGCGAGGACAATTTTTCGACCTTCAACGCCAACGCTTTCGCCGAAGAGCTCTTCGGCGACGCGGTCTTCGCCAACATGATGCTCCTGGGCTTCGCCTGGCAGAAGGGACTTGCGCCGGTCTCTCTGGACGCTCTGCAACGCGCCATCGCGCTCAACGGCGTCGAGATCGAGAGGAACGTCGAGGCCTTCGCCGCCGGGCGCCTCGCCGCCGCGCAGCCGGACTTCGCTGCCGCCAATCCGGAGGGAGAGCCTGTCGAGACGCTGGATGAGATCATCGCCCGCCGCGCCGCATTTCTTGTCGATTACCAGGACGCCGCCTGGGCGGAGCACTACCGCGCGACGGTGGAGCGCGTGCGCGCCGCGGAACGGGCTCAGGGATCGGAGGCGCTGACCGAAGCGGTTGCGCGCGCCCTCTTCAAGCTGATGTCCTACAAGGACGAATACGAGGTGGCGCGACTTCACATGGAGACCGGGTTTCTCGACGAGCTGCGTCGGAATTTCGACGGCGATTACAAGGTCAATTATCACCTCGCGCCGCCGTTCCTCGCCTCGGGCCGCGACGCTCGCGGGCGGCCGCTCAAGCGGCGGTTCGGCCCGTGGATCCAGACGCCGTTCCGGCTGCTCGCGCGCATGAAGGGCTTGCGCGGCACGGCTCTCGATATCTTCGGCTACACGACGGAGCGTCGGATGGAGCGCGAACTCGTCGGCTGGTACGAATCGCTGCTCGACATTATGATCGGCAGGCTCCGCACGGAAAAGCCGCAGACGCTGCTCGCCCTTGCGCAAGCGCCAATGGAGATTTGCGGGTTCGGGCCGGTGAAGGAAAAGGCAGTGAAGACGGTCAAAGCGGAGGTCGCGAGACTGTTGCGCCCCGAGGAGCGACCCAGCGATCGGCGTGCGGCGTAACTCTCACGAAAGACATTCGATGTTTGAAACTCTGCAACCGGCTCAGCCCGACAAGATCCTCGCCCTCATTGGCGCCTTTCGCGCCGATCCACGAGCGGGGAAGATCGATCTCGGCGTCGGCGTCTACAAGGACGCGGCGGGACGCACGCCGATCATGCAGGCCGTGCGCGAGGCCGAGCAGCGGCTGTTCGAGAGCCAGGATTCGAAGACCTATCTCGGCCTTGCCGGCGATGTCGCCTTCAATGCCGAGGTCACCCGCCTCGTCTTCGGCGCGGACGCCGAAACAAACCGCATTCGGGCCTGCCAGGCGCCGGGCGGCTCTGGCGCGCTGCGCATCATCGCGGAACTGCTGCGACGGGCGCGGCCGGAGGCGGCGGTGTGGCTCTCCGATCCCACCTGGCCAAACCATCGGCCGCTGATCGGCGGCGCCGGCCTCGCGACGCGCGAATATCCCTATTTCGATCCGGCGAGCGGGGGCGTCCGCTTCGAGGCCATGGTCGCGACGTTGCGCACGGCCAAGGCGGGCGACATCGTCCTCCTGCATGGCAGTTGCCACAACCCGACCGGCGCCAATCTCACCGTGGCGGAATGGGCGGAGCTTGCGAATCTTTTCATCGATCGCGGTCTCTTTCCCTTCGTCGACATCGCCTATCAGGGCTTCGGCGAGGGGCTGGAGCAAGACGCGGCCGGGCTGCGCCTCCTCGCTACGAAAGTTCCGGAAATGGCGGTCGCCGCGAGCTGCTCGAAGAATTTCTCGGTCTACCGCGATCGCGTCGGCGCCGCGATGCTGCTGGGGCGCAGCGCTGGGGAAAGCGAAATCGCTTTGGGTCAATTGATGTCGGTGAGCCGCGGTCTCTATTCCATGCCGCCGGACCATGGCGCCGCCGCTGTTCGCATCGTGCTCGAGGACGCGGCGTTGCGGGCGAACTGGCAAGCCGAACTCGAGGCGATGCGGCAGCGGATGCTGTCGCTGCGGGTCGGGCTGGCGGACGCGCTCCGCAGCCGCTCAAACTCCAACCGCTTTGATTTTCTGGCGCGCCATCGCGGCATGTTCTCGCGGCTCGGCCTCGACCCAGAGCAAGTGGAGAGGCTTCGCGTCGAGCACGGCGTCTACATGGTCGGCGACAGCCGCATCAATGTGGCGGGGTTGCCCGAGGACCGGCTCGACCTGCTCGCGGCGGCGATCGTCTCCGTTACGCAATAGGACCGCCCGTCGGCGTCGGCTACCGCGCCCGGTGGGCGAGGCGACCTCTCCCTTGCGGCGGTCGGGCGGGTCAGCTCGAAATATTTTGGAGTTGACAGGGCGGGTCGCGGCGCAAGATAAGGCCTCCCGATCGCGCCTCGGGTCCCCCGAGGCGTTTTCGTCCGCGGCTTCGCGCCGATGGATGCGGGGGAGTGTCCCGAGCGGCAAAGGGGGCGGACTGTAAATCCGCTGGCTTAGCCTTCGTAGGTTCGAGTCCTACCTCCCCCACCATCCAACAATAGGCGGGCGTTTCCGGCGGTCTTGGGCCGCTCTGTCCGGCCCCTGACGGCGCCAATTCTCCAGTCATACTTGCTTGGCTTCCGGCGACCAAGTCGCGCTTCATAATGTCGGAAACTTCGCGTAGGCTTTCACGCGAAAGCGCAGGAGGCTTTTTCGATTTGTCTGGGCGCGGGCTAGTCTTCGAGACGAGACGGCGCTCGGAGAAGGCAAGGGTCGCCGATTTTCGCGCGGGACGGAGTGAGTTCGCGCGGTGGCCGAGCGTCGCCGCAACATCACGAAACAGTGAACGAGGGGATGACGCGCGCGCTTCTCGCCGCGCAGGGTTGGCAAGACCCTCTTGCCTGGCCCTTCTTTCTGCCGATCTGGCGCCTGGTTGAGACGGAAGACGCCTGGCGCCGGGCTTGCCGCCCGAGACGCAGCGCGATGTCATGAAATGCGGATGCGACGCGGGAAATGGGAGGATTTGAATTTCCTAATCGGAGCCCTTCAGCTTGCGCAACTGCAAAGGCTGCACCGCTTGGTCAGGCAAAGGTCAGCGGAGGGGCCGGGTGATGAACTCCTCGCGGCGCTAAGCAAAGTAGCCGGCTGATCGCGAGCTGGCGCTCTCGTTCAAAGTCTCCGCCACCTTGACGGACGTGAGCCACTTAATGTCTATTTTAAACGCGTGAATAATTCGCGAGCTACTTTACGGCGCATTTGCTAGGCTTCGATCAGGGCGATGCCGCGCGAACGCGCGCAAAAAGCGCGCTCGGTCCCGGGGGGGACCGAATTTGGGCGGCCTCGGAGGGGGAATTGAGAGCCTTGCACGACGAAATTCGCGCTGATCGCACGCAGATTGCGATCGTCGGTCGGGCGTGCCGGCTGCCGGGGGCGTCGAACATAGCTGCTCTGTGGGACCTGCTTTCGGCGGGCCGTTGCGCAGTTTCGACAATTCCCGCAGATCGTTGGCCGTTGGAGCGGCTTCGGCATCCGCGCGTCACGGAACGCGGACGCAGCTATACCTGGGCGGCCGGGGTTCTTTCGGATATCTGGGGATTCGATCCGGGCGTCTTCGGCATCTCCCCCCGCGAGGCCGAACAGATGGATCCGCAACAGCGGCTGCTGCTCGAACTCGCGTTTGAAGCTTGCGAAGATGCTGGTTTTGCGCCGTCGCGCCTCGCCGGGACGCGCACCGGAGTGTACGTCGGCACGTCAGCGGCCGATTATTCCACCATAGGCTTCCACGACCCCTCTCTCGCGGACGGATATTTCGCGACGGGCAACGCGCTTTCGATCGTGGCGAACCGCCTCTCCTATATTTTTGATCTGCACGGACCAACTCCGCTCAGGGTGAGGAACTGCCCGAATATTTATACGATCCACGACATCGTGCCGTTGCGGTTACCGCAAGCCACGCTCGACGACAAAAGGTTTTTCTTGCGGTTGGTTCGCCATCTTTGCGCCAAGGCCGACCATATCGTCACGGTTTCGGAATTCTCGCGGCGCGACATCATTCGCTTCACGGGCATTGCGGAAGACCGCATCACCAACACCTATCAGAGCGTTCACTTGCCGGAGGCGCTCCTTGTAAAGAGCGACGAGGTCGTGGCTGAAGAAATCAGGCACGCGTTCAACATCGGACTGCGCGAATATTACGTCTTCTATGGCGCCATTGAGCCGAAGAAAAACATTGTGCGCCTGATCGACGCCTATTCCGCCTCGGGCAGCCCATACCCGCTTCTGATCGTCAGCGGGACGGGCTGGCAATGCGAGCGCGAATTGGAAATGATCGCAGACGAGCGCTTTCTTTCCTATCGCCGCGAAGCAGAACGGATCCTTCCGGAGCGGCGCGTCAGGCGCATTCCTTATTTGCCGTTCGCGCAATTGATGACCCTGATCAAGGGCGCGCGCGGCGTTCTCTTTCCCTCGCTCTATGAGGGGTTCGGGCTTCCCGTCTTGGAGGCGATGCTGCTCGGCGTCCCGGTCATCACGTCCGACGTCGCCTCGCTGCCAGAGATCAGCGGCGATGCCGCGGCGCTAGTCGATCCAACCGACGTCGAGGCGATCGCCGGCGCGATTCGCGCGTTCGACCATGACGACGACTGGCGTAGACACCTTTCCGCGAAGGGGCGCGAGCGCGCGAAGCAGTTTTCGTCTTCGGCCTATGAGAGCCGAATAGCGGCCCTCTACAGCAAATTGGGAGTCGAGGCCAAGGGCGTCGAAGCCGCGCATTGAATCCGCTCGCGGATACTCGCGACACGATAGGCGATCCCGAAGGCGGCGCAGACGCCGCGCCGAATTCCGTGCGAAGGCCCGTCGTCTACGACCTCACGCACTTGGTCTCGCGCCTGTCGACCCAAGCCTCGAGCGGCATCGACAGGGTCGATCTCGCCTACGGCGATTATTTTACCACCGGCGATCGTCGCATGGCGGCGGGCGCCCACTACGGACCGATCGGGCCGCATGTGCTGTCCCTGAAACGCTCCCGCGATATCGTCGAGTTCGCGGCCGGCTGGCGCGACGAGCGGGCCGACGCCGATTTTGCCCCGCTGGCCCACTGGCTTGCCGCTGCGCCGCGAGATCCCTTTGATTGGCGTGGGGCGCGTGCAAAGCGGAGCGTTGCCGGCGCCGGCGTCTCGCGATCGCTGACCAAGATCCGGTTCAGACTTCTGAACGACCGCCATCTGCAAATCCCCAACGGCGCAATCTACCTCAATGTCGCGCAACATGCGTTAGAACATGCAGTGTTCTTTCGCTGGCTCGAGAGGCGCGATGATCTTCGCCGCGTGTTCGTCATCCACGATCTCCTGTCTCTCGACTATCCCGAATATTTTAGCCCAAGCAATCTCGACGTGTTCCGCCGCCGCCTCGCCACCGCGTTTCGCTACGCGGATGCGTTTGTCGTTTCGACGCAGGCGGTGGGTGAGCGGCTGCGCGCCGAACTCGAACGCCAAGGAGCGCCTGACCGGCCCATCCATGCGCAGCCTTTCGCTTCCCCCTTGCAGGGCGCCGAGGCGGCCGAGCCCGTGAGCGAGGGCCATCCCTATTTCGTGATGATTGGCGCGATCGAACCGCGCAAGAACCACCTCCTCATTCTGCATCTCTGGAGGGAAATGGCGGCTCGCAATCTCAACGCGCCCAGACTCGTCCTCGTCGGCGCGCGCGGCTGGGAGAACGAACAGATCGTCGACCTTCTCGATCGCGCCCCCGCGCTGCGCGCGCATGTCGTCGAGCTCTCCGGGCTGCGCGACGCCGATCTCAGCCGACTGCTCCGCGGCGCACGGGCCTTGCTGGCGCCGTCTTTCGGCGAGGGCTACGGTCTGCCGTTGGTCGAGGCCCTTTCCCTCGGCGCGCCAGTCATCGCCTCCGATATCGCCGTCTTTCGCGAGGTGACGCAGAGGTGCGCGAGGTTTCTATCGCCCTCGACGGCCCTGCCTGGCGCGACGAGGTCGCGCAACTCTCGAACGACGGCGAATATTACCGGGAGCGGCGTGAACAGACGCGCCAATTCAGGGCGCCGACTTGGGAAGGATATTTTGACGGGGTTCGAGGGTTTCTAGCGACGTTGTAATCGACAGCAGGTGCCAGAAACCGGTTTACTAAACCGATTTCTTGTGGCTAATGTGGTTTCATGAAACGAAGCTCGGCCACCATCCGGGATGTCGCGAGCGAAGCCGGCGTGTCCCCGGCGACGGTCTCGCGATTTTTGAACAAATCGATCGTTCTGCCGGCCGAGACGGCGGCGCGCATCGAGCGCGCATGCAAACGCCTGAACTATCGCCCCAATCAATTGGCGAAGCGCCTGAGCCTCGGCAGTTCCGAATTGATCGGCCTGGTGACGCCGGAGATTGCAAATCCGTTTTTCGCTGCGCTCGCCGCCGCCGCCGAGGACGAGGCGCGCCGGGCCGGCTATGCGCTCCTGATCATGAGCACGGGCGGCGATCCGCAAATTGAGATCGCCAACATCCAACGGCTCGATTCCCATCATGCCGACGGCCTGATCGTGCTCACGAACCGCCCGGATGATGGCCGTCTGCGCCGGATGATCACTGGGCGCAACGACGTGGTTTTGCTCGACGAGGACGTGCCGGGCGCGGAAGTGGCGCGAATTTTTGTCGACAATGAACGGGGCGCATATGCCGCGACGCGACGCCTGCTCGAAGCAGGCCACCGGCGCATTGCCCATATCGGCGGACCGAAGGATCTGTTCAGCGCGCGCGAGCGTTTCGAGGGTTTTTCGTGCGCGATGAGAGAGGCCGGCGCGCCGCTCGACGACGCGCTCATCCGCTTTGGCGCTTACGACCGCGAGTCCGGCTTCGCCGCGATCCAGGACTTTGCAAGCGGCGAACCGCCCACCGCGATCTTCACGGGCAGCGACTACATCGCCGTCGGCGTGCTCGCCGGTCTGCGGAAGCTGGGGCTTTCGGCGCCGCGCGATCTTTCGATCGTCGGCTTCGACGACATGCCGTTCGCCGAAATGATGCATCCGCCGCTGACGACGGTGCGCCAGCCTATCGAGGAGATGGGGAGGCTCGGCGTCCGCACATTGCTCGCCCAGATCAAAGGCGACGCGACCGCAGGGCTCGCGCGATTGCCGACCGAACTGATCCACCGCGACTCCGTGGGGCCGCCACGCCCCAACCTATCGTTTGGGGCCGCCAAGGCCCGAACGATCCGGCGACCCGAGACGCTCGGTTCGCCCGAATCCCGACCGCCGACAAAATCCATCACGAGGGAGGAAGCATGATGACTGGTTCGAGAATCCTGATGACCGCCGCCACGGCGATCGCCGTCGCCGCCGGCGCTTACGCCGCCGCCGCCGCGGAGAAGTTCAGCGCTGTCTATGTCATGAGCGACAATCTCGGCGACAAAGGGTTCAACGATTCCGCCGCGGCGGGCTTTCATCGCGCGGAAAAGGAAGGCGTGCGCGTCAAGCTGCTGCAGGCTTCGCCGAGCGACCCCCAGCTCTGGCGCCAGAACCTCGAAGCGACGTCGAACAGCGGTGCGTGGAGCGTGATCTTCACCGGTCCCGGCATGCACGACAATCTCGCCGCGGTCGCGCCCAAGCATCCCAACCAGAAATACGTCTATTTCGACGACGAGCTGCTGCTGCCCAACGTGCTCTCGGTGAAATACGCGCAGAACGAGGGCTCCTATCTCGCCGGCGCGCTGGCCGCCGTGGCGGCCTCGGACAAGGCGACATTTCCGCTGATTGCCGGAACGAAGAAGGTGGGAATCGTCGCGGGCATGGACCTGCCGGTGATCCAGGATTTCATCGTCGGCTTCAAACAGGGCGTCGCCACCATCGATCCCTCGATCAGCGTCGACGTCTCGTTCATCGGCAGCTTCAACGATGCGCAGAAGGCCTACGAGCTGACCCACAATATGCTGAACAGCGGCGTCGACGTCGTCTACAACGTCGCCGGGCCCGCAGGCCTCGGCATTCTCAAAGCGGCCGCGGACGCCAACAAATATGCGATCGGCGTCGATTCCGACCAGAACGGCCTCTACCCCAAGAATGTCATCGCCTCGATGCTGAAGCAGATCGGCAATTCGATCTACGACACCACCAAGCAGATCGAAGAGGGCAAGGCGCCGATGGGAACCCTCGAAACCTATGGCCTGAAGAACGACGGCGTCGCGCTCGTCTACAACGACGCGCTCGTCCCCGCTGCAGCCAAGGCCAAGGTCGAGACCGCGAAGGCGAAGGTGCTTTCCGGCGCGATCAAGGTCGCCACGGCCTTCAAGAAATAAGGCGCCTTCCGACGCGGCGTCCGCGGACGCCGCGTGCGGCGCCCTCGTGGGAGCCTCGGGCCATGTCTGACGTCGTTCCGCTGCTGCGGCTTCGCGACATCGCCAAGCGTTTTGGCGACAAGGTCGCGCTTTCGCACGTCGATCTCGACGTCGAAGCGGGCGAGGTCCATGTCATCTGCGGCGAGAACGGCGCCGGCAAGAGCACGCTGATGAACATTCTCGCCGGCATTCTCCGGCCGGATGGCGGCGAGATGCGGCTCGATGGCGAAAGCGTCCGGTTCAGCGACCCGATCGACGCCGGGCGAGCTGGCATCGGCATGGTGCACCAGCATTTTAAGCTCGTCGCCTCGATGAGCGTCGCCGAAAACCTGTTTCTCAACCGACAGCCGCTGCGTTTCGGCCTTCTCACCGACCGCCGCGCCATGCGCGAACGGGCGCGAGCGCTCATCGCCCGCTATCGCTTCGATCTCGAACCCGACGCGCCGATCGCGCAATTGTCGGTCGGGCAGCGCCAGCGCGTCGAGATCCTCAAAGCCCTCGCCTTCGACGCACGCGTGCTGATCCTCGACGAGCCGACTGCTGTGCTGACCCCTCCCGAAGTCGATGAACTGCTTGGCGTCATCGCCGATCTGAAGGCGCGAGGGCGGACGATCTTGTTCATCACCCACAAGCTCAGGGAGGTGAAAGCCGCTTCCGACCGCGTCACCGTGTTGCGGCACGGCGCCAGCGTCTCGACGCGGCCGACCGCCGGCCTTACCGAATCGGACATCGCGCGCGACATGGTGGGGCGCGACCTTGCCAAACCGCGTTCCCGTCCCGCTCGTCCGAGGCCCTCCGAGGCCAAGCTGACCCTGGCGGGCGTGACGATGGCGACGGCTTCCGGTCGCCGCCTGCTCGACGACGTCAGCCTCGACATTCGGGGCGGCGAGATCGTCGGCGTCGCCGGCGTCGACGGCAACGGCCAAACCGAACTCGGCGAAGCGGTCGCCGGGCTGCAGCCGATCCTTGCTGGGGCCATCGCGATCGACGGCGAGGACGTGACGCACGCGAGCCCGCACGAGCGCCGCACCCGTGGTCTCGGCTTCATTCCCGAAGACCGGTTGGATCGCGGCCTCTGCGCGGCCATGACGATCGCCGAGAACGTCTCGGCGGACAATTACCAGGCGCGCAAGCTCGCCTCCTACGGTCTCATTCGCATGGCGGCGCGCGACGCCTTCGCCAACGAGAAGATTGGCCAGTTCGACATTCGCGGCGCCAATCCGGCGCTGCCGGTCGGCCAGCTCTCGGGCGGCAACATGCAGAAGGTCGTCATTGCGCGCGAGATGGAGAAGGCGCCGACGGTTCTCGTGGTCGCGCAACCGACGCGGGGCCTCGACATCGGCGCGGCCGAATTCGTGCACGGCCAGATCCTCGCGGCGGCCGACCGCGGTTGCGCGGTTCTGCTCATCTCCTCCGAGCTTTCGGAAGTTTTCGCGTTGGCGGATCGCATCGCGGTGATGTATCGCGGCGCCGTCCTGCGGGTGCTCGATCGCGCCGACGCCAGTGAACATTCCGTCGGCCTGCTGATGAATGGCGTGGACCCGGAGGCGGCGTGATGCGCGGTTCGCTCAAAACCCTCTCCCATTCGATGCTCGGCCCCATCGGGGCGATCGTCGCGGTGATGGCGTGCGGATTCCTCGTCGTGCTGGCCGTGAGCGACGAGCCCGTCCTCGCCTATCGCGATCTGCTGTTCGCAAATTTCGACTCGGCCTCCAATTTCGCGCTCTTCGTCAATCGCATGACGCCGCTGCTGCTGATCGGCCTCGGCGTGGTGTTCTCGTTCCGCGCCGGCGTCTTCAACGTCGGCGGCGAGGGGCAGCTTTATCTCGGCGCGATCGCCGCGACGGCGACGGCGCTGGCCTTTCCCAGAGCGCCCGGCCCGGCGCTGATCGGGCTTTCAATCGTCGCGGGCGTCGCCGCCGGCGCGATATGGGGCTGGATCCCCGGCGTTCTCAAGGTGCGGCTGGCGGTCAATGAGGTCGTCACGACGCTGATGCTCAATTTCGTCGCGCTGCTGCTCACCGAATATCTCGTCACCAACGCGATGCGCGACACCACCGCCTATGGCGCGGTGAGCTTCGTCATCCCGGAACAGGCGCGCCTTCCCGACATTCCCGGCCTGCCCGGCGCGACCATCGGCGCCGTCATCGCCGTGCTGCTGGCGCCGCTCGCATGGTTGGCGCTCTTCCGCACCGAATGGGGCGCGAACCTGCGCGCCGCGGGGGCCAACATCCGCTTCGCCGAGGCGATCGGCGTCAGCGCGGGGCGCCAGGTGGTCGTCGCGATGCTGATCTCCGGTGGCCTCGCCGGCCTCGCGGGCAGCCTCTATGTGCTGGGGATCGGCCATCGCTTCGAGCAGAACTTCTCGCCTGGATTCGGGCTGGTCGGCCTGACGGTCGCACTGCTGGCGCGCATCCACCCGATCGGCGTCATGGCGACGGCCGCCTTCTATGCGCTCATCCTCAACGGAGCCGGCTACATGCAGATCGACGCGGATGTGCCGCGCTCGCTGGTCAATCTCCTCACGGGCTTTCTCGTGCTGTTGATGACCGCGCGGCTGCGCGGCGGAGACGCGCCGGCATGAGCACGACCGTGCAGATCTCGCAGTTCCTCGCTTCGACGCTCGAGCAGACGACGCCGCTGCTGCTCGCCGCGCTGGCCGCGATGATCACCACGCGGGCCAACATCCTGAACGTCGCGGTTGAGGGCATGATGCTCGTCGCCGCCTTCGCCGCGATCGCGGTCGGCGAGGCGAGCGGCAGCGCCGGTCTGGCGCTCATCTCGGCGATTGGCGCCGCGGCGGCGATGTCGCTGATCTTCGGGTTCGTGTCGATTGTGTTGCGGGCGGACTTCATCGTCGCCGGCCTCGGCCTCAACATCCTGGCCGCGGGAGGAACGTTGTTCGTCCTCGAGCAGGTCTACCAGGATCCCGGCGGCTTGCGGCCGGACGTTTTTCCCGACCTCTGGCGCGTGCCGAGCGGGTCGCTTTCCTGGCTACCCGTCATCGGGCCCGCCTTCGAGCGGCAGAGCGTCATCGTCGTCCTCGCGCTCATCGCTGTTCCCGTCTGCTCGTTCGTTCTCTACAGAACGCCGGTCGGCTACGCGCTGCGCGCGGTCGGCGAAGACGAGCCGGCCGCCGTCGCGGCTGGCGTCCATGCGGCGCGCATGAAGCTGCTCGCGGTGCTGTCGAGCGGATTGCTCGCCGGTCTCGCTGGCGCGCAGCTTTCGATGGACCGGCTGCATTTCTTCCTGCCTGACATGACGAGCGGACGCGGCTTCATCGGGCTCGCCGCGACCTTGTTCGGCGGCGGTCTGCCTTGGGCGACCGCCGGCGCCGCGTTCCTGTTCGGCGCCTTCGGCGCACTTGGCGACCGGCTTCAGACATTCCAGGCGCCGCCGCAATTCGTGCTGATGGCGCCCTATGTCGCGGCGGTGCTCGGCTTGGTTCTCTCGCGCATCCGCGCGGCCGCTCGCAGCCGGCCCGCCCCTGTCAAGGACAAGACAAAGTGACCGTTCCCGTCCTGCATGATTGCGATCCCGGCAATGACGACGCGCTCGCCATTCTCGTTGCGCTGGGCTCGCCCTCGCTCTCGCTCGCCGCCGTCACCACTGGCGCAGGGCATCTCGCCGCCGAGCGCACGGCGCGCAATGCCGCGATCGCGCTTGGCGTCGCCGGCGCCGGGACGATTCCGGTGACGCGCGGCGCGCCCACGCCGCTGGTGCGCGAGCGGCTGATCGCCGGCGTGCTCGATCTGGAAAGCGCGCTCGATCCGGAACGACCGGATCTGCCCGCTGTCGCGATCGACGAGACGCGCACCTCCGCCGAAGCGATCACCGATTTGGCCATGCGCACCGACGGGCTGACGATCGTCACCACCGGGCCTTTCACCAATCTGGCCCTCGCGCTGCGCAACCGGCCTTCGATCGCCGCCAAGCTGACGCGCATCGTCGCGCTCGGCGGCGCCTGGGGGCTCGGCAACAAGACCGCCGCCGCCGAATGGAACGTGCTGTGCGATCCGGAGGCCGCCGCGGTCGTCTTCGGCGCCGGCGTTCCGATCACGCTTCTGCCGATCGACGCGACCGCGCAGGTGATGATCGACGATGCGCTCGTCGAGGCCGTCGCGGCGCTCTATGGACAGGGCGCGCGCTTCGCCGCCGAGCTTCTGCGCTCGCTGCGCGCGACCTTCACGCGAGGCTCCCCGTTCGCGTCCGCCGACATGCCGCTCAACGATCCGCTGGCGACGCTCGTCGCGGCCGAACCCGCGCTTGCGCGCACGGCGCCGGCGCGCGTCGAAATCGAGCTCGCCGGGCGCTTCACCTATGGCCGCACGGTCATGGACTTCGCCGGCAAATCCGGCCTGCCGCCGAACTGCGACGTCGCGATCGAATTCGACGTCGCCGGGACACGTCGCGCGTTCCTTGGAGCGCTGGCGCGGCTTGCCGAACATTCGCCCCCTATTTCTGCTTAAGTCGATTGGAGCTTTCACCAATGGCCAAAATGCCGCGTGTCCTCATCGCCGGAGAATCCTGGACGGTCCACAGCATCCACCAGAAGGGCTTCGACAGCTTTACGACGACCGAATACTCCGAGGGCGTCGGCTGGCTGAAGACGGCGCTGTCAGAGGGCGGATGGCAGGTCGACTACCAGCCTTCCCATGTCGCCGCGCGCGAATTCCCAGCGACCGCCGCCGCGCTCGCGGCCTATGATTGCGTGATGCTCAGCGATATCGGCGCCAACACGCTGTTGATCCATCCCGATACGTTCACCCGGGCCAAGGCGCTTCCCAACCGCCTGGCGGCGGTGCGAGACTACGTGGCCGGAGGCGGCGGGTTGATCATGGTCGGCGGCTATCTCACCTTCCAGGGCATCGAGGGCAAGGCGCGCTATCACGATACGCCGATCGAGGAGGCGCTGCCGGTGATGATCGAGCCGACCGACGACCGCCAAGAGACCCCGCAAGGCGTTACGCCGAGCGTCGCTTTGCCCGACCATCCGATCGTCGACGGCCTCTCACGGTCCTGGCCCGATCTGCTCGGCTACAACCGCTTCACGCCGAAGCCCGGCTCGGCGATCGTCGCCACGGTCGGAGCCGATCCGCTGATCGTCGCCGGCGCTTTCCATAAGGGACGCGCCGTCGCCTTCGCCTCGGATTGCGGGCCCCATTGGGCGCCGCCGGCGTTCGTCGATTGGCCCGGCTACGCCCCGCTTTGGCGCCAGATGGCCGGCTGGGCGGCGAACCGCACATGATCGCCCCCCTCAATGTCGTGGGATGGGGCGACCCGAACGCCAAGAAGGTCGCGGTCGCGCTGCACGGCATCACCGCCAACGGCGGCGCATTCTTCCAGCCGGCGCGGTTGCTCGCCGAGCGCGGCTGGCGCGTGTTCGCGCCCGACATGCGCGGCCACGGCGAGAGCGGCCGCGGCGACGGCGATTTCTCGACCGGCGCCCTGCTCGCTGACATCGCCGCCGCCGTCCCGGTCGAGCCCGATGTGATGATCGGTCATTCCTTCGGCGGCTACCTCGCCCAAGCTGGCGTGCTGGCCGGCGTGTTTCGGCCGCGCGCGCTGGTGCTGGAGGATCCAGTTTCGCATTTTGCCGATCGGCGGACGCCCGCCGCGATGCTCGCGTGGGACGAAGCCAATCTGCCGCGCAATATCGAAGGCCTGCTCGCGCTCAATCCGAAATGGTCGCGGCTCGATGCGGTCTGGAAGTTGCTTTCGCTGGAGCAGATCGACTTCCGGGACGCCACGGCGGCTTTCGCCGGCAACGCGCCTTGGGACTTGCGGCCGCGCGCGGCGCAGATCGCCGCCAAGCAGCCGACGGCATGGGTGCTCCCGGAGATCAGCCGCTTCGTCCCCGCCGAGGATCAGGCGCAGCTCAGAGATGAGGTCGGGCCGCGGGCATTGTTCGTGCTGCCCGACGTCGGCCACAGCGTGCATCGCGATGCGCCGGAGGTCTTCGTCGACATCGTGACGCAGCTCAGCGAGGAGCCTGGACGACGATGACCGAAGAGAGCTTTCCCTATGCCTTTCTCTATGGCGCCGGCGAGCCGCGAATTCGCGCTCGACTCGGCGAGCCGCTGCGCGTGTTCACCGAGGACTGCTTTTCCGGCAAACTCGTCGCGGTGGACGGCAAGCCGCGGGAAGTCGCGCCGTTCCCGCGAGTCAATCCGCTGACGGGTCCGATCGCGGTCGAGGGCGTGCGTAGCGGCGACGTCCTGGCGATTCATCTCGTCTCGCTCGCGCCGGCGCGTGATTGGGGCGTCTCGACGGTGTCGCCGAATTTCGGGGCGCTTTCGGGAACGCGCAACACTCCCAACCTGCAGCCAGAGCAGGCCGAGACGGTCTGGATATGGCGCATCGGCGCCAAGGGAAGGCTGACGACGACGACCGCGAGCGGTCGCGAGATCAGCGCGCCGTTGCGGCCGTTTCATGGTTCGCTCGGCGTCGCGCCGCCGCACGGCGAAGTGCGCCTCAGCGTCGTGCCGGATTCCTTCGGCGGCAATCTCGACATTCCCGATCTCGGCGCCGGGGCGACACTGTATCTTCGCGCCAATGTCGACGAGGCGATGGTCTATATCGGCGACGGGCACTTCGCGCAGGGCGACGGCGAACTCGCGGGCACTGCCGTCGAGGGCGCGCTCAACACCGAATTGATTTTTGGCAATTGCGGCGACGGGGACGATATGCCCTGGCCGCGGCTCGAGACCGACACGGAGATCGCGGTGATCGGCTGCGCTCGCCCCCTGGAAGACGCCGTCCGCATCGCCGCGCACGGCCTGGTGCATTGGGTGGGCGAGCTTTGCGGTCTCGAACTCGCCGACGCCCACCAGTTCGTCTCGCAGAACTGCCGCTTGCGGATCGGCAATCTCGTAAATCCGCTCTACACCGTGGCGGCGTTTATCGGTAAGGAGCGGCTGCCTGGCGAGGTCCGGGTTTTCGAAAATGCACACCGGCGGCTGCGCGGATCGTAGTTGCGGCGGGGACGCTGTCTCCGACGTGTCCGACACGCGGCGTCGAGGCGGCGCAGGGGCTCAGAGGGCGAGATCCCGGTTCACCCCGACGCTGCGCGCCGCCGCGACGATCGACGTCCAGGTCCCGCTCGACAGAGGCACGCCGCTCGCGCCGCGCTTGGCGCGGGCGATGCGCTCGGGCTCGCCCGGCGTCAGGATCGCCTCGCCCGGAATCGCCTTGGCCTGCCGGAACCAATCGAGATAGCGCGTCATGTCGGCGTCGAAGACGTGCGAGGGATCGACCTGTTTGGGGTCGACGTAGAGCGAAAACATGCCGTTGGCGAACTTGCGCCCCGGCCCGGTCGCGCCGTTGCCGGTGAGCGAGCCGCCGAGCAATTCGCAGAGCAGCGCCAGGCCCGAGCCCTTGTGCCCGCCGAAAGCGCGAATGGCTCCGACGCCGCGCGCGACATCGCGCTCGCCCTCCGACGTCAACGGGCCGTAGAGCAGCGCGGGATCGCCCGATGGGGCGCCGTCGGGGCCGATCAGCGCGTCGGGCGGCAATGGCTTGCCGCCTCGGCTCGCGACATTGACCTTGCCCTCGGCGACGAGCGAGGTCGCGAAGTCGAGAATGATCGGCGCGGCCCCCTCGCGCGGGACGCCGACGCAGAACGGCGCCGTCGAAAGGCGCCGCTCGAGGCCGCCGAACGGCGCGACGAGGATGGAGCCCGCGGCGTTGACGAAATGGATCGAGATCAGCCCGGCCGCTGCCGCGCGCTCCGCCCATTCGCCGACACGGCCGACATGGCCGGCGTTGCGCAACGAGACAGCCGACAGTCCCGCCGCCTTTGCTTTCTCGACGCCAATGTCGACGGCTGGCGGCGCCACGATCTGGCCGAAGCCGAAGCGGCCGTCGACGACGGCGATGACCGGCGTATCGACGAGGCGCTCGATCGTCTGGTTCGGAATGAGTTCGCCCGATCGCACCCAAGCGACATAGCGCGGCACGCGGATGACGCCGTGGCTGTCGTGGCCGGTGAGATTGGCGTCGACGAGCGAGGCGGCGACCTGGCGCGCCTCCTCGGGCCGACTGCCGACGCGCTCGAAGACCTCCGCGCAGAATTCGACGAGCGCGTCGGCGGCGACGTGGATCGTCATGTCGAAGCCTTGGCCTGGGCGCCGCCGAGATAGGCGTCACGAATGCGTTCGTCGCTCCACAGCGTCGCCGGATCGCCGCCGAGCGCGAGCCTGCCGCTCTCCAGCACATAACCCCAGTTCGCGACCTTCAAAGCCATATGCGCGTTCTGCTCGACCAGCAGCACCGTCGTTCCGCGCTTATGGATTTCGGCGATGATTTGGAACACCGCCTGCACGATGACGGGCGCGAGGCCAAGCGAGGGCTCGTCGAGCAGCAGCAGGCGGGGCTTGGCCATCAGGCCCCGCGCCACGGCGACCATCTGCTGCTGGCCGCCGGAGAGCGTCCAGCCGAGCGCGTCGGCGAAGCGCCGGATGTCGGGAAAGACATCGAACATCGCATCGGCCTCACGCCGGATCGCCGCGCTGGCGGCATTCCCGTTCGAGGCCCCGAGCATGATGTTCTCACGCACCGTGAGGCCGGGAAAGACCCGCCGCCCCTCCGGCACATGCGCGACGCCGAGCTTGACGATCGCGCGAGGACCCAGCCCCGCGATCGGTTTTCCGTCGAACAGGATCGAACCCACGCGCGGCGCAACGAGCCCCGAGATCGCGCGCAGAGTGGTCGACTTGCCGGCGCCGTTGGAGCCGAGCAGCGTCACGACGGCGCCCTCCTCGATCGCAAACGAGACGCCGCGCAACGCCTCGATCTCGCCGTAGCTGACGCAGAGGTCTCTCACTTCGAGCAGCGCCATCACGAGACTCCGAGATAGGCGGCGACGACGTCGGGCTGCCGCAGGACCTCGGCCGTTTCGCCGTTGGCGATGCGACGGCCAAAGTTGAGCACCGTCAGATGCCTCGCGACCCCCGAGATCAAGGTCATGTCGTGATCGATGATCAGAATGGTGAGGCCTTGTGCGGCGATGCGGTCGAGCAGATCGTGCAGCGCCTTCTTCTCGCTGGAGTTGAGGCCAGCGGCGGGCTCGTCGAGCAACAGCACCGTTGGATTGGCGGCCAATGCGCGAGCGATTTCGATCAGGCGTTGGTGGCCGTAGCTGAAACGCGGGATCGTCTCGTTGGCGCGCTTCCCCAATCCGACGAAGTCGAGCGCGGCGCGGGCGCGCCGGCGCAGCGCCTCATGTCCGCCCTCGACGAGCCCATTGCCCTGGCGCTCGGCGCCGATCACGACATTTTCGAGCGCCGTCATCGAGCGGAACAGACGAATGTTCTGGAACGTGCGCGCCAGGCCGGCGACGGTGCGCTTATGCGCGGGCAGCGCAGTCACGTCGACGCCGTCGACGAGAATTGCGCCCGCCGTTGCGCGATAGAGCCCGGTCACCACATTGAGCGTCGTCGTCTTGCCGCTGCCGTTCGGGCCGATCAGCGCATGGACGCTGCCGCGCCGCACCTGAAAATCGACGCCGTCGACCGCTTTCAGGCCGCCGAAATTCTTGGCGAGGCCTCTGACCTCCAGCGCGAGCGGGGCGCCGGAATCGGCGGGACGCAGCGCCAGCGGCTCGGCGGGCGTCGACGGGTCGCGCCGGCGCCGTCGAAACAATCCCGCGACGAAGCCCCAGATGCCCTCCGGCATGAAGATGACGATCAGGATGACGGCGAGACCGTAGATCGCGAGATAGAGGCCCGGGATGCTCTTCAGGAAACGCAGCCATTCGGGAATGAGGATGAGCAGGGCCGTCCCAATCGTCGAGCCGATCGGCGAGGAGACGCCGCCGAGGAGCGCCATCGTCAGCAGGACGATCGAATTGGAGAAGGCGAACTGATCCGGGCTTATGTAGGAAAAACCGCCCGCGAACAGCCCGCCGCCCAAGCCGCCCAACATCGCGCAGAGCGCAAAGGCGATCACCTTGGTCCGGAAGACGTCGATTCCCGCCGCGCTGGCGGCGAGTTCGTTGTCACGCACTGCGCGCATCGCGCGCCCGAGCCGCGTGTCAGCGAGACGCCAGACGAAATAGCCGGACGAAGCGAGCCCGGCGACGGCGAGCGCGAGATAGGCCTGGCTCGAGGCGAAGCCGGCCGGGCGCGCGATCGAGCCGACGCCGTCCGGCCCATGGGTGAAGCGGATCGCGTTGATGAGGACGACGGTCAGGATTTGCTGGAACGAGATCGTCACCATCGCGAGGTAATGGCCGCCGAGGCGCAGCGTCGAGACGCCGAGCCCTGCGCCCGCCGCGCCCGCGACCGCCATGCCGCCGACGAGGCAAAGCCAAAAGGGCAAGCGATAGTCCGACGTGCCGAGGCCGACGGCATAGGCGCCGAGCGCGAAGAACGCGGCCTGCGCGAGATTGATCTGACCGCAGAGGCCGAGCACGATCGACAGGCCGAAAACCGCGACCGCGTAGGTCGCCGCCTGCAAGAGGATGTTGGCGACATAGCCGTCGGTCTTGACGCTGGCCGCAAGCGCGACGAGCGCCACGGCCGCGAGGGCGTAGGCGATTTGCCCTGAGGGGAAGCCGCGCATCTCGCTCACGCCTTTTCCGCCACGCGCTCGCCGAAGATGCCTTGCGGGCGAACGGCGAGGAAGACAATGAGCACGAGAAAGGCGAAGGCGTCCTTGAACGGCACGGAGATATAGGCGGCGCCGAAAGTCTCGATGACGCCGATCGCGAAGCCGCCGAGGATGGCGCCGGCGACGTCGCCGAAGCCGCCGATGATCGTCGCGGCGAAAGCCTTCAGCGCGATCGTCGAGCCCATCTGGATCGAGACGAACAGAACCGGCGCCACCAATATGCCGGCGATCCCGCCGAGAACGGCGCTGTAGACGAAAGTGATCATGATCATCGCGGCGACGGGAATGCCCAGCAGCGCCGCCATCTCTTTGTCCTGGCTGGTCGCCTGCAGCTTCTTGCCCAGCAGCGTGCGCTCGAACAGCCAATATTGAAAGGCGACCAGCGCGAGCGTCACGGCGATGATGACGAGATACTGGCTGTCGAGATAGACCGGACCGACCTGGAATCCCGGAGTATCGAGCCAGCCCGGCAGCACCTGCGGTTGCGGCCCATAGAGTGCGAGCACGGTGTTGGAGAGGAAGATCGAGGCCCCGATGGTCGAGATCAGGACCGGCAGATAGGTGCGGTTGCGCAGGGGGTAGTAGACGAACAGATTGAAAACCGCGCCGAGCAGCGCCATCCCCGCGATCGAGATCAGAAACGCGAGCCAATAAGGCCAGCCCAAATCGACCGCGAAGACGACCATCAGATAGGCGGCCACCATCGAGAACTCGCCCTGGGCGAAATTGACGACGCTGGTGGTGCGGAAGATCAGCACGAAGCCGAGCGCGACGAGGGCGTAGACGGCGCCGATGCCGATGCCCGTGAAAAGCAGTTGCAGGAAGAAATCCATGCGGCGTCGCTCTCGACTTTCTTGTCGTGAAATCGCGATGACGAGCGCCGCCTCTCAGTCCGTGAACTCGATATGCTTGTCGAAGACGATCACGCCCTTCTCGTTGCGCACGATGTTGTAGCCGTGCAGGCCGTCGCCGAACTGGTCGAAATTGTATTCGCCCTCGGCGCCCTGGTAGCCCTTGATGGAGAGCATGGCGGCGCGGATCTTGCCGGGGTCGGTCGAGCCGGCTTTGTTGATCGCGACCGCGAGCACGCCGATCGCGTCATAAGTCCAGGAGCTGTAATTGTCCGGCGGCGCCTTGGAGACAGCGCCGTAGAGCGTCGCGAATTCCTTCGAGGCCGGGCTCGCGTCGACCGCGTAGTCGGCGACGCCGTAAGTTCCATACAGCGCGGGGCCGGCGAGCTTGACCGCGCCGGCGTCGATGGTCGAGGGCGAGCCGACCCAGGGAATCGTCACGCCGAGTTGCCGCAATTGCCTGGCGAAGATGGCGAGGTCGTTGTCGAACGTGAAATACGAGCCGATGACGTCGGCGCCCGAGGATTTGATCGCGAGCACCACGGGCGTGAAATCCTGGCTCTGGTTGGGATAGCCCTGGTCGATCGCGACCTTGGCGCCGAGCTTGTCGAGCGCGGCCGAGAGAGCTTTCAGGCCGCCGGTTCCGAACGCGTCGGTGGAATGAACGATCGCCCAGTTCTTCTTGCCCAGGGTCTCCACGCCGTAGGAGGCGATCACGCGACCCGAATAGGAATCGTTGGGGCGAAAGCGTATCAGCCACGGATTGCCCATTTTCGTCAGCGCGGGATCGGTGCCGCCGAAGCAGACGGGCTTGCCGGTCTTGAGGATGTCGCCCGCCATCGCGTGATTTTGCGTCGAGCGGATCGAGCCGAGGAAGGCGACGATATCGGGCTGCGCCGCGAGCTTGGAGAAGGCGAGCACGGCGCCTGGATTGGTCGTCTGATCGTCCTCGGTCACAATTTCGAGAGGCTTGCCGAGCACACCGCCCACCTTGTTGACCCGTTCGAGCGCGATCTTCGCGCCGGTCAGCGCGTATTTGCCGCTGTCCGCGGCAGGGCCAGTGACGGGCAACACCATGCCGATCTTGATCGTATCGCCAGCGGCGCGAGCGGCGCGCAAGAACGCCGGCGCCGCCATACTCGCGGCGAGCCCCAGGCTTACGGACCGTCTGGTGAGCCTCATGCGTTCCTCCCGCTGATATCCCATATTCCGATGGTTCCACCGGACATTCGCCGGCTGGCCATCGGTTTGGATTGAAACTTGCGGAATTTGGACGCCGCTTGCAAGCCTAAACCGCTTTGGCGCGCCAATCCCTCGGGATTGAAGAGCCGACTGTCCAGCCGCGCCTGATTCTCAGGTGGGGTTCTGATTGGCGCCTGCGGATCGACTCCGTCAGGCCGCCGGCAGCGTCAAAAGGTCGCCGTCATCGGGTTCGGGCCCATCCGGCCGTCGGCGGCGTCGAGCTTGGCGATCGCCTTGAGGTCGTCGTCATCGAGGGTGAAGCTGAAGACATCGAAATTCTCGGCGATGCGCGAAGGCGTCACCGATTTCGGAATGACGATGAGGCCATTGTCGATGTGCCAGCGGACAATGACCTGAGCCGGAGTGCGGCCGTGTTTGGCCGCGACGGCGGCAATCACCGGATCCGCGAGCAGCCTGCCTCGACCGAGTGGGCTCCACGACTGCGTGGCGATGCCGAGCGCCGCATGCGCCTCGCGCAGCCCCTTCTGCTGGAAGCGCGGATGCAGTTCGATCTGGTTGAGAACGGGTGTTACGCCGGTCTCGCCGATGATCCGGTCGAGATGTTCGGTCCCGAAATTGGACACGCCGATGGAGCGGACGCGACCGGCTTCCTTCAGGCGAATGAGAGCACGCCAGGTGTCGACGAAGAGGCCCTTGCGCGGCGCCGGCCAGTGGATCAGGTAGAGGTCCACGTGTTCGAGGCGGAGGCGCTTGAGGCTAACCTCGGCCGCCTTCAAGGTCTGGTCGAAACCCTGATCAGCGTTCCAGACCTTGGTCGTGACGAAGATCTCTTCGCGCGCCAGGCCGGCGGCGCGGATGCCCGCGCCCACTCCCGCTTCGTTTTCATAGATGGCGGCGGTGTCGATGTGGCGATAGCCGGTATCGAGCGCCGCTTTGACCGCGGTCACCGCGACGTCGTTTGGGGTTTGCCAGACGCCGAGCCCGACCTGCGGGATCGAATGTCCGTCGCTGAAGGAGATGACGGGCTGTGAAGTCATGCGGAGTCCCTGGGGCAAGACGCGATAGGCGGGCACAGATATCCCGAGATCGGTCATAAAGCGATAGACGGAGGCGTCGCCGGATGCGCCTCAGCCCCGGGGCGACCACGTTGGTCAATGGGAGCGCGCGGTTCGGCCGGTCCGTCGCGTTCCTCGCCTCATCGGACGGCAACGCGTTTACCCGGGCAAGCTACGGCCGCGCGGTCGCAGCGCCTACGTCCGAGCAGGCGGCCGGGGCCGCGCCGTCACGTCGATCACGCGTGGCCGAAGGCGAGCGATCCTAAACCAAGCTCTGCGCCTGGAGGCTTCTGGCGGTGTCGAGGATGGTTTCCGGCATTGGCCGCGTCGTCCATCCCAGCACGCGCCGCGCCTTGTCCGAAGAAACGGAGCGGCGCTTTCCGAGTTCGAAGAGCCGAGTGCGCACAACCGGATCGAACAGTGCGAACAGGCGAACGAGAAAGTCCGGTATCGAAATCGAGGGGACTTTGCGCGCCTCGCCGCCGAGGCCCTGCTTGAGGACTTTCGCGATATCTTTCATCCAATAGAAGTCGGCCGAGCCGAGGAACCGCTGCCCCGCGGCGGCGGGGCTGGTCATCGCCAACAAGTGCAATTGCGCGATGTCGCGAACATCGACCAGGGAAAAGCCGAAGTGCGGCAACGCGGGCACGGAGCCGTCCAGCAGCTTCCTGACGGCCTCGAGCGATGCGGAGAAATCCGACCCCAGCGCCGGCCCCAGGACCAGGGCGGGATTGACCGTCGCGAGTTCGAGCGCCCCGCCTTCGGCTTTGTGCCACGCCCACGCCGCGCGCTCGGCGATCGTCTTGGACCGCTCATAGGCCGAGGTGTCGTTGCGGTTCGTCTCGTCCGTCCAATCGGCTTCGGTGAACGGCTCCGCGCGCTCGCCTCGGCCAAACGCAATGGCGGCCATCGAGGAGGTCATCACCACTCGCTTGACGCCGGCCTCGCGCGACGCCTTCAGGACTCGCAGCGTGCCATCGCGGGCGGGCCGGACCAATTCATCGTCGTTGTCAGGGTCGATTGCCGGAACGGGGGACGCGACGTGGAGGACATAGCCCGCGCCGGCGACCGCATTGGCCCAGCCAGCGTCCGCATTGAGATCGGCCGCCGCGAATTCGATCGTCCCGGCTCCTGCGGCGATCTTGTCGATGGCCGCGCGCGTGTCTTCGGCTCGTGCGAGGCTCCTGACGGTCGTGCGGACGCGCCAACCGTCAGCGAGCAACTGAGCGATACAGTACCCGGCGATGTAGCCCGAACCTCCAGTGACGAGGACGAGACCGCGTGGGGTCGTGGCCTTTGTCATGACGCTTCCTGCGTTTCGCGCCCGGAGCGGGCGTGGCGCAATATAGCACTCTTGCAGATCGGCGGTGGGTCTGAACTCGGATCGGCGCGCTAAACCTGCGAGGCGGGAAGCGCCCGCAGAAAATTGATCATGGCGTCATTGACCTCGCGGGCTCGTTCCTGTTGGGTCCAGTGCCCGCAACCGGGGAGCATGATCGTTTCGCGTAGCTGCGGGACAAAAGTCGACAAATTGGCGATGAGTTGGTCCGCGCCGCGAAAAGCAACGACGAGGTCCCGGTCGCCCGCGATGTAAAGGGCGGGAACCGTCGCACGCTGTCCCGCAAATGGGGCGAGCAACTCCCAGTTCCGATCAATGTTGCGGTACCAGTTCAAGCCGCCACGAAAGCCGACGCGCGCAAACTCGCCCGCGTAGAAATCGACGTCGGCCTCGGTAATCCATGAAGGCAGGGACGTCGGATTATGCATCCGAGCGAGGAACCCGCCGCTCCGTGCGACCATGCCGACGAACTGAGCAGCCGATCCGCTCGGCATAGGTCGCGACGCATCGCCCGACCCCGAATAGAGCATGCTGCGCATCGAGAGGCGCGTGTCCCGCTCGAGTTCGGCCTCGGCCACGCCGGGGCGCTGAAAGTAGAGCTGATAGAAAATCGCATCGTCGGTTTGAGGCATGACGCTTGTCGGGGGCACGGGTCCCCTTGGTCGAAATGGCACGCTGAGGCCGATAACGCCACGAAAGCGGTCGGGTCGAAGCAGCGCCGCATGCCACGCGACTGGAGCGCCCCAGTCGTGGCCGGCGATCACCGCCTCTTTGGCGCCGAGAGCGTCGAGCAGTCCGACCATGTCGCCGACCAAATGAAAGAGCGTGTACTTCTCGATTTCCTCCGGTTGGTCAGTCTGGCCGTAGCCTCGCATGTCGGGAGCGACGGCGTGGTATCCAGCCTCCGCGAGAGCCTTCAACTGATGTCGCCAGGAGCGCCATGACTCGGGAAAGCCATGACAGAGAAGGACGAGCGGACCCGTCCCCTGCTCGGCGACGTGCATACGGATGCCATTTGCCTCGATGACGCGATGCTTAAGGTCGGACATTGTCGACTCCCCGTTCAAGCAAATTCGATCAACCTGAGGGATGCGCACTTCAGCGCGTTACTTTGACTTTTTTAGCTCGCGGCGACATCCAAATTGGAGGCCGCCCTGTCGATAGCTTTTGAAGATGTCCGGTTTAGGTAGCTTTCTAAATGTCCGTTTTTGGGCTTGCGGCTTTTTCAGCTGCCCTCCTGTGGGCGGGGTGGTCAGGTTCGGGGCCGTTTGGCCCCGGAGCTGTCCAGGCCGTCCACAGGCGTCGTCGCGAAACGGACTTACGCGACGGATTTGCGTGGGTTTGGATCGGCTTCGTCGAGGGTTCCGTCGCGATGATAGCGCGCGATCTGGCGCGGCCCGTGGAACAAGGCGATGGCGCCGTCCCAATATTCGAGCACGCGGATTTTGCTCTTGGCGAAGTGATGTCGATGCCGGCTTGGCGGAATCTGCAAGACATGACCGTCATAGCGGACCGTATTGTCCAGCCCGGCGACGCGCTCCTGCTCGATGCAAAGGATGTTGTCGAGATCGCCGACGAAGGGGATGAAGGCCGAACCTTCCTCGGCCGCGGCGACGGCGAAGCGAGCGTTGTGGTCTTGTTTATAGACCTCGGCCAGCCAGCGGTTGGCCGCCTCGACCGTGGCGATCCCGTTCACCCGCAGCAAGGGCGGCAGGCGCTTTTGCAGCGTATCCCAGAGCCGCTCCATCCGGCCCCGCGCTTGCGGGCTATAGGAGGGAATGTGTTCGATGTTCAGCTGCCGCAGCGCCCGGCCCACCTGCGTCAAATGCGCCTTGTCGACCTTCTCGCCCGCTTTCGGCGTGGTGAAATAATGGCTGCCACGATCGGTGTAGAACGACGAAAACAAGCCGTGCGCGCGGATCGTCTCCGAAAGGCCGCGAAAGCTCGAAGCCGTGCCTTCTTCCTCGCACAGGAAAATCGATGTGATCGCGCTGGTGGCGTCGTCCATCGTCACGATCAGGTCGAGATCGCCACCGGAGGGCAACCAGGCGTGCTTCGAGCCGTCCTGAAACAGCATCATGCCCGGCAGCGGCCGCCGCTCGCGCTTGCGCCGGTGGACGCCGCGCCGAGGCGCCTTCGTCGTCAGCCCGCGCAACTGCAACACGCTCTTCGTCCAGCTGTAGGAACGCATGAACGGCTGGCCGTCGCCCATCGTCTGGCCCCACGCCTGCTCATGGAAGTGCTTGATCGTGAAGTCAAAATACCGCGTCCGAAACGTATCGACCGTCCACGCGATCTCATCCTCGAGAACCCCGCGACCGCTGCGACGGCCGCGCCGGCGGTCCACCAGCCCGTCTTCGCCGCGCTCCTCATAGGCGTCCCGCAAGCGACGAAAATGACGCTCGCTCAGGCCAAGAAGCTCCCCGGCCTCAACGCAACTCAACCGCTTCAAACGATGCGACCTGATCGCATCCAATACACGCGCCATCCGAACCTCCGGCAACATGCGATCTCCCGGTCCAAAAAACCGGACAAATCACTTGCTACCTAATCCGGACATATCGGTTGCTCGCGACACAAATTGGAGGCCGCCCTTGACAGGCAAAACGCTTTGTGAAAACGTTCTCATGGGCTATGAAAACGTTATCATGTAAAGAGATTTCGAGCCATCTTGCATGACTGCCACCCCACCGAGCGGCGATAAGAATGCAGAGAGGACGGTCGGACAGTCAATCCGGCTCGACAAGGTCGAAAAGATCTACGCCGGTGGAGTTCGCGCCATCGCGCCATTGAGCATCGAGTTCCGGTCTGGAGACGCCGTCAGCATCGTCGGACCGAGCGGTTGCGGCAAGAGCAGCCTGCTGCGGCTGATCGCCGGGCTGGACGCGCCGACGGACGGCGAAATCCACATCGGCGGCCGCAGGGTCGCCGGCCCGGTTCCCGACATCGGCATCGTCTTCCAGCGGGACCTGCTGCTCGAATGGCGGAGCGTATTGGAGAACGTCCTCCTTCCCGCCGAGATCAAGGGCCTCACGGGGCTGCAAGCGCGCGCCATGACGCTTCTGACCAAGTTCGACGTCGGCGATTTCTCGGGCGCCTATCCGTGGCAGCTATCCGGCGGCATGCGGCAGCGGGTCGCGATCGCCAGGGCCCTTCTGACGAAGCCGGCCATGCTCTTCATGGACGAGCCCTTCAGCGCCCTCGACGCGCTCTCGCGCGACCAGATGAACATCCTCCTGCAACAGGTGCAGAGCACCGAGAGCGTGACGACGCTGCTGATCACGCACAGCATTGCTGAAGCGATATTCTGCGCCGACCGGGTGCTCGTCATGTCGGGCCGTCCGGGCGCGATCCTCGATGACATCAAGGTGCCGTTCGGGCGGTCACGGCGGCTCGCGCTGCGGGAAACCAACGAGTTCACCGCCATCGGCCGCCGGATTCGCGAACACTTCGAGAAAACGGGGGTTCTGGAGGGATGAGCGCGGTGGCGTGGCGAAGCGCCAAAACGGCCAAAGGCGCCATGGCGCCTCGACCTTTGGGCAGTTTGGTCGTGGGCCTGCTCTGGCCGCTCGTCAGCGGCGCGATTGGGCTTGGACTATGGGAAGGACTCGTGCGCGCCTTCCACGTGCCGGCCTATGTTCTCCCCGCGCCGTCGGCCGTGATGGTGACCATCGTCGCGCAATGGTCCTATCTCCTCAGTCAGTTGGCGATAACGACGCTCGCCGCAGCGCTTGGTCTCGTCATGGCGGTCGTCCTGGGTCTCGTCGCGGGGGCCGCGATCTCGTCCTCCCGGCTCGTCGACAGGATGCTGACGCCTTGGCTCGTCGTCGCTCACGCCATCCCGAAAGTCGTCGTCGCGCCGCTCTTCCTGGTCTGGTTCGGTTTCGGCTTGCGGAGCGAGATGTTCTTCGTCGTCGCCTTCACCTTCTTTCCGGTGATCGTGAGCACGGTCGCCGGCCTGAAATCGGCGGACCCCGAACAGCTTCTGCTCGTGCGCGCCATGGGGGCGACGCCGTCCCAGGTCCTGCGCAAGGTGCAGTTTCCCAGCGCCCTGCCCAGCATCTGCGCTGGCGTCAAGCTTGCGGTCACGTTGGCGCCGGTCGGGGCGGTCATCGGCGAATTCGTCGCCTCGAACCAAGGTCTCGGCCATCTCCTGATCCGGGCCGTCGGCGACATGGACACCTCCCTCGCATTCGCGGCGGTGACGGTGTTTTCCATCTTCGGCGTGCTCGTCTGGCGCCTCGCGGAATGGGGCGAGCGCCGCATCCTGCCATGGCATCCAAGCCAGCGCGCGTCATCCCCGTTTCGCGGCGCCAACGTCTGAGCCATGGGAGCTTGATGTGATCATCGATATTGCCGGCTGGCTGGCGAGCCCGCGCAATCTCATGAAAGCCGTGGCGCTGAGCCTGTGCGTCGGCATCGCGCCGGCATCGGCCGCAACCCCGGTGAAGGTTCTGCTCGACTGGGCTTGGCTGCCCTATCACGCCCCTTTCCTGATCGCGCAGGATCGCGGCTTCTACGCCGACGCCGGTCTCGACGTCACGATCGAGCAAGGCCGCGGCTCGGCCACCACCGCCTTGCTCCTGTCGCAAGGCAGCTTCGACATCGCCCATCTCAATGTCACCAACGCCGCCGAATTGATCGGCAAGGGCGCGCCTATCAAGGTCATCGGGCTCTACCAGCACAAGACCGCGGCGGCCTTCATCGGCATCGAGGGCAAGGTCAAGCTCGATGGCCCGAAATCGCTGAAGGGCCTGAAAATAGGCAGCACTCCCGGCGGGTCGGACGCGCTCAGCCTACGCATCTTCGCCAAGGCCAACGGGATGACGGAAGGCGATCTCAACGTCATCTCGCTCGATTCGAACGCCAAGACAGCCGCGTTGTTTGGCGGCTCCATCGATGTGGTCAGCGGCGACAGTCCCGCCTACGACGCCTACATCAGCGCCACCAACCAGCAGCCGGAGACCATGCAGCTCAGCGATTTCGGCGTGCCGCTGCTCGGCTTCGGCTTCGCGGCGAACACCGCCTTCCTCGCCAAGAATCCCGACGTCGCCAGGAAATTCCTCGCCGCGACAAAACGCGGCTTCGCGGAAGCCGTGCGCGACCCGAAGGCGGCCTGCGAACTGATGCGATCCAAGGTGCACCTCGCCGGCACGATTGCCCGCTGCGTGGATTACTTCAACCACCTCATGGCGCTTTCAACGCCGCCTGCCGACGCCCGCTGGGGTCTCCAGACGCAGGGCGAATGGACCAAGCTCATCGCCACGCTGCAATCGGTGGGCGACATCCCCGCGGACAAGACGGCAGCGGCTTTCTACACCAACGACTTCGTGCCGCAATGAACACGGCGTGGCCCATGCCGCCCACCCGCTCCCGGTCCGGCGGACGTTACGACGCGATCGTGGTGGGCGGCGGTCATAACGGTCTGGTGGTCGCCGCCTATCTCGGCCGTTCCGGGCTGAAGACGCTGGTGGTCGAGGCGAGCCCGCGACTTGGCGGACCGGCCGCCACCGTCGAGTTCATGCCGGGGTACTTCTCGACGATCGCGAACTCGCCGGGCTCGCTCGAGCCGAAGATCGTGCGCGAACTCGAGCTCGAGCATTACGGGCTGCGCTTCGTGCGGCCCGACCCGACGCTGGTTCAGCCATTGGACGGCGGGAGGCTTTATGTCGGCTGGCGGACGCCGGCCTTGAATCAGGCGCAGATCGAGACCTATGCGCCGGGCGAGGCCGCCCGTTACGACGCCTTCTTCGCCTATCTCCAGCGCTTCGCCGACCGGTTGGGCATCTCGATCTTCGACACGCCGCCATCCTTGCAGCACCTCGTCCGCAATCTCACCCGGCTCGAAGACCAGGAAGCATTCAGCCGCATCTTTTTCGGCAGCGTCCGCGATCTCATGGAAGAGTTCGAACTCGCGCCCGAAACGAAGGCCCTGATCGCGCCGCTCGCCGTCGTCGGCGGCCAGGCCGCCCCCTCGACGCCGGGGACGCCGTTCAATCTGATGATGCGGCCGCTCTCTCTCGCATCGCTCAGGGAGGGCGGCGAGCAGGATCCGCGCCTCATGCCATTGCGCGGCTCGACGGGTCTGCCGGTCGGCGGCATGGGAGCGATCATCGAGGCTCTCCGGCTGAGCGTCGTTGCGCATGGCGGCGAGATCAAGACCAGCGAGCCGGTCGCCCTGATCCGGACGGACGGGGATCGCGTGCGCGGCGTCGTCACCGCCTCGGGCGACGAATTCGAGGCCCCCATCGTCGTCTCGACCATCAATCCGCGCACGACGGTCGTCTCGCTGCTCGACGAGCCCTTGGGTTGGAACGAACTGATCCCGAAGGTCGCGCGCAAATCGATGCGCGGGCGCGCCTTCAAGGTCGTGCTGGCTCTCGACGGAATGCCGCGCTTCGCGGCAGCCGCCTCGCGCGGCGAAGCGGAACAGCTCGCCTGCGCGCAATTCAGGATCGCGCCGACGCTGGATTATCTCGAAGAGGCGCATACCGACATGCTGCTCGGGCGGCTGTCGGAGAAGCCAGTCATCTGGGGGCTTTGCCCGTCGATGACCTCGCCCGAGCTCGCCCCGGCCGGAAAGCACGTCCTCAGTCTGAACATCGGCAACGCGCCCTATCATCTGCGCGACGGAAATTGGGCTGCTCAGCGCGATGTCTTCGCCAAACGCGCCATCGCCAAGCTCGCCGAATACATGCCGAGCTTGCCTGACCTCATCAGCGACACCCGCATCATCGATCCGACCCAGTTCGAGAAGGAGTTCGGCCTGGTCGAGGCCAACATCACCCACGGCGACACCTTGCCGTCCAACATGTTCTGGATGCGCCCGATGCCGGGCCTGCATGCCTATCGCACGCCGACGCGCGGCCTCTATCTCAGCGGCAACGGGACTTGGCCTGGCAACTACATATCGGGGATCGCCGGACACAATGCGAGCCAGGTTGTGCTGCGCGACCTGCGGGAAGGCCAGGCAAGCCTGACGATCCATGCGGGGGCGCGATGATGGATCGGCCATGGTGAGCGTTCTCGACGTCGCCAGACATGCCGGCGTGTCCGCGGCGACGGTGTCCCGCGTGATCGGGGGTCATGTGCGCGTTGCGAGCGAGACCAAGGCGCGCGTGCTCAATGCCGTGCAACTGCTAGGCTATCGGCCCAACATCGTGGCGCGCAGCTTGCGCAGCGGTCGCGGCCGCGCCGTGGCGCTCGTCACGGGCGACATCGAGCAAGGCATCTATGCGCGGCTCGCCAAGCGCCTGCAGAGCGAGCTCGAGGCGATCGGCCTCGACCTGCTTCTGTTCAATCTCGGTCACCGCGAGGACCGGCTGCATCATCTCCTCGCGGAAGCGACGTTGCTCGGCTTGCGCGGCATCCTGCTCGCATTGCCGCATGTCATGGACATGCGCGAACTGAAACCGCTGATCCAGACGGCGTCGGACAACGGTGTCGATGTTCTGTCGCTCAGCCAGGATCTCACGGATTTCGGCGTCCGCTCGATCGTTCACGACGACGCCGGCGGAGCCGCCGCGGCGGCCGAGCATCTGATCCGCCGAGGTAGAGGCCCGATCGCCTTCGTCGGACGCATCGAGACGTCGGCGGTGGGCCGGGCGCGGTACGACGGCTATCGCGATGCCCTGCGGGCGCATGGCCTGGATCCCGAGCCTGCGCTCGTCTGGAATATTTCCGAGGGCTACCGGGCCGATGCCGGCTACCTGGCCGTCGCGCAGGCGCTGGCCGAGGGCTCGCGGTTCGGCGCCGTGCTTGCGGCAAGCGACGAACTCGCGCTCGGCGGCATGGCGGCGGCGGCAGACCGTGGCCTGCGCGTGCCTGAAGACATCGCCTTCGTCGGTTTCGGCGGCCTCGCCTGGGGGGTGTTCTCTCGTCCGTCGATGACCACGGTATCGCTCGACGTCGAGGCGGTCGCACGCGCCGTCGGGAGTTTCTTCGAGTTCGACGAGCAGGCCATCGTCGAGCGCCAGACCATTCCAACCAAGCTCGTCATACGTCAGTCCGCCTGACCGACAGGGCTCCAGCACTTCCATCGTGCGGGGCGGCGTCCGTTCCGCGGGACAATGCATTAAGAAAAGGAGAGACGCCATGCTGATCGACGGCCTGCAATGCGGCCACTTCAACCGCAAAATCTTCGAGGAGCTTCGCCAGGCCGACGTCGCCGGCGTGACCGTTACCTGTGGCTTCTGGGAAGGTACCGTCGAGTCCCTCGATTCGCTGGCGCGCTGGCGCGATCTCGTGGCCGCCAACAGCGATCTCGTCGCCATCGCGACGACCGTCGACGAGATGGAGACTGCCGCGGCATCGGGACGGACGGCCATCATCCTCGGCTTTCAGAACTCCAATCTGCTCGAGGGGCGGATTCGGTTCGTCGAACTCTTCGCCGAACTCGGCGTCCGCGTGATCCAATTGACCTACAACAATCAGAACGAGCTCGGCGCCAGTTGCTACGAGGCGGAGGATTCCGGTCTCGCCCGTTTCGGTAGGGAAGTCGTCTTGGAAATGAACCGCGCCGGCGTTCTCGTCGATCTGTCCCACGTCGGCAATCGCACGACGCTCGACGCCATCAAATGCTCGCAGAAGCCCGTCGCGATCACGCACGCCAATCCCGACAGCCTCTTCCCGCACAAACGCAACAAAACCGATGACGTGCTGAAAGCGCTGGCGGAGAGCGGCGGCGTGCTTGGCTGCGCCACCTATCGCAACATCGCGGGCGATCACTACAGCAGTTCTCTCCAGGCCTGGTGCGAGATGGTCGCGAGAACGGCCGAGCTCATCGGCGTCGACCATGTCGCGATCGGAACCGATCGCAGCCACAACTTCACCAAGCCGGACTATGACTGGATGCGCATGGGGCGATGGACGCGCGGCGTCGACTATGGCGCCGCGTCCGCGGCCCGGCCAGGCAAGGCCCCGCCGCCGGCTTGGTTCACTGAAGTCCACCATCTCGGCCTGTTGCCGGACGGATTGCGCGCCGCAGGCTTCGCGCCGGACGAAGTGGAGAAGATCACGAGCGGCAACTGGCTGCGCCTCTATGGCGAGGTGTTCCGCAAAGGAAATCAGGTCGCCGCGCCGTCGGCGGGATTCGTCCAAACGGACCCTGTGCTCGCGATGTCGTGAGGCGAGCGAAGACCAGTCACCGAGGAGATGGATGTTCGACATGGACCATTCGAAGCAATTCTACATCGACGGCCGCTGGGTCGACCCCGTCGAGCCGCGAATGATCGCCGTCATCAATCCTGCGACTGAAGCCGCCTTCGCCGAGGTGGCGATCGGCGCTGGAGCCGACGTCGACAAGGCGGTCGCGGCGGCTCGCCGCGCCTTCCCTTCCTTCGCGCTGACCAGCCGTGACGAGCGCATCATTTTGCTGCGGCGGATCGCGGAGGGCTTCGAGAGGCGGCGGGAGGAACTGGCCCGCATAATTTCGCGGGAGATGGGTGCGCCCCTCGCCTTCGCGCTGAACGCTCAGGTTGCGAGCGGCCCCAATCATCTGAACGAGATGATCCGCGTGCTGGAGAAGTTCGAGTTCGACACACCCCAGGGTCGGACGCTGATCACCCGGGAGCCGATTGGCGTCTGCGCGCTGATCACGCCTTGGAACTGGCCGGTCAACCAGATTGTCTGCAAGGTCGCCCCCGCCCTGGCGGCGGGATGCACGATGGTCTTGAAGCCGAGCGAAGTCGCGCCATTGAGCGCAATCATCATCGCCGAGATCATCGACGGGGCCGGGTTGCCGGCGGGCGTGTTCAATCTCGTGAACGGCGATGGGGCGGGCGTCGGCGCGGCGCTCGCCGCGCATCCCGATGTCGATATGGTGTCGATCACCGGCTCGACGCGGGCCGGCGTACTCGTCGCGAAGGCCGCAGCCGACACGGTGAAGCGGGTGGCTCAGGAACTCGGCGGCAAATCGCCGAACATCCTTCTGCCCGATGCGGACTTCAAACGTTGTGTCGAGCTCGGCGTCGCCCGCTGCTTCAGCAATTCCGGCCAGTCCTGTAGCGCCGCGACCCGGCTGCTGGTCCCCGCGGAAAGGCAGGACGAAGTCGTCGCCTTTGCAAGGGAGGCCGCCGCGACCTACAAGGTCGGCCATCCCGAAGCCGAGGGCACGGCGCTCGGACCGCTCGTCAACGCCGCGCAATTCGAGAAGGTGCAGCGCCTGATCGAACGCGGCATCGCCGAGGGCGCGACGCTGGTGGCGGGCGGACCGGGGCGCCCGGACGGGTTCGAGCGCGGCTACTATGTCCGGCCCACCATCTTCGCCGATGTCCGGCCGGAGATGGCGATCGCGCGCGACGAGATTTTCGGCCCGGTCCTGTCGATCTTGCCTTATCGCAATGAAGACGAAGCCGTCGCGATCGCCAACGATACACCCTACGGCCTCTCGGCTTATGTGCAATCGGGCGATCTGGAGCGGGCGCGTCGAGTGGCGCGCCGGATCCGAGCCGGCAACGTGCACATCAACTATCCCCCGCTCGACCGCGGCGCCCCGTTTGGCGGCCACAAGCAATCCGGCAACGGACGCGAATGGGGCGCATGGGGCCTCAACGAATTCCTCGAGGTAAAGGCAATCATGGGGTACGCGTCATGACGAACTCTTCCGCGCCCGACCCGGGCCGGCGCGCGCGCATTGCCCTCGATGTCCACGCTCACCTCGCCCCGGTATTGGTCGACCGCTTGCCCGGCATCCCGGGCGTCACATGGAGCGAGGCTGCCGGCGCGCTCACGATCGACGGCTACACGCTCGCCGTAAAATCCGTCTATCGCGCCGAGGCTCTGGTCGCCTGGATGGACGAGAACCGGATCGAGCGCGCCTGGGTGTCGATCCCGCCGCCGCTCTACCGGCTGACACTCGACGAACAGGCCGCCCGGCTCTGGACCGATTACGCGAATGACGGCTTAGCCGATCTCGCTTCGCGACATTCCGGGCGGCTCGCGCCCTTATTCCATTTGCCGGTGCAGCACCCTGATCTTGCCGCCGATATCGCTGAGGAGCGGGCGCGATCGGGACCGGCCCGCTTTGCGATGCCGGCCGGCTCGGCGGAGGATAAGCTCATCCTTTCTTCGCCCGGCTACAGCCGTCTCTGGTCGGTCCTGAATGCCTCCCGCGCTTTCCTGTTTCTCCACCCCTGCAAGGGATGCGATCCGCGCTACGAGCCGTTCTACCTGCACAACCTGCTCGGCAGCCCGGTCGAGACGGCGCTCGCGGCAGCCCATCTCGCCATGTCGGGCATCCTTGAGCGACATCCGGACCTCACCGTCTGCCTCGCCCATGGCGGCGGCGCGGCGGCGGCGGCGGTCGGGCGGCTCGAACGCGGCAAGGTCACCGGCCGACCGGGCGCGGATACCGGAGCCGAAAGCGTACGGCGCGGCTTCCGGCGCCTCTGCGTCGATTGCATCACCCATGATCGCCATGCGTTGCGGCTGGCGGCGGAAATCCATGGCGAGGGTCACATCCTGTTCGGATCGGACTGGCCGTTCTCCATGGGCCTGCCCGACCCGCATCAGCAGCTCGGCGACATCGACGACAAATTCCGCGCTCGGATTCTCGAGGACAACGCGCGGGAGCTCGGGTTCTTCAACGAGCAAAATTGACGAGGGCTCCCTTCTCTGTCGGAGATCGAATTCGAAGACTTCGCTCCGGCCCCCAGTGAACCGGCCAGTCTGACGCCGTCAGCACGCACAACGTTTTCCTTTGCTGTGGCGCTCAGTAAAGTGTTCGCCCGCTCGACGTCCCGTCGAGCGCGGGTTCGTCCGAGTTGCCGATGGTCATATGCGGAGGCGGCGCGAAGACACTGATCGGCATCGCGCTCGTCGCGCTGGCGCCGTTCATCGCGCTTTCGGCGCCCGCGCGCCAGCAGCCCAGCACGCCGCAGGTCCTGTTCGAGGACCTCTACGCCGATGTCGAACTCGAACACATCTTTCCCGATAGCAAGGAATTCGCCGACGCAACGCCGAGGTCGCCGCCGTCCGACATTCTCGCGCTCTACCATGCGCAGAAACCGCTTTCGCCGGAGGCTCTGAAGCGCTTCGTCGTAGCGCACTTCGATTTGCCGACCGATCCTGCCGCGCCGCCCGTCGCCTCCGTGTTCGCGCCCATCCGTCAGCACATCGACATCCTCTGGGCGCGCCTGACACGCGATACGCCGGCGACGGCGCCCTATTCCTCGCTGCTGCCGCTGCCGCAACCCTATGTCGTTCCCGGCGGCCGCTTCCGCGAACTCTATTACTGGGACTCGTATTTCACCATGCTGGGCCTCGCCGAAAGCGGCCGGCCGGATCTGCTCGAGGACATGGTTCAGAACTTCGCCCATCTCATCGACGCCTACGGGCATGCGCCGAACGGCGGCCGTTCCTATTACATCAGCCGGTCGCAACCGCCATTCTTCTTCGCCATGGTCGAGCTGCTCTCGCCGGCGGACCCGGCGGCGGCCTTCGCCCGCTATCTGACAGAACTGAAGATGGAATACGCCTTCTGGATGGAGGGCGCGGATGAATTGACCGCCGGCGACGCGCATCGCCGCGTCGTCGCGCTCGACGACGGGTCGATCCTCAATCGCTATTGGGACGATAGCGGCGCGCCGCGCGACGAATCCTATCGCGAGGACGTCGCGCAGGCGCAGGCGACGCCGCGGGAGCCGCGACAGACCTATCGGGAGATTCGCGCCGCCACCGAGAGCGGGTGGGACTTCAGCTCGCGATGGTTCGCGGATTCGCGAACGATGGCTTCGATCGACACGACCGAAATCATTCCAGTCGACCTCAACAGTCTGCTGTTCGGCCTGGAAGGCGCGATCCGCGCGGGTTGCGAGCGGGCAGGCGATTTCGATTGCGCTGAAGATTACGCGCGCCGCGCCGCCGCCCGCCGCGCCGCAATCGATCGCTATCTCTGGGATCAATCCCGCGGCGCCTATTTCGATTATCGCTGGAAGCTCAAGCAGCCCGCCGACGACATCAGCGCCGCGACCCTGTATCCGCTGTTTACGCATGTCGCGAGCGCGGCGCAGGCAACTTCGGTGGCGCAAGCGGCGGCGAAAGAATTGCTGAAGTCCGGCGGGATCGTCTCGACCACGCTCGACACCGGGCAACAATGGGACGCGCCCAACGGATGGGCGCCGCTCCAATGGATCGCCGTGGCGGGTTTGACGGGTTACGGGCGGAACCGGCTCGCCGAGCAGATCGCCTGTCGCTGGGTGGTCAATGTCTCGCGCGTCTATCGCCAGACCGGCAAGCTGCTCGAAAAATACGACGTGATCACGACCGATCGGCCGGGAGGCGGCGGCGAATACCCGACGCAGGACGGCTTTGGCTGGACCAACGGCGTGACGCGCAAGTTGATGGCGCTCTATCCCGCCGACGCCGATCTGGCGAACGTCGACCAATGCCCCAGCGGCCAAGGCGGCTAGACTTTGATTTGCGACGAGACCGTCCGTCAGGTCTGCCTGGGGGTGAAGCGGGCCACGAGTTCGTGCGCTTCGCCGGGATAGGTCAGCTTGACGTGAGTGACCGGCGTCTCGCCGCTCCAGGTGCGGCGCTCGATGACGAGGCAGGGCACGCCCTCGGCGATCTTCAGCGCGCGCGCGATTTCGCCGCGCGCCGCCGCGGCGCTGATGCGATGCTCCGCCGAGGTCCAGGGAACGCGCCGGACCAGCCATGCGCCGGGCGAATCGTCGGCGAACGGCTCGTCGGCGGCGTCCGGCGCCGCGGAGACGTTGATCAAACGTTCTTCGAGGCAGAACGGCCGTTGGGCGGCGTCGTGGCGGCAGGTCAGCGCCAGCACCGTGTCGCTCGAGGCGACCGCGAACAGCGCGCGATCGGCGCGCGTCGCGCGTCGCTGCTGGCGCGAGAGGATCTCGAAGCGGTAGGGTAAGCCGAGCGCGGCGATTTCCGCGCGCACGTCCTGGATTTCGAGCACGGCGGATTGCGAATGCGGCCGCGTCACGAAGCTGCCCGCCTTGCGCCGCCGCTCGATCAGCCCGGCGCCCGCCAGTTGCGTCAGCGCCTTGCTCACCGTCATGCGCGAACACTTGTAGCGCGCGGTCAATTCGTGCTCGAAGGGGATGCGATGCCCAGGCGGCCATTCGCCGGAAAGGATGCGCTCCTCAATGTCCGCGAGGATCTGTTGGTGCAGCGAAATCGCGCTGGCCGGACGCGTTGAGGGAAACGCCCTCACGAGCGTTCTCGCTAGCAGCGCGTGGTTTGCGCGAGCCTCGGCGCGCTCATGCCGCGCACAGCCTGCGCATCGTCGCGGCGAATTCGGCGGCGATCCTCTCGCGGGAGGGATGGCGACCGTCCACGACGGCCTTGCGTCCGCCGCTCCATACGCAATCGACGAGCCCATTGCCGCCGCTGAAGATCCAGGTATCGAGAATCTGATCGTCGCTCCGCCCGGCGAGCGAAGGGTGGTCGGCGCGCAAAGTGACGATGTCGGCGCTCGCGCCTGCCGCCAGGAGCCCGCTGCGGCGCGCCAACGCGCGCGCGCCGCCCGCGGCGGCCGCGTCATAGAGCGCGCGACCCGTCGATGCGCCCGCGACGGCGCAGATGTTGCGCGCGCGATCGCGCAGCCGCTGCGCATATTCGAGCTGGCGCAGTTCGGCCGCGACGCCGATGAGCACATTGGAATCCGATCCGATCCCGTATCGGCCACCTTCCGCGACGAAATCCGGCGCGTTGAATACGCCGTCGCCGAGATTTGCCTCGGTGATCGGGCAGAGGCCGGCGACGGCGCCGATGCGCGCCAGCCGGCGCGTTTCGTTGTCGGTCATGTGCGTCGCGTGGATGAGACACCATCGCGGATCGAGCGGCGCGTGATCGAGAAGCCACTGCACCGGCCGGGCGCCCGACCAGAGGAGGCAGTCCTCGACTTCCTTGACCTGCTCGGCGGCGTGGATGTGGATCGGCGCCTCGCCCGCGAGGCCGACAACGGCCGCCAGTTCGCTCGGCGTCACCGCCCGCAGACTGTGCGGCGCGACGCCGACAACGCCCTGCGGCTCGTCCTTCATCAGCGCGCGGCAATCCTCGACGAGCCGCGCGAACGACTCGACATCGCTGATGAACCGCCGCTGCTCCGGCCTGGGCGGCGCGCCGCCGAATGTCGCGTGGGCGTAAAACACCGGCAGCAGCGTCAGTCCGATGCCGGCGCGCTGCGCCGCCGCGACGATGCGGCTCGCCATCTCGGCGCGCTCCGCATAGGGCGAGCCGTCCGGCGCGTGATGCAGATAGTGGAATTCGCCGACCGCCGCGAAGCCGGCCTCCAGCATCTCGACGTAAAGTTGCGCCCCGACCGCCTCGACGTCGTCGGGCGACATCGTCAGGGCGAAGCGATACATGGTCTCGCGCCAGGTCCAGAACGTGTCGCGCGCCGAGCCGCGATATTCGGCGAGGCCTGCCATCCCCCGCTGGAAGGCGTGCGAGTGCAGATTGGCGATCGCCGGCAGCGCAAGCGCGTGGCGCTCGTCGCCGGGTCGCGCCGCGACGCCCGTTTCGACGGCGACGATCCCCTCGCCCTCGATCGTCAGCCGCACTTCGGATTTCCATCCCTCCGAGGTCAAGGCCCTCGCGGCGTGAATGACCGGCATCGCGCTCCCCGTCGTCGCGCGTCCAGGCGCCCGGACGCTTGCAATCTTCGCTGATATGTATATACATTAAAGCTGGGAGCAAGGCAAGAGACGAAGCTCTTCATCCGGACATCGTCGCGGCGACGCGCCTGATGTCGGGCGATCGTCGAGGCGGCGGGCCTGCCGCGCTGCCGAAGTTGGAAGGAGGCGCACGATGAACGCCGCACCGGATTGGCTCGTGGTCACGCGCGGCGCGGCGCCGCTCGTCGTCAGCGTGCCGCACGCCGGGTTCGAACTCGCCGAATTCGAACCGCGCTTCGTCAGCTCCTGGCTGGCGCGCAAGGACGCGGACTGGTGGATGGACGAGCTCTACGACTTCGCTGGCGCCCTGGGCGCGACCATCGTGCGCACCAGGCTTTCGCGCTCGCTGATCGACGTCAACCGCGATCCCAGCGGCGCCTCGCTCTATCCGGGCCAGGCGACGACGGAACTGTGCCCGACGACGACCTTCGACGGCGAGCCGCTCTACCGGCCGAACGAGGCGCCCGACGCCGCCGAGATCGCGGCGCGGCGGCGGCGTTTTTTCGACCCCTATCACGCCGCGCTGCGCGAGGAGATCGAGCGATTGCGCGAGCGTTTCGGCCGTGTCGCTCTCTTCGACGCCCATTCGATCCGTTCGCGCATTCCGCGCCTGTTCGAGGGCCAACTGCCCCTGTTCAATCTCGGGACGAATTCCGGCCGGAGCTGCGATCCCGCGCTGCGCGGAGCGGTGCGCGCAATTCTCGCCGACAGCGGCGAGAGCCACGTCGTCGACGGACGCTTCAAGGGCGGCTGGATCACACGGAGCTTCGGGCGCCCCGAGGCAGGCGCGCACGCGCTGCAGATGGAGCTCGCCTGCCGCGCTTATATGGAGGAACCGGACGCCGTCGGCGAAGCCAGCTGGCCGACGCCACTCGATCCCATGCGCGCGGAGAGGACCCGTGCGACGCTGCGGCGGGTGCTGGACACGTTGCTGGCTTGGATGCGCGAGTGACGATTGGTTTGTGAGACCCTCACCCCGGCCCTCTCCCGCCTGCGGGAGAAGGGGACGCGAAGCGCCGGATGAGGGCGTGCGCGACTCCTGCCCCTCTGTTCAGAAAGGCCATGCCATGAACTCTCCCTCCCGCATCGACAACATGCGCGTCATCCGCGCGCCGCGCGGCCCTGAAATCTCCGCCAAGAGCTGGCTGACCGAGGCGCCGTTGCGGATGCTGATGAACAATCTCGATCCCGACGTCGCCGAGCGGCCCGGCGAGCTTGTCGTCTACGGCGGCATCGGGCGCGCCGCGCGGGACTGGCAGTCGTTCGACCGGATCGTCGCGACTTTGCGCCGGCTGGAGGGCGACGAGACGTTGCTGGTGCAATCCGGCAAGCCGGTGGGGGTCTTCCGCACCCACGCCGACGCGCCGCGCGTGCTGATCGCCAATTCCAACCTGGTGCCGCACTGGGCGACCTGGGATCATTTCCGCGAGCTCGATCGCAAGGGCCTGATGATGTACGGCCAGATGACCGCGGGCTCGTGGATCTATATCGGCAGCCAGGGCATCGTGCAGGGCACCTACGAGACCTTCGCCGAAATGGGCCGCCAGCATTACGGCGGCGATCTCGCGGGAAAATGGATTCTGACCGCCGGTCTCGGCGGCATGGGCGGCGCGCAGCCGATGTCGGCGACGATGGCGGGGGCCTCGTTGCTGGCGGTCGAATGCCGGCCATCCAGCATCGATTTCCGCTTGCGCACCGGCTACGTCGATGTCGCCGCCAAGGATCTCGACGACGCGCTGGCGATCATCGAGCGCGCGACCAAGGCGCGCAAAGCAGTTTCGGTCGCGCTGCTCGGCAATGCGGCCGAGGTCCTGCCCGAGCTGGTGCGCCGCGGCGTCCGGCCGGACATCGTCACCGACCAGACCTCCGCGCACGATCCGGTCAACGGCTATCTGCCCAAGGGCTGGACCCTGGAGCAATGGGAAGAGCGGCGCGCCAGCGATCCCAAGGGCGTCGAGCGCGCCGCCAAGGCGTCGATGGCCGAGCACGTGCGCGCGATGCTGAGCTTCTGTCACGCCGGCGTCCCGACCGTCGACTACGGCAACAACATCCGCCAGATGGCGCTCGAAGAGGGCGTGAGCGACGCCTTCGACTTTCCCGGCTTCGTCCCCGCGTACATCCGCCCGCTGTTCTGTCGCGGCGTCGGACCCTTCCGCTGGGCGGCGCTGTCGGGCGACCCGGAGGACATTTATCGCACCGACGCCAAGGTCAAGGAGCTGATGCCCGGTGACGCGCATCTGCACAACTGGCTCGACATGGCGCGCCAGCGCATCCGCTTCCAGGGCCTGCCCGCGCGCATCTGCTGGGTCGGCCTCGGCGACCGGCACCGTCTCGGGCTCGCCTTCAACGAAATGGTCGCCTCGGGCGAGCTGACGGCGCCGATCGTCATCGGCCGCGATCATCTCGATTCCGGCTCGGTCGCCTCGCCCAACCGCGAAACGGAGGCGATGAAGGACGGCTCCGACGCGGTCTCCGACTGGCCGCTGCTGAACGCGCTGCTCAATTGCGCCTCGGGCGCGACCTGGGTCTCGATGCACCACGGCGGCGGCGTCGGCATGGGCTATTCGCAGCACGCCGGCATGGTGGTGGTGTGCGACGGCACGCCGGAGGCGGCGCGACGCATTTCGCGCGTGCTGTGGAACGATCCTGCGAGCGGCGTGATGCGCCATGCGGATGCGGGCTACGAGGCGGCGGTCGACTGCGCGCGGGCGCAGGGGCTCGATCTGCCGAGCCTCAACGGCTGAACGGCTCTTGCATCGGCGGCTTGGCCGGCCGAATATGGGCGGACCGGAATGTCGTGTCACACAACATCGCGACCGCCGGGCACGGGAGGGATCGGATCATGCGCAATTTTGCTTTCTGGACGGCGCTGCTCGCTGGCGCCGTAGCCGGCGCGAGCGCCGCAAACGCTCTGACTTTGACCAGCCCCGACATCAAATCGGGTGGCCGGATCGCCGACGAGCAGGTGTTCAACGGCTGGGATTGCACGGGCAAGAACGTTTCGCCCGAGCTCAAATGGTCGGGCGCGCCCAAGGGGACGAAGAGCTTCGCCGTCAGCGTCTATGATCCCGACGCGCCGACGGGAAGCGGCTTCTGGCACTGGTGGGTCGCCAACATTCCCGCGACCGCGACCTCGCTGCCCAAGGGCGCGGGGGACGCCGCCGGGGCCGCCTTGCCGGCGGGCTCGCTGCAGGTGCGCAACGACTTCAGCGCGATTGGCTATGGCGGCCCCTGCCCGCCCAAGGGCAAGCCGCACCACTACCGCGTGACGGTCTACGCGCTGGACGTCGACAAGCTCGACGTCGACGCGAACGCTTCACCCGCCGTCGTCGGCTTCAATGTCCACGGGCATATGTTGGCGAGCGCGACGTTGGTGGGGATGTGGGGAAGGTGAGGAGGCGCCTCCTCGAAATCCATTCCTAATGGCGGCTCCGCGCTTTCGTGAAAGAGGTAGCGCGGAGCGAATTGCGCGATGACGCGGCCGGCGCCGAATCGTTGCAACCGTCATTGCGAGCAAAGCGAAGCAATCCAGACTAAAGGTTCGCGGCGGCTGCTTAGCCTGGATTGCTTCGCTTTGCCCGCAATGACGATGGAGGCCGGTTCCAAACTCGCTATAATTACTTTCTCAGTCATTCCGTTATACTCACGAAGCATAAAACAACAAAAATTACTAGTTAATCAGTCTCACCCTTTGAAATCACGGGTTGGGTTAAATCCCGCGCATCGGAACGAAGCGCCAAAAAGAGACCTGCCCGCCCACAGCGGCCGTTCCCCAATCGGGTCTGGCGAGTCCCACAAAATGGCGCCTAACCCTCTGATACGGTTTCCGGGTGATCACCTCGGGTTGGCGATTTTCGGCCACCAATGGAAGCCGGCTCGGCTCTTGATCTTTTCACGTTCGCTGGCGAGGACGGCGCATCGCATTGAGATGATTTCGTCGAGAGCCTCGAGCGTTGGGATGTGCTTGTTGACGACGGGTTCGTCAACGAGCGTCCAGAGCGTTTCGGCCGGCTGCACCTCCGGGGTGTAGGCGGGTTGAAAGACGAGGCGAACGCCGTCCGGCACGGCGAGGCCGGCTTCGCCATGCCAGCCGGCGTTGTCGAGCACCAGGACGATGCGCCGCTCGCGCCCGGCGCCGGCTTCCTCGGCGAACAGCCGCAGCAGCGCCTCGAAGAACGGCTTGGAAACGCCGTTCGAGACGTACCAGAAGCTTTCGCCCGTCGCCGGAGAAACGAACGCCGTCACATAGAGCCATTCGAAGCGATGATGGCCGTGCGCGATCGGCCGCTCGCCGACCTGCGCCCAGACCCGACGGGTCACCGGCTTCAGGCCGAGCCGGTGCTCGTCGGTCGCGAAGGCCTCAATCGGCGTGTCGGGATGGAGCGCCGCTTCCTCGGCGACGACTTCGGCAAGTTTTTTTTGAAGGCCTCTTGCTCCTCGGGCGTCGCCGCTTTCGGGTTGCGCGGCCGCGGCTTCTGGATCGACCAGCCGATCGCCCGCAATGCTTCCCAGCCGCGTTGCGGCGCGAGCGAGGCCCGCCCCAGTTCGCCCGCCATCCAGCGCGCGACCTTGCCGCTCGTCCAAACCCCGCCGTCGGGTGGCGGTTCGGCCAAACGTAGGCGCAGACGTTCCAACAGTTCAGGCGTCAGAACCTTGGCCGCCGCGCCGTTGCCCCGACGCAGATCCCCCATCGCTGAAGGTCCAAGCGCGTTGTAACGCTCCACAAGCTGTTCGATCCAACGCTGCCCAAACGAGGTCATCGCCGCAACCTCGCCGGTCGAATGTCCCTTCGCCAGCAGCCAGATCGTCTGAAAATGCCGCGAAGACGTCACGTCCTCGCACGCCTCGTACCGCTCCTCCAACGCCGCAACGCTCAGATGACCGGCAACGTGAGCCATGCCCGCCTCCCGCGATTCATGGCCGTTCTATCTACCAGCAGAAGACCCCGTCGGGAATCCACAACCCGTCGAGTCAATCAGCCGGAATCCGTATGAAGGAGCGCCATCGCGGACAGGGTTGACGCCCCTTTCCAGCCGCTCGCCGGGCGCTGCCCTCAAAAGCTATTCCTGTCGTGATACGTCTGCAGGAACTGCCGCACCCGCGGCTCCGCGCTTTCGTGGAACACCTGCCGCGGCGGCCCTTGTTCGACGATGCGGCCGGCGTCGATGAAGGCGATGCGGCCGGCGACGTGGGCGGCGAAGCCCATTTCGTGGGTGACGATCAGCATCGTCATGCCCTCGGCGGCGAGGCTCTTCATCACCTCCAGCACTTCGCCGACGAGTTCGGGATCGAGCGCCGAGGTCGGCTCGTCGAACAGCATCAGCCGCGGCTGCATCGCTAGCGCCCGCGCGATGGCGACGCGCTGCTGCTGGCCGCCGGACAGGCGCGACGGGTACGCCTCGGCCTTGTCGGCGAGGCCGACGCGCTTCAGCATCGCCATGGCGCGCTCCGTCGCCTCGAGCGAGCCGAGGCCGCGCACGCGCAGCAGCGGCTCGGCGACGTTGCCCAGCGCGCTCATGTGCGGCCACAGATTGAAATGCTGGAACACCATGCCGATCTCGCGCCGCATTTCGCGCAAGGCGCGCGCGCCCATCGGCCGGCGCGCGCCCCCCGGCGCGTCCTCGTAGCCGATCAGCTTTCCCGCGATGCGCACTTCGCCGGAATCGTAGGATTCGAGAAAATTGACGCAGCGCAGCAGCGTGCTCTTGCCCGATCCGCTCGGTCCGATCAGGCAGACGACTTCCGAGCGCCCGACGGTCAGGTCGACGCCGCGCAGCACCTCGTTGGCGCCGAAGCGTTTGGTCAGCGCCCGGATTTCGATCATCGCCTCGCTCACGCCGGCCTCGCTTCCTCGGTCATGTAGGCGGTGACGCGCGCTTCCAGGCGGCGCCCCAGGCGCGAGACGGCTTCGACCAGCAGCCAATAGAACGCGGCCATGGCGAAGATCGCGTCGAAGGCGGTGAAGGTCTCCGCCGCCATGGTCTGCACCTGATACATCAATTCGGGAACGGTGATGATCGACAGGACGACGGTCTCCTTCGACAGGACGATCAGCATGTTGACGATCGGCGGCACGGCGGCGATCAGCGCCGCCGGCAGCGTGACGCGCGCGAGCGTGTCGAAGGGACTCATGCCGACGCTCATCGCCGCCTCGATCTGGCCGACTGGCACGGATGCGAAGCCGCCGCGAAAGATCTCGGCGAAATAGGCGGAGGAATAGAGGCCGAGGCCGAGGATGCCGGCGGTCGTCGCCTCCAGCCGCAGGCCGATATAGGGGCCGCCGGCATAGAGCAGGAAGAGCTGCACGAGAAACGGCGTGCCGCGAAAGATCTCGATGAAAGCGCGCAGCAGCCAGCGCAGCGGCGCGATGCGCAGGCGGTAGAGCAGCGCGATCGCGAAACCCAAGGCGAGGCCGAGCGCGCCGCCGACGCTCCAGCACATCACGGTCACGCCGAAGCCGCTGATGAGCGAAGGCGCGTAATGCCAGACGAGGTCGAAGTTCATCGCGCGCCCCCGATCGCGAGGCGGCGTTCGGCAACCGCGCCGAGCCCGGCCAGACAGAGATTGATCGCGAGATAGAACAGGCCGGCGCCGACATAGGCCTCCAGCGGCCGATAGGTCAGCGAGGCGATGTTCATGCTCACCCGCGTCAGTTCGGCGATGCCGACGACCGAGACGAGCGACGAAGCCTTGAGCAGCAGAATGAATTCGTTGATCAGCGGCGGGATGGAGATGCGCAGGGCCTGCGGCAGCAGGATGCGCCGCCAGATATCGGCGCCGGTGAAGCCGAGGGCGACGGCGGCCTCGGCCTGACCCGGCGGCGTCGCGGCGATCGCGCCGCGCAGGATTTCCGTTTGGTAGGCGGCGGACGACAGCGCGAGCCCCCCAATCGCCGCGGCGAGGGCCGGCACGTCGAGGCCGAATTCGGCGAGGAAGTAATAGATGAACAGCAGCAGCACGAGCAGCGGCACGCCGCGAAACACGCTGACATAGACGTCGCCGAAGCGGGCGAGCCAGGCGCGGCGCGACAGCCTGGCGATGCAGACGGCGGCGCCGATGACGAAGCCGAGCGCGATGCCGGCGAGCGAGAGGGCGAGCGTCGTCCCCGCCGCCTGTGTGAGATAGCCTAGGGAGTGGAGGATGACCTGCGGGCGCATCGGAGGGCTTACAAGGGGCGGCGCGAGAGCCGCCCCTTCAGCTTGGCGTCAGATCGAGGGCTGCGGGACGGTCTTGGGCAAGTCCATCGTCTGGCCGAACCACTTCTTCTGAATCGTCGCCATCGTCCCGTCGTTCTCGAGCTTGATCAGCGCGGCGTTGATCGCATCGACCAGCGTCTTGTCGTCGAGCCGTCCGACCCAGGAGAAATAGGTCGGCTGGCCGAACGGCGGCAGCACCATGGCGAAGGTGTCCGAGCGCTGCGCCGCGGCATAGGCGAGGTTGGGCAGCGAATTGACCGAGGCGTCGATGCGCCCTGCCGCCAGATCGGCGTAGGACTGGTTGTTGTCGACATATTCCTTGATCTCGACCGGCTTCGACAGTTTCGCCGAGAAAGCCTTGAGCTGTCCGAGTTGCGAGGTGCCCTTCTGGCCGCCGACCCTCTTGCCGGCGATGTCTTCCGGCTTGGCGATGCTCTTGTCGTCCGCGCGCTTCATCAGCGCCGCGGTCGCATCGGCGATCGGCACGGTGAAGAGATAGCGCTTCATGCGCTCCATGGTGATCGTCACCGGCGCGATGCAGAGATCGAACTTCTTGGCATCGAGGCCGGGCAGAATGCTGGTCCAGGGCAGATCGAGATAGGAGACCTTGACGCCGAGTTCCTTGCCCACGGCGTCGATGAGTTCGCGGTCGACGCCTTTGTATGTGCCGTTGTCGGAGATGTCGAACGGCGGGAATTGCATCTCGGTGGCGATGACGAGTTCGCCCCGCTTCTTCACGTCGGCGAGCGTGTCGTCGGCAAAGGCGGCGCGCGTCGCGCCGAACAGACCGCCAGCGGTCGCCGCGACGGCGACGCTCGCCTTCAACGCCTCGCGCCGCGTCAGCTCGAAAGTCTCGAATCTCTTCATCGCAAACCTCCCACTCCGTTGAAAACGATGGCCGACGCCGCAGGCGCTCCCCAGCGCCTCGGATCGGCGCAATCCTAAATCGCGGTTCGCCCCGACGCCATCTCGCGGCTTTTAGGTCTATTCATAATGGAATCGAGCGTCAACGCGAGCGCCCCCGCCCGGCAACGCCAAGCCGGCCCTAATCCGCTCCCCGCTCGACGTCGACGATCCGAATGTCGACGCCGCCCTCTTGGAGAATGACTTGCGACCGCTCGAAGGAGGCGCCCCATACGGGATCGTCAAAGGCCGGCGCGGGCGTATCGAGGCAGACGATGCCGGAATCGACGATCGCGCGGGCGCAATCGATGCACGGAAAGAATGTCGTCGTGATATGCGCGCCGGCCGTGGCGACGCCGCGCCGCGCCGCCTCGAAGATGGCGTGGCGCTCGGCGTGCTCCATCCAGACAAAGCGGCCATCGCCGGCGTGGCGCTCTTCGAGATCGCGCACGCCGGCCGGAAACGTATTGCAGGCTGCGATTTCCGCGCCGTCGCGCGCGACGAGGATGGCTCCGACCTGGCGAACCCGGTTGGGACTTCGGGATGAAACCCGAAAGGCCGTCGCCATTTTCGCGCCAGGGGGCGGACGGCGCCCGCTCGGATCGGCATCGACAGTCATTTTGCTCTCCTCAAGACCCAAGTGAAATTGCGCGCGAACTCGCCCTCGCAGGGCGACGAGCTTAAGAAGGCGCGAGGCGCGGGATCGCGTGAATATCCGTCTCCAGGGCCTGCAGCTCCCGCTTCAGCTCGTCGGCGACGATGCTGATGTGGTGCGCCGCCGAGCGCGTCCGGTGGACGAAGAGGCCGATCTCGCTCGCCGCCAACCCGGGCTCCACGAGGGGACGGTGGACGAGTTCGCCGCGCGTGATTTCATCGACAAAACCCGTCGGCGTGAAGAATCCGACGCCGAGCCCGGCCTTGATCGTCTCCTTCATCACGATAAGCGAGTTGGACGTGACGCGCGGCGAGAACTGGGCGCCGCTTTGGATAAACTCGGCCTCGGACGCGATATCGAGGAACCACGGGTCGGCCAGCATCACGACGGGAAAGGCGGCGCAATCGGTCAACGTCAGAGCCTTCGCGTCGGCGAGCGGATGGTCGGCGCGCATGACGGCGCCGAGAGCCGTCTTCAGGCGTGCCGCGATCTCGTATTGACGATATCGCTTGTCGATGAACATCAGGGCGATGTCGGGCCGCGCGGCGCGCATCTCCTCGATATGTTCGTCCGGGTCGACGTCGAGGACGCGAAAAGAGATGTTGGGGTGGCGGCCGGCGATGGCCTGGATCGCCCGCGGCACGACGCGCACGAGCAGCGCGGGAATCGCCGTGATTCGAACCTCGCCGCCGATGTTGCCCGATATGGCCGCGATCTCCGATCGCGTGCGCCGCCATTCGGCGAGCGTCGTGCGGGTATGGCGCAGCAATTGCTCGCCGGCGGGCGTCGCCCTCACGCCGTTGCCGCGCCGCTCGAACAGGCGCACGCCGAGTTCCGCCTCCAGCTTCAGAATCTGGCGATTGACCGCCGAGGACGCAACGTTGAGCTTTTCGGCGGCGCGGCGGATCGAGCCGATGCGAGCGACCTCATCGAGATAATGCAGGACGATGGCGTGCATAGCGGCGGCTGTCTGTTTTCCAAGCGATGCCGAAACGGCAGCGCCTATCACGAATTTATGCTCTTCCCAACACCGCCGAAACTCAACTACTTTGTCGTGGCGTCCGGCGGCGCGACGGGCGCCGTTCCCGCGTGTCCACGCGCGACTGCCGGGGCCAAAAGGGAGCTTCACGATGGCGAGGATGCTTTTCCCGACGCGACGCGGCGTGTTGAAAGCCGCGGGGGCGACGCTGGTCGGCGCGGCTCTGCCGCAAGCGATCGGCTCGCAGGCCCACGCGGTCGCGGCCTTGCGCAAGGTCAATATGCAGCTCGGCTGGATCACCGGCGGCAATCAGATCGGCGAGGTCGTCGCCAAGCGCCTCGGCTATTTCGCTGACGAGAAGATCGAATTCGCCATCCAGGCCGGCGGGCCGAACATCGACGGGGTTGCGATCGTCGCCTCGGGCCGCTACGAAGTCGGCCAGGTTTCGTCGAGCCCCTCGCTGATGCTCGCGGCCTCCCAGAGCATTCCCGTCGTCTGCTTTGCGGTGGGGGCCCAGCAGCATCCTTACGCATTCTTTTCGCTGCCCAAGGCGCCAATCCGCACCGCCCACGACATGATCGGCCGCAAGATCGGCGTGCAGGCGACCGGCCAGATTTTGCTGACCGCGCTGCTGCGCAAGAACGGAATCCCGGAGGACAAAGTCCAGAAGGTGATCGTCGGCTCCGATATGACGCCGCTGCTCACCGGGCAGGTCGATGCGATCTCGGGCTGGCGCACGAACACGACCGCGCTCAAGGTCCTCGGACCCGACTACATCACGATGCGCTTCTGGGATCAGGGCGTCCACCTCTACGCCCTGCCTTACTACACGACCGCCGACTTCTTGAAGTCCAGTCCGGATGCGCTGGCAGGATTTTTGCGCGCGGCCGGGCGCGGCTGGGCCTACGCCAAGGAGAACCCCGAGAAGGCGGTCGATCTGCTCGTGCAGGAATATCCGAATCTGATCCGCGCCGACGAACTCGCCGCGCTGCCGATCATGATCGATGTCGAGTTCACCGCCCGCACCAAGACATATGGCTGGGGCAGTTTCGATCCGGCGGTCTGGCAGGAGCAGATCGATCTTTTCGACGAGCTCAAGCAATTCCAGGCCGGCAAGCCGAAGCTCGATCAGGTCGTCACCACCGCCATCATCGACATGACGGACAAAGATCGCCCGAAGCTGGGCTGAGGAGGCGCACATCGTGTCGCAAGTCTCGTTGGAGCGCGCTCCGCAAACCGCGCCGGACGAAGGCCCGGCCATCCGGTTGCGCGATGTGAGCGTGCGGTTCACCAGCGAGCGCGCCACGACGACTGCGCTCGATCGCATCAATCTCGAAATTCCCCGCGGCGGCCTGCTGACGCTTCTCGGCCCATCGGGTTGCGGAAAATCCACGCTTCTGCGTGTCGTCGCCGATCTCGTCGCCGCGACATCCGGCGAGATCGAGGTGCTGGGGACTACCGCGGCGACCGCTCGCGCGCGGCGCGACATCGGTTTCGTCTTCCAGGACGCTTCGCTGCTCGCCTGGCGCACGGCGCTCGAAAACGTCCAATTGCCGCTGGAAGTCGGCGGCCGGGCGCGGCGCGGCGGCGCGCGGGATCCGCGCGACCTGCTCGCGCTGGTGGGGCTGTCGGGCTGGGAGAACGCCTATCCCCACGAATTGTCGGGCGGCATGCGCCAGCGGGTCGCGATCGCTCGCGCGCTCGTCAACGATCCCAAACTGTTGCTGATGGACGAGCCGTTCGGCGCCCTCGACGAGATCACCCGCGATCGCCTCAACGAAGAATTGCTGAGGATATGGGAGGAGACCGGCGCGACGATTCTGTTCGTGACCCATTCGATTTACGAGGCCGCGTTTCTCGGCCAGAGCGTGCTGTTGATGGCCGCGAGGCCCGGCCGCGTTCGCGAGATCGTCGCCGTGCCGCTGCCGGCCCGGCGCTTCATCGCGATGCGCGAGACGCCGCAATTCGTCGAACTCGCCGCGCATCTGCGCCGCGTGTTGGAGACCTGCTGATGAACGCGTCGACGCCGATGCGCTCCGCGGCCAACGAGTTGTCGTCGTCGGACGAGGCGGCGCGCGCGGAATTTACGGCCGCGGCCCGGGCGGCCGCGTGGCGGCGCCGCCTGCTGCCGGTCGGCGCGGGCATTCTTCTTCTCGCGCTCTGGCAAGTCAGCGTCGTCCTTTTTCACGTCAGGCCGTTCATCGCGCCGGCGCCCACCGCCGTCGCCGCGACGCTCTACCACAAATTCGCGCTGCTCATCGCCAACCTCGCGCCGACCGCAACGGAGGCGCTGATGGGCTTCGTCATCGGCAATTGCATGGCGATCCTGGCCGCCACGCTGTTCGTTCATCAGCGCGCGGCCGAGGAGGCGTTCTTCCCCATAGCGGTGATGTTTCACACCATTCCGGTGATGGCTTACGCGCCGATTCTGGTGCTGATGCTGGGCAACGGGATGGAGCCGAAGGTGGCGATTTCCGCGCTCATCTGCTTCTTTCCGACCTTGGTCAACATGACGCGCGGCCTGCGCGCCGTGAGCCCGCAGCAGCTGGAGTTGATGCGCATCCTCTCCGCGACGCGGCGCGAAATTTTCTTCAAACTGCGGCTCAAGAGCTCTCTGCCGTATCTCTTCGCCGCCTTAAAAATCGCCGCGGCGACCTCGGTGATCGGCGCGATCGTCGGTGAATGGATCGGGGCGACGACCGGCATCGGCGCGCTCATCATCCAGGCGACGTACAATTTCGACTCGCCGCTGCTCTACGCCACGATCGTCGTCGGTTCCCTGTTTTCCGGGGCGTTCTTCGGCGTGATCTCGTGGCTCGAGCGCTTCTTTCTCAAATGGAACGTGTCGCAAGCCAGCTGACGAAAGCTGCGCGCCTCTCTGGGAGTGCTGAAATGACCCATGCCGACGTAGTCCACGAGCCCGCAGGCGAGGTTCCGATCGTCAAGCGCGCCGACCTCGTCGTGGTCGGCGGCGGCCCCGCCGGCATCGCGACGGCGGTCGCGGGCGCACGCAACGGGCTGTCGGTCGTTCTTCTGGAACGCTACGCCTACCTTGGCGGCCTCGCCTCGGGCGGCATGGTCCTCGTGCTCGACGATATGTGCAACGGCGACGAAATCACCGTGCGCGGGCTATGCGGCGAGATGATCGATCGCATGGAGCGGATCGGCCTGTGCGTCGTGCCGCCGGAAGCCGAGCGTCGTTCGGACGAGGCCTTGTGGCGCAAATGGTCGCGCTGGGGCGTTTTCAACTTTCATTCGCATATCAAGCCGCAGCCGATCTGCTACGCCGCCGCTTTCGACCCGGACGGCTATAAGCGCGTCGCCAACGCGATGGTCGCCGAGGCGAAGGTCGATCTGCGCCTGCATAGCTGGTTTTCGCGGGCGATCGTCGAGGACGGCCGGATCGTCGGCGTCGTCTGCGAGACGAAGAGCGGGCGGCAGGCGATCATGGGCAAGATCGTCGTCGACGCCACTGGCGATCTCGACGTCGCCTCGTCCGCCGGCGCGCCGTTCAGCCACGGTTCCTACATCGTGACGACCGTGTTCCGCCTCGGCGGCGTCGATACCGAGGCCGCCGAGCGTTTCGAATATGAAGAGCCAGCCGCGTTCAGCGCGATCGATCGCGAAGCGAAGCGGATCATGGGCGGCTCCTGGAACAAGTGGTGGCTCAAGACGCCGCTGCCCGGCATCGTCTGGTGCAATTGTCCGCACATGTCGGGCTTCGACGGCGTCAACGTCGAGGATCTGACGCGGGCGGATTTTCAGGGTCGCGATCGCATCGCCGCGCTCCTCGCCTTCGTGAGCGCCAAGATGCCCGGATTCGAACGGGCGTTCGTGGTCGACGTCGCGCCGCAGATCGGCGTGCGCCAGACGCGCTTGCTCGACGGCGTCTACGTCATGACGAAAGAGGACGTCACGCAGCGCCGGCATTTCGCCGACAGCGTCGCCCGCGGACGCGACTATTACTATCCCTACCGCACGATGCTGCCGCGCGGCGTCGGCCAGATGCTCGTCGCCGGTCGGCACTATTCCGCGACCCCCGCCGCGCAACGCAACTCGCGAGAGATCCCCCCGTGCATGGCGATGGGCGAAGCGGCCGGCATCGCCGCCGCGCTCGCGCTCGATGCGAATGTCGATGTGGCCAGCGTCGATGTGGCCGCATTACAAGCAAGACTTCGCGCTCAGGGCGCCGATCCCGGTGATCGTCCCGCCGCAAACGCGCTTGTCGCCGTCGCCGCCGAATAGAGGAACCTTCCAATGCAGAGTGCTTCCGAACAACCTTTATCGGGGGTTCGCGTCATCGATTTCACCCAGGTGATGCTCGGCCCGAGCGCCACCCAGGTGCTTGCCGACTACGGCGCCGACGTCATCAAGATCGAACGGCCCGGCGCCGGCGATCTCTCGCGATCTTCGCTCCACGACGATCCCGATGGGGCCGACAATCCCGTGTTCCGAAGCCTCAACCGCAACAAGCGCTCGATCGCGCTCGACCTGCGCCAGCCGGACGGCAAGGCGATCATCTACGATCTGGTGCGCGACGCCGACATCGTCGTCAACAATTTCCGCGCCGGCGTCATGGAGCGAATGGGATTCGGCTACGGCGAGCTTGCCAAGATCAATCCTCGCATCATTTGCGCCTTCGGCTCGGGGTTCGGCCAGAGCGGCCCGCTCGCCTACAAGGGTGGCCAGGACATCCTGGCGCAGGCCCTGTCCGGCGTGATGCGGCGCAAGTGCAACGATGACGAACCGCTGACCGTCTACGCGACGTCCTTGTGCGACTACACCGCCGGCATGCATCTCGTTCAGGCGATTCTTCTGGCCCTGTTGCAACGGGAGAAGACCGGCCGCGGCCAACAGGTCGCGGTCTCGCTGTTCGAATCGATGCTCGCCATGCAGATGCAGGAAGCCGCGATGTGGCTGCAGCGCGGCCGGCACTTCAGTTGGGGCGCCTACCCGCTCACCGGCGGCTTCGAGACGACCGACGGCGCGATCGTCCTGGTCGGCGCCTTCAAGACCAACCCCTTGCAGGACATCTGCAAGGCGCTCGACCTGCCCGATCTCTCGGCTGACCCGCGCTATGCGACGTTCAAGGACCAGGTCGCGCACAAGGCCGAATTGCAGGCGATGTTCCGTGAGCGCTTCGCCTCGAACAGCACGAAATATTGGCTGGCCCGTCTCGACGAGCAGGATCTGCTCTGCTCGCCGGTGCTGACCCTGGCGGAAGCGCTCGGGCACGAGCAGACCCAGGTGAACGGCACGGTCGTGACGCTTGCCGGCGAAAAGGGCGCCATGCCGCTCATCGGCACGCCGCTCAGCATGGATCCGAGCGCCTTCCAGGTCCGCCGTCCGCCGCCCGCGCTCGGCGCCGACGGCGAGACCATTCTTGCCGAGGCCGGCTACTCCGGCGAGCGGATCGCCGCGCTCCGAAGCGCGGGCGTGATCTCGTGAGCGTGCAGTTTTCCGTCGCCGACCATGTCGCGCGCGTCACGCTCGATCGGCCCGAACGCCTCAACGCGGTCGATCAGGCGACCGAAGCGGAATTGATGCGGATATGGGACGAGATCGAGCGGGATCGCGAAATCCGCGTCGTCGTGCTGACCGGCGCGGGCGAACGCGCCTTCTGCACCGGCGCCGATATGAAGGGCGGCTCGGGCGTGAGCGGTCTCGAATATTGGGCCTCGCCGCGCCCCGGCGGCTTCGGCGGGATCGCATTGCGCGACACGCTCGACGTGCCCGTGATCGCCCGCGTCAACGGTCACGCGCTCGGCGGCGGCATGGAAATGATGCTGGGTTGCGACATCGTGGTCGCCTCGACGAACGCGACGTTCGGCTTGCCCGAGCCGCGCGTTGGACGACTGGCGCTCGACGGCGGCATTGCGCTGCTGACGCGCCGCATTCCGCATGTGTGGGCGATGGGCATGTTGCTGACGGGACGGCGCATCAGCGCGGCGGACGCCCTGCGCTACGGCCTGGTCAACGAGGTCGTGACGCTGCCGGAACTGGACGAGGCCGTCGCGCGTTGGGTGGTCGACATTCTCGCCTGCGCGCCGCTCTCGGTGCGCGCGATCAAGCAGATGGTGCGGGCGGGTCAGCGCCTTTCGGCGCAAGAAGCGCAGATGTTGCGCCTGCCGGCGCTCGTCGAGGCGCTGCAATCGTCCGACCAGGACGAGGGCGTACGCGCCTTTAGGGAAAAGCGCGCGCCGCAATGGCGCGGGCGGTGAGGCCGCGAGGGCTCCCATGACCTATGTCATCGCCTCGGCATGCATCGACGTCAAGGACGGCGCCTGTCAGGACGTCTGCCCGGTGGAGTGCATCTACGAGGGCGGCCGGATGATGTATATCCAGCCCGACGAGTGCATCGATTGCGGCCTGTGCCTCTCGGTCTGTCCGGTCGACGCGATCTACACCGAAGCGGAGCTGCCCGCGACCGAGGGCGATTTTAGGCTCGCCAATGCCGAGTTCTTCGGACCCGCGGTCACGGGCTGGGGCTCGCCGGGCGGCGCGGACGCGGGCCACGTCAGCGCGCTCGATCATCCCTTGGTGGCGGCGCAGGCGAAGATGTCTCCCGAGCGCGTTCGCTAGGCGGCTCTCCCACAAACGAACCTTAACCGGAGGAAGTCTCGATGGCACGGCTCGACGAAACCGCGAACGGCGTCTTCGTGATCACGGCGACGCCGTTTCACGACGACGGCGGGCTCGATCTCGCGAGCGTCGACCGCATGGTCGATTTCTATCTCGATCGAGGCGCGGACGGGCTGACCCTGCTCGGCGTGATGGGCGAAGCGCCCAAGCTCGCCGCCGAGGAAGCCCGCGCCTTTCTGCGCCGCGCGCTGGCGCGGGTGGCGGATCGCGTTCCCATCATCGTCGGCGTCTCCGCGCCCGGGTTCGCGCCGATGAAGGAACTCGCGGAGAGCGCGATGGACCTCGGCGCGGCGGGCGTCATGGTCGCCCCGCCAGCGCAGGTCCGTTCCGACGATCAGATTTTCAACTATTTCGAGGGCGTCGCGGAGACTTTGGGCGCCATTCCCTTCGTCCTGCAGGACTATCCCTTGGTCACCACGGTGCAGGTTCCGCCGGCGGTGATTTTGCGCATCGTTGCTGCGCTGCCGACCTGCGTGATGCTCAAGCACGAGGACTGGCCGGGGCTTGCCAAGATCGGCGCGCTCCGCGCCGCCAGCGACAAGGGCGCGCGGCGCATCTCGATCCTGACCGGCAATGGCGGCTTGTTCCTGCCCGAGGAACTCGCGCGGGGCGCCGACGGCGCCATGACGGGGTTCGCTTTCCCCGAGATGATGATCGGTGTCGTCAAGGCGCATAAGGCCGGCGATTTGGCGCGCGCGCAAGACATCTTCGACGCCTATCTGCCGCTGGCCCGTTACGAGCAGCAGCCGGGCGTCGGCCTCGCGGTGCGGAAATACGTGCTCGCCAAGCGGGGCGCCATCGCCTCGCCCGCGCTGCGCAAGCCCGGCGCCGCGCTTTCCCCCGCCGACATCGCCGACGTCGAACGCCTCATTGCGCGCCAGACCAAGCGACTGAGGGAGATCGGCGCCTCCGCGATCTCATCGGCCGCGTAACATCCTGGGCGAGCCTTCCCGCGCCTCGCCGCTATTCCACGTCCTCGACCGTCACCGTGCGCCCGGATAGGCGCTGGGCTAGCGAAGCCTCCATGAAGGCGTCGAGGTCGCCGTCGAGCACCTCGGCGGGCGTGCCCGAGACATGGCCGGTGCGTAGATCCTTGACCATCTGATAGGGCTGCAGCACGTAGGACCGGATCTGGTGGCCCCAGCCGATCTCGGTCTTGGAGGCAGCGTCGGCCGTCGCCTTGGCTTCGCGCTTTTCGAGCTCCATCTCATAAATTCGGGCGCGCAGCATGTTCCAGGCGGTGGCTCGGTTCTTATGCTGCGAGCGCTCGGACTGGCAGGCGACGACGATGCCAGTCGGGATATGGGTAATGCGGACCGCCGATTCCGTCTTGTTGACGTGCTGCCCGCCGGCGCCGGAAGCCCGGTAGGTGTCGATGCGGCAATCGCCCTCGTTGATGTCGACGTGGATGCGATCGTCGACCACCGGATAGACCCAGACGGACGCGAAACTCGTGTGGCGGCGAGCGTTTGAGTCGAAAGGCGAGATGCGCACGAGCCGATGCACGCCCGATTCGGTCTTCAGCCAGCCGTGCGCGTTATGGCCCTTCACCACGATGGTCGCCGACTTGATGCCGGCTTCGTCGCCCGCCGTCTCTTCGATCACCTCGACATCGAACTTCCGCCGCTCGCCCCAGCGCACGTACATGCGCAGCAGCATGCGCGCCCAGTCGCAGCTTTCGGTGCCGCCGGCGCCCGAATGCACTTCGACATAGGTGTCGTTGCCGTCGGCTTCGCCCGACAGCAGCGCTTCGAGCTGACGGCGCTCGCCTTCGGCTTTCAGGGCCTTGAGTTGGCCGACGCCCTCCGCCTCGGTCTCGGCGTCGCCTTCGGCCTCGCCGAGTTCGACCAGCGTCGTCGCGTCGTCGAGATCGCGTTGGATCTTCGTCAGCGAGCCGAGGCGGTCCTCCAGCATGGTGCGCTCGCGCATCAGCTTTTGCGCGGCGTCGGGATCGTTCCACAGCGCCGGGTCTTCGGATTTGGCGTTGAGCTCGGCTAATCGGCGCGTCGCAGCGTCGACGTCAAAGATGCCTCCTCAGCAGTCCCACGGACTGCTTGATCGTTTCGACCAATTGTTCGGCTTCGGCGCGCATGGAGACTCACACTTATCCGTCAAAGGAGCGCAACCTAGTGCGCGGGTCTCAGGATGTAAACGTCGCCGACACGTCACACAACGCCCCATACGACGCCCTGGCCCCTGCTCCGCCGCTCGATGACGCGCTTGGCGTCCACCATGTCGAATTGCTCGCAGCTGCGGGCGGCCACCGCTTGAAGGATCGCGTCGGCCTTCTGCGGCTCGAGGTCGAGACAGGCGGTCGCGGCGTCGAGCCGGACCCTTTCGTTGGAATGATCCATCAGCGGTACGAGTTTCGCCAGCGCGCCGTGCGCCTTGAGCTCCCTCGCGGGGTCCCAGACATGCGGAAGGATGTTGTTGCGAACTTCGAGGTCGGCGGGATCGCCGAAACAGTCGAGAAACCGCGTCGCATAGAGGCGGATCGCCCCGTCGATGAATTGCACGACCAGTTCGTCGTCTGTCAAACCCGTCAGGTTCGGCCGCTCGGGCGATGTGTCGCGCGCACGCTGCGTCAACGCGACGACCTCGCGCGTCGGCGCCCCGAAACGCACGCCGGAAAATGCTGCCTGCGCCACTTCCGGGGCGAAGGCGCGAAACTGCGTCGACGCGAACGAGCGCACGGGATCTTCTTCGCTATCAAACAACGGCCGGACTTCAACCGCGGCGTTGCGAGCCCGAAGCTCGCGCGCGACCGCCCGCAGATCGTCGCCGACGGCCTCGACTTCCTGCGTTCTCGGCTTGAAGTTTCGCAAGTCGAGCGATCTTAGGGGGACGCCCAATCGCCGCGCATCCGCGACGAAACGTTCGACCAACTGGGCAGTCGTCAACGATGAAATTTCCCGAGAATCGATGGTCATTTCAGCACTCCGGCCCTGCGAAGCGCGTCCAGCCCCGCCTCGCGTTGCGCATTGAAATCCATGGCGGTGACGACCACCCTCGTCAGAGGGTAGATCGGGTTATCCAGATACTTGCTGTTATACTCGGCGGTAATCTGTTCATGTTTGAGGCGCGGAACCCAGACGAGATTGCTGGGGTCATCGAGGACCTCGTAGCTGAACTTCGGCAAGAACTCGGCGAGCGAGACACTGTCCTTGGCGACATTGTCCGAGTTCTGTTCGACGATGTGATGCTCCTCGTAACCCAAGAAATGGTCCAGCGGCTGCGTTTGCAGTTCTTCCAAGGTCTTGGGCGGTTGCAGGCTGGCGTAGAGCTGGTCGGCGACCCGTTGCTGGCTCGGATCAAAATCCTCCTCGGGGAATTCGTCTCTAAGCCAGGCGATTATTTCCATGGTCACGGCGAAAACGGACACTGCGGTTCGAACGTGCGGTTCCAACTCGGCCAGTTGTATGGCAAGCTTGAGAACCACGGTTCTTAGCGCCACGTTGACGAGACTTGACGGCCAGCCTGCGCCGCGCGTCTTGCTTGGCTCCGGATCCTTCGGGACAGGCGCGAACCAGCCGCTGTTGGGCGGCGTTCCCGTGCGCGGATGGGCGTCGGAATTCCAATCGCCTTTGACCAGGCCGCTGCAGATTAATTCGCTCGCGAGCGCCGCTCCCCCCGAGTTTAGCTTGGCGAGATCCGGCGGATCGGGAAATTGCAATAAGAGTGCCGCGATCTGCGCGAGGGCGATATTCCCTTTGTCGAGCGCGCGGGCGACGACCGCCATCCCGCGAACCTTGCTCGAAACGTCGACGGCGAGTTGATATCGCGCGCTCAATGCGGCGTCGAGCTCGGCGAGGGAGCGAACGCTCCAGCCTGCTTGCGTCCGCGACGGGGCGCGCTCGAGCAGCGCGACGCCGCCGACGGCCAATCCGCTCTCGCCGCAAACGACGCCTTCTCGCGTCAGTCGAAATTCGCGAACTCCAAGCCCCCTGAACATATTCGGCCCCTGCGCCTTCCTTCGACAGAGCGCAGTCTAGAACAAACAGGGAACATTCGTCAAGAATTTTCACGAGCCAGAATTCGCGCGAAGCCCGTGCTTAGTACAACCCGCCCGTCCCCGGCCCCACCGACCCGTCCACATTGGGCGACAGGTTCGACGCGTCGGCGGGCGTGCCGTCTCCCGCGACATAGGCGTCCGGCGGCGCCGTGCCGGGCTTGAACGCCTCCTCGATCGACCCTGGCCCGCTCGAGCGCATGCCGGTGTGCACGTCGACCGAAATGAGCTTGATGCCGGGCGGCACGCGGAACGGCGTATCGGGCGTATCCTTCAGCGCCATCTTCATGAAGTCGCGAAAGATCGGCGCCGTGTAGAGCGCGGCCTGGGCGCTGTCGCCGAGCGAGCGCGGCTTGTCGTAACCCATGAACACGCCGAACGCGAGGTTCGGGGAATAGCCGACGAACCAGAGATCCTTGGCGTCGTTGGTCGTGCCGGTCTTGCCCGCCAAAGTGCGATGCAGCTCGTTGATCGCGATGCCCGTGCCGCGCTGGATGACGCCCTGCATGATCGAAGTGATCTGATACGCCGTGAGCGGATCGATGACCTGCTCGCGCTTGTCGATGATCTTGGGCTCGTCCTGGTTCTCCCACTTGGCGGCGTCGCAACCCTGGCAGATGCGCTCGTCGTGGCGGTAGATCGTGTTGCCCCAGCGATCCTGGATGCGGTCGATCAGCGTCGCCTTGATGCGTTTGCCGCCGTTGGCGAACATCGAATAGCCGGTGACCATCCTGAGCACCGTCGTCTCGCCGGCGCCGAGCGACATCGACAGGAACGGCGGCAGATTGTCGTAAATCCCGAAGCGCTTGGCGTATTCGACGATCAGCGGCATGCCGATGTCGCGCGCCAGGCGCACGGTCATCTGATTGATCGAGTGTTCGATGCCGTATCGCAGCGTGTGTGGACCGCCCGACTTGCCCTCGAAGTTCTCGGGCCTCCAGATCTCGCCGTTGCCCTGATCGATCTCGATCGGTTCGTCGAGAACGATCGAAGACGGCGTATAGCCGTTGTCGAGCGCGGCTGCATAGACGAACGGCTTGAACGACGAGCCAGGCTGGCGTTCCGCCTGGGTCGCGCGATTGAATTCCGATTGGTCGTAGGAGAACCCGCCGACCATCGCCAGGACGCGGCCGGTGAACGGGTCCATCGCGACGCAGGCGCCAGACACCTCGGGAATCTGCCGCAGGCGGAACTCGCCGGCCTTGCCGACGATCGGCTCGACATAGACGACGTCGCCGGGCTTGGCGATAGCTTTCGGCCGCCGGCCGGTCCATTTCATCCCGTCGGCGCTGACCGTGCCAGTCTCTCGCTCGGGACCCAGGGCGCCGGACTTGTCGTGTTCGGGCTGCAAGCCGATCCGCATCGACGTGTCGGCGACGTCGAGGACCACCGCGAGGCGCCAGGGTTTGATGTCGCCGTACTCCGGGATCTCGCCGAGCGGCACGCCCCAATCCTGGCCGAGGTCGATCGTCTTGACCGTGCCGTGCCAGCCATGCGCCTCGTCGTAGCGCACGAGGCCGTCGACCAGAGCCTTGCGCGCCATCAACTGGATTTTCGGATCGAGCGTGGTGCGCACCGACAGGCCGCCCTCGTAGAGCTTCTTCTCGCCGTAGCGCTCGGACAATTCGCGGCGCACTTCCTCGGCGAAGAAGCCGGCGGCGATCGAATTGGTGGTCAGCACCCGCGGTGTGATGGTCAGCGGTTCGGCGCGCGCCTCCTTCGCCTGCTCCGCCGTGATATAGCCGTCCTCCGCCATGCGGCCGATCACGTAATTGCGCCGCTCGATGGCGCGATCGTGGTTGCGGAACGGATTGAGGGCGCTCGGCTCCTTCGGCAACGCGGCGAGATAGGCGACCTCGGCCACCGTCAGTTCGTGCACCGATTTGTCGAAGTAATTGAGCGCGGCGGCGGCGACGCCGTAATTACCCTGTCCGAGATAGATTTCGTTGAGATAGAGTTCGAGGATCTTGTCCTTGGAATAGGCGGACTCGATTCGTATGCTGAGCAAGATCTCGCGGATCTTGCGTTCGAAGGTCCGGTCCGCGGTCAAGAGGAAGTTCTTCGCGACCTGCTGGGTGATCGTCGAGGCGCCCTGCACGTGCTTCGAGCCCTGCAGGAACACCAGCCCTGCGCGCAGGATGCCCTCGGGATCGAAGCCTCCGTGGGTGTAAAAATTTTTGTCCTCGGCGGCGATGAACGCCTCCTTGACCAGGGGAGGAATGGCCGCCGAGGGCAGATATAGGCGCCGCTCGCGCGCGTATTCGGCCAGCAGGCTGCCGTCCCCGGCGTGAACGCGCGTCATGACCGGCGGCTCGTAATTCTTCAACTGGGTGTAGTCGGGGAGGTCCTGCTCGAACTTCCAAATGACGGCGGCGGCGACGGCCGCCGCGACGACGAAGACGATGGCGCCCGTCGCGAACACGAAACCGAGGAAACGGGCGATGCCGCGCATGTTTCGATCCAAGACCTTTCGGGGCCCGACGACGATCCATTGGCGGACCGGCGCCGAGCGATTCTGTCGCGCGCTCCTTATCGCAAAGCGCGCGCGCTGTCAGGAAATCGCGGCCCGTGACCGACGCCCAGGCGTCCATGTCGGTCGCGAGTGCGGCGAAACTATGAAGCCAACGCGGGCCCCGGGCCTACAGTCTGTGCCGAGCCATCTCGCCGTAGCCGATTTTCACGGCATCCGCGCCACAGCGCCTTGTTGGGCGGGCGCCGTGTTTGATCGACTGCCAGCCGCCGCGGCGGGCAATTTGTCCGATGCGGCGGCCGCTTCCTGCGATTTGGGCGCCCCCTCCCGGTCGTTTCGCCCAGGGCCAAAGAACCGTTCGATTGCGGTCGCCATCGCGGTCGAAGTCCTGGCCCGCCAGTCGGGAGAGTTCATCTGCTGGACGTCCCGCGCGTTCGAGAGATAGCCGAGTTCGACGAGCACGGAGGGGAAATCCGGCGCTTTGAGCACGACGAACCCCGCCGAACGTTCGGGATTACGGTTGAGGCGCGTCGCGCCCCGCAACTCCTGCACGACGCCCCGGGAAAAGATATGCGCATAATCTCGGGTCTCGCGCCGCTTCAAATCGAACAGGATATCGGCGACGCCCACCGCTTCCGGCCTCTGCTCGACGCCGGCGGCCTTGTCCGCCGAGTTCTCGCGCTCGGCCATGCGAGCAGCTTCTGCGTCGGAAGCGCGCTCGGAACAGGTGTAAACAGTCGCTCCGGAGACCTCGGCCGCCGCATCGCCGAGCGCATCGGCGTGAATCGAGACGAAGAGCGACGCATTCGCCTCGCGCGCGATGCGGACGCGGTCCTCGAGCGAAACGAATTCGTCGCCGTGTCGCGTCAGAACGACCTTGAACCGGTTCGTCGCTTCGAGCCGCCGCTGGAGTTCGAGGGCGAATGCGTAGACGATGGTTTTCTCGACCGCGCCGCCAAGGCCATAGGCGCCACCGTCAACGCCGCCATGCCCGGGATCGAGGACGATCACCGGCGGGCCGGACCCCGACTCCGCCGCGGCCTCTTCCAATGGGGAGGGAGGATTCGCCATTCCAGCCGTCGCCTGATGCGCCGCAGAAGCGAAGACGCTCGCATCGCAACGCTTCAATTCGATGGCGAGGCGCGAGGGCGCCGACCCCTTGGCGATGGGCGTCGTCTCCACACCCGCGACGCAGGCCGGTCGCGCCAAGTCGATTACAACTCTCGATTTTCCGGCTCCGAAAAGGCCAAAACGAAATGCCTTGACGATAGAGTCTGGGCGTCTTGACGCCACTCGGCCTACCGCGGGATCGAGTTGAAAGTTCACTTCCCCGAGGTCGACCACGATGCGATCGGGGTTGGCCATTGCATGGGCGCTTGCCGTGACCGGGCCGGAGAGGTCGAAACTCAGCTTCGCCGTGTCGCCGTCTTCGACAAGACGCGTCGCAACCGCGACGGGTGGCGCGGCCGCGTCCTCGGCGGCGACGGGCGCGCCCGACAGCAGCGCCAGAACGATCGCCGCTAAAGCGAAGCACGGCCGCGTCACGACCGTCCGGTGCGCATGAGAAACCATTCGTCCCAACCCTGGCCGCCGCCCACGGCCGTCCCCATGCCCGTAATCTAACGCATAGTGCCGTCGCGGTTAATGATTGATGACGCCGCCGCGGCGAAACGCTCGTAGCGTGTCTTGCCTGCAACACGCGCGGCGGGCCATCGGTTCCGCATGCCGCCTCTGAAGGGGCGCCTGGGGAAATTGGCTTTGGAACGCCCCGCGCGTCGCCAGAACGGAATGCGGCGTATAACTCGCCCCCATGGGCGCGGCGCGCGGCCGGTTCAACCTGACCTGACGGGAAATCGCTTGCCAACCCCAGCGACGGCGCCTATGTAAGGACCGTCGCATTTGGGTCGCTTTGGTGTCATGGGCCCCGCTTCCGTCGCTTGTCTGAGCGGTTCGGGCGGGGCGCCGCAGCATCAAGTGAGCCAACGCGCGGGCGCATGACCGCCCTTCCGCCGCCTTCCTTGCGTCAGCGATACGCTCCGCGCAAGGCGTTTGCGGCCGAAAAGAGGGAATGCGCGTCGCCGGGCGAGAGTCCAGCGAGCGCGGCCAATGCGAGACGACGGCGCTTCAGTAGGCGCCCCTCGAATGGCGACGAGGCAATGCTCCGCCGAGTTTCAGGGTCGCGATGTTTGGGTCGCCAGAGAAAATCCGTTTCGCCGCGTTTCCCATCGCGCGGGCGGGTTTTCGTGTCGGGCGCTCCCGCGTGAATTGCGATCGATGCGGCGCCGCGGCCCCGTCTGAATCGTTTTCCATCTCCACTTTCCCCAACATCGGCGCGCCGCGCCTGCCCTTTGATCGCCCCGCGCGGGCGTTACGGGCCGCGCGGGCGCGCCTCAAGAGAGTTCAACATGTCCAACAAGATGATTATCGACGCGTCCCATCCGGAAGAGACGCGGGTGGTCGTATTAAGAGGTAGCCGGGTTGAGGAATTCGACTTCGAATCGGCAAGCAAGAAGCCGCTGCGCGGCAATATCTATCTAGCCAAGGTCACCCGGGTGGAGCCCTCGCTCCAGGCCGCATTCGTCGACTACGGCGGCAATCGGCACGGCTTTCTCGCCTTCTCCGAGATCCACCCCGACTATTACCAGATCCCAGTCGCCGATCGGCAGGCGCTGCTCGAAGAGGAAGCCCGGTCGCACCGTGAGGACGAGGATGAGCCGAACGGCGAGCGGCGCAGCCGCCGCCATCGGCGCTCGCGAGCGCCGGAGTCGGAAATGCGCGCCCGCGAGGGCGAGCGCCTTGCCGAGACTGCGCCGATCGAGGGCGAAGCTGTCGAAGGCGCGCTCGAACCGACGGTCGACCCCGCTGTCGACCACCCGACGATTGAGCAAAGCGAATTCGCCCTCGAGGCCGAGCCGCCCGTGCGGACCGCCCTGCCCGCCGAATTCGACGGGCCGAATGGCCTGGACGAAGCCGACGGCGTCGAGGCCGCTGCCGAAGGCGAGCGCGAGCCGATGCAGAGCGAGACCGCGGACACCGAACCGGCAAGCGAAACCCGCGCCGACGAAGTTCACATCGACAATGTTCGCGCCGACGAAGACATTCACGCAGACGAGGAAGACGAGCCGGAGGTGACGACCCTTGGCGGCGGCGGCTCCGAAGAGCCCGCGCCGCGCGCGCCGCGGCCACGTGGCGACGACGAAGGCGAACCCGTCGAGCACATCGGCGGCGACGCGATGGACGAGACACCCCGCCGGGCGCCCCGCCTGCGTCGCCAATACAAGATTCAAGAAGTCATAAAGCGCCGCCAGGTTCTGCTCGTGCAGGTGGTCAAGGAAGAGCGCGGCAACAAAGGCGCCGCGCTGACGACCTACCTATCCCTCGCCGGCCGCTACTCCGTGCTGATGCCCAACACGGCGCGCGGCGGCGGAATTTCGCGCAAGATCACCAACAGCCAGGACCGCAGCCGGCTGAAATCAATCGCCGAGGAGCTCGAGGTTCCCGAGGGCATGGGCGTCATCCTGCGCACCGCCGGCGCGTCACGCACCAAGGCCGAGGTCAAGCGAGATTTCGAATACCTCCTGCGCATGTGGGAGACGGTGCGCGAGACGACGCTCGCCTCCAGCGCTCCGACGCTTGTCTACGAGGAGGGCTCGCTGATCAAGCGCGCCATCCGCGACCTCTACAGCAAGGAAGTCGACGAGATCGTCGTCGCGGGCGAATCGGGCTTCCGCGAGGCCAAGGACTTCATGCGCCTCCTGATGCCGAGCCACGCCAAATGCGTGCTGCCCTACCGCGACACGCAGCCCGTGTTCGCCAAGGCTGGCGTCGAGGCGCAACTCGACGCAATGTTCTCCAACCAGGTGACGCTGAAGTCGGGCGGCTACATCGTCATCAACCAGACCGAGGCGTTGGTCGCCATCGACGTCAATTCGGGCCGCTCCACGCGCGAGCACAATATCGAAGATACAGCGCTGCGCACTAATCTCGAAGCTGCTGACGAAATCGCGCGCCAGCTCCGCCTGCGCGACCTCGCCGGCCTCATCGTCGTCGATTTCATCGACATGGAGGAAGGCCGCAACAATCGCGCTGTCGAGCGGCGCATGAAGGACGCGCTGAAGAACGACCGCGCCCGCATCCAGGTCGGACGCATCTCGCATTTCGGCCTGCTGGAAATGTCGCGCCAACGCATCCGCACTGGCGTTCTCGAGGGATCGACCGTCGTCTGTCCGCATTGCATGGGCGCCGGCGTCGTACGTTCCACAGCCTCGGTGGCGCTGCATGTCCTGCGCGTACTCGAGGACGCGCTGATCAAGAGCGCCGCGCACGACATGACGGTGCGCGCCCGCACCGCCGTCGCGCTCTACATCCTCAACCAGAAGCGCGCGCATTTGCGCGATCTCGAACGCCGCTTCGGCGTCGCGATCACGGTCGAGGCGGACGATGCGCTGACCGGATCAAATTACCACGCGATCGAGCGCGGCGAGCCCGCGTCTGGCATCAAGGCCGAGGATGCCGCGCGCGAACCGGAGATCCGGCCCGCCGGCTACGGAGCATCGCCAGAGGATGTCGACGACTTCGCGATCGAGGACGAGGCGGAGGCCGAAGCTGCCGAGGGTGGCGAGGGTGAGGCCGCCGAGGACGAAATGGAGGGCGCCGAAGCCACGCGTGGCGATGGCGACGCCGACGCCGGAGGCGCCGAAGGCGAGCAGGGACGCCGTCGGCGGCGGCGCCGGCGAAGACGCGGAGGCGAGCGCGCGCCCGGCGAAAGCTTTGCTGCGGACGCGCCGCAGCCGACCGACGACGGGCTTGCCGTGGTGGCCGAGATCGGCGGCGATTTCGCCGCGGCGGCGCCGCCTCGCGCCGAGAGCGAAAACGACGAGGAAGAGGGACGCGCGTCGGGCGCTCCCGGCGCTCGTCGGCGGCGCTCGCGCCGCGGCCGTCGCGGCGAACGCGACCGCTTCGGGCAGCCGACATCGGGAGGCGTCCCCGAGACACCCGAGACGACGGAGCCGAGCCTGTTCGACGATGAGATGGCGCCGCTTTCCGCCGCCGAGCCGGGGGAGCTGGTAGCGGCGGCCCGGACCGATCCGCCGACATTCGATGAAGCGGAGACCGCCGCGCCCGCCCTCACTGCGCCCGACCAGCCGATCGCCAGGGAACCCGAAGCGGCAAGCGCCGCCGCGCCATTGGCCGAACCCGCGCCGGCCGAGAATCACGAACCGCCCGCGACAACCGTCGCCGAACCGACCGCCGCCACCGACGAGCCGCCGCGTCCACGCCGTTCCGGCTGGTGGCAGCGAGCTCGTGCGAGCTTGGTCGGAGAATAAAAACGCGGCGCGCCCCGGAATGCGGGCGCGCCGCCGATCCGCTGCGCCGGCGCGGAAATCCGAGCTGGAGGCGGCCCCTTCCCTACATCTCTAGAGTGCTTTGCATTTACGTTGAACCGACCCCGCCGTCTTCGCGAGCGAAGCGTGGCGATCCAGACTAAGCCGCCGCCGCAATCCCAAAGTCTGGATGGCTTCGCGTTGCTCGCCAAGACGGCTGAGACTTGATTCGACCTGAAAACAACGCGCGCTACAGCCGGCGCGCTTCGAAAAGAAGACCAACCGCGTTCAGGAGCCCGAACATGCGACGGTCCCGCGCCCGTACGCCTAGGCGCGATCCGATGAAAATCCTCGTCACTGGCGGAACCGGATTTGTGGGGCGCCCCACAGTCAATGCATTGCTGGGCGCGGGCTATCAGGTTCACGTCACCGGGCGCGAGGGCGGCGCGACGGAAGAGCTCGCCCCGCAAGCCGTCTTTCATCACGCCGACTTGCTTCAACAGGGCGCTGCCCGCGAGATCATCGCGGCGGTCGCGCCGTACGCAGTGCTGCACCTCGCGTGGTGCGTGACCCCTGGCCAATTCTGGACCGACCCGGCCAACCTCGATTGGGTGGCCGCAAGCTTACGTCTCGCGCGCGCGGCGGCGGAAGGCGGCGTGCGGCGCTTCGTCGCTGTCGGAACCTGCTACGAATACGAATGGCCGACCGCTTCGCCCTGCGTCGAAGGCGTCACGCCGGTCCGCCCTCACACGCTTTATGACGCGGCGAAAGCGGGGCTCGCGTCGATCCTGCGCTCTCATTTCGCCGCGACGGACGTTCGTTTCGCCTGGGCGCGACTTTTTTACCTCTATGGATGCGGCGAAGATATGCGGCGCTTCGTGCCGAGCGTCGCGCGAGCGCTGGTTCGCGGCGAACGCGCGCGCTGCACGCGAGGCGAAGCAGTGCGCGATTTTCTCGATGTGCGCGATGCCGCCGGCGCACTCGCCAAACTCGTCGCCGGCGACACGTCCGGCGACGTGAACATCGGTTCGGGCGCACCGACCCGGGTCAGCGAACTCGCCGAACGACTGGCCAAGGCGGCGGGCCGGCGCGACCTTCTCGAACTCGGCGCCCTGCCCGATCGGCCCGGCGAACCGCCGTTTGTCGTTGCAGACACGCGCGTTTTGCGGGAAGAGGTCGGCTTCGAGCCTCGCTTCGATCTCGATGCCGGATTGGGCGACGCGCTTGCGTACTGGCGCAAGCGCGCGGGGGGCGCTGAGCCTCATTCTGCCTGACCGTGCTCGCAGAGGCGCGAATTGAACGCTGACGACGGAGAAGCGTAAAAGTGAAAATCGAAATCGATACGGAGGCCAACCTCCTCTCCGTCGACGGCGAGTCCCGCCCGCTTTACAGCGACGCGAGTTTCCGCGCGCTTTCCGACCTCTGGCTGAAAGTCGGCTGGAATCAAAAATACACCTACACCTTCACCTGGCTTGGTCGCCCGATCATTCAACTGCCGGAGGACATGATCCGCTACCAGGAAGCGGTCGCCCGGCTGAAACCCGACGTCATTATCGAGACCGGGGTCGCCCACGGCGGCTCCGCGATTTATTCGGCGAGCCTCTGCCGCCTTCTGAACAAGGGACGCGTGATCGCCATCGACATCGAAATACGCGAGCATAACCGCCGCGCGATCGAATCCCATGCGCTCGCCGGTCTTGTGACGCTCGTCGAAGGCTCCTCGACCTCAAAGGACGTCATCGACACGATCAAATCGCAAATCCGCCCCGGCGAGACCGTCCTCGTCGTCCTCGATTCGAACCACAGCCACGCGCATGTGCGCGACGAACTCGATGCCTATGCCCCATTCGTCACGCCCGGCTCGTACATCGTCGCGACGGACGGGATCATGCGCGATCTGACCGATGTTCCGCGCGGCTCGCCGAAGTGGGATCACGACAACCCAGCCCAGGCGGCGCGCGATTTCGTCGCCGCGAACCCCGCGTTCGTCATCGAACCCCCGCCGTGGCCGTTCAACGAGTCGACGCTCGCCGACAATGTGACGCATTGGCCGGACGCGTGGCTGCGGCGCATCGGCTGATCCGCGGCGCGAAGCTCAATTGTTGCGCTCGAAATGGCGCCCGACCTCGCGCGGTCCCGCCATCCCGATGAACTCTCGCAAACCCGTGCGCGCCATTTTCGACAGCGAGGAAACGGCTCTGTCGAGATAGAACGGCTCGCTCGCGACAAGCGCAGCGCGCAGGGGCGCCGCCAGTCGCCGCGACGAGCGGATGCGCCGCAATTCGCGGCGGAAGGCGCGCCGGGTCTCGAGCATCAGCGCAAAGGGCATTCTCGTCCCGCGACGAGGGCTGACGGCGGTGCGCCGCGCCCGTTGAGTAAATTCGGTTTTCGCCGTCGCTCTGACGACGCCGTCGACGATTGGCCCGTAAAGCGTCAAATGGTCGGCGGCGTAGGCGAACGGAAAGTTCTCGCAAACCGGCAAATAGGAATTCTCGAGCGTCTCTCGGTCCCAAAGACCGTAGAACCAACTCGGGTGATAGGCGAACAGCATGCGCAACCGGCTGCTCGTTGCGGCAAAATCCTGAATATTCGGCGGCGGCGTTATCCGGCGTCGGCCCCCATCAAGATCACAGGAGACGATCGTGGAGACGGCCAGCTTGCAGCCCGGCGAAGTCGTCGCCAGGCGATACAGCGTTTCGATATAGTCGTCGGCGCTCAAGTCGTCGTCGGCGCGCCATAGGAACCACGGGCTTTCCGCAGCGAGCAGTGCGGCGCGGAAATTCGCCACGCCGCCGACATTTTCCGGCTGTCGTAGGTAGTGGAATCGCGAATCCCGCGCCGCCCAGCGCTCCGCGATCTCGGCGGTCGCGTCTGTCGAGGCGTTGTCGAAAATCATCACCTTGAAATCGCGGAAGGTCTGCCGCGCGAGACTGGCGAGACTCTGCTCGATGAGGTCTGCGCCGTTGTAAACGGGAACCCCGATCGTGATTGGAACCATGGACTTACCCTTCTCGCCCCTACGGGTCGCCCGAACTAAAGCGCTTTAGGTTGAACCGGCCCCGCCGTCTTCGCGAGCGAAGCGTGGCGATCCAGACTAAGCCGCCGCCGCAATCCCAAAGTCTGGATGGCTTCCCGTTGCTCGCCAAGACGGCTGAGGCTTGATTCGACCTGAAAGCAACACGCGCTAGCATCATCCTACTTGATCAGAACGCCCTGCCCAGTCGGAAGAGTCACGATTCTTCGATCAACACCCTGCGCAAAGCTGTCCCACATGTCATGCTGCTTTTCAAAGCCGCGAAAACCATAGTCGTCGAGGAGGATTTGTCCGCCGACGCTGATCTTGGACCAAAGCCGTTCGATGACTGTTTGCTCGGCGACGCAGTTATTGAGATCGACCGACAAGTACGCGACGCTTTCGATAGCAGCAGAGTCCAAGGACCCAGGCAACACGCCTCGGACCAGTTTGACATTCGGATACGGCTTAAAAGTGCGCTCCGCTAAAGCATAAACGTCGACGGGGTAATTGGCGGAGTTGAGCTGTTTTGCGTGTTCGCGTTCGCTGCCGGACAGGGTCTCCACGGGAATCCCGGACCATGTATCGAAAAGCCAGAATGTCTTCGGGACGGTTCCGAACCCGAGCGCCTCGCGTATTGTGGCCGCTAAAAGCCCGGTATGAACGCCGCATTCGACAAAGTCCCCTTGGACGCGCAAGGCGTTGGAAGCGCACCAAACGGCTACATGGGCGCGCCAGCGAATGTCCGGCACGTTTCCGGCGCCGCCTTCAGACGCAGATCTCGAAGCTTTGCGCCAAGCGTCGGCGAACGCCGGCTCGGACAGAAACGATAGGTTCTTGCTCGTCACCCCGATGCCATCGGCCATGAAATCACAACGCATACGCTTCATGCGCGCGCGCCGGACCTTACTGTCCCACCACTCGACGATCGAACGACGAGGGCGCCCTTTAAACTTCGGCATGCCGTTTCCTGATTTGTTGAGGAGGCCTTGTACCCAGCCTCCGGCGGGGCAATCGAGGTCGTTTCGCCCACCCCCACCCTTCCGTCCGCCTGGATAACTTGATAAGGCCTTGCTCGCAAATTGCGATCCGGCGGCGGCGGCATGAAGGCAGTCATTCTCGCGGGAGGCCTCGGCACCCGCATTTCGGAAGAATCTCACCTACGGCCGAAGCCGATGGTTGAAATCGGCGGCATGCCGATTCTCTGGCACGTGATGAAAATCTACGCCCACCACGGCATCTCCGACTTCGTTATCTGCCTCGGCTACAAGGGCTACGTCATCAAGGAATATTTCTCCAATTACTTCCTTCACGCTTCGGACGTGACCATCGACGCGCGAACCAATCGCACCACCTTCCACAACACCCACGCGGAGCCGTGGCGCGTCACGCTGATCGACACTGGCGACAGCACCCTGACCGGCGGCCGCTTGAAGCGGGTCGCGCGCTATCTCGATGGGGGGGAGCCGTTCTGCTTCACCTATGGCGACGGCGTCGCGGACATCGACATCAGCGCCTCGATCGCGTTCCATCGCAGTCACGGACGCAAGGCGACCCTCACGGCCGTAGTGCCGCCCGGCCGCTATGGCGCCCTATCGCTGGACGGGAACCGCGTCGATCGCTTCGTGGAAAAGCCGCCTGGCGACCAGGGCTTCATCAACGGCGGGTTCTTCGTCCTCGATCCGTCGGTGGTGGAGTTCGTCGACGGCGACGAGACGGCCTGGGAAGGCGCCCCGCTGGAGACGCTTGCCGCGCGCGGCGAGTTGATGGCCTATCGGCACGGCGGCTTTTGGCATCCGATGGACACGCTGCGCGACAAGAACCAACTCGAGGAGCAATGGGCCTCGGCGCGCGCGCCATGGAAGGTCTGGACGTGAGCGCGCCGCTTCCTGCTCGCGATTTCTGGAGTGGACGCCGCGTTCTGCTGACCGGCCATACCGGCTTCAAGGGAAGCTGGGCGGCGCTGTGGCTTGCGCGGCTCGGTGCGACGACGACGGGATTCGCGCTCGCGCCCGAGACGCGACCGGCGCTGTTCGACCTCGCGAAGGTAAGGGGCGACGTCGACTCTCGCATCGGCGATCTCCGGACGCCCGAGGCTTTGCGCGCCACAATCGCGGCCGCGGATCCCGAGATCGTCCTGCATTTCGCGGCGCAGCCAATCGTGCGCCGCGCCATCGCCGACCCGCTGGAAACACTCGCCGTCAACACGATGGGGACGGCGCATCTGCTCGATGCGCTGCGCGGCGCCGTGAGGCTCGAGCGCATCGTGATCGTCACTTCGGACAAGGTCTATCACAACCGAGACGACGGCGAGGCGTTCTGCGAGGACGACCCGCTTGGCGGCAAGGATCCCTATTCGGCCTCCAAGGCGGCGACGGAAATGATCGCGCGCGCATATGCGCAAACCTATTTCGCGCCCAAGGGCGTCGCTTTGGTGACCGCGCGCGGCGGCAACGTCATCGGCGGCGGCGACTACGCCGAGGATCGCATCGTGCCTGATATCGTTCGCGCCTGGGCGCGAGGGGCGCGCCCGTCGCTGCGCATGCCGGAGGCGACCCGGCCCTGGCAGCACGCGCTCGATTGCATCGCCGGATATTTCCTCTACGCCGAGCAGGCCGACCGCCCGATTGCGCGCGCTCTCAATTTCGGCCCCGATCCGGCGAGCGCGGTCACGGTCGCCGAATTGACCCGTGCGATGCTCGAGGCGCTCGGCGCGCCGCCCGCGTTCGACACAACGCCGGTCGTGGGCTCGATCGAGATGCGCAGCCTCTCGGTCAATGCGCGACGAGCGCAGAGCGAACTCGGTTGGCGCAACCGCTTGCCGAGCGCCGCTGCGATCGCCTGGACCGCTGATTGGCATCGCCGCGTCCGCCTCGGCGAAGACCCGCGCGCAGTCACGCTCTCACAGATCGACGCCTATTGCGCCCTCGACGCGCCAGCTTCTTCGCCATGAGGCGCCGATGACAGACCATCCGACAATGCCCTGCTGCCGCTTCTGCGGCGCGCCTTTGACGACGACCTTCGTCGATCTCGGCGAAACGCCGCTCGCCAACAGCTATGTCACTCCAGACGAAATCGCGGCCGGCCGCGACCGACGCTATCCCCTGCACGCGCGCGTCTGCGGCGAATGCTTTCTCGTACAAGTGGACGAACCGGTCCGCGCCGAGGCGATATTCGCCGACTACGCCTATTTTTCATCCTTTTCGGCGTCCTGGGTCGAGCATGCGCGCCGCTATGCCGAGGCGATGACCGCGCGCTTTCGTCTTGGGCGGCAATCCCTCGTGGTCGAGATCGCCTCCAACGACGGCTATCTCCTGCAGCACTTTCACGCTGCGGGAATCCCCGTGCTCGGCGTCGAGCCGGCGGCAAATATCGCGCCCGCGGCGATCGCCAAGGGCGTTCCGACGGAAGTCGCCTTTTTCGGTCGCGCCACGGCCGAGCGGCTCAGCCAGCGCGGGGTCGCCGCCGACCTCACGGCGGCAAACAATGTCCTCGCCCATGTCCCCGACATCCGCGACTTCGTCACCGGATTCGCCATACTTCTCAAGCCGGACGGAGTGGCCACGTTCGAATTTCCCCACCTGCTCAACCTCATCCGCGAGACGCAGTTCGACACGATCTATCACGAGCATTTCTCGTATCTCTCGCTGGTCGCGATCGAGACGATCTTCGCGGCGACGGGGTTGCGCGGTTTTGACGTCGAGGAGATCCCAACCCATGGCGGGTCGCTGCGTCTGTTCGCCTGCCGCGCCGACGCGCCGCATCGTGAGACCGGGCGACTGGCGGAACTGCGCGCCAAGGAGCGCGAGGCCGGTCTCGATAGGCTCGACGCCTATCGCGGGTTCGCCCCGCGCGTCGAAACTGTGAAGCGCTCCTTCCTGGCGTTTCTCGCGCAGGCGCGCGCGGAGGGAAAATCGGTCGCCGCCTACGGAGCCGCAGCAAAGGGCAACACGTTCCTCAATGTCTGCGGCGTGACCAAAGCGAATATCGGCTGGGCGTTCGACCGCAGCACGGCCAAGCAGGGCAAGCTGCTGCCAGGCAGCCACATCCCAGTTCTCGCGCCGGAAAGAATCGGCGAGATCAGGCCCGACTACCTCATCGTCCTGCCTTGGAACCTGATCGACGAGATCAAGGCGGACATGGGGTTCATCGCCCAATGGGGCGGCCGCTTCGTCATCGGCGTGCCGGAAACGCGCGTGCTCGCGCCATGAAGTTTGAGCCGACCGAATTGCCGGGCGTCGCCCGCATCGTGCCCGAGCCGATCGGCGACGAGCGCGGTTTTTTCGCCCGGCTCTTCTGCCCCAAGGAATTCGCCGAGGCGGGCTACGCCTTCACGCCGGCGCAGATGAGCCTGTCGCGCAACACCTCGGCGCATACGCTGCGGGGCTTGCATTTCCAGGCGCAGCCCTTCGCCGAGGCGAAGATCGTCCGCGCGGCGCGCGGCAGCGTCTATGATGTCGTCGTCGATCTCCGGCCCGAGAGCCCAGCCTATCGGCGCTGGACGGCGGCGATCTTGAGCGCCGAGAATGGCGAAGCCCTCCTTGTCCCCGAAGGTTGCGCGCACGGCTTCCTCACGCTCGAGGACGGGACCGACGTGCTCTACCAGATCGACCGCGTCTATACGCCAGGCCACGCCCGCGGCGTCCGCTACGACGATCCCGAATTGAACGTCGCCTGGCCGGCGGCGCCCCGTGTGATCGCTCCGGCCGATCTCACCTGGCCGCCGCTGAACGGCTGAGCGAACGGAGGCATGCGGTTTGGCTCCAGTTCACGAAATCCCGCGCCGCGGCGGTCGCCTCGCCCCTGCTCGAACGCCGAACGACAGGCCCGGTCTGATGCATCTGCCCACGAGTCTCGAGCCGATCGCCCGCATCGCGTGGCCGGATCCGTCCGCTCCACCCCGCGCAACGCCCGTCATGGCCGCCGACGACATCACGATCGTCACCGCGTTTTTCGATATCGGGCGCGGCCAATGGGGCGAGTCCATGGGCCCGCGGTTTCGGCGCACCGTCGACGATTATTTCGGCATGTACGCCCGCCTCGCCAAGCTGAAGAACCCGATGGTCGTCTTCACGGAGCCGCGTTTCGTCGCGCGGGCGCTCGAGCTTCGAAGGGCGAATGGCCTCGAAGACTACACCACGATCGTCGCCGTAGAGAATCTCTTCGACTGCGACCTCATCGCGCCGGTGAACGCGGCCGTCGAGCGCCGCATGAGCGACCTCTTTCGCTATTGGGTGGTGAAACCGGAGAGCCCCGAATATCGCGAACCCCGCTACGTCCTGGTCAATGCGCTCAAGTCGGCCTTCGTATGCACCGCGCTTAATCTCGGGCTTATCGAGGCCCCGCAGGTCGCGTGGATCGACTTCGGCTACTGTCGCGACGACCAGCGTTTTGATCCAAGCGAACCATGGCGCTTCGATACGGGGGGAAAGATGAACCTCTTTCATATCGTCGCGCTGGACGACACGCCGATCTACCGCGTCATCCGCTACGGCACGGTCTACTTCCAAGGCTGCCATATCGTCGGCCCGGCGCAGGCGTGGCCCGCGTTGGCGGTCGAAATGTCCTTCAATCTCGCAGCACTCCTCGCCTGCGACCTCGTCGACGACGATCAGACGCTTCTTCTCATGGCGTGGCGCAAGAGCCCGGAGAGCTATCGCATCCACGCCGTCGACGCTTCCGATTGGTTCGTCGTCTTTCGCCGATTTCGCTCCGGCGCGCAGGTCGACGCCGTCGCCGCGCGCATGGGGCCGCGCGTCAGGGTCGAATCGTCGTTGCGTGAAGAATTACGGCTGGCTCTGAAGCGAATGGAGAAATGGTTCAAGCCGAAGCTCAAGCGTCTGCGTCTGGCGGGCAATCGATGACGCGAAGCCGTCGGCGGAGCGGGCCTTCCGCTCGCGCGCCATCGCGGGAACGGCGGTTCGCAATTCGCTCGATAGCTACGCCTGTGTCGGTCCAGCCGGCCCTGCCGATTGGCGGGTGCAAGCGCAGATGAAATCAGTATCCGACGAGCTCTCGTTCCGCAGCGACATCAACGGACTGCGCGCCTTGGCGGTCGCGAGCGTCGTCGCCTTCCATGTCGAGCGAACCTTGCTCCCCGGCGGCTTCGTCGGCGTCGATATTTTCTTCGTGATCTCCGGCTATCTCATCTCCCGTATCCTTTTCGCCGAATTGAGCGACGGCGCGTTCAGCCTGCGAGAGTTTTACGCCAAGCGCATCAAGCGGATTTTTCCGGCCCTGATCGTCGTCATGCTCTCGGTCTGGGCCGCAGGATGGTTCCTACTCGATCCGCCGACTTTCACGGAGCTTGGCCGCCAGCAACGCGATGGGGCTTTCTTCTCACTCAATTTCCGGCAGGTCGTCGAGACCGGGTACTTCGATCTTTCCTCCGAAGCGCGGCCCTTTTTGCATCTCTGGTCTCTGAGCATCGAGGAGCAATTCTACATCGTTTGGCCCGCGCTGCTGCTTTTCCTGTTCCGGCTCCGGCGGATCGTCGCTCCCACGATCCTGCTCATCTTGATCGCGTCCTTGGCGATCGATCTGGCGCTGACCGCGCACAACCCGACGAAGGCCTTCTATCTCCCTTGGAGCCGTGCGTGGGAATTGGCGCTGGGCGCTGCTGTCGCCTACCGAGAGCTCTTCTGGCGCAAAGCCGACGCGGGCCGAGCCGCGCCGACCGCAACGACCGATTGGCTCGTCCTCGGCGGCATCGGCCTCATGATCGGCTCCATGTTCTTTATCGACGAGACCCAACCCTTCCCTGGTTGGCGGGCGCTGATTCCGACAGCCGGCTGCGCGCTAGTGCTCGCGAACCCGGGCGGCGCTTGGGGCGAAGCGCTGCTGGGTGCGCGGCCAGCGCAGTGGATGGGGCGGATTTCCTATCCTCTCTATCTCTGGCATTGGCCCCTGCTGTCGTTCGCCTTCATCCAATGGGGACCCGGTGCGACGCTGCTCGTTCGCGTCGTTCTAGCCGCCGTGGCGATCGGGTTGGCGTGGCTGACCTATCGTTTCGTGGAGCGTCCCGCGTCCGCGCGTTTCCGCACGCACGAAGTCGGCGTCGTCGCCATCCTCGCGCTGGCGCTGGTCGGCTGCGGCGTGATTGGCGCGACGACCAAAAATCTGAACGGCTTCGCCCTACGCTATCCCGCCCGCATCGAGGCCCTGTTCGACTTTCCGCCGCGCGGCTTCGCGGAGGCGCTCTATCGCGCCAACCGGTGCTTCTACGACAAACGGGACAGTTCCGACTCCCTGACTTCGCTCCGATCGCGATTGGCCCAGCAATTTGAGGCGTCTTCGTGCGCAACGATCAAGGACCCGCGCAAGCCGACGATCCTCATCCTGGGCGATTCCCACGGCGCCCATTTGTATCCGGGGATCGAGAGCGTGTTCGGCCGTGAGGCGAATATCCTCCAGCTCAACGCCAATTATTGCGCGCCCCTGATCGAAGCCGCTGTGACCGGCGAGGGAGCGCTGGGGACCGAGCGCTGTCTGATCATCAACCGCCTTATCGCGGACATGACGCGCGAGATAAAGCCGACGATCGTCGTCGTCGGCGCGTTCTATACTCAATACCTCACCTTCCCCTCATATCTGTACCCGGACTTCGCAAACTCCTTTCGATCGTCCCTCGCCAATCTGCGCGCGGCGGGCGTGACCTCGGTCATCGTCGCCGGAGAAGTGCCCACCTGGCGCCCGTCTCTGCCTTCGCTGGTCGCCCGCGAACTGCTCGCCACGGGTGCGACCCCCCAATATTCGAACCAGGGACTGGATCGGGGAAGTCTCGCGATCGACGACGCGATGCGGCGCCAGCAATGGCCGGCGGACGTGACCTATGTCTCGATCGCTTCAGGACTCTGCAATTCCCAGGGATGCCTTCGCCGCGTCGGCGACGACTTACCGACCGACCTCACAGCGATCGATTACGGGCACCTGTCGCGACAAGGGTCTATCTATGTGGCGCGCGATGTGCTGGGGCCGGTCATCCGGTCCGCCCTCGCCGGCTGGCGGCCGCGGTAATCGCCTCTGTCGGGTCAGGCCGCACGAATCCAGTCTCGCGCCTCGTTCCATTCGACCAGCGGCAGCTTGGAGACGTTCTCGTAGAGAAAGGAGAATTGCGCGGCGCCGAGGTCGCCGGCGCGGTCCGCCAGAATCGGATCGCCTCCCGTCATCCGGAAGACGCCGACGCCGTTGTCGACCTTCACGATCTTGAATTCGACGCCGGCGGTTCGCGCCAATTCGAACGCCACCTTCCAGACATCGCCGGTCCACGATCCCATGGCGATGCGGGGCACGTGGGCTTCGACCCAATCGTGCGGCAGTAGGTCGTGCAGGATTGCCAAACCGCCGGGTTTCAAGGCGCGCATCGCGTTGGCGACGTCCTTATGCACCTGCTCGTAGGTATGCAGGCCGTCGATGTAGATGACGTCGAACTTATCTTGGTTGGATTGAAAGAACGCGTCGGACGTCGTCTTGATGGTGCCGCCGCGATTGGGATCGACGCCGACCTTCCTTTCCGCCGGGATCGAGTTCGAACACCTCGTTCCGGTCGCAACCGATCTCGAGATAAGAGCAATTGGGAAATTTCGCCACGGCGAGATTGACGACGGCGATGCGGTTGATCGGCGTTTGCTTCCAATTCCAGGAAAACGTCGACGCGCAATGGTGATCCCGATACGCCAACTTCAACGCCGATTCTTTCGTTCTGCGCAGCGTCTTCCTGAAACCCGCCATTATTCACGTCCTGAAATGAGTCGCGCACGCCGAATGAAAGAGTCGCGGTCCGAGCCACCCGCTTCGAGCCAAGGCGGCATGATAGCGTTTCGAGGTCCGGGCTTTCAAGCAACCCGCGGTTCAATCGCGCGCGGATCAGGCGGCGCGAAAATCGCTGACGAAGCGCATCAGCGCAGTGAAGGCCACTTCGCAATCTTCAAGCGTGATCGATTCCAGCGGATTGTGGCTGATGCCGCCTCTGCAGCGCACGAACAACATGCCGGCCGGACAGAGCTGGCCCATGATCATCGTGTCGTGGCCGGCGCCCGAGGGCAGGAGGCGCGGCGTCTGGCCGATCGCCTCGACCGCCGCCGTCAGGCCGGCGACGATCTTCGGGTCGCAGACATAGGCGCTCGCCTCGTGCGTTTGCACCAGCTTCAAGGCGACGCCGCGCCTTGCCGCGACGGCGCCGAGCGTCGCGGCGATGTCGGCGACGGCGCGGCGGCGGCGCTCGTCGCGGGGCGCGCGAATGTCGATGGAGAATCGCGTCAGGCCGGGAATGACGTTGACCGCGCCCGGTTCGACGTCGAGCCGCCCGACGGTGGCGACGAGTTCGTCCTCGTCGCGCGCCCTCGCCTCGATCGCCAGGATCATCTCCGCGGCCGCGGCGAGCGCGTCATGGCGCAGGTTCATCGGCACGGCGCCGGCGTGGCCGGCCATTCCGCTCACGGCGACGTCGAAGCGCGTCGCACCGTTGATCGCGGTGACGACGCCGAGAGGCAAGCCCTCGGCTTCGAGCACCGGCCCCTGCTCGATGTGCAGTTCGACAAAGGCGGCCAGCCCCCGCGCGCGGGCCGTCGGCAGCCGATCGGGATCGCCGCCGAAGGCCCTCAGCGCATCGCGGAGAACGATTCCGTCGGCATCCCGCTGGTCGAGCGCGCCGTCCTGCAGGAGCCCGGCGAGCTCGCGCGAACCGGTCATCGTCTTGGGAAAACGCACCCCCTCTTCGTCGCCGAAGGCGACGATCTCGACGGCGACATCGAGCCGCTCGCCTTTCCCCGCGAGTTCTTCGACGACGGCGAGCGCCGCGAGCGCGCCCAGGTTGCCGTCGTATCGGCCGGCGTCGCGCACGGTGTCGATGTGCGACCCGATCATCAGCGCTGGCGCCCCGGCCCGGCGGCCCTCGTAGCGGGCGACGATGTTGCCCGCCGGATCGATCCTGGCGTCAAGACCGATCGCGCGCGCCCAGGCGAGATATTGCGCCGCGGCGCGCCGATGCGCTTCGGAGAGATAGAGCCGCGTCAGCTTCGGAGGATCGTCGGTGAAGGCGGCGAATTCGTCGAGGCGAGCCATCAGCCGCCGGCCGGCGCCCTCGATCTCCTGCGTCATGACGCCCGCCTTCCCGTCAGTTTCCGGCGATGGCTGCGCCGGCGAGCCAATGCGCGAGCACATTGCGCTCCTCGGGCGTCATCCCCGTGAGATTGTTCGGCGGCATGGCATGGGTCAGCACCGCCTGCATGCGGATCGCCGGGGCGAACGCAGCGATATGCTCGGGCGTATCGAGCAGCACGCCCTTGGGCGCCTCGCCGATCCCCTCCCAGACCGGTTCGGGCGCGTGACACATCGAACACCGCGCCTCGACGATGTCGACGACCTGCGCCGGCGCGCGCGGCGCATCGAGCGCCAACGCCTTGTTCGGCGCAGGGGGAGCGAGACCCAGCGCCGGCCGCACGCCCGGCGACGCGGCGGTCGCGATCCAGAACGCCGCCCAGATCGCGATCGCCGCGACGAACCACGCCCACCACGGCGCCCTGCCATGGTCGGCATGCCAGAGATTATAGAAATAGCGCACCAACGCCCCGGCGACGATGACGCAGGTCACAACCGCTGGGATGACATGCGCGTTGGCGTAGGTCAGCGGATAGTGATTCGACAGCATCATGAACAGCACGGGCAACGTGATGTAATTGTTGTGCGTCGAGCGCTGTTTCGAGGTCTTGACCCATTTGGGATCGGGTGCGCGGCCAGCGATCAGCGCGGCGACGGATTTGCGCTGGTTCGGCATGATGAGGAAGAACACATTGCCGGTCATGATGGTCGCCATCAGGGCGCCGGTGTGAATCAGCGCGCCGCGCCCGGAAAATACCAGGGTGAAAGCGTAACTCGTCAGCACCACATACCCGAATCCGACGAGCGCAAGCAGCGCGTCGTTCTTCGCGAGCGGCGACTTGCACAGGAGATCGTAGACCAGCCAGCCCACCGCGAGGGCGCCGACGCCAATGAGCGCCGCCTGCCAGGGGGTGAGCGCCATGACCGAGGGGTCAATCAGAAAGAAGCTGGACTGGCCGTAATAGATCCAGCACAACAGGCCGAAGCCTGAAATCCAAGTCCAATAGGATTGCCATTTGTGCCAGATCAGATGCTCCGGCAGCACCGCGGGCGCGAGCATATATTTGCTCATCTCGTAAAACCCGCCGCCGTGCACCTGCCAGGAAACGCCGGCAACGCCCTTCTTCATGTCCTGCATTTTGCGCAGGGAGGCGTCGAGATGCATGAAGAAGAACGAGGCGCCGATCCACGCGATTGCCGCGGTGACGTGCAGCCAGCGCAGCAGGATCGATCCCCATTCCCAGATATACGGACCCCAAGCCGCCATACCGCCCTCCGCCTCTCGCCGCACGCGCCCGCAGTCGCGCCAGCTCCAAGAGGATAGCGGCCACCCCATTGCTTGCCCACGACGAATTTCAGGAATATTTTGCTATTGGATCGGAAAATAGCCGGCGATGATTTCCCTTGAAAACGTGCGGATATTCCTCAAGGCGGTCGAGACCAACTCGTTTTCCGCCGCTGGCCGCATGTTGCGCCTTTCGCCTTCGGTGGTCAGCTATCGCATCCAGATGCTCGAAGACGCCCTCGGCGCCCGCCTGCTGACGCGCACGACGAGGACGATGCGCCTGACCGAAGCCGGCGAACTGTTTTTCGAGCATTGCCGCGAGATCATCGAAGCGGTGGAGCGCGCCGAGGCGAGCGTCGCGGAAAGCAGCGGCGTTTCGGCTCGCGGCGTCCTCCGGGTGACCGCGCCGCTCGGCTTAGGGCGGCGCGTCGTGGCGCCGATGATGGCGCGCTATCGCCAGGCCCAACCGCATACCGACGTTCGCCTGCGCCTTTCCGACCACTTGCTCGACCTCGTGCGCGAGGGGGTCGACCTCGCGATCCGTCTTGCCCGCATGGAAGATTCGAGCTTCACCTTGCGCAAGATCGCCGAGGTTCGGCGGGTGCTGTGCGCCGCGCCCGAATACCTGGCGCGGCGGGGCGCCCCCGAGGCGCCAAGGGATTTGGCGCGACACGACTGCCTGCTGTTGCGCTTTCCCGGCTCGCAGCAATTTCGCTGGAGCTTCGATTTCCGCGGCGAGGCTGTCGCGGTCCTGGTCGAAGGGCCGCTCGACGCCGACGACGGCGATGTGCTGACGCAATGGGCCCTCGACGGGCTCGGCGTGGTGATGAAACCGCTGTTCGAGGTTGCGCCCTACATCGCCGACGGGCGGTTGATCGAAGTCCTGCCCGAGGCCCGCGCGCAGCCGTTGACGCTCGGCGTCCTCTATCCGACGCGGCGTATGCTGCCGCCGCGCACCAAGGGCTTCATCGATCTGGCGGTCGAGGAATTGCGCCGCCACGTGGCCGGACAACTGTCGCTCCTCGAACGGCCGCGATCCCCCAGGAAACACCCCGAGTTGGCGCGCGACGTGGATTGGCGTCCCGCCGCGCCGCCTGCCTGACGGCAGACCCCGGCCCTCGTCCGACCTAAACACAGAATGCCCGAGTTTAGCGCGCGTTGCTTTCAGGTCGAATCAAGCCTCAGCCGTCCTGGCGAGCAACGCGAAGCCATCCAGACTTTGGGATTGCGGCGGCGGCTTAGTCTGGGTCGCCACGCTTCGCTCGCGAAGACGGCAGGGCCGGTTCAACCTAAATGCAAAGCGCTTTAGTGGCGCGGTCTGCCGGAAGGCGCCCGGTTCGCGCAAGGGGGGGAAGGCGGCGCCGCCGCAGCCTTCGGTAGCGCGGCAATGCTTCGCAATTTCCGCCCTCGCTCCGACAATTTCTTTCTATATTTCGGAAATCGCGATATGGTGTCTGTGTCCCGCCGTTTCAGCTCCGGCGGGGGCGGAGGGTTACGATGGACGGAGGCGAGCGGACCAGTCGGCGAGGCGGCGCCGCGACATTCTCGATCTCGTCGCCTCCGGCTACGCCCGCGAGGCGATCGCCGTGACGCTGACGCTCGGGGTCAAAACCGCGCGTCGCGAAGCGAGGCGGGCGATCGTAAAGCGGTCCAACTGTTGCTGACGGTCATCGCGCAACTCGGCAATTTGAGCGGCGCCGCAGCCCGCAGAAACGGGACCGAAAATGGGTAATCGGGGCAGATTTCCGGGCGGCGGGGGGAGTCAGGGATTGGAAAATGTGATTCAAGCTTTGGATGCCGGCCCATGAACCTGATTCGCTCGAACGCCTGACGCCCGCTGAGCTGATCGGCGTCGTGCGGGATTTGCTTGGCGAGGTGACGCGACTTCGGTCTGAGAATGAGAAGATCGGCGCAGCGTTCGCCAAGCTGAAAGTCGAGTATCAGGCGGTCAAGGATGAGCTTGCGCGGCTGAAGCATCTGCCGCCGCGTCCGCCGCAAAGGCCCTCTGGTATGGACAGAGCGACGGATGGGCCAAAGGCTGGCGGCGACAAGGGGGGACGTTCGACGCGCCGGCGCGGCAGCCAGCTCGACAAGCTGACGATTGGCGCGACGGTGGTGGTGATACGGTTTCCGGCTGATTGACTCGACGGGTTGTGGATTCCCGTCGGGGATTTCTGCTGATAGATAGAACGGCCATGAATCGCGGGAGGCGGGCATGGCCTACGTTGCCGGTCATCTGAGCGTTGCGGCGTTGGAGGAGCGGTACGAGGCGTGCGAGGACGTGACGTCTTCGCGGCATTTTCAGGCGATCTGGCTATTGGCGAAGGGGCATTCGACCGGCGAGGTGGCGGCGATGACCTCGTTTGGGCGGCGTTGGATCGAACAACTGGTGGAGCGTTACAACGCGCTTGGGCCTGCGGCGATGGGCGATCTGCGTCGCGGCAACGGCGCGTCGGCGAAGGTTCTGAGGCCCGAACTGTTGGAGCGCCTGCGCGCACGTTTGGCGGATCCGCCGCCCGACGGCGGAGTTTGGACGAGCGGCAAGGTCGCGCGCTGGATGGCGGGCGAACTGGGGCTAGCCTCGCTCGCGCCGCAACGCGGCTGGGAGGCGTTGCGGGCGATCGGCTGGTCGATCCAGAAGCCGCGGCCGCGCAACCCGAAAGCGGCGACGCCCGAGGAGCAAGAGGCGTTCAAAAAAAACTCGCCGAAGTCGTCGCCGAGGAAGCGGCGCTCCATCCCGACACGCCGATCGAGGCCTTTGCGACCGACGAACACCGGCTCGGCCTGAAGCCGGTGACCCGCCAAGTCTGGGCGCCGATCGGCGTGCGGCCGACCGCGCACGGCCATCATCGCTTCGAATGGCTGTACGTGACGGCGTTCGTCTCTCCGGCCACGGGCGAAAGTTTCTGGTACGTCTCGAACGGCGTGTCCAAGCCGTTCTTCGAGGCGCTGCTGCAGCTGTTCGCCGAGGAAGCCGGCGCCGGGCGGGAGCGGCGCATCGTGCTGATGCTCGACAACGCCGGCTGGCACGGCGAAGCCGGCCTCGTCGTCCCGGACGGCGTTCGCCTCGTCTTTCAGCCCGCCTACACCCCGGAGGTGCAGCCAGCCGAAACGCTCTGGTCGCTGGTCGACGAACCCGTCGTCAACAAGCACATCCCCACCATCGAGGCCCTTGACGAAATCATCTCCACGCGATGCGCCGCTCTCGCCAGCGAACGCGAAAAGATCAAGAGCCAGGCCGGATTCCATTGGTGGCCGAAAATCGCCAACCCGAGGTGATCACCCGGAAACCGTATGAGAGCGAAAGCTCCCGCCGGTTCGCGTCACAAGGGCTATGAAGACGTGGTGGTTCAGGACTTGAGCCTGCATCCGCAGGTGACGCGCTATCGGCGCGAGCGATGGGAAACGCCACAGGGCAAGACGATCATTGCCGATCTGGCTGCTGGGATTGTCGGGGGCTATGGCCCCCACTTACATCGCGCCGTATTGACGCTTCACTTTGCCGGACAAATGACCTGCGAGCGCATCGTGACGTTTCTCAATGACATAGGCGTGGTGATTTCGAAGCGACAGGTCGTCCGCCTGTTGACGGCCAAGCTGGAGGCGTTTCGCGCCGAGGATGAGGCCGTGCTGAAAGCCGGCCTGGGCGGCGCCTATGTCACGGTCGACGATACAGGGGCGCGCCATGCTGGCAAGAACGGCTACGCCACACAGATCGGCTCTGATCGCTTTTGCGTCTTTCGCACCGGCGCCGCCAAATCGCGCATGGCTTTTCTGTCGCGCCTTTGCGGCAGCGCATCGCTCTATGTGATCAACGACGCGGCGCTCGATTATATGAAAGAGCGCGGCCTGCCGCAGAGCGTCATCGACAAGTTCGCTGGCCATGAGGACCGCATTTTCCGCAGCCCCGAGGGCTGGGAGCGGCATTTGCAGGCGCTGGGGCTGAGCGTGCTGAAAGTCACTCCCGATCCCGTCCTGATCGCTAACGAAGGCGCGCTGTGGGGGGCAATCCGCCATCAAGGATTGTTGCAGGACGCCGTCGTCGTTTCCGACGACGCCGGCCAGTTCCGCGTCGCCGTCCATGCTTTGTGCTGGGTTCACGCTGAGCGGCTCGTCCATAAATTGGTCCCCGCCAATGACAAGCAGCGCAACGCCATCGAAATCGCCAAGCGGATGATCTGGTGGTTCTATCGCGCTTTGAAAGACTACAAACTCGCCCCAAATCCTGAACAAGCCCAGGTTCTGCGCGCGCGGTTCGACCGCATCTTCAACCGCGCCAGAACCGGCTACGCGACGCTCGACAGTCTCCTCAGACGTCTTTATCGCAACAAAGACGAACTTTTACGCGTTCTCGAGCGGCCGGGCATCCCGCTCAACACCAACGCCTCGGAAAACGACATCCGCGCTTTCGTCACCAAGCGAAAAATCTCCGGCGGAACCGTCAGCAACAAGGGCCGCGACGCACGGGACACCATGCTCGGGCTCGCCAAAACCTGCATGAAGCTCAAAGTGTCCTTTTTCGAATACATCGGCGCACGCCTCGGAGTCGCAGGACCAACAATCCCACCCCTCGTCGACCTCATCCAAACCGCACACCCTTGAAGCCTGCCCGCATCGCCCGGAAATCTGCCCCGATTACGAAAATGGCGCCCAAGCAATTGAAAAGACGAAGAGGCGGACAGGGATAAGCGTTCGACAGCCCAGCGAACGTGCCGCAGCCATCGAATGCCCTCTCCGCCATCCGATGAGCGAAGTAACCGCATGCCTAGTGCGCTTTGAATCTGGGTCGAACCGGCCCCGTCGTCTTCGCGAGCGAAGCGTGGCGATCCGGACTAAGCCGCCGCCGCAATCCCAAAGTCTGGATGGCTTCGCGTTGCTCGCCAGGACGGGTGAGGCTTGATTCGACCTGAAAGCAGCGCGCGCGAGTGCGCTTTGCATTTAGGTTGAACCGACCCCGCCGTCTTCGCGAGCGAAGCGTCGCGATCCAGACTAAGCCGCCGCCGCAATCCCAAAGTCTGGATGGCTTCGCGTTGCTCGCCAGGACGGCTGAGGCTTGATTCGACCTGAAAGCAACGGGCGCCAGACGCCTCGCTCATGATCCGATGAACTTGAGGGCGACGGCCCCGAAACCCGCGAAACCCACGCGAACCGCGCTATCGCCACGGGCGTATTCAAGCCCGGTGTAGGTTCCCGTCGTAACCACCATGCCGGAAGGCGTTCCGCCCGAAAGCCGAAGCTGGTTGACGAGCGCGATGGCGGGAATCATCGGATCTCCGCAGGCGTTTCCGCCGACCCGGCGTACGATCTCCGCGCCATCGATCGCCACCGACGCTTCGAGCCTTTCGAGATCGAAGGCGCGCCAATCCGCACGAGCGGGCCCGGCTACCAGCGCCCCGTTGGACATGAAGTCCGCGGCGCGCTCGATGACCGGCGTTCCATCGTACGAGGCAAATCGCGTATCGACGATTTCGATGGCGGGAAGAGCGGTCACCGCCGCCGCCACCTCGGCCCTCTCATAGGCTCGATCGCGAGCCGCCAAGGCGACGTCGAACCTGAATGCGATCTCGGCTTCAACCCCGAGCATTCGAAATGGTTTCGACGATATCTCAGCCCCGCTCTCGAACATGCGCGAGCGAACGAGGATGCCGGCCATCAGCCCGTAATCGGGGGAGATCGCGACCTTCCAACCCGCCAGGGACTCGCCGGTCTCTTCGAGCAGCGCGAGTTGGATCGCGTAGGCTTCGGCGGCGTCTCGCGGACGTAGGTCGGGTGGCAGCCGTTCAAGCGGCTCACCCGATCGTCGCGCTTTCGCCAGCAAATCGGCCGCCTGCCGGATAGCGCGCATGTCCATGGGACCTCCTCTTTTGTGACCGTTCGGACCGCTCGCTCCGAACCGCGCGCAATTGCCGAGCGATACCGCGATCGTCGCCGACGTCGGCGCTATCGCGCAGTTGCCTGCGGCGCTTCGGACGCTCTCAGCGAGGCCATGGCCGCCTCGACGCCGCCGGCCGAATGCGGAATCCCCGCGAGTTCGAGACCCATCTCGACGCCGCCGAGAGCGCCGATCAACGAGAGATCATTGAAGTCGCCGAGATGGCCGATGCGGAACACCCGATCCTTGAGGAAGTCCAAGCCCGTTGCCGAGGCTCATGTTGAAACGCTGCAAGATCAGCGCGCGCAGCTTGTCGGCGCTGTGCCCATCGGGCAGGCGCACCGCGGTGAGCGAAGAGGAATAGTCGCGAGGCTCCTGGCACTGCACCTCGATGCCGCCCGCGCTTCCCCAGGCTTGCACGGCCGCGCGCGTCGCGGCGCCATGCCTGGCGTGGCGCTCCAGCACGTTGGGCATGCCTTCCTCTTCGAGCATCGCCAGGGCCTCTTGCAGCCCGCGCAGCATGTTGGTCGCCGGCGTATAGGGGAAATAGAAGCCGGAATTGGCGTCCAGCATCGGGCGCCAGTCCCAATAGCTGCGCGGCAATCTCGCCGTTTCCCCGGCGGCGAGCGCACGAGCGCTCACCGCATTGAACGACAGGCCTCGGCGGCAGCATGAGCCCCTTCTGGCTCCCCGCGACTGTGACGTCGACTCCCCATTCCTCATGATTGTAGGTGATCGAACCCAGCGACGAGATCGTATCGACCATCAACAGCGCGGGATGGTCCGCCGCATCGATCGCCCTGCGCACGGCGGCGATGGGACTGACGCAGCCCGTCGACGTCTCGTTATGGACGACGCACACCGCGCGAATGCGATGCGCGGTGTCCCGCCGCAAGGCGTCTTCGATCGCCATGGGGTCCGCGCCGCGTCGCCAGTCCGTATCCAGAATCATCGGCGCCAGTCCGAGCCTCGTCGCCATCTCGTTCCAGAGCGTCGCAAACCAGCCGGTGCGAACCATCAACACCGCGTCGCCCGGCGACAGCGTGTTGACCAAGGCCGCCTCCCACGCGCCCGTGCCTGAGGCGGGATAGATGACGACGGGACCGCTCGTGCGGAATACCCGCCGAAGCCCGGTCAGCACGACGCGGCCCAAATCCGCGAAGCCCGGCCCGCGATGATCGATGGTCGGCTCGGAGATCGCGCGAAGCACGCGGCCGGGCACATCGGTCGGACCCGGAATTTGCAAGAAGTGTCGGCCCGATTGGCGAGCGTTCATGATCGTCCTTCCATTTTGGGGAGCGGCGGCGCAGGATTGCGCCGCGAGAAGTCGCGGGCGAAGCCGAGCAGCGCAGCGTCGGCGCGAAACCCGCGGCGAATTGTATTCCGATCGGCAGCCCGGACTTCGAAACCGCCACCGGCAGGCTGATCGCGGGGGTTACCAGCGATATTGACCCAACCCGTGAAGATCGCGTGGTCACGAGGGCCGGCTGGGCGGTCGGCGATGCGATCGGATAGGGCGTCTCCGCCGGCCATGGCAGCGCGGCGGCGGTGGCGAAGTCAGAACCAGGTCCACCCGCTCGAACAGTTCGGCGCAGCGGCGACGAAAAGCGGCGATGCGCTCGAGGGCGTCGAGATAGTCCGCTGCGCCGAGCCGCCGACCCTCCGCCGCCATCGCACGCACCGACGCGCCGGCCATTTCGTCAAGACGGATGTCCTTCCAGCCCATCATCCATGCGACGCCAGCGCGCGAAACGACGTGCCAGATGCGCGCCGCATCTTCGAGATCGAAGAAGACCTGCTCCCGGTGAACTTCGTGCCCCTCCCGCTCCAGCGCTGCCGCGGCGCTCGCGACGACGCTGGCCACCTCAGGGTCGACCGGAGCTTCGCCGAACTGGGGGATGTAGAGGATACGTCGCCGCGCATCAGGCCAAGGCGGCGCAGGCGCGTAAAGCGATCGTCGGTCGCGAGCGTCCGGGGCGCTCATCGCCGCATCGAGCAGGAGCGCGTCATCCACCGACCGTGCAAGAATCCCGAGCGTTTCGAATCCGCCAGGATCGCCGGGAAGCCATCGATGCGGGGTATGCGGCCAATCGACGGTTTCCAACCGACGAGGCCGGTGTGGCTAGCCGGACGGCGAATGGAGCCGCCGCCGTCGGTTCCGATCGCTGCGGGGACGAGACCGGCCGCGACTCCCGCCGCCGCGCCGCCGGAGGAACCGCCCGGAGTGAGGCGCGTGTCCCACGGGTTTCGAGTGACGCCGAACAGATCGTTTTTCGTGTAGCCCTCGACCGTCAACTCCGGCACATTGGTCTTGCCGAGAAAGATCGCGCCCGCGGCGCGCAATCTTGCGATCGGCAGTTCGTCCTTCTCCGGCGTGAAACCGGCGAGCGCGCGACTGCCCCATGTCGACGGCATCCCCGCGACATGGATGTTGTCCTTGACCGAGATCGGGATGCCTTCGAGCGGCGATCGCGGCGCGCCCGCGCGAAAGCAGCGCATCGCTCTCCTTCGCGGCGACCCGCGCGCCCGCAACGTCCAGCGCGACAAAGCTGTTGAGGCGAGGATCGAGCCGGCCGACACGTTCGAGGCAACGCTCGAGCAAGGCCTCGGCGGTCAAGGTTCGCGCTCGCAAGGCTGCGGCGAGTTCGGCGATTTCTTCCGTCATCGAGTCCTCATCGATCTCGTTGCAAGGGCTGTCCGATCGCGGCCGGCAGCTTGGTTGAACGGCCGAGCCCCGCCAACACCGCCAGCGCAATCAGATAGGGAACCATTTGAACGATGTACGAGCTGACCGGCACGCCAAAGCCCTGCAGTCGCAGTTCAAAGGCTTCAGCCGCGCCAAACACGAGACACGCCGCCGCTGCGGCCAACGGATTCCATCGCGCGACGATGAGCGAAGCCAGGGCCAAATAACCGCGACCGCCCGTCATGCCGTCGGTGAAGGTCCCCACTTGCTGAAGCGACAACACCGCGCCGCCGAGCCCCGCGATGGCGCCGCAAGCGACCACCGCGAGCAACCTCACGCGCATAGGCTCGACGCCGGACGCGAATACGGCTTCTGGGTTTCGCCCGCAGCCCGGAGCGTCAAGACCCGCTTGGGTTCGACGCAGGAAGAGATGAAGAACGACACAGCCGAGCGCCGCAGCGTATGTCAAAGGCGGCTGAACGAAAGCAATGGACCGATCACCGGCAAATCGGCGAGTACGGGAACACGCCATGCCGCCAAAGGCGACAAGTGAATCGCGATCGGCCGGCCGCCGCCGGCCAGGACTTGCAGGAGATAGCTGGTCAGGCCCAGCGCCAGGAATATCCGCCGTCAAACCCGTGACCATGTTGTCGGCGCGGTGGCGGACCGCGACCAGCGCGACGACGAGGCCGATCGCGGCGCCGCCGACAAGAGCCAGTAGAATTCCAATCAACGCGCTGTCGCTGGCCCAGGCGCCGACGACCGCGGCGAAAGCGCCCATCAGCATCATGCCTTCAAGCCCGACAGCGAAGACGCCGGCGCGTTCCGACAGGATGCCGCCGAGCGCGGCGAACAGCAACGGCGTGGCGATGCGGATGGCGGCGGCCAGGAAAGTCGATCATGCTCGCCGCACCGTCGCTGCGAGAATGAACAGCATTGTGACCCCCTTCGATCACGACGACGAGAGCGGAGGGAACCCCGATCTGCCGTTGCATGGAAAGCGAGCCCGCTTCGAGCAGGCCGACGAAGAGCGCCGCCGGCGCCACGGCCATCGGCTCCGAAAGCGCCGAGCAGCGCCACGGTCACCGCCTTGAAGCCGAAGCCGAGGGAAAATCCTTCGATGAGGCGATGGTGCACGCCGAGGACTTCGATGCCGCCTGCCAGACCCGCGAGGGCACCGGAAAGCAGCATTACGCCCCAGGTGATCGCCGGCAAGGAAAAACCGGCATAAGCCGCCGCCGGCCGAGAGCTTCCGGCAACGCGCAACGAGAAGCCGAACGGAGTCCGCCAGAGAAGGACGGAAAGCCCGATGGCCGCCAAAATTGCGATCACGAAGCCGACGTGAGCGTTGAGATCGGGAATTCGCCACAGCCAGGCCGGCTTTTGGAAATTCCGGCGACTGCAAGAAGCCGGCGCCGAATTGTCCGAGCGGTCCGGCGAGCGCCTGCTGCACCAATAAGAGCGCCACGAAGTTCAACAGCAAAGTCGCAAGCACCTCACTGGACGCGTCGCCCAAGATGGATCGCCGTCGCTAGCGCCGCCCATATCGCCCCCGCCGCCGCGCCGCCCAGCAACGAAGCGACGACCGTCAACTCCGAAGCGCCGCTCGGCCAGGCGAGCGCGACCGCCGCCGCCCCGACGCCGCCGATGGCGACCTGACCTTCCGCGCCGATGTTGATGACTCCGGCGCGAAAACACATCGCCACGCCGCCGCCGGCGAGTAGGTATGGCGTGGTCCGGTTCAGCGCGACGCCGATCTGATGCGGCGAGCCGACCGCGCCGACGATCATAGCGCCGAACGCGGCCAAAGGGCTGTGACCGGACAGGGCGACCAACGCGGCCGCGCACAAAAGCGAGAGCACGACGGCGACGACGATCCGCGTCGCCATGCCTTCGCTCGAGCGAAAACGAAAAGGCGCGCGGCGCGCCGGCCCCGCCGCCTCGTCCGCCGCTTGCAAGGTCGGGTCGCTCATGCCGCCCGCCCGGCCATCCAGAGGCCGATTTGTTTGACGTCAATTTCGCCGCGCCGCGCCACACCGGCGAATCCGCCTCCGGCCATGACAGCGACGCGATCGCTGATTTCCGAGCACTTCCTCCAGCTCCGACGAAAGATAGAGAACCGCCGCCCCGGCGTCGCGCAACGCGATGACGCGCTCCAAGACGAAGCGCGTTGCGCCTGGATCGAGGCCCGAGGCCGCCTGATGCGGCGCATGAGCACCGCTGGCTTGCGCGCGAGTTCGCGCGCCACCACGATCTTTTGCTGATTGCCGCCCGACAACCGCGCAACGATCGTCGCGGGACCTGGCGCACGAATTTGGTAGTCGCTCATCAGTTCGCGGGCCTTCGACGCCAACGAACGGCGCGCCAGGAAGCCGCTTTGGGCGTAGGGCGGGCGCGCTGTCCCGCAGCATCATGTTTTCGGCGATCGACATGCTCCGCACCAGCGCCGTGGACGAGCGATCGGCGGGCATATAGGCCATGCCGGATCGTGTTCGAGCGGCGACAGAGGCCTTCGTGACGTCCCGCCCATCGAGCGCGATCGTTCCCGCTTGCGCGGGCGCAACCCGGACAGTGTTTCGACCAGTTCGATCTGCCCGTCGCCGTCCACGCCGGCGATCCCGAGAATCCGCTGCCGCGGACATCGAAACTGACGTCGACCAGCATCCCGGCGCCGCCAGGTTCGCGACGCGCATTCTCGCACGGCGCCGGGCGCCTGCGGGTCGAGTGCGTGAGGCATCGTCGCATCGTGGCCACCATCATCCGGCAAGCTGGGCGCGCGTGACGCCCTGCACGGGTGCGCGGCCTGAAACCGTCCGTCGCGAAGTACCACCGACCTGGTCGCAAACCTCAAGGACTTCTGCAGCTCTACGGCTGATGAACACGATGCCTTCTGCCCTCGGCGTGCAGGCGCGCAAGAATCGACAGGAGATCGGCGACTTCGCTTGGCGCGAGGTTCGAAGGTAGGAACTCGTCGAGAATCAGGAGGTCCGCTTCGCGAGGATCGCCTTTAGAATCTCGACCCTCTGAAGCGGCCGAGCGGAAGCGCGGCGACGGGCGCATCCGGGTCGAGATCGAGGCCGAAGCGCTGGTCCGCCTCCGGCACGCGCAAAGCGATGGCGGCGGTCTTCGAGGATGCGCCCCGACCTCGGCCAGCCGAGCATGACGTTCTCGACCACAGTCATCGCCTCGATCAGCATGAAATGCTGGTGAATCATGGCGATGCCGGCCGACATGGCGTCGCCGGGGCGATGACCCGACAATTCGCGACCTCGAAAGGCGATTTTGCCCTCATCGGGCGCATCATGCCGAAGGCAGCACCTTCATGAGGGTGCTCTCGCCAGAACTGTTCTCGCTGAGCAGCCCCACTATTTCGCCCGCCTGCACTTCGAGATCGATGCCATCATTGGCGCGCACCCGCCCGAAGTAGCGCACCGACTTGCGGATTTCCAGGAGCGCGGACATAAGCCTTCTCAGGTAAATCTTCGCGGGCGCCAGCTCGGCGAAGTGTAAGGGATTGATCGAGGGCGGGGTCGCCTCGATCCGCGGCCGACGTCGCCGCAGCCGCTTTTCGATCACGACCGTATAGGAGAACTCGCAGCGCCCCGCTGAGGACGCCGCGCTCAATCAGCCTCCGCTCCGTGCGTCGTTGTCCGTCGGCACGATCTTCAAAGCGCCGACTTCGAATTTGGCCGCCATGTCCGTGACCTCCTTCACGACTGCTGTAGTGCATGGCGCCGGGTTGAAAGGCTTGCCCTCGGTGTACTGAAGCGAAGCGCCGGTCACAGGCGCGGTGTCGTAGCCATATTGCACGAACGAACCGAACAACTTGCCGCCTTTGACCTGGTCGGCCTGCTGAACATGCCGGGCGAGTCGATGATGTTGGTCAAAACGAGATTGGCGCGGCTTCCGTCTGATCGAAGCCACGGCCGTCATAAACATATCTCTTTTCCTTGGCGCTGCTGGACAAGACCGGGTCTCGGCGGCGTTCAGCTTCCCGGCGATGATGTTCTTGCGCCCTGGGCGATGAGCGACAACGCCTGCTTTTTCGGCCTCGGCCGCGTCTTCCATGTCCTTGATGTAGAGAATCGTCCAACTGCGCGCCGGCCTTGGTCGCGCAGATACGGAAGCCGCTGGCGCCGCGACGTTCGGAACGCCGCCAGACCATAGACGCCTCCGACCTTGTGCGTCTTGCTCATCGTGCGGCAAGCGTGCCTATTGCAGCCAAATTGAAGCATTGTTCCAGTTGATCGACATGACGTTGGCGCGCTGTCGTCCTCCGCTCACGGCAATGAATCGCGATCTTTGGGAAATCCGGCGCGACCCGCTCGATCGCCGAAACGAAGCGACCGGAACTACCATGACAATGTTGTAGCTGTGACTCTGCGTAATCGCGCAAAGCCTCGGATTCTGCTGCGTCGGCAAGGATGTCTCCTCGGAGAGGCGGTCTCGAAGCCGTGCGGCTCGAGGCTCTCGAAGAGCGCGTAGCCGAGCGCATCGACCTGATCGTTGGCGCTGCCCGGCAGGAGTATGGCGGCTTTGTCCTCGGCGCGCGCCGTGAAACAAACGCGGATGCGGTGAGCTATCAATGCGAGAGCGACTGAAATGACGCAGGCAACTTCGCAGTGTCTTTTTCTCACGGAAATCTCTCCTTTCCTCGATCCGACGGCGCTTCGCCGTCGGCAGGCAGCTCGGCGATGGAACGAACCAGCAATCCTGGGCGCCAACGATGAAGATGAGACGGTGATGATCGCGGCGATGGGCGCTTCGCCTGGCTGGCATTGATGTTCGGTTTCCTTCCTGGACACGAAAATTGCAGTCGCCCGTCACCGACGCGATGACCGCGCCGAGAGCCGCGCGAGCGTGCCTCTGAGCGTATTCCGCGTCCGACAGCATCGTCGTCCGCCGATCGCGAACGAAACCATTGGGCGGCGCTTCGGCTTTCTCGGCGAAGATCGCCATGATCCGATCGGGATCAATTGGCCGGTGCGACGGCCAATCGCATCCCGCGCTGCGCGTCACTCTCCGCATCGATCACGTTGCGAAGCAGGGCGTGCTCGTCACGCGGACCGCTCTCGCCTTCTCGGAATTGCCGAAGAGCAGAACCTCGCAATCGCGCAGTTCCCCTCTCGCCCGCGGACGTATTGGCGACCAGTGACATATCCATCGTCGCGCGATGATGTCGTCGCTCAGCGACGCTTCCGCGACTTCGCCGAGCGCAAGGGCGATGCCGAACGCCGCCTTGCCGTGGGCGCAGCGTTCATCGTTCGGATCGCGGGCGACGAACTTGGCTCCCGGCTGATGGCTGTTGCTGACCGCTGCTGCGTCAGAACGGGCCCTTGACCTGTACGCAATGTACGTCCGCAGCGGCGGCGATGCCTGCTTCGGCCTGCGCGCGGCGGACAGCGGCGGCCACCTCGCGAACCTCAACCGATCGTGCCACCTCTTCCGCAAGGAAGTCCCGCGTCACGGCGACTTCCATCGCCAACTCGTTCCGCGGTCTACTGAGCCGCGGAACGGGTGAAGACGGTCGCATGGGGCTGAAGACGCCCTCGGTTCCACCGGACGACACGAAGGCGACGCGCTTCGGCGATCCTCGCGTCACGTAGGTGACGCGCCAGCGCGAGCGAGAAGGATAGCGTCGCGTAGTGCCGGGTGAAGTTGTTCGCCCCGTCGTTTCCTTCGGCTTCGTCGATCACCGCGCGACATTCACTTCGTGTCATTCCAGCGCCTCGATCAGTTTTTCGAGACCGGAAACGTCGCTTGGGCTGTTCATCGTGACCTTGTGGAACGCTGACCCGCATCGGCAAACCTCCAGCGCCTTGCCGTATAGTATGAAGATCGTGGGGTTGACGCAATTGTTCTGGAATGATTTTCACGATGTGGAATGAGGCGACCGCCGGGGAGGGGATCACCATGGTTTCGAATGAACGAATCGCGAGCGCGGCCTGGTTCACCGCGTCGAAGGGCGATCGTGCCGGCGGAGTTTCAGTTGCTCATTCGCGCTCTCCACGCGCTCGCCGAGAATGACGACGGATCGAACTTCCGACTGCGCCTGGCGAAGACCGTTGGACTGCTGCTGTCGAGCGCTCACCGGCTGCTCACGACATTGC
>CAWEYC010000024.1:0-14351 GCA_963813195.1 uncultured Alphaproteobacteria bacterium | reverse complement strand
CGCGCGTTGCTTTCAGGTCGAATCAAGCCTCAGCCGTCCTGGCGAGCAACGCGAAGCCATCCAGACTTTGGGATTGCGGCGGCGGCTTATACCAGTCCTCGCTGATGCCGACTCACGAGGGGGATTCCCGAATCGGCTAAAGTTTGATTCGGCATGGCGAACACGAGGAGGTTCGCCATGGCGGCAGCGATTGGGCTTCGAGACGACTTTGACGCGTGCGCTCTGCGGGCGATAGCGAAGCGTTCGAAGGATGGGCCGCAAGCGCGCCGGCTTTTGGCTCTGGCGGCGATTTACGATGGCGCGACGCGAAGCGAGGCGGCTAATACCAACCCCCACTGACTAGAACCCATAGGCCCAATCGCGCAGTCCGATGGACATGATACGCCACGGCTGGTCGACGAGTTTGTTCCAGGCGTCGCAGCAGTGGTCGACGATGTCGTCGTGGGATTTGAAAATGCGGTTCGATAGCCAGTTGTCGCGCAGAAACTGCCAGACATTTTCGGTTGGATTCAGTTCGGGACATTTTGGCGGCAAGGGAACGAGCGTGATGTTCGCGGGCACTGCGAGTTTGCTGGACATATGCCATCCCGCCTGATCGAGGAGAACGACGGCATGTTTGCCCGGCGCGACGCTGCCCGCGATTTCCTGAAGATGCAGGTCCATCGCCTCGGTGTTGCAGACGGGTAGAATGAGCGCCGCGCCCTTGCCGTCCTTGGGGCAGATCGCGCCGAAAATGTAGGTGGAGGCAGTGCGTTGATCGTGCGGAGCTGAAGGCCGAGTCCCGCGTTTGGCCCAGCGGCGCGTGATCTTGTTTTTCTGCCCGATGCGCGCCTCGTCGGCGAACCAGACCTCTATCGCGGCCGGGTCGACGCCTTTCTCGCGCGCGATCTCGTCCAGGCGCGCGGGGAAGTTTTTTTATATTCGTCGATGGCTCCCTCGGCTTGCGCGTGATGGCGCGGACGGGCCGAGAGTTTGCGATAGTCCATCTTGCGCAACTCGCGGCTCAGGGTCTGCTCAGAGACGATGACGCGAAATTCCTCGAACAACCACTGGCAAAGGTCGACGATCCGCCAACGCACGACGCCGTGGATCGCCGGCGTCGGACCCTCCTCGATCATGCGCGCGAGCGCGGCGCGGTGCTCGTCACCGAGCCGAGAAGGCTGTCCGGGCGCCTTGCGGTCGATGAGCCCGTCATGACCAAGTGCGTTGAAGCGCAAAACCCAGTCGCGCACCACCTGGAGCCCGACCCCGCCGATCTTAGCCGCCTCGCTTCGCGTCGCGCCATCGTAAATCGCCGCCAGAGCCAAAAGCCGGCGCGCTTGCGGCCCATCCTTCGAACGCTTCGCTATCGCCCGCAGAGCGCACGCGTCAAAGTCGTCTCGAAGCCCAATCGCTGCCGCCATGGCGAACCTCCTCGTGTTCGCCATGCCGAATCAAACTTTAGCCGATTCGGGAAACCCCCTCGTGAGTCGGCATCAGCGAGGACTGGTATAAGATCGGCGGGGTCGGGCTCCAGGTCGTGCGCGACTGGGTTTTGCGCTTCAACGCACTTGGTCATGACGGGCTCATCGACCGCAAGGCGCCCGGACAGCCTTCTCGGCTCGGTGACGAGCACCGCGCCGCGCTCGCGCGCATGATCGAGGAGGGTCCGACGCCGGCGATCCACGGCGTCGTGCGTTGGCGGATCGTCGACCTTTGCCAGTGGTTGTTCGAGGAATTTCGCGTCATCGTCTCTGAGCAGACCCTGAGCCGCGAGTTGCGCAAGATGGACTATCGCAAACTCTCGGCCCGTCCGCGCCATCACGCGCAAGCCGAGGGAGCCATCGACGAATATAAAAAACTTCCCCGCGCGCCTGGACGAGATCGCGCGCGAGAAAGGCGTCGACCCGGCCGCGATAGAGGTCTGGTTCGCCGACGAGGCGCGCATCGGGCAGAAAAACAAGATCACGCGCCGCTGGGCCAAACGCGGGACTCGGCCTTCAGCTCCGCACGATCAACGCACTGCCTCCACCTACATTTTCGGCGCGATCTGCCCCAAGGACGGCAAGGGCGCGGCGCTCATTCTACCCGTCTGCAACACCGAGGCGATGGACCTGCATCTTCAGGAAATCGCGGGCAGCGTCGCGCCGGGCAAACATGCCGTCGTTCTCCTCGATCAGGCGGGATGGCATATGTCCAGCAAACTCGCAGTGCCCGCGAACATCACGCTCGTTCCCTTGCCGCCAAAATGTCCCGAACTGAATCCAACCGAAAATGTCTGGCAGTTTCTGCGCGACAACTGGCTATCGAACCGCATTTTCAAATCCCACGACGACATCGTCGACCACTGCTGCGACGCCTGGAACAAACTCGTCGACCAGCCGTGGCGTATCATGTCCATCGGACTGCGCGATTGGGCCTATGGGTTCTAGTCAGTGGGGGTTGGTATTAGTCTGATAGGGGTCGGGGAGGCTTTTGCCTCCCCGCCCTCCGAACCGTACGGGCGGTTTTCCCGCATACGGCTCTCCAGTTGGTGGTTTCCTCATCGGGACTGTCTCGCTTTGCGCCAGGCTGTGTCCAGGGTGAACAGCCCAGCGGTCGCGAAGAACGCGTTTGGCCAGCGTATCCGGTCATTTCGGCAGTTGCCGCAACCCGGTCGTTTCTCTTGCTTGCGCAGCATCGCGCGCAACCGCCGACGCACGAAGGCGTCGATGTCCGCGAGACCGCAGGTCGCGTGCTTGAAATAGCCGAACCACCCCTTGAGCATGGGATTGAGGGCCGCGATCGTGCGGGCAAGGCTTTGTCCGCTCGTCCGCTTGGTCTTGGCCCTGATCCCGTCCCGGAGGCGTACGAGACTTTTCCTGCGCACGAGCCGGCGCCCGGCCTCGAAGCGGTAGCCGAGGAATTCGAACCCCTGCCCTGCGATCCGGCAATCCCCGACGTGGGTTTTATCCGGATGCAGGGTCAGGCCGTTCTCGTTCACGAAGGCCTGGATCAACGCAAGAGCTTCCTGCGCTTGCTCCATGCTGGCGCACAAAACGACGAAGTCGTCGGCGTATCGAACCATCGACAGGCCGTGGCAGGCCATCAGTTCGTCAAGCGGGTGCAGATAGAGATTCGCCAGCAGCGGGCTGATGACCGCGCCTTGTGGCGTTCCTCCCGCGGGGGTCCATCTCTGGCATTCCGCTATGATTTCCTGACTGAGCCAGCCGCGCACGAGATCGAGAACGCGGCCATCGCTGATCCGCGCCCTCAGTCGTTCCATCAGCCGGTCGTGCGGGATCGTATCGAAGTAGCTCTTCAGATCGGCGTCCACCACGTAGCAGTGGCCCGACTTGACGAGGCCGTCGACGACCCGCAAGGCATCCTTGCAGCCGCGTCCTGGCCGGAAGCCGAAGCTCGCCGGGTGGAACTGCGCCTCCAGGATCGGCTCCATCACGAATTTGAGCGCCGTCTGGGCGATGCGGTCCTTGACCGTGGGCACACCACCAGCGAACTGCACTTTTGTCCAATCGACCTTTGGGATCGGCTGAAGTCGTCCACCCGTTTCATCCGCTGCGTGGGCGCCGGTTTGTCGTCCTGAAGGTCCGGCATGTCTCAGGGGTCGAGACGCTGAGCCTGCGTCACGCCGACCTCGGCTCGTTTGCAATGCCGCGTGAATGGACCGACTGGGCGTCTCCCGGCGGCCGGGTTTGTGGCGGGGGCGTCCCCTTGCTCGTCGACGCCTTTGGCCTAGTCGCGCTCGCTGAACTCATCGCATCTCTCAGCAAGGACCATTCCGAGGTTGACCGATGAATCCGAGTTTGATTCATTCGGACAGACGTGTGATTCGGTCCGATGACAATCAAGGATCTTTCCTCCTCAGCGCTGCGCAAACGTCGCAGCCGCATCGTGCGCGACTTGCCGCCGGTCGGGCACGTTCTGCGCGGCACTTTGGTCGAGACATACAAGCGCTGCGGCCGGTCGAACTGCCACTGCGTCGACGGACCCGGACATGGGCCCAAGCGATATCTGTCGATCAGTCAGCCTGGGACGGGCGGCCGACAGCGCAGAGATTATGTGCGGAGCGACCGCTACGAACAGGTCGCCCATTTGATAGCCAACTTCCGCGCGCTGCGCGCTGCGCTCGACGAGATTTGCGCCATCAACACGGAGCTACTGCGACGACGCGAGGAGCTTGGATAAATCGCCATGGACCCGGCGCTCGTCGCTTTCGACTTTGCCAAGGCGGGCGCCATCGTCGCCGACATGGTTGTGTCCTATCTCGCCGCCGGCGCCCCGCCGCTCGATCCGGAGGGGTCCGATGACAATGAGTTCGAAGATTGCCGACCACCATCTGGCGCGGCAAGCCTGCATTTACATCCGTCAGTCGACGATGGGACAGGTCCGCTTCAACCAGGAGAGCACGGAGCGTCAATACAATCTGAGAGCCAAAGCCGAGGCGCTCGGCTGGAAGCCAGAGCAGATCCGCATCCTCGATCGGGATCTGGGCCAATCCGGGAGTGCGACGACCAACCGGGAAGACTTCAAAGCCCTGGTCGGCGAAGTGGCCATGGGGCGGGTTGGCGCGATCTTTTCCTTGGAAGCGTCGCGGCTGGCGCGATCGAACCAGGACTGGCATCGCCTCCTGGAACTGTGCGCCATCACCAGCACGCTCGTGATCGACGAGGATGGTTGCTACAGTCCGGCCGAGTTCAACGATGGGCTTGTATTGGGGATGAAGGGCACGTTCGCGCAAGCGGAGCTGCACATCATCCGCGCGCGCCTCCATGGTGGTAAACTCAACAAGGCCTCCAAAGGCGAACTACGCTTCCCACTGCCGGTCGGATTTGTTTTCGAGGGCGAGAAGATCGTGCTCGATCCGGATCAGGAGGTCCAAGGCGCAGTCCGCACGGTCTTTGATTTGTTCGCCCGAGAGAATACGGCCTTCGGCGTCGTGCGGCGCTTCAATGAACTCGATCTGCGATTCCCGCGTCGCGCGTATGGCGGGGCTTGGGATGGCAAGCTTCTCTGGGGCAGACTGACCCATTCGCGGGTTCTCGGCATCCTGGCCAATCCGTCCTACGCCGGGGCCTATGTGTTTGGCCGACACCAATCGTCCAAGGAGGTAGGATCGTCCGGCGAGATTCGGACACGATCGCGTTTGATGCCACGGGATGCCTGGCGCATCGTGATCCCCGATCACCACGAAGGCTATATCTCCGAGGATCAGTTTACCGTCAACCGGCAACGTCTGAGTGCAAATCGGACGAACGCCGATGGGCTGGCTGGTCCTGCACGAGAGGGTCTTTGCCTTTTGCAGGGCCTGCTGCTGTGCGGGGTTTGCGGACGCCGGCTCGGGGTCCGCTACACCGGGAACGGAGGCATCTACCCGCTCTATCAATGTGTTTGGAAACATCGGGAGGCTTTGGCGTCCCGCGCTTGTTTGACGACGCCCTCAATACCCATTGATCAGGCCGTCAGTGAGCGGCTGGTCGGCGCAATCACGCCGGTGACGATCGAACTCGCTCTGGCGGCGCTCAGCAGTCTGGAAGAACAGGACCGCGACATCGGCGCCCAATGGCGGATGCGGATCGAGCGCGCGCGCTATGATGCCGATCTCGCCGAACGGCGTTACGAGGCGGTCGATCCCATCAACCGGTTGATCGCAGCGACACTCGAAACGCGCTGGAACGACGCGGTGCAGCGCTTGCATGATCTCGAAGCCGAATTGGCCGCCTTCGAACGCAAGACCATGCGGGCCGTCACCGCCGAACAGAAGCGGCAAATTCTTCGGTTGGCCAAAGACTTCCCTCGCCTGTGGTTGGCCACCACCACGACCCCTCGCGATCGCAAGCGCATTCTGCGCTTGTTGGTGCGCGACATCACGGTGGCGAGAGGGACAGAGCCAAAAACCCTCAGAATGCACATTCGCTGGCAAGGCGGCGAAACTGAAACGCTGACCCTCCAGCTCCCGCCGAACAGGGCGGAGGCAGTCCGCTATCCCATGGCCTTCATTGACCGGATCAGGGAGCTGGCAGTCGATCACCATGACGCGGACATCGTCGCCATCCTGCGCGCCGAAGGTCACAAAAACACGACGACCGGTAAGCCAATTGCATTGGGAACGATCAAATGGCTGCGGTACAAACATCGCATTCCATCTCCCCCGCCTCCCGAGGGAACCTTGAACGTTCGCCAGATTCGGGAAAGATATGGCGTCAGCTTGTGGGTCGTCCATTACTGGATCGAACGCGGTATCGTTCCGGCCGTGCACCACAAACGCAACGCTCCCTATGCGATCACGATCGACGCGGCGCTGGATCTGCACCTTCGAAAATGGGTCGTCAACTCAGCTCGTCTTCGCTCAGTATCCCAAACGCAACCTGCATGAGGTGCATTATGGCCGGCGTGTCGGAATCCCCAGAGGTCGCGTCCCGCCCGTTCCCTTTGGAATCTCAACGCGACGGATCGCTGCGGGACGATAGTCGCCCTCCCGCAGCGCTCGCGAAAGCTCCGCCAGATACTCGTCGGCGTGCGCCGCGAACCGTTCGACGCTCTGCTTGTCCACGCCCCCCGCGCCGCCGTTGGCCCGGACTTTCGCCCAAGCCGCCGCCAGCGTCGCCGGTGCGTAGACCTTGTCCATCACACTGTACCAAACCCCTCCTTTGACGCCGTTCTCCAGCGCCGACACCATGCGGCCCGTCCAGACGGAGGCTTCGACCCACGACCAGTCGCGGGCTTCTGCGCCTTGTTTAGCCCTCGGCACTAACGGCGCTTTCCTTGCCGCGTCCATGCGTTCCGCATCCACCTTCCTGCCCGGCCTTCCCTCGGGGTGGTTTTGCTGCCCACCCTTTCCGGTTTCGGTACTATGCGGGCTCTGACTCCTCCGCGGCTCACCCCGCCGCAAAGGTCTCTCCGCTTACTCCGCTTCGCCTTCCGCGCATCCCGCTCCCAACCACTTGATGGGCGCGCTCATCGCTTTCATCGCCATCACAGCCTGAGCGCCTCTTAGGGCTTCGCCTCACGATCGCAGGCTCGCCGCACCATCCCGCCGAAACGGATTCGTTATCCTACGGGCTACGCATTCGCCTCCAGTTGCTCCCCACCCCGACTCCCCCGCGTTGGACCAAGTCTCCATCCGCATGAGTTGACGACGCAGTTACTCTCGGCTTCGCACGGTATGGCTCCGCGCGGCGGGGACTCTCACCCCGCTGACAAAGCGTCCTCACGGACGCACGATCGCCACGCTTCGCTCGCGAAGACGGCGGGGCCGGTTCAACCTAAATGCAAGGCGCTTTAGACTTTGATTTGCGACGAGACCGTCCGTCAGGTCTGCCCGGGGGTGAAGCGGGCCACGAGCTCGTGCGCCTCGCCGGGATAGGTCAGCTTGACGTGAGTGACCGGCGTCTCGCCGCTCCAGGTGCGGCGCTCGATGACGAGGCAGGGCACGCCTTCGGCGATCTTCAGCGCGCGGGCGATTTCGCCGCGCGTCGCCGCGGCGCTGATGCGATGCTCGGCCGAGGTCCAGGGAACGCGCCGCACCAGCCATGCGCCGGGCGATACGTCGGCAAAAGGCTCATCGGCGGCGTCCGGCGCCGCGGAGACGTTGATCAGACGCTCCTCGAGGCAGAACGGCCGTTGGGCGGCGTCGTGGCGGCAAGTCAGCGCCAGCACCGTGTCGCTCGCCGCGACGGCGAACAGCGCGCGATCGGCGCGCGTCGCGCGTCGCTTCTGGCGCGACAGGATCTCGAAGCGGTAGGGCAAGCCGAGCGCGGCGATTTCGGCGCGCACATCCTGGATTTCGAGCACGGCCGATTGCGAATGCGGCCGGGTCACGAAGCTGCCCGCCTTGCGCCGCCGCTCGATCAGCCCGGCGCCCGCCAGTTGCGTCAGCGCCTTGCTCACCGTCATGCGCGAACACTTGTAGCGCGCGGTCAACTCGTGCTCGAACGGGATGCGGTGACCAGGCGGCCATTCGCCGGAAAGGATGCGCTGCTCGATGTCGGCGAGGATCCGCTGGTGCAGCGAGATCGCGCTGGCCGGGCGCGTTGAGGGATTCGCATTGAGCCTCGGCGCGCTCATGCCGCGCACAACCTGCGCATCGTCGCGGCGAATTCCGCGGCGATCCTCTCGCGGGAGGGATGTCGACCGTCCACGACGGCCTTGCGTCCGCCGCTCCATACGCAATCGACGAGCCCATGGCCGCCGCTGAAGATCCAGCTATCGAGAACCTGATCGTCGCTCCGCCCGGCGAGCGAAGGGTGGCCGGCGCGCAGCGTGACGATGTCGGCGCTCGCGCCTGCCGCCAGGCTGCCGCTGCGGCGCGCCAGCGCCCGCGCGCCGCCCGCGGCGGCCGCGTCATAGAGCGAGCGGCCCGTCGATGCGCCCGCGACGGCGCAGATGTTGCGCGCCCGATCGCGCAGCCGCTGCGCATATTCGAGCTGGCGCAGCTCGGCCGCGACGCCGATGAGCACGTTGGAATCCGATCCGACGCCGTAGCGGCCGCCTTCCGCGACGAAATCCGGCGCGTTGAATACGCCGTCGCCGAGATTGGCCTCGGTGATCGGGCAGAGGCCGGCGACGGCGCCGATGCGCGCCAGGCGGCGCGTTTCGTCGTCGGTCATGTGCGTCGCGTGGATGAGACACCATCGCGGATCGAGCGGCGCGTGGTCGAGAAGCCATTGCACCGGCCGGGCGCCCGACCAGAGGAGGCAGTCCTCGACTTCCTTGACCTGCTCGGCGGCGTGGATGTGGATCGGCGCCGCGCCCGCGAGACCGACAACGGCCGCCAGTTCGCTCGGCGTCGCCGCGCGCAGACTGTGCGGCGCGACGCCGACGACGCCCTGCGGCTCGTCCTTGATCAGCGCGCGGCAATCCTCGAGGAGCCGCGCGAACGACTCGAAATCGTTGATGAACCGCCGCTGCTCGGGCCTGGGCGGCGCGCCGCCGAATGTCGCGTGGGCGTAAAACACCGGCAGCAGCGTCAGTCCGATGCCGGCGCGCTGCGCCGCCGCGACGATGCGGCTCGCCATCTCGGCGCGCGCCGCATAGGGCGAGCCGTCCGGCGCGTGATGCAGATAGTGGAATTCGCCGACCGCCGCGAAGCCGGCCTCCAGCATCTCGACGTAAAGTTGCGCCGCGACCGCCTCGACGTCGTCGGGCGACATCGTCAGGGCGAAGCGATACATGGTCTCGCGCCAGGTCCAGAACGTGTCGCGCGCCGAGCCGCGATATTCGGCGAGGCCCGCCATGCCCCGCTGGAAGGCGTGCGAGTGCACATTGGCGATCGCCGGCAGCGCGAGCGCGTGGCGCTCGTCGCCGGGTTGCGCCGCGACGCCCGTTTCGACGGCGACGATCCCCTCGCCCTCGATCGTCAGCCGCACGTCGGATTTCCATCCCTGCGAGGTCAAAGCCCTCGTGGCGTGAATGACCGGCATCGCGCTCCCTGTCGTCGCGCGTCCAGGCGCCCGGACGCTTGCAATCTTCGCTGATATATCTATACATTAAAGCTGGGAGCAAGGGAAGAGACGAAGCGAACGACATGGCTGAGGCAAGCGACCCGGCGCGGCCGGCGACGATATGGTTGAACGCCCGTCTGGCGACGTTCGCCGCGGACCGGCCGGGCCTCGGCGCCATCGAGCGCGGCGCGATCGCGGCCCGCGACGGACGCATCGTCTTCGTCGGGCCGCAGGACGAGCTGCCCGCCGACTGGCGCACGGGACCGGACGTCGTCGATTGCGCGGGGCGCTGGATCACGCCGGGATTGATCGACTGCCACACCCATCTCGTTTATGCCGGGGACCGCGCACGCGAATTCGAGATGCGGCTCGCCGGCGCCAGCTACGAGGAGATCGCGCGCGCCGGCGGCGGCATCGTCTCGACGGTCGGCGCGACGCGCGCGGCAAGCGAAGACGAGCTGTTGCGCCGGACGCTGCCGCGCCTCGACGCGCTGATCGCCGAGGGCGTCACCACCGTCGAAGTGAAATCCGGCTACGGGTTGGAGTTCGCCGCCGAGCGCAAGTCCCTGCGCGTCGCGCGCCGGCTCGCCGAGGAGCGCCGCATATCGGTCAAGACCACGTTTCTCGGCGCGCACGCGCTTCCCCCGGAATTTGCCAACGATCGCGCCGCCTATGTCGCCTCGGTCGCCGAAATGATCCCGGCGCTCGCCAGCGAAGGGCTCGTCGACGCGGTCGACGGCTTTTGCGAGCGCATCGCCTTCACCCGCGACGAGATCGCGCAGGTTTTCGCGGCGGCTCAAGCAGCGCGGCTGCCGGTCAAGCTGCACGCCGATCAATTGTCGAACGGCGGCGGCGCGGCGTTGGCGGCCAAGTTCGGCGCGCTCTCGGCCGACCATCTCGAATATACCGACGAGGCGGGCGTCGCGGCGATGGCGCGCGCCGGCGTCGTCGCGACGCTGCTGCCGGGCGCCTACTACACCTTGCGCGAGCGCCAGGCGCCGCCGGTCGCGCTCTTCCGGAAGCATCACGTCCCGATGGCGGTGGCGACGGACGCCAATCCCGGCACCTCGCCGCTGACCTCGCTGCTGCTCGCGCTCAACATGGCCGCGACCTTGTTCGGCCTCACCGTCGAGGAATGCCTCGCCGGCGTCACCCGCAACGCCGCGCGCGCGCTCGGCCTCGGCGAAGAGACCGGCGCGCTCGAAATCGGCAAATCGGCGGATCTGGCGATCTGGAACGTCGAGCGGCCAGCCGAACTCGTCTACCGCCTCGGCTTCAATCCCCTGCACGCGCGCATCTGGAGGGGACGATGACCGTCACGCTCAGGGCCGGCCAAGCTTCGCTCGAGGATTGGCGCGCGATCTGGCGCGGCGCGCCGGTCGCGCTCGATCCCGCGCACGAGCCTGCCGTCGCGGCGAGCGCGGCGGCGGTCGCGCGCATCGTCGATCGCGGCGAGCCGGTCTACGGCATCAACACCGGCTTCGGCAAACTGGCGGGCGTGCGGATCGCGCCAGCCGATCTCGCGCAATTGCAACGCAACATCGTGCTGTCCCACGCCGCCGGCGTCGGCGATCCCGCCCCTGTCGAGACGGTGCGGCTGATGATGGCGCTGAAACTCGGCAGCCTCGCCCAGGGCGCGTCCGGCGTGCGGCTGGAGACGCTTCGTCTGCTCGAGGCGATGCTGGCGCGCGGCCTGACGCCGATCGTGCCCGCGCAAGGCTCCGTCGGCGCCTCCGGCGATCTGGCGCCGCTCGCTCACATGGCGGCGACGATGATCGGCGTCGGCGAGGCGCGCGTCGGCGACCGCGTCGCGCCAGCGGCGGAGGCGCTCGCCCAAGTCGGCCTCGCGCCGATCGCCCTCGCGCCGAAGGAAGGCCTGGCCCTGCTCAACGGCACGCAATTCTCCACCGCCAATGCGCTCGTCGGGCTGTTCGAGGCGGAAGCCTTGTTGCGTGCGGCGCTGGTCGTCGGCGCGCTGTCGACCGACGCGGCGCGCGGCTCGGATGCGCCGTTCGACGCGCGCATCCATGCGTTGCGCCGCCATCGCGGCCAGATCGACGCCGCCGCCGCTTTGCGCACGCTGATGGCCGGCAGCGCGATCCGCGCCTCCCACCTCACGGGCGACGAGCGGGTGCAGGACCCCTATTGCCTGCGCTGCCAGCCGCAAGTGATGGGCGCCTGCCTCGATCTCTTGCGCCAGGCCGCCGCGACCCTCGCCGACGAAGCCAACGGCGTTTCCGACAATCCGCTGATCTTCGCCGAAGACGACACGGCCCTCTCGGGCGGCAATTTCCACGCCGAACCCGTCGCCTTCGCCGCCGACATGATCGCGCTGGCGATCTGCGAGATCGGCTCGCTCTCGGAGCGCCGCGTCGCCATGCTGGTCGACCCGGCCCTGTCCGGCCTGCCGGCCTTCCTGACGCCCCGGCCCGGCCTCAACTCCGGCTTCATGATCGCGCAGGTGACAGCGGCCGCGCTCGTCTCCGAAAACAAGCAGCGCGCCTATCCCGCCAGCGTCGATTCGATCCCGACCTCGGCCAACCAGGAAGACCACGTTTCGATGGCCGCGCATGGCGCGCGACGTCTGGCGCCGATGGCCGAAAACGCCTTCGCCGTCACCGGGATCGAACTCCTCGTCGCCGCGCAGGCGTGTGATTTCCATGCCCCGCTTCGCTCCAGCGCGCCGCTGGAGGCGGTGCGGGCGCGGTTGCGCCGCGAGGCGTCCCACCTGGAGGAAGATCGCTATCTCCATCCGGACATCGTCGCCGCGACGCGCCTGATGCGCTCCGGGGCGATCGTCGAGGCGGCGGGCCCTGCCGCGCTGCCGACGTTGGAAGGAGGCGCACGATGAACGCCGCAGCGGATTGGCTCGTCGTCGCGCGTGGCGCAGCGCCGCTCATCGTCAGCATGCCGCACGCCGGGTTCGAACTCGGCGAATTCGAACCGCGCTTCGTCAGCTCCTGGCTCGCGCGCAAGGACGCGGACTGGTGGATCGACGAGCTCTACGACTTCGCTGGCGCCCTGGGCGCGACCATCGTGCGCACCAGGCTTTCACGCTCGCTGATCGACGTCAATCGCGATCCCAGCGGCGCCTCGCTCTATCCGGGCCAGGCGACGACGGAACTATGCCCGACGACGACCTTCGACGGCGAGCCGCTCTACCGGCCGAACGAGGCGCCTGACGCGGTCGAGATCGCGGCGCGGCGGCGGCGCTTTTTCGATCCCTATCACGCCGCGCTGCGCGAGGAGATCGAGCGATTGCGTGAGCGTTTCGGCCGTGTCGCTCTTTTCGACGCCCATTCGATCCGTTCGCGCATTCCGCGCCTGTTCGAGGGCGAACTGCCGCTATTCAATCTCGGGACGAATTCCGGCCGCAGCTGCGATCCCGCGCTCCGCGAAACGGTGCGTGCGATTCTCGCCGACAGCGGCGAGAGCCATGTCGTCGACGGGCGCTTCAAGGGCGGCTGGATCACGAGGAGCCTCGGGTGCCCCGAGGAAGGCGCGCACGCGCTGCAGATGGAGCTCGGCTGCCGCGCTTACATGGAGGAACCGGACGCCGTCGGCGAAGACAGCTGGCCGACGCCGCTCGATCCGATGCGCGCCGACAGGACGCGGGCGACGCTGCGGCGGGTGCTGGAGACGATGCTGGCTTGGGTTGGCGAGCGATGATTGGTTTGAAGAACCCTTGTAACAGCAGGCTCTGCTATTCTCGCTCTGTTCCGCAAGGAATGTCCTGCTCCGGATGGCCGTCCGGAGCAGGATTGTTGGTCGTCGGATCGAAAGCGCCCCCTGAGCCTTTTGGGCTGTGGGTGAGCTTGATCGCGGCCAGCGTCTTCCTCGGACCCGGATAGGTTGCCGGAACACTTGGTTCGCTTACAAGGCAGGGTCGATGAAGAAGGAAGAGGGTAGCACGAAAGCCTGCGTCTGTGCAGGGATCGATGTCGGCAAGGCGTCTTTGGCCTACGCGCTCGCGGAGGGCGGTTCCATGCGCTGCGCCAATACGGCGGACGGGCGGGCGCGCATGATCGCCTTTCTCGCCAGCCAAGACGTGCGGCGGGTCGGGATGGAGGCGACCGGCGTCTACCATTTCGACGTCGCCGAGGAACTGCGCGCCGCCGGGTTCGAGGTCGTCGTCCTGCAACCGATGCAGGTGAAGGCCTACGCCAGGTTTAAACTCCAGCGCGCCAAGAGCGATCCGATCGACGCCGAGTTGATCGCCCAATGCACGGCTGCCGTTGGCCCGCGAGGCGAAGCGCCGGATCCCCGCCTGGCGCCGGCGGCCGAACATCTGACGATGATCGAGCAGATCGAGGACGACATCGCCCGCGCCAAGGTGCGGCGCGAGCGCTTTCGCGATCCCCGCTTGCAGCGGCTGGTCGAGGACGAGATCAAACAGAAGACCGCGCTCAAGCGCGCCGAGCTGCGCCGGCTGCTCGCCGCCCTGCGGACGCACGACGACCTCGCCCGCAAGCTCGATCTGTTGCAATCCATCCAGGGCGTGGGCGAGCGCACCGCGCTGGCGCTCGTCGTGCGCATGCCGGAATTGGGCGCCCTGTCGCGCGAGCAAGCGGCAAGCCTACTCGGCGTCGCGCCGTTCGTTCATGACTCCGGGCGATACAAGGGGCAGCGGCGAACAGGCGGAGGGCGGGCGCGCGCCCGCACGAGCCTGTTCGCCGCTGCCCAGGCCGCCGCCCGCCGATGGAACCCCGCCTTGATCGCCCTCTACGACCGCCTCGTCAAAGCCGGCAAACCTCACAGCCTCGCCATCGTCGCCTGCGTTCGCAAAATGATCATCTACGCCAACACCGTCTTGGCGCAGGACAGGCCGTGGGAAATCAGGCAGATTTGATAGTTGCTTGCCCCAACCCTCTCCCGCAAGCGGGAGAGGGGGCTCCCTCCCTTCTCCCGCCTGCGGGAGAAGGGGACGCGAAG
>CAWEYC010000023.1:0-17488 GCA_963813195.1 uncultured Alphaproteobacteria bacterium | reverse complement strand
GCAGACCCCGGCCCTCGTCCGACCTAAACACAGAATGCCCGAGTCTAGCGCGCGTTGCTTTCAGGTCAATCAAGCCTCAGCCGTCCTGGCGAGCAACGCGAAGCCATCCAGACTTTGGGATTGCGGCGGCGGCTTAGTCCGGGTCGCCACGCTTCGCTCGCGAAGACGGCAGGGCCGGTTCAACCTAAATGCAAAGCGCTTTAGTGGCGCGGTCTGCCGGAAGGCGCCCGGTTCGCGCAAGGGGGGGAAGGCGGCGCCGCCGCAGCCTTCGGTAGCGCGGCAATGCTTCGCAATTTCCGCCCTCGCTCCGACAATTTCTTTCTATATTTCGGAAATCGCGATATGGTGTCTGTGTCCCGCCGTTTCAGCTCCGGCGGGGGCGGAGGGTTACGATGGACGGAGGCGAGCGGACCAGTCGGCGAGGCGGCGCCGCGACATTCTCGATCTCGTCGCCTCCGGCTACGCCCGCGAGGCGATCGCCGTGACGCTGACGCTCGGGGTCAAAACCGCGCGTCGCGAAGCGAGGCGGGCGATCGTAAAGCGGTCCAACTGTTGCTGACGGTCATCGCGCAACTCGGCAATTTGAGCGGCGCCGCAGCCCGCAGAAACGGGACCGAAAATGGGTAATCGGGGCAGATTTCCGGGCGGCGGGGGGAGTCAGGGATTGGAAAATGTGATTCAAGCTTTTGGATGCCGGCCCATGAACCTGATTCGCTCGAACGCCTGACGCCCGCTGAGCTGATCGGCGTCGTGCGGGATTTGCTTGGCGAGGTGACGCGACTTCGGTCTGAGAATGAGAAGATCGGCGCAGCGTTCGCCAAGCTGAAAGTCGAGTATCAGGCGGTCAAGGATGAGCTTGCGCGGCTGAAGCATCTGCCGCCGCGTCCGCCGCAAAGGCCCTCTGGTATGGACAGAGCGACGGATGGGCCAAAGGCTGGCGGCGACAAGGGGGGACGTTCGACGCGCCGGCGCGGCAGCCAGCTCGACAAGCTGACGATTGGCGCGACGGTGGTGGTGATACGGTTTCCGGCTGATTGACTCGACGGGTTGTGGATTCCCGTCGGGGATTTCTGCTGATAGATAGAACGGCCATGAATCGCGGGAGGCGGGCATGGCCTACGTTGCCGGTCATCTGAGCGTTGCGGCGTTGGAGGAGCGGTACGAGGCGTGCGAGGACGTGACGTCTTCGCGGCATTTTCAGGCGATCTGGCTATTGGCGAAGGGGCATTCGACCGGCGAGGTGGCGGCGATGACCTCGTTTGGGCGGCGTTGGATCGAACAACTGGTGGAGCGTTACAACGCGCTTGGGCCTGCGGCGATGGGCGATCTGCGTCGCGGCAACGGCGCGTCGGCGAAGGTTCTGAGGCCCGAACTGTTGGAGCGCCTGCGCGCACGTTTGGCGGATCCGCCGCCCGACGGCGGAGTTTGGACGAGCGGCAAGGTCGCGCGCTGGATGGCGGGCGAACTGGGGCTAGCCTCGCTCGCGCCGCAACGCGGCTGGGAGGCGTTGCGGGCGATCGGCTGGTCGATCCAGAAGCCGCGGCCGCGCAACCCGAAAGCGGCGACGCCCGAGGAGCAAGAGGCGTTCAAAAAAAACTCGCCGAAGTCGTCGCCGAGGAAGCGGCGCTCCATCCCGACACGCCGATCGAGGCCTTTGCGACCGACGAACACCGGCTCGGCCTGAAGCCGGTGACCCGCCAAGTCTGGGCGCCGATCGGCGTGCGGCCGACCGCGCACGGCCATCATCGCTTCGAATGGCTGTACGTGACGGCGTTCGTCTCTCCGGCCACGGGCGAAAGTTTCTGGTACGTCTCGAACGGCGTGTCCAAGCCGTTCTTCGAGGCGCTGCTGCAGCTGTTCGCCGAGGAAGCCGGCGCCGGGCGGGAGCGGCGCATCGTGCTGATGCTCGACAACGCCGGCTGGCACGGCGAAGCCGGCCTCGTCGTCCCGGACGGCGTTCGCCTCGTCTTTCAGCCCGCCTACACCCCGGAGGTGCAGCCAGCCGAAACGCTCTGGTCGCTGGTCGACGAACCCGTCGTCAACAAGCACATCCCCACCATCGAGGCCCTTGACGAAATCATCTCCACGCGATGCGCCGCTCTCGCCAGCGAACGCGAAAAGATCAAGAGCCAGGCCGGATTCCATTGGTGGCCGAAAATCGCCAACCCGAGGTGATCACCCGGAAACCGTATGAGAGCGAAAGCTCCCGCCGGTTCGCGTCACAAGGGCTATGAAGACGTGGTGGTTCAGGACTTGAGCCTGCATCCGCAGGTGACGCGCTATCGGCGCGAGCGATGGGAAACGCCACAGGGCAAGACGATCATTGCCGATCTGGCTGCTGGGATTGTCGGGGGCTATGGCCCCCACTTACATCGCGCCGTATTGACGCTTCACTTTGCCGGACAAATGACCTGCGAGCGCATCGTGACGTTTCTCAATGACATAGGCGTGGTGATTTCGAAGCGACAGGTCGTCCGCCTGTTGACGGCCAAGCTGGAGGCGTTTCGCGCCGAGGATGAGGCCGTGCTGAAAGCCGGCCTGGGCGGCGCCTATGTCACGGTCGACGATACAGGGGCGCGCCATGCTGGCAAGAACGGCTACGCCACACAGATCGGCTCTGATCGCTTTTGCGTCTTTCGCACCGGCGCCGCCAAATCGCGCATGGCTTTTCTGTCGCGCCTTTGCGGCAGCGCATCGCTCTATGTGATCAACGACGCGGCGCTCGATTATATGAAAGAGCGCGGCCTGCCGCAGAGCGTCATCGACAAGTTCGCTGGCCATGAGGACCGCATTTTCCGCAGCCCCGAGGGCTGGGAGCGGCATTTGCAGGCGCTGGGGCTGAGCGTGCTGAAAGTCACTCCCGATCCCGTCCTGATCGCTAACGAAGGCGCGCTGTGGGGGGCAATCCGCCATCAAGGATTGTTGCAGGACGCCGTCGTCGTTTCCGACGACGCCGGCCAGTTCCGCGTCGCCGTCCATGCTTTGTGCTGGGTTCACGCTGAGCGGCTCGTCCATAAATTGGTCCCCGCCAATGACAAGCAGCGCAACGCCATCGAAATCGCCAAGCGGATGATCTGGTGGTTCTATCGCGCTTTGAAAGACTACAAACTCGCCCCAAATCCTGAACAAGCCCAGGTTCTGCGCGCGCGGTTCGACCGCATCTTCAACCGCGCCAGAACCGGCTACGCGACGCTCGACAGTCTCCTCAGACGTCTTTATCGCAACAAAGACGAACTTTTACGCGTTCTCGAGCGGCCGGGCATCCCGCTCAACACCAACGCCTCGGAAAACGACATCCGCGCTTTCGTCACCAAGCGAAAAATCTCCGGCGGAACCGTCAGCAACAAGGGCCGCGACGCACGGGACACCATGCTCGGGCTCGCCAAAACCTGCATGAAGCTCAAAGTGTCCTTTTTCGAATACATCGGCGCACGCCTCGGAGTCGCAGGACCAACAATCCCACCCCTCGTCGACCTCATCCAAACCGCACACCCTTGAAGCCTGCCCGCATCGCCCGGAAATCTGCCCCGATTACGAAAATGGCGCCCAAGCAATTGAAAAGACGAAGAGGCGGACAGGGATAAGCGTTCGACAGCCCAGCGAACGTGCCGCAGCCATCGAATGCCCTCTCCGCCATCCGATGAGCGAAGTAACCGCATGCCTAGTGCGCTTTGAATCTGGGTCGAACCGGCCCCGTCGTCTTCGCGAGCGAAGCGTGGCGATCCGGACTAAGCCGCCGCCGCAATCCCAAAGTCTGGATGGCTTCGCGTTGCTCGCCAGGACGGGTGAGGCTTGATTCGACCTGAAAGCAGCGCGCGCGAGTGCGCTTTGCATTTAGGTTGAACCGACCCCGCCGTCTTCGCGAGCGAAGCGTCGCGATCCAGACTAAGCCGCCGCCGCAATCCCAAAGTCTGGATGGCTTCGCGTTGCTCGCCAGGACGGCTGAGGCTTGATTCGACCTGAAAGCAACGGGCGCCAGACGCCTCGCTCATGATCCGATGAACTTGAGGGCGACGGCCCCGAAACCCGCGAAACCCACGCGAACCGCGCTATCGCCACGGGCGTATTCAAGCCCGGTGTAGGTTCCCGTCGTAACCACCATGCCGGAAGGCGTTCCGCCCGAAAGCCGAAGCTGGTTGACGAGCGCGATGGCGGGAATCATCGGATCTCCGCAGGCGTTTCCGCCGACCCGGCGTACGATCTCCGCGCCATCGATCGCCACCGACGCTTCGAGCCTTTCGAGATCGAAGGCGCGCCAATCCGCACGAGCGGGCCCGGCTACCAGCGCCCCGTTGGACATGAAGTCCGCGGCGCGCTCGATGACCGGCGTTCCATCGTACGAGGCAAATCGCGTATCGACGATTTCGATGGCGGGAAGAGCGGTCACCGCCGCCGCCACCTCGGCCCTCTCATAGGCTCGATCGCGAGCCGCCAAGGCGACGTCGAACCTGAATGCGATCTCGGCTTCAACCCCGAGCATTCGAAATGGTTTCGACGATATCTCAGCCCCGCTCTCGAACATGCGCGAGCGAACGAGGATGCCGGCCATCAGCCCGTAATCGGGGGAGATCGCGACCTTCCAACCCGCCAGGGACTCGCCGGTCTCTTCGAGCAGCGCGAGTTGGATCGCGTAGGCTTCGGCGGCGTCTCGCGGACGTAGGTCGGGTGGCAGCCGTTCAAGCGGCTCACCCGATCGTCGCGCTTTCGCCAGCAAATCGGCCGCCTGCCGGATAGCGCGCATGTCCATGGGACCTCCTCTTTTGTGACCGTTCGGACCGCTCGCTCCGAACCGCGCGCAATTGCCGAGCGATACCGCGATCGTCGCCGACGTCGGCGCTATCGCGCAGTTGCCTGCGGCGCTTCGGACGCTCTCAGCGAGGCCATGGCCGCCTCGACGCCGCCGGCCGAATGCGGAATCCCCGCGAGTTCGAGACCCATCTCGACGCCGCCGAGAGCGCCGATCAACGAGAGATCATTGAAGTCGCCGAGATGGCCGATGCGGAACACCCGATCCTTGAGGAGTCCAAGCCCGTTGCCGAGGCTCATGTTGAAACGCTGCAAGATCAGCGCGCGCAGCTTGTCGGCGCTGTGCCCATCGGGCAGGCGCACCGCGGTGAGCGAAGAGGAATAGTCGCGAGGCTCCTGGCACTGCACCTCGATGCCGCCCGCGCTTCCCCAGGCTTGCACGGCCGCGCGCGTCGCGGCGCCATGCCTGGCGTGGCGCTCCAGCACGTTGGGCATGCCTTCCTCTTCGAGCATCGCCAGGGCCTCTTGCAGCCCGCGCAGCATGTTGGTCGCCGGCGTATAGGGGAAATAGAAGCCGGAATTGGCGTCCAGCATCGGGCGCCAGTCCCAATAGCTGCGCGGCAATCTCGCCGTTTCCCCGGCGGCGAGCGCACGAGCGCTCACCGCATTGAACGACAGGCCTGGCGGCAGCATGAGCCCCTTCTGGCTCCCCGCGACTGTGACGTCGACTCCCCATTCCTCATGATTGTAGGTGATCGAACCCAGCGACGAGATCGTATCGACCATCAACAGCGCGGGATGGTCCGCCGCATCGATCGCCCTGCGCACGGCGGCGATGGGACTGACGCAGCCCGTCGACGTCTCGTTATGGACGACGCACACCGCGCGAATGCGATGCGCGGTGTCCCGCCGCAAGGCGTCTTCGATCGCCATGGGGTCCGCGCCGCGTCGCCAGTCCGTATCCAGAATCATCGGCGCCAGTCCGAGCCTCGTCGCCATCTCGTTCCAGAGCGTCGCAAACCAGCCGGTGCGAACCATCAACACCGCGTCGCCCGGCGACAGCGTGTTGACCAAGGCCGCCTCCCACGCGCCCGTGCCTGAGGCGGGATAGATGACGACGGGACCGCTCGTGCGGAATACCCGCCGAAGCCCGGTCAGCACGACGCGGCCCAAATCCGCGAAGCCCGGCCCGCGATGATCGATGGTCGGCTCGGAGATCGCGCGAAGCACGCGGCCGGGCACATCGGTCGGACCCGGAATTTGCAAGAAGTGTCGGCCCGATTGGCGAGCGTTCATGATCGTCCTTCCATTTTGGGGAGCGGCGGCGCAGGATTGCGCCGCGAGAAGTCGCGGGCGAAGCCGAGCAGCGCAGCGTCGGCGCCGAAACCCGCGGCGAATTGTATTCCGATCGGCAGCCCGGACTTCGAAACCGCCACCGGCAGGCTGATCGCGGGGTTACCAGCGATATTGACCCAACCCGTGAAGATCGCGTGGTCACGAGGGCCGGCTGGGCGGTCGGCGATGCGATCGGGATAGGGCGTCTCCGCCGGCCATGGCAGCGCGGCGGCGGTGGGAGTCAGAACCAGGTCCACCCGCTCGAACAGTTCGGCGCAGCGGCGACGAAAAGCGGCGATGCGCTCGAGGGCGTCGAGATAGTCCGCTGCGCCGAGCCGCCGACCCTCCGCCGCCATCGCACGCACCGACGCGCCGGCCATTTCGTCAAGACGGATGTCCTTCCAGCCCATCATCCATGCGACGCCAGCGCGCGAAACGACGTGCCAGATGCGCGCCGCATCTTCGAGATCGAAGAAGACCTGCTCCCGGTGAACTTCGTGCCCCTCCCGCTCCAGCGCTGCCGCGGCGCTCGCGACGACGCTGGCCACCTCAGGGTCGACCGGAGCTTCGCCGAACTGGGGGATGTAGAGGATACGTCGCCGCGCATCAGGCCAAGGCGGCGCAGGCGCGTAAAGCGATCGTCGGTCGCGAGCGTCCGGGGCGCTCATCGCCGCATCGAGCAGGAGCGCGTCATCCACCGACCGTGCAAGAATCCCGAGCGTTTCGAAATCCGCCAGGATCGCCGGGAAGCCATCGATGCGGGGTATGCGGCCAATCGACGGTTTCCAACCGACGAGGCCGGTGTGGCTAGCCGGACGGCGAATGGAGCCGCCGCCGTCGGTTCCGATCGCTGCGGGGACGAGACCGGCCGCGACTCCCGCCGCCGCGCCGCCGGAGGAACCGCCCGGAGTGAGGCGCGTGTCCCACGGGTTTCGAGTGACGCCGAACAGATCGTTTTTCGTGTAGCCCTCGACCGTCAACTCCGGCACATTGGTCTTGCCGAGAAAGATCGCGCCCGCGGCGCGCAATCTTGCGATCGGCAGTTCGTCCTTCTCCGGCGTGAAACCGGCGAGCGCGCGACTGCCCCATGTCGACGGCATCCCCGCGACATGGATGTTGTCCTTGACCGAGATCGGGATGCCTTCGAGCGGCGATCGCGGCGCGCCGCGCGAAAGCAGCGCATCGCTCTCCTTCGCGGCGACCCGCGCGCCCGCAACGTCCAGCGCGACAAAGCTGTTGAGGCGAGGATCGAGCCGGCCGACACGTTCGAGGCAACGCTCGAGCAAGGCCTCGGCGGTCAAGGTTCGCGCTCGCAAGGCTGCGGCGAGTTCGGCGATTTCTTCCGTCATCGAGTCCTCATCGATCTCGTTGCAAGGGCTGTCCGATCGCGGCCGGCAGCTTGGTTGAACGGCCGAGCCCCGCCAACACCGCCAGCGCAATCAGATAGGGAACCATTTGAACGATGTACGAGCTGACCGGCACGCCAAAGCCCTGCAGTCGCAGTTCAAAGGCTTCAGCCGCGCCAAACACGAGACACGCCGCCGCTGCGGCCAACGGATTCCATCGCGCGACGATGAGCGAAGCCAGGGCCAAATAACCGCGACCGCCCGTCATGCCGTCGGTGAAGGTCCCCACTTGCTGAAGCGACAACACCGCGCCGCCGAGCCCCGCGATGGCGCCGCAAGCGACCACCGCGAGCAACCTCACGCGCATAGGCTCGACGCCGGACGCGAATACGGCTTCTGGGTTTTCGCCCGTAGCCCGGAGCGTCAGACCCGCTTGGGTTCGACGCAGGAAGAGATGAAGAGCGACACAGCCGAGCGCCGCAGCGTATGTCAAAGGCGGCTGAACGAAAAGCAATGGACCGATCACCGGCAAATCGGCGAGTACGGGAACACGCCATGCCGCCAAAGGCGACAAGTGAATCGCGATCGGCCGGCCGCCGCCCGCCAGGACTCGCAGGAGATAGCTGGTCAGGCCCAGCGCCAGAATATTCGCTGTCAAACCCGTGACCATGTTGTCGGCGCGGTGGCGGACCGCGACCAGCGCGACGACGAGGCCGATCGCGGCGCCGCCGACAAGAGCCAGTAGAATTCCAATCAACGCGCTGTCGCTGGCCCAGGCGCCGACGACCGCGGCGAAAGCGCCCATCAGCATCATGCCTTCAAGCCCGACAGCGAAGACGCCGGCGCGTTCCGACAGGATGCCGCCGAGCGCGGCGAACAGCAACGGCGTGGCGATGCGGATGGCGGCGGCCAGGAAGTCGATCATGCTCGCCGCACCGTCGCTGCGAGAATGAACAGCATTGTGACCCCTTCGATCACGACGACGAGAGCGGAGGGAACCCCGATCTGCCGTTGCATGGAAAGCGAGCCCGCTTCGAGCAGGCCGACGAAGAGCGCCGCCGGCGCCACGGCCATCGGCTCCAAAGCGCCGAGCAGCGCCACGGTCACCGCCTTGAAGCCGAAGCCGAGGGAAAATCCTTCGATGAGGCGATGGTGCACGCCGAGGACTTCGATGCCGCCTGCCAGACCCGCGAGGGCACCGGAAAGCAGCATTACGCCCCAGGTGATCGCCGGCAAGGAAAAACCGGCATAAGCCGCCGCCGGCCGAGAGCTTCCGGCAACGCGCAACGAGAAGCCGAACGGAGTCCGCCAGAGAAGGACGGAAAGCCCGATGGCCGCCAAAATTGCGATCACGAAGCCGACGTGAGCGTTGAGATCGGGAATTCGCCACAGCCAGGCGGCTTTTGGAAATTCCGGCGACTGCAAGAAGCCGGCGCCGAATTGTCCGAGCGGTCCGGCGAGCGCCTGCTGCACCAATAAGAGCGCCACGAAGTTCAACAGCAAAGTCGCAAGCACCTCATGGACGCGTCGCCCAAGATGGATCGCCGTCGCTAGCGCCGCCCATATCGCCCCCGCCGCCGCGCCGCCCAGCAACGAAGCGACGACCGTCAACTCCGAAGCGCCGCTCGGCCAGGCGAGCGCGACCGCCGCCGCCCCGACGCCGCCGATGGCGATCTGACCTTCCGCGCCGATGTTGATGATTCCGGCGCGAAAACACATCGCCACGCCGCCGCCGGCGAGTAGGTATGGCGTGGTCCGGTTCAGCGCGACGCCGATCTGATGCGGCGAGCCGACCGCGCCGACGATCATAGCGCCGAACGCGGCCAAAGGGCTGTGACCGGACAGGGCGACCAACGCGGCCGCGCACAAAAGTGAGAGCACGACGGCGACGACGATCCGCGTCGCCATGCCTTCGCTCGAGCGAAAACGAAAAGGCGCGCGGCGCGCCGGCCCCGCCGCCTCGTCCGCCGCTTGCAAGGTCGGGTCGCTCATGCCGCCCGCCCGGCCATCCAGAGGCCGATTTGTTTGACGTCAATTTCGCCGCGCCGCGCCACACCGGCGAATCCGCCTCCGGCCATGACAGCGACGCGATCGCTGATTTCCAGCACTTCCTCCAGCTCCGACGAAAGATAGAGAACCGCCGCCCCGGCGTCGCGCAACGCGATGACGCGCTCCAAGACGAAGCGCGTTGCGCCTGGATCGAGGCCCCAGGCCGCCTGATGCGCGATGAGCACCGCTGGCTTGCGCGCGAGTTCGCGCGCCACCACGATCTTTTGCTGATTGCCGCCCGACAACCGCGCAACGATCGTCGCGGGACCTGGCGCACGAATTTGGTAGTCGCTCATCAGTTCGCGGGCCTTCGACGCCAACGAACGGCGCGCCAGGAAGCCGCTTTGGGCGTAGGGCGGGCGCCGGCTGTCCCGCAGCATCACGTTTTCGGCGATCGACATGCTCCGCACCAGCGCCGTGGACGAGCGATCGGCGGGCATATAGGCCATGCCGGATCGCGTTCGAGCGGCGACAGAGGCCTTCGTGACGTCCCGCCCATCGAGCGCGATCGTTCCCGCTTGCGCGCGGCGCAGCCCGGACAGCGTTTCGACCAGTTCGATCTGCCCGTTGCCGTCCACGCCGGCGATCCCGAGAATCTCGCCGCCGCGGACATCGAAACTCACGTCGACCAGACCCGGCGCCCGCAGGTTTGCGACGGCCAATCGCACGGCGCCGGGCGCCTGCGGGTCGAGTGCGTGAGGCATCGTCACATCGCGGCCCACCATCATCTCGGCAAGCTGGGCGCGCGTGACGCCCTGCACGGGTGCGCGGCCTGAAACCCGTCCGTCGCGAAGCACCACCACCTTGTCGCAAACCTCAAGGACTTCTGGCAGCTTATGGCTGATGAACACGATGCCTTTGCCCTCGGCGCGCAGGCGCCGAAGAATTGACAGGAGATCGGCGACTTCGCTTGGCGCGAGGTTCGAGGTAGGCTCGTCGAGAATCAGGAGGTCCGCTTCGCGCAGGATCGCCTTTAGAATCTCGACCCTCTGACGGCGGCCGAGCGGAAGCGCGGCGACGGGCGCATCCGGGTCGAGATCGAGGCCGAAGCGCCGGCTCGCCTCCCGCACGCGCGCAGCGATGGCGGCGGTCTTCAGGATGCGCCCCGACTCGGGCCAGCCGAGCATGACGTTCTCGACCACAGTCATCGCCTCGATCAGCATGAAATGCTGGTGAATCATGGCGATGCCGGCCGACATGGCGTCGCCGGGGCGATGGCCCGACAATTCGCGACCTCGAAAAGCGATTTTGCCCTCATCGGGCGCAATCATGCCGAACAGCACCTTCATGAGGGTGCTCTTGCCAGAACCGTTCTCGCCGAGCAGCCCCACGATTTCGCCCGCCTGCACTTCGAGATCGATGCCATCATTGGCGCGCACCCGCCCGAAGCAGCGTACGATCCCTCGCATTTCCAGGAGCGCGGACATAAGCCTTCTCAGGTAAACCTCCGCGGGCGCCAGCTCGCGAAGCGTAAGGGATTGATTGAGGGCGGGGTCGCCTCGATCCGCGGCCGACGTCGCCGCAGCCGCTTTTCGATCACGACCGTATAGGAGAACTCGCAGCGCCCCGCTGAGGACGCCGCGCTCAATCAGCCTCCGCTCCGTGCGTCGTTGTCCGTCGGCACGATCTTCAAAGCGCCCGATTTGAATTGGGCCGCCATGTCCGTGACCTCCTTCACGACCGCCGCAGGCACCGCCGGGTTGAAAGGCTTGCCCTCGGTGTACTGAAGCGAAGCGCCGGTCACAGGCGCGGTGTCGTAGCCATATTGCACGAATGAACCGAACAACTTGCCGCCTTTGACCTGGTCGGCCGTGCTGCCGAACATGCCGGGCCAGTCCTCGATGATGTTGGTCAAAACGAGATTGGGCGCAATCTTCGTCTGATCGAAGCCACGGCCGGTGACATAAACATTCTTTTCCTTGGCTGCCTGGACAAGACCGGTCTCGGCGGCGTTCAGCTTCCCGGTGATGACGTCCGCGCCCTGGGCGATGAGCGACAACGCCGCTTCTTTGGCCTCGGCCGCGTCTTCCATGTCCTTGATGTAGAGAATTGTCACCTGCGCGCCGGCCTTGGTCGCGCAGATACGGAAGCCGCCGGCCTGCGCCGTGATGTTCGGAACGCCCTGAAGACCATAGACGCCTCCGACCTTGTGCGTCTTGCTCATTCGTGCGGCAAGCGTGCCTATCTGGCAGCCAAATTGAGCATTGTTCCAGTCGATCGACATGACGTTGGGCGCCTTGCCCTCGTTCCCGCTCACGGCAATGAATTGCGTCTTTGGGAAATCCGGCGCGACCTGCTCCATCGCCGAAACGAAGCGACCGGAATGACCCATGACAATGTTGTAGCCGTGACTTGCGTAATCGCGCAAAGCCTCGGATTCGTCTGCGTCGGCGACGTTCTCGGAGAAGGCGGTCTTGAAGCCGTGCGGCTCGAGGCTCTTGAGAATGGCGTAGCCGAGCGCATTCCAACTCTGATCGTTGGCGCTGCCCGGCAGGAGTATGGCGGCTTTGTCCTCGGCGTGCGCCGGTGAAACAAACGCGGATGCGGCGGCTATCAATGCGAGAGCGACCGACGCACGCAGGCAACTTCGCAGTGTCTTTTTCTCCACGGAAATCTCCCTTTTCCTCATCCGACGGCGCTTCGCCTTCGGCAGGCAGCTCGGCGCTGCAAATTCGAACTCAGCAATCCTGGCGCCAACGATGAGACTAGACGCGCACGATCGCGGCGATGGGCGCTTCGCCTGGCTGGCATTGATGTTCGGTCCCTCCGGACACGAAAATTGCAAAGTCGCCCGTCACCGACGCGATGACCGCGCCGAGAGCCGCGCGAGCGTGCCTCTCGTAGTTGATATCCGCGTCCGACAGCATCGTCGTCCGCCGATCGCGCACGAAACCATTGGGCGGCGCTTCGGCTTTGGCGAAGATCGCCATGATCCGATCGGGATCAATTGGCCCGGCGCGATCGCCAATCGCATCCCGCGCTGCGGAACGGACTCCCTCCGCATCGATCACGTCGCGAAGCACGGCGTGCCCGATGCGCAAATCGCCCCCCGCCTTCTCGGAATTGCCAAAGAGCAGAACCTCGCAATTGCGCAGTTCCCCGCCCGCGGACGTATTGGCGACCAGTGAGAACATATCCATTCGTCGCGCGATGATGTCGTCGCTCAGCGACGCTTCCGCGACTTCGCCGAGCGCAAGGGCGACGCCCAACGCCGTGGCGCCGCGGGCGTAGGGCTTCGATCCGTTCGGATCGCGGGTGACGAGCTTGGCTCCCCGGCGATCGGCGTCGCTGACCGCCGCCGGCGTCAGCAACGGGCCCTTGACCTGTACGTAATGCACGTCCGCAGCGGCGGCGATGCCTGCTTCGGCCTGCGCGCGGCGGACAGCGGCGGCCACCTCGCGAACCTCAACCATCGTGCCGACCTCTTCCGGAGCCAAGTCCCGCGTCACGGCAATTCCGATCGCCAGCCGTTTCCCGCCGGCCGACTCAGCCGCGGAACGGGTGAAGACGGTCGCATGGGGGCTCAAGACGCCCTCGGTTCCACCGGACCACACGAAGGCGATGCGTTTGGCGATCTCTTCCGGCGTCACGCCGAGGTGACGCGCCAGCGCGAGCGAGAAGGATAGCGTCGCGAAGCCCCGGGTGAAGTCGTTCGCCCCGCCGTTGCCTTCGGTTTTGCCGATGACCGCGACGATTTCACTCGGGTCGATCGAGCGCGCCTCGATCAGTTTTTCGAGACCGGAAACGTCGCTTGGGCTGTTCATCGCGACCTTGTGGACGCCGACCCGCATTGGCAAACCTCCATGTGGCGCCCGCATAGTATGAGATCGTGGGGTTGACGCAATCGTTTTGGAATGATTTTCACGATGTGGAATGAGGCGACCGCCGGGGAGGGGATCGCACGATGGTTTCGAATGAACGAATTGCGAGCGCGGCGCCGGCCTCCACTGCGTCGAAGGGCGATCGTGCCGGCGGAGTTCAGTCGCTCATTCGCGCTCTCTCCATCCTCGACGCGCTCGCCGAGAATGACGACGGATTGACTCTGACTGCGCTGGCGAAGACCGTTGGACTGCCGCCGTCGAGCGCTCACCGGCTGCTCACGACATTGCAGCGCCAGCGTTTCGTCCGCTTCGAGCCGGCATCGATGTCGTGGCGCGTCGGCGTTCAGGCTTTTGTCGTCGGCAACGCATTTGCACGATCCCGCGATGTCGTTGCATTGGCGATACCCTACATGCGCCAACTCATGGAGAAGACGGGCGAGACGGTGAATTTGTACGTCCCCAACGGAGGGCAGGCCATATGCATGGCGCAGATTCAGAGCCCGCAAATGATCCGCGCGATTTCGCGTCCAGGCGGAGCAGTCGCCATGCATCGTTCGGCAGCGGGCAAAGCCGTTCTCGCCCATTTGCCGAAGACCGAAGTCAATGAGATCGTCGCCAAGCACGGGTTGCCACGCTCCACTCAGAATACGATCGTCACCGCAAGGAAGCTTCATGCGGAACTCGAGAGAACGCGGGCGCGCGGTTTTGCGGTCGACGATGAGGAGTTCGCCTTGGGATTGCGCTGCATCGCTGCGCCGATCGTCGATGAACGAGGCTCGCCTCACGCAGCTCTTTCGATTGCGGGGCCCTTGGCGCGCATGACGGACGAGCGACTAGCGACGCTCGGCGAAATTGTCGCCGCCGCCGGACAATCGGTCACGGAAGAACTCGGTGGGACCTTGCGTCAAGCGATTTAGCGAACATCGCCGGATCAGGGGAAACAGCTTCCGCGAAACACAGGAGACGCGGCTGGTGATGAGGGTATCCGAACTCCTGCGAAATTATACTGTCGCAATTTCCGGCGGTGCATGAACGATTGCTCGATTTTCGGTACTCGAATGTCCCGTTGCCGAAGTCATAAACACCAAGTCATTGGTGACGATTCCGAAGCCGTTTTCAACGATATCTTCAGGTGTAATCGATGGAACGACGGCGAGTCAGTAAGCGGAGTTGGATCAAACAGCCGGTACACCCTGAATGTTCGCAGGGCGCTGCCAAAGTTGATGCTCAGATACGACCTTAAGTCGATACTAGACGCGCCGTGCGGTGATTTCGCTTGGATGCAAAACGTGGCGTTCAGTCATGACATCATGTATTCCGGTGGCGACATCGTTCGCGAGCTTGTCGAGAGGCTGCAGCGCGACTTTGCCTCTCCCCGCAGGGCTTTCGCGCATTTGGATATAATTTCCATGGATCTGCCAAAGGCGGATCTTTGGTTTTGCCGCGATTGCTTCATCCACCTGTCGAACGCTCAGGTATTCGAGGCGTTCAGGAATTTCATAAAAGCGGACATCAAGTACATCCTGACGACCACCTACAATTTCGGGCGCGTCAACGCCGACATAGCCACTGGCCAGTTTCGCGCGATCAATCTTCAAGCCGCCCCGTTTTCGTTACCCCAGCCGGTGGAAACGATTGTCGACTACATCTATCCCTTTCCCCCGCGGCGTTTGGCGCTGTGGTCGAAAGATCAGATCCTGGCTTGGAGGGCCGCTCGGGAGAATCCTGGCGGATGACTTTCGTCGCCTGGAAGCGGCCTCGGCGGTTCTCGTGTCACGACGATTTGTGGAGCACGATGCGCTCACGACGTGTAACCGTGAAGCGCTCGAACTCTCCAGTCCCTGCGCGCTTCATGATCACGTCTTGGAAACCGCTCTGCCGCAAATATCTCGCAGCAAGGACAGCGCGGCCCGCATCATTCGCAGTATTTCTGGCCATTGAAGACAAAGCAACGCGAGTTCGGCGGCGGACGCAGAAGAGCGACGCGGGGCGTACGCCACCGCCGCTGAAATCGCGGGACCGCCATTGGCGTCATCTCGACGCGAAACTCGAATGGCTCTGTCGCCCGCGCAGGCGTCTGGGACGGGGAGGCGTCGGCTGGGGTGAAGCTGACCCGGCAACCTCCGCCCGATTGCAAAGTGATGGCGATCTGACTGGCGCAGCCGTCGCATAGAAGGGCGCGCGGCACCCGACATAAATACTCGCTGGCCTTCGCTGTCGGCGCGACGATGAGCGCGACAGCGGCCCCCGCTGCGAGGAGACGCGATATGGCATTGGGGAATGAAGGTGTTTTTGTCATTCGCAATATTGGTTCCCGCCAAAAGTGAAGCAATGCGATTTCGAGGCGACGGGCGCTTTCGCGACTTCGCGAGCCGCAGCGATGCGCGGCGGCGCGGGGCGGGCGACACAAGCCCCGTTGCGCGTCAAGATTTCGCCGGGCCCGCAGGTCTTGGCCACGCAGCGCCCGTTCGATTCGATTTCGCGCGCCGGACATTCGGACGGGCAAACCCGTGCGCGCTGGCCTTTCAGTCCGTCGAGCAGCGCCGCGCTGGGTTCGCCGGGCAATGAACCGAGCTTGGCGTATTGGACATATTTGGCGACGCCGCGACGCATTTCGGACGAGGTCCAGTCGCCGCCGCCGACGTAGCAGCCGAGCCGGCGCAATTCCGACTGGATGTGGGGGACGAGCGCGATCTGTTCAGCCGTCAGGGCCGCAGGGACGGCGCTTGGCGCCGCTGGCGTCGCCAAGGCGACTTTCTTTTCTTCGGCCGCGGCGGCGGCCTTTCGGGCGTCCGCGGCCTTTTGCGCCTCGGCCGCCGCGTCCGCCTTGGCTTGCGCGGCTTGCTGTTCTGAGCTTCGCGATCTCGGCTTTGAGCGCTTGCGCGCGATCGAATACGGCCTGCGAGACGCGATCCGCATTCTCTCGGGCTAAGCGGTCCCGCTCCGCCGCGCTTTGCTCGCGATCGGCCTGCTTGGCTTTTTCGCGGTCGACGGCCTCGCCCAGCAGGCGGTCCTTCTCGAGTTGGCTCGCGGTCGCCTTCTGCCGCTCGATTTCCGCGCGCAAATCCGCTTCGTGTTGCTGACGATCCCGCTCCGCCTTTTCGAATTCGGCGCGTTGGCGCGCCTGTTCCGCCGTTTGCGCCGCCTGCTGCTGCGCGAGCGCGGCGGCCAGTTTTTGACGCTCGCCTTCCGCCGCGGCCAGTTTGTCCGCCAATTCCCGCTCGCGCGATTGCGCCTCCGCCGCAGCGCGTTCGCGCGCGGCCTGCTCGACCTTCAGCCGCGCCGCCTCGGCTGCGGCCGCGTCTTGCCTCTGGTTCTGGCTCTGCGCGTTCGCCTTCTCATGCGCCTCCCGTTCGAGCAATTCGAGCCGCGCTCGCGCATCCGGTGCGTAGAAGCTGCTGGGATAGCGCGCGAGGAATTCACCGATCGTCTCACGATCGGCGGTGGACCAAATCCGCGCCCATATCGCCTGGTCGGTCTCCGACTGGTTCAAATAATATTCGGGCACAAGCGAAATCGACAGTTCTGGGGATTGCTGACCGCTAGTCGACTGATAGACATCGTCGCCAATGCGTCGGAACATGGTTCCGATCTCGAGACCCGGCTCCTTGATCTCCTTGAGAAAGGCGGTTGAGAAGGGGCTATTGCGGCCGGCGCCGTCGTTGGCGACGTCGTCGGCTTAAGTCGCATAGACGATGATCATGCCGCGGGTCTTTTCGGGCCGCGCGTAGCCCTGAACATTGGGGATGTCGCGGGTGGTGACGCTAATCGAGCGCATGAGCTTCTCGGCCAGCGGATTGTTGCGGCAGAACTCCAGAACCATGATCTTGACGCCGCCCGAACGCTGAAGGGCCGCCTTCACGTCGTCGATCGCGATCATTTCGTAACGCAAACTGATCTCATCCTGCAGTTCCGCATCCACCGGCATGACGTAATTGTGCCCCTGAAATTGCATGCCATGGCCTGCGTAGTAGAAAAGCGCTGCGTCGGCCTTCCCGGCGTCACGAGCGAACTGCGCGACGGCTTGATCCATCTGGCGCTTCTCCGCATCGAGCTTGAGCGTCACCTGAAAACCAATCGCAGGAGCGCTTGCGCCACATCCGTCGCGTCGTTGCCGGGATTGGTGAGAGCGGGCGTGTTCTTGTATTTCGAGTTGCCGATCACCAGCGCAACTCGCGTGTCCGCGAAACT
>CAWEYC010000022.1:0-147683 GCA_963813195.1 uncultured Alphaproteobacteria bacterium | reverse complement strand
CCATTTCGGCCTCGCTAGCGTCCGCCGCGCCGGTTTTCGTGGGCTTATGGTCAATGCCGCGCAATCGGATTGCGAGCTTGACATAGTTGTAAAATCACTGCGACCATCCAACTGTCGAACAAAGCGCTCAGGGCGGGGATAAGCCGATCTTATCCTTAACGGCTCTTACGGGTGAACCCGCCGCAAATGTCTGTGGGTAGCTTAAAATAGTAAGACTACCGCCAATTCCGGAGCGCCGCACAACGTAATGCCAATCGTTGGAGCGACGGGGGCCGCTGTACTCAGAACCCCGGGACGAGGGACCCCGGAGCAGGTTGCACGAGGCGAAATCACCGAAGGTGACATTGTGTCGTCTTGCCTAAATCGTTGCTGCGCAGCCGCTATCAATAGTGATTTCATTGCTGACACGCGAGAGCGGCTCTTGTCGTCGTCGCACCGCGGAAGACGCCGCGAGGGAGGCGCGTCCTAGGGCGGCGCGCCATGCCGGCGCACGATCCCACGGCGGAATTCGAACGCGACTGGGCGCATCATCGGGATGACGAGCCGCAGTTCCAAGGGATCTTGGGCGTGCTCGGGTACGCGCCAACCGGAAACAACCAGATCGTGGGAGAGGGACCACGCGATCGACCGCTGGATTTCCACTGGCGAGTTCCGAAAGATGCAGCCGCGCGGACAGGGCTGGCAGGCGACCGGCGACCATAAACACGATCGGGCAGTCCGCAGCATTATGGCGGCGTTGGTCCTCGCGCACCGAGTTGATGGCGGGTGGGTTAGCTACAGTCGCAGACGCGCGTGGTATATCGGCCAGTCGCGGTACCAAGGTGTTCCGTATTGCTACGCCCAAGTCCTAAGGATTGTCGAGGAGCTTCTCGCGCTTAATCTAATCGAGGAGCAGCGTGCTCAGCCGGGCGATCACCAGCGTACGGGCCGGCAAAGCCGGATGCGCGCCACGCCGGCCCTCGTCGCCGCGTTCGAGGGCGTTCACTTCCAGTACGATCCGGTCGAGGTCATCAGGATGCGCGACGCTGGGCGCCTCGTCGATTACGCCGAGACTGATCAGACCCGCCGTCGCCGGCGGGAGATCGAGACAATCAATAAAGCGCTTTCTGGAATTCGCCTGACCTTGCCGCCTGAGTGCGTCGCCCGTGGCGAGGAGCATGTCGAAGTCGGGGGGGGGCGATCGTACGCATGCCCCCTCTCCGGTCTTGTACCAAGTCTACAGCCGCGGTCGGTGGAATAAAAACGGCCGGATATACTGGTGGGGCCAAATCTTCCCAGCGCTTCGCGAGCCCGCCTGCTGATCAATGACGAGCCGGTAGTGGAGGTCGACTACCCCCGCGCTGCACCCTCGAATGCTCCATGCGCGACGCGGCGCGGACATGCATCACGACCCGTATTCCGTGCCGGAATACGACTCGAGAATCTGGCCAAGCGAGCGCTCTTGGTGGCCCTGAACGCAAAGTCCCGACCCGAGGCCATTACGGCGCTGATGGGGTCCCGCCTCGGCGACGGGGCGAGGTGGCCGTACGGCTGGGCGGAGACCGATCGGCTCCTACAGGCGGTAATCGAACGCAATCCAGCAATTCGAGAGGATATCGCGGCGGATGCCGGCATCGATTTGATGCACGACGATGCCGAGATCGCGCTGCGAGTTGTTAAGTCGTGCCTAAGGGACGCGGTGCCATGCTTGCCAATTCGCGACTCGTTTGTCGTCCCCGCCAGGCATGAACTGGAAACTGCGAGCGGTGATGGACGCCGAGTTGGAGCGGTATGTCGCGAGTGTTCGTCCGGTGACCTCACAGGGCTTAAGCTCTTACAAACTCGAAAGAAATGCCCATTCCGATACCACATATCGGGAGAGGGGGGTCGGGGGGATGCGCGAGGTGAAGGCCGACCCCGCTCCAACCCTGTCGGCCAGGGCTAATTCGCGGGTAGGCGTGAAGTCGACGCGCGTCAGCACGAAAGTAGGCAACGGCCGCACAGCGGCCAGACGCCCTCAAAGTCGACCGCCAACATACGACATGGAAGAGCAACGACGGCGTGCGGCCGCGTGTGCGGCAAATCCTTCGCTCGAATACATTCCAGTACCTGGAGAGATCGAATTCACTTTCTGGAGTATTTACGGCGACAAGGGCGTCGAGATACTGAAGAAACTCGACGAGGAGGAGGCCCGCTCGGCTTGCTTCGGGAGAGCGTATTTGTACTCTCCGGCACCCACCTTAGCAGAGCGGAAAGCGGGGCGTCGCCTACAGCATTGCTGATCCGGGCTGCGCGAGATACGGACACCGATCCGCCGGGACGGTGCGTTGCACTTTCCCCTTCCCCGACCCGGTCGGTGCACGTAGCAGACGCTGGTACGAAGGGAGCGCCATGCGGAGAACCAAATTCGGTTCTCACCCGATGCAGGTGTTCGCCATCGCGGGGCGCGAAACCCAATCACCGCATGTTAGGAGCGTGAGCGTCCACATCGGGTGCTTGGTCGGCGGGGTGAAGCGGTCGACCACAACCTCCGATGGCCTGACCGCCCTCCAAAAGCCCGAGAAGTTCGTGAACCGCGACTGCACACATGAAGAAACTGAGCAGGAATTCTCTGTTCGCCCATTGAGAACCAATAATTCGCGTGAGAGCCTGGTTGTCGAAGCTGGCCGAGCCGGCGGGAATTGGGGGCTTGACACATGAAGCTGATCAGGGCGCAGGTCACGAACTATCGCAGCGTCGAGAGACTCCGGAGAGTTTGCTGTCGACGACATGGTATGCCTCGTCGGCAAGAACGAGGCAGGAAAGACGGCGATCCTGCATGCGATCGCCGGCATCAACCCGCACCCGTTGACTCCGATTGTCTATGACAAGGAGCGCGACTACCCACGTCGATTCCTGACGTCGTATTCCGCACGGCATCCGGACGGGGAGGCCATTGTTGCCAAGACGTGGTGGCTGCCAGAACCGGAGGAGGTCGCGGAGGTCGAGGCAAAGCTGGGGCCGGGGACGCTGATCAAGAACCAGCCGGTAATTGTGACGCGTCGCTATGCTGACAAGAGCGCCAAGTGGACGCTGCCCGTCGACGAGTCTGCGGCGATCGCCTTCCTGATTGACGAGGCGCAGCTCAACCCCGAGGAGCGCGGCGCGCTCGCTGGTGAAAGCATCGACGCGTTGCGAAAGTTGCTGGAGTCTTTGGAGACACCAACAGGCAACCACACGGCTCTGCTGCAAAGGCTGCGATCCATTCCGAACGGGAATCTGGCGAGCCAGGTGAGGCCCCTGCTGGAGCCCACGCCTGCCTCTGTTCATGTTTTTCTCGCATTACGACCGGATGGTTGGCGACATACGCGTCGATGACATCACAGGCACGGGCGCGGACCGATTGCACGCGTTTGCGCCGAACCAGTCGCGGAAGCTGGAAGTCGGAGAAACGGTGTTTCTCGACTTCCTGGAGTTTGCGGGCACCTCGATCGACGAGATCCGCGGCTCATCCACCTACGAATCCCTGAACGCCAAGTGCGAAGCCGCGTCTAACGAGATCACCGACCAGCTTCGCGAATACTGGACCCAGAACCCGCACCTCGACATCGAAATCCGTTTCACCAAAGCAGAGAGCGGCGACCCGCTGCCGTTGAATGCCGGTACGATCGCCCGGGCCCGCGTTAGGAACACCGTGCATCGCGTCAGCGTTCCGTTCTCGGAGCGAAGCGCCGGATTCATCTGGTTCTTTTCCTTCCTTGTGAGGTTCGCCCAGGTGCGCAAGTTGGGCGGACGGGTGGCGCTCCTTCTCGACGAGCCTGGCCTGACGCTGCACGGCAAGGCGCAGGCCGACCTGCTGCGGTACTTCGCCGACAAGATCACGCCCGAACATCAGCTCATCTATTCGACCCACTCGCCTTTCATGGTGCCTGCCGACGACCTGATGAAGTCGCGAATCGTAGAAGACCAGCTATTCCCGTCGCGGCCAAACGGCCCGTGGATGACCAAGGGGACCAAAGTGCGGGAGGACGTGCTTGCCACGGACCCCGACACGCTTTTCCCCTTGCAAGGCGCGCTCGGGTACGACGTCACGCAGACGCTCTTCATGGGCCGCAACACCCTGCTGGTTGAGGGGCCCGGCGACATCCTGTTCCTCAAGGCGTTTTCGGAGCAGCTTCGTCGGCGCCGACGCACCGCGCTCGACCGGCGGTGGACGATCTGCCCTGCGGGCGGAATCGACAAGATTCAATCCTTCATTTCGCTCTTCTCGGGGGCGAACCTGGAGATCGCCGTTATCACGGATTTCTCGCTGTCCGATCGCAAGAAGCTTGACGCACTGCGCCGTTCGCAGGTGATCAAGGACGGTCGGCTGATGACTTTCGCGGAGGTACTGGGCGTCCAGGAGGCGGATGTCGAAGACATCTTTGATCCCGACCTCTACCTTGGGGTGGTGAACGAGGCCTTCGAACTTAGGGCCGCCGACAAGCTGTCGATTGGCGGGCTGATGGCGGCGGCCCCTGGCGTGACTCGGCTGGTCAAGCGGGTGGAGGCGGCGTTCAAGCTGCTTCCGCCGAATACTCCGGATTTTGATCACTTCACTCCGGCGGACTGGCTCATCCGCAACCCGGGTGTGCTCGACGGGAATGATCCGGGGATCGAAGCGACGCTCGGACGGGCGGAGCTGGTAATCCGGGCGATTAACCAGAAGATTGCGAGTGTGTAATCTGTCGAGGCAGTCGCTCGGTGGCGAACCTTGCGTCTGCTGGAATGAGCCGCAGGGTTCCGGCAAACGCAATGGAACTAGGCCAACAAAGGATATCCATCGCCAAGAACTGTCCTCACCAGCAGCCCTCGATCCAACCGCGTATTTCGCGATTCGCAGGGTGTCTCGGGGACCAACGGACACGCATGACAGGCGCCCTCTTGTAACGGGTAATCTTCATTCCCATCGCCATCCTCTGCGCATATGGGGTTATTCGAGCAGAGGACGAGAGGCAAACGAGCGACGAGAAAGGAGCACAATGAACTTCTTCATCGCAGATATCTTTAACCGCATTCGCCACATGGCGGCCGGCACGATTCACGCCCTTTGCGGCGGATTCAACGAAGATCGCGAGTTTGCGATGCACGCGTTGATCGGCGGATAAGCAGAGAAGCGTGATGTTGAGTATCGCGCCCCCCGCCGATACGCCCACGCATGGATTCGTTTTCGAGGGCGATGAGCGCCGTGTTCTGACGTCGATCATCGCCATCGATGACCACCATCAGCCGCGGTTTGTCTGTAAGGAATTACATGTGTCGATGACCTCCATCCCAAGGAGTTTGCCGTTCGGGCAGCCGCCGAGTTTGAGTTGCGCTATGGTCCGGATCTCCCGAGCCGGCCGTCGTTCAAAGAGCAACTCTACGCCGAGACCGAAACCCGCGCGGCTATTTCTGGTTACGGGGAAGATCGCTACCACAGAGCGAATCCGAAGGACCGTAGCCGCTGGAGGAAACGATGAAAACAACGATGACGACACGAACCAGCGCGCGCCGATTCAACCAATGCACGTCGGCGATCCATTCCCCGTCGGTGCCCGCATCGCCCTCTATTACAATTTTGTTCATATCCATAAGAGGCTGAAGACGCCTCCCGCGATGGCCGCTGGAGTCACAGATCGCCTTTGGGAAGTTGCGGATGTGGTTGACGTACTTGAGACGTGGGAAGGGACTTAGGCCGCCGCCAGCACCGCGCACCTTCCTCATTGCAGGGATGACGAGGCGATTGGCCGAACCACAAACGGGAGGGGAACGACCAAATCGGCTTGATAGCGCTAATTCCACGTCGCCGTACGGTTATATAGAAAGCAGCTTGACGCCGCTCCAATTGCACTTATAGGGTCCGCTGAAGTCTACGCGAGATGCGGAAAATGGGAGGACCTGCCTGGCCCAAGCCGGAGCGGGCGTCGAAATCTACAATGAATTTAACGGATCGTAAACGAATTCGGGCGAAACCCGCTCTAACGTAGAGCGTTTCGCGCGTTTGCGTGAAGTGGTTCTTTGCCGTGGGGCTGGCGATGGCGCTCGAACAATATCGGGAACGTGTCCGTGAGGCGATTTTGCAGCGGACCGGAGAGATGTTTCTCAACGCCGATATTGATCATGCGGGCGTGATCGTGCAGGAGGCCTTCAACGGCGCGCGGAGTGCCATAAAAATTCTGTCCTCACGCCTCGATCCGTCCTGCTACGCGCAAGGATCCTTGGTTGAATCGGCGCGAATTTTTATGGCCGACCCGGAGCACAGCACGAGCATACTCGTAGAGTCCCCGCTCTTTGATCCAGAGGGCAACTTCGATTGGGCTCAGCATCCCCTTGTTTCGGCTTTGCATGACAACAAGAAGTTTGAGATGCGATCGGTACCGCTGGACTGGATCAAGAGATATCGCTTCAATTTCCTCATTATGGATGACTACGGTTTTCGGTTTGAAGAGGATCGCGGTCGCGCAGCTGCGGTTGCATCCTTCTCACCTGCGGAATCGGACAAGAAGCAGGCAAAGAACCTGACGTCAATTTTTGATCGCCTGTGGCAGGTTTCGCACCCAATTCGTATGAACGCGAAGAACTAAATAGATCCGAAAACGTTCGATGAAGCGCGGGGGCGCCCTCAAAGTCGGGTTGATAGCTACCGCTGCCTTTGCGGTTGTGATGACTTCGGCCGTTCTGGCGGTGGCAGCCGCGCTAGACTACCCCGCTGAAGCGCTTAAGGGCGCCGAAAGCGCCGCTCCATTGGAGGCGCTAACAAGCTTTGCTGCGCTTTCGGTTGCAATAGCTATTTCATACGCCGGGCTGCCTAACTTCCGGCATCGACTTCGCGTTGAAGAGTACGTTCAGCAAACCGTCAAGGCGAGCGGTCTTCTGGACGTGCTTGGAAATGCGGCTGGGAATCCACATCATCTTTGCAATCATGACCGGTGGGCTGTCCTATACCGCCTAGGAAATCTGCGTGAGATGAAGAATGCAAGTGCGCCTGGAACAGACGGGAAGAAACCAATCGACGGGGATTTTCTCAACACAATTGGCTTCCGAAGCTACAGCTGGATCTATGCAAGCAATTTGGACAAAGTCTTAGCGACTTGCTTAGGTGCTCTCGCCGGGACAGCAATTTGGTTTGCGGCCCTCGACAGCGCAGGGTTCCATGATCCCGTAGTGTCGTCGCCGCAGCGCATGGGATTTTTCTCCGACGTGGATTTATTCTATTGGATTGCTGCGATCCTATGCGCACTTATGATTTTTTCTCATAAGAAATTTTGGGGATGGATCTTGAGGTCGACCCCTAGCACCGATCATCGTATTCACCAAGTCGGATGGCTGATCGCCGCTGTCTTCCTTCTGACCATGGCGATGGCGTCGGCAGGCTGGAGCAGGTACCATTCGGTCGCTGAGTGGCTGTGTCCGGGCGACGAGCATGTTCTGTTCTGTATGACCGAAACCATGCTTCTAACGGTTACCTTTGTTCCCCTTGCGCTTATCTGGGGAGGCGAAAAGCTCACCGCGATGATGATTACGAAAGCGGATAACTGCGTCGAGTTTTTGAAAGCTCAATTGGGGGAGAGAGCCAGCAACGCAAATATCGAAGGGGAAGCTGCGCCCCGTTAAAAAATCGCAATTCCGCCGCCTTATTCAAACTGACCCACTACCGACCGCCGTGCAGGCGTTTTGCGGTCTCCCGCCTACACTACCATGTCACTAGGCTTCGATTTCAAAATTGGGCGCGGCCATCATGGCGGACGCACGCTGTCGACGCTTCTACCGGCGCCGCCCATGAGCATCATAAACGAGCGCCGACCGTCTGGCCGGGCGATTCGCGACGGATTTTCTATCGGGTGATTTCAATGCGTTGAGCTGGCAGGTCCTCTCCGCGAAACGACCACGATTTCACGACGGCGCCGACGGCTTGGCCATGCCAGTCACGACGGATTTCAGCCCCACGAAGCCGCCGTCAAGGCCCAGAGCCGTTGCTTCGTAAATTCTTCGTGACCACGAAGCCGAGAAGATCGCTTGCGGCGTTGTGCATCTGCCAGTCCGAACTAACAAAACGGCCCTTATTCGACGGTCAGGGCAAATGGCGCGCGTCAGCGTGGCGCCGTCGGCTGCTTAGCCAACTACTTCGATGTCGGCCGCAGCCGTCCGGATACCCCAGGGAAAAGCCGTCGCGCGCACGTCACGATAATTCCGATCCAACTGGGGTTGCATCAGCACGAGTGCCGTCAAGCGTTTGATTATGCCGCTGGCCTCCCGCGCTTCAGTGGCGGTTAGCGCGCGGCCGAGCACTTCGAGTTCTCGGTAGGAAAGCCATTTCTTGAACACCTGATAGCCGCCGATGGTAAATGACCAAACCGAGGCGGGCACGGTTTGCCAATAAGCGACATCATTCAGCCAAACGTCGACGGGCGGCCCGAGACGTTCGACCAGCGTCTGGGTGTCCTCTCCCAGTGTCGCTGTCGCTTGCGCAATTTGGCTCAATTCTTCGTTGGCGTAAGTGTCGCGTTCAACGATGCGCCCCTGGCCAGGCATGACAGGCTGACCGGAGCCGCCTCTTCCCCAGCCAACGGTAACCGCGAGTTCGGGTGCGCCGAGCGAGCCACCTCCCCGACGAATGAGCCTGCCGAAGATGGAGTAAGGAGCTGCCATCTGCCCGGCCGTTACGCCTGCCACCGGCTCGTCGGTGTCGAGCAACGCGGCAACGCGCGCGCCAAGCGAGGCCGAGGCGCGAAGTCCAGCGAGCGTCGATGGTAGTGGAAATCGTGGCCAGCCGCCCAGGATGGCGGCCCGGTTCTCGTCCAACCAGACCGGAGAACAGCATACCGCTAAGGCATGAAGCCACGGAGCGGCACCGGTTGCGGAATCGGCGTCGGGATCGGGCGCGCCAATGTCTTGCAGCCACTGACGCGCGCCGGCGGAAAGGTTTGCCCGATCACCACGTGTTGTTGCGAGTAGCTCGCCCTGCTCAGCGTCAATCTCATGTATGCGCGTCGGGAACGCGCGGATGTTTGGGCGCAGCAAATGATAGTCGGGCAGGATTTTTGTGGGAAATACAGGCAGCCCCTCTTGGGGACGCTCCGCCATCATGCGGCTGACTAGAAACACGTTGTCGCGTTCCGCGTGTGTGGCAAGCTCCGGACGCGAGCGATTCCAGAGACCAGCCTTGTTGGTATGATAACACCAGCGGTTGTCGAGCGGAAACATGGCAAACCGCTTTATCTGAGCGGCATTGAACGATTCACGCACCAAGATTTCGATCCCGAGCTATTCTTGCATTGAAGGCGGCGGCATCCTCAACGGGTCCGCTGTTGGTTGCGCGGACCGTGTCGAAGCTCAATCCCGGATTGAAATATCGTCTCATGCGCTGTTCAAGCGCTGCCCGGTCATTATCAATGAGCGCGCCCCGGCGCATCTCGGCCAATCCGCTGAACGGCTCTGCCTCGGCGAGCGCGATGAGATCTGGCCAGACCGTGTAGTCATTGTCCGCGCCTTGCGGGCGAAAATTATACCGGGTGGAATGCCGCGGCGAGGCAGCTTCATAGGATTGGTCGATCGCCGGGACGTTTAAGCTCTTAAGCAACTCCTCCCTTTTACGGGCACCCCAAAAATCTCTGTAGCGGACAACCGGTTCACGTCTGTCACTGCCCCGCCGCACGAACATACCAACCGCTGTACCTAACCTGATGCCGTCGCTCGTGGCGGTGGAAAAAGCGGATGGGTCCGGATCGCCAGACGGGGTTCGTTTGCCAGTCTCGCGGCTGTCGCCGTTCAGGCAATCAATCCAAATCGAATCGAAGCCATCAAGCAAGTGCTGCCGCACAACGACGAAGGACGGGTCGCTGAGATAGGAGTAGCTGGAAATGTAACTGATGATGCCGCGTCCAGAACCTTCGACGATGCGCCGCTCAGCCACGCGCAAGAACCGCACGTAGAGTTCGTCGAGGTTGTATTTTCTGATTCCCCAGTTGGCACGAAGTCCTTGTTTGTATGGCTCCACCAACCCTTCTTCCTCCTCGGGGCTCACGCCACCATAAGCATTGTAAGGAGGGTTTCCCAATACAACGAGGATAGGCGCCACCCGCTTTACGCGTTCCGCCGCATCGCGCTCCGGCTCCAGTTCCGGCATGAGCAGTTGCTGTCTCGGTCCCTGAGGCGGCAGCCACCCTGTCAACGAATTGGTGAGATAGACGGCGGCACGCTCGTCCTCCGCCAACGACGCTCCCGCCGCTGCTAGCAACATGCCGATCTGCCAATGGGCGACCACAAATGGAGCAGGCAGGATCTCGAAGCCGAAAACCCGGTGCATTGCGGCGTGCTTCAGATCATGCCCGAGCAGCGCATCCTCGCCGCGCTCGCGAAGGCGATCGGCGATGAGACGCAGCGTTTCGACCAGAAAGGACCCCGTGCCGCAGCAGGGGTCCAGAATATGCACATGCGGATCAGCGAGGCCATCAGCGAGGCCGAGTTCAGTTCTCAGCGCGGTATCGACGCGTTCGACCATGTAGCGCACAATCTCGGGCGGCGTGTACCAGACGCCGAGCTGTTTTCTCAGTGTAGGATCAAAGTGTTCAAGGAACGGCTCGTAGAAATATTGGACCGCCAGTCCTTCGTCGAAGGCCTCAAAAAACGCTGAACGGTCCACGCGATTCAGGGCGTCTCCCGTCCAGTTAAGCATTTCGACCAGGCCCAGCGGGCCTAGGCGCGATGGCGTCGCCACCTGGTCGAACAGGGTGCGAACCATCGGAACGTGAAGCGACCACCCTGCCGCGTGCCAATCAAATCGGGCGGCCGAACCGCCAGGAGACTGATCGCGCGCCCATTGTACCCAGGCACTAAAGATGCCGTAGAAGATCGTCTGCACGAGGGTCGAACGGAAGAAATGTTCGCCCCTGGCGTTGTCGAAACGCAACCCAAGCGCCTGCTCCAGGCCGCCGCGGACGGTTTCTAGCGCGGGGAGGTTTGTGTGGCTCTCGATCCGCCGGAGCGCGTCGCGGGCGTAAGAGGCGAGAAACCACGCCAGGTCGGCGGGCCGGGTCAAAGGAGCAAGATAGGCAAGCGTGCGCCGCAGGTAATCGACGAACGCACCGCTGACCTGTTCTGCTGTTCGATGCGGCGCGGCACAGGCGGCCCAGAACGCCGTGTCGTTCGCTGACAGGTTGAAACCTTCCAGGCGCACCGGTTGTCCGTCGTGGTCCCGGCCGATAAGGAGGAATGACCGGTAATTGGTCACGAGCACGAGGCCGTAGCGTTCCCAGTATCGCGAGATTTGCGATGTAGCAGCCGTAACCCATGTCTCGTCGGCAAGTCCTTTGACTTCGACGACCCCGCGTTCGGGTGCGGCCCCCGCACCCATCGGCTCGCCGCCTCGAAACTGTGCTTGCGTGTAGAGGCCGAAATCGGGGTGTCCAGCGCCCTGGTTGCGGATTTGGCCATTTGCGACGACGCGAGGCCTGAGTTGCCGCCCCACAGCGTTCATCAGATTTTCCAAGGCACCGTAATACGACGTCTCGCTTGTCGCTGCGCCCGTGGAACGGATTTCAGCCATCCGCCGAAGGTAGGCTTCGACAATCTGAGAGCCATCCGACATGCATCCTCCTCGCTGATTCGCTCCGAATGGTCATTTAGCAGCAAACAGACCGAACCGGCCTAGGTGTCCGCCCCCCCTGTACCTTTCTCTCCCGGGTTCTGGAACGCACGCAGCGGAATGACGCGAAGCGGAACGTAGCGTGACCGACGGACGACTGCCCGAAGTGGCGTAGCTTCTCGAAACCAAGCCAATCCGTCGAGAGCGACCCATCGCCCCCTGTGACCCAGTCACCTGGGGGAAACGTGCCTAGATGGATTGGCTGCGATCGACACCCCGTGGGGGTTCGCGCCGGATGCGCAGCGCGCGCACCGAGCGCCAGTACACTGACCGGCGAAGGTTGCGGTGGCGCGACATTGGACTGGGAGGCGGGCGAAGAGCGATCAAAGACAATGGTACCCGCGGTCGACTGGGGAGGCCAGAGCCACTGCGTTTTCTGACCGACGACGACGGCCGCAAGATCGGCGAGAGAATCTTCAAACATGGCGGCGAGGGACTGGGCGAGATGGCCGCCTGCCTGATGACAGCAAGCGGCGTCCTGGAGCGGTCAAATCTAGGTCGCGATCGAAATCCCGCACAGTCCGCGTAATCGGGGCAGATTTCCGGGCGGCGGGGGGAGTCAGGGATCGGAAAATGTGATTTAAGCTTTGGATGCCGGCCCATGAACCTGATTTCGCTCGAACGCCTGACGCCCGCTGAGCTGATCGGCGTCGTGCGGGATTTGCTTGGCGAGGTGACGCGACTTCGGTCTGAGAATGAGAAGATCGGCGCAGCGTTCGCCAAGCTGAAAGTCGAGTATCAGGCGGTCAAGGATGAGCTTGCGCGGCTGAAGCATCTGCCGCCGCGTCCGCCGCAAAGGCCCTCTGGTATGGACAGAGCGACGGATGGGCCAAAGGCTGGCGGCGACAAGGGGGGACGTTCGACGCGCCGGCGCGGCAGCCAGCTCGACAAGCTGACGATTGGCGCGACGGTGGTGGTGAGAGCGAAAGCTCCCGCCGGTTCGCGTCACAAGGGCTATGAAGACGTGGTGGTTCAGGACTTGAGCCTGCATCCGCAGGTGACGCGCTATCGGCGCGAGCGATGGGAAACGCCACAGGGCAAGACGATCATTGCCGATCTGGCTGCTGGGATTGTCGGGGGCTATGGCCCCCACTTACATCGCGCCGTATTGACGCTTCACTTTGCCGGACAAATGACCTGCGAGCGCATCGTGACGTTTCTCAATGACATAGGCGTGGTGATTTCGAAGCGACAGGTCGTCCGCCTGTTGACGGCCAAGCTGGAGGCGTTTCGCGCCGAGGATGAGGCCGTGCTGAAAGCCGGCCTGGGCGGCGCCTATGTCACGGTCGACGATACAGGGGCGCGCCATGCTGGCAAGAACGGCTACGCCACACAGATCGGCTCCGATCGCTTTTGCGTCTTTCGCACCGGCGCCGCCAAATCGCGCATGGCTTTTCTGTCACGCCTTTGCGGCGGCGCATCGCTCCATGTGATCAACGACGCGGCGCTCGATTATATGAAAGAGCGCGGCCTGCCGCAGAGCGTCATCGACAAGTTCGCTGGCCATGAGGACCGCATTTTCCGCAGCCCCGAGGGCTGGGAGCGGCATTTGCAGGCGCTGGGGCTGAGCGTGCTAAAAGTCACTCCCGATCCCGTCCTGATCGCTAACGAAGGCGCGCTGTGGGGCGCAATCCGCCATCAAGGATTGTTGCAGGACACCGTCGTCGTTTCCGACGACGCCGGCCAGTTCCGCATCGCCGTCCATGCTTTGTGCTGGGTTCACGCTGAGCGGCTCGTCCATAAATTGGTCCCCGCCAATGACAAGCAGCGCAACGCCATCGAAATCGCCAAGCGGATGATCTGGTGGTTCTATCGCGCTTTGAAAGACTACAAACTCGCCCCAAATCCTGAACAAGCCCAGGTTCTGCGCGCGCGGTTCGACCGCATCTTCAACCGCGCCAGAACCGGCTACGCGACGCTCGACAGTCTCCTCAGACGTCTTTATCGCAACAAAGACGAACTTTTACGCGTTCTCGAGCGGCCGGGCATCCCGCTCAACACCAACGCCTCGGAAAACGACATCCGCGCTTTCGTCACCAAGCGAAAAATCTCCGGCGGAACCGTCAGCAACAAGGGCCGCGACGCACGGGACACCATGCTCGGGCTCGCCAAAACCTGCATGAAGCTCAAAGTGTCCTTTTTCGAATACATCGGCGCACGCCTCGGAGTTGCAGGACCAACAATCCCACCCCTCGTCGACCTCATCCAAACCGCACACGCTTGAAGCCTGCCCCGCATCGCCCGGAAATCTGCCCCGATTACCAGTCCGCTGGTCAACACGCTGATCGAGCGCGGCTTCAAGGTCCACACGATCAATCCAAAGCAGATGGACCGCTTCCGCGATCGGTTCACGATGTCCGGCGCCAAGGACGACAGCCGTTTGACAGCCGAGGCACGGCCTCCTGTTTGCGCACCGATCCGCGTTGCTTCCGCCCGCTCACTCCAGCCGTCGCGCCATGCCGGCGATGGGAAGTGATGGGCCCGCCTGCGGGTTGGGTTGGGGGACGCCTTTCCGCTCGAATTGGAGCGGGATCCGGTTGAGAATGTTACGCCCTATCGGGCTCGTCGTCGGGCGGGCTAAGACTGGGCCACGATTCCGCTGCCTTTTCCTGACAACCGAGGCCAAGGTTCGTCTCAGCCTCGCCGCAGGCGCGCCTTTCGACATGATTTTTCGGACTAACCGCGACTCTTTCTCGCGGGACAGCGCCGACGAAACGCCCACGGCCATTGACGGCGTCGTGCCTTGCCGGAGAAGATGCGAACGGAGTCGCCGCGAACCCGTGGCGGCTCGTTTGATTCCGAGGGGGCTATGGCGAAGCTGTCGACTGAGAAGCGCCGGGCCCTACGGGACGCCCTGGAGCTGAAGCTGCGCCGCTGCCGCGGACAAGCGTTCCAGGATTTCTTTTCAGAGTTCATGCAGACCGTGCACGCCGACGACTTCGTGCCGGCGATCGCATCTGGCCGGGCGGGCGACCTCAAGTGCGATGGAAGGCTCAATACGCCGCTCATCATTTTCGCCTGTTACGGTCCCATGGGCGGGGGCGCCTACCTTGAGGACGGCGTCGCCGCCGCAGTAGCCAAGGTCAGCTCGGATTACAATGGGGCCGCTAAACATTGGCCGCTGATGAAGTGCTGGATGTTTGTCTCGAATTTTGTCGAGGGCGTTCCTCCTCAAATCACGAACGCGTTGGATGAGGTTAAGGCTAAGGCCGGAATTCCCGTCAATTATTTCGGCAGGGAAACCTTCACTAAGCACTTGCTTGAAATGGAAGAGGACGCGGTGGAGCGTCTTCTTGATCCGATCAACACGATTAAGGACTACGCAAATCTCCACCCAGAGGTGGTCCGCCAAGTGGTCGATACGATCGCCGGCGAGTTCAAAACTGACTATGTCGAGGGGATCCCCAGGGCTGTGCCCCCTGGCAAGATTGAGTTGAACCGAATACCGGCCTGCCATGCTGCGGAGCTCAAAAGAAGCTTTGCCGGTCTGGACCAGATCCAAAAGTGGGTGCTGGACTCGCCGGACCCCACCCTCGAAGGTCGGCTTTCCGCCGCCTTTCGGGAGAAATATCTCGAACTGCGTTTGCAGCCTTTGCATCCCGGCGACATCATGGACGGACTGTACGATTTCGCCGTCGCCGGCTATCCGGCCACCTCCGAGCGTCGCGCGGCCGCTTGGGCGGTGATGGCGTATCTGTTCGAGAAATGCACGATCTTCGAGCATAAGCCGTGGGAGGACGCCGCGTGATCCTGCCCGGTAAGCACCTGCGCGTCGAACGCAGTCTTGTCTCCGTCGGAGGTGAGATTCTGGAGGTGCTTGCCGAGCCTCGCAGCGTCTCCGAGGTATGGGAGGCGGTGCGCGCTCGGCGCGCCGACAGGGCAAGCGCGTCGCCTTTGACCTACGACTGGTTCGTTCTCGCGTTGACGTTTCTCAACGCGATCTCCGCTGTGCACCTTGAAGACGGCGTTCTCGTCGTAGAGAGAGCGTCATGATTTTCGAAGTCTCCAGCGACATCGCCGCTTTCAAGACGGTCAAGTTCCGTCGCGGGCTCAATGTGCTGCTGGCCGACGTCTCGCCAGAGACTACGGAGCGCCACACCCGCAACAGCGCCGGGAAGTCAAGTCTTGTCGAGATCATCCATTTTCTCCTGGGCGGCGACGTGGACAGAGGTTCGCTATTCAAGGTCGAGGAAATCGGCGCCCATTCGTTTTCCGGCGTGTTCAGAATCGGCACGCGAGTGGTCCGGGTCTTCCGCTCAAGGAATGTCCCCGCGCCTGCATCATTGTCGCCTTGGCCCAGATATTGGACGTAATCGCGACGCTCGCCGTTCGCGTCCAACTCCCCGACTCCCAAGCCGAGCGCGGCCGCCTTCGCTGCGTCGGCTTCGGCGTCGTAGAAATACTCGACGTTCTCAATCTTTGACGCAAATCCTCGGCGAATCGCCATCTTGCCTAGCCGCTTCTCAGGCGTGTTCGCTCATTGCCAGGGTGTTTCCGAGTCGAATCGCTCGTTGGCCATGGCTGTGGCACTCAGCACTATCCGATGATAGCCAACGTCTTGTCATATGTCGTCAACTGGGTTGCCCGCCGCCGCCAGGAACAGAAGGTCGATCTTCTCGATGATGGCTGCCCGTTCGCTCTGGAAGTCGGCGACGATTCGGGCGGCCGCGGCTAAATCCTGACGCGGGCCGAAATAAGTTTTCAAAGAGTCTGCGACGATCGACGAGGCGGGAACACGGCGCGCGGCGGCGGCGGCCTGGACCAGGGCCCAAAGCTCCGACGGCAATCTCACGCGCTGCTGGCGGGTGACCGCCATGACGAAAACCCCTCCGTTGCCTCATGCCTGGCGCGCCGAACTCGCCGGAGTTGCGGCTCGGCGCCTCAAAAAACAGCATCGCAGATGCGTCCTGTGTCGACACTATCCCACTTTCAATGCGGTGACAACAATTGATAATTATCGGATACGACTGACGAGATTTTGGAGACAGTATTTGCAATGATGACGAATTTACGATAATTAGCATCGTACGGTTCGGCGATGTCCGAAAACCGCCTGACAATTCTGTGAGGACGATAGATCAGATGGGATGACAGCAGCTGACAATAAAATGGAGGAGTTGAGGGCTGCGTTGAAGGAAGCCCGCGCTTCTTCGCCGCGCGAGCCGCGAAAGCGCCACGGCGCAATTCGGAAAGCGGTCGCCGCCAATCTCGACGATCTTCTGGCGATGCGGGAGGAGGGATTTTCCGAGGCCGAGATTGCCACCATTTTCCGCGCCAAGGGATTCGTTGTCACGGCGGGAACTTTGAAGACTTATATCAATGCCCTGCGCATGGAGAAGAATGGCCCGCAACGAGCGCCAAGAACGGAAGCAACACCAAAGGCAAAAAAAGGGACAGCGCCGGAAAAGAGAGTTGGCAAGGTCGCAGCGGCCGGGCGCGCTGTGGTTGGGCAAGGGGTGGGAACGCCATCGGAGAATGCGACGCGGACGGCGGCCACAGGCGGCCCAACTAAAGCAAGCAAAGCCCTGGGGCATCGGCTCGACGACGACGTCTGATAATTCTGGCAGTCAATCTCGCAATTTGAAGGCAACACGATGGCAACGATTGAAAAGACCAAGGCCCGCATCAAAGCCGGCGATTCCGCCTTGCAAAAACGCGTCGCGTTGGTCGCCAGCGAAAAAGGTGGCGTCGGCAAGTCTGTCTTTGCACGGACGCTGGTTGATTGGCTTCGCTTCAGCGGCTATCGCGTGGCTGCCTACGACGCCGACGGCGGCATCGGGGCAACGCTGCGCGTCCTCGGCGAGCGCGGCGACAACGGGGCGGGTTCGCGTTTGCGGCGAGCGCTTCACTGGCCTGCGCTCAGACGATTCCCATCGGCTCGCGCACCTAGGCCGCCGAGGAATTGGTCGCCGAATTCACCGCCGCGTTCCTGTGCGCCCATCTTGGGATCACAGGCCAGCTGCGACATGTCGGGTACGTCGATATTTGGCTCGACCTGTTGCGCCACGACGACCGGGCAATCTTCAGGGCCGCGAGCAAGGCGTCGCAAGCCGCCGACTCCCTGCGATCGTTCTCAGAAACTCCGGCCCCGCCGTAGCGGCGCTCCTTTCTTCCCAACACTGCACCCGCCTGCCGCACGCTCGACTCGAATGAAGTGGACTGCGGATTTCGAACGGCCTCTCTAAGCGTCTAACTTAGTAGGTCGCCATCTTCCGATTGATCGCGACTGTTGCTGAAATCGGCCTTTCCGTTTAGCTGGTAATCGGCCAGAACCTTCACACGGCGATAGAGCGAAAGTAAAATTTTAAGGGAAATAAGCCTGTTGCCGGTCTTTTCGTCGAGCTCTTTGACGTTCTCCAACCCTAGCATCTGCGCCATTGAGTTGGTCGACTGATGGATGAAATGGAGCGTCTCTTTTTCTAGAATGAGTTGCTCACGACGTAATTTTATATCCGACAGCTTTCTGTCGTGTGCGCCTCTCATAATCCTGTTATAGGTGGCGTTTACGTGGTCGATCGAATTAGCGATAGATTTTACAATTGCTTCTATCTTCAAAGCCGCGACCACCAATAAACTTAATTCTAGCCAACCGGGCGAGGCGTATTCGATAGAAACGATTTTCGGTCGCTGTGGCGCAGGCGTACGATATTTCAGATTGTTATAGAATCCGACAGCACTGTATCCGCCGAACCATGGGAACGCGCGAAATATATCATCAACATCTTCACCAACATAGTACGCGCCGGAAAATTCTAAAGCGTTTATAAGGAAATAGACGTGCTCATACGCTCTAGGAAATTTGTATAAATCTTCCAAAGACCAGCTACCATCAAGATGGATCGTGTAAGTCTCCCTGAATCCCCTCGCTCTCCGAGCCATACCTTCCCCTCCCGGTTCTCCCGCTTAGAAATCACCTTTGGCCATTTGACGCGATGAGTCCATCTGATGTGCGATCAGCGCGAAAAAGGGGCTAGAAAACGTGGTTTTGAGCGCGATCAAAAGACGGCCAACCGGCGCGGCCCTGCGCGTGGTCAGCGAATGGGCGACGCGCCAGCGTCGTGCGCAGAAGGTCAGCAATCAACTGCTACAGAAGGTTCCTCGGCGAGAACGATTGCGCGGCTCATGACCGCGAAGCGCGATCACATCAGCAAGGCCGACGCCGTCACTGTCGCCGCCATCCAGGCGGGCGCGCCATCGCTCGTAGAGGCTCACGCGCTCATCGATCGATTCCACGCCATGATCAGAACCAAGGAAGCCGATCAACTCGATCCGTGGCTCGCTGAAGCAAAACCCAGTCTTATCTCATCCTTCGCGACGGGCATCGCCACGGACAAATCTGCCGTGCGGGCGGCCATCACCGAGCCGTGGCCCAATGGTCAGGTCGAGGCTCAGATCACCAAGCTCGAGCTCGTAAAACGCCAGATGTATGGCCGCGCCAACCTCGACCTTCTGCAAGCCAGATTGCTCGGCGTGCATGAAGCTCGCAAATCATCATCGAGATTGCGTCAGAGCCGACATGCGGAGCCGTTTCACACGCTCGACGTTTGGTCGTCCCTATCCCCAGCGGCGGTGGGCCCACATCCACTGCTCAGGATGTTCGCGCACCCACCTTTCGAAAAGGCTGTGGATCCGGCGCGTCGCTTCAGTGACATCGGCGTCACGATCAGCGGTATCGGACACGTGGAGGGCCTCGGCTTCGATCCGGAAATGAACTCCTCGCGTCCGAACAACGCGGGCGGCAACCAGTTGGGCATTGTTGGCTCTGGCGAGCACAGCAGGAAAGGTGGCCGAAGGCGCCATGTGCTCGAAGAATGGCACGAGGAGGCCGCCGGACTCTCTGAGGTCGGCAAGCAAGGCGACAGCTCCGCCCTCGCGCACGATGCGCATCAGCTTTCGCGCGGTACCCGTTCCCTTCGTGTAGAGGCCCCGCGGATAGCGGCCGCGTCGCATCAGCGCAACATAACGGTCGACCTCGGGATTCTTCATACCCTGGTAGACACCGGCGACCTCGATGCCGCCCGTGATTGTCGGGATGACAACGAGTTCCCAGTTGCCCGTATGCAGCGAGACGAAGACGACGCCCTTACCGCTCGCTTTCATCTTCCTGATCAGCGGGCCGCAGCAATCTTCGAGCCGTCCGGCCTCGACGATGCGCTCGACCATCAGACTCTCCGCGAAGGTCCGCCCAAGATGCGTCCACATGGAGCGGGCCAAGACGTCGATCTCATTGGCGCTCTTTGCCGGGTAGGCCGCAGTGAGGTGCCGCAAAGCAATCTCGTGACGCCGCAGGTGCGGCGCTACGAATTCCCACACCGCCCCCATAAGCCAGGAGCCGAAGTCGAGCGGCAAAATATTCAACAGCCCGACAAGAGCGCGCAGCAAGAGATACTCCGCTGCATATCTGGATTTTCGCCAGCGCCGCTTCGATGTCGGTTCGCCGACGAGGTTCACGTTTGTTCCTGGAGAAGCGTTGCAGCGCTGCGCTATTGCTGGGCTGTGCGTATGCGAAAAGGGTAGAGGCGGTCTGCGAGCGCCCGTCAATCCGGTGTGTTTTCAACAATCCGGCATGTTTTCAAACTGAAAGACTGCCCAGGAACGCCGCGCGACGTTCTCACGGCCGCCAGCCCCTATCACGCCTGGATCGACCGAGGAGGTTTGCCGTGATGAGGTGAACCTCGGAGTTGGCTCAGCGCCGTGTCGACAAAAATCGGCGCGGCGCGATAATCCCGAACATCGTGAAATCGCCACCTGAGACGAACGCACCGGAAAAACTGGGTGGACGGCACGTCGGCTTCTCGCCTCACCGCCTCAGTGCGTCACTGCTCGTCGATCGGCGATCGCGCGCACGACGCATGGCGATGAGCGGTCCAATTTGTTATGTGCCGCTGAGGCAATGAGGCAACTGGCCGACATGCAGTTCAGTTCAAAGGTGCGCATACGTCGTAGGTCTCTCTGAAGTCATGCTTTCCGACCACATCTGAGCCGACGGACGCTGCGTCAACGAATGGATACTTTTCGCTCATGCCGGCGATCGGCCGAAGGCAGAGACGCTATTCGACACTTCCACATATACGGGTGATCGGAACAGCTGAGAGAAGATGCGATTGCCCGAGTGAGGCAATGCCATACACGCCTCACTCCATGCCCAGGATCGGGATATAGGTCGAGGCGACTAGCTTGAACAAACAGAAAGCACCGCCAACTGGAACTGCAACTCGGTCGGGCTCGGTTTATTAGTAACAGTTCTAATAAAAAGACGCGTAAGGCGTTTTCCGCTCTCTTGCCGAGCCTCGTGTGCTCCTCTATTGAAGCGCAGAATTCAATATTAGAGGATCATATTGTGGCAACATCCGATTCCAATTCGCCTGATTTCGTCTCTTTAGCCGCAGAGATCGTGTCGGCCTTCGTCGCCAACAACGCTGTCCCAGCAGCTGAATTGCCCGACCTGCTAAGCACTGTGCATGGGGCATTAGCGAAGATCGCCGACGGGTCAGCTACGGCAAGGACACCGGAACCCGCACCCCTCACCCCGGCGGTATCGGTTCGTAAGTCCGTCACACCGGATCACCTCGTTTGCCTGGACGATGGGCTGAAATTCAAATCGTTGAAGCGGCATCTAAGGCACCTGGGCATGACTCCGGACCAGTACCGCGCAAAATGGAATTTGCCTGCTGATTATCCGATGGTTGCTCCCAACTACGCGGCCCAGCGATCGGCGTTGGCGAAGCAGATTGGACTTGGGCAATTCCGCAAGAGCGCCGCTGCCGCCCAGCCGGCGATCGCCGGTAAGCGCAAGGCCGGTCGCCCGCGCAATGCGGCGGCCTAATCGGCGCTGAAGAAGCGTGCGGGTCGCGCGATCGGCAAAAGCTGATTCGTGCCGGCTCTGTCCTCGGTCTGGACTGGAATTCCCGACAAGGGAGCCACGCGCGCTCGCAAGATGGTCTCAACCTTAACCGTTGTCCACTCGTGGGTGATGGCGAATCTTCCCCACTATCGAAGTGACTTTGCAATTGTCGCGTCTTTGACCGCCGCAAGCCGCTCGCTCGCTACGGCGCTATGGGAAGCGCGCTACGCGAGCGGCTTGCTCCCTCCTACACCACCACCGGGGACACGACCCCTCTTTTTTCGCGACTGACCCGCGCAGCGGCGTTGCAACGTTCGAACTTGAAAGCCCCGCCCGGAGGTCCGAGCGGGGCATTTTGGCGAGTTAGGCTCAGTCGCCGTTGGGCTTTCGGCTGCGCGACCAGATGAGGGTGTAGCCGTCGCCATCTTCGTCGTCGAAGAGGTTGGCGTAGATCGGGGCGTTGAAGCTCGGATCGTCCAGCTTGACCGAGAGGTAATCGCGGCCTTCGTTGGAGCGCCTCGACCAGGCGGCCCCGATCTCGGCGCGGCCGACAAAGACTTGATGGCTGTAGAAGGGAAACACCGCTTCGGTGAGATAGCGGCGCACCGGCGCATCGCGGTTCAACCAGCGCCGGCCGAAGCCAAGGATGGCGACGATGCTGCACCATTGGAAAGCCGCATAGGCGAAGCTGGCATACAGGCTGAGCGCCTGGGACGGAGTTGCGCCGTCCTGGCGCAGCGCCCGCCAGAGGATGAAGCTCGCGTAAGCGAAGAACACGACCACTAACGCCGGCCAGCGTAGGCGTTGCGTCGCCCCCGCCACCCCCTCGTTGAGGGCAAAGAGATAAGCCAACGCCCTTGGGTAGTGTCACAGTTTGAAAATATGCCGGATTGACAAGCGCTCGCATCGCGCCGGTACCCAATGGTATGCTTCCCGGCGAGCATGGAGGGCGCCAATGGCGACGTATCCGATTTTCACCGCGGAGGGTGGCGAACGAATTGCCATCAATCCCGATCACGTTGTCAGTCTTCAAGAAATTCCGGAAGGCCGCGTGACCATCTGCCTGCCAGATGGAGGCGCAGTGACCGTAAGACTGACTCTTGAGAGCGTTATTGCTCGTCTCACAGGCGGCCGTGATTTGAGTCCGGAGGGCAGGTAATGCCTAAAGGCCCCAAAAGGCGAAAAGCGCCCACCGACGTGATCAGCAACGCCGTCAAAGTCATGCGCATTGCGACGGGCGACGAAACCGAAACGCTCGCTGACGAGGCAAGAACGCCGCCGCCTTGGCGTTCGGCGAGAGCGGGGGCAAAGCGGCGTACAGCCCGCCGAGAGGGTGACGCCACCCTCGGCGGTAGGCTCGGCGGCCCCGGCCGGCGCGTTGCGTGAATTGGGGACGGCCGGGCGCGCCGTACCTTTCCGGCGCGCCCTGCGTGCGCATCAGACGACGACGGAGGCGCCATGGACCGCCTGCAAGAGATGCGAGAGCAAATTCTAGACCAATGAAGTCTCACGCTTGGTAACCGCGCGTTGGATCACCGGACTCGACCCCAAGAAGTGAATTAGACGTTCGATTGACTATCTCCGCACATACGGCGACGCACGCCCTCAAGCATTGCCTCAACCCGCCCCATGCCCTGACACGTGATCCGGGGCGCCAAGCCTTTGTCTTCGCGCGACGCGATGCCGATTAGCCGGTGATGTACAGCCTCGAAGGTCCCGTAGTCGCCTTTGCGCACGTAAACGCGCCACAGACCTCCCCCCGGTCGTGCCGCCGAATCTGTCAGGGGAGATCCGGGAAGATTTTCCTCGAAGCACTCTAACGTAGCGGTCAAAGCCCCGAAATCACGCAAGGCCCCGGACGTCAGACAGTCGTAATCGGGTTGTGTTCGCCGCGTGTCGCCCCATTGTTGGGGAGCTTGGGCACAATGCCCCCGACAATGAGGGATGGAATGGCAAGGTCATATTACAGCGCAGCTCCGGACAGATCCGCCGAAGAAGTCTGGACTGTTATTCGTCCTTTCGACCACTACGCTTGGGCCGGCGTTGAAAGCCAGACCACAATCGAAGACGGCAAAGCCAGCGATCAAATTGCGGCCGTCCGCCGTGTAATTGTTGGAGAAAGAGTTATCAGGCAAAAATTGCTCGCCCATTCCGACATAGACCGCTCTTACACCTACTCGCATTGCGATCCTTCGCCATTTCAGGTGCGCAATTACGTCGCGACAATTCGTGTTGCGCCGATCGCTGAGACCAACTAGGCCTTTGTCGAATGGTGGGCAACCTTCGACTGTGCGGCAGACGAATACGACCGTTGGACCAAGTTTTTTGAAAGTGACGGATTCGCCAAATGGCTGGCGGCGCTCCGGCGATTTATGCAAACAGCAAGGCGATAGGGTCGGCCAACCCTTCCCTCCAATCGCACAACGCAAGCAATCTCTGTGCGGAGATCAATCAGCCACTCCGCGAGGTGGACACAACGCGGCACGCGGTGTGAAGGTCCCCTCTCTGTGGACGAAGCCTTTCAGTTCGCCGTGGCGCCGTGTGAGAAGCACGGCCTGAAAATCCTTTGGGTCCACGATCCCAACCGTCTGTTTCCGCCGAACAAGCGACCGGTTCGCGATGCAAGCACGACATGAATCAGCTCATCCACGATTGACGTAGTGGCGATCGTTGCACGAGTTGGCGTGGACGCTGGGCGAGCCCACGACGCCAGCCTTATGCATCGCAGTTGAGATCGCGAACTAGCAATTTTGGGCGACCCGACGTGACGTATTCTCAAAACACCCTGTTCACGCAATTTAGGTTCCCACCAACTTGCGGCGGATGATCCAAAGGGATATCAAAATATCCTTACAGATGTTCCGAGTTTATTTCATGCCCCAATCCGCATCGGAGACTGCCGACCTGCTCGTTTTGACGGGTGAGATCATCTCGGCATTCGTTGCCCACAATTCTTTGCCTTCGGCTGAATTGGCGGACCTTATTCAATCCGTGCATGCGGGATTGGTAAAGATCGCAAGCGGGACAGTCACGCCAACCGCGCCGGAACTAGCAGCGCGAGCGGTATCGGTGCGAAAATCGGTCACGCCGGACTATCTCATCTGTCTGGATGACGGCCGCAAATTCAAATCTTTGCGACGGCACCTGTCGAAGCTGGGAATGACCCCCGAGCAATACCGCGCGAAGTGGAAGTTGCCGGCCGATTATCCGATGGTCGCTGCCAGTTACGCAGCGAAGCGATCGGCGCTGGCGAAGGAAATCGGTTTCGGCAAATTGCGCAAGAGCGGCGTTGGCCCGAAGCGCAAGTCCGGTCGCCCAGCCAAGACAACGGGATAATACTTCCTTTTCGTCCATCGGCAGACCCGCGCCGTTCCCCGGCCGCGCCTCCGCCCTTCGGAGCTTCACCGCATCGTCCGTCAAAAACTGCCGCAATTGAGGCATCTTCCCAAAAGGGCGGCAATCCGGCAATTTTCCTGGCGGTGAGACGTTGGCGCGAGCGCTTGTCAATCGGCTCAAATTTCAAACTGAGACACTACTCCGCTGGCTGGCGGCTAATTTGTCGCGCCGGATCGCGGAGCGCCGGATCGCCGTATCCCGAAAATCCCCTTTCGATGATCTGCACTAATTGTGAGCGTCTTGAAGCCGATGGACCGAATCTCGACATTTTATTCTGAAAGACTTCACACACTAAAAGGACACTAAAGGACGGAAGAATACAGATGGATAACAATGTCGCGTTCCCGATGCGGAGCCGGCCTATCCCCAGCAAGCTCACCAAGCAGGTCGAGAATATTCACAATTTGCTGCGCGATGATGCGCAGTACAGGCGCTGTCTGGAAGCCGTCTACGATAGCCAGGCCGTCGAAGGCGCGCTCGAACTTGACGACCTCATGGCGGCGCGAATGCTCCGGCAGAAAGCCTTGCTGGTCGGAAATCCGATCGGCGGGGAAAAGCTGGAAGCAATCGTCGAAGCGCTCAACACGATGCTTTATCTCGACGGAGAATCGCGTTGGCAGCGGCGCAATATGTTGCGCGAGGAAATCGTTCCCGGCGGGGACGTGGACGCCGACAATCTCGATTGGGATAAAATATACGCGGCCATCGCCGCGAAGGCGCGCGTCTCGGCGGAGCGCGCCATGGACACCGTTGAAGACTGCGCTGCGATGGCGGACATCACCTCCAAGCAAGCAGCGATATGCCTCTACGGCTGGCAGCAAATGCGATCTAGCCAATAGCACTCATAAAGGAAAATACAGGTGTAAATCCGCAAACGAGACCGCGCGCGGGTGCGCGCCGAGCGCGAGATCATGATTTGCCTGGCCGGTCTGTCCGCACACATCGACTCACTCGTCGAACCACTGACGACGGCGAGCAGCGGTCATCAATACTTCGACGTGCAGGGTGGACTGGCCTCGCAGGTCTTGTTTTCGATCAACGAATATCCGGAAACCCTCCGTCGATAGCAGGACTCGCACATTTTGGAATGTTAGCCATCGGCGCTGAGGGCGCTCCTTCATCGCATCGCTTGCCAACTTCCGCTTTCCCCCCCCAACTGCGACGCTGCGCAGTCACGCGACGAACTGGCGCTATCGGACCCAAAAGCGACGTTCGCTGCGTTTTTCGGCTCAGTTTGTGAATGAGGTCTTTCAGATCAGATAGATCCAATTGATATGGCGGAGCGATCGAAATGGCGCGCGGACGGAACAAGTATCAGTCCAGAGAGAATCGTATTCGCGTCAGTCAACCCCTGCTGCGGGAATGGGACCCTATCGGAGTCTATGGCGATGGCGCGGAAGACGAATACGGTGGTGATGCCGCCAAGGCTTACGTGATGTTAATGGACGAAGGAGCAAGGGCCGCCGAAATCGCCGAGTATCCGCTTTGGGCCGCGACGGAGCGCGTGGGGCTCCTCCCCGCCAGTGAACGGCAAGATGTCGCCGAATTGCTATCTGGCATTCGCGCTGAATTCCAAACTCATTGATGGCCTGTTTAGGGCAAAGGGAGCGTCACTTGGAGACCGTCGGGGTGAGCACAAGTCTCTTCCACCAACGGCGTCACCCGCCGCCGACGCCAAACCGCCAAACGGGAATGCCGAGCTTCCTCGCCTTGTCGGCGAGGTTGTCCTGAATGCCAGTGCCAGGAAACACCATGACCCCGATCGGCAGCACGTCGAGGATCTGGTCGTTGCGTTTGAACGGCGCAGCCTTGGAGTGCTTGGTCCAATCGGGCCTGAAGGCGACCTGGGGAACCTTGCGATGGTCGGCCCATTTGGCGGCGATCAATTCGGCGCCCTTCGGCGAACCGCCGTGCAGCAGCGCCATGTCGGGATGCTTGGCGAGAACCTTGTCGAGCTTGTCCCAGATCAGCTTGTGATCGTTGAAGTCGAGCCCGCCGGTGAAGGCGATTTTGGGGCCCGCCGGCAGCAGCGCCTCGTTGTCGGACCGGCGCTTGGCGGCGAGGAAGTCGCGGCTGTCGATCATCGCCGCCGTGAGATGGCGATGGTTGACCTTCGATCCTGAGCGCGGCCGCCAGGCCGAGTGGGTGTGGCGCTCGAACTGCTCGGCGGCCTGATCGCGGAAGAATTCCATGCTGTTGCGGCGCTCGATCAACGTCTGCCCTTCGGCGGTGAGACGTTCGAGTTCGACCGAGCGGATTTCGGAGCCGTCCTGCTCTTTCTGGCTGCGCTTTTGCGCCTGCTCGTTGTCGTCGAGTTGGCGCTCGATCCGGCCAATGGAGCGGTGGAAGAGATTGACCGTCGACCAGAGGAGATCTTCGAGGTCGGGCTCGAGGCGCGTGTCGGCCAAGGTGGTGACGAGGGCGTCGAAGATGTCGGCGACGGCGCCGGCGACGATGCGCGCCTCGGGCAGCGGCCGCGGGTCGGGTTCGTCCTGGAAGGGGCGATGGCCATAGAGTTGAAGCTCGGCGAGGACATGTTCGGTCGGGGATGAGGCGTGCGGCGGTTCGAAGCTGAGGTCGTCGCTTTCGGTCGTCATCGGTGCTTCCCTTTTCGGATCGACCGCGCCCATCGCGGCCTTCATGGCGACAAAAGGCGGCGGGCGGACCGGACCTGCACCCGAAGCGGAGCGAAGGGCCGAAGCGGAGCGGAGGATGGCGGGGACCGGCTATTTTGCCTCGCGATGTAAAGGCGGCTTGCCGCCGACGGAAAATAGTCGGTCCTCCGCCATTGCCGGGCCGGGCCGTTTGCCGCAACAGTCGCCCTCTCAAGAAGGCCGTGGGCGCGGTCCTCTCCGAGACAACAGGGAAGCGACCTCACGATGCGAAGCGACGTCGGCGTCAACGTCGCGGCGCATCATCTCCCGTTCCGGTTCATGTCGGCGAATCCATGAAGCGAGCGACATCCTCGGGAGCGATCTGCGCCCGCAGCGAAGTCCGCAGCGCCTCGACGCCGAGCGTCCGGAGATCGTCGTTGAAGTCCTCATGCGTCGGCGACAGCGTAATCGCCTCGATCCCGGCCGCGTTGGCCCGGTCGATCAATCTCGCCGTGGCGCGATCCCCGGCCGGATCGTCGTCGCGGGCGATATAGAGCCGGCGCAGCGTCGCCGGGAACAGGACGGCGGCGAGATGCGCGGCCGAGAGCGCCGCCGCCATCGGCATGGCTAAGACGCATCGCAGCGACAGCATGGTCTCGATTCCCTCGCCGGCCGCCATCACGTCGAGCGACACGCCAAAGCGGACGGCGTTGCCGAGGAGATGGCCCAGCGCGCGTCGCGGCGTGTCGATCGGCGCCTTGTCCCGCCCGGACGGGTCGAGCCAGGTGCGATGCGCGCCGGTGATTGCGCCGTCGAGATCGGTGACGGCTGCGATCATCGCCGGCCAGGTCTCGGTCGGCGAATGGCAATCGGGGCGGTAATAGCAGCGGGGGTGAAAGCGAAGGCTTCCGGTCGCCTGCAAGACGCTGACGCCGCGATCGCGCAGATACGCCTCCGCGACCGTGCCCGAGATCGGCTTCGACATGGCGAACAGTCGGCGCGCCGATTCCGGCGATCCCGCCGGCGCCGACGATAATCGCGGCCGATGGTCTGACGCCGGCTCTCGTCTTGGCAGGCAGAGAAACCGCTTCGCCTCGTCGGCGACGTCGCGGAATTCGACAAGGCCACAGCGCCCGCGGATGACGTCGAGCAGATCGCCATGCTCGCCCGTCGCCGCGTCGGTCCATTTGCCCGCCGCGCCCTTGCCCGATTCCGGTCCCTTCAACCGAACGAACAGCGAGCGCCCCGGCGTATTGCTGACATCGCCGACCAGCCAGTAGCGACCCTGGCGGCGACCATTGGAGAGATAGCGGCGGCACACCGCCTCGGCCTCGCGCGCGAGACGATGCGCCAGTTCGGCGGCTTGACTGACCATGGTCACGCCGCCGTGCGGTCGACGACGCGCGAGAGCGGGTAACGTTGCAACACCTTCGCCAGGATCGCTGGGCCCGTGGCGTCGGTGGGCGCGAACATCCTGAGCTTCCAGGAGATGATCTCATGGAACAGGCCGTAGGCGCTGAGGCGCTCCCGCATCGCGTCGGTGAAGCCCGTCAACTCGATGCGGGGAACGCCCATGATGCGGACGCGGCGAAGTTGAAGACCTTCGACAAGATCGAGGACGGTCCTGCCGCCCATCAGCGCGGCGAAGGCGTCGTCGGCCGACAGATTCGGCGTTTCCACTTCCAAAGCGGTCGCGACCCAGGCGGGAGAGACCTTGCGGCCGACGATGCGCTCGCCCGCGTCGGTCTGGAGCCGATAGACGCGGCTCGCTTGCCTGGGCAGGCGCTTCCAGATCGGCAGCAGCAGCCCCGAGACGATGTGAATCTCGCTGTCGGTGAACTCCGGCACCTCGGCGATCTCCGCCGCCCAGGAGCGCACGAAGGTCTCGCGGTCGGCCTCGCGCCAATGGGTCTGCGGCATCATCGCCAGCGGAAGAGTGGGACGCTCCATCGGGCGGATGAGGCGCACCCGGCGTTCGACCTCGCCCTCGTCCGTCATCATGCTGCGCGCCGGGACTTGCACGGCGGCGCGGCCGGATTGGCTGTTGACGAGGAGAACGGCGCGCGGATCGGACAGCCGATCCAGCGCCTCATCGAGCGTCAGCGGCCGGTTGCGCTCGCGCTGCCGGATGGTCAGCAGGCGGGTTTCCGCCGACGTGGCGGGATGGGCATAGATCGTCCGCCGGTCAGTGACGAGGAAGGATTCGGCCGTCAGCGTCTCCAGGCCGACATCGTAGGCGCCGCTCGCGACCGCGCCCTCGATCCGTGCGTTGAGCAGTTGCTCGAACGCGGTGAACAGGATGTTCTGGAGATCGATGGTCAGCGCCAGCAGACGATTGAGGAAGGTGGTGATCGGCGGCAGGTCGTCCTTGACGCCGTTGGCGTCGGTCAACTTCAGCCCGGTCGCATCCTCGAAAGTCTGCAACGAGCAGCCTTCGACTTTGCCCATGACGAGGAGAGAATAAAGCTGGCGCAGCGCGTCGCGGGCGTATTGGCTTTCGAGATTGTCCTCGGGCCGGAACAGCCCTTGCCCTCCGGTCTGGCGTTGACCCCTGGTGATGGCCCCGAGGGTGTCGAGACGGCGGGCGATGGTTGAGAGGAAGCGCTTCTCGGCCTTCACGTTGGTGGCGATCGGCCGGAACAGCGGCGGCTGCGCCTGGTTGGTGCGGTTGGTGCGCCCCAGCCCCTGAATGGCGGCGTCGGCCTTCCAGCCGGGCTCCAGGAGATAGTGGACGCGTAATCGCTGGTTCTTCGCCGACAATTCCGCGTGGTAGGACCGTCCGGTGCCGCCGGCGTCGGAGAAGACGAGGATGCGCTTCATGTCGTCCATGAACGCCTGCGCCTCGGCGAGATTGGCCGAGCCGGCGCGGTTCTCGACGACGAGGCGATCGACGCCGTCGGACCCGGTCTTTCGGACGATGCGCCGCGATCGGCCAGTCACCTCGGCGACCATCTCCGTACGGAAACGCTGCACGATCTGATCGAGCGCGCCGGGAACAGGCGCCAGCGAGGCGAGCTTTTCGATCAGGCGATCGCGGCGGGCGACCGCCTCCCGGCATTGCACGGGCTGTCCGTCCCGTGTGACCGGCCGCGAGGAGAGATGGCCGTCGCTGTCGGTGAAGGGCTCATAGAGCTGGGTCGGAAAACTGTGCGCGAGGTAGTCCAGCACATATTCGCGCGGGGTGATGTCGACCTGGACGTCGCCCCATTCCTCGGTCGGAATCTCCGCAAGCCGGCGCTCCATCAACGCCTCGCCGGTCGAGACGATCTGGACGACCGCGGCATGGCCGGCGGCGAGATCGCGCTCGATTGAAGCGATCAGCGACGGCGTCTTCATCGCGGTGATGAGGTGATTGAAGAAGCGCTGCTTAGCGCTCTCGAAGGCCGAGCGCGCGGCGGACTTGGCCTGCGCGTTCAGCGTCCCGGTCGAACCGGTGATGTTCGCGGCCTGCATCGCCGCGTCGAGATTGTTATGGATGATCGAGAACGCCCCGGCATAGGCGTCGTAAATGCGGATTTGCGCGTCGGTGAGCTTGTGCTCGATGAGCTCGTATTCGACGCCCTCGTAGGACAGTGAGCGGGCGGCGTAGAGGCCGAGGGCCTTCATGTCGCGGGCGAGCACCTCCATCGCGGCGACGCCGCCCGCTTCGATCGCCTCGACGAACTCGGCGCGCGTCGCGAAGGGAAAATCCTCGCCGCCCCACAGGCCGAGCCGCTGGGCGTAGGCGAGATTGTGGACCGTGGTCGCGCCGGTCGCCGAGACATAGACGACGCGGGCGTTCGGCAGGGCGTGCTGAAGGCGCAGTCCGGCGCGTCCCTGCTGGGATGCCGCCACCTCGCCACGTTCTCCCTTGCCGCCCGCCGCGTTCTGCATGGCGTGGCTCTCGTCGAAGACGATCGCGCCGTCGAAATCGGCGCCCAGCCATTCGACGATCTGGCGCACCCGCGAGACCTTGTCGTCGCGCGCCTCGGAGCGCAGCGTGGCGTAGGTGGTGAACAGAATGCCTTCGTTGAGCCGGATCGGCGTCCCCTGGCGGAAGCGCGACAGCGGCGTCACCAGCAGCCGCTCCTGGCCGAGCGCCGACCAATCGCGCTGCGCGTCCTCGATCAGCTTGTCGGATTTTGAGACCCACAGCGCGCGGCGGCGGCCCTTCAGCCAATTGTCGAGCAAAATGCCGGCGACCTGGCGGCCCTTGCCGGCGCCCGTGCCGTCGCCGAGGAACCAGCCGCGCCGAAACCGCACGGCCTGCTCGGCATCGTCGGGCGCGGCCGAGACGACGTCGAAGGTCTCGTCCACCCTCCACGATCCCGCGAGATGGCCGGAATGGGCTTCGCCGGCGTAGATCACGCTTTCGAGCTGGGCGTCCGAGAGCAGGCCGTCCGCGACGGCGCTGGCGGGGAGATGCGGCCGGTACGAGGGCTTGGGCGGCGCGACCGACGCCATCGCCGCCGATTGCACGAGGCGAGTCGGGTGCGCCCGAGCGCCGGGAATGCAAATCGACTGGAGCGCGTATTCCTCATAGAGCGCCTCGGTGATGCGGCCCCCTTCGGCCGGCTCCCACTCGACGGTCTCGTAGGCGAGTTCTATTCCCTCCGATTCGCATCTCTTCGCCGGAACGAACGAAGGCCGCGCCAAAGGAGAACGAACCGTGCGGCCGACCGCCGCGCGCGCCGTCGTCGGAATCGCGAGCGTCGACGCCGCCAGAGGCTCAGCGAGCGGCAGCCTCGGCGGAATCGTCGCGACCCAGCCGAGCAGCGTGGCGACGTCCGGAGCGACGCCCAGCGACGGCGGGAACACGCTCCCGTCCTCGGCCGGCCGCTTGTCGATCACGGTCAACCTGACGTCGACGGTCGTGCCATGCCTGGCGTAGACCGCGCCGTCGATCGCGGCGGAGAAGACGATCTGGCCGCGCTCCTGCAAGCGGACGAACGCGTCCGTCCAAGCGGGATTGTCCGGCGCGAGGCTCGCCCCGGTGATCGCGACGAGCCGGCCGCCGTCGGCAAGACGCGAGAGCGCCGACGAGATGTGGCGAAGGGCCGCGTCGGCCACGCGGCGGTCGACGTTCGCGAGCGCCGAGAATGGCGGGTTCATCAGCACGACGCTCGGCGCGACGCCGGCGTCGAGATGATCATCGATATGCGCGGCGTCGAAACGGGTGACGGCGGCGCCGGGAAAGAGATGGTCGAGCAGCCCGGCGCGCGTCTCCGCCAACTCGTTCAGCGCGAGCGATGCGCCGGCGATCTCGGCGAGGATGGCGAGCAACCCTGAGCCGGCGGAGGGCTCCAGCACGAGGTCGACCGGCGTGATCGCCGCGGCGGCGCTCGCCACGAGGCCAAGCGCGATCGGCGTCGAGAATTGCTGGAGCGCCTGGCTCTCCTCGGAACGGCGCGTATGCGTCGGCAGAAGGTCGGCGATTCGGACGAACAGCGGCAGCATCGCCGATGGCGACACTGCCTTGGCGCGCATCGCCGGGCCGAATTTGCGCAGGAACAGGACCGTCGCCGCCTCGCAGGCTTCGTAGGCGCATTTCCAGTCCCAGGCTCCGACCGCGTCGGAGCCGCCGAAGGCGGCCTCCATCGCGGCGCGTAGAATCGCGGCATCGATGCGGCGGCCGCGTTCGAGATCGGGGAGGAGAAGCCGCGCGGCGCGCAGGATGCCGTCGGAAGCCGGCGCGCTGGGATGCGGCGCGGTCGCGAATGCGGCCGCGGAGAAAAGAACATTCGTCATGGAAGAACCTCGGAGGGGCGAGCACGGATCGAACCGAGGGACGCCCTCTCTCTGGACCCCTCAGACTCAAATCCGTCTCGGCCGTCCTCTGCCTCTCAGTGCGCAGCGCTTGGGACGGGCCGATCGGGAGGCCGGCGGCCGCCGCGGACGCTGATCGCAATCGATGAGGCCACGCCGGCGCGCGGTCGTTTGCCCCGCGAGAGTCCCGCGCGGCGGCCGGGCTCTATGAAGTGATTGCCGGGCAGCGGCGGACGCGTCGTACGTTGAGCGCTGGCGTAGCTAGTGAAGACTAGCGTCTTCAGTCCTCGGCAGAGGAAGTCAGCCGGTGGCGAAGTTGCGGCGTCAGCCCTGTCCACGGCCTTGGCTGAGGGATTGGTCGTCGGTGGGAGGCTCCGCTCCGCTCGGAGGCCTCCGCGAGGGCGGAGCGCGCGCAATCGATGTAATGGGCGTGCGGCGGAAGCCGATCCGCCAGTCCGGCGAGCGAGGCGCCGCCGAGGATGATCGTGTGTGCGCCCGCGGCGACGGCTCGCCTGACGAGGCCCTCCAGATCGTAGAAGAATTGGTCCGCTCCGCCGAGAGCGTCGAGCCCGTTGCCGTCGAGCGCGAAGACGCCGATAAACCCGTCGCTGGCCCGCGCGAGGACGACGCGCTCCTCCAACATGGAAACCCAGGACGCTCCCACTGTGACGATCGCGAACGGCTCCCGCCTGCGATGTGCGGCGCGAATCGAGGCCTCGGCGAACCCGACGACCGGAACGGGCGCCAATTCGCGCAGGGCTTCGAGACCGGGGTCGCCGAAGCAGGCGAGGATCACCGCGTCGTAGGGGCCGCCGGCCGCGGCATAGGCGTCCAGCGCCGCATAGGCGCCGACCGCATAGGACAACCGGGTGGTGATGACGGGGAAACCAAACGACGCCGTGACGGCGACGAGTTCGACGTCGGCGGGCGCTTGGGATGCCGCGGCTTGCCGCGCCACAGCGGTCATCGCGTCGGACGTATTCGGATTGATCAGCAAAAACGTCCTCATCGCGCGTCGCCGAACCGCTCGATCCAGTGACGGGCGATCGCGTCGCGTCGCGCGATCCAGGCGCCGCCGCGTTGCCGCAAATGCCGCAGCACGGTTTCCAAGCCGCCGATTCGGGCGGGCCGGCCGATCATGCGCGGATGGAGCCCGACCGACATCATTCGCGGCTGATGGGCGCCTTCGCGCCACAGACGATCGTAGGCGGCGACGACATAGTCGGCGAAATCGGCGCCGCTGACGAAGCGTTGGCCCTTCTGGTGAAAATGCATGTCGTTGGTGTCGAAGCTGTAGGGCAGCACAACGTGCTTGGGCCCGCAGATCGGCGCGAAATACGGCAGATCGTCGTTGTAGGCGTCGCTGTCGTAGAGAAACCCGCCGTGCTCAACCAGCAATCGCCGCGTATTCGGCGACGAGGCGGATCGCGTGTGCCAGCCGACCGGCCTCAAGCCTGCGGCCTGATGAATCGTCGCCACGGTGCGGGCGATGACGTCGCGCTCCGAGGCCTCGTCCATGTCGACGTGCCGCTCCCAACGCCAGCCGTGGCAGGAGATTTCGTGGCCGCGTCGCACGGCGTCGCGCGCGATCCAGGGCGAGCGCGCGATTGCCCGCCCGCACGCGCTCAGCGTCGCCGCCGCGCCGTGCTCGCCGAGCACGTCCATCACGCGCCAATATCCGACCCGTGCGCCGTATTCGTAGTGCGAATCCTGGCAAAGGTCCGCCGCGCCCTTGATCTCGTCGATGGCCTCGTAGGCGCCCTCGTTTCGTTCGTCGCCGTCGGCGATAGAAAACTCCGCGCCTTCCTCGATGTTGACGACGAACGAAACCGCGACGCGGGCGCGATCGGGCCAGCGCGGATCGGGTGGGTTTTCGCCGTAACCGAGAAAATCGCGGTGGGGAGAAAGACGGGTCATAGGGGCTCACAGCAGGGGGAGGAGAGAGACGGACCTTACCAGCCGTCAGGCAAACGTTTGGAAGTGGCGTGGCGCGATTGACGGCCTCGCGCTGCCATCGTAGTGAGTACACATCATTACAGAGATTCCCTCATGAGCAAGACTGAGCGCCTGGCGTGGATCGAGGCGTATGAAGCCAACGGCAGCGTGAGCAAGGTTTGTGCGACGTTCGGCGTCTCTCAGCCGACCTTCCGCAAATGGCTGCGCCGGTACCGGGCGCAGGGCGAGACGGGACTCGACGAGCCGAGCCGCAGGCCGGCCTCGTCGCCCAACCGCAAGGTGTTCGAGCGAGAGGAGAACTTGATCCTCGATCTTCGCCGGCGGGAAAGGCTCGGGATTCACAAGATCAAGAGCGAACTCCAGAAGCGCGGCGTCGATCTCTCGACCGACACGATCCTGAAGGTTCTGCGGCGAGCGGGAGAGCCCGCGCTGCGCGCCCCCCGTCCGTCCGCGCATGCGGCGCGGCCAACGGGACTTGGCGACGGCTCCGGATTTTCGCCGGCGCCTCGCGGCGCCGCCACGGACCAGATCGCCGAGACGATCGCGACTCTCATCACCGACGGCCACTTCCGCCCCGGTCAGAAGCTCAGTGAAAGCGTGTTGAGCGGCATACTGGGCGTCGGCCGAGCGCCCGTCCGCGCCGCGCTCCAGAGGCTCGCGCCGAGCGGCCTCGTCGTGCTTCAGCGAAACCGAGGCGCCTTCGTCAACAACCCATCGATGGCTGAGGTCGAACAGGCCTATGCGGCGCGCCGGCTGATCGAGGGTGAGGTTGTCGCGGACGTGTGCCGACACTGCACCGCGCACGACGTTCGCCTGCTGCGCCGGCACGTCGAGCAGCAAATCGGGGCCGAGAAAGCGGGGGACCGCGGCGCTCTCATCCGGCTCCTGACTGAGTTCCACACGCTCGTCGCCTCGCTCGGGGAGAATCGCGCGCTGGAAGAATTCGTCAAGATCCTCGCGATCAAGACGTCGCTCGCCGTTCTTCTTTACGACCACGTGGGTTCGTCCTGCGCCATCGAGGAGCATGCCGGGCTGATCGATTTCATTGCGGCCGGCGACGCCGAGGGCGCCAAAGGCCTCATCGAGAGGCATCTCACAACCAACCAGAGCCGGTTGCCGAAAGCGGAGCGGGCCGCGCTTCATCCGGCTCGGTGAAGCCGCCCGGCGCCCAAGGGTCGAACCGGGCGTCGCGGAGGCGAACACCGTCAATGCGAGACCGCGGCGAGGTCTTGACCGGGACGGATCGAGCGGGCGCCGAAGAGGCAGAGTGCTGCGATCAGCGCCGCCGCGGCGCCCGACGATGCGGCGATCGTCGGCGTCGCGCCCGCGCTCTGGAGCGCGCCGTAGATCAGGGGTCCGAAGATACCGCCGACAGGGCCCGCCACGTTGATGTAGGCCGCGCCGGAGCCGCGCATGCGCGTCGGATAGGATTCTCCGACATAAGCGAAGAACGGCGCCGCTGCGCCCTGCGCGAAGAAGAGGACCAACGAGTAGAAAACCACCACCGCAACGAAACCTTGTGCGGCGAATAGCAGCAATCCCGTGCAGAAGGCCGCCAAGATCTGAGCAATGATCACTGTCTCTCGCCGTCCAATGCGATCGCCGAGCCATCCGAAGAAGAGATATCCTAGCACCGCGACACTGTTGCCGATGAACACCGTCCATAGAGCGCTGGTGAGTTCGATGCCTTTGGCCTGCGCCAGGACCGAAGTCGCCAGCACCGTAAGTTGCGAGTCGGCGATGATCTTGAAGAAAAACGTCGCGCCGAGAGCAATTGAATGGCGCCGCAGGGGAGGAGCGAACAACGGCGCGTACGTGTTCTTCAACTCCTGGGCGGCGAGATCGATCTGCCACTGCCGGGACAGCTTGTCGACTTCCCCCTTCCGCCCCGAGGCCCGCAGGCTCCGCAGATGTTGCAGCTTGAGAAAGTACGGCGATTCCTTCAGGCCGAAGCGCAGCGCGAGCATCACGACGAGCGGGAATGCCGCGACCAGGAAGACGCCGCGCCAACCGATCGTGGGCAGCAGCAGCGCGGCGAGTCCTGACGACAGCATTACGCCGAGCGGCCAGCCCGCCTGGACGACGCCATACAGGAAGCCTTTGCCTTTGGCGGCGAAGGCCTCGTTGAGATAGGCGGCGTTGACCGCCTGCTCCGACATTCCGAACCCCGAAAGAGCGCGCACGATCACGAGGGAGACTGGACCGATCGCCAGCGCGGCGAGGCCGGAGCTGACCGCCGCTCCTCCGGTCGTCACCATCAAGGCGAAGCGGCGACCAACCAGATCGATCATCGGGCCGACCGCCAGAGCAACGAGGAGAGAACTGAGCCCGACCAGCGTCGCAACGAAGGACGCCGTCGGGTTGGACCAACCGAAATCCTTTTAAATCACCGGGAGAAGATTGCCGAAGGTAATGAGGTCGTAGACCGCGAAAGTCCATGCCAAAAGCGCGACCACGGCCGTGTAGCCGATCTGCCCGCGCGAAAAGGGCGCGAAATCCGGAACCGTGGTTTCCCTAGCGCTGGCGCGCTCGCCCAGGCCGGCCGCCGATGACGAAGAAGACGTGTTCATGGCCACAACTCCCACCCACGATGCCGAAGGCGGCATCAACGACCAAAAACTGTCTGAAAAATTTGACGCCTACAAGAGAGATTGTTTACAAAAGGCGCAATTGCGCAAACTTTCCGCATTTTGCTGCAAGCGCTGGCGGATTCGAGGCGAATGCCGGCGAAATATGCAAATCGAGTAGGCAACGAGCGGCGATTGTCGGTATTGTCAGTGCACACTATTGCAATGTCCTGCGCCGCGATGCCGCAGCTTCGCGCGCCCTCGCGGCCGCGGTCCAGCTAGTCTAATCGCTCGCCGGGCGCCCAGGATCGCACCCAATGGCGAGGATCGCCTCGGCGGTGGCGATGGCGCCCTCAGCCCGCGGCAGCCAGAATGGAAGTTCCGGCGCGGTCAGGTCCGGGACATGCGCGAGAATCTTGAGCATGCCGAGCAAAACCTCGAAGTGATCGGCCTTGCGCTGGACCACTTCGTCGAACTCAGAGGGAAACGGCAGCGCTGCGCCGCGATAGGCGGCATCGGCGCCCCGCCAAACGCCCGACACGTAGATCGCGCCCGCGGATTCCGTATCGAACTTCTGGTTGGACCAGTCGTCGTCCTCCATGGCGAGGCAGCAGGCCTCCTCGACGGTGTCGGCCTCGTAGCTTCGATGTCGGTGGACGGGCAGACGGTAGCTGGTTTCGATGGTGAAGACGGGCATGATCGGTCTCGCGGAAACGAAGAAGCCCGGCGCGGCTGCCGGGCTCTCGGAGGAAATGTTTGGGTGAAGAAACGCGGGGCGGCCGAAGCCGCCCCTTGCTGCGGCTCACTCGGCCGCGATGGTCTGCCGCTGAGGCTCTTCGGTTTTGGCGTCCGCAGCCTCGTCATCGGCGTCGGCGAGGAAAGCGGGCAGCGCCACGGTCTCGGCTTCGTCGGACGAGGGAACGAACGAAGTCGCCTGCGGCAGCCGCAGCGGTTCCGGCAGCCAGCCTGAGCCGTCCAAGAGGCGCTCGGCCTCCTTGGCCATGTCGGCCTTCTTCAGGTGCTCGATGAGCTGCGCCGCGTGCTCGCCCTTGGCTTCGCGCACCGCTTCCTGGATGCGCGTCTTCGGAACCCGGCCGAGATAATTGTCGACCGTCGGCGCCCAGCCGGCGGCGGCCATGTCGAGATTGAGGACGTTAGCGAGCTGGTCGCCATGGGCGAATGCGTTCGGACGCCGGTTCCATGGCTCCTTCACCACATTGACCGCGAGTGAGGCGCAGTGGGCGAAGAGCGCCGCCTGGCTGTCGCCGTCGAACCCGGTCAGCGCATCCCAGAGGTCATCGGGCTTCTCTGGCAGCTGCTTGGCCCATCGCTCATGCCGCGCCTCGATCGCCTTGGCCGAGAGAGTATCCGCCAAGCCCGGCGCTTGCGCGGCGAAGCCGGAATGCTTCGCCGTGACCTCCAGGCAGCTATCTGAGACGACGCAGTCCGGCGGTGTGGCCATAGGGCAAGTCGGTCGCGATCGCGATCCACTTCCAGCCCTCCGACCGCAGGGTATCGGCCTCGGCGTGGAGCCTTTCGGCGACGAGCCGATCGAGCAGCGCCGGATCCTGGAGCCAGCCGCCGTCGTCGTGCTGGAAGAGATCGCGCAGGATCGCGCCGCCGGCGGCCTCGTAAGCCTCGACGCCGACGAACCGCGCGCGACGGTCCGCGGCCCGCACGGCGCCCTCGGTGAGCTGACGGCGAATGAGATAAGGTTCCCTGTTATGGGAGCGGCTGACGCTCTCCCAGACCTGCTCCTGGCGCGCGTGATCGCTGGTGACGGCGAACGCAATCAACAATTCCAAAGTCATGCCGTCCGCCCCGTAGGCGTCGAGAAGCTTGTCGGAGACGGCGGCGAGGCGCAGGCGCTGCTTCACCACGGTCGGCGCAACGAAGAAACGCGCGGCGATCTCCTCTTCGCCGAGGCCTTTTTCACGCAACGCCTGGAAGGCGCGGAATTGATCGAGCGGGTGGAGCGGCGCGCGCTGAATGTTCTCGGCCAGCGAATCCTCTTCCGCGATGCCACCCTCGCGAACGACGCAAGGAATCAGCGCGGTCTTCGCCAGGCGCTTCTGCTTGACCAGCAGCTCGAGCGCGCGGAAACGCCGCCCGCCGGCCGGCACTTCGAACATGCCGGTCTCCTTGCCCTCTGTGTCGACAACCGCTCGGACGCTGAGGCTCTGCAACAGGGTGCGGCGCGCGATGTCCTCCGCCAGTTCCTCGATCGAGACGCCGGCCTTCACGCGCCGGACGTTCGACTGGCTGAGCGCCAGCTTGTTGAAAGGGATGTCGCGCGAGGCGCTGAGGGTGATCTTCTGAATGGCGCTTGCCATATCGGATTCTCCGCGACGGGCGGCCGAGAGACTCTCTCGGCCTCCGACCCGTCACGAAATCCCCGGCCTTCCTCTCCCTCTCCTTGAGGCCGCGGTCCCACGAGAGCCGCAAGACAGAAGACCGGCTTTCCGCGGGCGCGAGCGCAATCTTCACGCGGCGTCCCGTTCGCCGCTCATCGCGGTGGCGTCGACCGATTCGACCCGATCGGGCTGGAACGCCAACAGAAAGTCGGCCGCTTTCGAGGCCGCGCTGGCGGCGCGGATGATGGCGCGGTCGTCCTCGCGCAGCACGTCCACCCAGGAGCCGATATAGTCGGCGTGCCGCACCGTCGGGGCAATGCCGAGCGAGGCGCAGACGAAAGCCCCCGCCATCTCGGCGACCAGCTCCTCGCGGGCGTAGGATTTGGAGCCGAAGGAGCCGGAGATATCCCTGCCGAGTTTGAAGGCTGCCCCGGCCCAATGCGATAGCTCATGGAAGGCCGTCCGGTGCCAATTGATCGGCTCGAAATAGGCTTGCGGAGGAGGAACCTGCGCGAAGTCTTCTCCTGGGTGATAGAATGCGCGCGCGCCGCCGATGCGGAAATCCGCGCCGGTGGCGGCGATCAAAGCCTCGGCCTGCGGCAGGATGAGCGTCTCCGGCGGTGGCGGCGCGGCAGTCGCGATCTCTTCGGCCAGCCCGTCGCACTGGTCGACGTTGAAGACGGTGAAGCGCTTGAGAAACGGGATCGCTCCAGGCTCTTCACCGATTCGCTCGGCGCGGCGACGTTCGTCCTCCGGCGTGAAGCGATCGGCGTAGACGACGGTCGCGCCGCGCTCGCCCTTTCGGACATGGCCGCCGAGACCGAGCGCCTGCCGGAAGGTGAGCCAGCTCTGGCCGGAGAAGCCGCGCTCGACAACGGCGCCCCAGAGGATCAGCACATTGATCCCGGAATACGGCCGATGGGTCGCGGCGTTGCGCGGCATGGCCAGCGGCGCCTTCGCCGCCGCCGTTCCCCAAGGCTGGACCCAAGGGACACGGCCCGCCTCCAACTCGGCGATGATCTTGTCGGTGATTTCGGCATAGAAGGTCGCCCGGTTCTCGCCGGAACGGGCGCTGCGGTCATGTCTGGACATCGCGGATCTCCGCGACGGGCGCCGCGAGCCTCTCTCGCGACCTCAACCCGTCACGGAAAACCCGGCCGAACTCTCACTCTCTATTTGACGACCGACCAGGACGGGCAGTCGCGGCTGCGCGGCGCCCGCACCGCATCAGGGGCTTTCGCTACACTAGGGGCCGCTCAGCTCCAACCGCGTTCGCGAAAATCGGAAAGATCGATTCCGGGGTGGAGCATACCATCCGCTCGCGCCAAACGGGCACGCCTGACGAGATCCACGAGCCGCCGGCGATCGACAATTGCCCGGCCATAAAAGCAAGCCCGGGGTGGCGCGCGTTCGGAAAACCGGCGATCTTCCCTCCCACATGAAATCACCGCCCGAAACGTCATCAACGCAGGAGGTGCTCGCCGGTCTGGTCGAGCGAGTAACCTTCCACAATCCTGAGAACGGCTTCTGCGTTCTTAGGGCGAAAGCGCGTGGACATCGCGATTTGGTGACCGTGGTCGGACACGCCGCGATCATCTCCGCCGGCGAGTGGATCACCGCGTCAGGCGAATGGACCAACGACCGCACGCACGGCCAGCAATTCAGGGCGCGATTCCTCAGGACGTCGTCGCCGAGTTCGATCGACGGCATCGAGAAATATCTGGGCTCGGGAATGATACGCGGGATCGGGCCGGTCTACGCGAAGAAAATGGTCAAAGCGTTCGGAGATAAGGTCTTCGACGTCATCGAGGCCGAGCCCGACCGACTTCGCGAGGTGACCGGCATCGGAGCGGTTCGAGCCAAACGAATCACCGACGCCTGGGCCGAGCAGAAGATCGTCCGAGAGATCATGGTCTTCCTGCACAGCAACGGGGTCGGAACGGCCCGCGCAGTTCGCATCTTCAAGACTTACGGCGCGGACGCTGTCCAGATCATGAGCGAGAATCCGTATCGGCTCGCGCGGGATATCCGAGGCATCGGGTTCAAGACTGCGGACGCGATCGCCATGAAGCTTGGCATCGAAAAGACCGCGATGATCCGTTTGCGCGCCGGAATTTCCTACGCGTTGACCGAAGCGATGGACGAGGGTCACTGCGGACTGCCGACAGATAAACTGATCCCGCTAGCGGAGGAATTGCTCGAAGCGCCGCGGGAATTGATATTCGCTGCCCTCGAATTCGAACGGTCCGAGGGCAACGTGATCGCCGACAAAGTGGGCGACACCGCCTGCACGTTCCTTGCGGGCCTGTACAGGGCCGAGCAGGCGATTGCGGATCGGCTAATGCGAATTCTGAATAGTCGGTTGCCCTGGGCATGGATCGATTCTGAAAAGGCCGTTCCTTGGGTCGAGGCGCGCAGCGGTCTGAAGCTTGCCGAAAGTCAGCGAGCCGCCATCCGTCTGGCTTTGAAGGCCAAGGCGCTCGTCATTACGGGCGGCCCGGGCGTCGGCAAAACCACCATCGTCAATTCGATCCTTCGGATTCTCGCCGCCAAGGGCATAAAGCTCTTGCTCTGCGCTCCCACCGGGCGGGCCGCCAAGCGCATGACAGAGGCCACCGGCGTCGAGGCTAAGACGATTTATCGGCTCCTGGAGGTCGATCCCAAGGACGGCGGGTTCAAGCGCAACGCCGACAATCCCCTCGATTGTGATCTCCTCGTCATCGACGAAGCCTCTATGGTCGATGTCATGCTGATGCAGGCGCTAACAAAAGCGATCCCCGACAGCTCGGCGATGCTTATCGTCGGGGATATCGACCAACTTCCCTCTGTCGGACCCGGCCAAATATTGGCAGACATTATCGACTCCGGAGCTTTGCCGGTCGTGCGACTGACCGAGGTATTCCGGCAAGCCGCCGAAAGCCGGATCATCGTGAACGCTCACCGCCTGAACCAAGGCCTGATGCCGGACCTCGCCACGTCCAACACCGAAAGCGACTTCTATTTCGTCCCGGCGGAAGAGCCGGAGACAGCCGTTCTGCGGATCCTGGAATTGGTGAAGACCCGAATTCCGAGGCGCTTCGGGTTGAACCCCATCCGCGACATCCAGGTGTTATGTCCGATGAACCGCGGCGGCGTAGGCGCGCGGTCGCTCAATATCGAACTCCAGGCCGCCCTCAACCCGGCGGGTGAACGAAAAGTCGAGCGATTTGGCTGGACGTTCGCGCCGGGCGACAAGGTCATGCAGATCGAGAATGATTATGACAAGGAAGTGTACAACGGCGATATCGGCTATGTCGGCGACGTCGATCCCGAGGCGGGCGAACTGACGGCCAGCTTCGACGGACGTTCGGTGAGCTACGGCTTCGGCGAACTCGACACTCTGGTTCCCGCCTATGCCGCCACCATCCATAAGAGCCAAGGCTCTGAATACCCCGCCGTGATCATCCCGGTTCTGACCCAGCATTACGCGATGCTTCAACGGAATCTGCTCTACACCGGCATCACGCGTGGCAAGCGGCTAGTGATCTTGGTCGGCCAGAAGAAGGCGATCGCGATCGCCGTCCGCAACGTGTCGGGTCGAAGACGCTGGTCGAAACTTGACGAATGGCTGCGGCTCGAAGCCTCCAATGCATCATCCATCGCGACGATGGCGCGCTGACCCATGGTCGCTCCTGGTTTCCTGCAAAATCCGAATGTGATCCGTTGGCTCGGAGGCGTCGAGCCGGCCTGGACCTTGCTCACATTCGAAAGCCTCAACGCGTTACGGCAGGAACCATCGAGAGAGAATCGCGCGCTATCGCTTGCCCAGGATCTGAACGACTTCGAAATCTCGCTATCTGCGGTAACGCGCAACACGCTATTGTTCCTGAAAAGCGCGTCCCTGGGTGACGGGTTAAAATTGACGGCGACGGGCAATTTATCCCGAGCGGTCGTGGCCGATATGATCGACCTGTTTGAGTGGCCGGAGTTCAATCGAGCGGAAGCCTATCGGTACCATAAGGTGCTCAACGAGCCCGACTTCCTTCCGCTTTTTTTCGTCAGGCATATAGCGACCCAAGCGAAGCTTGTTCGAACCTATCGAAGCACCCTAAGGTTAACACAGCTCGGACGTGATCTGCTCAAAGAACCTCGCCGACGAGCATTGCAAGCGATCCTCTTCCACATCACCTTCTGGCATGCCGATATCGGTTATCTCGGGCGAGGCATGTTTGGAACATGGCCGCAGTTCGACGCAGGCGTTTTGTTCTGGTCGCTGTCAGTCTCCGCTTCGACTTGGCAAACGCCGGAGAAATTGGCCCGCCTTTGCGCGATACCGAACATTGGGGTTCTCGAATCGACGTGGGATACCGGGTCGATGTTGGTGGAGGCTCGTATTTTGCGGCCTCTGCTTTGGTTTGGTCTCTTGGAATATCAGTCAGAAGAAATTCCAGGCGTTCGGTTGGGACAGCGCCACTTCTATAGGAAATCCGCTCTGTTCGATCGCTTCTTTGCATTCGACATGCCGTTCGAGCGACCCGGCGTCTCGGGGCCGCATTGATTGCTCCCTCGTAGTTGCAGGTGTGAGGAAGCGTGGGTCCGAACTCCCACAGGTGCGAAATGCGATTGAAATATTGAAATGATGGGTGAGGACGGGGTCAAATCAGGGTACTTCCGAGAACGATGAATTCGACGTTCACCCGCGAGACGCGGCGCGAACTGCGGTTCTAGGAACGTTTTGGCGGCCCCATCGGAACGTCGCTCAGATGCAGATGGTCTTCACGGGCGCGACATGAACTTCATGAACTGCCATCGGCGCGCCACGCCGATGGTCGTCGCGGGAGCGGCATGAACTTCATGAACGATCTTTCATTTCAATATGTTGATTTGACGTTGGATACTTGACGCAACCAAGGACTGATCGGCGATCCCGAACAGAAACTGAGGCGAGCCTGAACAGAGACCGCTCGGCGATTCCGAACAGAGACCGCTCGGCATTTCCGAACAGAGGCTGCTCGGCATTTCCGAACAGAGGCTGCTCGGCATTTCCGAACAGAGGTCACTCGGCATTGCCGAACAAAGGCCGCTCGGGAACCTCAAACAGTTTTGCAACGATTTTCCCCGAGGATCGGCTGAGACCATTTGGCAAGTGATCAATTAATATGCCTAAGCCTAATCCAACAGTGACAATGCGTGATATATATATCGTCTCGGCTTTGCTGGTGGAGGTCGACGAGGGCGGAGCCGGCGCCTTCCGACGAACGGCAGCCTTCGCTGAGGTGAGCCTGACGATGGTCAGCGAATCTCTGAATCGCGTCGAGGCTTTCCTGGGGTGTCCGCTTTTCGAAGTCGACGCCTCAGGGCGTCGCCGGGCAGTTCTTACGCCTGTCGGAGCGACATTCCGCATCGGTGCTTCGGAAGTCTACTCCGCCTGGGCAAAGGCGGTGAATGACGCATGGAAAGTAGACGAAGGCTCTTGACTTCGATTCGAGGAGCGCGAACCGCCATGGTGCGTGGAGATAGAACGCTAATCACTATGAATTGTGTGCGGGGGCCCCTCTGGATGCAAAGGCTCTTCCCTAGCAGCCCGGTGACGAAGTCACGGTCTGATCAAGCGGTCTCGGGCACGATGATGATCGCGAGTATTGCCGTTTCGCCGTCGATGAGCGAGAGAAAGCGCGATCGTGCGCGTCGAACACTAGCTCCTGGGTCTCGCGCGGATAGTGACCCCATGACACGTTCGTTGTTCCCGCCAGACATGAACGGAAACTGCGAGGCGTGATGACCAGCGAGTTCGAGCGAGTTTTTACTCGCGTTCGTCCAGCGTCGTGACTTGGCTTAACCTGTTACGAAATCGAAAGAAATGCGTTTTCCGATACCACAAATGGGGAGAGGGGGGTCGGGGGGGCGCGGGAAGGTCTACCCCGGTCCAGCGCTGCCGGTCAGGAAGCATTCTCAGTTACGAAACGGGACGAGGCCCCCCGATCCGGAGGCTGCATGCGCTGAGGCCACCGCCGCACTCGCCACGGAGCGAGGGTCGTCTCGACGTCCGTCGTCAGTCGATCAAGCCGAAATAATCACTGTGCGGACGCTGTCCTGATCATGAGCGAAAATCCGTATCGGCTCGCACTGGATAGGGGAGGCCCCTACAGATTTCCTGGACGCCTAGCTGCGGGGCGGGTTCGGTCGCGTTTTGCCTGACCATATGGATGGACGAATATATTTCATATGGCTCGACGGATTAGACTGCGCGGCCTCGCTCGTATTTGCTTGGCCAAGGCGGGCTGAATGGGAGCCCTGCATGTGTAGAACAAATCGAATACGGTCTTACTGGCGGCGTAAAATTAAGCTACAAAATGTAGCAAGATCCCCGTGTGGGAGACACGATATATGGTAAGAGAATATAAATCCGAGCGGTTTGACATCCCCGAGTCATCCCGCACGGTCAAGGCGTGGTTTCCAACTCGCGAAAGCGCAGAGGCGGAAATCGAGAAAATCCACAGGCATTTGGACGAAGGCAACTACACCTTCACGTATCCCGGCCACACGCACACGGCACCCCCTAAGGGCGCTGTTCCGGTCTACATTGGCACGTTTAAGATGTCCGAAAAGCTGCACCGTTCCAGGAGGGAAACGCCATGCCCATGCTGCTGGGAGGCCTTCGGCAAGTTCCTGGGAGGGATGATCGCGTGGTTCCCCCAGGAGAAGGTAATTCGGTTGGTGGGGCGAGATTGCTTTCGCGCGCTGGACCCCGAGGCCCACGAAAGCGCGAAGCGCCTGTACCGCGACGAGCAAGAGGCGAAGAACGACCGAAACCACCTGTTGTCGAATATTCCGAAGCTGAGGAAAGCGATCGGTGTCATCGAGCAAGCTGCGGAGGTTGCGGGAGCAGTCGAACAGTTTCGTACCCGGCTCCACGAAGGTCTGAGGCGTTCGGGTCTGGTGTTGTGGCAGCATGTCCGTGAGGGAGGCTCGTTGAAGGTATGGGCGAAGTCCAAGGAGTTTCGCCCGAACGCTGACGGTACGACCCGCGTCCAAGAGGTCGATATCCTCAAAGACAAGTTTCGGCTTCACGGCTTCGCTATGCTGGACCCCGAAATGAAACCGCTCGCGGGGCCTCTCGCGGCTTGCGCAAGACACCTTCGGCCCTACAACTTCGGAGATCGATGGCAGGCCGAGCTTGAGGCCATGGACGACGCCGGGGTGAGCGAAGCCTGCAAAGTGCTCAATGCCGCGCTCAATGAGGCCGTCGATCTCATCCGCAAGGTCGAGGACATGCGGCGGTTCGTTGAGACGGTGAACGTCAACTCCCTCAAGAGCTGGGGCGCGCACAGCGGCTGTCCCATCAAGGTCCACTTCGCGTCGCACCTTGGGCGAGTGTCGTTCGGGAGACATGACGACCGCGACGAGAGCGTGGACATCCCCCCGCCCATCTTCGCGCCTATCCCTCCGCTTGACTTCTGGACGCCCCGGCAAAAAGTCCGTAGGGGCGCGCGTCAGCAGACCGGCGAAGCCAGTTATCGGCTTTCCGCCGGCGCCCCCTCCGAAGCTAGCCTGTGAATCGGAGGGGCTCTTGACCCCCAATCGGCGTCCAAGGCTGGCTCTGACGCAATCTCGATGATGATTTGCGAGCTTCATGCAGCGCCGAGCAATCTGGCTTGCAAAAGGTCGAGGTTGGCGCGGCCGTACATCTGGCGTTTTACGAGCTTGAGCTTGGTGATCTGAGCCTCGACCTGACCATTGGACCACGGCTCGGTGATGGCCGCCCGCACGGCAGATTTGTCCCTGGCGATGCCCGTGGCGAAGGATGAGATAAGACTGGGCTTTGCTTCAGCGAGCCAGGGACGGGCGCGCCCCATTTCTCGAAATTGTGTCGAACGGTTCGACGCGAATGATCTCTCGTTCCATGGCCTTCCTCCAGCAGGGTCAGTTCGGGATATGGTCGATCAGGCCGTCAACCTGAGGCAGCACCCAGATCCGGATAGGGTGGCTGCGATGATCGAAATCATTCCGCCGGGTTTTAGGTGGTGACCGAGGCGAGTTTGGGGAACCCCGGATAGAGCGAGCTGTGGTCGCTCGCGTGCGGGTCGTTTCCGACGCGGAGTTCTCGCGAACATCTGGTTTCACTTGGTCGGACAGGGACATGTGTCGACGCTAGCGGACATCATCGGCGACGCGCGGCGAGGAACGCGGCGGCGGCGGCGTCGGCGACGCGGAAGGCAAGTGTACACGGGTGAGCGCGAGCCAGAGCCTCCAAGCCCAAGCGCAGGGGCACGCGGCACTATCGGTGGATCAAGCGCCGACCGCGATTACCGGATGTCCACACACGAAACACATCGAGTTCTTCCACGTGGTCGATGATGACAAGCGAGGGCCAGTGCTGGCAGCTTGGGGCGCGTATCCTACGACCGCGGGAGCGGGAGAGGATGCGCATGCCGTGGTCGACAACGCAGGCCATCGCCTGCCGCCAATCCGCAGACGATTGCGTACCGCGCAACGAAATCCGGGGAGTGAATCATGAACGCAGACTGCGCCCAATATCGTCGGTACCATAAAAAACGCTGGGCCACGATACACCCGATCATTGGCCTATTTTCTGCGCTCAAGGAATATGGATTTGTGGTCCGACTGTGGTCCCAATCGAAACATGCCTCGTACGAAGGGATCGGTTATCGCTTAAGCATTGATATTGTTGGAGCGGGCGAAGGGAATCGAACCCTCGTATGAAGCTTGGGAAGCTTCCGTTCTACCATTGAACTACGCCCGCGTTTTCCCTTGGCAGGGGCAGCGCGAAATCGCTTATAGCGCGGAGCGCGCTCGGGCGCCAAGCGGCCGAGGCGCAATTCTTCAGCTCTCGGTAAAATCGCGAAAGTGCTTCGACAGCTTCAACCCCTGCCCCTGGTAGTTCGAGGTCGCGGTCGCGCCGTAGAGTTCGTCGGCGGCGTCGGCGAGCGTCTCGTAAACCAGGCGCCCGACAGGCTGGCCGTCCTCGAGCAGGAACGGCACGTCGCGGCTTCGCACCTCCAGCACCGCGCGCGCGCAAGGCGCTCCGTCGAGCCCCTGGCCGAAGCCGGGGTCGAAGAAGCCGGCGTAATGGACGCGGAATTCGCCGATCGCGGGATCGATGGGCGCCATTTCGGCGGCGAGGTCGGAGGGGATCTGCATTTTTTCGCGGCTGGCGAGAATGTAGAACTCGTCGGGATCGAGAATGAGCCGCCCATCCCGGCGCGCGCGGATCGGCTCCCAGAAATCCTCGGCGGCGTAGCCGCGCGGCCGGTCGACGTCGATGACGTCGCCGTTCTTGATCGCGCGGTAGCCGACGATCTCGCCGGAACGGCCGCTCAGGCCGACATGCACGATCAGCCCATCGCGCAACGCGAGTTCGCCGTCGACGAGCGGGACCGCCGCGTGGCGGGCGCGCAGCGCGCGCGCATCGAGCGCGAAGTCGCCGAGGCGTTCGCCGTGATGGCGAAAGCGCAGTTGGTTCAGGCGCGACCCCTCGCGCACCCGCACGCTGAAACTGCGTGGGGAAATCTCGGCCCAGAGCGGTCCGCGATATCCGGCCGGGGCCGCGTCGAAAGCCTCGGAGCCATCGACGATCAGACGGGTGAAGATATCGAGCCGCCCCGTCGAACTCTTGGGGTTGGCGGCGGCCGACACGCCTCCCGGCAGCGCGAGGCTTTCGATCAGCGGCGCGACGTAGACGATGCCCTTCTCGAGAACCGCGCCCTCGCCCGTCAGCGAGATCGGCTCGGGGTTGAGGCTCTGCAGGCCTTCGACGACGCTGCGGCCGCGGCCAGGAAGAAAGCTGGCGCGCACGCGATACGCCTGTGCGCCCAAGCGCAAATCGAGGCTCGCCGGCTGGAACTGCGTTTCGTCGATTGCGCGCGCCGCCGCGATCAGGCCGTCGCGCGTCATCGTCTTGATCGTCTGGCGCGCCACGAGACCGAAGGGCGCGTTGAACGCGGCCGCGTCGGCGCGGGGTTCGGCGCCGCCGAGAGCGGGGGAAGGCGGGGCGGGCGTCGCTGTCGTCATGAAGGCCTCGAGGGGCGGCGGGCCTTGTTAGCGCCTCCTGGTCTTGACGCCAAGACGGCCACGGGTTTAAGGGTGCAACTCCGTGGTAATTTGAGCCGGTCGGCTTGCCGCCACGTTAAACAACGGGCTAAAAGATCGGGGCTTCTCGGATACGCGCCCTGTTCACTAAGCCTGCGCTCGGACGCGAGTCCGGGCCGACAAGGAGCGCGTTATGACGACCCCCCGCAAGACCCGTGATCCCCGCACCCTGCGTCCCGCCACCCGGCTCGTCCACGGCGGCTCGATGCGCTCGCAATTCGAGGAGACGTCCGAGGCGCTGTTCCTGACGCAAGGCTATCTCTACGACACGATGGCCGAGGCCGAGATGCGTTTCAAGGGCGACGCGCCGGGCTTCATCTATTCGCGTTTCGCCAATCCCACGGTGTCGATGTTCGAGCGCCGCATGGCGCTGCTTGAAGGCGCCGAGGCGGCGCGCGCCACCGCGAGCGGCATGGCGGCGGTCACCGCCGCGCTGATGGGCCAGCTCAGGGCCGGCGATCATATCGTCGCGGCCAAGGCGCTGTTCGGCTCATGTCTCTATGTCGTCGAGGAACTGCTGCCGCGCTTCGGCGTCGCCTCGACGCTGGTCGAGGGAACCGACCTCGCGGCGTGGCGCGCCGCGATGCGCCCCAACACCAAGACCGCTTTTCTCGAAAGCCCGACCAATCCGACGCTCGAAGTGATCGACATCGCTGGCGTCGCCAAGATCGTCCACGAAGGCGGCGCGACGCTGGTGGTCGACAACGTCTTCGCTTCGCCGATGTTGCAGCACCCGCTGAAGCTCGGCGCGGATTGCGTCGTCTATTCCGCCACCAAGCACATCGACGGACAGGGCCGCACGCTCGGCGGCGTGATCCTCGCGTCGGAAGCCTTCATCGGCGAGCACATCCACAATTTCCTGCGCCAGACCGGCCCGTCTCTTTCGCCGTTCAACGCCTGGGTCATGCTGAAGTCGCTGGAGACGCTGCCGCTGCGCGTCGCCCAGCAGGACCGCTCGGCAGCCAAGATCGCCGATTTTCTCGCCGGCCATCCGCAAGTCACGCGCGTCATCTATCCCGGACGCGCCGATCATCCGCAAAGAGCGGTCGTCGAACGGCAGATGTCGGGCGGCGGCACGCTGGTCGCTTTCGAGGTCGAGGGCGGCAAGCGGGAAGCCTTTGGGATGGCCGACGCGCTGTCGATCATCGGCATTTCCAACAATCTCGGCGACGCCAAGAGCCTCATCACCCATCCCGAGACGACGACGCATCAGCGGCTGAAGCCGGAACAGCGCGCCGCCCTCGGCATCGGACCGGGCATGCTGCGGCTGTCAGTCGGGCTGGAGGATGCCGACGACCTGATCGAGGACCTTGCGCAAGCGCTGGCGGCGATGGGCGCGCGGGAGCCGCGTGCGGCCGAGTGAGAGGGGCCTCCGCCGACGACGCTATTCCGGCTTGGCGGCGAGAAAATAGGGTTCGACCGGGCCCGTCAGCTTGATCGTCAGGAGATTGCCCTTGCGGTCCCGCGTCTTGCCGACCGGCGCGCGGATCCAGTTCTCGCTGACGCAATATTCCTCGACGTCGTCGCGCTCGCGGCCCTTGAAACGAATGCCGACGCCGCGCGCCAACGCGGCTTCGTCGTAAAAGGGGCTACTCGGATCGACGCTGAGACGGTCGGGCGGCTGGTCGGTCATTTCGCGATCTCCCGCAGGCGCTGAAGCGCCCGCGCGAGGGCTCAGACGGCGAGCGCCTTGACCCGCTTGGCGAGGCGCGAAATCTTCCGCGACGCCGTGTTCTTGTGCAGGATGCCCTTCTGGGCGGCGCGGGCAACCAGCGGCTCGGCGCCGCGCAGGGCGGCAACCGCGGCGACGGGGTCTTTGGCGGCGATCGCCTCTTCGACCTTGCGCACGTAGGTGCGCATCTGGCTGCGGCGCGACTTGTTGATCGCGGTGCGGCGGGCGATCTTGCGGACAGCCTTCTGTGCCGACTTCGTATTGGCCATGAACTCGTTTCCTTCGTTGCGAGCGCGCTCAAAGACCCGCGCGCGATCGCTCAAAATCAATGAGGCCGGGTTGCCGCCCAGCCTGTTGGGCCGCGCTTATAAGCGTTCTCGGCGCGCGCCGTCAACCGCCGCTAGGGCCGGATAGGGGCAAAATCGATCGCCCCGCCTTACCCCGCCGGCTGGCCGAGCGCGAGCGGCGCCATCGCGGGCGACGGCGCCGCGGGGCGCTTGGTCACCGCGCTGGTTTTCAAATCGCGCCAGGAATTGTTCTGCGCGATCATCTGCCGGATCGCGGCCACGTTGGCGCTCGCGGCTTGCGCCGACATATCGTGGCGGCTGACCTGTTCGGCCTCGCCGAACTTGCCCTCGAGCGCGAGGATCAACGCGAGGTTTTCACGCACCCGCGCATCGGCGCGCGGGCTGTCGCTCGCCTGGCGCAACGCCGCCTCGGCGAGCGGCAATTGTTTGGCGAGCGCATAGGACAGGCCGAGATTGCTGAGCACCGAGGGTTCGCCCGGCGCGATCTTCAGCGCGTCGCGATAGAATTGCTGCGCGCCCTCGTGATCGCCGAGCCGATCGGCGACCGAGCCTTGCACCGACATGATCGTCCAGTCCGGCCGCTCCGGAGCGTAGGATTGCGCCAGCACCTCCTTTGCCTGTTCGAACTGCCCGGAATCGGCGAGCGCCTTGCCATAGGCCCCCAGGACCTCGAAATCCTTCGGCGCCTTGACCGCCGCCGCTTGCATAACCGCGGCCGCTTCGCTGTAGCGCGTCAAGGCGCGCAGCGCCCGCGCGTAATTGATCGAGGCGACTTTTTCGCCGGGATTGCTGTCGTATCGCTTGCCCCATGTGTCGGCGTAGGCGCGCAAGTCCGCTTCATTGGTCGGCAAGGGCTGCTGGGTCCCGGCGATCGATCCCGTGACATCGCCGAAGTCGTGGCAACCTCCGAGCGGCGCTGCAGCGGCGACAAGAGCGGCGAGGCCGAGGGCGCTCAGCCAGCGTGGAACGGGGCGGAAATTGCGGACGAACGGCATGAACGGACCCATTGGACTGACTTCCCGATAGCAATAAATCGTTAACGCTAACGGATCGTTAACGGGCCATTTTGGGACTCGGCGACGGCGGCGCGCGCCGTTATGATTAATCTTTCGAATCGAATTGGATCGGGATTTCGAGCCTTGCACGCGTCCTTCGCCCCGCCCTCGTCCGCCGCCGTCCCCATCTGGTTCGCCAGCGCGGACAACTGGAGTTCGCTGCGCGAATCGATCGGCGGCGCCGCCGCTGCTTTCGCCTCGGCCTGCGGCTTCGAGCCGAAGGCGGGCCGCCTGCAACTGTTGCCCGACGCCGAGGGCGGCCTCGCCGGCGTCCTGTTCGGCCTTGCCGCCAAGAGCGCGCGCGGGCGCGATCCCATGGCGCCGGGCAAGCTCGCGACCGCCCTTCCTGAAGGAACCTATCGCTTCGCCAATGCGCCGCACGAGCCGGAACTGGCGGCGCTGGCGTTCCTCCTCGGCCTCTACCGCTTCGAGCGATATCGCGCCGATCCGACGGCCCGGCCGACCCTCGTCGCGCCCGAGGGCGTCGACGCTGCGAGAATCGAACGCATTGCGCAAGCGGTCGCCTTCGGCCGCGATCTCGTGAATACGCCCGCCAACGATCTCGGGCCGGGCGCGCTCGAGAACGAGGCGGCGCGTCTGGCCGAAGAGTTCGACGCAGAGTCTCGAAGTGACGCGCGGCGAGGAATTGCTGGTGCGCAATTTGCCGCTTGTCCACGCGGTGGGCTGTGCGGCGGCCGAGGCGCCGCGCCTCGTCGACCTCGTCTGGGGACGCGCCGACGCGCCGAAGGTGACGCTGGTCGGCAAGGGCGTCGTGTTCGATTCTGGTGGGCTCGACATCAAGCCGTCGAGCGGCATGCTGTTGATGAAAAAGGATATGGGGGGCGCCGCCGCCGCGCTCAGCCTGGCGCGTCTCGTCATGCAGTCCGGTCTCGATCTGCGCCTGCGTGCGCTGATCCCGATCGTCGAGAATGCGATTTCGGCCAATTCGATGCGCCCCGGCGACATCGTGCGCAGCCGCAAGGGCCTAACGGTGGAGATCAGCAACACCGACGCCGAAGGGCGGCTCATCCTCGCGGACGCGCTCGCCCTCGCCGATGAGGAGGCGCCGGACCTGCTATTCGACTTCGCGACCCTGACCGGCGCCGCCCGTGTCGCGCTCGGCCCTGATCTGCCGCCTTTCTACACCGACGACGAAGCGCTCGCCGGCGAGATTTCGGACGCCGCGACGCGCGCGCACGATCCGGTGTGGCGCCTGCCCCTGTGGCGCCCCTACGACGCGTTGCTGGAGAGCAAGGTCGCCGACCTCGACAACGCCCCCGCCGGCGGATTCGCCGGATCGGTGACGGCGGCGTTGTTCCTGGCTCGATTCGTCTCGGCCGCGAAAGCCTGGGCGCATTTTGATATTTACGCCTGGAACCCCAAGCCGCGCGCCCATGCTCCGTCGGGCGGCGAAATTCAGGCGGCCCGCGCGATATTCGAACTCTTGGCGGCGCGCTACCCGCGCCGACGCTAGGCCCGCTCAACTGCGGCAAGGCGCTTTCATCGATGCGGCGCTGGAGCGTCCTCGACGAGACGAGCCAGTGCGGCGACCTCGTCGAGATTAGCGCCCGTCGCGACCAGCCCTTGCCTTGCGTCAGTCCAGGCGGCGACGTTGATCGCGCCGGCTTCGCGCAGGACGGGCGTGGACGGCCCCGGAGCGTCGAGCGGCTCGATCAGCAGGCCGAGGCGTTTGCCTCGCCGGTCCTCATAAACGAGAAACGCCGCGCTTGACCTCGTCCCCGGCGCGACACGCCCGCCGAGTAGTTTCAGCGCATTCGACGAAAAGCTAGGAACCACGATCCCCCGGCCGAGTTGCGGCGCAAACCAGCGCGACAGCGCCTCGGAATCGTCGGTTTGATATTCGACCGGCACGCCCGCCGGGGCCGCCGCGAAGGCGCGATAGGCGGCAAGCCCGGCGTCCAGCAGCTGGTCGCGCGGCCAGGTCGGGCTGCCCGGCGCGCCAACGACGACTAAGCCGGCCGCCAGCGCGAGGAAAGCCAGGATGCCCCGGCCGGGGCCAGACTTCGCCGGCGGGACGATGGCAAGTTTTGCGGGGCCGGTCGCCGTCTCCGGGCGCGCCAACCAGGATCGCGCTTCGCTGGCCGCAAACGTTGCGGCGCCGTTGCGCCGCGACGGGACCGGCGAGGCGATCCAGGCGGGAACGTTCTCGTTCGAATTTCGTCCGAGATCGATCGTCGCGCGCGAAGAAGGCATGGCGCCGTAGGCGGCGCGGATCGCCCCGTTCTGCGCCTCCCAAATCGCGACTTGGCGTCTCAGATCGGGATCTTCGCGCAGACGCGCCTCGAAGGCGCGCCGGTCCGCCGACGGCAGGCAATTGTCGACGTAAGCAAAGGCCTCCGCGGTATCGAATCGGCTCGTCACTTGACGATCCGAAGATGAGCCGCGCTCGGCCAGGCCGACTCCGCAAGCGCCGGCTCGCCCGATGCTCCCATGTGCGCGGCAATCCGCGCGCGCGCCCGGCCGAGGCGATCGATCACAGCGGCCAGGGGAATGTCGAGGGCTTCCGCGGCTTCGCAATGCGTGAACCCCGCCACCACGACGAGCAACAGCGCCTCGCGCAGGTCGAGCGGCAGGTTGCGCACCCCGACGGTCACCGACGCGCCGCCCCTTCCGACCGATGCGGAGCCCTCGATCCAAGCGCCGTCGGCTTCGTCGGCCGCCAGACGGCGAACGTGACGGCGATAGAGACGGATGAATTGGGCGAACGCGCGCACCCTCGCGGAGCGAATGTCGCCGGCCGAATCGTCGATCAAGGTCAGCGAGGCCTGGCGGAAGAACTTATCGACCAACGCGGCGGCCGAAATATCGTCGGAAACGAATCGATCGTCCCGTACGAGAGCCCGCCCAAAGCGCCGCAGGGCGCCCGCGTCATCACACCATTCCCGGTTCGAAGACACGTCGGCAACATCCGTAAGCGCAAATTAGCCTTAACAACTTTATTCCGAACGTTTAGCGCTTCCAAGCGTCTTTGTGTGCGATTTCACACATTTTGTGACGTGCGAGAGCGACGCGGACCCTTCCCATGCGCGGCCGCCAACGGTAAGTGATGGCGCTTTGTGGCCTCCGAAGGGCGGAGGCGAGGCGGACGAACGAGGTCTCGATGGCGCACGAAGGCTCGAGCGGATCCGAGGGCGGTGGGGTGATGCGCGGGCAGCGCGGCATCATTTTCGGCGTCGCCAACAATCGTTCGATCGCCTGGGGCATCGCCAAGGCCGCGCGCGCCGCGGGCGCCGAGATCGCGATGACGTTCCAGGGCGAGGCGCTGGAAAAACGAGTTCGTCCCCTGGCGCAGGAACTCGGCGCGCATGTTCTCGGGCACTGCGACGTGACCGACGGCGCGACCATCGATGCGGTCTTCGCCGAGGCCGAGAAGCTCTGGGGCGGCCTGGACTTCGTCGTCCATTGCGTCGCGTTCGCCGACAAGGACGAATTGACCGGACGATATATCGACACCAGCGAAGGCAATTTCACCAAGTCGCTCGCCATCTCCTGTTTTTCCTTCACCGCGATCGCGCAGCGCGCAGAAAAGCTGATGACGAAGGGCGGCTCGCTGCTGACCCTGACCTATTACGGCGCCGAAAAGTGGATGCCGCATTACAATGTCATGGGCGTCGCGAAAGCCGCTCTGGAAGCGAGCGTGCGGTATCTCGCCGCCGATCTCGGAGAGCAGGCGATTCGCGTCAATGCGATTTCGGCCGGACCGATCAAGACCCTGGCGGCGTCCGGCATCGGCGATTTCCGCTATATCCTGCGCTGGAACGAATCGAATGCGCCGCTGCGCCGCTCGGTCACGATCGAGGAAGTCGGCGAGACGGCGGTCTATCTCCTGTCGCCGATGTCGCGCGGCGTGACAGGCGAAATCCTGCACGTCGACGCGGGGTATCACGTCGTCGGGATGAAGAACCCCGCCGCGCCGGATATATCCATCGTTAGGGAATAGCGCTGCGGCGCGCCCAAGAGGGGTTCGCCGCCAGTCGCCAAAGCGCGAACGCCGCGATGGCGAAATGTACGGTGGCGCTTTGCGCGAACAGCGCCCATGGCCCGAACGCCCGCATGAGCACCGACGCCAGCGCCGGGGCGATGATCGCGCCGATGCAGTAGATGAACAGCAGTCCGGCGGAGACCAGGACCATTTCGTGCGGCTTGGCGCGGTCGTTGGCGTGCGAGGTCGCCAACGTATAGAGCGTGTAGGTCGTCAGGCCGACCAGGAATCCCATGCCGATGAGCGACCAGCCGGTGAACGTGAGAATGGCGAGCGCCGTCTCCACCGCGGCTCCAGCCGTCATGGCGATGACCATGATCAGGCGCCGGTCCATCCGATCGGAGAGGAAGCCGGCGGGATAGACGCCCAGCGAGGAGCCGACGACGATCGCCGCGGTGAACAACGGCACCGCCGACGGTTTCATCCCAATCCCCAAGGCGTAGACCGGGCCGAGCGCGAAAGCGGCGCCGTTGGCTGCGCCCGCCGCGAGCGACGCGAACGCCGAAACCGGCGCCAGCCGAATCAGCCAGGGCAAGCGCAGCCGCACCGACTTCGGCTGCGCGGGCTGATCGACGCTCGTCATCGTCAGGGGCACGATCGCCAAGGCCAGCAGCGCGCCACCGAAGGTGAAGGGCAGGAACGAAGCGGGCGTGAAGGCCCTGAGCAACAGTTGGCCGCCCGCCGAGGCGACGAAAGTGACGATCTGATAGACGCCGTAGAGCGCGCCGCGATTGGCGTTGGTCGCCTTGGCGTTGACCCAGGATTCGACGACCGCGTAGATTCCCGCGAAGACGAAGCCGAGCGCGCCGCGCGAGGCCATCCACGGCGCTGGCGCAACCCACGCCGGCATCAAGATGACGGAGACGATTCCGACCGCGACGAAGGCCGAAAACGCGCGGATATGGCCGGCCCGGCGCACGATCGCGGGGGTCGCCAGCGTTCCCGCCAACATGCCGGCGAAGTAGACCGAGCCGAGCAGGCCGATGGCGATATCCGGAAATGCGCCGAGGCTGGCGCGCAGCGGCGTCAACACGCCGACCAGGGCGTTGCCCGCGATCAGCAACGAGACGGACAGGAGTAGCGCGGCGAGGGCGGAAAGCGTCTTCACGGGCGAAAGGGCTTTGCGGACGAATCAGACGAGGCGGAAGCCCGCCATGCTGGCACGTCGCCGCGCGCCGCGCGACCTCCGAGACGGGATGGAGAGGGGCGACTCGCACACCTAAAGTAGAAAGCGCTAGCGGTTTTTGTTGGGGGCCACGAGGGCCCCCGCCGGAAATCACGAATGCCCGGAGCTCACGAGGACCGGGTCGGCCCGATAGACGTCAGGGAACATCCGCTTCAGATTCTCAATCTTCGGCAGATCGTTGAAGACGATATAGGGGTAGGTCGGATTCCGGGCGAGAAAGTCCTGGTGATAATCCTCAGCGGGAAAAAAGGTTCTGCCCGGCTCGATCTTGGTGACGATGGCCGCGTTGAACGCATGCGCCTGATTGAGTTGGTCGATGTAGGCTTTCGCGATCCGCGCCTGTTGGTCGTTGGCGGGGAAGATCGCGGAGCGATACTGCGTGCCCTCGTCGGGTCCCTGCCGGTTGAGCTCGGTCGGATCGTGCGCCACTGAGAAATAGATTTGCAGGATGCGCCCGTAGCTGATCTCGCGCGGATCGTAGGTGATGCGCACCGATTCGGCGTGGCCGGTGTCGCCGCGGCTCGTCATGTCGTAATGCGCGGTCGACGCCTCGCCGCCATCGTAACCAGAAATCGCGTCGGAGACGCCTTTGACGTGCTGGAACACGCCCTGAACCCCCCAGAAGCATCCGCCCGCGACGACGGCGACCTCGGAGGCGCCTTGCGCCGCGGGTTCATCGATCGCGGGCGGCGGAACGACATGGGCCTCCTCATCGGCCCGCGCCGGCGCGCCGAGCCACCAAGCCGAGAGGATCGCTAGAGGCGCGGCGGCGGCGAAGAGAAGTCGGGACGGCAGGGCCATGAGCGGTTTCCTTGGCTGACGGAAGCCGCTGAGGAAGCGGCCCCTGCGGTCTATACGGCCGCCACGCTCCTTTCGTTTCAGACGAACCCGAAAATATCGCCGCCGCCGACTTGGACACCCAGGGCAATTCTTCCGTCCCCGACGCCAAATCCCCATATCGCCATCGCCGGCGAGGTCCTGTATAGACGGCGCACGCGGAGGGGCGGCGGCGCCGCCCCCATAGAACAGAATTGTCAGTCGAGGCGTAAGATTATGGCGCAGAGCCGCTGGAGTCCCGAAAGCTGGAGGTTGAAGCCGATCGAGCAGTCGCCGTCCTATCCCGACGCGGCGGCGCTCGCCGAAGTCGAGCGGCAACTCGCCGGCTATCCGCCGCTCGTCTTTGCCGGCGAAGCGCGCAAACTCAAGCGGGCGCTGGGCGCGGCGACGGCGGGAGAGGCCTTCCTGCTGCAGGGCGGCGATTGCGCCGAAAGCTTCGCCGAGCACTCGGCCGACAACATCCGCGATTTCTTCCGCGTGTTCCTGCAAATGGCCGTGGTGATGACCTTCGCGGCGGCCTCGCCGATCATCAAGGTCGGCCGCGTCGCCGGGCAATTCGCCAAGCCGCGCTCGTCCGGCAGCGAGACGATCGACGGCGTCACGTTGCCGGCCTACCGCGGCGACATCGTCAACGACATCGAATTCACCGCCCAAGCGCGCGTGCCCGATCCGCGCCGGCAGTTGGAAGCCTATCGCCAGTCGGCGGCGACGCTCAACCTGCTGCGCGCCTTCGCCACCGGCGGCTACGCCAATCTCGAGAACGCCCATCGCTGGATGCTCGGTTTCGTCAAGGACAGCCCGCAGTCGGAGCGCTACCAAGGGGTCGCGGACCGAATCACCGAGACGCTCGGCTTCATGCGCGCGATCGGCCTCGACGCCGAGGCGCATCCGGAATTGCGCGCCACCGACTTCTACACTTCGCACGAGGCGTTGCTGCTCGGCTACGAACAGGCGATGACGCGGCTCGACTCGACCTCGGGCGAGTATTACGCGACCTCGGGCCATATGCTGTGGATCGGCGACCGCACCCGCCAGCTGGGCGGCGCCCATGTCGAATATTGCCGCGGCGTGCGCAACCCGATCGGCCTCAAATGCGGACCGTCCCTCCAGCCCGACGATCTTCTCCGCCTGATCGACGCGCTCGACCCGGCGCATGAGCCGGGGCGTCTGTCGCTGATCTGCCGCTTTGGCGCGGACAAGATCGAGGCCGCGCTGCCCCAGCTTATCCGGGCCGTCCAGCGCGAGGGACGCAAGGTCCTCTGGGTCTGCGACGCCATGCACGGCAACACGATCAAGACTGGGACCGGGTATAAGACCCGTCCGACCGAACGCATCACGTCGGAAATCCGCTCCTTCTTCGCGGTTCACCGCAGCGAAGGGAGCTACGCCGGCGGGGTCCATCTGGAGATGACGGGCAAGAACGTGACCGAGTGCACCGGCGGCGCGCGCGCGATTTCGGAGAGCGACCTCCGCAACCGCTATCACACCTATTGCGACCCGCGCCTCAACGCCGAGCAGGCGATCGAGGTCGCGTTCCTGGTCGCCGAACTCCTGAAGGCCGAACGGCTTGCGGCGCCGGCGCGGCCGGTCCAGGCGGCGGAGTAGGCGCCCTCGTCTGGGCGTCGGGGCGCGGCCGGGTTACGGCCCCTCCGGCGCCAGTAAGCTCAACTCGGGAGAATAAGTGCGATATCGCCGCACGTCGCGCGTCAACGGCGCCTTGAGATTCGTGTCGGCGAACGTCAATCGTCGCCCCTGGTCATCCCTGGTCATCGCCATGATCTCTTCCGTCGTCGCGCCCTTGATGGGCCGCCGGCGGCTTATGTCCTGAAGGACACGCAGATAGGCGTCAGCATCGTCGCTGCGCTCGGCGCGCCCGATGACGACTCCGCGCACCTCGACGCGATCGCCAGGACGAATTCCGGAGGCCTCGCGCACGGCCTTGGGCAATGTGACTTGTCCCTTGACGGTGACTGTGGTGGCCAAAACGCGCTCCGTTTTACTTGCGTAAAAACGGTAATGCGGCATGGTTGCCCTCGTCAAGGCAAGGCGAGCGAACGCGCGCCGCGGTCGTCATTGCGCGCGACGCCTTCGCCGCGCTAAATGCCCGCCATGCCCGCTCCCGCCGACCGCCTCGTCATCGCTCTCGCGCAAATTTCCTCGATCGTCGGCGACATCGAAGGCAACCTCGTGCGCCTGCGCGAGGCGCGCGCCGAGGCGGCGGGGTTTGGCGCCGATTTGGTGCTGGCCCCCGAACTCTATCTCTCCGGCTATCCCCCCGAGGATCTCGTGCTGAAGCCCGCGTTTCAGGAGGCGTGCCGCGCCGCCTGCGAGACCTTGGCGCGCGAGACCGCCGACGGCGGCCCGGCCGTGCTCGTCGGATTGCCGTGGGTCGAGGACGGCGCGCTCTACAACGCCGCGGCGCTGCTCGACGGCGGGCGGATCGAGGCGGTGCGCTTCAAGGTCGATCTGCCCAACTATGGCGTCTTCGACGAGAAGCGCGTCTTCCGGCCTGGCCCCGCGCCGGGACCGATCGTCTTTCGCGGCGTCCGCATCGGCGTTCCCATTTGCGAGGACATCTGGGGCGTCGAGCCCGTCGAGTGCATCGCCGAGACCGGCGGCGAAATCCTGCTCGTTCCCAACGCTTCGCCCTACGAGCGCGACAAGCTGGCGATCCGGCAGAACGTCGCCGTCTCGCGCGTCGTCGAGAGCGGCCTGCCGCTCATCTACCTCAACCAGGTCGGCGGCCAGGATGAACTCGTCTTCGAGGGCGCATCGTTCGCGCTCAACGCCGACCGCTCGCTCGCCTTTCAGTTGCCGGCGTTCCGCGCCTGCGTCGCGCGCACGGTTTGGCAGCGCAGCGACAAGGGCTGGCGCTGTAGCGAGGGCCCGCGCGAAATCGTCGAAGAGGGCGACGAGGCCGATTACGCCGCCTGCGTGATGGGACTGCGCGACTATGTCGACAACAATCGCTTTCCGGGCGTCGTGCTCGGTCTCTCCGGCGGCATCGATTCGGCGTTGTGCGCGGCGATGGCGGTCGACGCGCTCGGGTCGCAGCGCGTCCATGCCGTGATGCTGCCGTACCGTTTCACCTCCGGGGAATCGCTGCGCGACGCCGCCGCCTGCGCGAAGGCGCTCGGGATACGCTACGACGTGGTCCCGATCGCCGAGCCGGTCGAAGGCGTCGAACACGCGCTGGAGCCGATTTTCAAGGGGCGGCCCCGCGACATCACCGAAGAGAACATCCAGAGCCGCGCGCGCGGCCTCATCCTGATGTCGATCTCCAACAAGTTCGGCGCGATGGTGGTGACGACCGGCAACAAGTCGGAGATGTCGGTCGGCTACGCCACGCTCTACGGCGACATGAACGGCGGCTTCAACCCGATCAAGGACCTCTACAAGATGGAGGTCTTCCGCCTCGCCGCCTTGCGCAATCGCTGGAAGCCGATCGGCGCGCGCGGCCCCGACGGCGAAGTCATTCCGCCCGCCATCATCGTCCGGCCCCCCTCGGCCGAATTGCGCGAGGACCAGAAGGACGAGGATTCGCTGCCGCCCTATTCCGTCCTCGACGCGATCCTGCTGCGCCTCGTCGAAAAGGAAATGCGCATCGCCGACATCATCGCCGAAGGCTATGACGCCGACACCGTGCGACGGATCGAAAAGCTGCTCTATCTCGCGGAATACAAGCGCCGACAGTCCGCGCCGGGCGTCAAGGTCGGCCCGAAGAATTTTGGCCGCGACCGGCGCTATCCCATCGTCAACCGCTTCCGCGATTCCGGATCGCCGCTGAAAGCGCCGGACGCCTCGATCGCCCCGCGCAAGGCGCAGGGTATGAGCGAGCGGTTCGAGGAATAGGGCCGAGGCCGCGCCGACCGGCAAGCGGTTGGACGACCCCGCCACATCCCATAATTGCGGAGAAATTATCTTGGGCTTTGCGCGCGCATGATTCGTCTCGAAAACATCGGTAAGCAGAATGGCCACCAGATCCTCTTCATCGAGGCTTCCGCGGCGCTGCAGAAGGGCGAGAAGATCGGCCTCGTCGGGCCCAACGGCGCGGGGAAGACGACGCTCTTCCGGATGATCACGGGACAGGAGCAACCCGACGAGGGCCAGGTCGCGATCGATCGGGGCGTCACAGTCGGCTATTTCAGCCAGGATGTCGGCGAGATGTCGGGCCGCAGCGCTGTCGCCGAGGTGATGGACGGCGCCGGCCCGGTGAGCGCGGCGGCGGCCGAACTCGCCGCGCTCGAAGCCGCGATGGCCGATCCGGACCGCGCCGACGAAATGGACGAGATCATCGAGCGTTACGGCGAGGCGCAGGCGCGCTTCGAGGAGCTTGGCGGTTACGCGCTCGATGGCCGCGCCCGCGAAGTCCTCGCCGGCCTGAGCTTCACCGAGGAGATGATGGACGGCGACGTGGAGAAGCTTTCGGGCGGCTGGAAGATGCGCGTCGCGCTCGCCCGCATCCTGCTCATGCGCCCCGACGTCATGCTGCTGGACGAGCCGAGCAACCATCTCGACCTCGAGAGCCTGATCTGGCTGGAGCAATTTCTCAAAGGCTACGAGGGCGGCCTGCTGATGACCTCGCACGATCGCGAGTTCATGAACCGCGTCGTCAACAAGATCGTCGAAATCGACGCCGGCTCGCTGACCACCTATTCGGGCGATTACGAGTTCTACGAGCAGCAACGCGCCCAGAGCGAGAAGCAGCAGCAAGCCCAGTTCGAGCGACAGCAGGCGATGCTCGCCAAGGAAATCAAGTTCATCGAGCGTTTCAAGGCGCGCGCCTCGCACGCCGCCCAGGTCCAGAGCCGGGTGAAGAAACTGGACAAGATCGAGCGGGTCGAGCCGCCGCGGCGCCGACAGACGATTGTGTTCGAATTCCCGGCCGCCCCGCGCTCCGGCGAGGACGTGGCGAGCCTGCGGAAGGTGCACAAACGCTATGGCGGCCGCAGCATCTACGAGGGGCTGGACTTCCAGGTGCGCCGCCGCGAGCGTTGGGCGGTCATGGGCGTCAACGGCGCCGGCAAGTCAACGCTGCTGAAGCTGGTGGCGGACGCCGCGCTGCCCGACGAGGGCGACGTCGCCATCGGCGCCAGCGTGAAGATGGGCTATTTCGCCCAGCACGCGATGGATTTGCTGGACGGCGACCGCACTGTGTTCCAGTCGCTGGAGGATGCTTTCCCCCGGGCAGGTCAGGGGTCGCTGCGCTCGCTCGCCGGCTGCTTCGGCTTTTCCGGCGACGATGTCGAGAAGAAATGCCGCGTCCTGTCGGGCGGCGAGAAGGCGCGGCTGGTCATGGCGAAGATGCTCTACGACCCGCCGAACTTCCTCGTGCTGGACGAGCCGACGAACCATCTGGATCTCGCGACCAAGGAAATGCTGATCGGGGCGCTGTCGAGCTACGAAGGCGCCATGCTGTTCGTCTCGCACGATCGCCGCTTTCTGGCCGCGCTGTCCAACCGGGTGCTGGAGCTGACGCCCGACGGCGTTCACAAATACGGCGGCGGCTATACGGAATATGTCGCGCGCACGGGTCAGGAGGCGCCGGGGCTGAGGAGTTGAGCCGATGCGCGCCTGCGGCGCGGGGACCGGGTACGAACGGTGTCAAGCTTTCCCCCGGGCCGCGTCAACTTTCGTCAAGTCATGTCAAGTTTCGTCAAGTAATGTCAAGCCGCGTCAACCCTTTGCTTGACGATGGCTCAAGCGATATCAAGGACTTGCGTCGGAAAGCCTTGACATTTGACGCCGGCGGGCCACGTCGGCGGCGGGGTCGCCGAGCAGGCGTGCCAACAACAGAGCTTAGCACGCTTTCTGTTATTCGGAAAGGCGGCGCGTTTCGCGCGCAAGCCGCGATCGCGCAACAAACGTGCGCACGCTCTTCCGCTCGCCCCAACTCAAAAAAGGGCGTCGGCCCGGCCCAACGCCCATCGTCAAGGTGCATTTGCGCTGAGGATCGTGCGACAAGCCGACATGGCGCAGTGTGAGGCTGAAACCAGCCGCCATCTGAGGATGTCGGTCAAGACGGCGGCGGCGCCGAAAGGCGATCGGATCGGTTTGGACAGTCGCCCGCAAGTGAGGAAGACCGATGACCGAGTTTGAAGGCCTGCCCGTCCCGGAGCGCTACTGGTCCGCCTTGGCGATCTGGCTGGCCCTGACGATGGCGGTGCTCGACGGCGCGATCGCCAATGTCGCGCTGCCGACGATCGCCCGCGAACTCTCGGCCGACCCCGCCTACTCGGTCTGGGTCGTCAACGGGTATCAGCTCGCGATCGTCGTTTCGTTGCTGCCGCTCGCGGCGCTCGGCGAAATTGTCGGCTACCGCCGCATATTCCTGGTCGGCGTCGTGGCTTTCACCGCCGGCTCCGCGGCCTGCGCATTGTCGCAAAATATGACGATGCTGATCGGCATGCGCGTTCTCCAGGGGTTGGGCGCCGCCGGCATCATGAGCGTCAACGGAGCGCTGCTGCGCTTTACTTATCCCTCACGGGAGCTCGGGCGCGGCGTCGGACTCAACGCGCTGGTCGTCTCCGCCGCGGCGGCGTTGGGGCCGACGATCGCGTCCGGCATCCTGTCGGTCGGGCCGTGGGAATGGCTGTTCGGGGTCAACGTTCCCATCGGCATTGCGACCTTCATGATCGGGCGCACCTCGTTGCCGGCGAGCCCGCGGAGAGGCAAATTCGACCTCGTCAGCACGAGCCTCAACGTCTTGACCTTCGGGCTCGCTTTCACCGGGGTCGATGCGCTGACCCGCGGGGGCAGCGCCACGGTCGGCATCGCGGAGCTCGTCTTGGCGATGCTGGTGGGCTCGGCCCTGGCGGTTCGTTCCAGCAGGCAGCCGCAACCCCTCGTGCCGATCGACCTTCTCAGGAACAAGCTCTTCACGATGACGGTGCTGACGTCGATCGCCTCGTTCACCGCGCAAATGCTGATTTACGTGTCATTGCCCTTCTATTTGCAGGGCGCGCTGCATCGCGGCCAGGTCGAGACCGGCTTGTTGATGACGCCCTGGCCCGTCGCGGCCGGTCTTGCGGCGACTGTCGCGGGAAGGCTGGTGGACCGCTATCCCGCGGCGATTCTCAGCACCGCTGGCCTCGGGCTGCTCGCGATCGGCCTCTTCGCGATGGGTCTTTCGCCAGCGCGGGCGAGCGCACCCGCGATTGCGGCGCTCATGGCGGTCGGCGGGCTCGGCTTCGGCTTCTTCCAGTCGCCGAACAACCGCACCATGCTTTCGACGGCGCCGTTGGCGCGGAGCGGGGCCGCCGGCGGCATGCTGGCGACCGCCCGGCTCACCGGCCAATCGATCGGCGCGACGCTAGCCGCGATTATCTTGCATTTTGCCGGCAGCGCCGAACTGACCGCAGCCTCTGTCGCGGGGTGCTTCGCCCTGGCCGGCGCCCTCGCGAGCGTGTCGCGCCTCCGCTTCACCGCGCGGCCGGCGAAGCCGCAAGAGCGTTCCGAGCATCGCTCAGCGTCGGGCTGACCGGTCCTAAGCTGCGGTTGAAGAGAGTTCGATCCGCTTTCGGCGGGCAGGCACGTCCAACTCTCATATGTCGACCGCCATGACGCTACGGCATTTTAGCCGAAGTTGACGAAAATCTAATTTCACAATTCCAGTCCGAATTGAATTGGATTCTAGAATATTAAAATGCAGTCGCAAGTTGGACAATGTTCGCCGCCCTTCTGTTAGGACGGCCGCCTTATAGTTGTTAAGCGAAAAGTGCGTTTGCGGGCTTAATCATGTTTTTTGCGTGCGGCCTCGACCTGGACTTGGGTCGGCTGGTTAGGATCGCTCTCGTGGCCGCCGCTGGGGCGTCGTTAGGCGGCTGCGTCGAGATGGCCGGACTTGTGGGGCCGACGCCACAGGCGGTGCAGGCGATCCCGGCCGGCGACGATCAATTGCGCGCCGCCGCCGACGCGTTGGGCAAGCGCTACCAACAGAGCCCTGGCGATAAGACCGTCTCGATCGATTACGCGCGGGCGCTGCGCGCCGTGAGCCGCTACAGCGAAGCGGCGGCGGTCATGCGCACCGCGGCGATCCAGGCGCCATACGATTACGAGGTGCTGGGCGAATACGGCAAGGCGCTCGCCGACTCCGGAGAATTGGCCCAGGCCCAGGAAGTGCTGACGCGCGCCTATCCCGAGGATCAGCCCGACTGGGCGATCATGTCCGTGCAAGGCGCGGTCGACGACGAACTGGGCGACCATACCAGCGCACGGAAATTCTACGCCGAAGCGCTCAAGATCGCGCCGGGCGAAGCGCACGTGCTCAACAATCTCGGCTTGTCCTACGCGCTGACCAAGCAGTTGCCGCTGGCCGAGGCGACGTTGCGGCAGGCGAGCGAAGGCGCGGATGCCGACGCCCGGGTGCGCAACAACCTCGCCTTGGTCCTTTCGCTCGAACGCAAGTCCGCCCAGGCGAAAGACGGCCGGCAGGACAGGTCGGCCGAGGCGGCGCGCGGCAAAGTCGGGGCGATGCAGCAAAGGATCGCCAACCATGCGAGCGCTAAGACAAGGCCGCCGTCGCCGAAAACGACTGTCGCCAGCGAATAGACCTCAAACCAGATGATCAGCGCCATGGCCCTTCAGGCTCTTCCGATCAACCCGTCGCCCCCGGCGTCCCAAGCGCTTCTCCAGTGGGCGGACTATTGGTATGCGGCCTCCTGGCAATTCATCCTCGCCGCGGGGGTCGTGACGGCGGTCGGCGCCTTCGTCATGGTCGCCTTCCTCGGGCTGCAGTGGCGGGCGGCGAGCGTTCGCGAAGCGCAGACCACCTGGCTCGCCACCAATCTCGAGGCGCAAACGGCCCAGGCGCGCAAGGATACCGCCGACGCGCTCGAGCGCCTCGCCACGCTCGGCATCGAAGCCGCCAGGCTGCAGCGGAAAAACCTGTCGTTCCAAGAGCTCGTCCAGCCGCGGCAACTGACCAGCGCGCAAGTCCACGACGTCGCCCACGCGCTCGCCCACTATTCAGGGCACGCTGTGACGTTGTGGTCCTATGGGCTCGATCTCGAGGGCAGTGCGCTGGCCGAGCAGATCCGCGAATCGCTCCTGCAGGCGCATGTCATCGTCGTCAACAACATCGGGCAATTGAGCTCGACCGCCCGTCCGCGCATCGGCGTGCAGATCTCCGGCGCCGACGACCACCTGGTCGCCGGCCTCCACGACGGCCTCAATGCGAGCGCCGATTTGGACGCCGCCGTTGTCCCGCTCACTGGCGTCAACCCGGCCGACGCGGCGCCGGCGGAGATCTTCGTCGGCATCAAGCCGGTCGCCCGGCGGGGCGAGGCCAGCGAACCGGTGGCTTTCGCCGACCGCCCGGCGGCGCTGGCCGAGCTTCACACGCCGTAGAAGCGTTCTGCATCTAAGTGTGTGGGTCCCCCTCTCTCCCCGTCCATGGTCCTCCTTGGGAGAGGGCAGGGTCGTCGCCTCGCGCGGATGCGAAAAAGGGGAGCGCCGCTCCCCTTCCGTTGAAATTTCTCGCCCCCCTCGATCAGTTGTCGAGAAAGCTCCGCAGTTTCCGGCTCCGGCCCGAGTGTTTCAGCTTGCGCAGCACCTTAGCCTCGATCTGGCGAACGCGTTCGCGCGTCATCCAGAATTGCTGGCCGACGTAGCGCTACGCGGCGACAACGCTCCACACAAATCAACGTACGGACGACCTCGTTTCAAAGCTCCATTCTGAAGGGTCTCCGATGACGCTATTAACCTGACCCTTAGATAAGGCCCATTCGACGAAGTGCGAAATTTCGCACTTGTTGTCGATCAACTTGTGACCTTGGGTTTTGTGCACAAATGCACCGAATGCAGATGGAATCTCCGAACCTTCGCCGCCCCAATAGATAAACCAATCCGCAATTAAAACGCGATCGGTCGAGCCAGTGTCTATTCGCAAATTATCCTCGTTCGTCAGTCCACCTTCGCGACTGTGAAACGAATCCTCCTGCCGCCGCCCACTGCCATTGCTCTGACGATGATAAATGTTATCGCCGTATACTTGGCATATGCTGCCATTCATCACGGATTTTTTCATAGCAAAGCGCGGATCGACCCAATACTCGTCAAATCCAACAATTTCACCCACTTTCATAATATATACCAGTCGACCCTGTAGCCCGCGTTTCTTGGCGCCGGTTCCGATAATGAATTCACCAACACTGGCATATCGCCGTATCCTTGGTTTGCACGTCGCGAGGGTGCACACTCCATGAAACGGATTGGGTGCAAACCCGACATCATGTTCTACTATGTAGCTGTGCAGTCGCATTCCGCGGTCCATTAGCTAACATTTGTGCCGCTTGAACTTCCTATCCGGCCGCTTTTCTCCGCGGCTGTCGGTCCACTCGGTTTGATTGCCACAGACATTGCTGGCTACCGCATCCTGCTCAAAGGCCACGAGAGCTGACGCGTATTTGCCAAATTCCTCGGTGATAGAAATTGCCTCAAGTTGTACGCCGACTATCTTCTTGCCCATTTCCTTTGCTCCGAGCACGCCGGTTCTTGCGTCGGCCATCGGCAGCCGGGATGTAACCAAGAAAAGTACGACATCGCATTCCCGAATCGAATCGACGAGCGACCTCTCGTGCTCCGTCAGAGCGAGGTCAAAATGAAAGACCTCGCAGCCGGCCGCCACCAGCCAGGATTCGATCTGTTTGAGTTCCGGCCAGCACGACCCGTCGTGCACCACAAGGACCCTCATGTGCTCTCCTCAAGGACGGTTTCGTCTATGTTACACGCTTGTTCTTTGTATATTCTACTTCGCGCCCAAAAATCACGCAAGACCCTGACTCGCATTAATGCGAGTATGCATGCGATTCGGAGAGTTAAGCGAGTATGCTCAACCAAGGCCGCGCATTCGTTCAATCATCCCTTCTCGGAGATGGTGGCGCTGTTTTTTCTTCGTGCCAGAAGTATCGATATCGATTGGACCGCCGCTGGGACGAGTCGCGGCCTCCCCTCGCGTTTGGCATGTTGAATCCGTCGACGGCCGATCACGAATATAGCGATCCAACAATTAAGCGATGTGAAAAGCGGGCACGGGAGCTCGGCTTTGGCTCTTTGGTGGTGTGGAATCTCTTTGCCTTTCGCGCAACCCGACCGGCAGCCCTAAGACACCAACCCGATCCCGTTGGGCCAGAGAACGACCATTTCATCGAGAGAATTCTTTATGAAAACAAATCCCGGGGCGGCAGAGTTGCAGTCGGTTGGGGAATTCACGGGATCTACCTAAAGAGGCACGTCGACGTATTGAAGATAGCTCAGAACCTCGACGTTTACCTCTATTGCCTTGGAACAACTAATGGAGGTCAACCTCGACATCCTCTTTATGTATCTTACGGTCAAGATTTGGTATCATGGTCATGGGAACAATTCTAGCTACTTCTTATCCAACGATGGCTGCGGCTGAACGGTGGGCGTTACCAGTGAATGAGGAGCGTCCAAGGTGGACTGTGAGAATATTTGTGTAACTCTGTCTTTTAGAATCGGAAAAATGATTGTCGTAAATACAACTATACATACACTGACAACCAAACTGGCATACAGTTTAAATACCTTCAAAGCAGCAATATCTTCCCTGACCTTATCGAGATCAGTCTTGATCTGATAGGCAGTTGTGAAATCACTGGAGATTTGGGTCACTAAGCTCGGCGGAATTCCATCATAACCCTGTTTTGAAGCTTGTCGCGCAATCCGCTCGTCTAGAGACGCCATCCAGAGTGGAAAAATTCTTTGCCCTTTTTGGAGGTGGATTCGCGCGGGGCCAGCGTTAAATACCGCAAAGATCAGCTTCCCCGAATATCCCGGATCCACATGAAAACCCGAGATATTCACAAGTCCCATGAACTTGATTGACGCTCAAATCGAAATAAATCCAATCGCATCGAATGGTGTTTTCACCCGTTCGGCTGACAGCAAAAAGGCGAACTGGCCCGGCTCGATCGCAAAATTCGGATCTTTATCCGTCAGTTTCTGTATCTTCGATTTTTGTTCCTGCGAGGAGACATAGATTTCATCGCCGATCGCTAGAAGGTAATTTGCGTCTTCGAGAGCGCTAAAATCAAAAGGCTCAACGCACGCCTGTCCATGTTCGATCGAGCGCCATTTCTTGCCACTCCAGAAACTCACTTATTTTCGCCTAGGCTTACATAGAAATGTCGGTCCGCGAGTTCCTTCCGTCGCTTCGCCGCCTCTGCCGCCAGTGGAAAATTCCTTTCATACGCTTGGCGCGTCAGCCAATGTATTATGTCACGATTCGCCTTTCGGGCGATCGTCACAAATTCTTCCATGTGGTCGATCTTCTCACACGCATCGGCAAAGCGGCCTGCGGCGTCCGCAAGCGCGCGAAGCGGATCAACTTGCGGCGCAACTGTTTCCGCGCTCAAATTCTCCTTGCTCAAGTCTTGATGCAGGGTGTTGGCAGCACTCAAACTGACCAGGAACGCATCAGTCAACGTGCGGTCTTCTGACTTGAGTTCCTCATTTCCTCGCGCGAGCCGACCAACGTATTTCGCAAAGTGCAATCCATAATGCTTCAGGCGGTCATTTTTATGCAGAGACAGGATGTCGAAATGGTTTCGCATGTCGTGCGCATACTGCGCCCGCTGCAAATCCAGCAAATCGGATGAGGAAATCATCCCTCTCTCCCCCGTCGCAATGCGAATCACAGGACTATATCACGCCCCGTGACCGCGTTATAACCCAATATAGAACGCAAGAGGAACACTCACAATCATCATCCGGGCCCGGCACCGAGCGTCCATATGAGACTCAGCAGAGGAGCGATGGGAAGGGGAAAGCCAAATCACCGCCCGGTCCTCAATTATCCAAGAAGCTCCTGAGCTTCCGGCTCCTGCTCGGGTGCTTGAGCTTGCGCAGCGCCTTCGCCTCGATCTGGCGGATGCGTTCGCGCGTCACCGAGAACTGCTGGCCGACTTCCTCCAGCGTGTGGTCGGTGTTCATGCCGATGCCGAAGCGCATGCGCAGCACGCGCTCCTCGCGCGGCGTGAGGGAAGCCAGCACGCGGGTCGTCGTTTCGCGCAGGTTCGACTGGATCGCCGCGTCGATCGGCAGCACCGCGTTCTTGTCCTCGATGAAGTCGCCGAGGTGGCTGTCCTCCTCGTCGCCGATCGGCGTCTCCAAGCTGATCGGCTCCTTGGCGATCTTCAGCACCTTGCGCACTTTCTCGAGCGGCATGGCGAGCTTTTCCGAGAGTTCCTCGGGGGTCGGCTCGCGGCCGATCTCGTGCAGCATCTGGCGCGAGGTGCGCACGATCTTGTTGATCGTCTCGATCATGTGCACCGGGATGCGGATGGTGCGCGCCTGGTCGGCGATCGAGCGGGTGATCGCCTGGCGGATCCACCAGGTTGCGTAGGTCGAGAACTTGTAGCCGCGACGATACTCGAACTTGTCGACCGCCTTCATCAGGCCGATGTTGCCTTCCTGGATGAGGTCGAGGAACTGCAGGCCGCGATTGGTGTATTTCTTGGCGATCGAGATGACGAGGCGCAGGTTCGCTTCGACCATCTCCTTCTTGGCCTGCCGCGCTTCGCGCTCGCCCTTCTGCACCATCTGCACGAGCTTGCGGAATTCCTGAATCTCGAGCCCGGTCTCGGTCGCCAGCGCCTGGATGTCGGCCCGGATTTCCTTGATCTGACCCTTGTCCTGGGCAATGAAATCCTTCCAGCCGCGCGAGCCCAATTTGGAGACGCGCAGCACCCATTTCGGATCGAGTTCCGAATTCTGGTAGTTCTTCAGGAAGTCATCGCGCGAGACGCGGTGCGTCTCGGCGAGCCGCATCAGCTTCACATCGAGGCCGATCAAGCGCTTGTTGATGTCGTAGAGCTGCTCGACCAGCGCGTCGATGCGGTTCTGGTTGAGCGACAGCGATTTGACGTCGGCGACGATGTCCTTCTTCAGCGCCTTGTACTTACGTTCCTGGGCCGGCGACAGCGTCTCGTTCTTGAGTTTGTTCTCGACGTTCTGGTCCTGCAATCGGCGCAGCTTCTTGTACGCCTCGGCGACGCGGTCGAACGTCTCGAGCACCTTGGGCTTGAGCTCGGCCTCCATCGCGGAAAGCGAGACGGAGTTTTCCAGATCGTCCTCGTCGTCGAACCCTTCCGGCGTGGCGGGCGTCTCGCCGTCGAAGCCGTCGGGCGGCGTCTGCGGCGCGGTCGACGGCGCGATGCGCTCGCGAATCTGCGCCGCCAGCGCCTCCGCGGCGCCCGGCGCCGTCATGTCGATCTTCGGCGTCTTCTTGCCGTCGGGGCCGGCGTAGGTCGCTTCGAGATCGATGATGTCGCGCAGCAGAATCTTGGCCTCGTTCAATTCGTCGCGCCAGATGATGATGGCCTGGAAGGTCAGCGGGCTTTCGCATAGCCCAGCGATCATCGCCTCGCGGCCCGCCTCGATCCGCTTGGCGATCGCGATTTCGCCCTCGCGCGACAGCAGTTCGACCGACCCCATTTCGCGCAAATACATGCGTACGGGGTCGTCGGTGCGCTCGACCGGTTCGGAGCTGCGCGTCGCCACCGCAGTGGGGCGCGGCGCCTCGACGAGTTCTCCGCCTTCGGCCTCCTCTTCGTCGGGGGTCTCGGCGGGTTCCTTTTCCGCCTCTTCGGCGTCCTCGCTGTCGACGACGTTGATGCCCATCTCGCTGAGCATCGCGTTCATGTCCTCGATCTGGTCGGAGGAAATCTCTTCGGAGGGCAGCACCGCATTGAGCTCCTCCTGGGTCACCCAGCCGCGCTTCTTGGCGATCTTGATCATGCGTTTGACAGCGGCGTCGGTCAGATCGAGCAGCGGGCCGTCCGCGACTTCCACCACCGCCGCTTCGCCTTCGGCCTTCGCCTCGTCGTTCCTTGCCATATTGGCGTCTCCATCAAGTCCGCGCGGCGCGGACGATTACGCAATGGCCGCTGTCCGGCGCTCGGACACGGCCGTTCAAACCCAAACGCGCGAAGCCAGCGGAAGACCCGCCCTGGCGTCCCTCAATTCGCCACGCCTCAAAATCGGCTGCGGCGCCTAACCCCGCGTTAATCTCGGGAGATCCTCCCGCCCGAGAGGACTCGCCGCACCTCGCTGCCGCTCACAGCGGCGCTGTCCGGCGCCCCGAAAGGTCGCCAAACCCCTCAATCGCCGCCTCAGCGTTCGCCAAATCGGCCAAATTCGCCTTTATGTCCAGCAATCTCGCGAGATTCTGTTCGGTCGGATCGGCGGCGAGCGCCTGCTCGGCAAGCCTCAGCTCCCTATTTAGCGCCCCTGAACTTCGTTGCAAGGCCATGGTTTGTCTAAGAACGTGCTCGGCGTCCGAGGTCTCCGCCTCGGCGCGCAGGCACCACCAATTGGCCATCCCGGCGGCGAGGCCTAGGATTCGGTCCCGCTCGCCCGCCAAACCCGAGGAATCGAGCGCTTCGGCCAGGGCGTCCGCCGCCCCATAGGCGTTTTCGGGCAGGCCGAGCAGCTTGTCGCGGAAGGCGGCGAGCGCCGGCCCGGCGATCTCGAGCGCCGCTATATCCTCGAAATGCCGTTCCAGCAGGCCGGGATGGCCGATGAGAATCGCCAGAATCGCGATTTCGCGTGGCGCTTCGCGAGGGCGGCGGGCGAGATGGCGCGGCGTCGGCAACGCCGCGCCGGCGATGCCGACTTTCGGCCCCGGGTCCATAAAACCCGCGCGGCGGCCGCGGGGGCTGAAGCGCTCGTTCCGGCCGGGCGGGCGAGCCGGGGTCGGCCCGGCGAGCCCGAGGAACGCGGCCAGGCGCTGGCCCATGTCCGAGGCGTAGTGGCGGCGCAGGGTCTCGTCGCCAATGAGGCCGACGAGCTCGCGCAGGCGCTTCTCGAGGGCGGCGCGCTTTTCGGGCGTGTCGAAACGCTGGCCCTCGGTCTCGCGGAGAAACAGCATTTCGGCCAGCGGCTGGGCGCGTCGCAGCACTTCGCCAATCGCCTGCGGGCCGCCGGACCGCGCGAGATCGTCGGGGTCCTGTCCCTCCGGCAGCATGGCGAAGCGCAGGCTCTTGCCGGCGCCGATCAGCGGCAGCGCCGTGTCGATGGCGCGGAATGCGGCCTTGTGGCCGGCCTTGTCGCCGTCGAAACACAGGATCGGCTCGCTCGCCATCGTCCACAACAGCGCGCATTGGTCCGGCGTCAGCGCCGTGCCGAGCGGCGCGACGGTGTTGGGGAAGCCCGCCTGGGTCATCGCGATGACGTCGACGTAGCCCTCGACGACGACCACCTCCGTTCGCTCATGGGCGCTTTTCCGCGCGCGATGATGGTTGTAGAGCAGCGACCCCTTGTGAAACAGCTCCGTCTCCGGCGAATTCAGGTATTTGGCCCTGGCGCCTGGCTCCAGCGCCCGGCCGCCGAAAGCGACGACCCGGCCCGAGCGGTCGTGGATCGGGAACGTCACGCGGTCGCGAAAGCGGTCGTAGGGCACGGCGATCCCCTCGCCGTGGGTCAGGAGACCGGTTTCGATCATCTGCTGGGCGTCGACGCCGCGCGCCGCCAGCGCGTCGCGCAAGGCGAAGCGGTCCGGCGCGGCATAGCCGAGACCGAATTGGCGCTGCGTCGCCGGGTCGAGGCGCCGGTCGGCGAGGTAGCCCCGCGCTTTGGCGCCGACCGGATCGTGCAGCGTCGATTCGAAGATCTGCGCCGCGAGCGCCAGGACTTCGTTCAGGCTGGCGCGTTTCTGGTCGCGTTCCTCGCTCTCGCGCGTGCGCGCCGGCATCGGCACGCCGGCCATCGCGGCGAGCCGCTCGACCGCCTCGGGGAAAGTCAGCCCTTCCGTCTCGATCAGGAACGTGAAGATGTCGCCGTGCTTACCCGAGGAGAAGTCCTTGTAGAACCCTTTCTGGTCGTTGACGAAAAACGACGGGGTCTTCTCCGCGTTGAACGGCGACAGGCCAGCCCATTCCCGCCCCTGCTTGCGCAGCTTGACCCGAGCTCCGACCACCTGGGACACGGGGACCCTGGTGCGGATTTCGTCGAGGAAGGCGTTCGAGAACTTCATCCCAATCCTGAGATCGCCGCTCGCCCGGATCTTGGCAAGGCGACTCGCGAATTCTCCCCGGCATCCACAGGGCGGCGCCGGTTCAAAGCGGCGCCGCGCCCATCAACTTGCGCGCCGCCGCGGCGGTCATCGGCTCGCCAAAAGCAAATCCCTGGGCGAATTCGCATCCCATCTGCGACAGTTCGACCGCATCCGATTCGGTTTCGGCGCCTTCGGTGATGACGTCCATGCCGAGGTCGTGAGCCATCGTGACGACCGAACGCAGGATCGCCGGGCGTCCCCCGGGGCCGTTCGGCTTGACCAGGGACGGATCGATCTTGAGCGTATCGAAACGGTAGCGTTGGAGATGGCCGAGCGAAGTGTAGCCGGCGCCGAAATCGTCGAGCGCGAGGCCAGCGCCCAATTCGCGCACCCGGCGCAGCAATTGAACGGCGTATTCGGGATTTTCCATCACCAGATTCTCGGTGAGTTCGAGCTTCAGCGTGCCGCGCAGGACGTAGTGGCGATTGAGCGCCATGCGCAAATCGCTGAGAAGATCGTGGCCGAGCATCTGGCGCGACGAGATGTTGATGCTGGCGAAGATCGGCGGCTGCACCTCGAGCGCCTTCTGCCACGCGGCAAGTTCGCGCGCCGTGGTTTCGATGGCGAAAACGCCGATGTCGATGAGAACCTCGTTCGAATCGGTGAGCGAGAAGAAATCGTCGGGTCCGAGCAGGCCGAGGCGGGGGTGACGCCAGCGCGGCAGCGCTTCAAATCCGGCGACGGTGCGATCCTCGAGACGCACGATGGGCTGAAACAACACGGTGATTTCACCGCGATCGAGCGCGCGGCGCAGATCGCCGGCGAGCGTAAGGCGGTCCGAGCGGGCGGCGCGCATGGCGGGGGTGAAGATCTCCCAGCGGTCGCCGCCGACCTTCTTGGCGTTGGCGAGCGCGACTTCCGCATCGGCGAGGAGGTCGGCGCCTTTGGTGTGGAGGGCGGGGTCGAACAGCGCGACGCCGATCGAAACGGTGAGCGCGACCTCGCGATCGCCGAAGCTGATTGGCGCGGCCATCAGCGCGCGCAGCGATTCGACGAAGCCCGCAACCTCCTGTCCGCCGCCGTCGAGCAGCGCGATGATGCCGAACTGGTCGCCGCCCATGCGAGCGAGCGTGTCGCCGGGCCTGAGCTCGCGGCCGAGACGGCGCGCGACCGTCAGAAGCGCGGAGTCGCCGAACGACATCCCCAGGGCGTCATTGATTTCCTTGAAGCGGTCGACGTCGATCGCCAGCGCCGCGAGCGTCGACACGCCGTCGCGCTGGGCCTGAACCAGCGCGGCGCCCAGCCGGTCGAAGAACAGCTCGCGATTGGGAAGGCCGGTCAAATTGTCGTGGATCGCATCGTGCAGGATGCGCTCTTCCGCGGCCTTGATCTCGGTGACGTCGGAAAGCGCGCCGATGACGCGCACGACTTCGCCCTCGGCGTTGATGACCGGCCGCGCCTTCAAGACGAAACTGTGATATCGGCCGTCCGCGCCGCGCAGGCGGATGTCGTGATTGATGCGGCCCGATCGCTGCTGCAGGACGCCCTCGAGCGCCGCGGAATAGCGATCGCGGTCGAGCGGGTGGAGAATGTCGAGCCATGCGGCGGCCGGCCCTTCGAGCGCGCCGCGCCGCAGGCCGAGCTGGCTTTCGATCTCGGCGCTGACGTAGATCTGGTCCACGCCGACGTTCCAATCGAAGATCGCGTCGCCGCACCCCGTCATCGCCAGCGCACGGCGTTCGGCGTCCGCCCCGCCGGCGCGAACTCCGCCCGATTCCGAGAACGCGTTCTGCATGATCGTGAAGCCGATCAGCATGACGATGAGCACCAGCCCGCCGATGAGTCCCGGCGCGGCCATATCGTTCGTCAGCATGCCGAGCGCCGCGGCGCCGGCCGCGCCGACCCAGACGACGAGCAGGAACCAGGTCGGAATCAACATGACCGCGCGGTCCGAGCCGCGCGCCGCCATGCTCAATATCAGGAGAAATCCGATCACCGCGACGGTGGCGATGGAAATGCGCGCCACCCCGGCCGCGACCGGCGCGTTGTAGACGGAAAGGCCGACGACGGCCGCCATCACCAGGAGCCACACGAGTCCGATATGAAGGAAACGCACGTGCCAGCGACGTAAATTCAAGTAGGCAAACAGGAAGACGATCAGCGTCGCCCCGATCGTGGCCTCGACGCCGGCGCGCCACACCCGTTCGGCTTCATCCTCGAATCCGAAAATCTTTCGCCAGAAGCCGAAGTCGATGCAGACATAGGCGAAGACTGACCAGGCGAGCGCCGCCGCTGCGGGAAAGACGAGAGCGCCCCGCACCACGAAGACGATCGTGAGGAACAGCGCGAGCAACCCGGCAATGCCGATCAGGATGCCTTGGTAGAGCGTCAGGCTCGCCCCTTTGTCCTTGAAGGCGTCCGGCTCCCAGAGATAGATCTGCGGCAGGGAGGGCGTGTGCAGTTCCGCGACATAGGTCACGGTGGTGCCGGGATCCAGCGTCAGGCGGAAGACGTCGGCGTCGAGTTGGTCCTCGCGCTCCGGCGGACTGCCCTGGCTCGCCGTGATCGTGGTGATGCGCGACGAGCCGAGATCGGGCCACACGACGCCGGAGCCGACGAAGCGGTAGTGCGGCGCGACGATCAGGCGCGTCAACTGCTCGTCGGAATCGTTGGTGAGCGCGAAAACGATCCAAGCCGGCTTGGCCCCCGCCTCCAGCGCGCTCACCTCGATGCGTCGCACGATGCCGTCGGCGCCGGGCGCGGTTGAAACCTGGATGCGATCGCCCTGCGCGCCGAAGTGCTCGACGGCCGACGACAGGTCTATCGCGTCGGCGTCGACGGGAACGCGAACCGACTGGACCGCGAAGGCGGCCTCGCAACTGAGAACCATGCACAGAAGGAAGGCCACGAAGCGCCAAGCGCCGCCCAAAAGCCGCGAGGCTCCCCCGGCGCGCTCGAACGCGGCGCGGCGCGGCGGCGAGGCCAGGCCGCCGCGGCGTGGATGCGGGGCCGCCTCAATCAAGACGCGCCGCCTCGCCCTCGAGGAGCGCAAACAGGAGGTGGTCGCGCCATACGTCGTTGATCTTCAAATAGGCGCGCGCGAGGCCTTCGCGGCGGAACCCGTTGCACTCCAGCAGCGCCATGGAGGGCGCGTTGTCGGGAATGCAGGCCGCTTCGATGCGGTGCAGGCGCAGCGTCGAAAACGCAAACCGGGCGACGGTCGCGACCGCGCGCGTCATATGTCCTTTGCCGGCGTGCGGAGCGCCCATCCAGTAGCCCAGCGTCGCCGCCTGAGCGACCCCTCGCCGGACGCCGCCGAGGGTCAGGCCGCCGAGCAACTCGTCCGAAGTCGCGTCAAAGATGAGGAAGGCGAAGGATTCATCGCGGGCCATTTCCTCGGCTTGTCGGCGCAGCCGCCGACGAAAGGCGGCGCGGGTGAGATCGTCCTCCGGCCAAGTCGGCTCCCAGGGCGTCAAGAACACGCGGCTTTGCTCACGCAGGCGCGCCCAGGCGAGAAAGTCGCCGGGAACCGCGGGACGCAGGTAGAGGCCGTCGCCCCGCAGCAGCGGTTCTGGATCCAGCGGCCTTGTGAGACGGAAAAGCGCCATGCCCGTCTCTTAGCCTGCTTTAAGGCGACGCGCGACGCCGACGGAATCGAGGGCCTTGCCGATGCCGCCGATCACCGCGACGGTCGGCGGCGTTTGGAGCATGGCCGCGCCGGCCTTTCGAACATCCTCGACGGTGATCGCGTCGATGCGCGCCAGCATGTCTTCGAGCGAGAGCGGGCGGCCGTAGACGAACGTCTGGCGCGCCAATTGTTGCGCCCTGGCGCTCGGCGATTCGAGCGCGGTCAAGGTCGAAACCTTCAACTGCGCCTTGGCGCGGCGGATCTCGTCCTCTTGGAGACCCTCGGCGGCTTCGCCGAGGCAATCGAGCGCGGCGGCCATCAGATCGCCCGCGTCCTTGGCCGCCGCCCCGGCGTAGAAGCCGAGAAGGCCGGAGTCGGAATAGGCCCAATGAAACGAATAGATGGAATAGGCGAGGCCGCGCTTCTCCCGCACCTCTTGAAACAGTCGCGACGACATCCCCCCGCCAGCCGCGGCCGCAAAGACGTGCGCGGCGTCGTGATCGGGCGCTTGAATGCCGCGCCCCTCGAAGCCCACGACGATATGGGTTTGTTCGAGCTTCTTCTTCACCAGGATTTCACCGCCGCGATAGGCCGCGGGCATCGGCGGTTCGGCGCTGTCGGCCCCGAGGTTCCTGAGAAACGCCTCGGCGCGGGCGACAATTCCGTCGTGTTCGATCGCGCCGGCGGCGGCGACGATCGTCGCTCCCGCGCGATAATGGCGGCGCAGATACGTGTCGATCGCCGTGCGGTCGAAGGCGTTGACGCCCTCGCGCGTCCCCAGGATCGGTCGTCCGATCGGCTGCTCGGGCCAGGCCGCCGCGGTGAAGAAATCGAAGATGAGATCGTCGGGCGTGTCCTCGACCGCGCCGATTTCCTGAATGATGACGTTTTTCTCGCGGCCGAGTTCGTCGGCGTCGAAGCGGCTCTCGGTCAGGATGTCGGCGAGCACGTCGAGGGCCAGATCGACGTCCTCGCCCATCACCCGGGCGAAATAGGCGGTCTGCTCGACGCCGGTCTCGGCGTTGAGATCCCCGCCCGCGTTCTCGATCGCCTCGGCGATTTCACGGGCGCTGCGCCGGCGGGTTCCCTTGAAAGCCATGTGTTCGAGGAGGTGCGAGAGACCATGCTCGTCCTCGTCCTCGTGCCGCGATCCGGCGCTGACGAAAACGCCGAGCGAGGCCGTCCGCAAATGCGGCGTGGCGTCGGTGACGACGCGCAGGCCCGAGGGCAAGGTCGTAAGACGCACGCTCACGCCGGCGCCCTCGCGTGTTCGCGAACGAATTGCGCCACGGCGCCCGCGTCGTTGGCGACGATGCTGAAGCGCTCCCTGCGAGACTCGATATCGCGTAAGTGGGGCGGCAAGGCGGGACGCTGGCCGATTGCGCCCGCGACCGCGTCAGGAAATTTCGCCGGATGGGCTGTCGCCAGCGCGACGACCGGGGTCGCCGGATCGCGCTCCAGCACGCGCCGCGCCGCGTTCACCCCCACCGCCGTGTGAGGATCGATGACGACGCCGCTCGTGCGATAAGCGCGGCCGATTTCCGCGGCGCAGGTCTTTTCATCGACGCGATAGGCGTCAAAATCACGCCGGATCGCGGCCAGAGGACCTGGCGCGATGGTGAATTCACCCGATTGCGTCAGGCCCCCCATCAATGCCCGCAGCGCGACCACGTCGCGATCATAGGCCTCGAACAACAGCCGCTCGAAATTCGAGGAGACCTGGATGTCCATCGACGGCGAGCACGTCGCCTTGACGCCGAGCGGCCTGTAGACGCCGCTCGCCAACGCGCGGGCGAGAATGTCGTTTTCGTTGGTGGCGATCGCCAGCCGATCGATCGGCAGGCCCATTCGCTTGGCGAAATAACCGGCCAGGACATCGCCGAAATTGCCGGTCGGCACGGCGAAGGAGACGCGCCGGTCCGGCGCGCCGAGCGCCACGGCGCTGGTGAAGTAGTAGACGATCTGGGCGAGGATGCGCGCCCAATTGATCGAGTTGACGCCCGACAATCGCATCGCGTCGCGGAAGTCGAGATCGTTGAACAGCGTCTTGACGATCGACTGGCAGTCGTCGAACGTCCCCTCGACCGCGATGGCATGGACGTTCGGCCGGTCGACGGTGGTCATCTGACGGCGCTGCACGTCTGAGACGCGGCCATGCGGAAAGAGAATGAAGACGTCGGTCTGCGATTGTCCGCCGAAGGCGTCGATCGCCGCGGCGCCAGTGTCGCCGGAGGTCGCGCCAAGGATCGTGGCGTGCGTCCGGCGCTCTCGTAGCGCCCGGTTCATCAGCCGCCCGAGCCATTGCATGGCGAAATCCTTGAACGCCAAGGTCGGCCCATGAAATAGCTCCAGCAGGAAAAGATTGTCGTCGAGTTGAACGAGCGGCGCCGTCGCCGCGTGACGAAATCCCGAATAGGCGTTCTGCGCCAGCGCGGCGAGTTCGACGGGATCGACTTCGTCGCCGATAAAGGACTGAACGAGGCGCGTCGCCGCCGCTGCGTATGGCAATCCGGCCAGTGCGCGAATTTCCGCCGGGGTCAAATGCGGCGGCGTCTGCGGCGTATAGAGGCCGCCGTCGCGAGCGAGCCCAGCGAGCATCGCCTCGGAAAAGCCGAGCGTCGGCGCTTCACCGCGCGTGGAGATATAGCGCACGTTCTCTAGATTCCCTGGCTCAAGTCTGCGTCGTCTAGCGCATCTCGCGCCAAAGGTGAAACGCGAAGCCCGAAATGTCGAGAAAAAGAGGCCAAAGCAAGACGCCGCCGGCGCCGGCGCCGACCCGCCGCTTACTTTCCGATCCGCGCCTCGAGGGCCTCATAGAGCGGATTCCTGGCGTCGAACACCTGCTCGAGGGCGATGACGCTGACCCGTTCGGCGCCGCGGGCGAGCAACCAATCCGCCAGTTCGGCCGCCTTGGAGCGCGCGCAATGCAGCGCGACGAAACCGTGCGGGTCGGCCTCATCGCCAAAGGCCGGCAGGGCGTCGAAAACCGCGCAGGCCTCTTCGACCACCACATGAGCGGGCGTCGGCAGGCGCGCCCGGATTTCGCGCGACTTCCGCGCGTCCTCCGTAGCAGCGACGCGCATGAGGATGGCGCGGGCGGCGGCGCGCGCGGTCGGGGTCCAGCGCGCCTGAGGCGAAGCCACCAAGGTCGCCTGGGAGCGCAGAATGACGCCGTCGTCGAGCGTTTTCAGCGCATTGGCGGCGAGCGTCGCGCCGGTGGTGGTGATGTCGACGATCAATTCGGCCGCGCCGGCGGCCGGCGCCCCCTCGGTCGCCCCGAGGCTCTCGACGATGCGATAATCGGCGACGCCGTGCTCGGCGAAAAATCGGCGGGTGAGATTGACGTATTTGGTCGCGACGCGCATGCGCTCGCCGCGGCGGGCCCGATAGCTCGCCGCCACGTCTTCGAGATCCGCCATGGTGCGCACGTCGATCCAGGCCTGCGGCGCGGCGACGACCACATTGGCGCGCCCGAAGCCGAGCGGGGCGAGCAGCGCCAGCCGCTGCTCCGCGTCGGCGACATTCTCGCGCACCAAGTCCTCGCCGGTGACGCCAAAATGGGCGGCGCCGGCGGCGAGCTGGCCGACGATCTCGGAGGCCGAGAGGTAGGCGACTTCCACGCCCGGCAAATCGGCGATGGCGCCGCGGTAGTCGCGTGCGCCGCGCCCCTGAACGAATTCCAGGCCGGCGCGGGCAAAGAAGGCCGCGGCGTTTTCCTGAAGCCGTCCTTTGGAGGGCACAGCGAGGACGAGCGGCGCCTCCGGGGCGCTCTCCGTCGCGGCGGCGGTTTCAGCTCCGGCGGTCATGCTGGCTCTCCCGACGGCGGCAAACGGTCGATCCAGACAGCGGCGCCGACCGCGGGCACGTCGCTCGCGGCCCCCAAGCGGCGCGCCAGACCGTCGTAGCGGCCGCCGCCAACCGCCGGCCGGGCGTCGGGGCGGGCGGCGTCCACCGCCTCGAAGACGAAGCCGGTGTAATAGTCGAGATCGCGCACGAAGGCGGCGGAATAGACGAAATCCTCGATCCGCATGCCGCGCGCGGCCAGAAAGCCGGTGCGCTGATCGAACGAATCGAGCGCGCCGCCGAAATCGAGCCGCGCGTCGGCGGCCAATTGCCGGAGCTGTCGCGACGCCGAGTCGGGATCGCCCGATATCGCGAGAAAGCTCCTGAGCACCGCCTGCTGTTCCGTAGTGACATGGGCCTGCGAGCGCGCCGCGGCCTGCTCGAGGAAGCGGTCGGCGATTTCGCCGGCGCTGCGCCCGCCCACCGCCGTGATGCCGGCGATGGCGAGCAAGTCCTCGACGAGCGCCTTGGCGCCGGCGTGATCGGCGCTCTCCAGCGCCGCGAGGACCCCGGATTGGGCCAGCGCCCCCTGCCCGTTGCCATCCAAAATCGTCTCCAGGGCGCGCCCCCGCGCGAGGCCGCGCCGCATCCGGCGCAGCCAGACATCCGGCAGATCGAGCGCCGCGAGCGCACTGTCGAACAGGCGCGCATCGCCGAGACGCACCTTCATCGGCCCCGCGCCGGCCAGTTCCGCCGCTTCCAACGCCAGCGCGAGGATTTCGGCGTCGGCGGCCTCGACGTCCGGGCGGCCGTAACTCTCGAGGCCGGTTTGCATCATCTCGCCGGTTTGACCCGGGCGGGCGCGAAAGACCGGACCGAGATAGGCGTATTGCGCCTGCCGGCCCGCCTGCGGCGAGGCGAGATAGGCGAGGCAGACGGGGATTGTGTAGTCGGGACGCAGACACAATTCGGCGCCGGAGGGGTCGCCGGTGAGGTAGAGGCGGCCGCGAATGTCCTCGCCGGACATGTCGAGGAAGACCGAGGCCGGTTGCAGCACGGGCGGCTCGCGGCGCACGAAGCCGGCAGCGAGAAAATGTTCGAGCGCCCGCCCGCCCGCGTCGAGCGTGGACGCGTCGGGCCGGAGCGCCTCGGCCGTCGGGGCCGGCGGGATGGGGTTCAAAGACATTTTCCTCTATTTCGCGGCTTCCTTTAACAAAGCTGCGCCGCCGACGCAGCCCTTTTCCCGCCCCAAGGTGAACGGGCGGCGCAGGCGTCCTCGATTCGCCGTTGCGGTCACGTGGAGGCCATGGTCGGATGCGACGGAGCGTCGCCGCCGCCGAATCATTCCCCGAGGAGCCATTTGCCAGCCCTTCGCGCTTTTCGATTGATCGTCGTGGCGTTGCTGATCGCGTTCACCTCGGTGGCCCACGCCGGTGGCGACGACACGACGCGCCAGACGCTCGAACTCGGCGCGCGCCGCGCTCGCCGATATCGACACCGCGTTGAAGTCCGACGATCTGACCGACGCCGACCTGGTGCGGCTGCGCGACGAGGGCGATCCGCTCGCCGCAGAGTTGCAGGCGGTCATCATCGACCTTGCGCCGCGCCTCGAAGCCTCGTCCAAGCGTCTCTCCGAATTGACGCCCAAGTCCAAGGACGTCGTCATGAGCGACGCGGCGACCGCGGAACTCACGGCCGAGCGGCAAAAACACGACGCCCTCGACGCCGATGTGCGTTCGGCGCGCGCGATGCTGCTGCAGATCGACGACGACAATGCCCGCATCAACGCGGCGCGGCGCAATCTCTTCGCGCGCGAAACCTTCGCTCGGTCATCGAGCGTCCTCAGCCCACTGCTTTGGACAGGGGTCGCCCTCGAGGCTCCGGGGGACTTCACGGCTGTTGCGGCCTTGTTCCGCGATTGGGTCCACGGGTTGGCCGCGCGGATCCTCCCCGCGCAGGCCTTCGGCCTGCTCGCGGTGGCCCTGGCTCTCGCGGCGTTGTGGGCGCCGCTGCAGTGGATCGCCCGGCGCGTGATCGCCCGCGATCCCGGCGCGGTCGCGCCGAGCCGCCTGCGACGCGCACTGGCCGCGACCTGGACGATCGTAGTGCTCGCCGCCCTGCCGCTGCTCGGTCTGGAAGCGCTCGTCTATGCGCTCGACGTCTTCGACATATCCGATCCGCGGCTGCAAGGCGCTCTCGACGCGCTGCTCGACGGACTTCGGCTGATCGTTTTGGTCAACGCCTTGGGTCGCGGATTCCTGGCGCCGGGGCAGGCCAATTGGCGCCTGCTCGATCATGTCAGCGACCGCATCAGCGCGCTGCTGTTTCGCCTTTGGCTCTCGGTGGCCGTGATCCTGGCGATCGAACGACTGCTGGAGCCGACCGCGGACGCCGTCGCCTCGCTGAATATCACGGTGGCCGGCCGCGGCGTTGGCGCCGCCCTCGTCGCGATTCTCATGGCGCGCACGCTGCGGCTGGCCGCGGGGCCGGTCTCCGCCACGACCAGCCTGCCGCCGCGGGAACCCTGGGCGCCGGCGCGTATCCTGCTATGGACGCTCGTCGTCGTCATCCTCGGCGCGGCGCTCACCGGCTATGTCGCCTTGGCGACTTTCCTCGTCAATCAGACGATGTTCGTCGCGACGCTCGCGACGGTGCTCTATCTCGCCGACGTCATCGTCCAGCAGGGCGCCGAAGAACTGATGCGCCCGAACGCCGCGTTCGGCCGCGGCCTGATGACGTTGATCGGCTTGCGGCGCGGCGCGCTCGATCAGATCATCGTGTTGATCCAGGGCTTCGCGCGGCTCGCCATCGTGGTCGCCGGGATCTTGCTGATCCTCGGACGCTGGAGCATCTCCCAGGACTACGCGTCCACGATTCGCGCCGCCTATTTCGGCCTGAAGATCGGCGGGATCACGCTCTCGCTGTCCTCTTTGTTCGTCGCCGCCGCCCTGTTCGTCATCGGCATCGTCGCGACGCGGGCGATCCAGAATTGGCTCGGCGCGCGCTATCTCCCGCACACCCGGCTCGACGCCGGCGTCAGCAACTCGATCCGAACGATCGTCGGCTACCTCGGCGTCTGCACCGCGCTGCTGATGAGCGGTTCGCAGCTTGGTCTCGACTACCAGAAACTGGCGATCGTCGCCGGCGCATTGTCGGTCGGCATCGGCTTCGGCTTGCAGTCGATCGCCAACAATTTCGTTTCCGGCCTCATCCTGCTGTGGGAGCGAGGCATCCGCGTCGGCGACTGGGTGGTGGTCGGCGCCGAGCAGGGCTTCGTCAGCCGCATCAACGCGCGCGCGACGGAAATCGAGACCTTCGATCGCGGCACGCTCATCGTGCCCAATGCGACGCTGGTCAGCGGCGCGGTGAAGAACTGGATGCACGCCGACCGCACGGGGCGCATCGTCGTCGCGGTCAACGTCGCCTACGAAAGCGATCCGGAGATGGTGCGCGACCTCCTCATCGCCGCCGCCAAGGCTCAGGACCAAGTGCTGTCAATCCCGGCGCCGCTGGTGCTGTTCCATGAGTTCAGCGACTGGGCGCTGAAGTTTCAGTTGATCTGTTTCGTCGACGACATCGTGACGGCGGAGCGCGTTCGCAGCGAGATGAATTTCGATATTTTCCGCCGTATGCGCGAAGCGGGGCTCAGAGTGCCATACCCGAAGTGAGTGGATCCTGGCCGCTCAACATAACAGCGCGATGCTCTAACCGTCCGCCTTGCCTTCGGTGACGACGAGATCGACCATGATCTCGCCGGCCAGCCGTTCGAGCGTCTTGCGCAGTTCTTCGCTCGCGAGCCCGTCGGGGATGCGCAGACGCGCCGCGGCGCGAAACATCTCGGTTCCCGTAAAGGGGGCCGCTTCGACGCCGCTGCTGAATTCTTCGATGTTGACGCCGAGCTGCGTCAGCGCCTGCGTGACGTCGCGCACGATGCCCGGCCGCTCGATTCCGACGAGACTGAGTTCGACGATCCGCTCGCTCGCCGGCGCGGCGGCGCGCGCGCTCCGTTCGATCGTCACCCGCAATCCGCTCGCCTCGAGATCGCGAAGCGCGGCCGTGAATTCCGCGACATTCGTCTCCGGCACGCCGACCAGCAGGATTCCGGCGAACTCGCCCGCCAACCGCGCCAGCCGGCTCTCCAGCCAGGTCCCGCCTGCGGCGGCCACCCGTTCCGAAATCGCTTTCACGAGGCCGGGCCTGTCGCGACCGATGAACGTCAACACGAGCGGCGTCGTCATGATCAACTCCTAGCGCGGTCTCCGCATGGCGGCTGGCTCACAGAATGAACCGGCTCAAATCCGCGTTGTCCGCGAGATCGCCGACATGGGCTTCGACATAAGCGGCGTCGATGGCGATCTGCTCGCCGGAGCGGTCCGGGGCGGTGAAGCTCACCTCGTCGAGGACGCGCTCCATCACTGTCTGCAAGCGCCGCGCGCCGATGTTTTCGACGCTGGCGTTGACCTTGGCGGCGACCCGCGCGATCGCCGCGATGGCGTCGTCGGCGAAGGTCAGCGTCAGGCCTTCGGCGGCCATCAGCGCCGCATATTGCTTGATGAGGCTCGCCTCCGTCTCGGTGAGGATGCGCTTGAAGTCGTCTTCGGTAAGCGGGGCCAGCTCCACGCGGATCGGCAGTCGCCCCTGCAATTCGGGAAGCAGATCCGAGGGCCGGGAGACGTGAAAGGCGCCCGAGGCGATGAAGAGGATATGGTCGGTCTTGACGGCGCCGTGCTTGGTCGAGACGCTCGTGCCCTCGATCAGCGGCAGGAGGTCGCGCTGCACGCCCTCGCGCGAAACGTCGGCGCCGCCACGCCCCTCGCGCGCGCAGATCTTGTCGATTTCGTCGAGGAAGACGATGCCGTTGCTCTCGACCTCTTGGATCGCCTCGCGCACGACCTGATCCTGATCGAGCATCTTTTCCGCCTCGGCGGCGACCAGCGGCTCGTGCGCGTCGGCGACGCTCATGCGCTTTGGCTTGGTGCGCTGTCCGAACCCCTTGCCGAAAATATCGGAAAGGTTGATCGCGCCGACGGACGCGCCTGGCATGTTCGGCAGTTCGAACATCGGCATGCCGCCGCCGCTCTGCGGCAACTCGATTTCGACATCCTTGTCGTCGAGTTCGCCGGCCCGCAATTTGCGGCGGAACGTCTCGCGCGTCGGCGCCGAGGAAGTCGCGCCGACCAGCGCGTCGAGCATCCGCTCCTCGGCGGCGAGTTCCGCCTTGGCCTCGATTTCCTTGCGCTTGCGCTGTTTGACGAGCGTGATGCCGATCTCGACGAGGTCGCGCACGATCTGCTCGACGTCGCGCCCGACATAGCCGACCTCGGTGAATTTCGTCGCCTCGACCTTGAGGAACGGCGCGCCGGCGAGCTTGGCGAGACGACGGGCGATCTCGGTCTTGCCGCAGCCGGTCGGCCCGATCATCAAGATGTTCTTCGGCATGACCTCCTCGCGCATCGGCGAGACGAGGCGCAGACGGCGCCAGCGGTTTCGCAGGGCGACGGCGACGGCGCGCTTGGCGTCATTCTGCCCGACGATATAGCGGTCGAGCTCGGAGACGATCTCGCGCGGGGAGAATTCACTCATGAGGTCACAGGCTTTCGAGGACGAGGTTGGTGTTGGTGTAGACGCAAATGCCGGCGGCGATGCCCATCGCGCGGCGCACGATTTCCTCGGAACCGAATTCGGTCGGCAGCAGCGCGCGCGCAGCAGCGAGGGCGTAATTGCCCCCCGACCCGATCGCGATCGCCGAGCCGTGGTCGTCGCCTTCGGGCTCCAGCACGTCGCCGGAGCCGGTCAGCACGAAGCCCGAACCCTTGTCGGCGACGAGCAGCATCGCTTCGAGACGGCGCAAATAGCGATCCATGCGCCAATCCTTGCCGAGTTCGACACAGGCGCGCGGCAATTGTCCGGGATATTGCTCGAGCTTGCCCTCGAGGCGCTCGAACAGGGTCAGGGCGTCGGCGGTGGAGCCCGCGAAGCCGGCGATGACCTCGCCTTTGGCGAGGCGGCGCACCTTGCGGGCGTTGCCCTTCATCACCGTCTGGCCGACGCTGACCTGGCCGTCTCCCCCGATGACGACCCGGCCGCCTTTGCGCACCATGAGGATCGTGGTCGCGTGCCAACCCGGCAGGCGAGCGCCCGTGGTATCGTTCATGACCTGACTTTCCCTGACGCCATTCCCGGGCGAGGCCCCGATTTATGGCCGCCGGAGCGAGAGCGCAAGGAGGCGGCTCGTCGGGACGGCGCAAGCTGGTTGGTCAATCGGCGATGCCAATGACGACCGAGAGCATGTGATTGAGCGCGATCAGTTCACTTTCGTTGATGCGGCCGATGACACTGCCGCACTTCTCGCGGGGCATGGCGATGATCTTATCGACCATCACCTGTGACGGCGCTTTCAGGCCGTTCGCGCCATCCGGTTCGATTGGCAGTCGATAGAACGGCGCATCGACGATCGCGCTGGTCAGAAGGCTGACGAGAACGCTGTCGGTCGCTTTGAGCCAGTCGGACTGAATCACGACCGCGGGCCGCGGCTTGCCGTAGTCGCCTGGCGGAGAAACTATTACGAGATCGCCTCGCCTCACGCTTCAGGCCAGGTGAAGGCGGCCTCGATGAAGGCGAGCGCCTCCTTCTCTTCTGGACGGCCACGCAGCAGCTTTGCCTGCCGTTCCGCCTCCTTGGCGAATTCCGGTCTATGCGGATCGGGAACCCAGACCCGCAAGAGCTTCATCCCCTTGTTGATCTGCGCTCTCCGGTAACGTTGAAACTTGCTGAGTCCGTCCCCGGTCGCTCGCTTTGCGCTTGGCATGATGTGTCCCATTCGTTGGAAGACAATCTATCATTGAGTTGCGCGCTACCGCAACGCTCGCCGCGGAAATTGCGCTTTCGGAAAAGAGATTGGCGTGAGCGGCTCCCGCGACCGAAAGGCGCGCAACGAAATGCGAAGAGGGCGAGACCCATCGCGCCGCCGTATCGTCGCAACGCCCTTGATCCAAAGCCGTCGCGCCGCGCCGGCCGCCTGGCGGCCGGATTGGTTCAGCCCAGTTCGTCGATCCAGATCGGATTGGTCCAGGCGCGCCGGCTCGACGCGTCGATCGCAACGATGCGGAACCACTTGTCCTCGCCGGTGTCGGTCCAGGCCTCGCCCGCGACTTTGGCAAGATCGAAAACCGCGCGCGTCACGTGGCGGCCGACCTTGGCGAGAGCGCGTGAAGTTCCGGTCAGCAGCGCCACCGAATCGACCGGCGAACATTCGACCGCGATTTCTGAGCGGCTGACGGTGACGTCCTGCAGGCGCGGTCCCTGGCTCGAATAGAACTGTCCGGCCTTCAGCGCCGTCAGCAGCGCCTCGGGATCGAGACTTTCGGCCTTCACCTCGACGAAGCCGCCGAAGGCGTCGTAGTCGCCGTGGCGGAAATGCGCGTCGTCGGTCGCGATCGCGGTCAGGCGCCGCCCTTCGTTGGCCAACCGATCGAGAAGATAGAAGCCGTCGCCGCGATCGGTCTCGACCGCGCAGCCGTGGTTGTAGATCTCGACCGCATGGGCCGCCTCGAGCGCGCGCCCGTCGGCCGGCGTGAGCTGTGACCAGGCGGGATGGGCGATCGCAACAAAGGCGCCGGCCGCCCGGGCGCGCGCCGCCAGCTCGGGGCCAGTCTCGGTCGGGCCGGGCGCCGGAAAATCGAGCGGCAAGCCAGCGGCGAGAATGTGCCAGAGTTCGCCGACTTCCGTGCCCATCGCATGCAATTCGGCGCCGATCAGGGTGGTGAAGTCGTTGGACCGCCAACGTCTCGTATCGGCGATCGGCCAGTCGAAACGGCCGAGGAAGTGTTCCGAAAGCTGGAGGAAGTCGTAGCCGGCGCTTTTATAGGCCTCGATGACGGCCTCCGGCGTCAGTGCGCCGTCGGAAAGGTTCGAGTGCGTGTGCAGATTGCCGCGCCAGAAGCGGCCCGGCGTCGAGAAGGGGGCGATGCGCATCACGTCGGCGATCCCTTGGACTTGGCGTTTTGTCGACAATGGTCGATCCGAGGATCGGCGTCCAGCCGAACATCGGCCCGATATGTGACATGCGCGCGTCACGCCGAGTCCGGCGGGCCGCCGTATGCCCGCAACCGCCTGTCGTCAGCGATCAATGCTTTCCCGCATGGCCGACGGCCCAAACGTATGCCGCCACCGCCGCCACGTCGCGCGGCGAAAGCTCGGCCCCGCCCAGCGGCGGCATGACGCCCTGATATTGCTTGGGATGCGGGACGCCGTGCTCGATCGTTGCGGTGAGCGCCGCGAGGCTGCCGTCGCCCCACAGCCAATGGCCTGAGTTGAGGGCGGGGCCGACCGAGCTGCCGCCGGCATCCGACCCGTGACATCCGCTGCACGTTCCGTCGGCCGCCTCGCCATGAAAGATCCGATTGCCGAGCGCCACCTCGTCGGCGGTGGCGCCGGGGGGCGTCGGCAGATGAGGCGTGCTCCGGCCGGCGTCGGGATGGGTCCCCTCGGGCGGCTCCGCCGAACCTGGGGCCGTCGCCACGACAGCGGGCGCCGGCGCCGACGCGACCTTGTCGGAGCCGTCGCCGTTGTAAGTGATGCGCCAGATCCGGCCATGCACGTCGTCGGCGACGTAGAGCTCGCCGTCCGGGCCCTCCGCGAGCCCGGTCGGGCGGAACGCCGCTCTGCCCGGATCCTTGTAGGGGCCGGCAAAGCCGTCGGCGAAAACCACGAAGGGCCCCGCGGCCTTGCCGTCGGCAAGCGGCTGGATAACAACGTTGTAGCCGCCCTGCGGTTCGGGCGCGCGGTTCCACGAGCCGTGGAACGCGATGAAGGCGCCGCCGCGATAACCGGCCGGGAACTTCGTCCCGTGATAGATAGCCAGATCGTTGGGGGCCCAGTGCCCGGGGAAGGCGGCGACCGGCCCCCGCCGCTGCGCGCAAACGCCGACCGCCTTGCCGCCATCGCCGCCATATTCCGGCGCCAGCACCAGCTTGTTCTGCTGGTCGTCGTAATAGCATTCGGGCCAGCCATAGTCGGCGCCGGGGACGAGTTGCACCAGTTCTTCGGCCGGCTCTTTCGCGCTCTGTACGGCTGTGTAGAGGCGCGGCCAATTCTGGAAGAGTTGGTCGCGACCGTGCTGGGTGGCGAACAGGCGGCCCGCGTCGTCGAACGCGAAGCCCTCGCCGTTGCGCAAGCCGCTCACGTAGCGCTGCGCGGGCGAAAAGACCTGACCCGTCTTGTTCGCGTCATAGCGCCACGTGCCGGCGCGCGTCTCCTTCTCGGTGCATGGGCGATGGCCGGGCGAGTTGGGGATGCGATTTTCGAATTGGCAAGAATTGGTCGCCGAGCCGAGATCAACGAACAGATCGCCTTTGGCGTCGATCACGAACGGGTGCATCGGATGGTCGCCGGTCTGCGGCAGGCCTGACACCACCACGGTCGGCGGCCCGCTCGGCAGCGCCTTCCCCTGAGCGAGCGGATAGCGCAGGATACGGCCATTCTCCTCGGCAAATAGCGCGTCGTGGTAAAGCGCGATGCCGCTGCCGCCGGTCCCGCCCGCCGCTACCGTTACGCCAAAGCGCTGAACGATGTCGGCGCGTCCCTCGCCCTTGGTGTCCTTCATGGCGATGAGAAAACCACCCGGCGGCGGCGGCGCATTGGGAAAATAGCGGCCACTCCAGGTGTTGGCGTAAAGCGTGCCGTCCGCCGCCGCGACAAGGTGGCGGACATGACCGAGATTGTCGGCAAACACCGTGGCGCAAAATCCAGGCGAGAGGGTGAGGCCGCCATTGTCGCCCTGGCACTCCGGTCTCTGCGCTAGAGCTTCCCCATGCACGCCGGCGAGAACAGCGGTCATGCCGACAATCGCCGCCAGAAAGGCGAAAGAAGGCGCCGCCAATAAGCCGGCCCCGCGCCAGCCTCTACCCGGTATCGCCATCATCGTCTCCCACGTTTCGTTGAGAGGATGTCAATGATCCGAAGCAAGAAGACGCGTTGAACGACGCGAACGTTCCGCTGCGCGTCGGTCTGGTCCCTGACATCACGTCCCAGCTGAAAACTCCGCGCCGCAGCCGCAAGCTTGGGTTATTGATCTCCTCGGGCGACGGTTGTTCGTTGCGGCGAAGGCTGCCGATCGAGGGACGACCCGCGCAACACAAGATTCCCATGCCTGCGGCCTGCCTTAAGTCGCAACGGGCCGGCGCGCCTGGTTGGCTGCGGGCGCATTGCGCGGCTGGCTGCGCCGGCGGGCAAGGCGTCGACGCAAGCCCACGTGAGCAGGACGCTTCGGAACTCGCGCAGGCTGGCGCGAAGAGATTGGCTCACTGCTGTCGACCTCGCGAAGAGTGGAAGAATTCGAGATGCGGCCGCACTGTTAGCTGGTGAAGAAAGTTTTGCCATTGGATAAGAGTTTAAACCGGCTAAACTTTCGTTTGGAGCGCTCGCCGTTGCGCGGGGCGGAACGAGTGGCTCGATTGCGCCTTGGCTGCGAAGCCGATCATCCCAAGGCCTCGAGGCGGGCAAGCAAGAAAGCGCGCACCGCGGGATCGCTTTCGAGACCGATCGCCCGGCGATAGCTCGTCTTTGCGCCCTCGGCCTCGCCGGCGCGCGCCAGGAGATCCGCCTTCGCGGCCCAATAGGACTGGAACGTTTCCAGACCGCCGCCCGCTCCGGCTTCCTCGATCAGCGCGAGACCGGCGCCCGCGCCGCGCGCGTTGGCGACCGCGACGGCGCGATTGACCGCGACGACCCGCGAGCCGGTCAGGGCGTAGAGGGCGTCGTATAGTGTTTCGATCGCGCTCCAGTCCGCGGTCCCGGTCTGGCGGCGCGCGACATGGGCGGATTGGATCGCCGCCTCCAGTTGAAAGCGGCCCGGCTTCGAACGCGCGCTCGCCGCCCGCAGCAGGCGCTCCGCTTCATCGATGAGGGCGGCGTCCCACTGGGCGACGTCCTGCGCGTCGAGCGGGACATAACGGCCGGTGGCGTCGCGCCGCGCCGCGCGCCGCGAATCGGCGTACAGCATCAAGGCGAGCAGGCCCAAAGCCTCCGGCTCGTCGGGCGCGAGCGCGGCGACGACCCTGCCGAGCCAGATCGCCTCCTCAGCCAGATTGCGCCCGCGCGGATCGTCCGAGAACGCCTCGGCCCAGCCATGCGCGAAGGCGGCGTAGATCGCATCGAGAACCGCGCCGAGACGCTCGGCGATATCTTCGCGTTCAGGGATTCGGAAGGGTGCTCCCGCAAGCCTGATTTTCGCCTTGGCGCGCGCGAGCCGCTGACCCATCGCGGTCGGCGAGACGAGAAAGGCCGAAGCGATCGCGGCGGCGTCGCAGCCGAGAATTGTTTGCAGCATCAGCGGCGCGCGGATCGCCTCGTCGATCGCCGGATGGGCGCAGACGAACATCAGCGCCAACCGCCGGTCCGGGATCGGCGCCTCGGTCTCGACGGCGGCGCGCAGTTCTTCGCCAAGCAGGCGAAGCGCTTCCGACGCATCGCCGGCGCCGCGGCGTCGGCGCGCCGCGTCGATCCGGCGTCGCTGCGCCGCGACGGCGAGCCAGCCCTCGGGATTGGCGGGCACGCCTTTGCGCGGCCAATCCGCGAGGGCCGCCGCCAGCGCCTCGGACAATGCGTCCTCGGCGCCGGGAATGTCGCGATCGCGCGCGGCGAGAAAGGCGACGAGCTTGCCGTAGCTTTCCCGCGCGACGCGCGTCGCGGCGGCCCACGCCGCCGCCTGAGCGCAGTTGGCTACATCGGCCAAATCGGGCGCACCTCAATGGCGCCGTACTGCGCCCCGGGACAACGGGCCGCCCAGCCGATCGCCGCGTCGAGATCGGGCGCTTCGATTGCGAAATAACCGCCGAGCTGCTCCTTCACTTCGGCGTAGGGTCCGTTCAGCACCGAGGTCTTGCCGTCTTTGACGCGCACCACCGTCGCGGTCGACGTCGGCCGCAGCCGCTCGCCGCCGAGCAGCACGCCGGCTTCCTTCATCGCCTGCATGTAGGCGCCGTAGGCCCCCAGTATCGTCTCTTCTTGCGCCTTCGGATATGCCGCCATCGCGCTTTCGTCCGAGTGGATCATCAGGAGATATTGCATGATCGTCTTCCCTTCTTGCGCGCGGCCTCGCGCCGCGCTCACCCCCAAGACGCGCGAGCGGCGCACATTTCGACAGGCGCCGAGTTCGTGAGCGTAGATTTTTTCAGCGCGCCCGCTCGATCGCCATCGCCGTCGCCTCCCCCCCGCCGATGCACAGCGACGCGACGCCGCGATCGAGCCCGCGCGCCTGCAAAGCTGCGATGAGCGTCACGAGGATGCGGGCGCCCGAAGCGCCGATGGGGTGGCCGAGCGCGCAGGCGCCGCCGTTGACGTTGACCTTTTCAGCGGGAAGATTGAGATCGCGCATCGCCGCCATCGCGACGACGGCGAAGGCTTCGTTGATCTCGAAGAGATCGACGGCATCGGCGCTCCAGCCGGTCTTGTCGAACAGCTTGCGCATCGCGCCGATCGGCGCGGTGGGGAAATTCCGCGGCTCGGCGGCATGGCTCGCATGCGCAACGACGACGGCCAGCGGGGCGACGCCTCGCCGCTCCGCCTCGCTTCGGCGCATCATCGTCAGCGCCGCCGCGCCGTCCGAGATGGAACTCGAATTGGCGGCTGTGACCGTGCCGCCCTCGCGGAACGCCGGCTTCAGCGTGGGGATTTTCTCCGGCCGCGCCTTCGGCGGTTGCTCGTCCTCGGCGATCCGCGCCTCGCTCTTGCCCGTCTTGACGGTGACGGGCTCGATCTCCTGGGCAAACGCGCCCTCGCGCATCGCCCGCGTCGCGCGCTCCAGCGAGCGCAGCGCGTACGCGTCCTGAGCCTCGCGGGTGAATTGGTAGCTTTGCGCGCAGTCCTCGGCGAAAGTCCCCATCAGGCGCCCTTTGTCGTAGGCGTCCTCGAGCCCGTCGAGGAACATCGAATCGACAACCCGGCCGTGGCCCATGCGGTAGCCCGAGCGCGCCCGCTCCAGGAGATAGGGCGCATTGCTCATGCTCTCCATACCGCCGGCGACGACGATCTGCGCCGAACCCGCGCAAAGAGCGTCGTAGGCGAGCATCGCCGCCTTCATGCCCGAGCCGCACATCTTGTTGACCGTCGTCGCGCCGACCGCGATCGGCAGGCCTGCGCCGAGCGCCGCTTGGCGCGCCGGGGCTTGGCCCTGCCCCGCCGGCAGCACACAGCCCATCAACGCCTCGTCGACGTCTTCGCCCCTGAGACCGGCGCGCGACAGCGCCGCGCGGATCGCCGTCGCGCCGAGCTGGGGCGCCGAGACGTCCTTCAATTCACCGAGAAACCCGCCCATCGGCGTGCGCGCCGCGCCGACGATGACGATGGGGTCGCTTGTAGACATGACGGTCATCCCTCCACGCGAGGCCTCGATCGCGACGCCGCGCGTCGGGCACTCGGGGTCGCGCGCAGATTGCCCCGCCTGAGCCGACCGATCAAGCCGCTTTCCGGGGCGCCCGATCGACTTAGGCGGTTTCCTACGCCGCAAGCGGCCGCTTTTCCTCGCGCTGAGCGATGAGCGCCGCCCCGACCAACGCGGCGAAAACGATGAAGCCGCCGATGTATTGGCTGGGTGAAAGGCGCTCGCCGAGAACGACGGCCGCCGCGCCGGTCGTAACGATCGGCTCCAGGTTGAAGACCGGCGCGATGACCGAGGCTGGCGCGTTGCGAAGGGCCAGCATGTGGATCATGTAGGCGAACATGTAGCACAGCGCGACAGCCGCCACGAAAATGTAGCCCGCGAGCGCGACGCCATGCGGGTCGAGCAGCCGGATCGCGCCCTGGTTCTGCCACAGGACGACGCCGAGCAGGATCGGCCAGACCGCGCCGTGGACAAGGCTGGCCATGGCGCTCGGCGACAGATGCCGCGTCAGCGCGCGCCCGGAAAAGAACTGCAGCGCATAGCCCGCGGCTCCGACCGCCGCGAGAGCGACGCCGCGCCAATCGAGTCCGTCCAGCGAAAACCCCAGCGCAACGACGAGGCCCGCGAATCCGGCCGAGGCGATGGCGAGCCGGGCCAAGCTCGGCTTCGTCGCCTCGACGATGGGAGCGGCGACCATGATCATGATCGGACTGGTGTAGAAGATAATGACCGACAGTCCCACCGGGATGAATTGCAGCGACGCGATGTAGCCGATGGAAATCATCGCCGTCGCGAGCACCTGAAGACAGAATGACGCGCGCGCGGCCGGCGGGACTGCGAGCCGCTCGCCATTCAGGACAGCGAAGCCGCCGAGCGTGAAAACGATGAAGGTCGCGCGGAACAACGTGCATTCGACCGGTGGAACGCCGCTCTCGTAAGCGGCGCGCACGAGCGAGGGAATCAGGCCGTACGATGAAGCCGCGGTGAGCGCGAAGAGGATTGCAAGCCGCGCCCGATCCACGATAATCCGATCTCCTGCGTCGACGCAGGAGCGCCGTCGCCCGGGACTATGTCGGACGGCGTGGCGGCGCGCAACGACGCTGAGGTAAGTTCAACAACGTCGGGTCGCGCCGGCGGGGGGAAGTCGGATGACGAGCGAGCCGCTGGAACTTCGGCGAGCGGTCGCGGCGGACGCTGCAGCGATCCGGGAATTGACGCGCGAGGCATACGCCAAATGGGTTTCCGTCATCGGGCGTGAACCCACGCCGATGACGGCCGATTACGCCGAGGCCTTGCGAACGAATCGCTTCGATATTCTCTTGGTTGAGGGAAAGCTCGCCGCTCTCATCGAAACGATTGCGCAAGCTGACTGTCTGCTCATCGAAAACGTGGCTGTTGCGCCGGCCTGCCAACGGCGCGGTCTCGGTCGGAAGCTGCTGGCGCACGCGGAGCGTCTGGCCGCGTCGCTGGGATACCGTGAAATCAAGCTCTACACCAACAAGCTCTTTGCCGAGAACCTGAGCCTCTACCGACGGCTCGGCTATCGCGTCGACAGCGAGGAGGCGTTCAAGGGCGGCTGGCGAGTCAATATGAGCAAACTGGTGGAGTCGCAGCCGGGCTAAGCCTCCACGCCGGCGCCGGCATTGCTCGCTCAGGCCGGTCGCGCGTAAACTGTCGCGATGAAGCTCACGAACGAAGAAATCGAGCGCTATTCGCGCCAGATCGTCCTGCGCGGCGTCGGCGGGCCGGGTCAGCTCAAGCTCAGGGCGGCGCGCGTGCTGGCGATCGGGGCGGGTGGCCTCGGCTCGCCGGCGCTGCAATATCTCGCTGGCGCGGGCATCGGCTGCGTCGGCATCGTCGACGACGACGTGGTCGCCCTGTCCAACCTGCATCGCCAAGTGTTGCACGCGACCTCGGACGTCGGGCGCGCCAAAGTCAATAGCGCCGAAGCGGCGATCCTCCGCATCAATCCGCATGTGGGCGTCGAAAAGATCGCCCGTCGCCTCGACGCGGACAACGCCCGCGCGATCGTCGCCGACTACGACATCGTCCTCGACGGCTCCGACAATTTCGACACCCGCTACGCCGTCTCCGACGCGTGCTACTTCGAGCGCAAGCCGCTGGTGACCGGCGCGATCGGCGAATTCGACGGGACGTTGACGACCCTGAAGCCCTATGAGCGGGGTCCGGACGGCGCGCCCAATCCGACCTATCGCTGCCTCTTCCCCGAGGCGCCGCCGCCGGGAACGGTTCCCGCCTGCGCGGAAGCCGGCGTGCTCGGCGCGCTCGCCGGCGTGCTCGGTTCGCTGATGGCGCTGGAGGCGATCCGGGAGATCGTCGGCGGCTTCGGCGACGGCGACCGCGGCCTCGTCGGGCGGCTGCTGATGGTGGATACCCGCGCGATGCGTTTCGAGACGCTGAGCTACGCCTGGGACGAGACGAACCCGCTGAGCGGAGCGACACGGACCGCAAGACTTTCTTATCCCTGAGGCGCTAACCCTGAGGGGCCGATCCGGCCGGGCCGGACGGCTCAGCGAGCCTCGCCGCTCGCCCCAATCGGGCGCCAAGGGATGATCGTCAGCCTCGCGTTCGCTTCGAACGCCCTGTTCAACTTCCTCGTCGCGCTCCTGGTGGCGAAGTATCTCGGGCCGGCGGAATTCGGCCGCTTCGCCATCGCCTGGGCGGCCGCGGTCCTCGTCAACACCGCCGGTTTCGACTGGCTGCGCTTGTCGGCGGTGCGGTTCTATTCGCAGCGGGTGCGCCTCGAGCGGCCGGCGGTGCGCGCCACCCTCGACGCCTGTTTCGCCGCGCTGGCGCTTCTCGTCGGCCTCGCTGCGTTGACCCTGGCGCTCGGCGGCGTCGAACTGCCGCTTTCGCCCAGCCTCGTCGCGCTGGCCGCGCTGACCGGCGTCGCGAGCGGGCTGTATGATTTGCGCACCGCGCTCGCCCGCGCGCGCTTCCTCGATCGCCCCTACGTCGCGATCGTCGTCGTCAAGAACGGGCTCGGGCTGCTGTTGACGGTCGGCGGCGCGCTGCTTTTCGGTTCGGCTGAGATCGCGCTTGCCGGCGTATGCCTCAGCATCGGCGCAGCGATGGCGGCGACTTATCGCGATCTGCGCGATCCTGACGCGCCCCTCCGCCTCGCCGAGCCCGGCCTGGCGCGAACCTATTTCGGCTATGCCGCGCCCTTCATCGTCTCGTCCGTGCTGTTCCAGTTGATCCCATTCGCCGGGCGCATCCTCGCGGGTTCCCGTTATGGCTATGACGAAGCGGGGCAATTCTCGCTGGCCAACGACATCGGAGTGCGCGTGCTGGCGGCGATCGCCTCGGCGCTCGACGTCATCCTGTTCCAGCGCGCGGTGCGCGCCGAGGAGACGCTGGGGCCTGACGGCGCGCGGGCGCAACTGGCGGACAATATGGCGCTGGTCGTCGCCGTCATGCTGCCGGCCGCGGCGGGACTTTGGCTGTGCCTCCCCAGTCTGCAGGCGCTGATCGCGCCCGAGGCGTTTCGCGGACCGTTCGCGGCCTATCTCGCGCCGATGCTGCCCGGCCTCGCCGCGTTCGCGCTGATGATGTACGCGGTCGCGCCGATCTTTCAGATCGCCAAGCGGACGGCGCCGATGGTCGTCGCGGCGCTTGCGGCGCTCGGCGCGCAGGCGGCGCTCATCGCCACGCTGCCGCACGAGGAGAGCAGCCATTGGCTCGCGCTGGCGCAGAGCGGAGCGCTCATCGTCGGCTTCGGCGTCGCGCTTCTCTTCGCCATCGCCATGAGGCCGCAATGGCCGCGCGCGCGTGATTTGTTCGGCGCCGCCGCCGCGACCGGCGCGATGGCGCTCGCGCTGTGGCCGCTCAGCGCCCGCGCGCCCGGTCTCGCGCTGCTGCTAGGCCAGGCAACGCTCGGCGCGGCGGTCTACGGCGCGCTTGCCTGGATTTTCGACATTGCGCGGCTGCGCAGCCGGATCAAAGCGATGATCGGGCCGCGCGCCGCTGCGCCTGCGCCCAAGAATTCGTAAGACGATATCCCAGTCAAGATTCCTTAATCATAGATCGTTGCTCTCCGATAACCATCGCCTGCGACTCACGGTCTGTCGGCGTTGTTTTCGGGTATGCTTGGCTCTTGTTCAGCGTCGCCGCGACTGGCGACAGCGCGTTGGCGCGACGCTGCGGCAGGAGTTTGTCATGCGGCGCGTTTCCGATTTCCTCGTTCCCGCATTTTTGAGCCTTTCGGCGCTCGCGTTGGCCACCGCGGACGCGCGAGCCGCCACCATGGATAACCTGGTCATCCCCGGCATGGGGCCGCCGCTGTCACACCAGTCGGCCCCGCCCGCGCCGGCCGGCGGAGGATTGGGCGGCGGCTTCATTGAATTCGTCGTGACCGGCCTTTCCGGCGGCCCGCACCCCGCTCCCCGGGCGCTTCCCGCTGCGCCGCAAGCAAACGATCAAGTCGTCGCCGCGCTGGCGCCGCCACCGCCCAGCGAGCTCGAGGGGAAGCCCGCCGAGGAGTATCTTCGCCGCGAAGTCGACTACACCGGCGCCGAGCGGCCGGGCACGATCATCATCGACACGCCGGAGAAGTTTCTCTTTCTCGTGCTGCCGCATGGCCGCGCCATTCGCTACGGCGTCGGCGTTGGCCGGCCGGGCTTCGAGTGGGCGGGCGTCAAGACGATCAGCCGCAAGGCCGAATGGCCGGGCTGGACGCCGCCGCCGGAAATGATGCTCCGCCGGCCAGACTTGCCGGCTCATATGGACGGTGGCCCTGCCAACCCGCTCGGCGCGCGCGCGCTCTATCTGGGATCGTCGATGTATCGCATCCACGGCACCAACGAACCCTCGACGATCGGCCGGAACGTCTCGTCGGGTTGCATCCGCATGATGAACGAGGACGTGATCGACCTCTACGATCGCGTCCGCGTCGGCACGAAGGTGATCGTCATGTAGCGGTCCCGGCCGCTTCGGGGATCCGAGCGGCCGATTCCACGGCCGAGTTCAGGTGTCGTAGCTGCTGCTATCGTCGGAACTGTCGTCGTCGTAGCTCGCGTCCTGAGCGTCCTGCGCGTCGTCCTGGTCCTGATCCTGATCCTGCAGCACGTCCTCGGCGTGCTGGCCGGCGGCGTCGGACCCGCTCTCATAGATGTTGTTGATCGTTTCGCCGCCGCCCATGCCGCCAAACCCGCCGGCGGAATGACCGCCGAACATGCCGCCACGGCCGCCGAGCAGGCTCTCCAGCGAATTGGCCACCAGCACGCCGCCGGCGACGCCAGCCGCGGTGGTCATCGCGTTGGCGAGGAAGCCGCCGCCGGAGGGAGGCGCGGCCGGCGGCGCGCCCCAGGGACCCCCCTGTTGTTGCGGCGGCGGCGGCGCATAGGACGGCTGCTGCTGACGGGCGGCGGCCGGGTCGGGGCCGCGCTGGTAAGAACTCGCGTCATAGCTGGAGCGAGGCGGCGGCGGCGCCGAACCGCCGCCGCCGAAAAGGGTCTTGCCGAGATTGCCGAGGAAGCTGGTTTCCTGGGCGGGCGCGGCGGCGCGCGATTCGAGTTCGGCGATGCGCTTCGTCGCGGCGTCCAGGGCATGCTGCTGCACGATTGCAGTCTGCGCGAGGACATAAGGGGCGTAGGACTGGTTCCGCACGGCCTCGTTGATGAAGGCCTCCGCCTCGGGGTCGCGCGGCGCGCCTGTCGCGGTCGAGCGGATGCGCTCGAACAGGTCCGCCAGCATTTGGCGTTCTTGGGGGGTCATGGAAATCTCCCGTTTCGGGCTGATCCGCCCGTGGCCGGGATATGGGCGAGCAGTGCGACCGATCCAAGAGGCGGCGCAGAATTCTCGGCGCCCGGGGCCGAGGATCGGTCAGACAGCGACTTTACTCGCCGGCCCCGATCGCGTAGTCCATGCGCGCAATGAGCCCCGGTCCAGCCCATTGTCGCTGGCGCCGGGGCTTTGTTTTCTTGAGGTTGAAGGGGATAGTGCAGCGATGGCCAACGTCGTTGTTGTCGGCGCCCAATGGGGCGACGAGGGAAAGGGCAAGATCGTCGATTGGCTGTCTGTATCGGCCGATGTCGTGGTCCGTTTCCAAGGTGGGCACAACGCCGGACACACGCTGGTTGTCGGCAATCAGGTCTACAAGCTCAATCTGCTGCCGTCGGGAGTCGTGCGTCCCGGGAAATTGTCGGTCATCGGCAACGGCGTTGTGCTCGACCCTTACCATCTCGTCGACGAAATCGAGAAAATTCGCGCCCAAGGCGTCGAAGTGTCGCCAAAAAACCTCAAGATCGCCGAAAACGTTCCCCTTATCCTTTCACTGCATCGTGAACTCGATGCACATCGCGAATCAGCGGAAATCGGCGGCGTGAAAATTGGCACCACCAAGCGGGGCATCGGTCCGGCCTACGAGGATAAGATCGGCCGGCGGGCAATTCGCTTGATGGACCTGGCCGAGCCGGAGTTTCTCGACGGCAAGATCGCGCGCGTGCTCGCGCATCACGAGCCTCTGCGCCGCGGCATGGGTCTCGCGGCGCCGACGGCGGAAGCGATCAAGGCCGAACTCCTTGCCGTCGCGCCGAAAGTCCTGCCGTATATGGCCCCGACATTCGACCTGCTCGACCGCGAGCGGCGCGCCGGGCGGCGCATTCTGTTCGAGGGCGCGCAAGGCGCCTTGCTCGACATCGATCACGGGACCTACCCTTACGTGACCTCGTCCAACACCGTCGCGGCCAACGCCGCGACCGGTTCGGGCCTGGGTCCAGGCGCGATCGGTTATGTCCTGGGCATCGCCAAGGCCTATACGACCCGTGTCGGCGGCGGCCCCTTCCCCACCGAACTCGACAACGAGACCGGCCGACTGCTCGGCCAGCGCGGCAATGAATTCGGCACCAACACCGGGCGTCCGCGCCGTTGCGGCTGGTTTGACGCGGTTCTGACGCGTCAATGCGTCAAGACCTCCGGCATCGACGGCATCGCGTTGACGAAGCTCGACATCCTCGACGGCTTCGACGAGATCAAGGTCGCCACGCACTATCGTCTCGACGGCAAGGAGATCGACTATCTCCCCGCCTCGCAGGCCGCTCAGGCGCGCATCGAGCCGGTCTACGAGACGATCGAGGGCTGGAAAGAGGCGACGGTGGGGGCCCGTTCGTGGGCCGATCTGCCGGCTCAAGCGATCAAATATGTGCGCCGTGTCGAGGAACTCATCGGCGCGCCGGTCGCCTTGCTCTCGACGAGTCCCAAGCGCGACGATACAATTCTTGTGCATGACCCCTTCCAAGATTAACCCAATGAGGGCGCTCGGAGGCAAAGTGCGAGCGACCGGATTCGATCATGGCTGATTATTATTCCCTGCTCGCCAAAGCCGTGGCGAACTTGCCGAAGGCTAGCCCCGCGTCGGCGCGAAAGTCGATCTACGACCGAGCGCGCTCGGCTCTGCTCCGCCAACTGCGTTCGCTCGGCTCGGCGCTGTCCGAGGCGGACATTGCGCGCGAGGAAGCCGCGCTCGAAGCCGCCGTCGCGCGTCTCGAAGCGCAATATGCGCCGTCGGGAACCTTGGCGAGCCGCCCGGCGGAAACGCCCGCGCGCGCGCCAGCGTACGCCGCGCCCGCGAAGTCTTACGCGGCGACCGCGACAGCCAAGCCTCTTGTGCCCGCGGGGCCCCCGGCGGCCAGGCCGCCGGCGCCCCCACCGCCGCCGGCCGCATCCGCGCCAGCCCCTGGCCAACCGCCCGCCGCGCCGGCGCGTCCCCAAGCGCCGCGTCCCCTCGCGCCGGCGACGAACCCCACCGCCAGGCCGCCGGTCGGCCCCGACGGCCCCGCGCGGCCGGTCCTGGGCGCTCGGCCCGCTCCGCTACCCCCTCGCTTCGCGCCGCCGCCGATCGCCCATCGCGCCAGCCCGGCCTCCGAGCCATCGTCCGCGCCGCCGATTTTCGCCGCGGCTCACCATGGCTTCGACAGCGAGGGCGAAGCTCCGTCGATCGACGCGTCGGGGGACGTCGATCGCGGCGGCTATGGGTTGGGCGCGCCCGACAACGATTCGATTCGACCGAGCGCGCCGAGCCGTTTTGACGCGCCTCGCGCCAATCCGGTGCCCTGGATCGTGCTCGCGGTCATCGTTGGGATCGTCCTTTCCGTGGCCGTCGCGGCCTTCTTGCTACGTCAGAAGCCGCAGGATCTCGCAATCAAGGAGCCTGCCGACGCGCAGTCGCCGGCGGCCAGCGCCGCCAAGATCGCCGAGCGCGTCGGCGGCGCAACCGCCACGCCCACGCCGGCCCCGGCTCCATCGGCCGAGTCGAGCGCCGCGGGCCAAACGCCAGCGCCAACTCCGACGCCGACCTCTCCTTCGCCCGCGCCTGCTTCGCCGACGGCCGTCGGCTCGCCGGCAGCAGGCGCGCCCGCGACGGCCTCGCCCACGGCCACGCCCGCGGCGACGCCGGGCCTGCCGGTCGCCGCTCGCGCCGCGATGCTCGTCGCCGTCGGGAACGACCAACAAAAGCCGCCGGCGGTGAGCCTCGGGTCGGTCGTCTGGAGTTCAATTCCGGCGGTCGCGGGTCAACCGGGGACGGTCGGGATCAAGGCCGAAGCCGATATTCCCGATCTGAAGATGCACGCGATCATGACGATCCGGAAGAACACCGATGCGAGCTTGCCCGCCTCGCATACGATCGATTTGCGCGTGACCTTCGCCGACGGCGCCGAAATCAAGGGGATCAAGGATATGCGCGTTCCGCTGATGCGGCGTGACGATCCGCCCTCGCAGGATCCCCTGTCGGGCGTCCGCGTCAAGATCAGCGACAGCTATTTCCTCGTCGGCCTCAACCGCACCGACGCCGACGTCGCGCGCAACGTCGACCTCATCGCCAGCCGCGCCTGGTTCGACTTCCCGCTGCTGCTCAACGACGATCGGATCGCCAAGCTGACCTTCGAGAAGGGCGCCGACGGCGAGCGCATCGTCGCGGATGCGCTGGCCGCATGGAAGACGCCGTGAACCCGGCGAATTCGTAACGCGGGCGTTGGCCTCCTCCTCGGGTCGCGCCGTCAGCCCGGCAGATTGAAGACCCGGGTCGAAACGAAATAGCCGCCCTCGACATTGCCGAAGGCGATCGGCGCGCCGAAGCACGCGGCGTAGGCCGGCCCCTCGACTGGCGCATCGCCGCCGCGCAGCAGCAGCTTCTGTCCGCGGCGCAGGATCGCGGCGCCGTTCCGGTCGATCGCGAGGCGGGGCAATTCCGCCAGACCCGCCTCGAGGGGAAGCAGCGCCGCGGTCCGCGCCTCGGGGACCTCGCGCAGCGCATCGAGCGCCGCCGCCCGATCGGCCAGAAACGGACCGACACGGGTGCGGCGCAGCACCACGACGTGCCCGTGGCAGCCGAGCAGCCGCCCAAGATCGCGCGCAATCGCCCTGACATAGGCGCCCTTGCCGCATTCGGCCTCGAATTGCGCCTCATCGGTTGCGGCCTGGATGAGTTCGAGCCGGTGAACGACGATATCGCGCGCCGCGATGGCGAAGGTTTCGCCGCCGCGCGCCAGATCGTAGGCGCGTTCGCCGGCGATGCGAATCGCCGAAAATGTCGGCGGGACCTGGCTGATGACGCCGATGAAATGCGGCAACGCCGCCCGGACCTCCTCGCTCGTCGGGCGCTTCTCCGATCGCGCGACGACCGCGCCCTCGGCGTCGTCGGTGTCGGTTTCCTCGCCCCATTTGACCGTGAACTGGTAGGCCTTGGTTCCCTCCTGCACGATCGGAACGGTCTTCGTCGCCTCGCCGAAGGCGACCGGCAGCACACCCGACGCCAACGGGTCGAGGGTGCCGGCATGGCCGGCCTTCTTCGCGTTGAAGAGATATTTCAGTTGTGCGACCGCCTGCGTCGAGGTGACGCCGACAGGCTTGTCGAGGTTGATCCAACCGTTGATCTCGACGCGCGTCGAACGGCGCGGCGGCGATTTTCGCGGTTTTTGCGGCCCCGATCCGGCCTCGGCAGGCGTCGCCTCGATGTCGGCCTCACCACTCATTCAGCGTTCCTCGTCGTCGTCATGGCGCAGGTCGCGCGCGACCTGCGGCGATTTCAGAAGCGCGTCGATATCGGCCTGCGCGGAAAAGCTGCCGTCGAGCGCGAAGCGCAAGTCCGGCGCGAATTTGAGATTGACCCGCTGGGCGACCAGCGCGCGCAGCGCCTTCTTGTGCCCGTTGAGAGCGGCGACCGTCGCCTCGGCATTCTTGCCGCCGAGCGGCATGACGGCGACCGTCGCGAGCCTCAGATCGGGCGACATCTTCACCGAGGGGATCGTCACCACTTGCCGATTGAGGACGGGATCGACGATTTCGCCGCGCTGGAGAATCTCCGCGATCGCATGACGGATCGTTTCCGCCACGCGTTCGAGGCGGTGCGACGGACCGCCGTGTTTAGTTTCGGAACGAGACATTTAGAGAGCCTGAAAGTTCAATTTCGGCGACGCATGGCAAGCGACCGCTCGAGAGGGAAACGCGATGCCGCGCGGAACCACCCTCACCCCAACCCCTCTCCCGCCGAGCGGGCGAGGGGCTTTGGCGCCTCTCCCCTTCGCCCGCGCGCGGGCGTCAGGCGAACGTCTCGTTCGCTGAGAGGCCGCCCGACGGGCCGGACGAGGGCAGCCACCGAGGCCCCGTCAGATCGCAGCGCGTTTTTAGAGCGTGCGACGGATTTCCTCGACGTTATAGCATTCGATGACGTCGCCGATGCGCATGTCCTGATAGTTCTCGAACGCCATGCCGCACTCCTGGCCGGCCTGCACCACCGCGACTTCGTCCTTGAAGCGCTTGAGCGTCGACAGCTTGCCTTCGTGGACGACCACGTTGTCGCGGATGAGGCGCACGTGCGCGCCGCGCTGCACGACGCCGTCGGTGACCCGGCAGCCCGCCACATTGCCGACTTTCGAGATCGAGAACACTTCCAGGATCTGCGCGTTGCCGAGCATCGTCTCGCGCAGGGTCGGCGAAAGGAGGCCCGACATCGCCGCCTTCACGTCGTCGACGAGATTATAGATGATGTTGTAGTAGCGGATCTCGATGCCCTGCTGCTCGGCGAGATCGCGCGCTTCCTTGTGCGCGCGCACATTGAAGCCGATGATGACCGCCTTCGAGGCCTCGGCGAGCGTCACGTCGGATTCGGTCACGCCACCGACGCCGCCATGAATGACACGGGCGGCGACTTCCTCGTTGCCAAGCTTCTCGATCGCCGCGGTGATCGCCTCGACCGAGCCTTGTACGTCGCCCTTGACGACGATCGGCAGTTCCTTGCGGCCCGCCGTCTTGAGATTGCTCATCATGTCGCTGAGCGAGGTGCGGACCACGCCGCCGCGCACGGCGAGCTTCTCGCGCTTCTGGCGCTCGCGATATTCTGCGATCTCACGCGCCCGCGCCTCGCTTTCGACCACGGCGACGCGGTCGCCGGCTTCGGGCGCGCCGGAAAAGCCGAGCACCTCGACCGGCGTCGATGGGCTGGCCTCTTCGACGTTCTGGCCCTTGTCGTCGATGAGCGCGCGCACGCGGCCCCATTGCGAGCCCGCGACGACGAGCGAACCGACGCGCAGCGTGCCGCGCTGCACCAGCACCGTCGCGACCGGACCGCGGCCGCGATCCAGGCGCGCCTCGACCACCGTTCCTTCGGCGCTGCGCATCGGGGTCGGCCGACGAGATCGAGAAGTTCGGCCTGCAGCGCGATCGCCTCGAGCAGCTTGTCGAGATTGGTCTGCTTGGTCGCCGACACCTCGACGGCGAGCGTTTCGCCGCCGAAGGCTTCGACCTGAACGTCGTGCTGCAACAATTCCTGCATGACGCGCTGCGGGTTGGCGTCCGGCTTGTCGATCTTGTTGATCGCGACGATGATCGGCGCGTGAGCCGCCTTGGCGTGGCGGATCGCTTCGATCGTCTGCGGCATCACGCCGTCATCGGCGGCCACGACCAGCACGACGATATCGGTCACCTTGGCGCCGCGCGCACGCATCGCCGTGAAGGCGGCGTGGCCGGGCGTGTCGATGAAGGTGATCTTGGCGCCGCCGGGGGCGGTCACCTGATAGGCGCCGATGTGCTGGGTGATGCCGCCCGCTTCGCCGGCCACCACGTTGGCGTGGCGGATGGCGTCGAGCAGCGAGGTCTTGCCGTGGTCGACGTGGCCCATGATGGTGACGATCGGCGGCCGCGGAACCGGCGCGCCTTCCTCGTCGGGACGATCGAACAAGCCCTCTTCGACGTCCGACTCGGCGACGCGCTTGACGCTATGGCCCATTTCCTCGGCGATGAGCTGCGCCGTGTCCGCGTCGAGCGTGTCGGTCAAAGTGACCATGCGGCCCTGGCGCATCAGGAGCTTGATGACGTCGACCGCGCGCTCGGACATACGGCCGGCGAGTTCCTGGATGGTGATCGCCTCGGGAAGAACGATTTCGCGGGCGATCTTCTCCTTCGCCTCCTGCGCGCCGTGCCCTTTGAGGCGCTGCGTGCGACGGCGGAAGGCGGCGACGGAACGTGTGCGCTCCTCCTCGCCGGCGGTGGCGCTGGTGACCGTCAAACGGCCGCGATTGCGCTGATCGCCGCTGCGCGCCGGACGCGGCGTCGGCAGCATGACTTTCGCCGCAGGCGCGATGACGGTCGTCCTGCGAACGACGCGCTTGCTCTCGTCCTCGCTGGCGGCGACGCCCGGAGTCGCCGGTTTGGCCGCGCTGGGCGCGGCGCTCGGCGTCGGGACAGGCGCGGCGACCGGCTTGCGGCCCAAGTTCGTGGCCGGCGTCGCCGCGGGCTCGCCGCCGGCAAGACGTCGGCGCGCTTCCTCCTCGGACTGGCGCTTGAAACTGGCTTCCTGAGTGCGGCGGAGCTCTTCCTCGCGCTTGCGCGCCTCGGCGGCGTCGCGCTCAGCTTTGTCGCGCGCCTCGCGTTCGCGGCGCGCCTCGGCCTCCGCTTCCTGACGGCGACGGTCTTCCTCTTCGCGGGCCCGTGCGTCGACGAGCGCCCGCGCCCGCGCCTCGCGCTGCTCCTCGGTCAGGGTGCGCAGTACAACGCCCGTCTTCGGCGGCGCGATCGGCGCGGCGACGGTCGGGCCGCGGGGCGCTGCCGTGGGGGCGGCGGCTGCAGCCGGGGCGGCCGGCCTCGGGGCGACCGGCGCCGGCGCCGCCTCGCCAGGGCCGAGGACGCGGCGCTTGACCTTCTCGACGACGACCGCCTTGCTGCGCCCGTGCGAAAAGCTTTGGCGCACGGTTCCCTGCTCGACGGGCCGCTTCAGATGCAAAGTCGGCTTCGCCGGCGATGCGCCCAAAGTCTTGTCGCCGCTGTTGTTCGTTTCACTCATGCGTTTTTCCAGTGACCCCGGCCTATCGTTCGTTCATTCCGGCGTTTTGTCGCTCGCCCCGCTCCGTCTCGCATCGATCGAGACCGCCGTCGGCGCCGCGCCGCTCGCCCGATATTGCAGCAGGCGCGCGGCCTTCGCGAGAAAGGCCGCGCTGGCCTCGCCCGAGTTGAGCGCTGCATGTATCACATTTGTCCTCCCCAATGCCAAATCCAATTGGCGCGAGGTGAAGAGATTTATTCGTCCGACCGCGTCGGCGGCTTCGCCGAGACGCCCGCGCAGCAGACGCTCCAGCTTCGAGGCCCCGTCCGGCGCCCCGTCGGCGGCGTGGATCAACCCGACGACTGCGCCGGCTTGGATCGCCGCCTCGACCTTGGCCGCGCCCGCGACGACGAGCCCGGCCTTGTTCACGATCGACAGGAACTGCAGCGCGTCGCGTTCCAGCAGGCGATCGACCTCCTCGGCGAGTTCGGGCGCGGCGTCGGCCTTCGCGCGAAAGCCGCGGGAAAAAGCCTGCTTCGCCGCCGCCTGGCGCACGGTGGCGAAATCGAGCCGGGTCCATACGCCGCGCCCCGGCAGCTTGCGCCTGACATCGGGGACGACCACGCCGGCGCCCGACAGGGCGAAGCGCAACATCGCCTCCGGCGATCCCTTCTCGCCGGAGACCACGCAGGTCCGTTCCGACCCGCCTTCCTCTTTGCCTTCACTCTCGCGCAATCGCGGCGTCTCCCGCTCTAATCAGCGTGCGCTTCGGCCGTATCGCCCAGTTCGGCATCGGGCGCCGGGGCCGGTTCGTCGACCCAGCCGGCGCGCAAGCGGGCTGCCATGATCATCGCGTCGGCCTGCTCGCGCGAAACGTCGAATCCCTGGAGATAGCCGGCGTATTTCTTCTCGCCCGCCTCGCCGCGCTCCGTCCAGCCGACGAGATCGTCGGTCGCGCAACCCGCGAGGTCCTCGACGGACTTGACCCCGTTCTGACCGAGTTTGACCAGCATCGGCGTCGTCAGGCCATCGATGTCCTTGAGATCGTCGGAGACGCCGAGCGCCTTGCGCGCCTCGTCGTGCTCGGCCTCGACGCGGGCCAGATGTCCTTGCGCGCGCGCCTGGATTTCCTCGGCGGTCTCGGCGTCGAAACCTTCGATGGAAGCCAGTTCGTGCAGATCGACATAAGCGATTTCTTCCACCGTGCGGAAACCCTCGGAGGCGAGCAATTGCGCCACGGTCTCGTCGACGTCGAGGGCGTTCATGAACGCGCTCGTGCGTTCGACGAACTCTTTTTGCCGCCGCTCGGATTCCTCGGCCTCGGTGAGGATGTCGATGTCCCAACCGGTGAGCTGCGAGGCCAGGCGCACGTTCTGGCCGCGCCGCCCGATGGCGAGCGAGAGCTGATCGTCCGGCACCACGACTTCGATGCGCGTGGAATCCTCGTCGAGCACGACCTTCATCACTTCGGCCGGCTGCAGCGCGTTGACGATGAACGTCGCCGCGTCCGCCGACCACGGGATGATGTCGATCTTCTCGCCCTGCAATTCGTTGACGACCGCCTGCACGCGCGAGCCGCGCATGCCGACGCAGGCTCCGACCGGATCGATCGAGGAATCATTGGAGACGACCGCGATCTTGGCGCGCGAACCCGGGTCGCGGGCGACCGATTTCACCTCGACGATGCCATCGTAGATCTCCGGCACTTCCTGCGCGAACAGCTTGGCGGTGAATTGCGGATGCGTGCGCGACAGGAAGATCTGCGGCCCGCGCGCCTCGCGGCGCACGTCGTAGACATAGGCGCGGATGCGATCGCCGGGGCGGAACATCTCGCGCGGGATCATCTCGTCGCGACGCACAACGGCTTCACCAGCGCCGGCGCCGCCGAGATCGACGACGACGTTGCCGTATTCGACACGCTTCACCTGCCCGTTGATGATTTCGCCGATGCGGTCCTTGTAGACTTCATATTGCTTGTCGCGCTCGGCTTCGCGGATCTTCTGCACCAGCACTTGTTTGGAAGCCTGGGCGGGAATGCGGCCGTAGTCGAAGGGCGGCAACGATTCGGCGATCCAGTCGCCGATCTGCGCCGACGGGTTCTTCTTGTGCGCGTCCGCCAGCGTGATCTGCGTCGCGTCGTTGTCGATCGCATCGACCACCAGCAACAGGCGAGAGAAGCGAATCTCGCCGGTCTTGGGGTTGATCTCCGCGCGCACCTCCGTCTCCTGGCCGTAGCGCGAGCGCGCGGCCTTCTGCATCGCGTCCTCCATCGAGGCGAGCACGATCGATCGGTCGATCGATTTTTCGCGCGCGACGGCGTCGACAATCTGCAAGAGTTCGAGTCTGTTGGCGCTGACGGCCATCGTTGTCTCCTTTTGTCGGAGGGCGGATAGGTCTCCTACCGTCCTTCCGTTTTCCTCTGTCGTTTGTTCTCTGTTTTCTGTTGTTTGATCGCCGCTTTTTCCCGTCGCAGCGTCGCGCGGATCAAGTCGTCGGTGAGGACCAGGCGCGCCTCGGACATGTCCGGGATCCGGAGATCGACGCTTGTTTCGACGCCGTCCCCCTCGCCGGGCAGGCGAAGGCGTGCGACGGGCGTCGCCTCGACCGAAACGACGGCTTCGATCTCTCCGCGGAACCGCTTGCGCCCATCGACGGGGATCGCCATCTCGATACGCGCTTCGTGGCCGATCGCGCGGCGAAAATCCGTCTCGCGCACCAGCGGCCGGTCGATGCCGGGCGACGAGAGTTCGAGCCGATAGGCCTGGCTCATCGGCTCCTCGAGGTCGAACACAGGCGACAAAGCCTGGCTCGCGCGCTCGCAATCGTCGATCGACATCGTGCCGTCAGGGCGCTCGGCCATGATCTGCACCGTCGCGCCTTGCGCCGCGGAGACCTTCACCCGAACGACGCGCAATCCGAGATCACGCAGCACCGGCTCGGCGATGCGCGCGATGCGCCGCGCCAAACCGTTGTCGTCGATGAGGCGCGCCTCGTCGAGCCCCTCGTCGGGCGCGGGCGCGGTATGCGGAGGAGACGTTCCGTCCATGAGCCCTTGCAGCAATAAAAAAGAGCGGGTCCCGGCCGGGGCCCACTCTCAAAAACTCTCCTGACCGTCACCGGCCAGGAGCTATGAGATTGCTTACACGCAGCTATATAGGCGCAAGGCCGCCCCGATGCAATAAAAAAGTGTCATGGACGGTTTTCGGGCCCCGCCGAGCGCCGACGCCGGTTCGAAGCGGCGCGCGCAAACGCTGAAGCCGCGCCGCCCTCACGCCGTCGGCAATTTGTAGTCCTTGAAGGTTTCGCGCAGCTTCAGCTTGTTGATCTTGCCGGTCGCGGTATGGGGGATCTCCTTCACCACTTGCATGTCGTCGGGCATCCACCATTTGGCGACGCGGCCTTGCAGGAACGCGAGGACATCTTCCGCCTTCGGCGTCTTGCCCTCCTTGGGCACGACAACGAGCAGCGGCCGCTCATCCCACTTCGGATGGGCGATCCCGATCACCGCCGCCTCGGCGACCTCGGGGTGCCCGACCGCGAGATTCTCGATGTCGATCGAGGAGATCCATTCGCCGCCCGACTTGATCACGTCCTTGGCGCGGTCGGTGATCTGCACATAGCCGTTGGGATCGATGGTGGCGACGTCGCCGGTGTCAAAGAAGCCGTCCTCGTCGAGGATCTCGCCCCCCGCCCCTTTGAAATAGGATTGGACGACGGCGAAGCCGGCGACCTTCAGGCGCCCGAACCGTTTGCCGTCCCATGGCAGTTCGCGATTCTCGTCGTCGACGATCTTCATTTCGACCCCGAACGGCGCCCAGCCCTGCTTGGCCTTGAGCGCCAGCAGTTCGTCGTGCGGCAGGTCGGCGCATTGCGGCTTGATCGAGCCGGTCGAGCCGATCGGGCTCATCTCGGTCATGCCCCAGGCGTGCCGGACCTCGATGCCGTAGTCGTCCTCGAACGCTTTGATCATCGCGGGCGGGCATGCCGAGCCGCCGATCAGCACTTTTTTCAGGGTCGTCAGCCGCTTGCCTTCCTTCTGCATATAGGCGAGCAGCATCAGCCAGACCGTCGGCACCGCGGCGGTGATCGTCACCTTCTGCGTCTCGAGCAATTCGTAGACCGACGCGCCATCGAGCCGCGCGCCGGGCATCACGATTTTCGCCCCGCGCATCGGGCAGGAGAAGGCGAGCGACCAGGAATTGGCGTGGAACATCGGCACAATCGGCAGAACCGTGTCCGACGGGCTGATCGAAACGCAATCCGCGCCGGTGCAGGCGAGCGAATGCAGGAGATTGGAGCGGTGCGAATAGAGCACGCCCTTGGGATGGCCCGTGGTGCCCGAGGTGTAGCAGAGGCCCGCCGCCGTGCGTTCGTCGAAATCCACCCAGCGGAAATCGCCGTCGGCCTCCGCCAGCCAATCCTCATACGCCACCGCGCCTTTGAGCTTGGTGGCGGGCATGTGCGCCGCGTCGGTCAGCACGATATAGCGCTCGACCGTCGGCAGCTTATCGGCGACCGCCTCCAACAACGGCACGAAGGTCAGGTCGACGAAGACGAGGCGGTCTTCGGCGTCAGCCATGATCCAGGCGATCTGTTCGGGGAACAGACGCGGATTGACGGTGTGGTAGACCGCGCCGATGCCGGTGATCCCATACCAGGCCTCGAGGTGGCGATGCCCGTTCCAGGCGAGCGTGGCGACCCGGTCGCCCGATTTAACGCCGTCGAGCGCGAGGCGTTGCGCGACCTTGAGCGCCCGGCGGCGAATCTCGCGATAGGTCGTGCTGTGCATCGGACCTTCGATCGTGCGTGAAACGACCTCCTGATGCGGATGCTGGATGGCGGCGAAGTCGATGATCTTGTGGATGAGGAGCGGCCATTCCTGCATCAGCCCTAACATCGTTTCCTCCACGGCTCTGGACGCCTCGAGCGTCGAGGCGGGGGGTTCCCCCATTTTTGAGGCCGATAACATGGCGCCCGGCGCGGCGCTACGCAATCCGGCTTTCGGCCTACCTTCAGCAAATTGCCGCCGCGTCCGCGCGCCTATAGGGTAGCCCCGCGAGGCGCGCGAAGCCGCGGGAGGCGACGACTTATGCTCAAACCGGAAAGTCAGGACCGCGCGGTCCGCGTTTGGTTCCGTTTCCTTCGCCTGGAGACCCGTCTGCAGCTCGCGGTCGCCGAGCGGCTGCGCGAAATCGGTCTTTCAGTGCCCCAATGCGATGTTCTGACGACGCTGACGGAGGCGGAAGGGATCAGCCAGCAGGATCTCGCCAAGCGGCTCTATGTCACCAAGGGCAACATCTCGGGTCTGCTCGACCGGCTCGAGGGCGCGGGCCTCGTCGAGCGTCGTTCGACTGCGGCCGATCGCCGGCAATACGCGATCTATCTGACCGCGCCGGGTCGCGAGGCGGCGGAAAAGGCCATCGCGGTCCAGCACAGGCTGATCGCGGCGACGCTCGGCAAATTGCCTCCGGAAAGCCTCGCGACCTTCGAAGACTTGCTGATCGCCACCCGCGACCTCCTGCGCGCCTGTCATGAGCGCGCCGAGTTCGGGCGCCGGCAAGCGCGCGCAGGTCAAATCCCGCGCGCCGGCCTGACACGGCGGCGCGCGGGATCGGTCGCTTCGCGCTTTCTATTTAAACAGCGTCATCGCGTTGGCGATTGTCGTCAGCACGCCCCATGCCAGGGGGATGCCGACGAAACACCAGGCGAGAACGAGTTTCACCTTCATCGAGTCGGACAGCTTCGCATCGGCCATGGTCGTCTCCCCTCAAGCTTTCGCCGGATCGCCGGCGGCGATGGGCGCCGACCCCGGCGTCGCCTCCGCCTCGCGTTCGGCGCGCATGTGAAAGCGGGGATGAACCGCCGTGACGAAGAGGTTGCAGAAGAACCCCGCCACGAGCAGCGCAGCCATGATGTACATCGTCGTATTGTAGGCGTCCGCCTTCGGCACCCCGTGGTCGATCTGATATTGCCTGATGTAGTTCACCAACACCGGGCCGAGGACGCCCGCCGCCGACCAGGCGGTGATCAGCATGCCGTGGATGGCGCCGACATAACGCGTGCCGAACATGTCCCTGAGATATGCCGGTACGGTTGCGAAGCCGCCGCCGTACATCGAGATGATCACTAGGAAGCAGAGAACGAACAGCGTGATGCTGCCCGTCGCGCCGATCGAGGGGACCAGCGAATACAGCACCGTTCCGATAACGAAGAAGCAGAAATAAGTGTTCTTGCGACCGATCGCGTCGGAAATCGACGCCCAGAAGAAGCGGCCGCCCATGTTGAACAGGCTGAGCAGTCCGACAAAGCCCGCCGCGGCGATCGGCGTGACCCGGCCCGGGAACATTTCCTGGCTCATCGCCGAGGCCTGCCCGAGCACGCCGATGCCGGCGGTGACGTTCAGGCAGAGGACCCACCAGATCAACCAGAACTGCGGCGTCTTCAGCGCATCGTAGACATAGACGTCGTTCCTGGTGATCAGCTTCTGCGCGACGACAGGCGCCGTGTAGCCCTCGGGCTTCCATCCAGCGGGCGGCACGCGGATGATCGCGGCGCCGACCCACATGAAGCAGAGATAGACGATTCCGAGGCCGATGAAGGCTTCCCCCACCCCGATGTGCGTCGGCGTCGAGAACCTCTGCATCAGCCATACCGAAAGGGGCGAGGCGATGAACGCGCCGCCGCCGAAGCCCATGATCGCCATGCCGGTGGCCATGCCCGGGCGATCCGGGAACCATTTGATCAGGGTGGAGACCGGCGAGATATAGCCAAGCCCGAGCCCGACGCCGCCCAGCACGCCATAGCCGAGATAGACGATCCACAGCGAATGAAGATGGACGCCGACCGCGGATACGAAGAAGCCGCCAGCCCAGCAGAGGCCCGCCGCGAACATCGCGCGGCGGGGGCCGCCGTCCTCGACCCAGCGCCCGAACACCGCCGCCGACACGCCGAGAAAGAAGATCGCGATCGAAAAGATCCAGCCGAGATCGGTGAGCTTCCAATCGCCCGGCGCAGCGTGATTGATGCCGATCAGTTTGCTCATCGGCAGGTTGAACACGCTGAGCGCATAGGCCTGCCCTATGCATAAATGGATGCACAGCGCGGCCGGCGGAACCATCCACCGGCTGAACCCGGGTTCCGCGACCGTGTGGGAGCGATCGAGGAAGCTGAAAAGCCCCGCTGGCCTAGCGACGATATTGGCCCCAGTCATCGCATCCCCTCCTTTTGCAGACCATGCTCGCCAGCGTTTTGCGCGCCGGCGGGCAATTCCATGAAAACTAATTCGCGCGCACCCGCGCGCCAACCGGCACCCTCAGACATCGCACCCCTCCCTGTTCGTCCGGCGCGTCGCCCTGCGCGCGCTGGACGTCTTCTGAAGCGTCGATTCAAGCGACGCTTTCATTCTTCAGCGCCGCTACCGCGCCGGCCGCGATCGGATTGAGGCTGGCCTGCCCCGAATCGACGAAAGCGACCAATTCTCTAATCATTTTTGGCGTCCAGTACATCCTGAGATGCGTCGCCGCGCTGGCGCTCGCCTCGCGTGCCGGCAACGCCCCGAATGCGTCGGCGATCTGGTTGACCATGCGGACGAGCTTGTCGATCTTCGCACTGCTCACGCCGCGAGCCCTCCGTCGGCGTTCGTCGCCGGGACAGTGAAAAGCGTCGCTCGATCCGCGCGGGCGATCGCAATGAGGGTTATGCCGCTGGCGCGCGCGCGTTCGAGGGCGAGCGAAGTCGGCGCCGAGACGCAAACCAGCGTCGCCGCGCCGAAGGCCACCGCTTTCGCCACCATTTCGAACGAACAGCGGCTGGTGAGAACGATGAAGCCGCTGTCGGGCGCGACCGAGGCCAGCGCCAACGCGCCGATCAGCTTGTCGAGCGCGTTGTGGCGTCCGACATCCTCACGCGCGAGGAGAACGGCGCCTGAGCGGTCGCACCAGGCTGCGCCGTGGACGCCGCGCGTCTCGGCGTTGAGCGGCTGAGCGCGCTCGAGCCCTTGCAGCGCCGCGCGAACCGCCTCCGGCGCGATCGGCGCGCTCTCCGGCACGGGCCGGCGAGGCTTGGGCAGATGCGAGAGATCTTCGAGGCCGCAAAGGCCGCATCCGGTGCGGCCGGACATCGCCCGCGACCGCGCGAGATGCGCGCTCAGCCGCGCGCCGGCCAGTGCGATATCGAGGCGCACGCCTTCGGCCGCTGCGTTGACTTCGATGTCGCGGATTTCATCGACGCGCTCGATGATCCCCTCGGTCAGGGCGAAGCCGACGGCGAAATCCCTGAGATCGCGCGGCGTCGCCATCATCACCGCGAAAGGAGCGCCGCCGAACGCCAGTTCGATCGGCGTCTCGACGGGGATCGCGCGCCGCCGGACCGGGCCTGACGCTCCGGACTGGTAGTCGAAGTCTTGCGCCGGGGCCAGGACCGCCCCGGCTTCCTCATTCGGCGGCATGGACTTCAAGCCCTGCGATGCGTCGCTGCGCGACGCCATCCTCGCGATCGCGTTCCTGCCAATCGGAATAATGGTTGGTGCGCCGCACCTGCACCGCCGTCACTTTGTACTCGGGGCAATTGGTCGCCCAGTCCGAGTTCTCCGTGGTCACCACATTGGCCCCGCTGTTGGGGTGATGGAAGGTGGTGTAGACGACGCCCGGCTGCATGCGCTCGGAGATTTTCGCGTGCAGCGAAACCTCGCCGACGCGGCTCTGCAGGGAGACGAGGTCGCCGTCGCGGACGCCCCGGCTTTCCGCGTCAAACGGATGAATCTCCAGCACGTCCTCCTCGTGCCACAGGCTATTGGCGGTGCGCCGCGTCTGTGCGCCGACGTTGTACTGCGACAGGATCCGGCCCGTCGTCAGCAGCAGCGGGAACAGCGGACCCGTCCGTTCGTCGGTGGCGACATATTCGGTCAGCATGAACTGGCCCTTGCCGCGCACGAAGCGATCGACATGCATGATCGGCGTTCCCTCGGGCGCGGCGTCGTTGCACGGCCATTGGATCGAGCCGAGTTCATCGATCTTCGCGTAGGAGACGCCTCTGAAGGTCGGCGTCGCCCGCGCGATCTCGTCCATGATTTCGCTGGGATGCGCATAGCTCATCGGCAGGCCGAGCGCCTCGGCGAAGGCGATCGTCGCCTCCCAATCGGCCATGCCGGCGAGCGGCGCCATCGCCTTGCGCACGCGGCTGATGCGTCGCTCGGCGTTGGTGAAGGTGCCGTCCTTCTCGAGGAACGAGGAGCCGGGGAAGAACACGTGCGCATAGCGCGCGGTCTCGTTGAGGAAGAGATCCTGCACGATGACGCATTCCATCGCCTCGAGGCCGGCGGTGATGTGCTTGGTGTCGGGATCGGATTGGGCGATGTCCTCGCCCTGGATATAGAGACCCTTGAACGATCCCTCGACCGCTTCGTCCATCATGTTGGGAATGCGCAGGCCCGGCTCCTTGAGGAGTTCGACCCCCCACAGGCGCTCGAAGACATCGCGCGTCGCATCGTCCGAGACATGGCGATAGCCCGAGTATTCGTGCGGGAACGAGCCCATGTCGCACGAGCCCTGCACATTGTTCTGGCCGCGCAACGGGTTCACGCCGACGCCCTCGCGACCGATATTGCCGGTCGCCATCGCGAGATTGGCCATCGCCATCACGGTCGAGGAGCCCTGCGAATGCTCGGTGACGCCGAGGCCGTAGTAGATCGCGGCATTGCCGCCTCTGGCGTAGAGCCGCGCGGCGGCGCGAAGTTCCGCGGCCGGAATGCCCGTGACGGCGGCGGTCGCCTCCGGCGAATGGCGCTCCGCCGCGATGAAGCGCGCCCAGGATTCGAAATTGGCTAGGTCGCAACGCTCGCGCACGAACGCCTCATTGACGAGGCCCTCGGTGACGACGACATGCGCCAGCGCATTGATGACGGCGACGTTCGTCCCCGGCCGCAGCGCGAGATGGAAATCCGCTTCGACATGCGGCGTGCGCACGAGATCGATGCGGCGCGGATCGACGACGATCAGCCTGGCGCCGGCGCGCAGGCGCTTCTTCATCCGCGAGGCGAAGACGGGGTGGGCGTCGGTCGGATTGGCGCCGATCACCAGAATGACGTCGGCCTTTTCAACCGACTTGAAGTCCTGCGTGCCGGCCGAGGTGCCGAAGGTCTTGGAGAGCCCGTAGCCGGTCGGCGAATGGCAGACCCGCGCGCAGGTGTCGACATTGTTGTTGCCGAAACCGGCGCGCACCAGTTTCTGCACGAGAAACGTTTCTTCGTTGGTGCAGCGCGACGAGGTGATGGCGCCGATGGAATCGCGTCCGTACGTCGCCTGGATGCGCTTGAATTCGCCGGCGGCGTAGCGGATCGCCTCGTCCCAGCCGACTTCACGCCAGGGTTCGTCGATCGTCGCGCGGATCATCGGCTTGAGGATGCGGTCCTTGTGCGTGGCGTAGCCGTAGGCGAAGCGGCCTTTGACGCAGGAATGGCCTTCGTTGGCCTTGCCCGCCATTTGGGGGACCATGCGCACGACGTCCTCGCCCTTCATCTCCGCCTTGAAGGAGCAGCCGACGCCGCAATAGGCGCAGGTGGTGACGACCGAGCGCTCGGGCACGCCAGCCTCGATCACGCTCTTCTCGTTCAGCGTCGCGGTCGGGCAGGCCTGCACGCAGGCGCCGCAGGAGACGCATTCGGAGGAGAAAAAGTCGCCGCCGCCGGGCGACACCTTCGAATCGAAGCCCCGGCCGAGAATCGTCAGCGCGAACGTGCCCTGCACCTCTTCGCAGGCGCGCACGCAGCGCGAACAGACGATGCACTTCGACGATTCGAAAGTGAAATAAGGATTGGAGGAATCGGTCGGCGCCTTCAGATGGTTTTCGCCGTCGTAGCCGTAGCGCACCTCGCGCAGTCCGACGACGCCGGCCTGCGTCTGCAATTCGCAATCGCCGTTGGCGCTGCAGGTGAGACAATCCAGGGGATGATCGGAGATATAAAGCTCCATCACGCCGCGCCGCAGCTTGGCGAGCCGCGGCGTCTGGGTGTGCACCACCATGCCGGTCTCGGCGGGCGTCGTGCAGGAGGCGGGCGTTCCCTTGCGGCCCTCGATCTCGACCAGGCACAGCCGGCATGAGCCGAAAGCCTCCAGGCTGTCAGTGGCGCAGAGCCTCGGGATCTGCGTATCGATCAACGCCGCGGCGGCCATCACCGAGGTTCCCTTGGGAACGCTCACCTGGCGGCCGTCGATCGTCAGGGTCACGCTTGCTTCGTCGACCCGGATAGGCGTGCCTGAATTGAATTCCTGCAACAGGGCCATCGAAGTCTCCTATTCCGCCGCGGCTTGCGAGGCGGGGCCGACGAAATCCTCGCTGAAGTGATCGAGGGCGCTGAGCACCGGGAAGGGCGTCAGGCCGCCGAGCGCACACAGGGAGCCGTCCGTCAGCACTTCGCAAAGATCGCGCAAAAGTTCGACGTTTTTCAGTCGATCCCGGCCGGCGACGATCTTGTCGACGGTTTCGGCGCCGCGCGTCGAGCCGATGCGGCACGGCGTGCATTTGCCGCAGCTCTCGGCCGCGCAGAAGGCAAAGGCGAAGCGCGCCTGCCGCGCCATGTCGACGGTGTCGTCGAAGACGACGATCCCGCCATGGCCGAGCATGCCCTTGGCCGCCAGCATCGCCTCGTAGTCGAGCGGCGTATCGAGCAACCCTTCGGGAAAATAGGCGCCTAGGGGGCCGCCGACCTGCACCGCGCGAAGAGGCCGGCCCGACCGCGTTCCGCCGCCGAAATCCTCGACGAGCTGACGGATCGTGGCGCCGAAGGCGAGTTCGACGAGGCCGCCGCGCTTGACGTTGCCGGCGAGTTGAAACGGCTGCGAGCCGCGCGAGCGGCCGACGCCATATTCGGCGTAGGCCTTGCCGCCATGGGCGAGAATCCACGGCGTCGAGGCGAAACTCAGAACATTGTTGATGACGGTCGGCTTGCCGAACAGGCCTTGGATAGCGGGCAGCGGCGGCTTGGCGCGAACCTGGCCGCGCTTGCCCTCCAGGCTTTCGAGCAGCGAGGTCTCTTCGCCGCAGATATAGGCGCCGGCGCCGAGCCGCGCCTCGATGTCGAAGGGCCGGCCCGAGCCGAGCGCGTCTCGCCCCAGCAGGCCCCCCGCGCGGGCGTGTCCCAGGGCGGCGGAGAAGGTCGCGAAAGCATGCGGATATTCGGAGCGGATATAGACGTAACCCCGGGTCGCGCCGACGCCGAGCGCGGCGATCGCCATGCCCTCGATCAGCAGAAACGGGTCTCCCTCCAGCAACATGCGGTCGGCGAAAGTCCCGCTGTCGCCCTCGTCGGCGTTGCACACGATGTATTTCTGGTCGGCGGCGACGCCGGCGACCGTGCGCCACTTGATTCCCGTGGGGAATCCGGCGCCGCCGCGTCCGCGCAGACCGGAGGCGAGGACTTCCTCGACGATGCCATGGGGTCCGAGTGCGATAGCCTGGGCCAGCCCCGCGAGGCCGCCGTGCCGGCGATAGTCGTCGAGCGACAGGGGATCGACGACGCCGCACCGGGCGAAAATCAGCCGCTGCTGGTTCTTCAGATAGGGGATTTCGTCCACGAGCCCCAGCGCCTTCGGGTGCGCGCCGCCCGCGAGAAAGTCCGCGTCGAACAGCGAGGCCGCGTCGCCCGGCGCTATCGGGCCATAGGCGAAGCGCCCCTTGTCCGTATCGACCTCGACCATCGGCTCCAGCCAGAAGAGGCCGCGCGAGCCGGTGCGCACAAGCTCGGTATCGACCGCGCGAGCCTGCGCCGCGGCGGCGATCGCGCGCGCGACCCTCTCGGCGCCGACTGAGACGGCCGCCGAATCGGCGGGAATGTAGACGCGCATGCGCGGCGCCGCGCTCATGGCTGGCTCCTCGCGGTTCGCGCGACGATTTCATCGATCGCCTGGCGATCGAGCCGGCCGATCGGCTCGCCGTCGAGCAGAGCGGCGGGCGAAAGCGCGCAATTTCCCAGGCAATAGACGGTCTCGACGGCGAGCGGCGTGTTCGCGTCGGCGCGATCGACTGCCAAGCCATGCGCCGTTTCGAGATGCGCGACCAGATTCTCGCAACCCAGCGCCTGGCATGATTCGGCCCGGCAAAGCTTGAGCACCGCCCCGTCGACGGGCGCCCGCCGGAAGTCATGATAGAAACTCACGACGCCGTGGACTTCGGCCTTGGAGATATTGAGCGCCTCCGCGATCGCGGGGATCGCGGCGTCATCGATATAGCCGAAGCGCTCCTGCAAAGCGTGCAGGATCGGCAAAGCGGCGCCGGGCTCGGCGCTCTTCGAGGCGATTACGGCGCGAGCCTGGGCTTCATCCCAAGTCGTGCTGCCGGTCATTGTGCAATCTCCAGGATATAGGCGCGGCGTCCCCCCGAATCCGCAGCGCTGAATCCACGTGTCGCCGGGAGGATCGCTCACCGGCGCCAGCAATGCAAATTGAACATTTGGACCGTTCGATAGAGAAAAACTATCGAAGCGGGTCCGTCCCGATCGGCGAGAGGTGGAGCGCGCCGATGCCGGCGGGTCGCGCCATGGCGAAGAGATTCCGGGCGAGCGGCGCCGGAGGGTCGCGATCCGCCATGACCAGGCCGACGGTGCGGCGCGCGACCGGCTCGACGAGTTCGATCGCCCGCGTGTTGCGGGGAATGCCGAAGAATTGCAGCAATTGCCGCGACACGACCGACGACCACCGGCCGGAATTGGCGTGCGCGAGCAGGTTGAAAATCGAGTTGGTCTCGATCGAAGGTTCGGGCGTCTCGCCGACCGAGCGGAACACGCCGTCGACGATCCGCCGGTTCTGCATATCGGGCGTCAGCAGGCACAACGGCGCCGCCGCCGCCTCTTTCCATGAGATCGTCTTACGTTCGGCGTAGGGGCCGGAGGCGGGGGTCAGAAAGACATATTCCTCCTCGTAGATCGGTTTGACTTTCACCCGCTCGAGCGGCTCGTTGTCGAGGTAGGTGAGGCCGACGTCGAGTTCGAAGTCCTCGAGGCCCCGCTCGATCTCGTGCGAATTCAGCGACAGCACGGTGACGGTGAGCCGGGGGTAGCGGTCGAGGAACGGCTCGGTGAGTTGCGAGACGATCGGCAGCGCGGTGGGGACGGCGCCGAGCCGCAGGCGACCGGAGAGGCCTTTGTCGAGTTCCTCGACGTCCCGCCGCATGATTTCGGCCTCGGCGAGGATGCGGTGGGCGTGTTCGAGCGCGAGCTGGCCTTGCTTCGTGAAGCCGACGAACCGGTGGCCCCGCTCGACGATCGGCGCGCCGAGGTCCTCTTCGAGCTGGCGGATCGCCGCCGAAAGCGTGGGCTGCGTCACATGGCAAGCCTCCGCAGCGCGGCCGAAATGCTTTTCGCGCGCCAACGCCACAAGATATTCCAATTGTCGCAGCACCATCGCGCTCAATCTAGCCGGCGCGCGGCAGCGGCGATAGTCCGCCTCGATCGATTGCCGCGGCGGCGGCGTGGCGCTATGCAGGCGCCGGCCCACCATCGGGAGCGTTCCTTGAGTCCAGCCAAATCCAGCCGCAAATCGCCGATCCGGGGCGCGCCGCCGCGCATTCTCGCTGTCGCGATCGCGGCGATCGCCCTGCTCGGCGTCGGGATTTGGGTCGCCGCCACCCCGGCGCGCACCCCGACTTCGCTGATCGGCGGACCGTTCACGCTGCAGATGAAGGACGGCAAGACGCTGACCGACGTCGACCTGAAGGGCCACCCCTTCCTCGTCTATTTCGGCTATACCCACTGCCCCGACGTCTGCCCGACGACGCTCGCGCAGATATCGGACGTGCTGCGTCGTCTGCCGGACAAACCGCTCCGGGCGCTGTTCATCACCGTCGACCCCGCGCGCGACAGCGCGGCCTTGATGGCCGATTACGTCAGCAGCTTCGATTCGCGCATGATCGGCCTTTCCGGGTCGTCGAAGCAGATCGCCGCGGTCGAGAAGGCCTACCGCGTCTATGCCCACAAGGGTCCGTCGCAGCCCAACGGCGACTATTCGATGGACCATTCTTCGGTGGTCTACCTCATGGACGCGAGCGGGAATTTCGTCGAGGCGCTCAATCTCGACCGGCCGCCGGAGGACGTGGCGAAGGAGTTGACGGGCTATCTCTGAGCGTGGCGGCGAGCAAGCCCGACGATGACGGCGTTGCTCAATCCATCCGCATCGCGATGCCCGCCGCCGCCATGCGCGCCTTGGCCTGGCGGATGGTGAACTCGCCGAAGTGGAAGATCGAGGCCGCGAGGGTCGCGCTGGCGTGGCCCTCCAGCACGCCGGCGACGAGATGGTCGAGCGTTCCGACCCCGCCGGAAGCAATCACCGGAATGGCCACGGCGTCGGCGACGGCCCGGGTCAGCGCGATGTCGAAGCCGGTCCTGGCGCCGTCCCGGTCCATCGAGGTCAACAGGATTTCGCCGGCGCCCAGAGCGGCGACTTCGCGCGCATAGCTGACCGCGTCGATCCCCGTCGAGCGGCGGCCGCCGTGGGTGAAGAGCTCCCAGCGCGGCGGTTCGCCGGGTTTGGAGACCTGCTTGGCGTCGATCGCGACGACGACGCACTGGCTGCCGAATTTTTCCGCCGCGGCGCGGACGATCCGCCGGTCGGCGACGGCGGCCGAATTGATCGAGACCTTGTCGGCGCCGGCGAGCAGGAGATTGCGGATGTCCTCGACCGCGCGCACGCCGCCGCCGACCGTCAGCGGCATGAAGCAGACCTCGGCGGTGCGCCGGACCACGTCGATCAGGGTGCCGCGGTTCTCATAGTCGCGGCGATGTCGAGGAAGCACAATTCGTCCGCGCCGGCCTTGTCGTAGGCGATGGCGCATTCGACGGGATCGCCGGCGTCGCGCAGGTCGACGAAGTTGACGCCCTTGACGACGCGGCCGTCCTTCACGTCGAGACAGGGGATGAGGCGCGACTTAAGCATGCGGGACCTCTGGGGCGCATTCCCGCGCCCGGATCAGCGCCAGCGCTTCGCGCGGATCGAGCCGTCCGTCATAGAGCGCGCGTCCCGAGATCGCGCCGGCGAGGCGGCTGCAATCGGGTTCGAGCAGGCGCTTCACATCCTCGATCGAGGCGAGACCGCCCGAGGCGATGACGGGGATGGCGACGGCTTCGGCGAGCGCCACGGTCGCCGCGATGTTGAGGCCCTGCAGCACGCCGTCGCGGCTGATGTCGGTGTATATCAGCGCGGCGACGCCGGCGTCCTCGAAGCGGCGGCCAAGGTCGAGCGCCGAAATATCGGAGGTCTTGGCCCAGCCGTCGACCGCGACGCGACCGTCGCGCGCGTCGATGCCGACCGCGATGCGGCCGGGATTGCGGCGCGCCGCCTCCTGCACGAAGGCGGGATCCTCGACCGCGGCAGTGCCGATGATCACCCGCGCGACGCCCTTGTCGAGCCAGCCGTTCACCGTCTTCATGTCGCGCACGCCGCCGCCGAGCTGCACTTTCAGCGTCACGCTGGCGAGGATGCGCTCGACCGCCGACGCGTTCATCGGCTTGCCGGCGAAGGCGCCGTCGAGATCGACGACGTGCAGCCAGTCGAAGCCCTGGGCGGCGAAGTCGCGCGCTTGCGCGGCCGGATCGGTGTTGAAGACGGTGGCCTGCGCCATGTCGCCGCGCACGAGGCGCACGCATTGGCCGCTCTTCAGGTCGATAGCCGGGAAGAGAATCACGGGCGCCACCTCAGGAAATTAGCGATCAAGGCAAGCCCGAGCTTCTGGCTCTTTTCGGGGTGGAACTGCGTGCCGATCATATTGTCGCGCGCGACCATCGCAGTGATCGGGCCGCCATAATCGGCCGTCGCCGCGACATCGCCTGGGTCGAGCGGGTAAAGCTGGAAGGAGTGGACGAAATAGGCGTGCAGGCCGCTCTCGCCGATCGCGATTCCCCCGAGCGCCGGATGGGCGCGCTGCAGCGCGAGCGTATTCCAGCCCATATGCGGGATCTTAAGGCCGGGATCGCCGGGAACGATCGGCGCGACGTCGCCTTGGATCCAGTCGAGCCCCGCGACGATTTCGTGTTCGAGACCGCGCGTCGCCATCAACTGCATGCCGACGCAGATGCCGAGGAACGGCCGGCCGCGGCGGCGGACCGTCTCTTCCAGCGCCTCGACCATGCCGGCGACAGCGTCGAGCCCGCGCCGGCAATCGGCGAAGGCGCCGACGCCGGGCAGAACGACGTGCTCGGCGCGCGCGACATCCTCCGGGCGGCTCGTGACCTTCACTTCGCGCGAGAGGCCCGCTTCACGCGCGGCCCGCTCGAACGCCTTGTGCGCCGAGTGGAGATTGCCGGACCCGTAGTCGACGATTGCGACGCTCATTAGCCGCCCGCCTCCGGGAAAAGTCCGAGAACCTGCGGCGGGGCGGAGGACGGCGGCCCCGCATTGGCGTGCGGCGCGCCGCGCGGCGGCGGCGGCGCGGGCGCCCGCGCGAAAAAGCTGAGCTCGGCGGTCACGGCGTCCGGAGCGCAGACGATATCAGTCAGGGGCAAGGCGCGGCGCGCCAACGCCGCCGCCTGGAAGGCGCGGCCTTCAAAGCCGAGATAGAGCGCGCTCAAGAGATAGAGCCAGAGCGACGCCCCCAACGGGAAGACGCCGGCGGCTGCCGCGAAGCCGACAAGCGCGGCGGCGAGGAGCCAAAGCGTAAGTGGGCGCCACAGTCGATGGGCGAGGAGCCAAATCGGTCCGAACACCAGGGCCGCAAAGGAGAATCCGAGCTTCAGGAATCGCGCGCGCTCCAACGCCGCCGCGTCGCCGTCGCCGGCCGGACAATGCACCGCATAGATCGCCATTTCGCTCACGGCCGCCGCTGGCGGACCGCCTCCTCTGCCGTTGCCTCTAGAGCGCGCCCTTGGTCGAGGGAACCCGCGCGGCCTGCCTCTCATCGACTGCAAGCGCGGCGCCAAGCGCGCGCGCCACGCCCTTGAAGCAGGATTCGGCGATATGATGGCTGTTCGCGCCGTACAGCGTCTCGATGTGCAGCGTGAGGCCGGCGTGGACGCTGACCGCCTGGAAGAACTCGCGGACCAGTTCGACGTCGAACGTGCCGATCTTCTGCGTCGGGAATTCGGTGCGGAACACCAGAAAGGGCCGGCCGGAGATGTCGAGCGCGACCCGCGTCAGCGCCTCGTCCATCGGCAGCAGGCAATCGGCGTAGCGGGCGATGCCGCGCTTGTCGCCGAGCGCCTTGGCGATCGCCTGACCGAGCGCGATGCCGACGTCCTCGACCGTGTGGTGATCGTCGATATGAAGATCGCCCTTGGCGCGGATGGTCATGTCGACGAGGGAGTGGCGCGCGAGCTGATCGAGCATGTGATCGAAGAAGCCGACGCCGGTCTTTATGTCCGCCTTGCCCGAGCCGTCGAGGTCGACGGCGACGTCGATCGCGGTCTCGTTGGTCTTGCGCGATACAGCGCCCTTGCGCATGGTCTGCCCTTCGGGTGACTAAGATTTGGGCGGCGTGATAGCAAGCCCAGCGCCGCTTGGCCACCGGGAAAGAGCGGGCGGAGGCCCGCCGCGGGCAGGTCAGACCTCGTGAGGCGCTCGCATCTCGATTTCGCCGAATGGGCCGGCGTGGACGGCGCCGATTCACGGCGGGATCGAGCGATTTCAAGCGGCTGGGGGGCGATTTTGTAATCGGGGCAGATTTCCGGGCGGCGGGGGGAGTCAGGGATCGGAAAATGTGATTCAAGCTTTGGATGCCGGCCCATGAACCTGATTCGCTCGAACGCCTGACGCCCGCTGAGCTGATCGGCGTCGTGCGGGATTTGCTTGGCGAGGTGACGCGACTTCGGTCTGAGAATGAGAAGATCGGCGCAGCGTTCGCCAAGCTGAAAGTCGAGTATCAGGCGGTCAAGGATGAGCTTGCGCGGCTGAAGCATCTGCCGCCGCGTCCGCCGCAAAGGCCCTCTGGTATGGACAGAGCGACGGATGGGCCAAAGGCTGGCGGCGACAAGGGGGGACGTTCGACGCGTCGGCGCGGCAGCCACCTCGACAAGCTGACGATTGGCGCGACGGTGGTGGTGAGAGCGAAAGCTCCCGCCGGTTCGCGTCACAAGGGCTATGAAGACGTGGTGGTTCAGGACTTGAGCCTGCATCCGCAGGTGACGCGCTATCGGCGCGAGCGATGGGAAACGCCGGAGGGCAAGACGATCATTGCCGATCTGGCTCCCGGGATTGTCGGGGGCTATGGCCCCAACTTACATCGCGCCGTATTGACGCTTCACTTTGCCGGACAAATGACCTGCGAGCGCATCGTGACGTTTCTCAATGACATAGGCGTGGTGATTTCGAAGCGACAGGTCGTCCGCCTGTTGACGGCCAAGCTGGAGGCGTTTCGCGCCGAGGATGAGGCCGTGCTGAAAGCCGGCCTGAGCGGCGCCTATGTCACGGTCGACGATACAGGGGCGCGCCATGCTGGCAAGAACGGCTACGCCACACAGATCGGCTCTGATCGCTTTTGCGTCTTTCGCACCGGCGCCGCCAAATCGCGCATGGCTTTTCTGTCGCGCCTTTGCGGCAGCGCATCGCTCTATGTGATCAACGACGCGGCGCTCGATTATATGAAAGAGCGCGGCCTGCCGCAGAGCGTCATCGACAAGTTCGCTGGCCATGAGGACCGCATTTTCCGCAGCCCCGAGGGCTGGGAGCGGCATTTGCAGGCGCTGGGGCTGAGCGTGCTGAAAGTCACTCCCGATCCCGTCCTGATCGCTAACGAAGGCGCGCTGTGGGGGGCAATCCGCCATCAAGGATTGTTGCAGGACGCCGTCGTCGTTTCCGACGACGCCGGCCAGTTCCGCATCGCCGTCCATGCTTTGTGCTGGGTTCACGCTGAGCGGCTCGTCCATAAATTGGTCCCCGCCAATGACAAGCAGCGCAACGCCATCGAAATCGCCAAGCGGATGATCTGGTGGTTCTATCGCGCTTTGAAAGACTACAAACTCGCCCCAAATCCTGAACAAGCCCAGGTTCTGCGCGCGCGGTTCGACCGCATCTTCAACCGCGCCAGAACCGGCTACGCGACGCTCGACAGTCTCCTCAGACGTCTTTATCGCAACAAAGACGAACTTTTACGCGTCCTCGAGCGGCCGGGCATCCCGCTCAAAACCAACGCCTCGGAAAACGACATCCGCGCTTTCGTCACCAAGCGAAAAATCTCCGGCGGAACCGTCAGCAACAAGGGCCGCGACGCACGGGACACCATGCTCGGGCTCGCCAAAACCTGCATGAAGCTCAAAGTGTCCTTTTTCGAATACATCGGCGCACGCCTCGGAGTCGCAGGACCAACAATCCCACCCCTCGTCGACCTCATCCAAACCGCACACCCTTGAAGCCTGCCCCGCATCGCCCGGAAATCTGCCCCGATTACGCGATTTTCCGCCGCGCGCTCGCCCTCAGAGGGTCTTCGACCCCACATGAGCTCCTTCCGGCTTGACCGACACATATCTCCGCGGTTATAGGTCAATCAATAGCTAGCGGGTTATCGATCGCCAATGCCGAGCGCTCACGATGTCCTCTTCAGAACGCTCGCCGATCCGACCCGTCGGGCGATCTTCGAGCGCCTATGCCGCGAAGGAGAGCAGACAGTCGGAGCCCTGACAACTCAGGCCGGGGTCTCGCAGCCGGCGGTCTCGAAGCATCTCGGCGTCCTGAAGCAGGCCGGGCTGGTGCGCGACCGCCATGAAGGACGACAGACCCACTATAGCGCGCAGCTTGGCGCGCTCGGCCCGCTGATCGACTGGACAAGCCAGATGACCGGGTTCTGGCGGGGCCGGTTCGACCACCTCGAAGACTTGCTGAACAGGATGGACCAATGAAGGAAACGTCGACCGAAGCGCTCTCCGTCGTCGTCGAACGTGAGGTGCCGCATCCGCCGGAAAAGATCTGGCGCGCGCTCACCCAGCCTCACCTGATCGAGGATTGGCTGATGAAGAACGACTTCAAGCCGGTCGTGGATCACCGTTTCAATCTTCGAGCCGACTGGGGCGCGGTCGACTGTCAGGTCATGGCGGTCGAGCCGAACAAAACTCTGTCCTACACATGGGCGGCCTATGGGCTCGAGAGCGTCGTCACCTGGACCCTCACCCCGACGAGCACGGGAACTCGCCTGCGCATGGAGCAGTCGGGCTTCCGGCCGGATCAGCAGCAGGCCTACCAGGGCGCGAAGTTCGGATGGCGGAAGTTCTTTGCCAACCTGGAGCAGGTCCTGGCGCGGATCGATTGAACGCGACAAACGGAGGAAATCGCAATGAAGATCAAGTTGACCAGCCTATACGTGGACGATCAGGAAAAGGCTCTCCGTTTCTACACCGAGACACTGGGTTTTACCAAGAAGGCCGATTTCAGCAACGGGCCGTTTCGCTGGCTGACCGTGGCCTCGCCCGACGAGCCGGACGGAACCGAGTTGCAACTCGCGCTCAACGGCAACCCGGCGGCCAAGGCCTACCAGCAAGCCATCTTCCAGCAGGGCCAGCCCGCGGCCATGTTCTACAGCGACGACGTCAAGGGCGACTACGAGCGCATCAAAGCGCGCGGCGCCGAGTTCATCATGCCGCCGACCGAGGTGACCGGCTCGACCATCGCCCAACTGAACGACACCTGCGGCAACCTCGTTCAAATCACCCAGCTGGCGCGCTGGTGACGCGGGCGTTCAGCCGGACGGCAGCAGCCTCGTGAGCGCCGATGCAATGAACCCAAGGGAACGCATCGACCAGCTGATCGCAGAACTCATGGACTGGCGTGGCGAGACCCTCGCCGGCATCCGCAAGAGCATCCTCGAAGCCGACCGGGACATAATCGAGGAATGGAAGTGGATGGGAAGCCCGGTGTGGTCCCGCGACGGCATCATCGCGCTCGCCAATGCTCACAAAGGGAAGGTGAAGCTGACTTTTGCCCACGGGGCGAGCCTCCCGGATCCCGACAAGCTCTTCAACGCCGGCCTCGACGGCAACGAAAGACGAGCGATCGATTTATTTGAGGGTGACAAGATCGATGAGGACGCTCTGAAAACTCTCGTCCGCGCCGCCGTCGAATTCAATCAGCTCAAAATTAAGAAGAAAGCGCCTGCAGGCGCCCGGGCGAAAGCCCATAGAAGTAGCAAGGCATGAGCGCGGAGAGGTCAATGTTTATGAGCGAAGCGGGCGGGACATTGACGCCGAGCACGGATCAGGCGGAGCGGATCCGCTGGAGGTCAAACCGGCACGTCGTCACCGGGTGGCGCAAAACGGTGGAAAACGAATTTCGGCCTCTTCGGGGGGCCACCTTGGGGGGGAGCGTTCGAATGCGCAAGGTCGACGCCCACTGGAATATCCACACTTGACCGCTAACATAGGGATGCCTTCTGTCAACTAACGCGCGGAGACCCCGTCGCAGGATCGCTCGTGCGTCTCGCTTTGCGTTTAGCCTACTGTCACGCGGTCCCGAGAACTTGACTATTTTTACGGCGCTGCTGCACCGAACCGCCCAATGGGGCGAAGCGTTAGCTTACACGTGGGGTTCAACAAAGAGGAACTTCGCCATGCGCGCTCCTCGAAACATCGACGTGGCGGCGCCGGCCGGCGCGGTCCGATTTCACCCCGCGACGGCTCGCCGTCCAGCAATCCGCATCCGAGCGCTTGTCCTGGCCTCGGCGGTCAGCGCATTCGGGTCGGCGGCGTCGGCCCAATTCGGGCCGCCGGGCGGCATCCCGTCCTACACCGTCCCGCCTGAGGCAGCGACGGCTGGCATGGCCGCGGGAACCGCGAACAGCGTCAACCAGAACCAGCGCTGTTACTGGCAACGGAGCGGGCGTAGCGCCCCTCAGGAGAATTGCGACGATCAGCCGGCGCCGCCCAAGAAACCTCCCGCACCGCCCAAGAAATAGGCCTATTTCCCGATAAGGGGTCCGTGGCATGTGCCGGCGTTCGAAGCCTGGACCAGCACTCGCTTTTTGTTTTACAGCACAACCGTCGCGACCTTATGGTATAGTAGTTGGCCAGTCGACAAGCGAGCTTGTGATCGTCGCATGACAGAAGATGCACCAGACCCGGCGCTTCATTTTAGCAACTTGGTTAGCGCCTATGCGGATACGATACGCACTAGCGACTTCAAGGCGAATCTCGTGGTGCTATTTGTCGCAATCATGATGGGTCCTGTTGTAGCCAACCGTGATAAATATCCGCCTTTTCTGCCACTCCCGGTCGTGTTGGCGCCATTCTTGATCGCCTTTTTGTGCCTTCTCATTTGCGTCTATCCCCGCTATCCGCGGCGAGGGCGACGTAATTTTCTGGTTGTGCAAAATCCGCGCAAGAGCGATTTTCTATATATGGAAAATCATAAAGATGACTTGATTCAATTAAAATTACGATGCGCGATTCTTTCTCAAATACTGTATTGGAAAACGTTATTTCTAACGATTAGCATATACATATGCTTGGGGACGATAGTTTTTATTTTACTTATGCTGACTTATGCGTTGCTCTAAAGCGCTTTGCATTTAGCTTGAACCGGCCCCGCCGTCTTCGCGAGCGAAGCGTGGCGATCCAGACTAAGCCGCCGCCGCAATCCCAAAGTCTGGATGGCTTCGCGTTGCTCGCCAAGACGGCTGAGGCTTGATTCGACCTGAAAGCAACACGCGCTAGACGTTTCGCGGAGACGGCTGGGGCCGCGATCCGGCTGCCGCGGGTCGTCCGTTGCCAGGCGAACCCCGACTCCCCTTCGAGAGCATCGGCGATACGCCACGAGTCGCTGTTCCAGCGACGCCAGAATCCTTCGACGACCGCTCGAGCCCGAGGATTGGCGTCAAAGTCCTTTATACTCTAATATTCGCTCAGAGCGGATCAACCCCGTTCTCCGCGGTGACCTGTCTCGCCCGGAGCTTGCGATTGGCCTATGACAAACGACGCGATGAACTATTATCGCAATCAAATTGCAGCCTATACAGATTCGATTCGCATGAGTGATTTCAAGGCGAACGTCGCCGTCATCTATGGGGCGTTCACGATCGGGCCCGTTTTGGGCTTCAGCGACAAGTTTCCGCCATTTTTGCCTTTGCCCGCGGTGTTGTTGCCGTTTGCGGTTGTCTTTTTTTGCCTTCTTATTTGCTTGCTTCCCCGCTATCCGCGCAGCGGGAGAGCCACCTTGCCGATTCGTCGGAATGCCAGCCCCGAGGATTTTCACATCCCCGATAGCTATGACGTCACTATCGACCAGCAACAGACATTGTGTGTAATTCTGTGCAATATCCTGTTCTGGAAGACCGTGTGTTTACGAATAAGCTTTACGATTTATATACTCGGAACCATATTGGTGGCGTGTTTTCTCGGATATACGTGGCTATAGGCGCATGACTCGGTGACGGAAGTCTCGATTCCCCGCCATTGGCGCCGCTGAGCCTACGCCCCCGCCTTTCGTTAGCCGCCAAGGCGCCATACAACTCGCCCCAACACCCGCCTCACGAAAGGCCTCCTCATGCCCGCGACCCTTCACGCCCGAGTCGGCGAAATCACCGAACGCATCGCCGCGCGCAGCCACGCGCCGCGCCGGCGCTATCTCGATCAGATCGAGCGCACGGTCTCGCAGGGGCCGAAGCGCAAGACGCTCGGTTGCGCCAATTTCGCCCATGGCTTCGCCGCCTGCGGCGCCGGCGACAAGCAGGCGCTGCGCGACGGCGTGGCGCCGAATCTGGCGATCGTCACCGCCTACAACGACATGCTGTCGGCGCATCAGCCGTTCGAGCGTTTCCCCGAACTCATTCGCGACGCGGCGCGCGCGGCGGGCGCGACGGCGCAGGTGGCTGGCGGCGTGCCGGCGATGTGCGACGGCGTCACGCAGGGCGAAGCGGGGATGGAGCTTTCCCTGTTCTCGCGTGACGTTATCGCCCTGTCGACGGCGGTCGCGCTGTCGCATCAGATGTTCGACGCGGCGGTCTATCTCGGCGTCTGCGACAAAATCGTGCCCGGGCTGCTGATCGGCGCGCTGTCGTTCGGCCATCTGCCGGCGCTGTTCCTGCCGGCGGGGCCGATGGTGTCGGGCCTCAGCAACGACGAGAAGTCGAAAATCCGCCAGCTCTACGCCGAGGGCAAGGCGACGCGGGACGAACTGCTGCTGTCCGAGGCGCAAGCCTATCACGCGCCCGGCACCTGCACCTTCTACGGCACCGCCAACACCAACCAGATGCTTATGGAGATCATGGGCCTGCACCTGCCCGGTGCCTCCTTCGTCAATCCCAATACGCCTTTGCGCGACGCGCTGACGGCGCTGGGCGCCAAGCGCGCCTTGGAGATGACGGCGCTCGGCAACGATTTCACGCCGATCGGCCATGTCGTCGACGAGCGCGCGATCGTCAACGGCGTCGTCGGCCTGCATGCGACCGGCGGCTCGACCAATCTGACCATCCACCTCATCGCGATGGCCGCGGCGGCCGGCATCCGCCTGACCTGGGACGATTTTTCCGACCTCGCCGAAGTCACGCCGCTGCTGACGCGCATCTATCCCAACGGCAAGGCCGACGTGAATCACTTCCAGGCGGCGGGCGGCATGCCGCTGCTGATCCGCTCGCTGCTGGAGGAGGGCCTGCTGCACGGCGACGCCCGCACGGTCTGGGGCAAGGGCCTCGCCGATTATGTCGTCGAGCCGATGCTGACGCCGGACGGCGGCGTCGGCTGGCGCGAGGCGGCGGCTGAGAGCGGCGACGAGACGGTGCTGCGCGGCGCCGCCAAACCCTTCCAGGCGACGGGCGGCCTGCGCGTGCTCGAGGGACCGCTGGGGCGCGCCGTCATCAAGACTTCGGCGGTGGCGCCCGAACGGCACGTGATCGAAGCGCCGGCACGCGTCTTCCACAGCCAGGAGGAATTGCACGCGGCGTTCCGCGCCGGCGAATTGTTCCGCGACGTCGTCGCCGTCGTGCGCTTCCAGGGGCCGCAGGCGATCGGCATGCCCGAATTGCACAAGCTGATGCCGCCGCTCGGCGTCGCGCAGGATCGCGGCCATCGCGTCGCGCTGGTGACGGACGGGCGTCTTTCCGGCGCTTCGGGCAAGGTGCCCGCCGCCATCCACGTGACGCCGGAAGCGGAGGCGGGCGGCTCGATCGGCAAGATTCGCGACGGCGATCTCATCCGCCTCGACGCACCCAACGGCCGGCTCGACGTGCTCGTCGAGGCTGCGGAATGGGCGGGGCGCGAGCCGGCGAAGCAGGACCTCGAGGCGGCGCATTTCGGCATCGGCCGCGAACTCTTCGGCGCCTTCCGCGCCAGCGTCGGCCGCGCCGAGGAGGGGGCCTCGATCTTTCCGAAGTAGGGGGGTTTGCATTTTGGGTTCGACGTTCGCCTGACACCCGCAAGGGGGGAAGGCGAACGTCTCGTCCCGCAACGCCCTGCGTTCTACCGCGCGATCGCCCGCCAGGCCGCGACGAAGGCGGCGGCCTGGGCGCCGACGCGCTCGGCCGAATCGCCGGGGCGGTAGAGCGCGGAGCCGAGGCCGAAGCCGCTCGCGCCGGCTGCAATGTAGGGGGCGATGCTGCCAGGCCCGATGCCGCCGACCGGCAGGATGGGGACCTCCCTTGGGATGACGGCGCGCCAGGACTTGACCACGGCGGGCGCGATCATTTCGGCGGGAAACGCCTTGAGACCATCGGCGCCGGCCCCGATCGCCGCGAAGGCTTCCGTCGGCGTGGCGACGCCGGGCAGGCAGACGAGCCCGCGCGCCTTGGCGGCGCGGATGATCGCGACATCGGCGTGCGGCATGACGATGAGGTCGCCGCCGGCGTCCGCGACCCTCTCGACGTCGCCGACGGCGAGGACGGTTCCCGCCCCGATGAAGACCTCGGGCGGCGCGCTTTTTCGCATTGCGGCGATGCTCGCCAGCGGATCAGGCGAGTTGAGAGGGATCTCGATCAGGGCGAAGTCGTAGGACAACAGCGCCTCCAGGACCCCCGGCGCCTCGGCGGGCTTCAGGCCGCGCAGGATGGCGACGAGGGGCAGACGGGCCATCGCGGCGGCGAAACGATTCGGCATGATGTCCTCTCCCAACGACGGCGGCGCGCCTTCATGGCCGCGATTCGCGCCGTCCGCAAGCGCCGCCAAGCGGGTCTGGCCGAGAGCCGATTCCATGCGTTGAGGTTTCGTTCATCAATTTCGGGCCAAATGGCGGCGTCAGTCTCTGACGGCCTCGCGCCTGTCGGCGCGCGCCGTTCGGAAAGGACGAACCATGTCGCATCGCGTTTCGCTCATTCTCGCCTTCGCCGCTGGGGTCGCGTTGACCTCGGGCGCCTGGGCCGCCGGGTCCGCGGCCGCGTCCGACGTGCTGGAGATCACCCTCGATCAGGCCAAGGTGGCGCGGCTCCCCGTCGGCGCGACCACCCTGGTGGTCGGCAACCCCGCCATCGCCGACGTCACGATGCTCAAGGGCGGCGTCGCCATGGTGGTCACCGGTAAGGGCTATGGCCAGACCAATCTGATTGCGCTCGACGCGCAGGGCAATATACTCGACGAAAAGAATATCGCCGTCGAACCGACGCAGTCCGTGCTGGTCGTGCAACGGGGCGAAGACCGCGTGTCCTATTGGTGCAACCCGAACTGCATGCCGACGGTTCAGCTTGGCGATGACAACAAAGCCTTCACCGAAGCGAGCGGGCAGATCGGCGCGCGCAACTCCTTGGCGCAGGGCGGCGGGTCGAAGTAAGGCGAGCCGCGCGGCGGCCGGCCGCGTTCATCCGTGCGGCGTTTAATCCTCGAAGAGCCGATTTCGCGCGCCGCGGTCTGGAGCCGGCGCACGGCGGTGTTCGCGCTGGCGACCGCGGGCGTCGCCATCGCGATGTCGCGCTTTGGCCGCGCGGACCCCGCCGCAGCCCTCACCGTGTTTGGCGCGGCGCTCGCGCTGGGGCTGCTCGGCCTTCTCTTGGCGGCCGCCGCGGCGGTGGTCATCTGGCGCACCGGGCGGCGCGGTGCCGATCAGGCCGCCCTCGGCGTGGCGCTGTCGCTGGCGCTTCTCGCCGATCCTGCCTATCTCATGGTGACTGCGTTGCGGCTGCCGGAGATCAACGACGTGACGACCGATTTCGACGCGCCGCCCTCGTTCATGATCTCGGCCAAGGCTCGCGAAGCGCGCGCCGGCCGCAACCCGCCGTCGTGGAACGCCGCATTCGGCCCGCTGCAGAAAGCGGCCTATCCGGAAGTGCAGCCGGTCTTCGTCGATCTCGAGGCCGATCAGGCCTATCAGCTCGCCTCGCGCGTCGCCAAGGACCTCGGCTGGCGCGTGGTTGACGCGAACCCGCCCAATTTGCGCGTCGCCGGCGACGCGCAAATCGAGGCCACGGATCGCTCGTTGCTGTTTGGCTTCGTCGACGACATCGCCATCCGCGTCCGCCCGCTCGCCAGTCAGACGCGCATCGACATCCGCTCAACCTCGCGAATGGGCCGGCACGATTTCGGCGCCAATGCGCACCGCATCGACAAGTTCATCGCCTCGGTCCAGGAGTTGATGCAGGAGCGGTAGGGCGCCCCTCGCGCCGCATAGGCTCGCGGGGGAGGGCCGTGCAAAAGCCGCCGCTGGGGTGGCCGGATCGAGGCCGGGCAAGACGGCGCGGGAGCGCTACGCACGCGCTCACCCCGGCCCTCTCCCGCGAGCGGGAGTTCACTCCGGCAGCGCGCCGCGCGCCCGCAGTTCCGCTTCGAGGTCGACGCCGTCGCGAAAGTGGATCGTCGCCATACCGAGGGACTCCGCGGCGCGGATGTTGGCGAGGGAATCGTCGATGAACAGAAGCTCGCCCGGCGCCGCGCCGGCGCGTTCGAACAGGATCTCGTAGATGCGCGGGTCGGGTTTGGCGACGCCGACGTGGCCGGAGATCACGGGGACGTCGAAGGCGTCGAGGAAGTCGAAATGCTGGCGCGCCAGCGCGAATTTCTCCGCCGCGAAATTGCTCAGCGCGTGGATGGGGCGGCCGGCGGCGCGCAGGCGGCGCAACAGGGCGACGTTTTCCGCGATCGGCCCGTCGAGGGTCTCGATCCAGCGCGTGTCGAACAGCCGCAACTGATCGGCGAACTCAGGATACGCGCTGGCGCGCTCTTCGACCGCACGCGAAAAATCGGGGACGACGTCGGTGTGGGCGATCCAGCCCATCTTGAGCGCGGTGGAGAGAAATCTCTCCATCTGCGCCTCGTCGTCGAACACCTTGCGGAAGAGGTTGCGCGGGTTCCAGCGCAGCAGAACGTTGCCGATGTCGAAGACGACGATCACTGGCGGCTCACCGGGTCCAAAAGTCGCAATTGTGCGCTTTGTAGGCGTCCGTCTCGGCCTTGATCCCGCCGGCGGCGGGAAGCTGCAGGACCACGACTTTGCCATCGGGCGGCGTATAGGCGGGCCATTCCTCGGGATCGGACTTGCGGCCGAAATCGACCCACATACCGATCATTTTGCGGCCGAGTTCGAGTTGCTCGGCGTTGAGCGCGCCGTCGATCGCCTTGTAGTCGAGGAGGTAATAGAGCTCCGACGTATGGCCGGCGCCGACGTGGTAGCCGGGCGGCGCGACTTGCGAATCGCCGAGCGACTTCCAGTTCGGCGTCGTCATGTCGGCGAATTCGTACATCGACACGGGCGCGAATTTGCCGATCAGCTTCGCCACGTCGAAGGCGTGGCAGACAAAGAGGCTGTCGCCCTGAAGCGCGCCGAACGCATATTCGTTGTGCGGAAACTTGTTGGTCGCGTAGCGCACGAGGAGTTCGGAGGCCTTGTCGGGAAACTTCTTCTTGACCGCCGCTTCGAAGCCGTCCTCGCTCAGCGGGTACATGGCGTGCATGAAGCCGTACATCTCGTTGCGCGCAAAGCCGACGAGCGTCGGGACCCTGGCGAAGTCGCCGCTGGCGAAGGCCTGCATCGGCGACAGCGGCAACAGCTTCGTCCCGTAGGCCGCGCCGGCCGCGAAGATCGGCCAGGCGTCGAGCACCGCATCGGCGGATTTTCCACGCAGGCAGGCGGCCATCGAGGCGGCGTCCGCGCAGCCCAGCTTGGCGGCGAAGTCCGCTCCGGTCTTTTCCGCCGCAGCGAGGCTCGGATTGACCTGGCACAACCCGCTCTGGATGATCGCCCGGTTGAACAGCCCCTTCGCCGCCGGTGCAGCGAGCAGGCTGCAGACGTTGGTGCCGCCTGAGGACTGCCCGGTCAGCGTCACATTGCTGGGATCGCCGCCGAACGCCGCGATGTTGTCGCGCACCCATTGCAGGGCTTTGATGGAATCGAGCAGGCCGTATCCACCCGAGCCGTTGTCGGGATCCTCCGCCGTCAAAGCCGGCGCCGCAAGGAAGCCAAAGGCGCCCAGGCGGTAGGCGGGCGTGACGACGATCGTCTTGCCCTGCCTCGCCATGCGCGATCCGTCGTATATGTCGGTCGAGCCGGAAAAATTGCCGCCGCCGTGGATGTAGATCGTCACCGGCAATTTGGCGCCGGGCGGCGTCCCGGACGGCCGATAGACGTCGAGATAGAGGCAGTCCTCATTGACGAGACGCGGCCCGTCGCCGGCGGACGGCGCCGAGCATCGCGTCGCATGGCGGACGGCCTCGCGCGGCGCCGTCCAACTCGCCGGCGCGGCGGGCGGCTTCCAGCGCAGGGGCCCAACAGGCGGCGCGGCGAATGGCAGCCCGAGGAACTTGTCGGCGCCGTCGGCGGTGACGCCGACGACCGGGCCGGAAACGGTCGTCGCCCGCGGCGCCTCGGCGGCCTGGACCGTTGCGCCGAGGAGGCCGCTCTGCGTGAGGGCCATGCACAATGCGCCAGACGCGAGCCATCGTCGGAGCGTCTTCATTCGCATGTTCAGGGTTCTCTTCGAAGACCGTCGCAGGCTGAAGCGACCGAGGCGAAGTTGCTACAGCCCGCCTTGGCCGTCAACCGCGCCCGAGCGGAATCGTCGGCGCGCGCGGCGATCTCTCGGAATCGTCATTGCGAGCGAAGCGAAGCAACCCAGCGATCGAGGTCACTCCGGCAAGTCATGAGTCGTTCCGTCGGGCTCATCGGAAACTTCGGCGCCGCAATCGGCGGGCGCCTCGATTTCTGGATTGTTTCGCCCCGCTCGCAATGACGGCAAAAGCGGTTCAACCGAAAGGCCGCGCGCTCTGAGCGGGGAGAAGGGACTCACGCGATCCGGAAGCGCGCCGACAGTCCCGGCGGCCCGTCGCTGACGACGAGGCCGCGGGCGACGAGATCCTCGAGATGGGCGAGCGTCGAGAGGCTCGCGGCGCGGATCAGGGTCGGGCTCAGCCCGACATAGACCTTGGCGACGATTTCGGGGATCGCGCCATCGCCCGCTTCGAGCCTGCCGAGGATCGCCGCTTCTCGTTGACGGCGATGGTGCGCGAGGGCGCGCACATAGCGTTGCGGCTCGCGCGCCGGGCCGCCGTGGCCGGGCCAGTAGATCGCCTCGTCGCGCTGACGCAGCCTTTCGAGCGAGGCCATATAGTCCGCCATGTTGCCGTCGGGCGGCGCGACGACGGAGGTGGACCACGCCATGACATGGTCGCCCGAGAACAGCGCATTCTCCTCCAGCAGCGCGAAAGAGAGATGGTTCGCCGCATGGCCGGGCGTCGCGACGGTCTCCAGCGTGAAGCCGCGCCCCTCGATCCGTTCGCCGTCTTTAAGCGGCGTATCGGGGGCGTAGGCGAGGTCGTGGGCCGCATCGAGACCGGATGGGCCGCCCTCGGCCGGAACATACGCGCTCGCGCCGACGATCGGGGCGCCGGTCCTTTGCCGCAGCAGAGCTGCGCCGGGGGCATGGTCCCGGTGGCTGTGGGTGACGACGATATGGCTGACGCGCTGGCCGGCGGTCGCCGCGAGAAGCCTCGCCAGATGGGCCTCGTCCGCGGGGCCGGGATCGATGACGGCGACTTCGCCCTCGCCGACGATGTAGCTGCACGTTCCCGTGAACGTGAACGGCGAGGCGTTGCCGGCGATGAGCCGGCGGACCAGCGGCGAAAGGCGCGTCACGACGCCGCTCCGCGCCTCGGCGGCGCTCGGCGACGGCGGGAGATCGTTCGAGGGTTCGCTCACTTCGCCTTCCCAATTCCTGGTTGCGCGCCGGCTGGCTTGTTCGACGGGACCGCCTTGTCTATACCCGCAATGGGCGCCGGAGGCGAACCCGCAGCGGTCCTTGGCGGCGACGATCGGAGATGACATGAACGAACCTACGAACGCGACCTTGATTTCGACGGTCTGGCCGTCGCGCTCCGCTTCGCGCCTTGCCCGCGGCGCGACTTTGGCGGTGGGGGGAACGCTCCTTCTCGCCTTGTCGGCGAAGGCGCAGGTTCCGTTCTACCCCGTGCCGATGACCCTGCAGACGCTCGCCGTGCTCGCGATCGGCGCGGCTTACGGCGCGCGGCTCGCCGCGGCGACGCTCGCGCTCTATCTCATCGAGGGCCTCGTCGGCCTGCCCGTCTTCGCCGGCCCCCTCGCCGGCCCCGCCTATATGGTCGGGCCGACGGCGGGCTATCTCGTCGGCTTCCTCGTCGCGGCGGCCTTGATCGGCTGGCTCGCCGAGCGCGGCTGGGATCGCGCCTGGCCGAGCCTGATCGGGGCGATGACGATCGGCCACGCCGTGATCTTCGCCTTCGGCTTTGCCTGGCTCGCGCTTCCCTTCGGCGCTGAAAAGGCCTGGGAGCTGGGCGTCGCGCCGTTTTACGCGGAGACGTTGGTCAAGACCTTGCTCGCGGCGGCGTTGGTTGGCGCCGCCTGGGGCGGACTCGCCCGTCCGCGCGGGAGCGCCGCCTGAGCGACCCCGAGCGTCCCGGCGCGGCGGCCGACCGCGCGCCGCCGCTGGGGCGCGAGACGTTCGCCCGTTTCGTGCCGCTCACCACGCGCTGGAGCGACAACGATCCCTATGGCCACCTCAACAACGTCGTCTATTACGCGTTCTTCGACGCGGCGGTGAACGCGATTCTCATCGAGGCGGGACTGCTCGACCCCGCTTCGAGCCCGGTGATCGGGTTGGTCGCGGAAAGCAACTGCCGCTTTTTTTCCAGCCTCGCATTCCCCGACCCGATCGAGATCGGCGTCGCGGTGGAGCATCTCGGGCGCTCGTCGGTGCGCTATCTCCTGGCGGCGTTCAAGGCCGGCGCCTCGAGCGCCAGCGCGCAAGGCCGCTACACCCATGTCTACGTGGAGCGCGCGACCGGCAAGCCGACGCCGATCCCCGCCGCGCACCGTCGCCTGATGGAGAGCCTGGCGAGCCGCTGAGGTTCGCGGCTCTTCCAGCGGTCCAAATCTGACGCTTGGCGCCCAGTCGACTGGCCGGAGTCGACCCTGAGGGGACGCTCGGCACGTTGCAAGAATTGCGAAGTTTCGAGGCATCTCGCGCCGCTAGAACAGACACGCAAAGCTCGTGCGGCGACGCTTTGCATATCTGCTCTGCCTCATGCGAGGTCGAAATGGATTCCCAGGGCAGCAGCGAGCAAAAGCAGTTTGCGCAATTTGAGCGACCTCGGCGCACTGTGAGTAGCTTAGCCCACCCTCCGGCCGTATCTTGGCGGCTGCCCGACATCGAGAAGACCAGTTGATCGCAAATGGCGCGTCCGACATTTCCTCACGCACAACTAAATAGAGCTATCGACCCAAAGCTGCCCCCGGACGCTGAATCGTACTGTAAACCGCATCCGCCTCGGTACTAGTTGCGCCCGTTATAGCTATTGATCCACCAGCAAGCAGGAGCTCGCCATGAATGGAAGTCCGGCGATGACCGAGGGGGCCGCGCGCGCCATTGGAGTCGACGCCTACCTCTACTTCTATCCGCTCATCTCTGTGGATATCACGCGGAAGCAATCCACGAACATCGAAGCGGGGAAAGAGTTCGGCAAAGGTCCGATGAATACGTTCGTGAACATCCCGGCTTTTCCGCCCGCCGATTTGAAGGTGGTCGTGCGGGTCAACTTCGATACGCTCTATTCCATTGCGTGGCTCGACCTCACTAAGGAACCGCAGATCGTCTCCGTGCCAGACACGGACGGTCGGTTTTACCTTATGCCGATGCTCGACATGTGGACGGATGTTTTCGCGTCGCCGGGCTGGCGCACCACCGGAACCCAAGCGGCCAATTTCCTCGTGACGCCGCTCGGCTGGACCGGGGCAGTCCCCGGGGGATTTACGCGCATCAACGCGCCGACTCCGTTTGTCTGGATCATCGGCCGCACCAAGACGGACGGCCCTGCCGATTACGGCGCGGTGCATAAAATTCAGGCGGGCTATAAAGTGACGCCGTTGTCGGGTTGGGGCAAAGCGCCGGAGGCGGTGACCGTGAAGATCGACCCAAGCGTCGATATGAAGACGCCGCCCAAAGTCCAAGTCGATACGATGCCGGCCGCCAAATACTTCGCCTACGCAGCCGAACTCCTCAAATTGCATCCGCCCCACATCACGGATGAACCGATCATCGCGCAAATGAAGCGGATCGGTATCGAGCCCGGGAAGAGTTTTGACTTCGGCGCACTCGATCCCGCTGTGAAGAGGGCGCTGGAAGGAGCCCCCGAAGAGGCCCAGAAACTCATGCAGTGGAAAATACCGACCGTCGCCCGAATTGCTAACGGCTGGTCCATGAACACCGACACGATGGGTGTCTATGGCAATTACTACTTGAAGCGCGCCATCGTCACCCAGATGGGCCTCGGGGCTAACCTACCCGAGGACGCGATCTATCCGCTGAACCTCTTCGACGAAGCCGGCAAGCCGCTCGACGGCGCGAACAAATACAGGATCCACTTTGAGAAGGGGGACACGCCGCCGGTGAACGCCTTCTGGTCCGTCACGCTCTACGATACCGAAGGCTTTCAGGTAGCGAACGCGCTCAATCGTTTCGCGGTCAGCAGTTACTTTCCGTTCAAGATCAACGGGGATGGGTCGCTCGACCTTTACTTCCAAAACGAAAGCCCCGGCAAAGACAAGGAAGCCAACTGGCTTCCCGCGCCGAAGGCGGCGTTCAACCTGACCATGCGTCTCTACGGCCCGAAGTCCGACGCGCTCACCGGCAAATGGAACCCGCCGCCGGTGACGAAAGTCTAGCGGCTGCCTTATCAACCCAAAATATGCCGGAGCACTGAGGGTTCGGCGTCGGCGCTCCCGGGTAGGCGCTTACGTCGAATGAGCGGCGTGAATTCATCCCCCCGCTACCGATTAGTCCTTGGGTTGGTCGTCCGCCCATTGGCGCATTAGGGTCACGCCGGTGGCTCAAATGAATGACCGCTCACTTCCCGACCGTGACTTTACGCGGTGACAGGGCCAACTGGCGCAATCGACCCTTTGCGGACCGTCACACCCATTCGGCGAAGACTGATGGAATGTCTGGTTTGGGAGGCTACAGCACGTTTGTGGCCCACGCAGCACGCCGCTTGTCGCCGGGGGTGCACGAAAAAGGCGATTGTTTTGCACGATCATGCGCGATATAGCGTGTTTATCCGTGTTCTAGGTCCTTGAAATGCCGCAGGCGAACATGCTCCTCGACGAACGTCATCGCGTTATCCGTCGGCGGTTGGCCGCGGAAGGCCGGGTCCTCGCCACCGAGCTCGCGCGCGATCTGGGCGCCTCGGAGGACACCATCAGACGCGATCTGCGTGAACTCGCCTCTCTCGGCGAGTGTCGTCGGGTGTACGGCGGGGCCTTGTTGATCTCGCCCGCGTCGGGAACGTTGGCCGAGCGTCAGACACAAGGCATCGACCGCAAAGCGGCGCTGGCTCAGGAAGCGGTCAAGTTGATTGCGCCCGGACAGGTCGCTTTCCTGGATGCTGGCTCGACCAACCTCGCAATCGCGCGGGCTCTTCCAAACGATGCAAATATGACCGTCGTCACCAATGCGCCGACCATCGCCTTGGCCCTTTTGGACAAGGTTGGGATCGAAGTGATCCTCGTGGGGGGACTGATGGACGTCAGGGCCGGAGCAGCTTTAGGCGCTCAGGCCGTTCGTGACGTCAGTGGGATGGCCCCTGATATCTGCTTCGTTGGCGCGTGCGCCGTGGACGCGCGGCATGGCGTCAGGGCCTTCGGATTCGAAGACGCCGTTTTCAAGCGCGCGCTGGTCGAGAGAAGCTGCATCGTCGTCGCCGCGACGAACGATAAGCTTGGCACATCCGCGCCTTTCGAAGTGATGCCCGCCACGGATATCGACCATATGATCGTCGAACACGATGCCCCGACCGAGCAGCTGAAGAATTTCGAAGAGATCGGAGTTCGCGTGCATCGCGCCTCGCCAGCCGACGACAAGGCGTCAGTGGCCGCAAGGCGCGACGCCGAATTGGTCCAAACAATCAGCGGTCCCCTCCGGAACAAAATGGAATGACACAGCTCTCGATTGGGCCCGCGTTGCCATGGCGCGCGCGTCTCGGCACTTCCGCCATTTTCTTCGCCAACGGTTTTGGCATCGGTAGCTGGGCCGCGGACCTACCGAAGGTCAAAGGCATGTTGATGCTTTCCGACGGCCAACTGAGCCTCGCCCTCTTCGCAATGGCAGGGGCCGCAATTCTGTCGATGCCATTCGCCAGCGTCATTGGGCGTCGTCTCGGCGGCGCGAGCGTCGCGCTGCGCTATACCTCTGTCTGTTTCGGACTTGTGCTTTGCCTGCCGGGGGTCGCCGCGAACCTAGCGATCTTGACAGGCGCGACGTTCGCGCTTGGCGCTTTCAACGGCCTGATGGACGTCCCTATGAACGCGCACGCGACCGTCGTCGAACGCAACTGGGGCGCCGCCATCATGTCTTCGTTCCACGCGGCTTGGAGCTGCGGCGGTCTCGTCGGCGCCTCGCTCGCCGGTCTCATGATCGCGGCTGGCGTCCCTACACCCTTGTTGTTTGGCGTAGCCGGAGGGATCGTCCTCGTCATCGTCTGCGCGTCGGGTCCTCAGCTAGGCGCTACGGAAACTGCGACGGCGACAGGACAGTCGTTCGTCTGGCCCGAGCGGCGGCTAATCGGCCTATGCGTTGTCGCACTTCTCGGGATGCTGATGGAAGGCGCGATGGCCGATTGGAGCGCTGTCTACCTTACCAGCGTCATCAAACTTGCGCCCGCTCTTGCTGCCGGCGGCTATGCCGCCTACGCATTCGCGATGTTGTTCGGGCGTAGCGTTGGCGACTACGCTGTTCGGGCGCTTGGGCGAACGCGGATCATCATGCTCGGCGCGGCCATTGCGGCGGTCGGAACCTTTCTCGCCGTCGTCGCGCCGTCGCCAGCCGGAGCAATTGCAGGATTCTGCCTTGTCGGACTGGGATTGTCGAACTTGGTTCCAACCGTGTTTAGCGCCAGCGCCGCGATGACTTCGTCGCCCGCTCTCGGCATCTCCATGGCCGCGACCATCGGTTACGCCGGCTTTCTGCTCGGACCGCCACTTATCGGCGCAGTCGCTTCGTTCGACGGGTTGCGCGCCAGCTTCACGCTGCTGATCGT
>CAWEYC010000021.1:0-210596 GCA_963813195.1 uncultured Alphaproteobacteria bacterium | reverse complement strand
CCGGTCGACGGCCTCAGTTGGCGCGAAGGGGATACCTATTCGAGAAGCTCGGCGAAGAAGCTCTCCGCGTCCTTCCCTTGATCGAGGTGGCCGAGGAAGCAGCGCCAATGCGCTCGCCACATCTGTTCGTCCTGGCTGCTGTCGGTAGCTGGTATCGGATACCACCATCCCTGTGAGGATTGGGTACGCGGCATCCCTTCCTCGTCATAGAAACTGCCCCATACCCGGGCCTTACCGAGTGCCTCCCAAAAGGAGGGGTCTAAGTATAATGCCGCAGGAGGAACCTGCACCCCATCGACGGTCCACTCATAGCCTCCATCGCCGGCGTCGTTTCTGGAGGCAGGATATCCCCCCTTCTCCACCGCATCGCGAATCGCTTGTTCGATGTGGATCATAGGGGTTAGTCGCGGCAACCTCGCACTCCTCATGGCAGGCATGTGTTTTCCGAGTTCGAGCCAATTGGCCCCGCGTGTCTCTAAAAATCGAGAGGAAGGTACCCAATTTCAGCGCACTCGTGAACTCCGCCCGCCTCGCCATAGCCGTCGATGATGTGGGCGAAAGCGACCGACGAGTTCCATGTGAAAGAGAACGGCGTTGTCGAACCATCTACGGCCTTCCCGTCGACAGGCCGCTTACGTTGACTTCGCCACAAGGAGCGCTCATGCGGCGGTCGTCTTCTGGATGAGGGTCATCAAGGCCCGTTCTGTGTTCTTCAGGCCGGGGCCTTTCGCCTCGCCGCCATGCTGGAGGATCGCCTTGGCGAAGAGTTCATATTGCTGGGGTTTGAGATAGAGCAGCACGCACCGGGTGCCGGGAACAGGTGTCCCGCCCTGCACGATGATCTTCAAATCCCGAACCGTGTGCCGTTGGGCGAGCTTGATCAGCTCCCTCCAGTTGGCCTTTGTGAAGTGGAGGCCGATCGCCGCAACCTTGGTCCAGCCGAGGTCGATGAGCTGTTGGTCCGGGATCCCCAACCTCTCGATCTGGCGGGCCATGCGCGCGAGGTAATAGGCCTTGCGAGGATCCAGAACGGTCTTGGCGCAGACCCCTTTGAACAGGTTGTGGTTGTGATCCTGCAGGTATCGCATCAAGCGGCCCAACTCAACGAAGTTCTCCTCGAACTTCGATGCGAGTTCGAGGGCGTCCTCGTATGCGTCGAACAGACGGTCTTGGCTAGGCGTCATTGTCTCCTCCTTGAGCGGAACGCGGGTTGAAAGGGGTCGGCGCGGTGAAGGGCGTCAGTCGCCGGGCGCGCGCTGGCGCGAGAAACAGCGGCGGGTATCGCGTTGAGGTGGTCGAGATTGTCGCAGACGACGGTCAGCAGCGCCGGGACGCGACATGCACCATGTCGGTCTCGATCCCGAGGCGCTCCAAACCCGCCGATCCGCCGCGACCTACCCGTCGGGCGGTGCGCCGTGCAGATCAGGTTATCGGGCAACCGATCTTTGGGAGCCTTGGCGAGAAGCCTGGCAACGAGACAGGCCGCCTGCTCATTGCCGCCGGCGCTTTCGCGCCCGTTCGGCTCCATGCAGGCGACGGTTGTCGCGATGATGCCGTTGACCGGCGCGCCGCTGACGCCCTCAAAGGCAATGACCAGGAAGCGTCGCCATGTTCCCTTTCCGCGAAGCCGCTGGAGCGTCATCGCGGCTCGCTCGGCGAGCGCGGCGTCGCCCCAACGGATCGCCTTCTGGAGCAAGGTCGAGGCGACCCAGGGGTTGAGCGCTAGGGGTCGCGAAGCTGAGCGTGCGTGATCAACTGACGTTCGGTCGAAGCCTTGAGCGGGTCGCTGGTGGGCTCGCAAAGAAGTATCCATACAATAACAATAGCAAAATCTGCGTTAAACGCAAGTAGAAAGCGGCCTAGACTCGCGTATAACGTCCAAATAATATGGATATTTGGCGTGCGATACGACTTCCAAACTGGCTTGCAGATAATTGCACCGTGACCGTATTGATCAAACTTGCCATTCTTGGCGCAGTCAATCGAGTGGCGATAAACAATCATCGTGTTTTATAAAAGATAGTGGTCGGCTATTTTTTCTGAGCGCCGACTATAGGAGGGGGCGGATCGCCGTAGCATGTGTTGCCGCCGTGTCGTGTCCTAAACGAAGTGGGGCGATGTTGAAATGTCCATCGCTAAGTCATTAATCCGCTGACCCACTAGGGACCCAACTCCTTCGTAACTATGTCTCACCCTTTTCGAGTTTGGCGATCATCGCCTCGGCGGCCGCGTCGGCGGATTTGTGCGAGGGATCCACCGCGCAACGCTTCATCATGTGTGAGGTAATTTTCTCGCCGGCAGCCGTAAGGGTTGGAAATTCGACACTAGACAGGGCTGACATCCGCTTGCGGAATTTTGACTTGATGGCTTCCGGCTCCTCGGCTCGCCAGCTTGCCGTCTCCACGATAACCAGGCCGGCCAGACGGCCGACAAACTGTTCGAGCGCCCAACCGGCGCTCGGCTCTTTGGCGATCGCCTCCAACGTCGCGCAGATCCGTTCCGCGAAGGTTGGGCTCAATAGGGGGTCATCGCTGAGATGAAGGATGACAAGGCGGCCGAGTTGAGGCTTCTGACGGAATGCCGCCTGCGCGCGACGAAAAAAGTCCCGCAGGTAATTCTTGGGATCCTGATGCGGCTTATAGGGAGGCGCCAATTCCGCAAGGGTGGAGCGCACGATTTCGCCAAGCAGGTCGGCAATTCCACCCTTGAAGTGCGCGCGGATTGTCGCCGGCGCGACATCAAGGCTCTCGGCGACTGCCCGAATGCTAAAGCGGTCGGCTCCCCCCGACAACCATAGCTTGGTCGTAGCGTCCGCGATCTTCGCCCGGCTCATGCCGGCGCGCGTTCCCGCCTTTCGCCTGTCCTTCCTCAAAATCGACTTCACCACGACGCTGCCCCCACAGCCGAGACCACATCAACCAATTATCGCTCGAACTAAGATAATAGCTTCCTGCGCTATTTCAGTCTCCGGGCGGGGATTTTCGGTGGAAAACGCGCTGGCCAATGGGCGGTGGGCGCCAAGTTCGCGCAGGTGGAAACCGCGCGCCCCGAAAGTTTTGCGGCGGTCGAGGCTAGGATCGCAGGCGGCAGAGGGGCAGACGCACTCGATGGATCGGCCCGTGGCACACCCCGGGGCCGAACTGCCGCTCGCTTTGGGGAGAGCGGTCCGACTGTCCCAAAACCACTGCGAATGCGCCATGACACCGCGGGACAAAATGCTTGTCGACGTTGTCCCTATGGACGTCCCATTTTTGATCCTGAGACAATATGAAGACGGGTAGGGACCTGAAAAAAGTTGCGATATATCAATAGGTAAAAAAATGTCCCGTTGCGCGCGGGAGGCGCAGAGGCGGAGGGAGAAACAATGTCGCATTGACGATCAACTATCGGCTTGCGGAAACTCCGTCCTCAAGCGCACTGTCGGCTCCACTCGAAGCGACGAAGGGTAGCAAAATCGGTTCGAAACCCTGGCTCGAATGACTGATCCGTTGCGAGATCGGGACTCGCTTCCAGCCCTTTAGCGAGGGGCGCTGAGCCGGGACTGGCGTACCGAGGTCAGCCTGCGGGCGCGGCGAAAGTTCTCGCGACTCTCGAAACGCGCAGCTTGCAGGGCGCGTGCCCGTTTGCGGCGTTGATCGAACGGTGGCCGTTGATGCAGTCTATGGACTTAAGCAGAAGTTACGCGAACAGCGGACAATGACCCGGAAGCCTCACCCCAGCGCGCGCACGACCCCGAGGCTGCGACGTAAGATCCAGCAAAGCGGGGAATCCAACCGGGCGCTCGCCGCCCGGCTGGGTCTCGATCCGAAGACGGTCGCAAAATGGAGGCGCCGACGCTCGATATTCGACGCGCCGAGGGGGCCGAAACGGCCGATCTCGACCGCACTGACCCCCGCCGAGGAAGCGCTTGTTGTCATCTTCCGCCAGCGCACCAGCCTCCCGCTCGATGATTGCCTGGCTCGCTTGACACCGCTGATCCCTGCTCTCAGCCGGTCCGCACTTCATCGATGCATGAGGCGCTATCGCATCAGTCGCATTCCCAAAGGCCGACCCGAAAAGCTTCGGGCGAGGCAGATTCCCGATAGCTCCGCTCATTTCACGATTGAAATCCATGCGTTGACGTACGGGTTGGGTGGCTCATACTTCTATGTGGCGATCAACTTCGCCAAGTTTGTTTTCGCCAAGCTCGTAGGAGAGGTCAGCGCCGACGCTGCCGCAGCCTTCCTTGAGGACTTGATTATCCATGCGCCGATCGGGGTGGCGACGGTCGAAACTAACAACCATGAAGCATTCAGCGATTCCGAAGAGAGCCCGTGGGACCCCAAACACCCGTCGCGGCTGCATCCCTTCGCCAAGGCTTGCCGTCGCAATTTCATCGGCCACATCGTGGTGCAATTACCAAACCCAGCGCCCAGGATTGTTTCGAAGGGGTGGAAAGGGGCCCCGAGCAAAAGTGGTCCACATTGAAGCCGACTGTGGGAAGCAATGGGTGGAACCGGGGCGAGTCGGCGGGATTGGAACTGCTGATCGGTTCGCACTTTCACCCCCTCGGGGCGTCACCCCGCTCTCGCCTTCTCGATCACGAGCGAGCAGAAATCATCGAGATCGGCGGCGACGCGGCGTACGTCGAAGAGGGTTCTCACCCGTTCCAAGCCTTCGGCGGCGAGGCGGTGGCGCAAGGCGTCGTCGCTGACCAGCGTCTCCACCGCGCTTGCGATGCGGGGGGCGTCGACCGACTTGAGGAATATCGCTTTGTCGCCGCTGATTTCGCGCAAGCCTCCTGAACCCGACGAGATCACCGCCGCGCCGCCGGCGTGCGCCTCGAGACAGGTTCGACCAAACGGCTCACGCCACATCGATGGCACGAGCGCGACTGCGGCGGCCTCGTTGAGCGCCTTCACTTCGGCGAACGGGCGGTTGACAAGCAGGTTCACGCGATCGCCGAGTGGCGCCAACGCGAAGCACAGCGTCTGGAAATAATCGGGAAATCGCCCCGATTCGGAAACGACGAAGGTCGCCGACCAGTCGGGGTGACGAGGCAAGACTTGGCAGAGCGCCTGCGCAGCTTCGACCAACCCCTTTTCTGGCGCGGCGCGGCCGACCACCAGCACGATCTTGGCGCGCTCGACGCGCGGGCTCCAGGCGTCGAGATCGATGCCATTGGGGATGACGCGCCGGGGCGTCGTGACGTCAGGCCAATCGCGCTCAAATTGAGCGAGGACTGCGTCGCTCACGAAGGTCACGCCGGAGAGCGAATTGATCTGGCGCGTATGACGCCATTGCGAAATCTGGCGCGCCCATCTCGAGCTCCGCGGTGGCCGCAAGAAATTATGCTTTTGCAGAATGACGGGCGCGCGCACGAGCGCGCGTACCGCCGCCGCCGACGGCAGATGCTGCTGAACGACGATCGCCGAGGGGTCGATGCCGCGCGCCAGATCGGCGATGAAACGGGCGCGGCGCAGCGTCTTGGCGACGCCGAAGGCGGGCAGGTTGTGGATCGCAGCGGCCGGCAGGGCCGGGTCGCTGGATTCGGCGACGACTTCCACGCGAAGGCGGCTGTGCGCGGCCACCTCGCAAACGAACAGGTCGATCGACGTCGCCGTGGCGAGGGAATAGCGCATTCCTCGCGGCAAAACTTGCAATATTGGATTTGCCCGAATCTCGGCCGGACGAAAATCCCTGAGCGCGGTCAGTTGCATGGCTCTGCGTTCTCTAGACGGACGCGACCGGCCCTGGGGCCTTGGGGCGAATTTGAGTCGACCGCATGCTGTTCGTTTCCCCCCGCAAAAACAAGGCGCCGCATCGCCTCCCACGCAGGCAACGATAGGGTCGAACATCGGCTTTTTCGCGTCCGGCGTCTCAACTTCACGCCGAGAATAGACCGCGGATCGAACTCTCGCCAATAAGAAATACTGTGGGCCAACCCGCCGGAATAAGCCATCGATGATTGTTAGGCGTCGCCTCCCGAGCAATGAAAATCTTGCTCCGACCGGCAATCGGGCCAAATCGCCTGGCGTTATCGCGGTCTATTCCAGATTGGTGTGCCGCGCGCGCATGGTCTCGAAACTCTCGTGGAAGCGGGGGCGGAGCTTCAGGATCACCAGCTCGAAGAATATCATTTGTGCGGTCTCGAACAGCGAGCCCATCGGGAGGACCGACAAATTCGCTCCCTGGTCGTCGGCCATCGTCTGAGCCGGAATCACACAGACGACGTCGACGCGCTTCGCCAATGCGCCGCTGGGCTGCGCTGTAATGAGCGCGGTGCGCGCGCCGGCTTTCCGCGCGATGTCGAGGAGGACATCGGCGGTGGCGAGATATCCGGGACCGGCCGAGACGATCAGCAGATCGCCCGTCCCGACAGGCGGCGTCGTCATGTCGCCCCACACGGCGACGCGCCGCCCCATATGAAAAAGACGCATCGCGAAGCCGCGCATCTGCAGTCCTTCCCGACCGCAGCCGAACACGACGATCGACCCGGCGCCGACGATGGCCTCGATCAATGGGTCCGCCGCATCGTCGGGCAGTTTCGCGAAGACCCGGCTCAGGTCGTCCAAGGCGCCCTTCGATAAATCCGCCAGTCTCCGCGGCATGCTCGCTCCTCCCCTCGTATTGGCCGGGCGGTCACACCGACTTGCGCTCGACGATCGGACATTCGACTTTGATGTGCTCGCGACGTTGGCTCGGCCCCGCGGCGGCGTCGAGAAGAAGCTCGGCGGCGATCGTTCCCATTTCGAAATGAGGCAGCAGGACCGTGGTGAGCGGGGGATGCAGATGTTGCGCGATCTCGCGGTCGTCATAGCCCATGACGGCGACGTCGTCCGGGATCTTAAGGCCGAGCTCCCGCAGCGCTTCATAGCACCCCACCGCCATCAAATCATTGGCGCAGAAGATCGCCGTCGGCGGCGATGCGAGGCGCATAAGTTCGTGCGCGCCTTCGTACCCCGAAAGCGGCTGCCAATTGCCCTCGCGCACGAGATCGGGATCGAACGGCAGATCGGCGGTCGCCAAAGCGTGACGGTAGCCCCTCAACCGGTGCCGGGACGCTTCCATGCTCGGCTCGCCATTGATGTAGCCGATGCGCCGATGGCCGGCTCGCAGCAGGAAGTCGGTCGCCGAATGGCCGCCGGAGACTTCGCCCGGCACGACCGAAGGCAACGCGCCGCCGACGGCGTGGCAATTCAGCAGGACTGTCGGTATCGGCGGGAGCTTCGCGGGCGGATGGACGAGGCGCGTGTTGATCGTGGCGTAGATCAGCCCGGACAACGGCTGCGAGGCCAATTGCTCGAGCGCGGCATTTTCCATGTCGGCGTCGCCGCTGGTCGTCATGGCGATGACAGTGAAGCCCCGTTCCCAGGCCCGTTCGCGCACGCCGTCGAAGCCGATCGACGTCCACGGGTCCGTCGAGATTTCGTCGCAGACGAAGCCGATCGACATGGCCTGCGAGGCGACCGAGGCGCCGCGACGGCGGCCCCGCTGGTATCCCAGCTTGGCCGCCGCCTTGAGCACCCGTTCGCGGGTCTGAGCCGCAAGCCGCGCGCCGTCGGCGCGATTGAGCACGAGCGACACCGTGGTCTGGGAGACCCGCGCCTCGTTGGCGATGTCGATCATCGTCGGGCGTCGCGCTGGGTGCGCCCGTTCGACGCGGGGACGTTGGTCGCCCCGTCTTTCCTGGCCCGGAATGGTCGCCCTCATGCCTGTCATCCCGCCTTTCTTGCGCATATTATTAGCAACATAAATCGTTGAATATCAACGTCAAAGTTTTAGATCGTCGGCTCTTTGCGGAAATGTCCATTGACAATTATTACCATCGATGGGAGTTTCGCCAGGAACTCGTGGCTAGGGGTGGCGGCGAGACGGTCTGAGGTCGATATCCCTGTCGGAACGGTCCCGGACCGGAGTTGAAGCGGACGCAAAGTTCGCAGTGTTTCAGGAGGAAACGAAATGATCATAGATCGCCGGACATTCTTGATCCGTACGGCGGGCGGCGCCGCGGCGCTGACGATCGCGCCCGCTTTCGCGGCAGTGCCGCCGCTCAAGAAAAAGGACACCTATAAGGTCGGCTTCGCGCAGACGGAAAGCAATAACCCGTGGCGCCTGGCGCAGACCGCCAGCATGCAGGACGAGGCGAAGAAGCGGGGCTGTCAGCTCGTCTACACCGACGCCGCAAGCTCGGCCGCCAAGCAGGTCGCCGACGTCAACAGCATGATCGCGCAAGGCGTCGACTTCATCTTCCTGGCGCCGCGCGAGGAAAAGCCGCTGATTCCCGCCGTGATGGCCGCCAAGAAGGCCGGCATCCCCGTGCTCCTGATAGATCGCAGCGTCGACCCTTCGCTCGCCAAGGCGGGCGAGGACTACCTCGCCTTCGTCGGCTCCAACTTCATTCAGGAGGGCCAGCGGGTCGCCGAATGGACGATCAAGACCGCGGGCGGAAAAGGCAAGATCATCGAGCTCGAAGGCACGATCGGTTCCTCGCCGGCCAATGATCGCAAGAAGGGTTTCGACGACGCGATCAAGGCGGCCCCCGGCATGGCGATTCTGGCCAGCCAGTCGGGCGACTTCGCCCGCGACAAGGGGCGGCAGGTCGCCGAAACGCTCCTGCAGGCGCATCCGGACGCGACGATCGTCTATGCGCACAACGATGAGATGGCGCTGGGCGCGGTCGCCGCGATCGAGGCGGCCGGAAAGACGCCGGGCAAGGACATTCTGGTCGTGTCCATCGACGGGGAAAAGGACGCCGTTCAAGCGATCATCGAGGGCAAGATGGGCGCGACCTGCGAATGCAGCCCGCGCTTTGGGCCGAAGGCCTTCGAGATCATGTACCAATACGCCGCCGGCGAAAAGATCGCGCCCGTGATCATCAATCCCGACCGGTTCTTCGATGCGAGCAACGCCAAGGAAATGCTGGCGAGCGCATTCTAGAGGCGCTCATCTTCGCTTCGCAATTGATCGAAAGCCTCCCGCCTGCTTCAATGTGGGCGGGAGAACCTTGTAAACGCCTCGCCCCGTTCGGCAAACGTTGAAAGTCAGACGCCATTGTCCGTCCCGCTCCTTGTCATGCGCGACATCGATAAGCGCTTCCAGGGAGCGCACGCGCTCGCTGCCGCAAGGCTGGAGGTCGCGCCAGGAGAAGTCATGGCTCTGGTCGGTCAGAACGGGGCCGGCAAGTCGACGTTGATCAAAGTGTTGACCGGCGCCCATCGCAGGGACGCGGGCGAGATCGTGTTCGCTGGCGAGCCGATCGATTTTGCCTCGCCGCAAGAGGCGCAGCGGGGCGGGATCAGCACGATCTATCAAGAGATCAACCTCATCCCCTATCGCTCGGTGGCAGAGAATATTTTCCTTGGCCGGGAAATCCGGCGATACGGGCTGCTCGATTGGCGCCGGATGAACGGCGAAGCCGCCGAGCTTCTTCACCGCTTCGCGATCGAGATCGACGTGCGCCGGCCCTTGATGGAATTCAACACCGCGATCCAACAAATGGTGGCGATCGCACGCGCCGTTTCGTTCAAGTCGCGCCTCGTGATCATGGATGAACCGACGTCCTCGCTCGACGAGCGCGAGGTCGCGGTTCTCTTCGACGTCGTTCGACAGCTGCGCGCCGAAGGCGTCGCGGTGATATTCATTTCCCACCGCCTCGATGAACTCTACCGGATTTGCGATTCTGTCACGGTGCTTCGCGATGGGCGCACCGTGATGGAGGCGTCGATGGCCGCAACGGACAAGTTGCAGCTCATCGCGGCGATGCTCGGGCGCGATCTCGATGCGGTGCGCGAGCGGTCGACGGGATTTCAAGGGACATCCGGCGTCGCGGGAGCCGAGTTGCTCGCCGCCGAGGGGCTCCAAATCGGCAAGAAGGTGAGGAACGCCAGCCTGGAGGTCCGCGCCGGCCAGATCGTCGGCCTCGCGGGCCTGCTGGGCTCGGGCCGAACCGAGGTCGCGCGGGCTGTTTTCGGCGCCGATCCCGCCGACGCGGGAACGGTTCGAATCATGGGAAAGACGATCACGCCGAAAGAACCGAGCGAGGCGATCGCTCTGCGTGTCGGGTTCTGCAGCGAGGACCGCAAGGTCGAGGGGATCATTCCCGACATGTCGGTTCGCGAGAACATCACGCTCGCCGTGCTGCCGACTTTGACGCGGGCGGGCATTGTCGACGAGGCGCGCCAACGTAAGATCGTCGATCGATTCATGACGCGGCTGGCGATCAAGGCCTCGAGCCCCGAACAGAAAATTCGCGAACTCTCCGGCGGCAACCAGCAGAAGGCGCTGCTCGCGCGCTGGCTTTGCACGGACCCCAAGCTGCTGATCCTGGATGAGCCGACGCGCGGCATCGACGTCGGCGCGAAGGCGGAAATTCAGGCGCTCATCAAGGAACTCGCCGACCTGGGCCTCGGGGTCCTGATGATCTCGTCGGAACTCGACGAGATCGTCGAAGGGGCCGACCGCGCCTTCGTGCTGAGCGACGGCCGCACGGTGGCCGATCTGCCGCGGGAGCGGATCACGGGGCCGGCGATCATGGCGGCGATGGCGCACGAGGCCGGCCACGGTTTCGTTGACGGAAGCGACCATGGCTGAGGCGCGGATTGTCGAACGCCGAAAATCGGCGCCGGACCTCGTCGGGTTCCTCAGGCGCTATTCCGCGCTCGCCGCGCTGGCGGCGTTGCTCATCTTCAATTTCGCCGTGACCCCGAACTTCGCGAGTTGGCAAACCCTCAACGTCAATCTCACTCAGGTCGCGACGATCGTGATCGTCTCCGTCGGCATGACCTTGGTCATCGCCACCGGCGGCATCGATCTCTCCGTCGGCTCGCTCATGGCGATCTCGGGCGCCTTGGCGCCGTTGATCTTTCTCAGCGCCTTCGGGCGTGCGCATCCGGCGATAGGAAACCTGCTGGCGTTCGTCGTCCCTGTCGCGGTGGCGGGATTGTTCGGGTTGTTCAATGGCTGGTTCATCACGCGCTTCAAGGTTCAGCCGATCGTCGGCACGCTGGTGCTGTTCATCGCCGGGCGCGGCATCGGTCAGGTGATGACCAATGGCAATTTGCAGGTGTTCAAGAACCCGACGTTTCAGTTCATCGGTCTCGGCCGCGTCTTCGGCGTGCCGTGCCAGGTGTTGATCATGCTCGCGCTGGTGGCCGCCGCCGCCTGGATGCTGAGACGGACCCTGTTTGGACGTGAAATCCTGGCCGTCGGCGGCAACGAGAAAGCGGCCCGTCTCGCGGGCATTCCCGTCGCGCGCGTCAAGCGATGGGTCTATGCGATCAGCGGCCTGTGCGCCGGGGTGGCGGGCCTCGTCGTCGTGTCGATCAATTCTTCCAGCGACGCCAATCTCGTCGGCCTTGGCATGGAACTCGACGCCATCGCCGCCGTCGCCGTCGGGGGGACGCCCTTCTCAGGCGGCCAGGCGACGGTCGTCGGTTCGCTGCTCGGCGCTCTCCTTATCCAACTCGTGCGATACACCCTGCTCGCCAATGGCGTCCCTGACGCAGCGGCGCTCGTCGTGAAAGGCGCCATCATCGCCGGCGCGGTGTGGTCCCAACAGCGGAACCGAACGCCATGATCCGGCCAGCCGCAATCTCCGCGCAGATCGGGCGCTCGCGCTTTTTCGCCTGGGCGGCCGGCCAACGCGTGATCATCGCGTTGATCCTCCTCATCCTTTTCGGCGCGCTGCGCTACGATCATTTCCTCGGCGCGTTCAACGTTTTGAGCGTTCTACGCTACAATTCCATGTTCGCGCTGACCGGCCTCGGCATGTGCTTTGTCATCATGACCGCGGGCATCGACCTTTCCGTCGGCGCCACGGCGGCCCTGGCGAGCGTGGTCTCGGCGATGCTGTCGCCGCTGGGGCTCGTCCCGGGCCTGCTCGGCGGCGTCGGGGCCGGTCTCGCGGTTGGCGCCATCAACGGCTTCCTGGTGACGCGCCTGAACATTCTTCCCTTCATCGCAACGCTCTCGGGCATGCTCGCGGCTAGCGGAACCGGGCTATTGCTCGCGCATAATCAGTCGGTTTCCGTTTCCTACGACACCGATTTCACATCGCTCGGTCAGGGCGACCTCCTGGGCTTCCCAGTGCCGGCCTGGATCGCGCTCGCCGCTTATATCTACGGCTCGGTCGCGCTGAACCTGACCAGCTTCGGCCGGCATGTGCTGGCCGTCGGCGGCAATGAGGAGGCGGCACGGCTGATGGGCCTGCCGGTCGATCGGGTCAAGTTCGCCACTTATGTGCAGTCCGGCATGTTCGCGGGCCTCGCGGGCGTCATTCTGGCGGCGCAATTCGGCGCGGGCCAGCCGGCCGAAGGGGTTGGCTGGGAGTTGTTCTCGATCGCGGCCGTCGTCGTGGGCGGCACATTGCTGACCGGGGGCGTGGGCTCGGTCGCGACGACTTTGGCCGGCGTGCTTCTTCTCGGCCTGATTTTCAATGTGCTCAATTTCGAGAATGGCATGGGCTGGATCAGCCTCAGCGCCTACTGGCAGTCGGTGGTGCGCGGCGTTTTTCTCATGGTCGTGGTGATGGTCGGGCCGGGTGTGGCGAAACGCGGCGCCGGTCGACGCGTGGGGGACGCCGGCATCGGTCAGACGGCGTGACCCGGAGAAAACGCGCGTCGCAGGGATGCCGCCCGCCAAGAATCTCTTTCGGCCGGGGCCTCCCGCCCGCGGCATTTTCCGACCTCGCGGCGATTTGCCTTTCCGCCGCCGAATCGTTAGGGCATCGGCGCGCGACCCGCCGGCCCTCGGACCGGTGCTCGCCGCTATTGCGGAGTTTCGGCCTTTGTCGGACAGCGAAGTCTTCAAGCGTCAGGCCGCCGAGCGCGCGATGACCTTCGTGCGGCCGGGCATGAAGCTCGGCCTCGGCACCGGCTCGACCGCGCGTTGTTTCGTCGATCTCGTCGGCCAGCGCGTCCGGCAAGGCCTCGACATCGTGGCGGTCCCCACCTCCGAGGCGACGTTTCGCCAGGCTGAGGCGCTTGGCGTGCGCCTTGCCACGCTTGACGAATTCCCGGAGCTCGATCTGACGGTCGACGGCGCCGACGAGATCGATCCCGCGCTACGGCTGATCAAGGGCGGCGGCGGCGCCTTGCTGCGCGAGAAGATCGTCGCCGCGTCGTCCCGGCGCATGCTGGTCATCGCGGATGCGACCAAACTCGTCGCGCGGCTCGGCGCCTTTCCTCTGCCGGTCGAGGTCGTCCCCTTCGGGCTCGGTTCGACGCGGCTCCGCGTCGAACGCGCCACCGCCGCACTCGGCTTGACCGGCCGGATCGAACTGCGCCGCCGACACGGCGGCATATTCGTCACCGACGGCGGCCATTATATCTTGGACTGCGCTTTCGGCGCGATTCCGGAGCCCGAAGCGCTCGCCGACGCGCTCGCGGGGGTCCCCGGTGTCGTCAACCACGGCCTTTTCCTCGGCACGGCGAACGCCGCGATCGTCGCGGGGCCGAACGGCGTCGAGATTCTCGGCGCGCTCGATTGATCGCTACAATGCAATGGAGTGTGGAAACGTGTCTTCGTTCTCATCAAAATTCAAGGCGTCGCTCGGCGCTCTCGCCGTTCTCGGGTTCGCGAGCGCCGGCGCTCACGCGGACGAGCCCTCTCCGGCCGCCATCGGCTACGCCAACCAGATCTTCGTCTACATCGGCATGAAGCCGTCGCTCGACCAGGTCGTCCCGGCGATGCTCGGACAACTCGAGCACAATGTCACGTCGACGCGGCCGGAGCTGAAGGACTCCCTGCACGCGGCCTTGCTGCAAATCGAGCCGGAATTCGTCAAGAGCGAGCAAGGCGTCCTGGCGGATGCGGCGAAGTATCTCGCCACGCACATGACCGAGCAGGAACTCAAGGAGACCGTGGCCTTCTACGAAAGCCCGACCGGCAAGAAGTTTCTCTCGGTTGAGCCGGGGATGGTCCAAGAGATCGCCGCTTCGGCGCGCACATGGCGTGAGAAGCTGTCGACCGACATCCTCGCGCGCGCGCACGAGGAGATGAAGAAAAAGGGAACCGATTTCTAGACTGCGGCCACAAGGCCCGCGGCCGCGCTTCAGGGAAGGTTTCGCGCGATGGCGTTCGACATCGACCTGTTTGTGATTGGCGCCGGATCCGGCGGGGTTCGGGCGGCGCGAGTCGCATCCCAGCACGGGGCGAAAGTAACCGTGGCGGAAGAGTTCCGCGTCGGCGGAACTTGCGTCATTCGCGGCTGCGTGCCCAAGAAGCTGCTGGTCTATGCGAGCCGCTTCGCCGACGACTTCTCGGACGCCGAGGGCTACGGCTGGAGCGTCGGTCCCGCGCGCTTCGACTGGCCGACGCTTGTCGCCGCCAAGGAGCGCGAAATCACCCGCCTGTCGGCGATCTATAGCGCCAATCTCGACAAGGCGGGCGCCGAACTCATCCAACAGCGCGCCGAAGTGATCGACGCGCACCATGTCCGCCTCGCCGGCGGCCGGACGACGAGCGCCCGCCACATCCTCATCGCGACCGGCGCGAGCCCGGAATATCCGCCGTCGATCGCCGGCCTCGAACACACCATTTCTTCCAACGAAATCTTCGACCTCAAGACCTTTCCGCGCCGGCTGCTGGTCTTCGGCGGCGGCTATATCGCGGTCGAGTTCGCCTCGCTGTTCGCCCGGCTTGGCGCCGAAGTGACCGAGGTCATGCGCGCGAACAACGTGCTCCGGGGATTCGACGACGACATGCGCGAAGGCCTGCGCGAAGAGCTGGCGCGCGCCGGCGTGAAGTTGCGATTCGGCTGCGTGCCGACGCGGATCGAAAAGCGCGGCGCGAGCCTGCACGTCGCCCTCTCCGATGGCGAGACGATCGAGGTGGATCAGGTTCTCGTCGCGACCGGCCGCCGGCCGAACACGCGCGGCCTTGGGCTGGAATGCGCCGGCGTCGCGCTCAACGCGGTGGGCGCGGTCGTCGTCGACGGCGACTCGACTTCCAACGTCGCCTCGATCCACGCCGTCGGCGACGTGACCGACCGCATCAACTTGACGCCGGTCGCAATCCGCGAAGGCCAAGTGCTCGCCGATCGCCTGTTCGGCGGCGGCAAAGCTGCGGTGGACCACGCGGACGTCGCCAGCGCGGTGTTTACGACCCCGGAAATTGGCGCGGTCGGCCTCACCGAGACGCAAGCGGTCGAGCGCTACGACGTCGTCGACATTTACCGGACCAATTTCAAGCCGATGAAGGCGACGCTTTCGGGCAGCAAGGAGCGCACGATCATGAAGCTCGTCGTCGACGCGGCGACGGACCGGGTCGTCGGGGCGCATATCCTCGGCCACGAGGCGGGGGAGATGATCCAGATCCTCGCCATCGCCATCAAGATGGGCGCGAGGAAGGCCGATCTCGATGCGACCATGGCGGTCCACCCGACGGCCGGGGAAGAACTGGTGACGATGCGCACCCGCTCCGCCCGGATCGAACGCAAGAGCGGCGAGCAGACGACGGCGGGAGCGGCGAGAATCTCCTGAGGCGCAACGCTAGGACCGGAAGTCGGTGTTTGCGGCGCGACACCGCGCGGTCCGCTGGCGCACGGGCTATGCCGAGCACCGGACGCCATGCGGCCGGCCGGTCTGGCGCCGGTCGTCGAGCTGTCGCCGATGACGCCAAGTCGCGGGTTAGCCTCTATCACGCGAGATCATCGGCCCCAAGGCGCTCTGGACACGCTGTTTGGTCTGGACGATCATCGGCCTACGCGATGCAGGGCAGGACGATGGACGTCGGTGATTGGCTTCGCACTCTCGGCCTGGATCAATACGTGGCGCTGTTCCGCGAAAGCGAGATCGACGCCGACGTTCTGCCGGAGCTGACCGATCAGCATCTCAAGGACCTCGGCGTTTCGCTCGGGCACAGATTGAAGATGCTGCGGGCGATCCGGCAGTTTGCCGGCGATGCGACGGCCAAGGCCCAACCGGCTGCCGGGAAGCCGCCGCAATCAAACGACGTGGCCGAGCGTCGCCAGCTCACCGTGATGTTCTGCGATCTCGTTGGTTCGACGCAGCTGGCGACGCGGCTCGATCCAGAAGACATGGCCGCCCTGATCCGTGCATTCCAGGGCGCGGTGGCGGCCGCGGCCGCTCGTTTCGACGGCCATGTCGCCAAGTTCATGGGTGACGGCGCACTGGTCTATTTCGGCTATCCCAGGGCTCACGAGGACGATGCCGAGCGCGCTGCGCGCGCGGGCCTGGCTCTGGTCGACGCGGTCGCCGCGCTCCGGCATGATCGCGCCGCGCCGTTGGAGGTTCGGGCCGGCGTCGCGACCGGTCGCGTCATCGTCGGCGAACTGATGGGCGAGGGCGAAGCGCGCGAGCGCGGCGTCGTCGGCGACACGCCGAACCTCGCGGCGCGGCTGCAGGTTCTGGCCGATCCCGGCGGCGTCGTGATCGCGGAGTCGACAAAGCGGCTCCTGGGCGGAGCGTTCGAACTCAAATTCCTGGGACCACAGATGCTCAAGGGTTTCGACGCTCCCGTTCGCGTTTGGACGGTCGTGCGCGAGGCTGAGAACGTGAGCCGTTTCGAGGCGTCGCGGTCGCAGGCGATGACCCCCTTTGTCGGGCGCGAGCACGAGACGGCGTTGCTCATGGAGCGCTGGCGGGACGCGAGCGAGGGCGATGGACAAGTCGCGTTGTTGTCGGGCGAGGCCGGCATCGGCAAGTCCCGCATACTTGCCGCGTTGCGCGAACGGATCGGCGGCGAGGCGCATGTCACGATGCGCTATCAATGCTCGCCGCATCACCTCAACGACGCGTTCTATCCCATAGCGAACCAAATCCGACACGCAGCCGGTTTTGTCAGCGGCGAACCCGCCGCGGCGCGTCACGAAAGGCTGGAGGCGATGATCGCTGTTTCCGGCTTGGACGGGAAGGCGATCGCGCCTTTGCTCGCCGCGTTGCTGTCGATCCCGGGCGAGGGCCGGTATCCCCCGCTCGCCATGGCTCCGAGCGAGCAAAAGGAGCGCACGATCGCGGCGCTGATTGCGTTGTTCGCCGGGCTTGCCAAGGACCGTCCCGTCTTGGCGCTGTTGGAGGATGCGCATTGGATCGATCCCACCTCGCTCGATGTGTTCAGTCGACTTGTCGATCGGCTGCCGGCGCTGCGCGCGCTCTTGGTGATCACCTTCCGGCCGGAATTCGCGGCGCCCTGGATCGGCCGCGCCCATGTCGAACTGCTGTCGCTGAGCCGCTTCGGGCGGCGGCAAGTCGTCGCGATGATCGATCGCCTCACAGGCGGCAAGGCCCTGCCGTCCGAGGTGCTCGAGCAGATCGTCGCCAAGACGGACGGCGTGCCGCTGTTCGTGGAGGAGCTGACCAAAACCGTCATGGAGTTGGGCCTGTTGCGGGAAGAGGACGGCGTCTATGTCCTCAACTCGGCGCTGACCCCGCTGTCGATTCCCTCGACCCTGCAAGAACTCGCTGATGGCGCGCTTGGACCGCCTCGCGCCGGTCAAGGAGACCGCGCAGATCGGCGCGGCGATCGGGCGAGAGTTCTCTTATCGGTTGCTGGAGGCGGTTTCGCCGCTCAAGGGACCCGACCTGCAGGATGCGCTCGGCCAGCTCATGGCGGCGGAATTGGTCTACGGTCGCGGCGCGCCGCCAGAGGCGACCTACGTCTTCAAACATGCGCTCGTGCAGGACACTGCTTACGGCACGCTCCTGAAGAGCCGCCGTCAGCAACTCCACCAGCGGATCGCCGAAGTCGTACGCGATCGTTTCCCGGAACGGGCGGACGCCGAACCCGGTGTGATCGCCCACCATTTCACGCAGGCTGGCCTGAACGAGACGGCGATGGAATGGTGGGGTCGAGCCGGTCGCCGCGCGATGAGCCGCTTCGCCAATTTCGAGGCGGAGCAGAGCTTCGCGAACGCTCTGGCGCTGACCGCCAAAATGCCGAAAAGCAAGGCACTTGAACGGGAGGAACTCTCGTTGCGTCTCGCTCTCGGACCCGCCTTGCTGGCGACGCGCGGCTATGCATCCGCCCACGTTGAGCGCAACGCTGAGGCAGCCAACCGGCTGGCGGAGAGTCTCGGCGACCAGGAAGCGCTGTTTGCCAGCACGCGCGGGCTTTGGAACTGCGTCTACGACCGCGCCGATCTCGACCGCGCCCTCGTTTTGGCGGAGCGATTACTCGAACTCGCCAAGGAGGAGGCCAGCCTGGAAAAACAGGCGCTGGCCCTCAGGGCGCTCGGCTCGACGCGGTTGAGCCGGGCGGAGTTCACGCTGTCGGAAGAAGCGTTCGATAATGTCATCGTCGTATCGGACGGTTTCCCGCTCGGCTCGTGTTTCGCGCGTCACGGCGAAGAGCCTAAAATCGTCGGCACGCAATATAAGGGGTTTGTGCAGTGCATCCGAGGGTATGCCGATCGCGGCCTCGCCGCCGCGCGCTCGGCGGTGACGCTCGCACTGAACATCAATCACCCCCTGAGCGTGGCGTTCGCGTCAAATATTCTTGCCGATGTTCTCCTGTTGCGCCGTGATTTTCAGGCATGCCAGGACTTCGCAAAACAACAGATCGAACATTGCATCGAGCATGGATTCGCCTTTTGGTTGGCCTCGCAGCAGATTGTCCATGGCGCCGCGCTGGCCAATCTCCGGGACGGCGGCGACGGGGCTGTCGAAGCCGAGAAGGGCATAGCGAACTGGATCAGGACCGGCGCGCTTCTGCATGTTCCCACCTGGTCCTCGTTTTTGGTGGACGCAGCCCTCGTTTCAGGCAATATCGCCATGGCGGAAGAAAAACTGTCGACCGGACTGGAGATGGCGACAAGGAACGGCGATGTCTTCGCCCTTGCCGAGCTTCAACGACTGAGGGGATGCTTGCGCTTGCTTCAGAATCGTCGGAACGACGCGAAAATTGCTTTCGCGGAGGCCGTCATGACAGCCCGACGACAAGGGGCGCGGCTCTATCTCCTTCGAGCGGCCCGCGACAGCGCCCGCTTGCTCGCTGAGGACGGCGACCAAGCGGGTGCCCGACAGCTATTGCAACCGATCGTCGACGACTTCCCCGAGCATCGAAACGGACTGGATTTTCAAGAGGCCGCGGAAGTTCTTGCGGGCTTGCAGTAATTTCTCGCCTATCCTCGTCGCCTCGAAGATTTAGCGCTCCGCCAAGCGAGAGTTGTCTGGAGGAAAACATGGCAAGATATGACAACATACTGCAGACCGTGGGCCATACGCCGGTCGTCCGGATCAACCGTCTCGGGCCGCCCGAGGTGAACCTCTACGTCAAGATCGAAGCGTTCAATCCGCTAGGCTCGGTCAAGGACCGGCTTGCGCTCGGCGTCATCGAAGCGGCGGAGCGGTCAGGCGAGCTAAAACCAGGGCAGACGGTCGTGGAAGCGACCAGCGGAAATACCGGCATCGGCCTCGCCATGGTGTGCGCCGCCAAGGGCTATCCTCTGGTGTTGACCATGGCCGAGCCGTTCAGCGTCGAAAGGCGGAAATTGATGCGCTTCCTCGGCGCGAAGGTCGTCATTACGCCGGCGGCCGAGCGCGCGGTCGGAATGATCAAGAAGACGATCGAACTGGCGGAAACCCACGGCTGGTTCATGACGCGCCAGTTCGAGAACGAAGCGAACGCGGACATTCACTCGCGGACGACCGCGCGCGAGATCATCGACGACTTCGCCGGCGAGAGGCTCGACTATTGGGTGACCGGGTACGGCACCGGCGGCACGCTGAAGGGGGTCGCGCGCGTCTTGCTGAAGGAGCGTCCGAAGACGAAGATCGTCGTCTGCGAACCTGAGGACGCGCAATTGCTCGGCTCCGGCGTCGAACAGGCCAGAAGACCGGATGGCTCGCCGGCGGCGCCTCATCCCGCCTTCAAGCCCCACCCCGTGCAGGGCTGGACGCCCGACTTTATCCCCAAACTCACCGACGACGCGGTCGCCATGAAGGTGATCGACCGCGTCCTGCCGATTTCCGGCGCCGACGCAATCCGCAGCGCCAGGGATCTCGCGGTGCAGGAAGGGATTTTTGTCGGGATTTCTTCCGGAGGCACGTTCGCTGGGGCTCTCAGGATCGCCGCGGAGGCGGCGAAAGGAGCCACCATCCTCTGCATGTTGCCCGACACTGGCGAACGCTATCTGAGCACGCCGCTCTTCGCCGACATCTCGGCCGACATGACCGAAGACGAGATGGCGATCTCGCGTTCGACGCCGAGCGCGCAGATGGCCAGGGTGAGCTAGCTAATTCACCTCTTCGACGACTCCCTCGATGACGTCTCGCATCCTGGCGAGCTCGGCGCCGGCCAATTCCATGAAGGCGCGCACACGGGCGGAATGGCGCAGATCGGCGTGGGTGAGAATCCACAGGTCGACGTCCAGTTCGGACTGCGACGCGCCGATGCGCCTGAGCTCGCGGCGGCGGTCGCCGATGAAGCAGGGCAGAATCGCGGCGCCGACGCCGACCGCCGCCGCTTCGGCCATTCCCAGCACCGAATTCACGCGGCACACCTGCCGGCGCGGACCGATGGTCTCGTCGACCCAGCGCTTGCCCAGGGGCGGCGCGTAATTTTCGCCGAATCCGATCCACGGCGCCGCCGCGACGATGCGCGGGCCGAACTCGGCCACCAGGGAGGTCGAGGCGTAGACGGCCCAGCGCACGGCGCAGATGCGCCGGCCGACGAGGGCCTCGGGCGGCTCGTTGGTCGTGCGAATCGCAACGTCCGCGTCGCGGCGCGACAGGTTGAGCGTCTGCGCGCCGACGATCAGATCGAGCTGGACGGCGGGATTGACGGCCCGGAAACGCGCCAGAATCGGCGGTAGCAGCCAGACCGCGATCGCATCGACCACGGTGACCCGCAATTCGCCGCTCGGCGTGACGTCGCGTCCGGCGACCCGGCGCTCGAAGTCGTTGATCGAATCGGCCATCGACGTCGCTAGCGCGATCATCTCCTCGCCCGCCGCGGTCGGCTGATAACCGGCGCGCGAGCGCTCGAACAGTCGCGCGCCGACCGCGCCTTCGATGGCGGCGAGGCGGCGGAAGATGGTCGAATGGTTGACGCCGAGCACCTCGGCGGCGCCGACCAGGGAGCGGGCGTCGGCAACCGCCTTGACCAGCCGAAATTCATCCCAATCCAAGGCGGAATTCATCTTCACGGGAATCCCCGGTCGCAGTGGGCCAGAACGCCAGTAACCTCTAAGCGTGCATCTGCGCAACCCGAATTTGCAAAAAAGAGAGCGATTGCCCCGACACCCGATCGGCCACGTGGAATGACGCCGCTAGCCGCGCCCGGATTATGAGCGACGTGGCGGAAAAGAGGCCGGCGAGCGATGTCCTACGAACGCTCGGTCGCCGAGTCTGTTCCGTCTTCGCGCCGGGTTACTCCTCGGCGCGCGGCGCGGCGGCGCGGCGCAGGCGGTCGTTGATCGCCGCCCCGAGGCCGTGTTCGGGGATCGGCGCGACGGCGATGATCGCCGCGCCTGTCGCGTCGAGCGCCCGCAGATGGGCGAAGAGATGGGCGGCCGCCTCGTCGAGATCGCCAGCGGGCGACAAATCGAGCCGAGCGGGCGCGCGGCTCGAGGCGAGAGCGCCGCCGAAATCGAGCGCCGCCTCCTCGCTCGCCGCATCGCGCGCCGAAAGGCGAAGCACGGCGCGGGGGGCGTAGTGCGAGGTCAGCAAGCCCGGCGCGATCGGGGCGGCGCCGGCGCTCTCGGCGACTTGGCTCGCCAATGCGAAGCCCAATTCGGCCTCGATGCGCTCGCGCGCGATCCCGCCGGGCCTGAGGAGGCGCGGAACTCCGCCCAGACAGGCGACGATGGTCGATTCGAGCCCCAATCGCGTCGGGCCGGCATCCAGGATCCAGTCGATCCGGCCGTCGAGATCGGCGAGGACGTGTTCGGCCCGCGTTGGGCTGACGCGCCCCGAGCGATTGGCCGAGGGCGCCGCAAGCGGGACGCCAGCCGCCTCGATCAGCGCCCGGGCGACCGGGTGCGCGGGCGCGCGCAGGGCAAGGCTGTCGAGGCCGGCGCGGGCGAGAAGGCTCACCCGGCACGTCGGCGAGACGGGCGCGACGATCGTCAGCGGACCTGGCCAGAAGGCGCGCGCCAACGTCTTCGCATGCTCGTCGAAGATCGCCTCGCGCTCGGCGTCGGCCAGATCGGCGAAATGGGCGATCAGCGGATTGAAGACCGGTCGTCCCTTGGCGGCGTAGATCGCCGCCACCGCCGCCTCTGAGGTGGCGTCGCCGGCCAGGCCATAGACCGTTTCGGTCGGCATCGCGACGAGGCCGCCGGCGCGCAACATCTCGGCGGCCGCCGCGATGGACGCCGCGTCGGCCGGGGCGATCCGGGTAATCAGATGATGGTTCGACGGCATGAGGCGCTTCGCCGCCTTGCGCGGCATTTGGTTTACATGTAAACGTTGTTCCCGCTTGCCGGGCACCTTGCGGCGCGACAAGTTATCCGACGAGCGGCGCGACGCAAAGATGTCGGCGCCCGATTCGAGGAGCGCCATGTCCTATCGATCGCCGGTCCCCGACATCCTCTATTCCCTCAGACACGTCGCCGGCTTCGACGAGGCGATCAAGTCCGGCCTGTTCGGCGAACTCGACGAAGAGACAGCCGCGTCGGTGGTCTCCGAGGCCGGGCGCTTCGCCACCGAGGTGATCGCGCCGCTCGATCGGGTCGGCGATCAAGTCGGCGCGAGATATGAGAATGGCGCGGTCTTTACCCCGCCCGGCTTCCGCGAAGCCTATCGGCAATGGGCCGACGCAGGCTGGGCCGGCGTGACCGCCGCGCCCGAATATGGCGGCATGGGGTTGCCGCACAGCGTCGGGTTCGCCTGCACCGAAATCTGGAACGGCGCTTCGATGGGCTTCTCGCTCTGTCCGCTGCTCAGCGAAGGGGCGATCGGCGCGCTGACCGCCTATGGGAGCGAGGGCCTGCGCGCGGCCTATTTGCGGCGAATGGTCAGCGGCGAGTGGACGGGCACCATGAACCTCACCGAACCGCAGGCCGGCTCGGACCTCAACGCCGTGAAGACTCGCGCGGAACGCGCCGCCGACGGGACCTATCGCCTCTTCGGCCAGAAGATCTTCATCACCTACGGCGAACACGACATGGCCGGCAACATCGTCCATCTCGTCCTGGCGCGCTTGCCCGACGCGCCCGCGGGAACGCGCGGCCTGTCGCTGTTTCTCGTGCCGAAAATTCTCGTCCAGCCCGACGGTTCGCTCGGCGCGCGCAACGACGTGCGCTGCGCCAGCATCGAGCACAAGCTCGGGATTCACGCTTCGCCCACCTGCGTCATGATCTACGGCGACGCCGGCGGAGCGCAGGGATGGCTGGTCGGCGAGGAGAACCGCGGCCTCGCGGCGATGTTCGTGATGATGAACAGCGCGCGGCTCGCCGTCGGCCTGCAGGGCGTCGGGATCGGCGAGCGGGCGCTGCAGCGGGCGCTTGCCTATGCGCGCGAGCGGCGGCAGGGCCGCAGCCTGGAAGGCGGCGCCGACATGAGCCCGATCATCGAGCATCCCGACGTCCATCGCATGTTGCTGACGATGAAGGCGCTGGTGCAGGCGGCGCGCGGCATCTGCCATTTGACGGCGATGGCCATCGATCGCTCATTCCACGCATCGAAACCCGAGGAGCGCGCGGCGGCGGCCGAGCGCGCTGCGCTGCTGACGCCGATTGCCAAGGCGTTCTCGACCGACATCGGCGACGAGGTCGCCTCGCTGGGCGTGCAGGTCCACGGCGGCATGGGCTACATCGAGGAGACCGGCGCCGCCCAGCACATGCGCGACGCGCGCATCGCGGCGATCTACGAGGGCGCCAACGGCGTGCAGGCGATCGATCTCGTGCAGCGCAAATTGCCACTGTCCGGCGGCGCCGTCGCGGAGCGCGAAATCGCCGGAATGCGCGCCATCGCGACCGATGTCGCCGTGCGCGGCGAGGCCGGCTTCGGCCCGACGGCGGGCATCTTGCGCGAAGCGATCGATGCGCTGGAGCAAGCGACACTCTATACGCGCGAGGCGCTCGCCGACGATCCCGCGTCGGCGCTGAGCGGCGCGACGGCCTATCTCAGGCTGTTCGGCCTCACCCTTGGCGGCGCGTGCCTCGCCAAAGCGGGGCTCGCCGCGCAGGATCAGGCGGCCCGCGGCGACGCGACGCAACGCGGTCGCATCGGCCTCGCGCGCTTCTTCGCGGAGAAACTGGCGACGGCCGCGCCGGGCTTGGCGCGTTCGATCGCTTCAGGCAAGCCCGCGCTCGAACATTACGAGGCGATACTGGCGGAGACGGCATGAGCGAGTTCGTTGAAATCCGGCGCGAGGGCGCCGTTTCCCTGGTGACGCTGGCGCGGGCGGAGAAGAAGAACGCGCTGACCAGCGCCATGTACGAGCGATTGATCGCCGCCTTCCAGGAGGCGAGCCGCGAGCCGGCGATCGGCGCGCTGCTGCTGACGGGGTCGCAAGGCGTCTTCACCGCCGGCAACGACATCGGCGACTTTCTCGCCGCGGCGATGCAGGCCTCGGCGTCGAACGTCGAAGGGGCGGGCTCGCGGTTCATCCGGATGCTGGCGACCTTCGACAAGCCGCTGGTCGCCGCGATCGAGGGGCCGGCGGTCGGCATCGGCACGACGCTGTGCTTCCATTGCGACCTCGTCTATGCCGCTCGAAGCGCGCGCTTCTCCATGCCGTTCGTCAATCTTGGCCTGGTGCCGGAAGCGGGATCGTCGCTGCTGGCGCCGCAACGTTTTGGCGCCGCCAAAGCGGCCGAGTTCCTGCTGCTCGCCGAGCCCTTCGACGCCGAGGCCGCGCGTGATCTCGGTCTCGTCAACGCGATCGTCGAGCCGCCGGCGCTGCTCCCACACGCCCTCGCCAAGGCGCAAGCGCTTGCCGCCAAGCCGCGTGAAGCCGTGCTCGCCACCCGCCGCCTGCTGCGCGGCGACCCCGCCGCGCTCCTCAAACGCATGGACGAGGAACTCCGGCTGTTCTACGAGCGCCTGCGCTCGCCCGAAGCGCGCGCGGCCTTCACGGCGTTCATGGAGAAGGCGAAGGGGTAGGGCGTTCTAGCGCCGATCGTCGCCGACAAGGATTGCGGATGACGGCCATGCCGCAAAGGGATGCGCTCGAGCGCTCGGTCAGGCTCACGACGGGCCTGATCATGTTCTCCTTTGCGACCTGTCATCTCGCGGCGCACGCGACCGGCCTCTTTCTGCTCGCCGGCATCCAGGCGGTCGGACACGGCATTCTGCTCGCCCCGTGGCGGACGCCGGTCGGCCTCTCGCTGTTGCTGGCGTCGTTCCTGATCCACCTCGGCCTCGGCCTGTGGGCGCTCTATCGGCGCCGGCACCTGCGCATGCCCGCGCTCGAAGCCTGGCAGCTCGGACTGGGCCTGACGATTCCATTTCTCTTTACGCCGCATGTGCTCGACGCGAGGGTCGGCGTCGCGCTCTATGGCCTGGAGGATTCGTATCTTCGCGTGCTCTACCGCTTCTGGGTGAGCGAGCCGCTGCCCGACCTGCCGCGCCAGCTCGCGCTTCTCGTCATCGTCTGGACCCACGGCTGCGTCGGCATTCACAAATGGCTGCGGTTCCGGCCGTGGTACCGCAAGAGGCTATGGCTTGCCCGCTCAGTCGCCTTGGCGCTGCCCGCGTTGGCGATCCTCGGGCTCACCAACGCCGGGTGGGACACGATCCTGCACGCCGCGACGGAGCCCGGCTTCGCCGCCGCGCACGGTCCGCCCGCCGCGGGAACGCCGCAAGCCCTGGCGCCGGCGGCGCTCGCGAAGATGAGCGCCCGCCTCCTGACTGCGTATGTCGCGCTGCTCGCTCTCGTCTTTCTCCTGAGGGCGCTGAGAAGCCTCAGGGAGCACAGACAGAGCCGCGCCCGCATCGACTATCCCAACGGCAAAACCGTCCTTGCGCCCTGCGGCTCTTCGATCCTCGAGGCGAGCCGCTGGGCCGGAATTCCGCACGCCTCGGTCTGCGGCGGCCGCGGCCGCTGCTCGACGTGCCGGGTGCGCGTGTCGCGCGGGCTCGAAAATCTTCCGCCGCCGTCGGCGCTGGAACTCGCTACCTTGCAGCGCATCGAAGCGCCCGACGGCGTCCGTCTGGCCTGCCAGGTGCGCCCGACATCCGATGTTTCGGTGACGCCGCTGGTGTCGCCGGATCGGCCTTTCGAGGGCCCGCGCCTAAGCCACGGCGTCGGCCGCGAACTCTCGGTGACGGCGCTCTACGTCGATCTGCGCGATTCGACCCGGCTCGTCGCCGGCCGCCTGCCGTTCGACGCGCTGTTCATCGTCGATCGCTACATCCAGGCCGCGACCGGCGCCATGCTGGCCTGCGAGGGGCATATCGCCAGCGTCGCCGGCGACGGGATCATGAGCGTGTTCGGTCTCGACGCCGAAGCCGGATCGGGCGCTCGGCACGCCCTCTCGGCGACCGAAGCGGTCTGGCGGGCGATCGACGGGATCAACGAGGATCTGGCCGCCGAAATCGGCTCGCCCCTGCGCGTCGGCGTCGGGGTGCACAGCGGACCCTCGGTCGTCGGCTCTGTCGGGGCGGCTCCTCAAAGCTCGCTCCAGTTTCTCGGCGACACCGGCAATGTCGCGGCGAGGCTCGAAGGGCTCACCAAGGAGATGGGCTGCGTCGCGATCGTCTCCGCGACGACGGTCGAAGCCGCCGGCCTCAGCCCGGATTGGAGCCGCGCCGACGTCGATATCCGCGGGCGCGACGGCGCGGTGCCCGTGTTCCTGATCTATCGCCGCGAGGAATTGACGGCCGATCGCGCTTCCGTCGGTTCGTCAGCAGCCCTCTGACATCGGAATCGGTCAGGCGCTTATATTCCCAACGACGCCAGCATCTGTTCGAACGTGCCGGCCGGGAGCCGGAACAGTCCGGTGAAGGGCTCGGTGAGTTCGAGAATCAGGAAAACGGCGCTCGCCACCGCGAACGCGCCGAAGCCGAGAGCGACGACCGTCGTCCCGTTGAAGCGGGAGAGGAGGCCATAGCCGCAGAACAGAATGAGCGCCCAGGATATGACGATGATGAGCAGCGGCCAGGAAACAGGGCTGACCAGTTGCAGCGACATCAGGATACGGGTCTGCTCGATCCAGCTGGCGTCGATGCTCGCGGCGGTCGCAAATTCTCGCTGCGCCGGCGTTTGCGGATTGAGGGAGGCGATATATTCATCCATCGCTCGCAAATGACCCAGCGACGAAGTGAGCGCGAGGCCCTGCGGGGCGGTCTTGCCGGCGCCGTCACCCCATACCAAGTCGTGGACGGCTTGCAGCGTCTCTTTCATTTTGGTGCGCGCCACCGCCGTTTCCGGCCCATATTCGGCGAGCGCCAGATCGAGCTGGATCGCCCGCGTTGCGAACATTTCTACCTCCGACTTCTGCGTCGAGTAGAACGCGAAAGCGGAGCCGATCAACGTCCCCAGCGCCAGGGCGAGCAGCAGCGAGAAAAGCCCGACGATCGCGCCGATCATGTCGCGCGAGCGGTCGGACGTGTGATGCTCGGGCAGCAGCCTCTGCAAATGGAGGCCGCCGAGGCCGAAAGCGAAAGCCAGCACGCCCGTCGCGATGAAAATCCATATTGTCGTCATACTCGTCGCCCCCAGCCCCTGGGTTCACGGCGACGGCTGATCCCGTCCTCGTGAGCGAAGCGCTCCATCCCCGGCTCGGAGCGCCGTCATCCCGGCGGTCGATCTTTAACCGGCGCGAAGGCGATGGCAACTCCGCCGGCCGGCGCGACCGCTGTTTGGCGCCGCGGCGGTCCGGCGGTATCTCTAGGCGAGATCGTTTGTCGGAGTGATTTGCCATGCCACGCACAATGGCGCTTTGCGGCGCCGGACGGCCGTCGACCGAAACCCGCGCGCCGGCGCGAGGTCGCCCGTGACTCCCGATACGCCGCCGTCCGCTTCCGATCGAGGCCCGTCAAAGCCTGCCGCGAGTCGGCGCGGCCGAAATAGCGACTTCGGCAATATCGTCGCTTTGCTCTTCGTCGCCGCGCTGGCGCTCGGCGGGCTTTGGCTCTTCCGAACGCTCGAGCATCACAACGAGATCCAGAATTGCATCGCCTCTGGCCGCCGCAACTGCGTCGATCTCGTCCACCCCGACGCGTCGGAGCCGTGATCTGGCTCAGACCGGCGACAGCACATGAACGGCGCGGTTGGCGATCAGGTCTTTGGTCTTCGCGCCATAGGCGGTCATGTGCGGGGCGGCGGCGTGGGCTTTCAGCGCCTCGGCGCTCTCCCAGGTCTCGATGACGACGTAGACGTCCGGCCCCAATTTCGCCTGGAACGATCCGAACCCCGCCGCGTCGACGACGGGGCCGTATTCGAGGCAGCCCGGTTCGGCGCGCACCAACGGAATGACCTCGCGAAAAGCCGCCAGGAGCTCCTCGCGGCGCCCCGGCTTGGCGGTGATGACGGCAACCACTCGAATCACTTTTCGCTCCTGTCGGTTATTCCATCTGCCCGATGGCGCGCGGCGTCGATTGTCTCGCGCATGAGGCCGAGTTCGGTTTGGTAGATCGTCGCGGATTTGACGATCATCGTCAATTTGCCGATCGGCGCCTGAAGGCGCGCCGCGACATGGCGTTGAATTTCCGCGAGTTCGACCAGATTGCCAAACCCCTTTTTGCCGAAATCGATGCTGTGCGCATAGACGACGAGTTCGAGGCGACCGGCGCGCAGCCAGAAGTCGAGCAAGCTGACGCAGGGGATATAGCTCGTGTCGGTCAACGGCTCGAACGTGGTGATGGTCGCGTAGCTGGCGGCGGGGTCGCGGCTCAGCGTGTCGACGACCCAGGCCAGTTGATCGCGGCCAGAGCCCGCGTAATCGAACAGCCGGCTGGCGTAGCTTCGGGCGCCGCCGAGGGCTGCGACGCGCGAGCGGTCGGTGAAGTTGTCGCGCATCCAGGCCAACCAGGACGGGCTCGCATGCCGGGCGATCAGAGCGTCGTCCGGGTCGGGGCGCGCGACATCGAGCGTCACGAGCTCGACCTCCCGCAGCGGCAGGCCGTCGAAGCTGCTCGGCGCGCCCTCGGCGAGGATCAGATCGGCGACGTCGAGCCAGGCGTCGCCGAGCGTTCGCGCTGCGAGGGTTCGACCCCGCGAAGATGGAGCGGAAAGCTCGCTGTCGTCGGTCGGCGCCGTCACCCGCTCATCAACGCTCAACGGAATCTCCTGGGCCTCGCGGCGACTTGTTTAACCCCTAACTGGTCTTGGCAATCTTGCAACGAGGAAGCCTCGCGAGGCGCGAACACAATATCGCGAGACATCCGCGGGCCGCCAGGCTTGCGGCGGCGCTCGTTTGCGCATTATCGTGCAGAACGAGGGGTTTTATTCCTGCTCCCGGGGAATTTACATCGAATGTCTTTTCTCGCACCCGCCTTCCGACAGGTTATGCGGGGAGAGGGGGCCACGCGCTAGCAACCGAGTGGTTCATGGTTCACCGCGGCGTTCGATTCCCGATTGCTCGCTTGCTCCTACTCCTGTGCTGCGCCTTCGCGTTGCCATCCTTTGGCGCGCCGGCGGAACAAACCGAGCGGCGGCCCTGGGACGACCGTTCGCTTCCCCCGCTCGAACGCGCGCAACTGGCGCTCGACCGGATGACCCAGCAGGAGAAACTGTCGCTGCTTCACGGCGGCCTCGGCGCGCCCTGGGGCCACCAACCAAAACCAGCCGGCGCGATCGGCTCGGCCGGCTATGTGCCGGGCGTGCCGAGACTCGGCATTCCGCCGCTGCAAGAAACGGACGCGGAACTCGGCGTCGCCAATCCCGGCCACATACGACGCGGCGACACAGCGACCGCGATGCCGTCCGATCTCGCGCTCGCCTCCACCTGGGATCTCGCGCTCGCCCGGCGCGAGGGCGAAGCGGTCGGAGCGGAAGCGCGCGCCCGGGGATTTTCCGTGCTGCTCGGCGGGACAGCGAATCTCATCCGGGATCCGCGCGGCGGGCGCGGCTTCGAATATTTCTCGGAAGATCCGCTGCTTTCCGGGCTGATGGCCGGAAACGCCATTGCGGGCGTCCAAAGCCGCCATCTCATCTCGACCGCCAAGCATTACGCCCTGAACTCTCAGGAGACCGACCGCGTCGTGCTCGACGTGCGCATCGATCCCGCCGCGGCGCGCGAATCCGATCTGCTGGCGTTCGAAATCGCCATCGAAAACGGCCATCCGGGCAGCGTGATGTGCGCCTACAATCAGGTCAACGGCGCCTACGCCTGCGAGAACGAGTGGCTGCTGGGCCAGGTTCTCAAAGGCGACTGGCGCTATCCCGGCTTCGTCATGTCGGATTGGGGCGCCGTCCACTCGACGGTCCGGGCGGCGACATCGGGGCTCGACCAGGAATCAGGCGAGCAGCTCGATACGGAAAACTTCTTCGAGGCCCCGCTGGCGCGCGCGGTCGCCGACGGCGCCGTCCCGCAGGCGCGGCTCGACGACATGGCGCGGCGGGTTCTCACCTCGATCTTCGCCTGCGGCGTGTACGACGACCCGCCGAGGCGCGGTCCGATCGACATCGCGTCAGACGAGCGAACTGCACTGGACATCGCGCGCGAGGGCATTGTCCTGCTGAAGAACGACGGGCTGCTGCCGCTGTCGAAAAACGTGAAGCGGCTGGCGGTGATCGGCGCGCACGCCGACAAAGGCGTGCTGTCGGGCGGCGGCTCGTCGCAGGTTTTCCCGAGCGGCGGCGTCGCGGCGACCGAGCCGAGCGCCGACAGGCAGGGCGAACTGATCTTCGATCCCTCCTCGCCGCTCCAGGCGATCCGCGCTGAAATTCCTCGAGCCGAGGTCGACTACGACGACGGAAAAGACCCGGCGCGCGCGGCGAGGCTCGCCGCCAAGGCGGAGGCCGCGATCGTCTTCGCCGATCAATGGATGTCGGAAACCGTCGATGCGCCGAACCTTGCGCTTGCCGATGGGCAGGATCGGCTCATCGAAGCCGTCGCTCGCGCCAATCCGCGCACCGTGGTCGTGCTCGAGACGGGCGGAGCGGTGGCGATGCCGTGGCTCGAGCGGACGCCCGCGGTGCTCGAGGCCTGGTATCCCGGCCAGAAAGGCGGCGCCGCGATCGCCGAAATCCTCTTCGGCGACGCCGATCCCGCCGGGCGCTTGCCGGTCACTTTCCCGGTCGACGAGGCGCAGCTGCCACACCCCAAGCTGCCCGGCGATCCGAACGGCGCGCCGCGCGGCCCGGTCGGGCGCGGCGGCCGCTACGGCGCGATCTTCACCGCCGATTACAGCGAGGGCGCGCTCGTCGGTTACAAGTGGTTCGCGCAGAGGCGGGAGCGGCCGCTTTTTCCGTTTGGGTTCGGCCTGTCGTACACGGATTTCACGATGCGCGATTTTACCGTCGCCGCCAGCGGCGACGCCGTCACCGCAAGCGTGACCGTGCGAAACACGGGGAGCCGGGCGGGCGTGGCTGTTCCGCAGGTCTACATCGTGGGGGCGGACGGGGCGGACATTCTGTTGCGGCTCGCGGGCTGGAGCCGAATGGAGCTTCAGCCGGGGGAGGAGCGGCGGGCGACGGTCGCCATCGATCCCAGGCTGTTGGCGCGATTCGACGAGGCGGCGCGGCGTTGGAACATTGCCGCGGGGGTCTATCGGCTGAACGCTGGCTTCGATGCGGAGCGGGGCGAGCAGACGGCGAGCGTACGGCTGGAGGCCTCGACGCTGCCGCCGTGAGTGGGGAGCGCGACGGAGGTTGGGCGAACGGCGCGCGGCGTCGCTCGAATGCCCTTGTACGGATTGTTTCCGTATTGCAGGGTGCGAGGATGAAAGCAGGAGAGTTCATGCCGCGCGCCCTCACCGAAAGCGGGCGGGTCGAATTGCGGCTCCGCCCCGAAGACAAAGCGACCCTTACGCGCGCCGCCTCCATCAAACGGCTCGATCTCACCGGCTATATCCTGCGCAATGTGCTGCCTCAGGCCCAGGCTGATATTTCCGAGGCGGAACGGCTCGCGCTCTCGGAGCGCGATTCGTTGCGCGTCCTCGCACTTCTCGAAAATCCCCCGGCGGCTCCCGACCGTCTGGTGCGCGCCGCAAAGGCCGGCTTCATTCTCCCGTGACGGCCATTGCCTGGGAAGAAGCGCCGCTCGCCAAGCGGCACGACCGGGCGGCGTTCCATTGCGGCGAGCCCGATCTCGACCTTTACCTGCAACGCCACGCTCGCCAGAACCATGAAAGCGGCGGCGCCAAATGTTTCATCGCGGCGCCGACCTCCGCCTCGAACCACACCCTCGGTTTCTACACACTGTCGCCGGCATCGCTTGAATATAGCCGTACGCCCGCTCTGGCGAAGAAAGGTCTCGCCCGCTACGACGCGCCCGTGTTCCGTCTTGGCCGCTTGGCCGTGGACAACACAGTGCAGGGACGCGGGCTCGGCGGCGCTCTCTTGCTGCGCGCCGCCGATCGCTGCATTCGCGTCGCCGAGGACGTCGGCGGCGTCGCGCTGCTCATCGACGCCAAGAACGAGCGCGCAGCGCGGTGGTACGAAAGCTATGGCGCACTGCGCATGGACGATGCGCCCCTCTCGCTGGTCTTGCCGCTCGCGGTCGCGGCCGACGCGCTCAGACGCGGGGGGTAAGTCGGCTCTGCGTTGTCGCCGGATCAGGTTCGTCGAGTCGCCAGGCCGCGCGGACGCAGAAGCGGACTGTCGGGGAAGAGGCCGAATCTCGCCGCCCCGCCATCAACCCATCGACCCCAGTTCCCTCCGCCACGCGTCGAACCCGCCGATCACATGCACAGCCTCGGCAAAGCCGGCGGCGCGGGCCGCTTCCACCGCCATGGCCGAGCGTTCGCCATAGGCGCATATAAACACCAGCTGCTTGCCCGTCGCGTGCGCGAGCGTGTTGAGAAGGCCGCCGTTCGCCAGCGCGTCGGCGAGTTCCCGATAGGGCGAATGGACGGATGCCTCCACGCTTCCGTGCCGCGTCCGCTCCGAGGCCTCGCGCAGATCGACCAGCAGCGCGTGGCCGCCGGCGACGGTCGCGCGGGCGTCCGCTGGCGCAACGCCGATGTGGTCGCCGCCGTCCTGCGGCTTGCCGATATGACGGTTGGCGGGCACCGCGACGTCCATCATCTTCGGGTTCGGCAGTTTCAGATTGTTCATCAGCTCGACATATTCGTCGACCGAGCGCACTTGCAGCCGCGGATTGCGCGCGCGCTCCTCGCCGATGGTCGAAACCGTATCGCCCTTGTAGTCGTGCGCGGGATAGAGCAGCGTTTCCTCGGGCAGTTTGAGGAGCTTGCCGAAGATCGAATCGTATTGCGCGCGGGGATCGCCGTTCTGAAAATCGGTGCGCCCGGTGCCGCGGATCAGCAAAGTGTCGCCGGAAAAGACGCGGTCGGGCATCACGAAGCTGTAGGAATCGTCGGTGTGGCCGGGCGTGTAGAGCACGTCGAGGCTGACGCCGTCGATTTCGATGGCGTCGCCCTCGCCGACGCGCATCGAGACGACGTCGGCGGTCGTCATTTCGCCCATCACCGTGATGCAGCGCGTGCGGTCGCGCAAGGCGCCGAGACCGGTCACATGATCGGCGTGCAAATGGGTGTCGATCGCCTTGACCAGACGCAGATCGAGATCGTTCAGCAACGCGACGTAGCGATCGACCTTCTCGAGCACGGGGTCGATGATCAGCGCCTCGCCGCCGCGCCGGCTGGCCAGGAGATAGCTGTAAGTGCCGGACGTCGCGTCGAACAATTGGCGGAACAACATCGCTAAGCCTCCCGGCTGTGCGGCTCCGACTGCAACATGAACGGCCCCACCATACCCGAAAATCGCGTCCCGCGCCCATGGATTGTTGGTAATTCATCGCGGCGGCGCCACAGATCCCGGCCCTAACTCTTGATGAAGTCGACGAAAGCGCGAAGCGGCGCCGGCAGGTGACGGGGCCGGGATAGTAGAGGAAAGGCCCCGAGAAACTTTGCCACCAGGGGACCAGCACCGGCTCCAGGGCGCCGCTGTCGAAATGCGGGCGTAGCCAGTCCTCGAACAGGTGAATGACGCCGAGCCCGGCGACGGCGGCGCTGACCGCCAGGTCCACCGCCGCGCCGAGCCGCACCACCAACGGTCCGACAGGGTCGACCCGCACCACCTCGCCGTCGCGCTCGAACTCCCAGGGCGGCGTCGCGCCGCTGGCGAACTGACCGCGCAGGCAGGCATGGGCCAGCAGGTCGCGAGGGTGCTCCGGCCGGCCCCGCGCATCGAGATAGTCGGGCGAGGCGGCCGTCGCGAAACGCTGCCTACGCGGCCCGATCGGCGCCGCGATCATGTCCTGCTCGAGCCGCTCGTCATAGCGGATCCCGGCATCGCACCCAGCCGCCAGTGCGTCGACAAAGCCGTCCTCGACGATGACCTCCAGCCTTATGTCCGGATAGGCCTTGAGGAACCGCGCCACGATCGACGGCAGTACGAGGCGCGCCGCCGTCGCAGGCACGTTGAGCCTGAGCGTTCCCGCCGGTCGGTCGCGAAAAGCGTTGACGACGTCGATAGCCGCCTCGACCTCGCCGAGCGCCGGCGCCAGCCGCTCCAGCAGACGGGCGCCCGCCTCGGTCGGGGCGATGCTGCGCGTGGTGCGATTGAGCAGCCGCACGTCGAGCTTCGCCTCCAGCCGCCGCACCGCCTCGCTCAGGCTGGACGCGGAAACGCCGCTGAGCCGGGCAGCGTCGCGAAATCCACCGGCCTGCGCCACCGTCACAAAGGCCGAGAGATCGTTCAGGTCCGTCGCCATTGTCCGTAATTCCGCACAGCCTGTGCCGATTATGCAGGATTATCGCGCCGCGCCAAGGCGTCCATATTGGGTCGGCACGAACTCGGAGGACCTCTCATGACCGACATCGCCGCCGCTGGCCTCTTCTCATTGGGCGACCGCACCGTGAACCGATTGGGTTACGGCGTGATGCAGCTCGCCGGACCCGGCGTGTTCGGGCCGCCCAGGGATCGCGACGCGGCGCTCGCCGTGCTGCGCCAAGCTGTGGCGAGCCGGGTCAATCACATCGACACCAGCGATTTCTACGGCCCGCACGTCACCAATCAACTGATCCGCGAAGCGCTCCATCCCTATCCGGATGATCTGGTGATCGTGACCAAAGTCGGCGCCGTCCGCGGCAAGGACGCCTCATGGACCCCGGCGATGGCGCCCGCGGACCTCGTCCGCGCCGTCCACGACAACCTTCGCAATCTCGGCGTCGAAGCCGTTGATGTCGTCAATCTGCGCATCATGGGGCGGGTCCACGAACCGAGCGAAGGATCGATCAAGGAGCCCTTCACCGCGCTCGCAGGGCTGCAGCGACAGGGTCTCATCCGTTATCTCGGCCTCAGCAACGCCACGTCGGCGCAAGTCGCCGAGGCGCGCGGCATCGCCGAGGTCGTTTGCGTGCAGAACCATTACAACCTCGTCAATCGGGCCGACGACGCTTTGATCGACGAACTCGCCGAGATGGGCATCGCGTACGTGCCTTTCTTCCCGCTCGGCGGCTTCACGCCGCTGCAGTCATCGACCCTCTCGGACGTTGCCGGCCGGCTCGGCGCGACGCCGATGCAAGTGGCGCTCGCGTGGCTGCTTCGCCGCGCGCCCAACATTCTCCTGATCCCGGGCACGTCCTCGCTCGATCACCTGCATGAAAACCTCGAGGCGGCCGGACTCGAACTGCCGAAGGAGGCGCTCGCTAGGCTGGATGCAATCGGCAGCGCCGCCTGATTGCGCCGCGCGGCAAAAGCTGTCGCCGCGCAAGCTTTCCGAATACCCGAAAATCTGCTATGTTGGGTCGTTGCGTCGTTGCGGGCGAATCGAATCTCCACCGTCATGGCGAACCGCCCTCTGCGTCAAGCGTTTTGGCGGTAAGCCTTTGATATCGCAGAAGCGACCGTCAAGCAAAGGCTTGACAAGCCTTGACATTGCTTGACGAAACTTGACATCGCTTGACGCCCAACCTTGACGCGACGCACGTCCTCATCGACTCGACCGACATCTGCGCTCCGGCCGCGCCTGTCGTCCCGCCCGCCCTCGCCTCCGCGATTCATCGTCGCGCCAGCGCGAAACAGTCTCGGTGAGTTTTCGATTGCAGCAACAAGGATTGGTTCCCACCTCATGCGCATCGACAACAGGAAGGGAACATCTCCATGCTACGGAAGATTACCTTCGTCTTCGCGACGGCTCTCGCTCTGTCGTCAGGATGCGCCTCGGACGCTTTTGCGGTTGGCGGCGGGGGCGACGACTCCAGCGGCCGCGGCGGCGGTTATTGGGGCCCAGCTTATGGCGGCGCCGGTCCTGGAGAGGAGGTCGGCAATTCCGGCGGCGGATACACCGGTTTGCGAGCGGACGACCGCAGCCGCGGCGTTGGGCGTCCTTACGGCGCCCCGGGCGACAATTGCCCCTCCCACACTTACTACGGCAATCCAAGCGAGGGCTGGTGCAAATATTGACGTCTTGAGCGGCGCGCGCGCCTCACCCCAGGGGGCGCGCGCTCACGCCGCCGCGACGAACTCCCCCGCCAGCGCCTTGGCGATCAGCGCGCGCGTCTCCTCGATGCCGTAGAGCGCGATGAACGAGCCGAGGCGCGGGCCGCGCTCTTCGCCGAGCAGCACGGCGTAGACCATGTTGAAGAAGTCGTTGGAGACGCCCGGCCGCTCCGGCGTCGCGCCCTTGGCCTTCATGTCCTGATAGCGCGGGATCGGCCGCGCAATGTCGTAGAGCGCGTGCTGGATGTCCTCGGCGCTCGCCCCCGCCGGCAACTGCGCGAGTTTCGTCGACACCGCGTCCAATGCGGCGCGCTCGACCTCGTCGGCCGGGCGGTAGCGCTTCTTCGGCGCGACGAAATCGCGGAAGTAGGCGACCGCGTAATGGACAAGCCTGTCGAGCCGCGGATGGTTCTCCGGCGAGGCGGTCGGGGCATAGCGCCGGAGGAAGCCCCACAGCACCGCAGGGTTGTCGCTGTTGGCGACGGCGGCGAGGTTAAGCAGCATCGCGAACGAAACCGAGGTCTGCGCCTCCGCGCCATGCTCGAGCTTCTCCGGCGCCGGCGGTTCGCCGGAATGGACGTGCCAGACGGGATTGCCGAGCCGCTCCTTCCATTCCTGCTTGGGATAGGTGTCGAGAAAGCCGAGGTAGTCGTCGACCGTCCGCGGGATCACGTCGAAATAGAGCCGCTTGGCCGCGGTCGGCTTTTGGAACATGAACAGCGACAGGCTCTCGGGGCTGGCGTAGGTCAGCCATTCGTCGATGGTCAGGCCATTGCCCCTGGACTTGGAGATCTTCTGCCCCTTCTCGTCGAGGAACAATTCATAGTTGAACCCCGCCGGCGGCTCGGCGCCGAGCGCGCGCACGATCTGCGAAGAGAGCTTCACCGAATCGATGAGGTCCTTGCCGGCCATTTCGTAGTCGACGCCGAGCGCGTACCAGCGCATCGCCCAGTCGGGCTTCCACTGCAGCTTGCAATGGCCGCCGGTGACCGGCGTTTCAAACTCCTCGCCCGTGTCGGGATCGCGCCAGCGGACCGTCCCCGCTTCGGCGTCATAGCCGAGTAGAGGGACCTGCATGACGACGCGGGTGCGCGGGTGGATCGGCAGAAAGGGCGAATAGGTGGCCGCGCGTTCTTCGCGCAGGCTCGGCAGCATGATCTCCTGGATCGCCTCGAAGCGCCGGAGCATATGCAGCAGCGCGGCGTCGAAGCGGCCGGACTTGTAGTATTCGGTCGAGGAGGCGAATTCGTAGTCGAAGCCGAAACCGTCGAGGAAGCGGCGCAGCCGGGCGTTGTTGTGGGCGGCGAAACTGTCGTATTGGCCGAACGGGTCGGGAACCTCGGTCAGCGGCTTGCCGAGATGCGCCCCGACCATCGCTCGGTTGGGGATGTTGTCGGGCGTCTTGCGCAAGCCGTCCATGTCGTCGGAAAAGGCTAGCAAGCGGGTTTCGATTTGGTCGTCGGTGAGGACGCGAAACGCGTGGCGCACCATCGTCGTGCGCGCAACTTCGCCAAACGTGCCGATATGCGGCAGGCCCGACGGGCCATAGCCGGTCTCGAACAGCACCCGGCGCTGCCCGGTGCGCTCGACGCGGGCGATCAGCTTCCGCGCTTCCTCGAACGGCCACGCCTTCGAGATCTCAGCGGCCTCGCGCAGGCCTGCTTGCGACATCAAACTCTTCCCTTACCCGGTTTCCGCTTTGCGGCGCTCACGTGAGCCGCGCACAGTAGAAAGGCGAGAGCCCAAGTCAACCGGCAATTCCTTCAAAGCTTAAGACGGCAAGAGACCGCTCGGCTCGATGCTCGCGACCTGCGGGGTGGAGCGTCCCTCGAGTTGCGCCAGTCGCCTTCGCAGCGGCAGGACGTCGCTTTCGGGCAAATGGAGTTGGCACCCTTCCACGACACGCCGCGCCCGCTCGACCAGCGATTGTCGCTCCCGTGGCGAGGCCCCCGCCGCGATCATATCGTCGAAGGCGCGCAGCAAGCGCAGGCTGACCGCGATGTCACTCTTCGCGTAGTGCCGGATCTGCTCGAAAGCCGTATCGAGCAAGCCGTCGTATCCGATCCAGGGCATCGCCATGCGCAGGACGTGCGGCGGCCCATAGAGAGAGGACAACGGCGGCGAGCGGCTCGCCCAGACGATCATGATGCGGCCGAGCTGATCGATGCAATTGATGGCGGTGGTGGGATCGTTGACGGCCGGCGAGATCGCCCGCAGGGCGATGTCGACGATCTGGATGACCCCGAACTCCACGTCCTGTTGCATCGTGCGGGCGGGGCCGATGTCGATCGCCGTCAGCAGGCGGTCCTCGCGCTCGGGCGTCATCCGGCCCCCGTCGACCACGCGCATGATCGGCGCGCCGGAGGGAACGAATTGACCGACGCGCCGCTCGAGCGAGATCTGCACGCCGAAGGCTTTCGCGCTGGCGAGGAGGAACTGGACATCGACGTAGCGGACGTATCCCGATTTGCGCGCGGCAATCACCCGCTCGCGCCCCTCGCGCGAGGACGCGGCGCGGTCGGAACGTTCATAATATCCACGCGGATGCGGCATGATCTCGTCGATGACGAACTCGGCCTCGCGCGCGATCCGATCGACGATATGGTTGACGCTGATCGATCGCGAGATGTGATTGATGAAGAAAATCAGCCAGCCGACGCTGACCAGGGCGAGCAGCATGGCCACCAGCACCGTCAACACCGGCACATACGGGGTCGGCAGCGAGCGGACGGCCGGAAGCGCGGCCATGCAGTACGAAAACGTGCCGAGGAAGACGCCCAGCGTCCATTGCGTGGCCCGATCCCGGACGAAGCTGACGAGAATGCGCGGCGAGAACTGCGTCGAGGCGAGCGTCAGCGTCATCAGCAGAATCGCGAATACGATCGACACGACCGTCATGATCGAGCCCGCGATGACGGCGAGGATCGTCAGCGCGACCTGAGGATCCTGGTGCGCTGGAAACAGCAGTTCGGGAATCCAAGCGTCGAGTCTGGGCTCGACTTCCTCGGCAAACGACAAAATCGCGCCCGCCGCCCCAAAGACCAGGGCAATCAAAAACGGCCGGATGAGAAAACCGCCGCGCAGGGCGTACAGCGCCGCGCGCACCATCACATACAGGCGCTCGCGCATGACCGACGTCCCCGGAGGTTCCAGAAAATTGCCCGCGCCGATCGTTGCGGCAATTCGGCCGGGGATCAATCATTTTCGGCAGGCGCGCCCCATTGTCGGCGCGACGACGACCTTCAGGGCCCGCTGTCCGGGAATGGTGCCCCTGGCCGGAATCGAACCAGCACTCCTTGCGGAACTCGATTTTGAGTCGAGCGCGTCTACCAGTTCCGCCACAGGGGCCCGCGCCAAGCGGTCGCCGCGCGGATATAGAACGCTCGCGGGCGCGCGGTCAACGGCGAGCGTCCTGCTCACGCGTGCGATTTCAGGAAATCCTCGCCGTGGGTGCGGCATGGACTTCGCGACCTGCGGCGGCTATGCCTCGGGGAGGGCGCGCGGGGCGTCTCTTCGGGTCGGCATGTTCAACAGGCTGTACAAAAGGATCATTGCGCTCTCCGAGAGCGCGAACGCACCCTACGCGCTCGCCGCGATCGCGTTCGCCGAGAGCTCGTTCTTTCCCATTCCTCCCGACGTCATCCTCGCGCCGATGTCGCTCGCCAAGCCGCGGCTCGCCTGGCGCTACGCGCTGATCGCGACCATCGCCTCGGTGCTGGGCGGCATCGTCGGCTATGGCATCGGCGCGCTGCTGTTCGACACGCTCGGGCAATGGCTGATCCATCTCTACGGCTACGCCGACAGGATGGCCGCGCTGAAGGAAACCTACGCGCGTTGGGGCGCGCTGGTGATTCTCATCAAGGGACTGACGCCGATTCCCTATAAGCTCGTCACCATCGTCAGCGGCCTGCTCGGCTATAATTTTGCGCTCTTCGTGGCGTTGTCGGTCGTCACTCGCGGCGCCCGATTTTTCCTGCTCGCCGGGGCGCTCAATCGTTTCGGCGATCCGTTGCGCGTCGCGCTCGAACGTCATTTCGCCGTTTTCCTCGGAATTATCGGCCTCACGATCGTGGCGGGTTTCGTCATCGCGGCGCGGGTGTTCTGATGTCTTTTGTTGCGGCCCGCCTCCCCAAAGGGGCGGCGAACAATGCCCTGGCGATCGGCGGCCTCGCTTTCGCGACGATCGCCGGGGCCTGGGTGATTCAGGCGCTCGGCTATCCCCCTTGCGATCTCTGCCTCGAGCAGCGCTACGCCTACTACGCGGGCATTCCCATCGCCGCGATCGCCGTCGCGGCGTCGCGGGCGAACCTCACCCTGACGCGCGCCTTATTCGGGCTGCTGGCCCTGGTCTTCGCCGCCAACTTTGCTCTGGCGATCTATCATTCCGGCGTCGAAGCCGGGTTCTGGCAGGGACCCACGGCCTGCACCGGATCGATCGCCGGCCAGAGCGGCGGCAGCCTTCTCGATCAACTCGCCAAGGTCAAGGTCGTGCGCTGCGACGCCGTACAGCTCAGGATTTTCGGCCTTTCGCTCGCCAACTGGAACGTGCTGATCTCGGCCGCCCTAGCCGCGCTCGCCACACGGGCGGCCTTGGCGCGCGACCGCGCCTGAACGCCCTACAGCGGCGCCTTGCCGAGCGGCAGGCCGTTGATCTTCATCGTGCCGTCCGCGCCGAGTTCCCCGACCCAGGTCAGCGCGCCGTCGGCGTCAGTCTTGGCTAGACCTTTCGCCATCGCCAGCACGGGAACCATCTTCTTCTCGGCGTCCGGCCCGAGGCCCATCAGCGCGGCCTGCGTCTTATCGAAATTGCGCATATGCACGGTGAGCGTCCCCGAGGGCTTGGCGCCGTGATAGCGGATTTGTCCCTCGAACGTGATGTCGAGTTGAGGGGCCACCACATGCGACGGCGCGATGTCGATCAGTACGGGCCCGGCGCCGATCAGCTTGGCCACGACCTTCTCTCGATCTTCCCTAGAGATCGGCGGAGCATCGCCCGCCAAATGCAAATCGGCGATCGCTTCGGCGCCCGCGGCGTTCAGATCGAAGCCGCTGAGCTTGAAACCGACGTCGAACGACGTCGGGACGAGATCGTGGAACATCGCGGGGACGAGCCCAGGCGGCAACGAGAGGCCGCTGGCCGCAAAGCGCTCCTCGAATCGGCTGGCGGGCCCCGCCGCAGCCCCGCCGACGCCGACCTTCGCGCTGTCGAGGGCGAACGAGCCTCGCGGCGTTTGCACGGTGAGCGTCTGCATCCCGACGTTCTCGTCGAGCGAGGGCTGAGTGGCGAGCGCCGCCGTCAACAGCGCCTTGAGCGGCGCCTCGTTTTCGGCGAGATCCTGCCGCGTCGGATGCGCGACCAGGAAAGCCCAGAGATCGAGCAGCGGCCGCGGCTTCACTCCGTCCAATTTGAGTTCGACGTCGCCTTTGTCCGCCTTGGCGGCGAAGTTGACGGGCTGCGCGTCGGGAGCGGCATTCGGATGCGCGGCTTTGGGATCGATCGCCATCGTTAGCGAGAAGGCGCCGAAGGTGTGCTGCGCGCTGGTCGAAAGGGAGCCGTCGGGCGCCGGTTTAGTCGTCGTGGAACCCTGCCACGGTCCAACGTTTACCTTTTCGTCGAGACCGGGCCCGTGGGCATTCACGGCAAGACTGTCGGCGCTGCCCTGAGCGCTTCGAATCCACGAGATCGCCGGATCGACCACCATGACGCTCTTGAGGCCGCTCATCGTCACGGTCGAAATCAATCACGGCGTCGCCGTGCTTTGAATGGGCGGCGATGGTCGGAGCATCGCTCATCTCGACGCGCCAGGCGCCGTCGTCCTGCTCGAAAACCTTGAACTTCAGGGCTGCGGCGTCATAGCTGATGCCCGCTGTCCTGAGCGGGGCCGCGAGGGCGCCGAGATCGACGGCAACAAGGTAATCCGAGCCCTCGGGCGTGACGACGATCGACGGCGCCGCGCCGGCAGCCGGTTTTCCGGCATAGGTTTCGACGAAGGCGCTGAGTTTTCTCGCGCCCTCGGGGGTTGCCGGCACATCCTTCGCCGCGGCGCTGGCGCTCAACGCCCCGAGAGCCGCGGTCGCCAGCAACGAGGCGCGCCACGGAAAGCGGATTAGGCGGGACGGCATGACGGCTCCCTTCGGCTCAGAGGACGGATAGGACGCGCGTGAGGTCCGCGGCGCGACTCAATACTAGCCGCAGTCGCGCCCGCCGTCGCGGTGTGTCGTAAGGTTCGCCGATCAACGTTACAGCCGGGTGAACGCGGTCCGCGGATCGCGCCGCAATACCACCGCCCTGCCTCCGGTCACGGCGCGGGCAGCGCCGGCGCGCGACGGTTGCCGGGAATTTGCGAAAGCGCCACGCCGGCCTTGACCGCTGCCTGCACTTTTTCGAACGCGCGCACCTCGATCTGGCGCACACGCTCGCGCGAAACGCCGAATTCGGCCGAGAGCTCTTCGAGCGTCACCGGCTCCTCGGCCAGACGCCGCGCTTCGAATATGCGCCGCTCGCGCGGGTTGAGCACGCGCAACGCATTCTTCAACGCGTCGAGACGGGAGTTGCTCTCCTGGCGGTCGGCGAGAACGGTCTCCTGGCTAGCGCTCTCGTCGACCAGCCAGTCCTGCCATTCGCCGTCGCCTTCTTCGCGTAGCGGCGCGTTGAGGGAGGCGTCGCCGCCGAGACGCCGGTTCATGTCGACCACGTCCTGCTTGGCGACCCCCAAACGCTTGGCGATCGTGGCGACCTGGTCGTCGCGCAGATCGCCCTCGTCGAGCGCCGAAATCCGGCTCTTCGCCTTGCGCAGGTTGAAGAAGAGCTTCTTCTGGCTCGCCGTCGTCCCCATCTTGACCAGGGACCAGGAGCGCAAAATATATTCCTGGATCGAGGCGCGGATCCACCACATCGCATAGGTCGCCAGCTTGAAGCCCTTGTCCGGCTCGAAGCGTCGGACAGCCTGCATGAGGCCGACGTTGCCTTCCGAAATGACTTCGCCGATCGGCAGGCCGTAGCCGCGATACCCCATGGCGATCTTGGCCACCAGCCGCAGATGCGAGGTTACCAGTTTGTGGGCGGCCTCGCGGTCGCCGTGCTCGCGCCATCGCTTGGCGAGCATATATTCTTCCTGCGGCTCCAGCATCGGAAACCGCTTGATTTCCAGGAGATAGCGGGAAAGTCCGGACTCTCCGGCAATGATAGGTAGGGCGGCGGCCATCGGGTCCTCCTTTCGGAGCGGTGCGGCAGGGCCGCGCTCCGGCGGCTGCGCGAAGCGCCGCAATGCACAATATAGGTCGGTCGACCATGGCTGAAAGAGGGCGAAACGCAAGACGCGGGATGACAACGACATGACAAATTGTTCATCTGTCGCGCTTGGCTTCACGGCTCCGATCGGCCCTCCGCGTCTCGCATCGCATTGACCAATATGTTGAAATCTTCCGGCGGCGGACGCTCGAAAGTCAGCGCCTCGCCCGTGATCGGGTGCTCGAACCCCAAGATGCCGGCGTGCAGGGCTTGGCGTCCCAGGGTCTCCAGAGCGAGCCGGGCGTCGGGGGAAAGCCGAGCCGCCTTGGTCTTGAAGCCCGCCCCATAGACCGAATCGCCGAGCAGGGGATGGCCGATGTGGGCGAGGTGGACGCGAATCTGATGCGTGCGGCCGGTTTCCAGCCGGCAGGCGATCAGGCTCGCCGACCCCAGCGGCTCCTCGAGCCGCCAATGGGTGACCGCCTCGCGGCCTCGGTTGGCGGAGACCACGGCCATCTTCTCGCGATGGTGGGGGTGGCGGCCGAGGGGCGCGTCGACGAGACCGGCCTTGGCGTCGAGCGTTCCCCAGACGAGCGCGCGATATTCGCGGATCAACGAGCCAGTGCGGCCATGATCGGCGAAAAGCGCGGCGAGCCCCTGGTGGGCGGCGTCGGTCTTTGCGACCACGATCAGCCCCGAGGTGTCCTTGTCCAGCCGATGCACGATCCCGGGCCGCTTGACGCCGCCGACGCCGGAAAAACTCGCGCCGCAGTGCTGGATCAGCGCGTTCACCAGCGTTCCCGAGGAATGTCCCGGCGCGGGATGCACAACCAGGCCGGCGGGTTTGTCGAGGACGATGAGATGCCCGTCCTCAAAAACGATGTCGAGCGGAAGGTCCTCGCCGGCGACATCCGATTCCTCGGCTGGGGGCGTGACGACGGCGATTTTCGCGCCCTCGACCAACTTGGCGGAGGGGTCGCGCATTTCAACTCCGTCGACCGCCACTTCGCCAACCTCGATCAGCGCCTTGAGCCGGGTGCGCGACAGCGCGAGCCGTCGCTCGCCCGCCGCGTGGCCGAGGAAGCGGTCGAGCCGCTCGCCCGCGTGTCCGGGGCCGACCTCGAAATGAACAACGCCCTCCACGGCGACGAGCGTAGGCTTGTCGACAGGGGGCGAATCGCGAGGCGCCGGCTCGACCGCCGCGGACGCCGCCATTCTCGCGGCGCGGCTTTTGGCCTTGGCGTTCACTGCGTGTGGCCGCGCCGCCGGGCGCGCGGAGCCGTTTCGGCCGCCGCTGGGGCGACGAGCGGACCCAGATCGGCGATGATCGCCTCGACGGTCGGCCGCGGACCGGACTTGCGCGCGTCGAGCGCACGCCGCATCGCCGCCAGATGGGTCGGCTTGCTGCCGCAGCACCCCCCGACGATGCGCGCGCCGGCGTCGACCGCGAGGCTGGCGTAGGCGCCCATCAGTTCCGGCGAGCCGGAATAGTGAATATGAGCGCCGCGCCATTGCGGCACGCCGGCGTTGGCCTTGGCGATCAGGACCGCCTCGGGCCGCGCCGCGCTCATCGCGAGGATCGAAACCAGAAGATCGGAGGCGCCGACTCCGCAATTGGCGCCAAAGGCGAGCGGCGCGGGAGCGAAGCCGAGCGCGAGATCGGCGAAACCTGCCGGAGCGAGGCCCATCATCGTCTTGCCCGCGGTGTCGAAGCTCGCGGTCACGGCATAGGGCATGCCCACCAAACCCGCCGCGCGCGTCGCTGCGCGGATCTCGTCGGGCGAGGACATGGTCTCGATCCAGACGAGGTCGGCGCCGCCCTCGCGGAGCCCTTCGATCTGTTCGACGAAGACTGCGACCGCCTCTTCCTCGGTCAACGGGCCGAGCGGCGCGAGGAGGTCGCCGGTCGGCCCGACGGAGCCGGCAACGACAACGGGGCGTCCCGCGCCTTTCGCCACCAGGCGCGCGTTCTCAGCCGCCAGACGATTGAGTTCGCGCGTGCGGCCCTCGAGGCCGTGCAGCGCGAGGCGACGGCGATTGCCGCCGAAGCTGTTGGTCAAAATGATATCGGCGCCGGCGTCGACAAAGCTCTGGTGCAAAGACCGAATCGCATCGGGACGGGTCTCGTTCCACAATTCTGGATTGTCGCCCGACGTCAGGCCTGCCTCGAACAGGTTTGTCCCGGTGGCGCCGTCAGCGAGCAACGGACGACCCTCGGCAAGCAGAGACTGCAGCATGAATTCCTCGTCAAACGCGCAAGCGGCGGCGCGAGACTTAGGCGCGCCCCACGCGCATGGCAAGGCGCCTGAAGGCCCTTAACGTTGACCCTGAAGGCCCTTAACGTTGACTCTACCGCCGACAATCGTTGGGAACGCCGAAGGTTTGCCGGCGATGGCGGCGACGCCGCCGGTCGTTTGGACGGCCCGCTCCAATTCATTGCAGACCCCGAGAGGTCACATACCGCCTGCGAAACGTAAAAAACGGGCGAGCAAAGAATTTACACGCTAGACGGACATCACGCATCGGTCGCGCTCGCCGGACTATCGCTCTCGGCGCGACCGACTTCAGCGGGGCTGAGGCTGACGGCATCTTGTGCATGTAACCGGAAAGTTTGAAGTCGAGACGGCAAGTGTTGGTCTTGGCGAGGCGACGGCTAAACGCGACGGGGGAATAAAATGTGCTTGGCCGAATCATTCGTCTGCGCGGCCTGATTTTCTGGTTCTGTCGTTGTTTCGCCGGGCGAAAACGGGCGTTTTGCGGCGCGGCGGCAGTTCGATCGGTCCACGGAACGCCTTCGACTTGTCCTGCCGTCTTGATTTGATCCTTGTGTTCCGTTATTCCCACAGAGATCGATTACCGGCCGACGACTTGGCCCCGTATCTCGCGATGCGTGCCGAAGAAACTCACCGCATCGATATTCGCGTCGGCTTCGGCGCGACAATGCGTATCGACTCTCTAAATACGGAACTCTCCGATGGCAACGGGTACGGTCAAGTGGTTCAACGCCACCAAGGGATATGGCTTCATTCAACCCGACGACGGCGGCAAGGACGTATTCGTCCACATCAGCGCGGTTGAGCGCGCAGGCCTGCGCGAACTCAATGAAGGCCAGAAGGTCTCTTACGAGATCGTCGCCGACAAGCGCACCGGCAAGTCATCGGCGGGAAATCTCAGCGTCGCCTGACGCCTCCCTCCGTTCACACGACGGAACCGACGCGAAGCCCCGGCGACAAATCCGGGGCTTTCGCCTCTTGTGACGCCTGAGGAGCGGCGCGACGGCGACGCGGGTCGGGGGAGGATAGAGAATGTCGAGCGCCGCAGGCGACGCCGAGACTTTTCTCGGCCTGGACATCGGAACATCGTCGGTCAAGGCCCTGTTGATCGACAACGATCAACGGATTGTCGCCGACGTATCGGTCCCGCTCTCGCTGTCTCGACCTCATCCGCTGTGGAGCGAACAGAACCCGGAAGACTGGGTCGAGGGCGTCGAGGCGGCCGCCTCCGCTGTCCGCCGCCACGCCCCGGCGGCCTTTGCGCGCCTGGCCGGGATCGGCCTTTCCGGGCAAATGCACGGCGCGACCCTTCTCGACGCGGGCGACGCGCCCTTACGGCCGGCGATACTCTGGAACGACGGCCGCGCCTTCGCTGAATGCGCTGAAATCGAACGCCGTGTGCCCGATTTTCGCCAGCGCGCCGGCAATATCGCGATGCCCGGCTTCACCGCCCCCAAGATCCTGTGGGTCGCCGCGCACGAACCCGACGTCTTCGCCGCCACGGCGCGCGTCCTCCTGCCCAAGGATTATGTGCGGCTTCGACTGTCAGGCGAAGCGGTGACGGATATGTCCGACGCCTCGGGCACGCTCTGGCTCGACATCGCGCACCGCCGTTGGGACGAGACGCTTCTCGCCGCGAGCGGGCTTGAACGCTCGCATATGCCCCGCCTCGTCGAGGGCTCGGCGGTTTCAGCTTTCCTCTCGCCGCGCGTGGCGAGCGCATGGGGTCTCGGCGGCCGGCGCATTCCGATCGCTGGCGGGGGCGGCGACAACGCAGCGTCGGCAATCGGCGTCGGCGCCACCCAGCCCGGCGCCGGCTTCGTTTCGCTGGGCACTTCGGGGGTGATCTTTTCCGTGACGGATCGCTTCGTCAGCCTGCCCGAGCGCACTCTCCATGCGTTTTGCCACGCGCTGCCCGAGCGCTGGCACGGCATGGCGGTGATGCTGTCGGCGGCTTCCGCGCTCTCTTGGATCGCCGGCGTGTTGGGCCGCGCCGCCGATATCAGCGCCTGCGTCGACGCCGCCGAGGCATTCGCGCGCTCGCCGGCCGCTATTGCCGCGGCGCCGATCTTCCTGCCCTATCTCAGCGGCGAGCGCACGCCCCATAACGACGCCGCCGCCACCGGCATGTTCGCAGGCCTCAGGGCCGACCACGGCGCGGACGCCGTGCTCTATGCGGTGCTGGAAGGCGTCGCCTTCGCCTTCGCCGACGGCGTCGACGTGCTCGCCGAAGCCGGCGCCCGCCCGCGTCAGCCCATGCTGGTCGGCGGCGGCGCACGTTCTGGTTTCTGGGGCCAGATGATCGCCGACGTCACGGGGCTGACTATCGATCTCGCCGCCGGGGCGGAAGCGGGCGCGGCGTTCGGCGCGGCGCGCCTGGCGATGTTGGCGGCGGGAGCTGGAGACGAAGAAGCGGTTTGCGCCCGTCCGGCGATCCAGCGGCAGTTCCTCCCGAATGAGGCGAGCGCGGCGATGCACGCCCCCCGTCTCCAGCGCTTTCGCGCCCTCTACGCGGCGGAAAAGGCGACGCGCCAAGTAGAGTTGAACAGGATGTAATCGCGCGACTTAACTCTTCCTGAAGGCCGTGGACGTAATCTACCGCCCCGGTCCTGGGTGAGGAGTGCGTGTCGTGGCGTATTTGGCCTGGCTATGGGCCGGCGTTGTCGACCGGTTGGAGCTGACCTTCGGCGCCACGGCGGCCTATGGCGCGCCCGCGCTGTCCGGCGCGCTGCTATTCTCCATCCTCTACTATGTTTCGCGCCGGCGCGCGCGCGGACGATCGGTTAGCCCAAGGGGTTTCCTGCGAACGATCTTCGCCCTGCGCATCCTTTGGAATCCATCTTCCCGGATGGATATGCGGTTGTGGGCTCTCAATGGCCTCGTGCTCGCCTCGGGCTACGGCTTCCTGGCCGTCGGCAACGTCTTCTGTCGAGACGCGGTCGTCGCCTCCCTGACGCGCGCCCTCGGCGCGCACCAAGCGACCGCCTGGCCCGCGTGGACGGTGCTGTCCATGGCGACGCTGTTCGAATTGCTTGCCTATGAACTCGCCTATTGGTTCGGCCATTACCTGTTCCACCGCATCCCGGCGCTGTGGGAGTTCCACAAGGTGCACCATTCGGCCGAGGTGATGACGACCTTCACCGAACTGCGCCAGCATCCCGTCGAAATCCTCGCGTTCATGAACCTGATCGCCGCCGCGACCGGCACGGTGTTCGGCGTCATGACCTATGTCTTCGGGGCGGGAGTGCGGCCGTTCACCCTACTCAACGGCAACATCCTGCTGATGATGTTCCTCGTCACCTACGGTCATCTGCGCCACAGTCACATGTGGATCGCCTTCACCGGCTTGACCGGCAAGATCCTCCAGAGCCCGGCGCATCACCAGATCCACCATTCCGACCGGTCGGAGCATTGGGACAAGAATCTCGGCTTCGCGTTGGCTCTGTGGGACTGGGTCTTCGGAACGTTGTATGTGCCGCAGGCGACCCCTGAGCGCCTCCACTTCGGCGTCGGGCCGACGGACGGCGAATTCACCACGGTGACGCGCAATCTCACGTTGCCGTTCGTCCGCTTCGGCGAACATGTCGCGAAGGCCGGTCGCCCGCTCGCGCCGCCCGCGCCCGACGCCATCGGCGTCGATGCCCATAGTTCGCACGGGTAACAGCTTTTTGTTGACGCGCCGGCCCTCGGTCGCCGTTAGTCTGACATGGCGAATCACCGCGTTTGGAGACGGCACATGCCCGGCGAAAGCGCCGCGCGTCGGCGGGGGCTGCTCCTCGTCTTGGGGGCCACCATCTTGTGGAGCCTGGCTGGTTATTTCGCCCGGCTGATCGCTCATCTCGATTTGGGGACGGTTCTTTTCGGTCGCGCGGGTTTCGGCGCCCTGTGCATTTCCGCATGGGCGGTTTTTGAGCAACGGCGCGGCGTCCTCGGTCCGCGCTTCGGTTTTGGACCGTTGTCGCCGCTCATCGTCTTGCTGTCGGCCACGGCCATTTCGTCCTACGTGGCGGCCGTAATGACCACGACCGTGGCGGACGTTCTGGTCATTTACGCCACGATGCCGTTTTTCGCCGCCGGAATGGCGTTCGTCATCAATGGGGAACGAGCTTCACGCCGCACTCTCATCGCCGCGGGCGTCGCGACCCTCGGCGTCGTCATCATGGTCGCGAGCGGGATTGGCTCGGGCCGCCTGCTCGGGCAGGCCCTGTCGCTCCTGATGACGGCGACATTCGCGTTGATGGTCGTGCTGCAACGCCGCGATCCCAAGATGTCGATGTCCTCAATCAACGCCGCGGCGGCCTTTGTCGCCTGCCTGTTCGGTTACGGCCTCTCCACGCATCCCGTTCTGGGCGGGCGGGACATCGCCATCCTGTTCATCTTCGGCCTGACCACGGTCTGCATCGCTTTCGTCATGTTCATGGAAGGCGCCAAGAGCGTGCCTTCGGCCGAGGCCGGCTTGGTCAGCATGCTCGATGTGGCGCTCGGCCCGCTCTGGGTCTTCCTGGCTTTTGGCGAGAATCCCGGCCCAGCCACTTTGATCGGCGGCGGTTTCGTCGTCGCGGCGGTCATCTGGCGCGTGATTCCGGAACTCCGACGGGCGCCGACCGGGAGCGAGGTGACAAGCGCGTCCTGGCCGCTGTAAAATTGAACCTTGCGAGGCAAGAAAAATGGCCCAAGACAGAGCCGAAGAGAGATATGCGCTCGTCACGGGCGCCGGGCGGGGGATCGGGAAGTCCACTTCGTTAGCCCTCGCGAGGGCGGGTTGGCGCGTCGCCCTCACCGGCCGCAACCTGGAACCGCTCGCCGCGGTGGCGCGCGAAATCGAGTCGACGGGACGGCGCGCCTTCGCCCAAGCCTGCGACATTGGCGATCCCGTCGCCGTCAAGGCGTTATTCGCCGCGGTCGAACGGGAATTCGGGCGGCTCGATCTGTTGTTCAATAACGCTGGCGCCGGCACTCCCGCTATTCCAATGGAAGAACTGACCTACGAGCAGTGGAAGGCGGTGGTCGACGTTAACCTGACCGGCGCGTTCCTCTGCGCGCAGGGGGCGATCGGGATCATGAAGCGCCAGACCCCGCGCGGCGGCCGCATCATCAACAACGGGTCGGTCTCGGCTCATGCGCCGCGCCCGCTCAGCGCCCCCTATACCGCGACGAAGCACGCCATTACCGGGCTGACGAAGTCGATCGCGCTCGACGGGCGCGCCTTCGACATCGCCTGCGGGCAGATCGACATCGGCAATGCGTTGACCGAAATGGCGTTCAAGATGACGCAGGGGGTCCCGCAGGCTGACGGCCGCATCGCGATCGAGCCGACGATCGACCCGAGCGAGGTCGGCGACGCGATCGTCCACATGGCGAGCCTGCCGCTTACCTCGAACATCCTGTCGTTGACCATAATGGCGACAAAGATGCCCTTCGTCGGGCGAGGATGACGGTCAGTTCGGCGCTGCGACCAGCGGCTCGAGCGGAGGCGCGATAGCGCCGCGGGCCACTTCGCGGTCGAACGTCCTCAGACCGGCCTCCTCGTTGCCGTTGGGATGGACAAGGACGATGGACCCGTCGCCCGGTCGCTGACCAATCGCGAGCCAAGCGTCGGCGCCGAGCGAAATCAGGTGATGGCGGCGCACCGCCTGCATCAGCGGGGCGCTGGAGATCAGGCCGGGAAACCGGAAAAACAGCGACGGCGTCTGGCCGTTCGCGATGAGCAGCCGCTCCGTGTCGAGAATTTCGGCGTCCGGATCGACGCCCTTGGCGAGCAGGAAATTGCGGTCGTTGGGAACGCCCCGCCAATAGGGGTGGTGATAGGTGTGGTCGACCCAGAGAATGTCGAGGGCTCCGGCGCTCTGACGGTCGAGCAGCCAGCGATAATCCTCGAAATGATGGAGGAGCCAAAGGCCGGAGATCGACAGCGCCACGGGCGTGTGCGGCCCCTGGGCGGCGAGCTTGTCGAGGAACCCACGGTCGAGCGGGCGCCGGCTGGGGCAGAGATCGCCGGTGATGTAGGCGCCCGGCGCCGTGCCGTGGGTTAAGCCGGCGTTTTGCAGAAAGCCGCGATGAATCAAGCCCGGCGCTTCGGCCGCCTGAACGACCGCGCGCATCATCCGCGTCTGGGCGAGCGAATCCTCGCTTGCGTCCTGGCAGGTCCAACAAGCGGCGCGTTCCAGACGCGTCGAAAGCCGCAACGGATCGGCGAGCAACAGGAGCGGCGTTCCGGCGACGGTCATCGTCCGGATCGCAACGTCTTGGCGGCCGTCGGCGGCGCGGCAGGTTCGCAGAACCGATTGGTAGTCCGACACCGCCTCTTTCCCTGCGAGTTGCTCCGGCGGGGCCGGCGCGTAGAGACAGGAGGGAGCGCCCGCGTTGTCGGCGGCCTGCGCGCCGGCGCTCGCGACAATGGCGAGGACGACGAAAGCGAAAAAGGCGCGAGTAGCGGGAGGACAAACTGGAACTCTCCGTTTCGATACCGCAGGCGGCCCCGATCAGCCAGCAAGCGATATCAGCGCCTTGTATGCTTTTTTGTGTCCCTTTTGCGAGTCGGCGACAGGCGGATCGCGTGCCTCCTGGACGGCTATGATCGGCGACCGCGCCGGCTTGCAAATTGACGATTACTGACTAAAGTCAGACAATGGATCTTCGCCAGATTCAGCAAGTTCGCCGCTTCAATCGGCTCGTCACGCAACGCGTCGGCGCGCTCGAGGATAGCTATTTGCGCCGCGGCCGCCCGCTCGGCGAGGCGCGGCTGATCTTCGAGACCGGAGCGGAGGGCGCCGACGTGCGCGGGCTGCGCGCCGCGCTCGGCTTGGATTCGGGGTATCTCAGCCGAATGTTGCGCTCGCTCGCGGCGCAGGGACTTGTCGAGGTCACCAAGCCGCGCGGGGATGGCCGCCTGAGGCGCGTCAGCCTGACGGAAAAGGGGCGGGCTGAGCTTGCCGCCTATCACCGGCTTTCCGACGAGCTCGCGCAATCGATGCTGGCGCCGCTGGAGGCGCCGGAGCGGGACCGACTCGTTACGGCCATGGCCGAAGTCGAACGGCTGCTCCGCGCTGCCGCTGTCGTAGTCCGGCGGGAAGCGCCAAATTCCGCCGACGCCCGCTGGTGCCTCGCTGAATATTTTCGAGAAATCGCGCAGCGTTTCGAGACTGGCTTCAATCCCTTGGAAGGCAACGTCGTTCGGGACGACGAAATGACGCCTCCCGCCGGGTTCTTCTTCGTCGCCCGGCTCGATGGCCGACCCGTCGGCTGCGGCGCGCTCAAGCGGGTCGACGAAACGACGGGCGAGATCAAGCGGATGTGGACCGCGCCCGCCGCGCGCGGCGTCGGCGTCGCCAGCCGGATCATCGAGACGATCGAGGCGACGGCGCGGCAGTCCGGCTTGAGCGCCTTACGCCTCGACACCAACCGGACGCTCAAGGAGGCCCATGCGCTCTACCGCAAGCTCGGTTTCGCGGAAGTCGCGGCCTTCAACGACAACCCATACGCGCATCATTGGTTTCGCAAGGGTCTGTGAGGCGATGGCGCGGGAGGCGGTCGCTGCGCGGAGCGAGACGGCTCGCCCTCGCTCGGCGCTTCCGCATTGTCCCTCGCCTTCTCTCGGCGGCGCGCCACGAGCTGGTCGAGCCTGGAAAGGAACAGCTTCAGCGTCGGGGACGCGTTCGCCTTGCTGTACCCGATCACGAGATCGATCGTCGGCGCCACCCCGGCCAGAGGGCGGCTGGTCACCGACCAGGGAAGGAAGTTCTTCGCGTAGGCGGGGAGCAGCGCGACGCCACGAGTCGAGGCGACCAGCGACATGGCCATGCCCAGATTGTCGATCTCGTGAGCCGGCCGGAGATCCATCCCGGAGCGTTTCAGATAATCGTCGATTACCGCCCGCAATGTGGGCGCTGTATCCGACATGCCGAGGAACGTTTCTTCCGCGAGATCCTGAATTGCAATGGCCTCCCGCGCTGCTAGACGATGGTCGCTCGGCAGAACGACGACCAGGGTTTCCGTGGCGACGACCCGGTATTCGAGATCGGGCATGTCAGGCTCCGGCCGCAGGAAGGCGAGATCGAGCTTGCCGCGCCTCAGCGCCTCGGCGAGGCGCGGCGAGTAGTCGCTCGACACCGTGACGTCGACGACGGGCAACACATCCTTCAGCGCGTTCATCGCTTCTGGCAGCCAATCCATCTCCTGCCCGGTCAGGAAGCCGAGAGCGAACGACGGCTTGGCCGGTTGAACCGCGCGGCGCGCCGCCTGCACCGCGGCTTCCGCCTGAGCCAGCGCCATCCGGGCATGATCCAGGAAAGCCCGACCCGCGGCGGTCAGCTCGACGCCCTGGGCGCTGCGGGTCAGGAGCTGGGCGCCGACTTCGTACTCGAGGTCCCTGATCTGGCGGCTGAGCGACGGCTGCGCTGTATGCAGCCGGCGTTCGGCCGCGACGGTCAGGCTGCCTTCCTCCGCGACCGCGACGAAATAGCGAAGATGGCGCAGCTCCACGGGCGATCCATGCCTGATGGGTATGACGCTCAACCTACAAAGTCTTTGTCCCGAACGCCACAAGAAACTAGATTCTGTTCAACCCAAAACGAGTGAACCCAGTCGTCAATCGGGTCGAGGGCCGCCTCTCTTCATCGGCCGCCGGGTTGCGGCGGTCTACCCGAAAGGTATGTCGCCATGAGCAGTTCCGTCGTTTTGATCACCGGGGCGCTAACCGGGATCGGCCGCGCCGCCGCGTTCGCCTTCGCCCGGGAAGGCGCGCGTCTCGTCGTGTCCGGTCGCCATGACGAGGCGGGGCAAGCCTTGGCAGGCGAGTTGCGCGGCCTCGGCGCCGAAGCCGAGTTCGTCCGCGCCGATGTGCGCCGCGATGACGAAGTGCGCCGTCTCGTCGACCAGGCCATGGCGCGCTTCGGGTGCCTGGATGTGGCGGTCAACAACGCCGGCTCCGAGGGCAAGCCAGGCCCCGTGACGGAGCAGACGGCCGACAGCTATGCCGCCGTGTTCGACACCAACGTCCTGGGCACGCTCCTCGGCGTGAAGCACGAATTGCGGGTAATGCAGGCGCAGCGGAGCGGCAGCATCGTCAACATCTCCTCGACCATGGGCGAGCGCGGCGCGGCGAACATGTCCGTCTACACCGGCAGCAAGCACGCGGTGGAAGGCATCACCAAGTCCGCCGCCCTGGAGGCCGCGGCGTTCGGCGTGCGCGTCAACGCGGTGGCGCCGGGCCCGACAGAGACCGGCATGCTCGACCGGCTGGCCGACTCACCGGAGAAGAAGGCTGCATTCTATGCGGCCGTTCCCCTCCGGCGCGGCGGCTCGCCTGAAGAGATCGCGGAGGCGATCGTCTTTGTCGCCTCTGACAAAGCGGCGTTCATCACTGGCCAGATCATCCGCGTCAACGGCGGCAAGACCGCAAGCTGACCCCCATCCCCTCTCGAATTTCTCGCAGGAGAAGATCATGACGACTCTCTCGGGCAAGACGGCTCTCGTCACCGGCGCGTCGCGCGGCATCGGCCGCGCCAGCGCGCTGGCTCTCGCCCGGGCGGGCGCGCAGGTGCTCGTCCATTACGGCCGCGGCGCAGCCGAGGCGCGGGCCGTCGTGAAGGAAATCCGAGAGGCCGGCGGGCGGGCCGACTCGGTCGCCGCCGATCTCGCCGCGCCGGACGGGCCGCACAAGCTCGCAGCCGAAGTGCGCCGCATTATCGGCGACCGCCTCGACATCCTCGTGGCCAACGCTGGGATCTCGAAGGCCGCGACGATCGAGGACACCAAGGTCGAGGATTTCGACGCGCTCTTCGCCGTCAACGTCCGCGCGCCATTCTTTCTCGTGCAGCAGTTGCTGCCGATCCTGCCCAGCGGCGGCAGCGTCGTATTGCTCTCCTCGCTCGGCGCGCGTGCCGCCGCCGTCGGAACGCTCTCGGCCTATTCGGCGACCAAAGGCGCCATTGATACGCTGGTGAAGCACTTCGCCTACGTGCTCGGCGAGCGCGGCATTCGGGTGAACGCCGTCGCTCCGGGTGTGGTCGAGACCGACATGTCGAATTTCACCAAGACCGATGCTGGCCGGAACTTCGCGCTCGGCATGCAAGCGCTGAAGCGCCTCGCCCAACCCGACGACATCGGCGGCGTGGTCGCCTTCCTCGCCTCGGACGAAGCCCGCTGGATCACCGGCGACACCATCCGGGTCGACGGCGGCTCCAAGCTCTGACCGTGCGGGCAGCCTAACGCCCCTCGCCCGCTTGCGGGAGAGGGGTTGGGGTGAGGGCGGGGGGTTGCGCTGGCCAGCTCCGCGGCGGCCGCCCTTGATTACAGGCCCCATTCTCTATAAGTCCAAAGCCCAGCCGCTCCTCCCGAGACGTTTTCCCCATGCCCAGTGCATTGCCCCTTCACCTCAGGCGCCTCGAAGCGGAAGCAATTCACATAATGCGCGAGGTTGTTTCCGAGTTTAGCAATCAAGTTATGCTATATTCGGTCGGCAAGGACTCCAGCGCCATGCTGCACGTCGCGCTGAAGGCCTTCCATCCGGCGCCGCTCCCCTTTCCCTTGCTGCATGTCGACACGACCTGGAAGTTTCGCGAGATGATCGCGTTCCGCGACGAGACGGCGCGGCGGCTGGGGCTCGATCTACGCGTCCATATCAACAAGGAGGGCGTCGCGCGCGGCGTTTCTCCCGTCGCCTCCGGCAGCCAGGTCCATACTCAGGTGATGAAGACCGAGGCTCTCCGCCAGGCCCTGGACAAGGGTCGCTTCGATGCGGCATTCGGCGGCGCGCGGCGGGACGAAGAAAAGAGCCGGGCGAAGGAGCGGGTGTTCTCGCACCGCTCGGCCGCTCACACCTGGGATCCGCGCAACCAGCGGCCCGAACTCTGGCGGCTCTACAACACGCGCATCCGCGAAGGCGAATCCATGCGCGTCTTTCCCTTGTCCAACTGGACCGAACTCGACGTCTGGGAATACGTTCGCGCCGAAAACATCCCCGTCGTGCCCCTCTATTTCGCCAAGGACCGTCCGGTCGTCGAGCGCGAGGGAACGCTCATCATGGTCGACGACGATCGCCTGCCTTTGCGGCCCGGCGAAACGCCGCAGATACGCCGGGTGCGCTTTCGCACGCTCGGCTGCTATCCGCTGACCGGCGCGATCGAGTTGGAGGCGGACACCCTCGATGCGATCATCGCGGAGATGCGCGCCTCGACGACCTCCGAACGCCAGGGGCGGCTGATCGATTCCGACGAATCCGCCTCGATGGAAAAGAAGAAGCGCGAAGGATATTTCTGAGATGGACGCCTCGCTGCGAGAGGGCGCGCCGCCCACACTGCGCCTGCTGACCTGCGGCTCGGTGGACGACGGGAAATCGACGCTGATCGGTCGGCTGCTCTATGAGCAGAAGCTGATATTCGACGATCAACTCTCCGCCCTCGAGCGCGACTCGAAGAAGCACGGGACGGTCGGAGCGGAGATCGACTTCGCCCTTCTGGTCGACGGCCTCGAGGCCGAACGCGAACAGGGCATCACCATCGACGTCGCCTACCGCTATTTCGCGACGTCCAGGCGTTCGTTCATCGTCGCCGACACGCCCGGGCACGAGCAATACACCCGCAACATGGCGACCGGCGCCTCCAACGCCGATCTGGCGATTCTGCTGGTCGACGCGCGCAAGGGCTTGCTGACCCAGACCCATCGGCACGCCATCATCGCTTCGTTGCTCGGAATTCGCCATGTCGTCCTCGCGGTCAACAAGATCGACCTGGTCGATTACGACGCAGCGACATTCGAGCGAATCGTCGCGGCTTTCGGTGATTTCGCCAAGTCGCTCGGCTTCCGGTCGGTCGTCGCGATCCCGATCTCGGCTCGCCGCGGCGACAACGTTTCGGGGCTGAGCGCGAAGACCCCGTGGTACAAGGGCCCGCCCCTCCTCGATCACCTCGAACGCGTGGAAGTCGAGGAGGACCGCCAGCAAGCGCCGTTCCGCCTGCCCGTGCAATGGGTCAACCGGCCGCACCTGGATTTTCGCGGCTTCACCGGGACGATTCCGAGCGGCGGCGTCCGGCGCGGCGATCGAATCGTCGTCGCCTCGTCGGGCCGCGAGAGCGTGGTCACCCAGATTCTGAGCGCCGGCCGTGCGACCGACGAGGCGGGCGCAGGCGAAGCGGTGACGCTGACGCTCGCCGACGAGATCGACATCGCCCGCGGCGACGTTCTCGCGCGTCCCGACAGCCGCCCGGAGGTCGCCGATCAATTCACCGCGCATCTCATCTGGATGAGCCAGGACCCGCTTTTGCCCGGCCGCTCGTATCTCCTGAAGATCGGCGCCCGCACCACGCCGGCCACCGTCACCGAACTCAAGCATCGCATCGACGTCAACACGCAGGACAAGCTCGCCGCCAAGACGCTGGAGCTCAATGAGGTCGGCCTCTGCAATCTCGCGACGACGATGCCGGTTGCGTACGACGCCTATGAGGACAATCGCGAAACCGGCGCCTTCATCCTGATCGACCGCGTGACCAACGAAACCGCGGCGGCCGGAATGATCGCGCACGGCTTGCGCCGCGCGACCAACATTCACCGCCAGGGCCTGACGGTGACGCGCGAGGCCCATGCGGCGCTGAAGCATCAGCGCCCGGCGGTCCTGTGGTTCACCGGCCTGTCGGGGGCCGGCAAATCGACCATCGCCAATCTCGTCGAGAGCGCCCTCGTCGCACGCGGCGTGCACACCGTCCTGCTCGACGGCGACAACGTCCGCCACGGTCTCAACAAGGATCTCGGCTTCACCGCCGCCGACCGCGTCGAGAACATCCGCCGCATCGGGGAAGTCGCGCGCCTGATGACAGACGCCGGACTGATCGTCCTGACATCCTTCATTTCGCCGTTCCGCGCCGAGCGTCAACTCGCCCGCGAAATCGCGGCGGAGGGCGAGTTCATCGAGATCTATGTCGAAGCCGCACTGGAGACGGTGATCGCGCGCGACCCGAAAGGCCTCTACAAGCGCGCGCTCGCCGGGCAGATTAAAAATTTCACCGGCGTCGATCAGCCCTACGAAGCTCCCGAGGCGCCCGAACTGGTCCTCAACACCGCCGACTCGACGCCCGAGGCGCTCGCCGAGCGCGTCGTCGCCGCATTGATCGCGCGCGGCCATATCGCGCGGCTCTAAGCTACCCATCGGCGGCCATTGCGTCCGTGCGGAAAACGCGCTTCCATGGCTGACGCCATGCGGGAGGCCCGGCGCCGCGCGACGCGGCCGTCGGATGCGCCCGAAATGAGCGGGTTGCAAGGGGAGTTGCATGAAAGCCATCGCCTTGGCCAGCCTTGGGCTGGCCGCTCTGCTCATGGGTTCGACAGCCGGCTCGGCCAAGACCCTGGTCTATTGTTCGGAAGGCAGCCCGGAGAATTTCCAGCCTGCGATCAACACCACCGGCACCAGCTTCGACGCGGCGCGGCCGGTCTACAATCGGCTGACCGAGTTCAAGCGCGGGACTACCGAGGTCGTGCCCGGCCTCGCGGAGAGCTGGGACATCGCCGACGGCGGCAAGACCATCACCTTCCATCTGCGCAAGGGCGTGAAGTTCCATTCCGTCAGGGATTTCAAGCCAACGCGCGACTTCGACGCCGACGACGTATTGTTCTCGTTCGACCGGCAGTGGAAGCCTGATAATCCCTACTTCAAGGTGTCGGGCGGCAAGTACGACTATTTCAACGATATGGACATGCCCGCGCTGCTCGATTCGATCGAGAAGAAGGACGATTACACCGTCGTCTTTCACCTGAAGACGCCGAACGTCGCCATCCTCGCCAACCTGGCGATGGACTTCGCCTCGATCGCCTCGGCCGAATACGCCGACTTTCTCTTGAAGAAGGGAACGCCGGAGCAATTCGACCAGGTGCCGGTCGGCACCGGGCCGTTCTCCTTCGTCGCCTACCAGAAGGACTCGGTCATCCGCTTCAAGGCGAACAAGGACTATTACGGCGAGAAGCCGCTGGTCGACGATCTGATCTTCGCCATCACGCCCGACGCGACGGCGCGCTACGCCAAGCTGAAAGCGGGCGAATGCCACGTCAACGCCTATCCGCGTCCGGCCGACCTCGAGGAGATGGAAAGGGATCCGTCGCTGAAGGTGATCAACGCGCCAGGGCTCAACATCGCCTATTGGGCCTTCAACAACACCAAGCCGCCGTTCGACAAAAAGGAGGTGCGTCAGGCGCTCTCCATGGCGATCGACCGCGACGCCATCATCAAGGACGTTTATCTCGGCGCCGGCCAGAAGGCGAAAACGCTGATCCCGGCGACGATGTGGTCCTACGACGACAAGATCGCCGACTATCCCTACGATCCCGAGAAGGCCAAGAAGATGCTCGCCGACGCCGGCGTCAAGACGCCGCTCGACATCGACCTCTGGTATCAGCCGGTGCAGCGTCCGTACAATCCGAACGGCAAGCGCATCGGCGAAATGATGCAGGCCGATCTCGCCAAGGTCGGCGTCAACGCCAAACTCGTCACCTACGAGTGGGGCGAATACCGCAAGCGCCTGCAGAACGCCGAGGACATGACCGGCCAGATGGGCTGGACGGGCGACAACGGCGACCCGGACAACTTCTTCTTCCTGCTGGGGTGCCCGGACGGCAAACCGGCCGGCAACAATATCCCCAAGTGGTGCAACGCCGAGTTCAACGACCTGCTGGTCAAGGCGCGCGTGATCCCCGATCAGGCTGGCCGGGCCAAGCTCTACGAACGCATGCAGGAGATCGAGCATGACGAAGCGCCGTCGTTGCTGATCGCGCACTCGATCGTGTTCGAGGCGACGCGCGCCAACGTTACCGGCTATAAGCAGAGCCCGCTCGGCACGCATTCGTTCGAAGGCGTCGACGTGCAGTAAGCTCGGGCCGGGCTCCGCGTTGCAAAGCGCGGAGCCCCGTTCCGTGGGACGGGCTCATGCTGATTTATTTCGTCCGTCGCCTCGCGCTGACCGTTCCGACGTTCTTCGCGCTGATGTTTCTGACCTTCGTCGCGATCCGTCTGGTGCCGGGCGACCCGGTGGAGGTGCGAACGGGCGAGCACGGCATGTCGCCGGAGCGGCTCGCCTTCTTCCGTCATCAACTCGGGCTCGATCTGCCGGTCTGGCGGCAGTTCCTCGACTACGTCTGGCGCCTGTTGCACGGCGACTTCGGCACGTCGCTGTCGACACAGCAGAAAGTGCTCACCGAATTCCTCACATTGTTTCCGGCGACAGTCGAGTTGTCGGTGTTCGCGATGCTTTTCGCGATTCTGGTTGGCGTTCCCGCCGGCGCGGTCGCCGCGGTCAAACGCGGCGGCTTCTTCGATCAGGCGCTGATGACGATCTCGCTGTTCGGCTATTCCATGCCGATCTTCTGGTGGGGACTGCTGCTCATCATGTTCGTCGCGGTCGATCTCGGCCTGACGCCGGTCTCCGGCCGCATCGATCTCATCAAGTTCTATTTCGACCAGCCGACCGGCTTCATGACCATCGACGCGCTGCTGTCCGATCAGCCCGGCGCGTTCGTCGACGCGCTCCGCCATCTCATCCTGCCCGCGATCGTGCTCGGGACCGTGCCGCTGGGCGTCATCGCGCGCATGACGCGCTCGTCGATGCTCGAAGTGCTCGGCGAGGACTACGTGCGCACCGCGCGGGCGAAGGGTTTGTCGCCATTGCGCGTCATCGGCGTGCATGCCCTTCGCAACGCTTTGCTGCCGGTGGTGACGGTGATCGGCCTTTCGGTATCCAGCCTGATGGCGGGCGCCGTTCTCACCGAGACGATCTTCTCCTGGCCGGGGGTCGGCCACTGGCTCATCGAATCGATCGGCCGGCGCGATTATCCCGCGCTGCAGGGCGGGGTCTTGCTGATCTCCGTCGTCGTCGTCTCGGTCAATCTCGTCGTCGATCTCGTCTACGGCGCCATCAATCCGAGAATTAGCCATGGCCGCTGACGTCGCGTTGCCCGCTTCGGCCTCCGACGAGGGCGTTCAGGTTCTCTCGCAGCCCGCGCCGTTCGCCGCGTTCTGGGCGACGTTCCGCGAGAACAGAGGCGCGGTCTTCGGCCTCGCGATCGTCCTTTTCATCGTCGCCCTCGCGGCCGGCGCCGATCTCTTCGCGCCGCACTCGCCGATCGAACAGTTTCGCGACGCGGTGCGGGCGCCGCCTGTATGGGAGGCCGGCGGTTCATGGCGCTTCCCTTTCGGCACCGACGGCGACGGCCACGACACGCTGTCGCGACTGATCTACGGCGCGCGGGTTTCGCTGTTCATCGGTCTTTCCGTGATGAGCGTCTCCTTCGTCATCGGCGTCGCGCTCGGACTGACCAGCGCGGCGGCGGGACCGATCGCCGACGTCCTGATTACCCGCGTGATGGATCTCTTCATGGCGGTGCCGAGCCTGGTGCTCGCCATCCTGGTCGTCGCGATACTCGGGCCGAGCCTCGCCAACACGATCGTCGCCGTGACCATCGTGTATCTGCCGCGCTATGTCAGGTTGGTGCGCGCCTCGGCGCTGGGCGAACTCGGCAAGGACTATGTGACGGCGGCGCGGGTCGCCGGGGTCGGCCCTCTGCGGCTGATGCTTTCGACGGTGCTGCCGAATTGCCTTGCGCCGCTCATCGTGCAGGCTGCGCTCGGCGTCTCGGACGCGATCCTCGAGGCCGCCGGCCTTGGCTTTCTCGGTCTGGGCGCTCAGCCGCCGACGCCGGAATGGGGCGCCATGCTCGCCGATTCCCGCGAGTTCATCCGCTCCGACCCTTGGATCGTCGCCCTTCCCGGCCTCGCCATCCTCGTCACCGTCGTCGCGATCAACTTGACCGGCGACGGCCTGCGCGACGCACTCGATCCCAAGATGCGGCGGAGCTAGGCGATGCCGCTGCTGGAAGTGCGCAACCTCAGCGTCGCCTTCGCCACCCGCAACGGCGCCTTCCAGGCGGTGGACGGCGTCGACGTGACGGTTGATCGCGACGAGGTGTTGGCGATCGTCGGCGAATCCGGCTCAGGCAAGTCGGTTGCGATGCTCGCCGTGATGGGCCTCCTGCCCTTCACCGCTCGCGTGAGCGCGGACCGCATGACTTTCGACGGCGCCGATCTCATGACGATGACCCCTCGGGAGCGTCGACGCGTCGCCGGCAAGGACCTGGCGATGATCTTCCAGGAGCCCATGTCGTCGCTCAACCCGTGCTTCACCGTCGGCTTTCAGATCGGCGAAACGTTGAAGACCCATCTCGGTCTCGATCGGCGCGCCCGCGCGAAGCGAGTGGTCGAACTGTTGGCGGAGGTCGGCATTCCCGACCCTGAGCGCCGCGTGTCGGCGTTTCCGCACCAGCTCTCTGGCGGCATGTGCCAACGCGTGATGATCGCAATGGCTCTCGCGTGCCGGCCCAAGTTGCTGATCGCCGACGAGCCGACCACCGCGCTCGACGTCACCATCCAGGCGCAGATCCTCGATCTCCTGGTCTCCCTGCGCAAGCAGAATGGCATGGGCTTGGTGCTCATCACCCACGACATGGGGGTCGTCGCCGAGACCGCCGACCGGGTGATCGTGCAATATGCAGGGCAGCAGGTGGAGGCGAACACGACCCGCGGCCTCTTTTCCGATCCGCACCATCCCTATACCGCCGCTTTGCTCGCCGCGTTGCCGGAGCGCGCGACCCAGCGCCGGCTGCCGGCGATAGGGGGCGTCGTTCCCGGCCAGTTCGATCGGCCTCGGGGATGCCTTTTCGCGCCGCGTTGCGCCTACGTCTTCGCGGCCTGCCGCACCAAGGCGCCCAGCCCCGCGTCGGCGGAACTCGGGCGCGCGCTCTGCTACACGCCCCTGGTCGGCGGCGCTCCGACGACGTCGTCGGAACAGGAGGGAGCGACCGCATGAGCCCGCTTCTCGAAGCGCGGGCGCTCTCGCGCGACTATTCCGTTTCGCGCGGCGCCTTCCGGTCCGCGGCGAAGGTCCACGCCTTGGCAGGCGTCTCGCTTGCGCTTTTTGCCGGACGGACGCTCGCGGTCGTCGGCGAATCGGGATCGGGCAAATCAACTCTTGCGCGATTGCTGACGCTGATCGAGAAGCCGACCGCCGGCGCCCTGGCGATCGAGGGGCAGGACGTGACGGCGGCGGATGCGTCGCGGCGCAAACGCTTGCGCCGGGAAGTCCAGATGGTGTTCCAGAACCCCTACGGTTCGCTCAATCCGCGCCAGAAGATCGGCAAGGCGCTGGAAGAGCCGCTGCTGGTCAATACGCGAATGAGCGCGGCGGAGCGCCAGGCCACGGCGCTGGCGATGATGGCCAAGGTGGGGTTGCGGCCGGAATACTACCATCGATATCCCCACATGTTCTCCGGCGGCCAGCGCCAGCGCATCGCCATCGCCCGCGCGCTCGTGCTGCGGCCTAAAATCCTGGTGCTCGACGAGCCGGTTTCCGCGCTCGACGTCTCGATCCGCGCGCAGGTGCTCAATTTGCTCGCGCAGTTGCAGGAGGACTTCACGCTCGCCTATGTATTCGTCTCGCACGATCTCTCGGTCGTGCGCCACATCGCGGATGAGGTCATGGTGATGTATCTGGGGCGCGCCGTCGAAGTTGGCCCCCGCGAGGCGATCTTTTCGCGGGCGCAACATCCCTATACGCGCGCGCTCCTTTCGGCGACGCCGGTCGCCGACCCCGCCGCCAGGCGCGAGCGCATCATCTTGAAGGGCGAGCCGCCGTCGCCGATCTCGCCGCCGTCCGGCTGTCCCTTTCATCCGCGCTGCCCGCTCGCGTTCGCGCGCTGCCGCAGCGAGGAGCCGCCGCTCGAGGCCAAGCAAGGACGCGAGGTCGCCTGCTGGGCGGTGACCGCATGAGCGCGACGGAAACTTACGACTACATCATCGTCGGCGCCGGCTCGGCGGGCTGCGTTCTCGCCAACCGGCTCTCCGCCGATCCGCGCAACAGTGTGCTCTTGCTCGAGGCGGGTGGGCGCGACAATTGGATCTGGCTGCATATCCCCGTAGGCTACCTCTACGCGATCGGCGACCCGCGCGCCGACTGGTGCTTCAAGACGGCGAGCGAACCCGGTCTCGGCGGCCGCTCGATCGGCTACCCCCGAGGCCGGGTGATCGGCGGCTCGTCGGCGATCAACGGCATGATCTACATGCGCGGCCAGGCGGCGGATTACGACGGCTGGCGCCAACTCGGTCTCGAGGGCTGGGGTTGGGACGATGTGCTGCCGTACTTCAAGCGTCATGAGGACCATCACGCCGGCGCCACCGAATTGCATGGCGCGGGAGGCGAATGGCGCGTCGAGCGGCCGCGCGTCGCCTGGCCGATCCTCGACGCGGTGCGCGACGCGGCGGCCGAAATCGGCATTCCCAAAGTCGACGACTTCAATCGCGGCGATAACCAGGGTTCCGATTATTTCGAGGTCAATCAGCGTCGCGGCCGGCGGTGGAGCGCGGCGCGCGGCTTTCTCAAGCCCGCTCTCAACCGGCCCAACCTGCGCCTCGTCACCGGGGCGCACGCCGAGCGGCTTCTCTTCGGGGAACGGCGCGCCGCGGGCCTCGTCTACGCCCAAGGCGACCGCCGCTTCGAGGCGCGCGCCCGCGGCGAGATCATCCTCGCCGCCGGCGCGATCGGCACGCCGCAACTGCTGGAATTGTCGGGCGTCGGTCATCCCGACGTGCTCGCCGGCCTCGGGCGCGACGTTTTGCACGCCCTGCCCGGCGTCGGAGCCAATTTGCAGGACCATCTGCAATTGCGCACCATCTTTCGCATCGAGGGCGCGCGGACGCTGAACGCGGACTATCGCTCGCTCGCCCGCCGCGCCGGCATGGCGCTCGACTATGCCTTCCGGCGTCGTGGCCCGATGACGATGGCGCCCTCGCAACTCGGCTTGTTCGCCAAGACCTCGCCGGATTTCGCGACAGCCAACGTGGAATTCCATGTGCAGCCGCTCTCGCTCGACCGCTTCGGCGAGCCATTGCACGATTTTCCCGCTATAACGCTCAGCGTGTGCAACTTGCGGCCGACAAGTTGCGGTTCCTGCCACGCATCGAGCCTCGACCCGCGTGAGGCGCCGATCATCAAGCCGAATTATCTAAAGTCGGATCATGATATTAACGTCGCCGTCGATTCGATCCGGCTGGCGCGGCGCCTCGCTGCGGCTCCCGCATTGGCGCGCTACCGCCCCGACGAGCTGCGACCGGGGGGTGTGGCGCAGAGCAACTTGGAGCTCGCCGCGGCGGCGGCCGAGATCGGCACGACGATTTTCCATCCCGTCGGCACGGCGAAGATGGGCCGCGACGGCGATGCAGGCGCGGTGACCGACGCGCGGCTGCGGGTGCGCGGGTTGCAAGGCTTGCGGGTCGCCGACGCCTCGGTGATGCCACGCATCACCTCGGGCAACACCAATTCGCCGACGATCATGATCGCTGAAAAGGCCGCGGCGATGATCCTTTCGGACGCTCACAGGCGGTGAGATGCGCGACAGTCTTCCGCTCGCGATTTCCGACGGCCGCCAGTCCGAGGCGGCCTTGGGTATTGCGCGCGGCGTGCGCCGACTGTTGCGGGCGCGGGGCTTCTCGACGGTCACCGAACTGCCGCTGCTCGACGGCCGCCGCGCCGACGTGGTCGCGCTCAACAGCGAGGGCGCGCTGCTGATCGTCGAGATCAAGTCGTCGGTGGCGGATTTTCGCGCCGACCACAAATGGCGGGACTATGCCTCCCATTGCGACCGGCTCTATTTCGCCATTTCGACGCAAATTCCAGCCGAGATCATGCCGGAGGACGCTGGCCTGATGATCGCCGACGCCTATGGCGCCGAGATCCTGCGGGAGCCAAGGCCGCGCGTCATCGCGCCCGCGACCCGCCGCGCCGTGCTGCTGCGCTTTGCCCAGGCGGCGGCCGACCGATTGCACCGTCTGGCGGATCCCGGCGGGGTGGCGGAGTTTTAGCGCGCCGGCCAGGGGAACAACAGCGCCTCCGCGAGGATTAGCGATCCTAGTCCGGGGGCGATCCTAGTCCGGGGCTTGACGCCGCGGGGATTGTCGCCAAAGCTTTGCAGCCGCTTGACCATCCGGCCGCGTCGGGCTCGACGCACAGCGTGGAGCGAAGCGGAGAGCTCGAGGCGCTTGGGACAGGTTCATGTGTGATTGTGAAGGGACTCGAGAGCGCGTCTCGCCATCCCCAAACGGCGTCGAACTCGTGACCTCTCCGCTTATTTCCCCCGTGCTCGTCACCGGCGCCAGCGGCTTCCTGGGATCGGCGATCGCCGCCGCGTTGCGGGCTCGCGGCGCTCAAGTGCGCGTGCTGGTGCGTCCCTCGAGCCCACGAACGAACATCAATCCCGGCGACTCGCTGTGCGAGGGGGATCTGCGCGACCGCGCCTCCCTGGCGAACGCGCTGCAGGGCGTGCGCTTCCTCTTCCATGCGGCCGCCGACTATCGCCTGTGGGCGCGGAACCCAGAAGAGATCACCCGCAACAACGTGGAGGGAACGCGGCTCGTGATGGAGGAGGCGTTGCGCGCCGGCGTCGAGCGCATCGTCTATACCAGCAGCGTCGCAACCTTGAAGCTCGCCGACGGCGTCCTGGCCACCGAGGACCGGCCTCAGACTGAAGAAGGGGCGATCGGCGCCTACAAGCGCAGCAAGATCGCGGCCGAGCGTCTCGTCGAGGCTATGACACGCCAGGATGGCTTGCCCGCCGTCATCGTCAACCCGTCGACCCCGATTGGCCCCCGCGATGTGCGGCCGACGCCGACGGGCCGCATCATCGTCGAGGCCGCGAGGGGACACATGCCGGGTTTCGTCGACACCGGGCTCAATCTTGCCCATGTCGACGACATTGCCGCGGGCCATCTCGCCGCGCTGCAGCATGGCAGGATCGGCGAGCGCTACATCCTCGGCGGGGAGAATGTCTTGCTCTCGGACATGCTCGCCGATATCGCCCGGCTCGTCGGGCGACGCCCGCCGACGTTGAAGATACCGCGCGCGGCGGCGTATCCCGTCGCCTATGCGGCGGAGTTGATGGCGAGGTTCCGCGGGGTCGAACCCTTTGCCACGCTGGATGGTCTGCGCATGGCGCGCCATCGTATGTTCTTCGACGACGCGAAGGCGCGGCGCGAACTCGGCTACGTCTCCAGGCCCTACCGGGAGGGCCTTGCCGACGCGATCGCCTGGTTTCGCGCTCACGGATATCTCGGATGATCATCACCGCGCTCTCCTTCCTGCCGCTCGTCGTCTGGATCTACCTTCTGGTTGGCAGGGGAGGGTTCTGGCGTGGTCGCGAGCGGGACGACGTCGCGTCGGCGAGCGACGCCCGGCCGCGTGAGACGGAGATCGCGTCGCCCAGCGTCGTCGCCATCATCCCGGCCCGGGACGAAGCCGATTTGATCGCGCAGAGCGTCGGTTCTCTGCTGACGCAAGCCTATCGCGGTCGATTCTCGGTCGTGCTGGTCGACGATCAGAGCTCGGATGGGACCGCTGCCCTTGCATCAGCGGCCGCGAAGGCGGCGGGCGCCGCCGACCGTCTCAAGATCGTCTCGGGAAGTAGTCTCCCCTCGGGTTGGACAGGGAAGCTGTGGGCGATGCGCCAGGGCCTGGCCGTGGTGGAGGCGGGCGCCCAGCCGCCCGAATTCGTACTTTTCACCGATGCCGATATCGCCTATGCCCCGCAAATGCTCCGTCGCCTCGTGGCGATCATGCGCGCCAGGGACAGCGTCCTGACCTCGCTGATGGTGAAGCTGCGCTGCGAAAGTCCGGCGGAGCGCTGGCTGGCGCCGGCCTTCGTCTTCTTTTTTCAGATGCTGTACCCCTTCGCCTGGGTGAACGACTTGGGCCGAGGGACAGCGGCGGCGGCCGGTGGTTGCATGCTGCTGCGGCGCGAGGCGCTGGGCCGTGCCGGCGGCCTCGAAGCCATGCGCGGCGCGCTGATCGACGACTGCGCCCTCGGAGCGCTGATGAAGCGCCAGGGTCCAATCTGGCTCGGCCTGACCGAAGACGCGCTCAGCCTGCGCGCCTATTCGAACTTTGCCGACTTCCGACGAATGGTGACGCGCTCCGCCTTCGCGGAATTGCGCTACTCGCCGCTTCGGCTCGCTGGCGCGGTCGCGGGGATGGGTCTCACCTATCTCGCGCCGCCGCTTTTCGCCCTGTTCGGGCATGGCCTCGCGCAATGGGCCGGGGCGCTCGCCTGGCTGATGATGGCGGCGAGCCTGATGCCGACGCTCCGCCTTTACGGCCGTCCGCTGGCTGGCGGCCTCGCTCTGCCGGCCATGGCCCTCGCCTATGTCGTCTTCACGTTGGAATCCGCGGTGCAATATTGGCGCGGGCGCGGCGGCCATTGGAAGGGCCGCTTCCAGGCGCCGGTGAAGGAGGCGGAGCGCGCATGACGACGGCGACCGATACGCTTTCCGGCAAGACCCATCGCGACGAGAACTTTCCCGTCGCGTCCTGGCTCATGAGCGCTCGCCAGCGCGGGCCCATCCTCGCCTTCTATCGCTTCGTCCGGGCGGCGGACGACGTCGCGGATCATCCGACTTTGTCGCCGGACCAGAAACTCGCGACGTTGGACGGCCTCGACGCTGCGCTTCGCGGCGCCGGTCCACCGGATCCGGAAGCCGAGCCATTGCGCCTCGCTTTGCGCGAGCGCGGTCTCAGTCCGCGGCATGCCCTTGATCTCCTCGAGGCCTTTCGGCTCGATGCGCGCAAGAGCCGTTACGCCAATTGGGCCGAACTGATGGATTATTGCCGGCTCTCGGCGATGCCGGTCGGCCGCTTTGTCCTCGATGTGCACGATGAGAACGAATCGACTTGGCCGGCCTCCGACGCGCTGTGCGCCGCGCTGCAGGTGATCAACCACCTGCAGGATTGCGGCGAGGACTACCGGCGCCTCGATCGCGTCTACCTGCCTCAGGACGTTCTCGCCGCGCATGGCGCGTCGATCGAAATGCTCGGCGCCGGGCGGTCGGCCCCCGCCCTGCGCGGCGCCATCTCGGAGCTTGCCTGCCGCACGTCTGAATTGACCGAGCGCGGCGCGGCGCTCGTGCCGCAGATCGCCAGCTTCCGCTTGGCGCTCGAGATCGCCGCGATCCAGAACCTCGCTCGGCGGCTCGCCCGGGATCTCGAAACCCGCGATCCGCTGAGCCAGCCCGTCCATCTCGGCAAGGCCGGTTTCATCCGGGTTGGCGGCGCGGGCGTCCTGCGCCATCTCGCGGCGGCGCTGCTCGGCGCTCTCCGCGCCCGTTCGAAGGCCCGCGCATGACCCAGCAAGAGGCGCCCGCGTCCAACAGTTCCTTCTACATGGCGATGCGCATTCTGCCGAAACGGCAGCGCGAGGCGATGTTTGCGCTCTATGGCTTCTGCCGCGCCGTCGATGACGTCGCCGACGACCGAGGCGCCTCCTCCTCCGCGCAGCGAATGGCCGAGCTGGAGCAGTGGCGCGCCGATATTGCGGCGCTCTTTGCCGGACGGACGCCCCCCCATCTCGCCGCGCTCGAGGAAGCGGTGCGTCAATACGGCCTGAAGCGTCACGATTTTGACGCGGTCATCGACGGCATGGCGATGGACGCCGCGCACGACATCCGCGCCCCGGATTGGGCGACGCTCGATCTCTATTGCGACCGGGTCGCCAGCGCGGTCGGGCGGTTGTCGGTGCGCATCTTCGGTCTCGCGCCGGAACCCGGCGAGGCGCTCGCCCATCATCTCGGGCGCGCCCTCCAGCTCACCAACATCCTGCGCGACATCGACGAGGACGCCGCCATTGGTCGGCTCTACCTTCCCCACGAGGCGCTCGCCGCTGCGGGCGTGACGACGGACGAGCCGCTCGCCGCGGCGGCGGACCCGAAGCTCGCCGCCGCTTGCCCCGAGGTCGTGGCGCGCGCGCGCTGGCACTTCGAACAGACGGAGCCGATCATGTCGAAGGCTCCGCGCGCGGCGGTGCGGGCGCCGCGGTTGATGGCCGCGGCCTATCGGTCGATCCTCGAGAAAATGGCCGCTGATGGTTTTGCGCCGCCCCGGCGGCGCGCCAAGGCGAGCCGGCTGCGCATTCTGGGCGCCTTTTTGCGCTACGGCCTCATATGAGCGGCCGCACCGTCCATGTCGTCGGGGCGGGGATAGCCGGCCTCGGCGCGGCGGTGCGCCTGACCGAGGCGGGCCTCAACGTCGTCGTGCACGAGGCGACGCGCGCCGCCGGCGGGCGTTGCCGGTCTTACTACGACCAGTCGCTCGAACTCGTCATCGACAACGGCAACCATCTGTTGCTCTCCGGCAACCGAACGGCGGTCGACTATCTCAGCCGGATCGGGTCGCTCGCCAGTCTGAGCGGCCCTGGCGCCGCTGTTTTCGATTTTGCCGATCTGCGGAGCGGCGAGCGCTGGCGGCTGCGCCCCAATGAGGGGCGCCTGCCTTGGTGGCTCCTCGACCAGACGCGCCGGGCGCCCGGAACGAAGCTGCGCGAATATTTCGCTCCGCTTGCGACGCTGATCGCGCCGCGGACGGCGACGCTTGCTCAGACGATGTCCTGCGCCGGTCCGCTTTATGATCAACTCTGGCGCCCGGTGCTGCTCGCCGGACTGAACACGGACCCGCGGGAGGGTTCGGCCGCCCTAGCCGCAGCGCTCCTGCGCGAGACCCTCGGGGCGGGTGGGCGCGCTTGCCGCCCGTTGATCGCGAGCGAAGGGCTATCCCGGACCTTCATCGATCCGGCGCTGGCCTTCATCAAGGCTCGGAATGCGGCCGTGCGATTCGGCGACCGGCTGCGCGGCATCCGCTTCGACGGGGCGCGCGCCGTCGACCTCGAGTTCGACGCCGGCCGCGAGACGCTGGCCCGCGACGATGCCGTCGTGATCGCTGTCCCGCCATGGACGGCTCAGGATCTGCTTCCAGGGCTCGAAGCGCCTGACGAGTTCAGGGCGATCGTCAACGCGCACTTCAGCATAGCGCCGCCGCCGGGCCAGCCGACGATCCTGGGCGTCGTGAACGGATTGACCGAGTGGCTGTTCGCCTATCCACAACATCTTTCGACGACAATCAGCGGCGCCGACCGGCTGCTCGACCGCCCGCGGGAGGAGCTTGCGGCGCAAATCTGGCGGGAGGCGGCGGCGCTGAGCGGCCTTCCCCTAGATCTGCCGCCCTGGCAGATTGTCAAGGAAAAACGGGCGACCTTCGCGGCGACGCCGGCTCAGGACGCCAAGCGGCCATCCTCCCGAACGCGTTGGGACAACGTGGCGCTGGCCGGCGACTGGACGCAAACCGGTCTTCCCGCGACCATAGAAGGCGCGTTGCGTTCCGGCTATAAGGCGGCTTCGGTCATCGTCGAGATGCGTGCATCGCCGCAAACCCCAGCCGTCCTAGGTGTTTCGTCATGAACATTGCATTCGACCACGCCCAAAGCGCGCCGTCGCTGGAATCCTTGGAGCGGCATATTTCGCGGGCCTCGGAGGCGCTTCTCACCCTGCAGCGCGAGGATGGACACTGGTGTTTCGAGCTCGAGGCCGATGCGACGATCCCCGCCGAATATGTGCTGCTGCGGCACTTCCGCGGCGAGGCGCCGGATCTCGAGCTGGAGCGCCTGATCGCCGTCTATCTCAGGCGAATCCAGGGCGCCCACGACGGCTGGCCGCTCTTCCATCAAGGGGCGTTCGACATGAGCGCCAGCGTGAAAGCCTATTTCGCCTTGAAGATGATCGGCGACGATCCCCAGGCGCCGCATATGCGCCGCGCGCGCGAAGCTATCCTTGCGCGAGGCGGCGCCTCGCGCAGCAACGTCTTCACGCGCTTCCTCCTTGCGCTTTATGGGGTAATCCCTTGGAGCGGCGTTCCGACGATGCCCGTCGAGATCATGCTGCTGCCGCGCTGGTTCCCCTTCCATCTCGACAAGATCTCCTATTGGGCGCGCACCGTGCTCGTCCCGCTGCTCGTGCTGCAGGCGCTGAAGCCGCGCGCCGTCAATCGGCGAGGCGTCACGATCGGTGAACTCTTCACCGTGCCGCCCGAGACTGTGCGGCGCTGGCCGACCGGCGCCCATCAGTCCTGGGTGTGGGTCAAGTTTTTCGGCGCGATCGACAAGCTGCTCAAACTTGCGGAGCCCTTCTTCCCGCAGGGGCCACGTCGCCGCGCCATCGTCGCGGCCGCCGCCTTCGTGTCGGAAAGGCTCAACGGCGAGGATGGCCTCGGCGCGATCTATCCCGCCATGGCGAACACCGTGCTGATGTACGATGCGCTGGGCTATCCCGCGAGCCACCCCGACCTCGTGGCCGCGCGCGAATCGATCGAGCGTCTGCTCGTCGTGGGCAAGGACGAGGCTTACTGCCAGCCCTGCCTGTCGCCGGTCTGGGACACCGCGCTCGCCACGCACGCGCTGTTCGAGGCGGGCGACGAGGCGAGCGCGGCGCGGGCCCGCACCGGACTGGAATGGCTCAGCCCCCGCCAGGTGCTGGACGTGAAGGGCGATTGGGCCGCGCGGCGGCCGGACGTGCGGCCGGGCGGCTGGGCCTTCCAGTACAACAATCCGCATTATCCCGATCTCGACGACACGGCCGTCGTGGCGATGGCGATGGACCGGGCCGATCGCGTAAGCTTCGGGTCGGGGGAAGGCGCACATGCACACGCGATCGCCCGCGCGCGCGAGTGGGTCGAAGGGCTGCAGAGCCGCGACGGCGGCTGGGCGGCGTTCGACGCCGACAATACCTATAGTTATCTCAACAACATCGCCTTCGCCGATCACGGCGCCTTGCTCGATCCGCCCACTGCCGACGTCACCGCCCGCTGCGTCTCGATGCTCGCCCAGCTTGGCGCGGCTCGCGAGACGAGTGCATCCCTGGCGCGAGGAATCGCCGCGCTGATCGCGAGCCAGGAAAAGGACGGCAGCTGGTTTGGCCGGTGGGGCATGAACTACATCTACGGCAGCTGGTCGGCGCTTTGCGCCCTTGGCGTGGCCGGGCAGGATATGCGATCGGAGCCCGTGCGCCGCGCGGTCGAATGGCTGCTGCGCATCCAGAACGCCGATGGCGGCTGGGGCGAGAGCGGCGACAGCTACAAGCTCGATTACCATGGGTACGAACCGGCCCCCAGCACGCCTTCACAGACGGCCTGGGCGCTGCTAGGGCTGATGGCGGCCGGCGAAGCCGATCACCCCTCGGTCGCGCGCGGTGTCGCCTACTTAGCCGCAACCCAGGGAGGGGATGGCTTCTGGGAGGAGCCGTTTCATAACGCCACAGGATTTCCACGTGTATTTTACCTACGTTATCACGGCTATTCGAAGTTCTTCCCGCTTTGGGCGCTCGCCCGCTATCGCAATCTGAAGCGCGGCAACAACCGCGCTGCGATGCTGGGCATGTAGTCTCTTGACGAACATTGTGCGATCTTCCCACCTTTTCTTCGTCAGCGGCCTCAAACGCGAAGCGGCGATCGCGCGCGCGTCGGATGCGCTGGCGATTTGCGGCGACGGCGCGTTTCTGCGCGCGAAGCTTTCGGAAGCGGCGGCGCCGTCGCGATTGCTGATCAGCTTCGGGCTGTGCGGAGGGCTCGATCCGGCGCTGCGCAGCGGCGATGTCGTCATCGGGACGCGGGTCATAGCCGACGGCGCCAGTGTCATGGCCGACGAGAGCATTGCGCGCGAATTGGCGGCGCGTTTGCGCGCCGCAGGCGAACGCGTCACCCTGGGAGCCGTTGCTGGCGTCGACGGGCCTGTGATGACGCAGGCCGCCAAAGCCGAAATCCGTGATGCGACCTCAGCGGACTCGCTCGATATGGAAAGTCAGATCGTCGCGCGCTCCGCGGCGGATCGCAACGCGCCCTTCGCCATCCTGCGCGTCGTCAGCGATCCCGCCGACCGCGATCTGCCGCCCCTCGTCGGGAAAGCCGTGAGAGCCGACGGAAGCGTCGACTTCGGCGCCGTGGCTCTCGGCTTTATCCGTTCGCCCGCGCAGATGTCGGACGTGATGGCCGCAGCTCGCGACAGCGCCTTGGCCTTCGCGGCGTTACGCCGCTGTCGCCGAATTCCCGGCCTTTTCCGCGGCCTCGGCCTTGCGCATTTCTGAGAGCTTTTGCGAGACGTTGTTCTGGAACACGAATTCGGCCGGGCGCTGCCGGTCGAGCGGAATCTCGGGCGCCATTGGCCCTTCGGTTCTGACGCCGCGCAGCGTCACCGCCAAAGCCTTCCACGGCTTGGCTACGGTATCGTTCACCGCTGTCGCCTCGAAGCCGCTATGAACCATGCAGTTGGCGCATTTTTCGTAATTGCCCGTTCCGTAGGCGTCCCAGTCGGTCCCCTCCATCAGCTCCTTGAACGTCGCGGTGTAGCCTTCGCCGAGGAGATAGCATGGGCGCTGCCAGCCGAACACGGTGCGGGTCGGATTGCCCCACGGCGTGCAGTGGTAGGTCTGATTGCCGGCAAGAAAGTCGAGGAACATGCCGGACTGGTTGAATGCCCATTTGCGGCCGCCGTCGCCGCGCCGGAAGATATCGCGGAATAGGTTCTTGGTCGCCGAGCGGGTCAGGAAATGCTGCTGGTCGGGCGCGCGCTCATAGGCGTAACCCGGCGAAACGGTGATTCCGTCGACGCCAAGCGCCGTGACGGAGTCGAAGAAGTCGGCCACTCGCCGAGCGTCCGCGTCGTTGAAAAAGGTGCAGTTGATCGTAACCCGGAATCCTTTGGCCTTGGCCGCCTTCAGCGCCGCCACCGCCCGATCGTAGACGCCCTTCTGGCAGACCGATTTGTCGTGCATCTCCTTGTCGCCGTCGAGATGGATCGACCAGGTGAAATAAGGGCTCGGCTTGTACTGATCCATCTTCTTTTCGAGCAGAAGGGCGTTGGTGCAGACAATCGCGAACTTCTTGCGCGCGATCACCCCCGCGACGATCTTGGGCAATTCCTTGTGCAGGAGCGGCTCTCCGCCGGCCATGACGACGACTGGGGCGCCGCACTCGTCGACCGAGGCGAGGGCGTCCTCGACCGAAATCCGCCTGTCGAGGATCGCATCGGGATAATCAATCTTGCCGCAGCCGGCGCAAGCGAGATTGCACCGAAACAACGGCTCCAGCATGAGAACGAGCGGATAGCGCTTTCGGCCCGCGAGGTGCTGCCGCACGATATAGGCGCCGACCTTGGCGACCTGTCTGAAGGGAATGCCCAAGCGACGCTCCTCTAAATTAATTAATGCATTGTCGGTTTTGCGACGTTATTCAATCCGGGCCCGCCCCCGGCCTGTCAGGCGCGAAACCTGTCACACGCCCCGATTGGGGAATGCGGCGCCTTCCCTTCACTTAAGCCACCCATGGGGCCAGCTCAAGACGCGAGCTCGGCAGGCAGGCGGAAGCTGACGTTCTCCTTCAGCCCGTCGAGGTTCGACACTTCACAGGGTTCGATCCGCATCAAAGCGCGAATCACGTCATCGACCAGTACTTCGGGGGCCGACGCGCCGGCGGTTATGCCGACGACGCTGTCATTGTTGAACCATTCCGCCCTGATGTCGCCGCCGTCAGCGACGAGGTAACTCCGCAGGCCGGCCTCTTCGCCGATTTCGCGCAGCCTGTTCGAGTTGGAGCTGTTGCGCGCGCCGACCACGACGATGATGTCGCAGACCCGCGACAGTTCCCGGACCGCCGTTTGCCGATTCTGGGTTGCGTAGCAGATATCGCGAATCTCCGGCCCTTCGACGTCGCTGAAGCGGCGGTGCAGCGCAGCGATGACGCCGCGCGTGTCATCGACGCTGAGGGTGGTTTGCGTCACGTAGGCGATCGGGGCGTCGGGGGAGATCGGCAGCTTCTCAACGTCCTCCTCGCTCTCGACGAGGTGCAGTTCGCCGTCGATCTGACCCAGCGTGCCCTCGACTTCGGGATGGCCGGAGTGACCGATGAAGACCAGGATCCGGCCCTGGGCAACATAACGCCGCCCCTGATTGTGCACCTTGGTCACGAGCGGACAGGTCGCGTCGATGATCGGGAGCGCCCTCGTTCTGGCCTCGTCCTCCACCTTGCGGGACACGCCATGCGCGCTGAAGATGGTGACCGCGCCCGGCGGAACCTCACTCAGTTCCTCGACGAAGCGGGCTCCCTTTTGCCTGAGCGACTCGACGACATGTCGATTATGTACAATCTCGTGGCGCACATAGATGGGCGCGCCATATTTCTCGAGGGCTCGCTCCACGCTTTCGATTGCGCGGACCACTCCGGCGCAAAAGCCGCGTGGCTGGGCTAGAATGATCTTCATTCATTCGCTCCTAACCCAAGGCTAAACCTTCGAAGCGCCGCCCGCGGCGCCCACTCGCACACTGCGTATAATGCCGTGGCGCCGTTTAGACAAGAAAGGGTCGGGGCCGCAACCTAGAATTGCCTGGGATCAACGTTCGCCGCCCAAATCGCGGTAGCCGCCGAGGGCGGCGTCCGAACGATGCAAGGCATCCCGGCAGAGCGGCGACAGAAGCGCCGAAAGCTCCTCGCGATACCGATATCCCTCGGCCGAGCCGGGAAATTGCTCGGCCGTCGCCGGATGCATGTAGATTTCGGTTCTCCCTGGCGGCAGTCCTGCAATGAGGCCAGCCAAGCGCGCTTTCGTCATGGCGCCCGACCAAGCCAGGCCAAAGACGCGATCGGCGACGATGAGCCCGGCGGCGCGGGCGCGCGCCCGCAGCAGCGCCGCCCACGGCGCCGCCAGCCGCGCAACCATCGAACGGGGTGTCGGCTCCACGGCGCGCAGAAACGCCTTCGGTTCGAACGGCGCCCGCAGAGCCTTCATGCCGTAGTCGCGGCCGATGGCGAGAAGTTCGTGCGCTATCGCGGGATGGAGATGGTAATGCTGGTGAGCATTGACGTGATCGAGGACAAGACCAGTGGCGCGGAAGGCTTCGAACTGGGCGCGAATCTCGCGGCGTAGCTGGCGGCGCACAGCGGGTCGAAACATGATCGCGACGCCGTAGGCGGCAAGGTCGGTGCGCAGGCGCCCGGAACCGTCGACGAGGTCGGGGATGTCGGTCGCCGGCGAGACAGGCCGGCCCTCGACCAGGACGAGATGCAGTCCGACGCGCAGTTCGGGCATGAGACGAGCCCGCGCCAGCGCGTCCGCCGCGCCAGGGGCGCCGACCATCAAGCTCGTCGCGCTCAGGATGCCGTGTCGATGGGCTCGTTCAACCGCCTCGTTCACTTCGGGAGCGAGGCCGAAATCGTCGGCGGTGATGACGAGCCGCTTCAAACGACGGCGTCTTCTCTGTGGCGCAGGAACTGGAAGAATTCGACACCTTCGCGCAGCCGGCGCTTCATCATTTCAGGGCTGCGAATCATCTCGCCGACGATCGAGGCGATCTTCGATGGGCGGAAGTAGAATTTCTTGTAGAAATCCTCCACCGCATTGAAGATTTCAGTGTGGCCGAGATGCGGATAATTCAACGGCGCGATCTGCGTCCCGTCCTCGGTCAAGAGGTCGGTGTCGTCGGCGAACCAGCCGTTTTCCTTGGCCTGCTTGTAAAGGAACGTTCCGGGATAAGGGGCGGCAAGCGAGACCTGGATGGTGTGCGGATTGATCTCCTTGGCGAATTGAAGAGTCTCCTGGATGGTTTCGCGGGTCTCGCCAGGCAGGCCGAGAATGAAGGTGCCGTGGATGACGATGCCGATCTCGTGGCAGTCCCTGGTGAATCGGCGCGCAACATCGACCAGCAATCCCTTCTTGATGTTGTGCAGGATTTTCTGGTTCCCCAACTCGTATCCGACCAGCAACAGGCGCAGGCCGTTCGCTTTGAGAATTTCGAGGGTCTTGCGCGGGACGTTCGCCTTGGCGTTGCACGACCAGGTGACGCCGAGCTTGCCGAGCTCTTTGGCAAGAGCCTCGACGCGCGGGAGGTTGTCGGTGAGGGTGTCGTCGTCGAAGAAGATTTCCTTGACCTCGGGGAAGGCTTCGCGGGCGTATTTCACCTCGGCGATCACATGGTCGATCGAGCGCACGCGGTAATTGTGGCCTCCGACGGTTTGCGGCCACAGGCAGAACGTGCAGCGTGATTTACAGCCACGCCCGGTGTAGAACGACAGATAGGGGTGCTTGAGATAGCCGCCGAAATAGCGATTGATGTCGAGGTCGCGCTTGTAGATCGGCGTCACGAACGGCAACTGGTCCATATCGGTCAGGACCTCGCGATCCTCGTTGTGGACGATCGCGCCGTCGGCGTTGCGATAAGAAATGCCCTTGATGGTCGCCCAGTCCCGACCGTCCGCGACATCCTTGATGGTGTAGTCGAACTCGTTGCGCGCCACGAAATCGAGCGCGGTCGTCGCCTGGAGGCTCTTTTCCGGCTCCACCGCCACCTTGGCGCCGATGAAGCCGATCTTGCAGGTCGGATTGATCGCCTTGATCATCTCGGCCGTCCTGACGTCGGATTTGAAGGACGGCGTGGAGGTGTGCATGACGATGAGTTCGTGGCGCAACAGATCGGGCTTGATGTCCTCGAATGACAGGCCGTGCGGCGGCGCGTCGATCAACTTCGAGCCTTCGACGAGCGCGGCGGGTTGGGCGAGCCACGTCGGATACCAGAACGAGCGGACTTCCCGCTTCATCTGGTAGCGCGCGCCGGCGCCGCCGTCATAGCCGTCGAAAGACGGCGCCTGCAGGAAAAGTGTTCGCATCATGGTTCTTATCTCTCACTCGGCGGCAAGACGGCCATCAGCCCGAATTTGATAGCGGCGGCCTCGCCAATCTAGGTCCTCGCCGCGAAAGCTCCAAACGAACACTGCGAAGGAGAGGAGATCGCGGATCGGCACGAGCCGATAAGGAGGGGCCGCAATCCCGAATTTTCGCTTCTCGGCGCGCAAAAGCACTATTCGGCAGGCAATGGCAAGCGCGCCAACGATCGCTCCATACCCCGGAGATCCCGCAGCGCCAGCGACCAGCGCCCACGCCAGGGGATGGGTGACGAACAAGCCGGCATAGCCGGCGGGATCGACGTTGCGAATTGTGCGCGCCCATCGCAATTCGTGCCGCCACAAATCGGTGAACGACGATTCCGAGCAGACGTGCGCCACCACCATATTGGGCGTCGCCACCGAAAGTCCCCTCGCCCGTACGGCTTCGCCGATCGCATAATCGTCCGCCAGACGGTCGGCGAAGGCCTCGAAGCCGCCGATTTCCACCAGGCGGTCCCGAGTCAATGCGATCGTCGAGCCGAAGCAGGGCCTTGCGAGACCCGTTTGGAGGCCGATCAGCACACTGGGCAGAAAATGCGCGTCGATGGCGAGCGCCGACAGCCTCGACCAGAAGCCCGTCGCGCCGACGCCGTGATAGAGGCAACTCACCGCACCGACGCCGGGAGAAGCGAGCGCAGCCGTCAGTTGCGCGAGGTAGTGCGGCATGACCCCGATGTCGCTATCGGCCAGCACGATGCAGTCGTGGCGAGCGTGGCGGGTCATGTTGATGAGGTTGGCGACCTTCAGATTGGCGCCATGCGCCGTTGCGTCGACGACGAGCTGCAAGTCGATGTTTGGAAAAGAGGTCTTCAGGCGCTCGACGATCGCGATCGCCGGGTCCTGCCGGTCTTGTACGCCGCAAATGATCTGGATCGCCCCCGCGTACTCCTGCGTGCAAAAGGTCGAGAGATTTTCGAAGAGGAGGGGTTCGGCGCCCTTGAGCGGCTTCAGAATCGTCACCGCAGGCGAGCCCGCCTCCGGCCCCGGCGTGTCATTGCGGTATTTGGCCGCCGCGGCCGCGACGAGCAAATAGACGCACCCGGCCGAGGCGATCAGGAGAAAAATGGCTGAGATCACCGGCTCTGCCCGCCTTCGCCGGCGAGACGTCCCCGGAGCGCCCGGCCTTCGAGAACCTGCCAGCCGATGAGGCTCGGAATGCCGAATACGAAATCGGGCACGCGTTTGATCAGCGACATCGCGATGGCCGCTCCCGCCGGAACGCCGAAAATGGCGCAGAGGACGACCAGTCCTCCCTCCTGGGCCCCCAGTGCGCCGGGGATGGCGAAGGCGGCCCCCCGCACCGCCTGCATCAGGCTCTCCACGACCAGCGCCTCGGGATAGCTCGCGGGATATCCCATGAAGGCCAGGATCGCCCAGACTTCCAACGCACCAAACAGCCAAACCGAGGAATGGATGAGAGCCGCGGCTGCGACGCCCCTGGGGTTTGCGTAGATGGCGGCGAGGCGAGCGTACAGCGCCTCGATCGCGCCGAAGGACAGCCATTCTCGCTCGCCGACGACACGTTTCAACAGCGCCGTGACGAAACGCTGTCCGCTCGGCCGTTGCACCAGGTAAAACCCGCCGAGCGCCGGGATGGCGACGACAATGACGATGGCGATCGTCCCGCGCACGGCGTCGTTGTCGCGCATCGAGGCGAGGGTCGCCAGGCCGACGGCGGCAAAGAGGAATTGCGTGACGGCCTGAACGAGGACGTCGACGATGACGCTCGCGGCCGCCAGCGAAGCGGCGGAGCCGCGCAAGCTCAGCGCGCGTGCGCCGATCACCTCCCCGCCAACCTGCGTGATCGGCAACAGCGCGTTGGCGCCCTCGCGCAGAAAGCGGATTTGCACGCAGGTCAACGCCGTCGGGCGCAATCCAGGGGGGAACAGAAACAACCAGCCGATCCCGGCGGCCGAGACGGCGACGCCGCGGAGAACGACAACGGCGAAAACGCCCCATCCCGCCGCAGCGAAGGCGCCGAACACCGGGCCGGCCCCCGTCCAGAGGATCAGGCCCAGGACGACGACGCCGCTGAAGAACCAAGAGAGCTTGCCGATCATCCCCACCCTGAGACCCTGCGATTGCGACAAAGGCGTGACAGCCTCCGGCGCAAACCTACTTGTCTCGACGCGTCCGCGCTACGCGATTGTCCGGGATGGGTGAAAATATGAACAGCGCAACGACGCTGCCGCGCCGGCGCAAACAGCGCGCCGACGCCACAGCATTCCAATTTTTTGTCCTGCGCCGGAGTGGCGGGTCTTAGTTCGAGGTATCTGGCGCCGCCGTTTGCGCCTGTGCGGTCTGCGGCGGCGACGCATGATCGTTTGCCGCCGAAGTGGGTTGATAATCGCACGCGAGCGCCGGCGCCAACGTCCCGGCCACGAGGCCGATGCCAATCACAAGTCCGATCAGTGTCGAGCGCATGAGAAGCCTCCATGCCGCCCACCCAGCCGAAACATCTTAACGCCGATCCGAGAACCTGCAAAGCGTCTCCAAGGGGACCAAAGGAGACCACCGTCTCGCGTTTACCTTTCCAGCCCCGGGCAATGTTGGCGCCGCAGTTTCGGGCGGGTGTTCTAACCGCGAGGCATGCGTTGAGCTCCATTTCGCCCCCCCAAGCTTTCACACCGGAACCGTTGCTTCCCTTTCCCGATGCGACGCAACGACCCGGTGCAGCGCTGGACCATTTCTTCATGCGCCGCCGCTCCGCCACGATCGGCGAGCAATTCTGGAATCTCGTCGTCAGGGAATGGTCGCGCTTCAATTCCATCGAACGCATACGGTCGGCTCGACTGTTCTCGCGCTTCAAACCCTATTGGTCGCCCGACTTTCTCGCGCCGGACGATCGCGCCTTCTATGATTCGCTGCCCGAGAACTTCACGGCTTATCGCGGGCAGAACGGCGTCGAATTGGCCGCCGGCGGCTCGTTCACCCTCTCCGAAATCGTCGCCCGCGGTCATGCCCTCGGTCGCCGCAACATCAGCTATTCCGATCCGACCGTCATTTCCCTGCATATCGTGAAAAATGACGTGGCGCTGGCGCTGACGGCGCGCGGCGAAGGAGAAATCGTCTTGTTCCCAGCCCCTTGGAACAATTCGCGGCCCGAGGCGCTCCATTCCGTGCGGTTGACGCACTGAGCGGCGCCACGCCGAGGGGCGGGGCCGCCCGTTCGCCTTATCGCCGCCAGGGCGTTTCGGGCGTCGGCGTCAACGGCCCGTTGCCGTCGATCCAGGAAAACAGATTGGCGACGACGAGGTTGGCCATGGCGCGGCGGGTATGGTGCGAGGCCGAGCCGACATGGGGCAGCGCGACGACGTTGTCGAGCTCGAGCAGCGCCGGGGGCGCCGTCGGTTCGTTCTCGTAGACATCGAGCCCGGCGGCGAGAATTGTCCCGTCGCGCAGCGCCTCGATCAACGCCGCCTCGTCGACCAGCGAGCCGCGCGCAATGTTGACGAGCACGCCATCGGGACCGAGCGCCTTCAACACTTCGCGATCGACGATATGGCGAGTCCCCGCGCCGCCCGGCGCGGCGACCACCAGGATGTCGCACGCTTCCGCCATGCCCAGAAGCGTCGGATAGTAGAGATAGGGCGCGTCGTCCTGAGCGCGCCGGCCGTGATAGACGACATTCAGCCCGAAGGCCTGCGCGCGCTTGGCGATCTGCTTGCCGATGCGCCCCAATCCTAAAATCCCCATCGTACGCCCGCGCAGCGACGCGGTCAGCGGAAACGGCGCGGTCGGCCAGCGACCCTCGCGGAGGTAGCGCTCGGCCTGCGGCAGCCGCCGCACCGCGGCGAGCGTCAGCGCCATCGCGATGTCGGCGGTGTCCTCGTCGAGCACGCCCGGCGTGTGGGTGACGATGATTCCATGCGCGCCCGCCCAGGCGGCGTCGATATGGTCGTAGCCGACGCCGAAGCTCGCCACGATTTCCAGGTTCGGCAAGCGACGCATCAGCGCGGGGTCGACGCGCGCGGTATGCCAAGTCGCGACGATCGCGCGGATGCGCGGCGCGATCGCCTCCAGCGTCGCCTCGCGATCCTGGGCGCGCCACAGCCGATGCAGGGTCAGGCGCTTCTCGATCAACTCGGAGATTTCCGTCATGCCCTCGGCAGGCATCAACACCTCAAACGCCGTCACGACCACCGCCTTTCCTTAATCACAGCCCGCGAACGCGCGCGTCCGTCCCGACTCGCGCCGCGGCCGCAACATGCGACAGGACGCCCGCTGCCACAAGCGTGCGGGGTCCCCTTTCGCGCCGACGCCGGACGTGGCACATCCGAGGCCCATGTCGAGCCCGCCCGCTTTTCCCCTCGCGCGCCGACGCCCGATGGTGCGTCGGCTGATGCTCAGGGACTTCCGTTCCTATGCGGCGCTCGATCTCGTGCTCGAGGGCGAACTGGTCGTTTTCTGCGGCGAGAACGGCGCGGGGAAAACCAATCTTCTCGAAGCCCTTTCGCTGTTCGCGCCTGGCCGCGGCCTTCGTCGCGCCGACCTCGCGGCTTGCGCGCGGGTCGGCGGGGCAGGCGGCTTCGCCATCTCGATCGAGGTCGAGGACGAGGGCGTGGCGCGCCAGCTCGGCGCGGGTTTCGAGCCGGGCGCCCGGGATGGCGCGCCCGAGCGCCTCAATCGCATCGACCGGGCGCCTGTCGCTTCGGCGCGCGCCTTCGCCGATCATGTGCGCCTCGTCTGGCTGACGCCGGCGATGGACAGCCTGTTCGCCGGCCCCGCCAGCGAACGGCGCCGCTTCCTCGACCGGCTGGTCCTCGCCCTCGATCCGAATCACGGCGCCCGGGTTAGCCAATTCGAGCGCGCGCTGCGCGGCCGCAACCGGGTGCTCGAAGAGGGCGCGCGCAACGCGCCCTGGCTCGATGCGATCGAACGCGAGGCGGCCGAGCTCGGCGTCGCCGTCGCCGCGGCGCGGGTCGAATGCGTGAACCGCTTGAAGACCCTGATCGCGCTCGATCGCGACGAGGCCTCCCCCTTTCCCTGGGCCGATCTCGCGCTCGAGGGCGAGGTCGAGGCGTTGACGGCGCAAAATCCCGCGCTTCACGCCGAGGACCAATATCGTGCGGCGCTGCGCGACAATCGCGGACGTGATGCGGCGGCGGGCCGCACGCTGATCGGTCCGCACGTCGGCGATCTCCTGGTCTTCCACGGTCCTAAGGGCGCGCCGGCGTCGCAATCCTCGACCGGCGAGCAGAAGGCGCTGCTGGTCGGATTGGTTCTCGCTCACGCGCGGCTGGTGGCGGAGATGTCGGGGCTCGCGCCGCTGGCCTTGCTCGACGAAGTCGCCGCGCATTTCGATCCGCGTCGCCGCGCCGCTCTCTTCGAGGCGCTGCAGCGCGTCGGCGCGCAGGTCTTCGTCACTGGCGCGGACCCGGCGGTCTTCGCCGAACTCGGCGAGCGGGCGCGGATGTTCGAAGTCGTTCCTGGTCAGGTCGGGCCCTGGCCCGGCCACTCAGGCGTGGCCGGCCTCTGACGACAGCCAGGCGGCGTTGACGCCGAGCAGCGCCAGCGCGCGGTCGTACTTGGCGGCGAAATTGGCGTCGAAGATGAGCTTCGAATCGGCCGGCGCGACGAGCCAGCCATTGGCGAGGATTTCGTTCTCGAGCTGGCCCGACGCCCAACCGGCATAGCCTAGCGCGAGCACAGCTTTGCTCGGCCCGGCGCCTTTGGCGATCGCGCGCAGGATGTCGAGCGTCGCGGTGAGGCACACTCCGTTGCCGATCGCAACCGTCGAGTCCTCGGCGCGGTAGTCGCTGGAATGGAGAACGAAACCGCGCCCGGTGTCGACCGGTCCGCCGCGCAGGACGCGCACCGCCTCGGCGGTCGCCGGCAGACGGATCGCCTCGGCCCGGCCGACGATTTCGAGCTGCACCAGGAGCTTGGAAAATTCGATTTCGTCGGCGCGCTGGTTGATGACGATGCCCATGGCGCCGTCTTCGCGATGCGCGCACATGTAGACGACGGAGCGCGCGAACGGCCCGTCGCGCAAGCTGGGCATGGCGATCAGAAACTGGCCTTCATAACTCTGCGAAGGCTGGGATCCCGACGGGCGACGCATCGTGGCATGTTACTCGCCTCGGGGCCGCGGCGAAAGGAAAAATCTTAACGTCCCCCGGAGCCTTCACCGGAAATTTGCTCGCCTCCCGGCGACGCAGCGCCTAAATTGCGGGCATGTTCATGTTCATGCGATTTGCCGTCCTCTTCGCCCTCGCGGGCTGTGCGGCGGCCAGCGCCCAAGCGGGCGAATCCTTCGCCACCGATTGGGCGCGGACCCTGAAGGCGCAAGCGCGCCTGATCGCGGGCGGCCCGCGCCAGGCCGGCTTCGAAATCCAACTGGCGCCGGGGGCCGTCACCTATTGGCGCGACCCCGGCGATTCGGGCGCGCCGCCGAGTTTCGACTTCTCCGGTTCGGTCAATCTCGCGCGCGCCGAGCCCGAATATCCGGCGCCCAAACGCATCGTCGAGCCCGACGGCTCCGAGGCCTTCGGCTATCAAGGCGGCGTCGTGTTCCCGATCGCGGTCGAGGCGCTCGACCCATCGAAGCCGGTGACGTTGGCGCTGAAGGCGAACTACGCGGTGTGCGAAAAAATCTGCCTCCCCGCCAGAGCGAACCTGACGCTGACCCTGCCCGCCAGCGCCTCGACGCCCCTCGCCGCCTCGATCGCAGCGGCTGTGGCGCTGACCCCCCGGGCCGTCGATTGGCGCTCGCTCGGGGCGGAGCTCACGGGCGTCGATGCGCGCGACTGGCGCCTTTGTCTGCCGGCCGAGCCGGGTCCGGCGCGCGATCTCTTCATCGAGGCGCCATCGGGGTGGTGGCTGTCGACCAAGGCGGAGCCGGGCGCCGCCGGCCGCGACTGCTTCGCCATCGCCCTGGCCCAAAAGCCGACCGATGGCGCCCTGCCGGTGAACGCGCGCGCGACGATCACCGGCGGCGCCGGCGCGCTCGACTTCCCGCTCGCCTTATCGCCGAAATCCTGAGGCGCGCGAACGCGCCTTGCGCGCGCGGCTGCCCGCGCTAAACTGCCTTTCACTTCTCCCAGAGGACCAACCATGACCATCAAAGTCGGCGACAAGCTGCCCAGCGCGACCTTCCGTCTCGTCACCGACGACGGCGCGCGGCCGGTGACGACGCAGGAATTCTTCGCCGGCAAGACAGTCGTCCTGTTCGGCCTGCCCGGCGCCTTCACCCCCACCTGCCACAAGAACCATCTTCCCGGCTTCCTCGGCGAAGAGGCCGCGTTCAAGGCCAAGGGCGTGGCCGAGATCGCCATGACCTCGGTCAACGACCCCTACGTCCTCGCCGCCTGGTCGAAGGCGACCGGCGCGGGCGGCCACATCGCCTTCCTCGCCGACGGCGGCGCCGATTTCGCCAAGGCCGCCGGCCTCGATTTCGACGCCTCGGCCGGCGGCCTCGGCATCCGCTCGCGCCGCTATTCGATGCTGGTCGAGGACGGCGTGGTGAAGCTCCTCAACATCGAGGAAGCGCCGGGCAAAGCCGATCTCTCCAGCGCCGCGCATCTCCTCGCGCAGATGTGAGGGCAGGAATAAACCCCTCTCCCCGGGGAGAGGGGGCCCGCTCATACCGAGTCCCGCTGACTGACTCGAGCCCGCCTTGTCCGACGACGCGCCCGGCACAAGACCGGGTATGACGGGAATAGGCGGCCCGATCCTCGCGCCTAGACTCTCACCGGCCGGTCCGGGTACGAGAGCTGCTCCCTCGCCCGCCAATCATGCGTGACGTAGTTGAGGATCACCGAACGGCGCACGCCCTCGATCGGGCGTTTCTCGAAGCCGTGCCAGGTGTTGTCGCCGGGCACGAAGATCATCGCTGAGCCCCGCTTGAACGGCGACACGCCGAAATGGCGTTCGCGGCTCCAATAGATGTCGGTGCCTAGCGCCTCGTGGCCGGGGCCGTCGGAGAGATAGATCAGGCAGGTGAATTTCTTCACGCCGAGATCGGTGTGCGGCTCGAGCCAGAAGCCGTCGATGTCCTGCGCATATTCGAGTCGCAGGAAGGTGTCGTCGACCGGCGCGCCGAACGCCTCGTGGATGAGGCGGACCACCCCGGACGACTGCAGCGCCTCGGCGACGCCGCGCATCACAGGAAATCGCTGGATCGCCGCCGCGTCGAAGTAGCTGCGCTGGTCGTTGTGCAATTCGCGCTTCCCCGACACGCCGTTGAGCACCGGCGCGGCGAACGGCAGCTCCGCGAGTTCGTCGGCGACGTCGGCGGGAAAGAGGTTTTCGACGAGATAGTGACGGTAGGGGGTGTCGAACGTCTGGCGTCCGGCGACGGCCGCCGAGAAGGTCGCGGCGACGCGCACGGCCTCGGGACTCAAGGCCTCGGAAATCGTCCCCTTGGTGTTCTGAACCGACATGACGTTCACCATTCCCTTGCAAAAAAATGAGCGCGCGCTTGGAGGCGCGCGGCGCTCAGCCCATCCCCAGGGCGGCTAGATAAAGCTCGAGGATTTCCTCCTCCTCGCGGCGCTTGTCGCGATCCTGTTTGCGGATCGACACGATCTTGCGGATGATCTTGGCGTCGAAACCGTTGCCCTTGGCCTCCGCGTAGACGTCCTTGATGTCGTCGCTGAGCGCCTTCTTCTCTTCTTCGAGCCGCTCGATGCGCTCGATGAAGGCCTTGAGATGGCCCGCGTTGACGGCCTCCGAGCTCGAGACGACGGTATCTTCGTTCATGCCGAATCCATGACGTGAAATAGAGGGGTTTGCCCGACCAGCCATGGCCGGGCGCGCGCGCCACGTCAAGCCGTGGCGTCGCTTCCGAGCGAAGCCCGGGGGGCGCCGGCGAGGCGGCTGCCCCAATCCTGCGGCGCGCGCGCTTGGCGAGGCGCGATCACCGGGGAGATGATTCGCGCGAGGCGATCGGCCCAGCCTTCCGCACTTTCCTGGTCGGCGATCAGGTCCTGCCGCACTTCGATGAGCGCGTTGGAAAGTCCGCGCGGGGTCGCGACGGCATTGATCGTATCGCCCGCCAGGGCGCCCTCGTAGGGCTCATTGTCGCCGATTTCCTCTTCGGCGAGATCGTCCTCTTGCGCCAGCGCGCGCATCAGCGGTTCCGCCAGGCGGGGATCGTTGTCCCAGAGCAGGCCGACCTTCCAGGGTCGCGGATGGCCCCGCCAGTTCGGCGTGAACGAATGGATGGAAAGGATCGCCGGCGGTTCGCCGGTCGCCAGCATCGCCTCGATCGTCGCGTCGATCGCGGCGCGATAGGGCTCCCAGTAGAGGCGCCGGCGGCGCTCGATTTCGCGCGCCTCGATGCGCGCATTGCCCGGCACCAGCGCGCCGTCGGAAATGCGCATCACCAGGGTCGGGTCGTCGGCGCCGCGATTGGGATCGATCAACAGGCGCGAAAAGGTGGAAAGAATCGCCGGCGCGCCGAGCCGCGTCGCGAGACGGCGCGCCAGCCAGGCCGCGCCGATGTCGTAGGCGATATGCCGGTCGAGCGCCTCGCGCGGCAACCCGAGCGCGCCATAGCCGGGCGGGAACCCGTTGGCGGCGTGGTCGCAAACGACCAGCGCGCCGCAGTCGAGCGCCCCCTCGATCGCTTGGAACGGCTGAAAGGCGTCTTGCGCCTTGGCGACTTCGCGCATGAGCATCGCGTCCATGGCGTCCCCCTTGCTCGATCGGTGCGGCGAGAATAAGGACGGGCCGGGATTGACCGACGGGCGGCGCCCGTGCTTGCGACTCGAGCCGGAATCGGATGACGCAGACTTTTCCGGCGGTAAAGCCGCGCAGCGCGCTGGGGGCGCCCGTCGCCGCGCTCGTGCTGGGCGCCCTGGCGATGGGCGTTTCGCCCATCTTCGTTCGGCTCGCCGACGTCGGGCCGTTCGCCAGCGCGTTCTGGCGCGTCGCTCTGGCCCTGCCCGCCCTCTATGCCTGGACGCGCTTGAGCGAATCCGGCGCGCGGCCGGCCGGGCGCTTCGGCCGGGCGACCATCCTGGCGGGCCTCGCCTTCACCGGCGACCTCTTCTTCTGGCATCTCTCCATCGTCACCACGAGCGTCGCCGACGCGACATTCTTCGCCACCACGGCGCCCATCTGGGTGGTCGTGTTCGGCTGGTTGATTCTGGGTCAGCGCGCCGCGTGGAAAACGCTGGGCGGTCTCGCCCTCTGCGTCCTCGGCGGCGCGTCGCTACTCGCCGAGAGCCTGCATCTGAGGCCCGAGAGCGCGGTCGGCGACCTCTATGGGCTCGCCACGGGCGTCTTCTTCGGACTTTACTTTCTCGCCGTCAAAGCGGCGCGCGGCGAGAGTTCGGCGGCCCGCGTCACCTTCGAGGCGACGGTCATCACCGCCGTTCTGCTGCTGTTCGTCGCGCTCCGCCTCGATCGCACGATCCTGCCGCACAGCGTGCGCGGCGTGGCGGCGTTGCTGGCGATGGCCTGGATCAGCCATGCCGGCGGCCAGGGCCTGCTCGCCGTCGCGCTCGGCCGCCTGCCGGCCGCGTTCTCGTCCCTGGTCATTTTCCTCGAAGCGATCGCCGCGGCGGTCTTCGCCTACCTGCTGCTCGGTGAGCCCGTCTCGCTCGCTCAAGGCCTCGGCGGGCTCCTGATCCTCGCGGGGATCTACTTCGCGCGACCGGTCTGATGAGGGCTGACATTTTCGTTGCCGCGGCGGCGGCCCGGCCTGCGGTTGACACCGGCCCTTGGCCGACGAATATGGCGCGGCGATCAGCGGCGCAGGCGGTCTATGGGTTGGAAATTCGGTTTGATGGTTCTTGGTCCGGCGCTCCTTCTGGCGCATCCCGCACGGGCCGATTTTCGCATGTGCAATCTGACCGGGAATCGCGTCAGCGTCGCCCTCGCCTACACCAACGGGCAGAACTGGGTGAGCGAGGGCTGGTGGAATCTCAAGCCGTCCGATTGCGACACCCTGCTGCGCGGCGCGCTAGCGGCGCAATTTTATTATGTCTACGCGATGGACGAGCGCGGCGGCGAGTGGAAAGGCAAGGCCTTCATGTGCACCAGCGACCGCGAATTCAAGATCGACGGCCGCCAGGACTGCTTCGTGCGCGGCTACGACCGCACCGGATTCTTCGAGGTCGACACCGGCAAGGACGCCAAGAACTGGACCGTCCAGCTCACGGACCCGGTCGGCCCCTGATCGTCTCGACGCTTTCTTTCATGCCGCCGTCGCGTCCTCGTGTGAGGGACTCCGGTGGAAAGCCTGCGCCGCGAATTCGCGCGCTGGCCGCTATATAATTCGGGAGGACGCTTTGATCCGACGCCAACGCCGCATAAAGATTATCGCCACGCTCGGGCCGGCCTCGGCCGAGCGGTCGGTGATCGCCGGGCTGTTCGAAGCTGGCGCCGACGTTTTTCGCATCAACATGAGCCACGCCTCGCATGACGCGATGCGCGAGCGCGTCGCGATGATTCGTTCGCTCGAGGAGGAATACGGCCGGCCGATCGGCATTCTCGTCGACTTGCAGGGGCCGAAGCTGCGCGTCGGCGAATTCGAGTCCGGAGGCGTGCCGCTGCGCAGGGGCGACGCCTTCACCCTCGATTCGGACAAGACGCTCGGCGGCCAGACGCGCGTCTATCTTCCCCATCCGGAAATCCTCGATTCGGTGCGGCCGGGCGATCGCGTGCTGATCGACGACGGCAAAGTGCTGTTGCGCGTCGCCGAGGTCGCCCCCGGCCGCGCGGAGACGATCGTCGAAGTCGCCGGGCGCATTTCCAACAAGAAGGGCGTGAGCCTGCCCGATACGACCCTTCCGACATCGGCGATGACCGCCAAGGATCGAGCCGATCTCATAGCCGCGCTGGACGAGAACATCGACTGGATCGCGCTGTCGTTCGTGCAGCGCGCCGAGGACGTGACCGAGGTCAAGGAAATCGTCGCCGGCCGCGCCCTGGTGATGGCGAAAATCGAAAAGCCGCAGGCGATCGCGCATCTCGATGAAATCATCGCGGTCTCCGACGCGGTCATGGTCGCCCGCGGCGACCTCGGCGTCGAGATGCCTCTCGAGCGCGTGCCCGGCCTGCAGAAGACGATCACGCGCCTGGCGCGGCGGATCGGCAAGCCGGTGGTCGTGGCGACGCAGATGCTGGAGTCGATGATCACGACTCCGGTGCCGACGCGCGCCGAGGTCTCGGACGTCGCGACCGCGGTGTTCGAAGGGGCCGACGCGGTGATGCTGTCGGCCGAAAGCGCTTCCGGCCAATTTCCGCGCGAGGCGGTCGCGACGATGAACCGCATCGCCGAGACGGTCGAGGCGGATCCCATCTACCCCACCATCATCGCCGCCCAGCGCGCCACGCCCGAGTCGACCGGAGCCGACGCGATCGCGGAGGCGACCCGCGACGTCGCGGAGACGCTGCAATCCAAGGTCATCTGCGCGTGGACCGCCTCCGGCTCGACGGGACTGCGCATCGCGCGCGAGCGGCCGCGCTCGTCGATCCTCGCTTTGACGCCCATCGTCGAGACGGCGCGCCGCCTGGCGGTCGCCTGGGGCGTCCATGCCGTCGTCACCGACGACGCGCGCGACGAACGCGACATGACCGACCGCGCCTGCCGCCACGCCTATATCGACGGCTTCGCCGCCGTCGGCGAGCGCGTGATCGTCGTCGCCGGCATCCCGTTCGGCACGCCCGGCGCCACGAACACCTTGCGCATCGCCAAAGTCGGCCCGGACGGCGGCGCGGACTGAGCGCCGGCCCGCCCGTCGACCTCCAGAATCGCCGCCACAACGCTTTCCGGCGCGCTGTGGTGCGGCGAGTGGCCAATGCCCGGAACCCTCGTCAGCGTCGCGCCGGGAATGTCGCGCGCGCAGCCGGCCGAATGGATGTGGGCGTAAACGATCCCGTCGGAATCGCCGGTGACGATCGCTGTCGGCGCGGCGATCGCGCCGTAGCGCGGCGCGAGCGCGGCGACATGAGCCTCGAGCGCGACGACGTCCTCGGCGTTCGCTTTGAAATGTCCGGGCCGCAACACAAGGGGAAGGCGCGTCCGCGCGACATAGTCGTGCGGCGTCGAGTTGGGTTCGAAGACGCCTCGCACCGCCGCGCTCATGATCGCGAGACCCGCGGGCAGCACGATCAGACGGCGGAACAGCGGCCCGAGCGCCCGCGAGGCGGCGAGCGTGTAATACCAGGAGACGCCCCCCGGCCAGGGATGGCTGACCGGCGCGACGAGGACGAGGCCGCGCACGAAATCGGGCGCCTCCAGGGCCATCCCGAGGCCGAGAACGCCGGCCAGCGAATGAACGACGACGACCGCCGTCCCGACGCCTCGGCGCTCCAGCGCCGTGCGCACCGCCAGCGCTTGCCCCACGGGCGAGGAGGCCGGCCCGGCCGACAGGCGCGCGCTCCAGCCGTGCCCCGGCCGATCGACGGCGAAGACCCGGAACCCAAGCGCGGCGAGGCGATCGGCGAGCGCCACGCTCAGGTCGGCAAAATTGCCGGAGGCGCCGTGGACGAGCAGCACGGCGCCGCGTTCCGGGCCGTCGGGGGCGCGCTCCACGACATGGATCGCCCCGGCGCCGCTCTCGACGAGTTCGCCGACCCGCGGAAAGCGCGCTTCGATCCGCCGCGAGTGAAATGATGTGAAGAGAAGGAGGCCGGCGCCCAGGACGGCCAGGGCCGCGAGCCCGGCGATCATGACCGCCCGGCAGCCCCGCGCCGCGCCGTCACAGCGCTTGGCCGGCGATGGCGGCTTTGACCCGCGCCGCCGCCTCGACCACCGGGCGCCATTCCGGCGCGATCGCCAGGGCGCGTTCGTAGGCTCGCAAGGCTTGATCGGGAAGGCCGGAATCCTCGAGAATCATGCCCATCCCGGCCAGCGCGCCGAGATGGCGAGGATCGCGCGCGAGCGTCTGGGCGATGTCGGCCATCGCCCCCTTGGCGTCGCCGGCGAGATAGCGGGCGGTCGCCCGTTTGTTCCACCCTTCCGCCCAGTCCGGCTGCAGGCCGACGATCGCGTCGAGCAGCGCCAGCGACACAGGGTAGTTGCCGCTCTCCATCGTCGTCACCGCGCGCGCCATCAGGAGATCGCTGGTGTCGGAGCCCGATTGCAGGTTGAAACGGTCGATCGCGGCGACGATTCCCGCCGCCTCGTCCGCGTCCTTGGTCGCAGCCAGCCGAGCGAAAAGCTCGTCGAGTTTTTCTCGCGGCGATTGTGCGGGCGGCGCCGGAGCGTGGGCGGGCGGCGCATTTTGCGCCTGCGCGGGCGCGCCAAAAGCTAGAAACAGAGCGCAGACGAACGTCAAGCAACGCATCATGCGGACAAGCTTAAGCCGCCTCGCCGCGATGGTCAAAGGGCGAGTTGGCGCAAGTCCGTGGGATGAGCAGGCCGGGGCCTCAGCCCTGACGCGCCTTAAAACGCTTCTGCGTCTTGTTGATGATGTAGACGCGGCCCTTGCGACGCACGAGGCGATTGTCGCGATGACGGTTGCGAAGCGACTTCAGGGAATTGCGGACTTTCATGGGATCACCCGATACAGGAAGCTGCGGGCGGAACCCACGGCGAACTATCAAGCGCGTTCCTATGCCCGAAACAGACGCGCTGATCAAGCGCGAAGCGCATTGTCTTGGATCAATGCGTCGCCGACGTCCGCCGGTAGTAATGGCGGCGCTTCGTCAGCCGCCAAGCCGGAACGCCCGCAAGGATGCGAACTCCGGTTCCGGACGATCGCATCGGAGCCCGAGCGTCTCGGCGAGCGGCCCAGCAAAAAGGAGCGAACGATGCGTTTACCGGTACCGACTTTCGGCGGACGTGACCTCGACCCATTCGAGGGCTTCCGTCGCAGCTTCGATGAAATGCTGAACGACTTCGGCCGGCGAATGCCGGTTTCCTGGGGTCCGGGCGCCGACTTCAAAGGCCTGGCCGCCCTCGATATCGCGGAGACCAAGGATGCGGTGGAAATCTCCGCTGAGCTGCCCGGCGTCGACGAAAGCGATGTGAAAGTCTCGGTGGATGGCCAGGGCGTCATCATTTCGGGCGAGAAGAAATCCGAGACGGAGAAGAAGGAGAAGGCGTGGCACGTCGTCGAGCGCAGCTACGGCTCGTTTCGGCGCGTCGTTCCGCTGAATTTCATACCCGACGCCGCGAAGATCCAGGCGACTTTCGACAAGGGGGTACTCAGGGTGACGGTCGCGAAGCCGCCGGAAATGGTCGCCAAGCGGGTCGAGATCCCGATCGGCAAGACGCAGACGCATTGAACGCCACTTGATCATCGCGCCCGTTCGAGGCGCCGAATTAAAGGAGCCGCCGGCGTCGCCAAGCGCGCCGGCGGTTTGGGGTCTGGAGAGCGGGAGCAGGGGAATGGCGTACAAGGATATCCAAGTCTATCTCGACCCGACCAGCGGGGGCGAGGATCGCATGAGCCTCGCGGTGTCGATGGCGCTCGCGCATGGGGCGCGATTGATCGGCGTCGACGCCAGTTCGAACGAGGCTTTTTTAGGCGCCTGGAGCGACAGAGCGCTCCGCGTCGGTCCAAATTTCGAGGCGGCGGTCAAGAAAGCGGGGTTGACCGGCGTGTTCATCGAGGCGGACGCCAAGCGTCTGCCGGGCGTCGAACACATGCATAGCGTCGATCTGATCATCGCGCCTCGGCCCGACGGCGACGCGCGCGGGCTGATCCGCTCCGAGATTCCAGACGAAGCGCTGCTCGCCGCGGGCGTGCCGATGCTGATCCTGCCGCAGGATTGGAAGTCGGCGCCGATCGGCGAGAATATCGTCATTGCGTGGAACGGAAGTCGCGAGGCGACCCGGGCCGTTCATGACGCGATGCCGCTGATCGCCAAAGCCAAGAAGGTCACGATCTTCACCTTTTCGCCGCGTCCGAGCGGGCTGCGATCCGCCTCCGAGGCGCTCAGGGATCATCTCGATCGCCATGGCGTCGCGTCGCAGATCTCCGATTGGACCAACACCGGCGACATCACGGCGGTCGAGGCTTTGTTCGCCAGCCTCGACACCCAGGACGCCGATCTCATCGTCGCCGGCGCCTTTGGCCACTCGCGCTTGTTCGAGGGCCTGTTCGGCGGCGTGAGCCTCGATTTGTTGCGCCAACCGACCCTGCCGCTCCTGATGTCCCACTAGGCGCCGCCTCATGATGCGCGCGATGACGTTGAGAACGATCGGCGCGCCGTTGAAACTCGAAGAGCGGGCCATCCCGGCGCCGCCCCCGGGCGAAATGCTGATCCGTGTCGAGGCCTGCGGCGTCTGCCGCACCGATCTCCATGTCGTCGACGGCGAATTGCCGAACCAGCGGCTGCCGATCGTGCCCGGCCACGAGGTCGTCGGCGTCGTCGAACGGCTCGGGGCCAACGTCGACGGTTTCATCGTCGGCGAGCGGGTTGGCGTTCCCTGGCTCGCCCATGCCTGCGGGCATTGTCCTTATTGCCGCGAGAGCCACGAGAATCTTTGCGACTATCCCGAATTCACCGGCTACACGCGGGACGGCGGTTACGCCTCGCACATGCTCGCGGAAGCGGCCTTCGTTCTGAAGCTGCCGCGCGACAGCGACCCCGTCCCGACCGCGCCGCTGCTGTGCGCCGGGCTGATCGGCTGGCGCTGCCTGAAGACCGCCGGCCCGGGCAAGCGGATCGGCCTCTACGGCTTCGGCGCGGCGGCGCACATCATCGCGCAGATCTGTCGCTTCCAGCAGCGCGAGGTCGTCGCGTTCACCCGGCCAGGCGACGAGGCCGCGCGGCGTTTCGCGCTCACGCTTGGCGCATCCTGGGCGGGCGGCTCCGACCAAGCGCCGCCCGAACCGCTCGACGCGGCGATCATTTTCGCGCCCGTCGGGGCGCTGGTCCCGGCGGCCTTGCGCGCGGTGCGCAAGGGCGGGCGGGTCGTGTGCGGCGGCATCCACATGAGCGACATCCCGAGCTTTCCCTATCGCTGGCTGTGGGAGGAGCGGCAAATCGTCTCCGTCGCCAACTTGACGCGCCGCGACGGCGTCGAATTCCTCGAGATGGCGGCGACGGCGGGCGTGCGCACCGAGACGCATCGCTATGATCTCGCCAACGCCAATAGCGCGCTCGCCGACCTGCGCGAAGGCCGCCTGCGAGGCGCAGCCGTACTGACGCCGTAGCAGACCGGCGGACCCTTCACCCATCGCCTTGACAGCCCCCGCCCCGTCGGCCCAATGCGCCCGCGCCGTCCCACGGAACACGTCATGCCCACTCTCTCCATCGCTGAACTGACCGACCGCTTCCCCGATTTTCGCGTGGCGCTGATCATCGCCGAGGATATGCGCGTTGGCGAATTGCGCACCGCGGCGCTGCGAAGCGAGATCGAGGCGATCGAGGCGGAATGCCGGCGCCTGTGGACGGGCGTCGAACTCTCCGCCATTCCGGGCGTCGCCGCCTGGCGGGCCGCCTACAAGGGCTTCGGCGTCAAGAAGACGAGCTATCGTTCGTCGGTCGAGCGGTTGATCAAGCGCGTCGTCGCCGGCGGCGCGCTGCCCGCAGTCAATGCGTTGGTGGACCTCTACAACGCGGTCTCGCTGCAGACGGGGCTCTGTCTCGGCTGCGACGATCTCGATCGCGTCGAAGGCGATCTCGAGTTCCGCTATTCGCGCTCCAACGACACTTTCGTCGACATGGGCGCGGAAGCCGGCGAGGACCCCAGCGATCCGCCCAAGCCGGGCGAAGTCGTCTACGCCGATTCGCGCCATGTGTTGTGCCGGCGATGGAACTGGCGGCAGGACGCGCGGAGCGCCGTCTCGACGCGGACCCGCCGCGCGGCGCTCACCGTGCAGGCCAACGGCTTCGGCGACGTCGAAGAGGCTGCGCGGCGGGTTGTCGCTCTGATCGAGCGGGAATGCGAGGGACGATGCCGCGTCGTCGTCGCGGATCGCGGGCGGGCGAGGGTGGCGTTCTGACGCCTGCGGTGTAGGCCGCGGCGAGTTCGACGATCCCCGGATTCTCAGCGTAAGCCGTTCGGTGGCGGGGGCGGGCGAGCGCCGATTCCAGAAGCCCGGTATCTCGGACTCCTGCGGCGCCGCCATGCAGCGCGAGCAACCGCTCATGCAAGATCACCGCCTCGCGCGGATCGATCCAGATCGGCTCGCTCACTTCGCGAGCGCGCGCAACGTATTGGAATAGCGGCGAACAATGTCTTCCGCCTTGACCATCTTGGCCTCGAAGGCCGTCAGCCGGTATCCACCTTCCGGCGCCTCGATGAGAACCAAGCGGTCGCCATCGCCGACCTTCAGACGCGCGACCGCCTCCTCTGGCAGCTCGACGCCGAGAGCGTCGCCGATCTTCCGCAGTTCAAGTTCGATCATAGCCGGAAATCCGATCTTTCGAGAAATCTAACATCGTGTGGCGCTAAGCGCCAAGCAAGGCGCTGGCCAGGGCGCCGCCTGATGGCTTATGAGATCATTTCATGAACACGGGCGCGATTCGCATTCTCGGAATCGACCCTGGCCTGCGCAACACGGGCTGGGGGATGATCGAGGTCGCGGGAACGCGCCTCAGCTATGTCGGCTGCGGCTCGATCCACACCGATGCGGCGACCTCGCTCGCCGAGCGGCTCGCCTCGATCCAGCGCGCGCTGACGCGCCTCGTCGAAAGCGGGGGGCCGGCCGAGGCCGCCGTCGAAGAGACCTTCGTCAACCGCGATCCGCAGTCGACGCTGAAGCTCGGCCAGGCGCGCGGCGTCGCGCTCGCCGCGCTCGCGCTGACGGGCCTGCCGGTCGCCGAATACGCCGCTAATCTGGTGAAGAAGACCGTCGTCGGCGTCGGCCACGCCGAGAAGAACCAGGTGGCGATGATGGTCAAGATGCTGCTGCCCTCCTGTCAGATCGGCTCGCCCGACGCCGCCGACGCGCTGGCGGTCGCCATCTGTCACGCGCAACACCGCAACGCGCGGGCGAGAGGCGCCGCATGATCGGCAAGCTCAAGGGCATCGTCGACGGCGTCGACGAAGAGGGCCTCGTCATCGACGTCAACGGCGTCGGCTATGTCGTCGCCGCCTCGGCGCGCACCCTGCGCGCGCTGCCGCCGGTGGGGCAGGCGACGACCCTGCATATCGAGACCCAGGTGCGCGAGGACGCGATCCGGCTGTTCGGCTTCCTGACCACCGGCGAGCGCGACTGGTTCCGCCTGCTGCAGAGCGTGCAGGGGGTCGGCGCCAAGGTGGCGCTCGGCATCCTCGGCGCGCTGTCGGGCGAGGCGCTGAGCGCGGCGATCGCCCACCAGGACAAGGCGATGATGGCGCGCGCGCCGGGCGTCGGGCCCAAGCTCGCGGCGCGCCTCGTGCTGGAGCTGAAAGACAAGGCGCCCGCCTTCGGCGTCGCCGACCTCGGCGGCGCGATTGCCGGCGGGGAGCCCGGCTCGAAACTGCCGAAGACCGCCGAGGACGCCGTGCTGGCGTTAGTGAGCCTCGGCTACGCGCGCCCGCAGGCCTCGCTCGCCGTCGCCAGGGGCGTCGCGGCGCTGGGCGCCGGCGCACAGACGGCGACGCTGATCAAGGCGGGGTTGAAGGAGCTGGCGCAGTAGGCGATTTTACGATATCGTTATCGATCCGTTGAGGGTAAAATCATGACCGCCGTATCGACGATCTCGCCGAAATATCAGGTCTCGATCCCCAAGGCGCTGCGCGACCAGCTGCATTGGCGCCCCGGCCAGAAGCTCGCCTTCATTCCGAAGGGGAGCGGCCTCTTGATGATCCCCGTGCCAAGCCGCGAGGAGTTGGTCGGAATCGCGCGCGGGGCTGTCGCCGACGACTATCGCGACAGAAACGATCGCTATTGATGCGCGTCGTCGACACCTCCGCGTGGCTCGAATGGCTGATCAACTCGGAACTCGGCCGCAAGGTCGGCCATGAGATGCCTGCCCAGGAAGCCTGGATCGTGCCGACGATCGTGCAATACGAACTGGCGCGCTGGCTGGCCCGACGCGTCTCCGAGGAAGCGGCGGGCAGCGCGATCGCGTTCTCGAACGAGTGCATCGTAACGCCGTTGGATACGGCGGCTGCGCTGAGGGCGGCCGAGGTCGCCAAAGCGCACTCTCTCGCCATGGCCGACGCGATCATCTACGCGGCGGCGATCGACGCCGGCGGCGACCTTCTGACTTGCGATGCGCATTTCGCGAAGCTGCCGAACGTCGTCTACTTCGACAGGAGCGCGCCATGAACCAGCGTCCGCGCCGCTTCTTTCTGCCCATGATCGGCCTGGCGCTGCTGTTCGCCGCCTTCGGACCCGCGATCGCCGGCGCTCTGTTCATCCCGCTCGCCATCCTGTTGGCGACGCCGATCGCGGTCCATGCGGCCAGTCATTTCGGCTGGTTGGCGAGCCCGATCGCGCACTCGATCGCCTTTGTCGCGGCCTACGCCGTCGGCCTCGGGCCGGCGGCGGCGACCGGCTTCGTCTATGCCCTCTGGGACGCCGCGGCGCCCGCCGGCGCGCCGCGCGCGCTCGCCGCCGCGATCATCGGCGGCGCGCTGACCTACGCCCTCCTTCTATGGCTCGCCTCGCTCGGCGCAGCGATCGAAACAACGATCCGCGCCGACTTTGGTCCCACTGCCGGCGACTGGATCGATGCGATGATTCCGGGCGGGATCGACGCGACGCTGCGCCACGCCCTCGTCGCTTGCGGCGCCGTCTCGGGCTTCGTTTGCGCGGCGGCGGCGAGCCTCCTCGGCCTGACGACGCGGGATGCACTGGTCCCCGCATCGCCGCGGGGAGGCGCCTGAGATGACCACCCCGCCGCGCCGCCTCGTCTCCGCCGAGAAGCGTCCCGAGGACGAAACCGCGCTCCGTCCGCAAGTGCTCGCGGATTTCACGGGCCAGGAGGCGGCGCGCAAGAACCTGAAAGTGTTCATCGAATCGGCGAAGACGCGCGGCGAGGCGCTCGATCACGTGCTGTTCGTCGGTCCGCCCGGCCTCGGCAAGACGACGCTGGCGCAGATCGTCGCGCGCGAGCTCGGCGTCAATTTCCGCTCGACCTCCGGACCGGTGATCGCCAAGGCCGGCGATCTCGCGGCGCAGCTCACCAATCTGGAGCCGCGCGACGTGCTGTTCATCGACGAGATCCATCGCCTCAATCCGGCGGTGGAGGAGATCCTCTATCCCGCGATGGAGGATTTCCAGCTCGATCTCATCATCGGCGCCGGGCCGGCGGCGCGCTCGGTCAAGATCGATCTCGCGCAATTCACGCTTATCGGCGCGACGACGCGGGCTGGGCTGTTGACGACGCCGCTGCGCGACCGTTTCGGCATTCCCGTGCGGCTCAATTTCTACACCGTGCCGGAGCTCGAGAGCATCGTGCGGCGCGGCGCGCGCGTGATCGGGCTGGAACTCGCCGAGGAAGGCGCCAACGAGATCGCCAAGCGCTCGCGCGGAACGCCGCGCATCGCCGGGCGCCTGCTGCGCCGGGTGCGCGACTTCGCCGTCGTCGAGGGGGCCGCGATCGTCACCCGTGCGATCGCCGACGGCGCACTGCGTCTGCTCGACGTCGACGCCATCGGCCTCGACCAGATGGACCGGCGCTATCTCGACACGATCGCGCTGAGTTTCGGCGGCGGCCCGGTCGGCGTCGAGACGATCGCCGCCGCGCTGTCCGAGCCGCGCGACGCGATCGAGGAAATCATCGAGCCCTACCTGATCCAACAGGGCTTCGTGCAGCGGACGCCGCGCGGACGGCTGCTCACCACGCATGCGTTCAAGCATCTGGGGCTCGCCGAGCCGCCGCGCGAGATCGCGCAGGCCAACCTCTTCGACGAGGAATGACGCGCCGAGCCGCGACGAGCGCAAAAGTCTTCACTTTTGTGGTAGGCTATGGTGCGGGTGAATGCGCCGGAGGACGGCGCGCGGCCGTTCGTAATGGTGAGCTTGGACTAACCCTTTGCCGACTTTGATTCGACTTCTCGTCACCATCGGCGCGCTCGTCGGGCTGGTCTACGGCGGCATGCTCGCACTCGTGTCGTCGGTGAAGGTGCAACCGCGGGAAATGACGCAGATCGTCACCATCCCGAAGGCGCCGAAGTGACCGCGCCGCGGCCGGCGGCCGGGCGCCGTCTCGTCGAACCCTTTCTCGAGGCGATCGCCGCCGAGCGCGGCGCGAGCGCCAACACGATCGAGGCCTATCGGCGCGATCTCGTCGACTACACCGACTTTCTTGCCGCCCGCGGCAGAACCGCGCTCACGGCTTCGAGCGCGGACGTTCGCGGCTTTCTCGCCGCGCGCGGGGCCGAAGGCCTCAGCGCGGCTTCGCTGGCGCGCCGGCTGTCCTCGGTGCGCCAGTTCCACAAGCATCTCTATGTCGAGGGGCGGCGGGCCGACGACCCGACGCTGGCGATCGAGGGGCCGCGCCGCGCGCGTCCGCTGCCGAAGGTGCTGAGCGTCGCCGAGGTCGACCGCCTGATCGCAACCGCGCGCGAAGGTTTGACGGCGGACACGCGCCCGCCGCGCGAACGTCTCGCCACGGCGCGCATGGCCTGCCTGATCGAGCTGATCTACGCCTCGGGCCTACGCGTTTCCGAACTCGTCGCTCTGCCGAAGTCCGCGGCGCGCGCCAAGGAGCCGCTGATCGCGGTGCGCGGCAAGGGAAACAAGGAACGCCTCGTGCCGATCTCCGGTCCCGCGCGAGCCGCCATGAAGGTCTATCGCGATCTGCTCGACAAGCATGCGCCGGGCGCGGCGACCGGCCCCTGGCTGTTCCCGGCGGACAGCGACAGCGGCCACCTCACGCGGCAAGCCTTCGCGCGGGATTTGAAGACCATCGCGGCGGCGGCGGGAATTGCCGCGGCGCGGGTGAGCCCGCACGTGCTGCGCCATGCCTTCGCCAGTCATCTCCTGCAGAACGGAGCGGACCTGCGCGTCGTGCAGGACCTGCTCGGCCATGCCGACATCTCGACGACGCAGATCTACACCCATGTGCTCGACGAGCGCGCCAAGGCGATGGTGCGCGATCTTCATCCGCTCGGCGACGAGGACGGCGCATGAGCGAGGCGCCGTGGCGCGCGACGCTCGACGGCGTCGCGATCGCCTGCCGGCTGACGCCGAAGGGCGGCCGCGACGCCATTGACGGCGCGGCGACGCTGTCGGACGGCATGCGGGTGTTGCTCGTTCGGGTGCGCTCGGCGGCGGAGGACGGGCTCGCGAACGAGGCTCTGTGCAAGCTGCTCGCGGCGAAGCTCGCCGTCCCCGCCTCGCGCGTCCGCCTCGTCGCGGGGGCGAAGAGCCGCCTCAAGCAGATCGCCATATCGGGCGATCCGCCCGCCCTCGCCGCGCGCCTGAACGAACTGACGCGCGGCGCGAACGGCAGAATCGACCCGCTCTGAAAGGCCTACCTCAGCGTGCGAACGCTTCTAGATCGTCGCCAATCTGACCGTCGTGTCGAGCTTTCTTCCCCCGCGAACGATGGTCAGGGCAATCGGTCTTCCGAGCTCGCGTCTCAGCCAGTCGTTGAAATGCTGAGTGTCGATCACGGGATGGCCGCCGGCTTCGACGATCGCGTCGCCGGAACGAAGGCCGGCGGTGGCGGCGGGCGTGCCGTTGACGACCGCGATGACCATCACCCCCTCGCGGAAGCTCCGGGCTTCCCGGTCGCTGAAGTTGCGATAACTGGCGCCGAAAGCAAAGCGCGCCCTCACCAAGTACACCGCGAGATAGTCGTAGCCGCCGACCGGAACGGAGACGCCGTTCGTCTCCGGTCCCGTCGCAAATGCGGTCGCAGTTGCACTGCTTCCGTAGGCGTTCGCGCCGTCGGCCACCGCGGGTGTCTGCGTCGCCGAGGTCGTGATGGGCGCAGCGCTGAGGATGGCCTTGTCGGACTTGACGAACGTGAGAACGCGGTCGGCTCCGACGGCCTTTGCTTGCGCGACCGCGTTGGTGTCGGTTGCGTGTGCGCCGTCGAAGGTGGAGGAACCGACGATCAAGTAGCCGTCCGCGAGGGCGGCGGGAACGTCGGCATTGGGATCGGAGCCTCGCACGAGCTCCGGTTCGGACGGCGGCGGAGCCAAACGCCGCGCGGCTAGCTCCTGCTCCGTAACGCTTGTATTGGGCTTGTAGAATTCGGCGTAGTCATCGGCGACACAACCGCCGAGAAGCACCATCGTAGACGTAATGGCTGCTGCCGTCGCAATTGTACGAACATTCATTTGCGCCTCCCGCCTGTACAATATTCTCCTTAAACTTCGCCCCGTAGTCCTGAGGTAATCAGTCTAACATGAATCTTTGACAGGTGAGAGCGCTAATTTCAAATTATCTGCACTGACAGGCGACAATAACGGCGCCTGTGCACATCTATTCGGTCCTGGGTATTCTAGGGAAGCGGCCCGGCGTCCCCTTGGGGGGACGCCGGTCGTCCTCAATAGCGATAGTGGTCCGATTTGAACGGTCCCTGCTGGGGAACGCCGAGATAGTCGGACTGTTGCGTCGTCAACTTGGTGAGCTTGACGCCGATCTTGGCGAGGTGAAGCGCGGCAACCTTCTCGTCGAGATGCTTGGGCAGCGTGTAGACTTGCCGCTCGTAATGGCCAGGCTTGGTCCACAATTCGATCTGCGCCAAGGTCTGATTGGTGAACGACGCCGACATGACGAACGAGGGGTGGCCGGTCGCGTTGCCGAGATTGACCAAACGCCCCTCGGACAGCAACAGCAATTTCTTGCCATCGGGAAACTCGACCTCGTCGACCTGCGGCTTGATGTTGTTCCACTTGTAGTTGCGCAGCGCGCCGACCTGGATTTCCGAGTCGAAGTGGCCGATGTTGCACACGATCGCGCGGTCCTTCATCTGGCGCATGTGCTCGATCGTGATGACGTCGACGTTGCCGGTGGCGGTGACGAAAATGTCGGCGCGCGGCGCGGCGTCCTCCATGGTCGTCACTTCGTAGCCTTCCATCGCCGCCTGCAGCGCGCAGATCGGATCGACCTCGGACACCATCACGCGGCAACCGGCGTTGCGCAGCGAGGCCGCCGAGCCCTTGCCGACGTCGCCGAAGCCGGCGACCATCGCGACCTTGCCCGCCATCATCACGTCGGTGCCGCGGCGGATGCCGTCGACCAGCGATTCGCGGCAGCCGTAGAGGTTGTCGAACTTGGACTTGGTGACGCTGTCGTTGACGTTGATCGCCGGCCAGAGGAGCTTGCCTTCCTTGGCCATGACGTAGAGGCGGTGCACGCCAGTCGTCGTCTCCTCGGTGACGCCGCGGATCGAGGCGGCGTTGCGGCCGTACCAGCCCGGCTTGCTCTGGAGGCGGCTCTTGATCGCCGCGTACAGGACTTCTTCCTCTTCATTCGTCGCCTTGTCGAGGAAGGCCGTATCGCCCTTCTCGGCGCGTAGGCCGAGATGGATGAGCAGCGTCGCGTCGCCGCCGTCGTCGAGGATCATGTTGGGGCAGCCGCCGTCGCTCCATTCGAAGATGCGATGGGTGTATTCCCAGTAATCCCTGAGGCTCTCGCCCTTGATCGCGAAGACGGGCGTGCCGGTCGCGGCGATCGCCGCGGCCGCGTGGTCCTGGGTCGAGTAGATGTTGCAGGAGGCCCAACGAACATCCGCGCCGAGCGACTTGAGCGTCTCGATGAGCACCGCCGTCTGGATCGTCATGTGCAACGAGCCGGCGACGCGCGCGCCCTTGAGCGGCTGCGCCGCAGCGTATTCGGCCCGCGTCGCCATGAGACCCGGCATTTCAGTCTCCGCGATCGCGATTTCCTTTCGCCCATAGGCGGCAAGAGCGAGATCGGCGACGGCGTGATCGGCGGCGGACGTGGTCATGGGATGGAGAGCCTCGGCGTTAGAATTGGCCAAGCGTTATCAAATGCACAGAGATGGCGCAATAAAGATATAAGCAAATCTTTATATGGACGGCGGTTATTTCCGCCGCCGGGGCGCCAACGCCGTCGCGGATACGGGAAACTCGCCTTTATCGGCGTTAACTGTGGCAAATGCCTTTCAGCATTAACACAATGGGTCTTGTCTTTTGATCGCCCGTGCGTGGTATAAGCAAAAACCGAGCCGCGGCCCCAGGGCGGCGCTCCGACGGGTAGAGTGAGTTGGTGGTTCCGGATGGCGCTTTCGAACAAACTCGTGATGCGTCAAGGCCAGTCGATGGTGCTGACGCCGCAGCTGTTGCAGGCGATCAAGCTCCTCCAGATGCCGAATGCCGAGCTCGCCGCTTTCATCGAGGGCGAATTGGAGCGCAATCCCCTGCTGGAGCGCGCCGACGACATGCCGGCGATGGAAGGGCCAGGCGAGATCGACGGCGCCGAACCGCCGCCGGCCGCCGTCGAACCCGGCGACTGGGCCTCGGACTCGCTCGAGTCGGACCCGGTGGCGCTGGCTCAAAACCTCGGCACCGAGATCGACAACGCGTTCGATCCCGATCGCGCCGCGACGCCCCTGGAGCGCGCGCCGCCGCCCGACGAGAGCCGAGGTCTTTCCGCGACGTCCTGGACTGGCGTGGCGGGTCGCGGCGGTGAGGAGGGCGCGCCCGACCTCGAGGCCTATGTCGCCGCGCCGGTCAGCTTGAGCGAGCACTTGACCCGGCAGGCCATGGTCGTGCTCAGGGAGCCGGTCGATCGCATGATCGCCACCGCCCTGATCGATGCGCTCGACGAAGCCGGGTATCTGACCGAATCGGTCGAGGAGATCGCCGAGCGGCTGGGCGCCCGCCTTTCCTATGTCGAGGCAATTCTGCGGCGCCTGCAGGCGCTCGAGCCGACAGGAGTGTTCGCGCGCAGCCTCGCCGAATGTCTTTCGCTGCAACTGATCGAGCGCAACCGATTCGATCCGGCGATGCGCGCGCTTGTCGAGAATTTATCGTTGCTGGCGAGACGGGATCTGCCGGCCTTGCGCCGCGCCTGCGGCGTCGACGACGAGGATCTCGCCGATATGATCGGCGAGATCAAGCGCCTCGATCCCAAGCCCGGCCGGGCGTTCGGCGCCATGGTCGAGCCACCCGCCATTCCCGACGTTTTCGTCTCGGCGGCGCCTGACAATTCGTGGCGGGTCGAATTGAACAGCGAGGCCTTGCCGCGCGTGCTCGTCAACGAAATCTATGCGGCGAAGATCAAGCGCGGCGCTTCGCGCGAAGAGGATCGGCAATACCTCTCGTCGAATTTGCAGACCGCGAATTGGCTGACCAAGAGCCTCGAGCAGCGCGCGCGCACCATTCTCAATGTCGCCTCCGAGATCGTGCGCCGCCAGGACAGCTTTCTCGTGAATGGCGTCGCGGGTCTGCGGCCGCTCAACCTGAAGGCCGTCGCGGACTCGATCGGCGTGCATGAGTCGACTGTCTCGCGCGCGACATCGAACAAATTCATCCAGACGCCGCGCGGCCTGTTCGAGATGAAATATTTTTTTACGACGTCGATCGCTTCGGTTTCGAACAGCGCCAGTCAGGCTCATTCGGCCGAATCCGTGCGCTTCAAGATCAAGCAGATGATCGACGCCGAAGACCCGCGCGAGGTTCTGTCCGATGATCTGATCGTCGCGCGTTTGCGCAGCGCCGACATCGTCGTGGCGCGCCGCACGGTCGCCAAGTATCGCGACAGCCTGCGCATTCCTTCCTCGGTCGACCGGCGGCGGGAGAAGATGGCCCCGACGCGCTCGCAGGGGTCGACTCCCGGCTCGCTAAATATTTGACAACCAAAGTCTTTCTGACTTGTCGACCGCCAAAATCCGGGTCGCGATTGACATCGCCTCGGCGGCCTTCTAACGCTAATTGGAAGAAGAGGCGAACCCTACGGCCGCCACAAATTGGAACTTCACGGCCGTAGCGCGAGGGTTTGCAAGTCGGCGGATTCTCGTCGCTGCGAGTTTGGAAGTCGTCGACGCGGGGCGTTTCGACTTGGGCGAGCAAGAGAGGCCTGGCAATCGATGCCGTTACGTGTATCCGGCAAGAATCTGGACATTGGAGAATCCCTTCGCCGCCATGTTCTCGACAAGGTCGAGGCGATTATCGCGCGCTACTTCGATGGCATGGTCAGCGGCCATGTCGTGATTTCGCGCGAAGGCTCAGGGTATCGTTCCGATTGTTCCCTACACCTAAGTTCAGGCATGAGCCTGCAGGCGGAGGGCAAGGCCCAGGAGCCATACGCAAGCTTCGAGAGCGGCGTCGACAAGATCGAGCGCCGTCTTCGTCGCTACAAGGCGCGCCTCAAGGATCATCAGTCGGCGGGCCAGACCGAGGAGCGCTCTCGGCTCGAGGTCGCCAAGTACCTGATCGAGGCGCCCGGCGAAGCGGAGGAGGAACCGCTCGACTACAATCCGGTCGTCGTTGCAGAAGGTTCACAACCGCTCAAGAGCCTGTCGGTCGCCTCGGCGGTCGCCCAGCTCGATCTCACCGGCGCGCCGCTCGTCGTGTTTCAGCACGCCGGCAGCGCACGGGTGAACATCGTTTATCGCCGGGCCGACGGCGCGATCGGCTGGCTCGATCCACATTAGGGCGCACATCAGCGAAGGTGGGGCGCTGGATAAATAGCCCATGAAGTCCGACCCCTCGGCAAGTCCTCACTTTTTGAGTTTGAGATGTCTTTAACCGATCTTCTCACGCCCGACGCAATCATCGCGACGCTTCGCGTCAACGGCAAGAAACAGGCGCTGCAAGAAATGAGCGAGCGCGCCGCGCAGGTCTCCGGGCTCTCCGCCCGCGAGATCTTCGACTCCCTGCTCCAACGCGAGCGCCTCGGCTCGACCGGCGTCGGCGACGGCATCGCGATACCGCACGGCAAGCTCGGCAAGTGCGGCCGCATATTCGGCATTTTTGCGCGCCTGGAGCGACCGATCGACTTCGAAGCGCTGGACGGACTTCCCGTTGATTTGATTTTCCTCCTGATCGCGCCGGAAAGCGCCGGCGCTGATCACCTGAAGGCGCTGGCGATGATCGCGCGCGTGCTGCGCGATGCGAATCTGGCGACGCAATTGCGGGCGACCCGCGACCCGTCGGCCCTTTATTCTCTGCTGACGTTGACGCCGACCTCCCATGCGGCTTGAGCGATCTCTCAGCGGCGAAACATTGTTCGAGAGCGGGATTTGCCAATGAGAGCGCGCGTCACCGTCACCCTGAAGCCCGGCGTCCTGGACCCGCAAGGCAAAGCGATCGAGGGCGCGCTGAAATCCCTCGGCGTCGGCGGGGTCGCCAGCGTGCGTCAAGGCAAGGTCTTCGATATCGAGATTGACGACGACCAGGAGGCCGCCGGTCGAAAACTCACCGAGGCTTGCGAAAAATTGCTCGCCAACACGATCGTCGAGGATTACGCAGTCGATTATGACTAGTCCGCTGCGCGCCGCCGTCATTCTCTTTCCCGGCTCCAACCGCGAGGGCGACGTCGCCCGCGCCCTCCGACAAGCGTGCGGCGAGGCGCCGGCGATGGTCTGGCACGACGATCGCGCGCTGCCGGCGGGAACCGATCTCGTTGTTTTGCCCGGCGGCTTTTCCTATGGCGATTACCTTCGTTGCGGCGCGATCGCGGCGCGCGCACGGATCATGGACGCGGTGCGCGCGCACGCCGCTGGTGGCGGGCTCGTCCTCGGCATCTGCAACGGGTTCCAGATTTTGTGCGAAGGCGGTTTGCTGCCCGGCGTTCTCATGCGCAACGCGGGGCGCCGTTTCGTCTGCAAGATGCAGCATCTTCGCGTCGAGAATGATGCGACGCCCTTCTCGCGCTCCTATTCGCGGGGCCAAGTGATCAAGGTCGCCATCGCGCATGGCGAGGGAAACTACATCATCGATTCGCTCGGGCTGGCGGAGCTGGAGCGCTCCGGCCGCGTCGCCTTCCGCTACTGCGACGCCGCCGGAGCCGTCGGCGGGGACGCCAATCCGAACGGCTCGATGAACGAGATCGCGGGCGTCTACAACGCGACGTTCAATGTCCTCGGCCTGATGCCGCACCCTGAAAACCTGATCGATCCGCTCGTCGGCGGGGTCGATGGGCGCGGGATGTTCCGTGCGCTGGCTGCTGCCTGATATGCGCGGCCCGACGAGGCGTTCAGTGAGCCCCCGCCATGAGTGATCCGCTCGAGCGCCTATTCGCTTCCGTGGTCGCCGCGAGGGCGCTCCATCCCTCGACATCGCGCACCGCCAAGCTATTTCGCGACGGCGTGCAGAAGATGGCCAAGAAGCTGATCGAGGAGGCGATCGAGGTCGGCCTCGAAGCCGTTCAGATGAACCGCGAATCCGCGATATTGGAGAGCGCGGATGTCCTCTATCATCTTGCTGTCGTCTGGGCCGAATGCGGCATCACTCCGACCGACGTTCTGAATGAGATCGACAGGCGCGAACGTCTGTACGGGATCGCCGAGAAATTGCCGAAACGAGCCGGCGCGGCGCAGGCGCGCCGGCTGATCTCCCCGGCCTCGCGCCGCAAGGCCTTGTCCTGAGGGTCCGGGGTCTGAAAGGATTTGCGCTTGACGAGGGCGGCCAGCGCCGCCAAACCGTAGCGCGCGACGCTGCCGCGCGGCGCCACTCGCCGCCCTGCGCGCAGCCGACAGTCGACGGAGGTTCCTTTGTTTGACGGCAGGGCGGACGATCGACCGGGCGGCATTCGCGGCGAAGGGTCGGGGGCGCCCGAGCGGATTCAGCCCCCGCCATTGACGGTCCCGAGCGGCCTTCAACATCCGCCCCGCGATCCGATCTTCTACGCCGACGCAGGCGAGTGCGCCGATCTTCAGGGCGCCGCCGAGGCCGTCCAGCCGCTGGCCGAACTCTGCGCGTTGGGTGAGACACAGACGCCGTTTCTGGTCGGCATCGTCGGCCCGTCCGGCTCGGGCGCCAGTTTCGCGCTTCGCCGCTTGAGCGAAGCGGTCGAAGGTCTGGCTGCAGCCGCCGCTCAGACGGCGGACAGCCCCTTCCTGTCCCGCGTGTTGGTGGTTCCCATCGACGCGGCCGGAATATCCGGCGACCCCGCCTGCGCGATCGCCTCGGCCGCCTTCGCCGCGCTCGAGCGGGGTCGCGCCGGCGTCAGCTACGCCGCGATCGCCGACGAGGCCGCGCACGCCGGCGCCGATCCGCACAGCGCCGCGGCTGCCGCCGCCGAACGGCACGACGAACTCGGCAAGCGGCTCGAGAGCGAGCGCGCGGCGCGCGACGAGGTCGAAGCCAAGCGCGTCCGGCTCAGCGAGGCCCTGTTGTACGAGACGCCGGGATCGCGCATCGACGCCTTCATTCGCGCGAGCCGCCCGTCGATCGAGGCGCGGCTGCGGCGGTTCGGCCTCGCTGAAGGCGATTCCGGAGCGAATTACCGCGATCTCGTGCGCGATCTCGAGAGCCTCGGCGTGGCCTCGCGCGCGACCGTGGCCGTTCGCTCGCTATGGACGTATCCGAGCCAAGCGCGATGGTTGGCGCTCGCGGTGATCGCTTTCGCGGCGGCGTTCTGCGTCGAGCAATTGCGCGGCGCGCAAGCCGCCGGATGGCTGCACGGTCTGAGCGCGAGCCTCGCTCCGGTCGGCGACTGGTTGGCCGCGCACGACAGTCTCTTGGCGACGACGGTCAACGTCGCGATCGTCCTCGGGATCATCGCGCTGGTGCTGAACGTCTGGCGCGCCTTCAGTTTCTCGGCCTTGCTGTTCCGCGGCCTTCGCCTTCTCAACACCGACGTGCGCGAGCGCCGGCGCGAGCTCGATGCCAGCGCGGCGCGCTTGAATCAGCGCGTCGTCACGCTCACCGCGGAGGCCGAGGCTGCCGCCCGGCATGCGGCGGCGATGGCGGCGCGCGCGGGCGGCGCAAAGCCGGCGACGCGCGCGCCTGGACCGTCCTTCGTGCGCGGAGCCGACACGCCTGCAAGGGCCGCGCGATCGTTCTTGGTCGAACTCGGCCGCATGATGAGCGCGCCGACGGGGAGTTCCGTGCCCGCGCCGCAGCGGCTCGTCTTCGCTTTCGACAATCTGGACGTCCTGCCGCCTGCCGAGGCGTTGCGGTTCCTGGCGGCGGCGAGCACGATGCTCGGCCCAGGCTGCGTCGGCGTCGTCGCGTGCGATCCGGCGGCGTTGGCGGCCGGAAGCGGCGGCGATGACATGGCGCGCCAGCGAATGGCGAAGTTTTTCCAGGTCGCCGTCAACGCACAGACGTTCGGCCTGGCCGACGGCGGACGATTCGCGGCGCGCCTTCTCGGCTCCAATGGAGCCGCCGGTTCCGCGGGTCAGATCGACGCCACGCGGTCGCGATTGATCGAGCCGCTGTCGCAGAACGAGGCTGCGCTGTTGACCGCGATCGCGCCGCTCGCCGCCGCCACGCCGCGCGGCGTGAAGCGCTTCCTCAATGCGTACCGGCTCGCGCGGCTCTCGACCGCGCCGAGACCGGCGATCGCGTTGATGCTGGCGGTTAAGGAGAGCGGCGACGAGGCGGCGAATTCGGCGATGAACGCGGCGATGTCGAGCGGCGACGCCGACTTGCCCGATCCGGCCGGTCCATCCGCTCTCGTAGAGGCGACCCAGGCCGCGCGCGCCGCCAGCGGCGGCGCGATTTCCGTCGCGGACGCGCGCGCCGCCTCGGACATCGCGCGTCGCTACACGCTCAGCGACTGATCCGCGGTTCGGACGATCAAGGCGTCGGGATCGGCGTCGGTATGGGAACCGGCGTCGATGTCAGCGCAGTGGTCGTCAGCGCCCGCAGCGGCGGCAAATCCGCCGTGTTCCATCCGCCGCCCAAGGCGACGACGAGGGTCACGGCATCGGTGAGGCGCAGCGCGCGCGTCGTCAGCGCCAATTCCTCGTCGCTGAGTTCAATCGCTTCGGCGGTCACCACCGTCGTGAAGTTCTGCGTGCCCGCGCTATATTCGTTGAGGGCGATCTGCACCGCCTGCGTGGCCGCCTTGACCGCCTCGACTTGCACGGCGAGCTCCCGCGTCAGGATCGGAACCGCCGCCAACTGGTCCTCGACCTGCTCGAACGCCGTCAGCACGGTCTGGCGATAGGTGGCGACGCTAAATTCATAGGTCTGTTTGGCCGCCTCGACCTGTGCGTCGGTCAGGCCGGCGTTGAACAGCGGCTGCGCGACCGACAGCGCGTAGGACCAGACCGGATTGGCGCCGGCGAGCTGCTTCACGAAGGGATCGCCTTGATAGCCGAACGCCCCCGACAGGGTGATGTCGGGATAATAGCCCGCGATCGCGACGCCGATCGCGGCGTTCTCCTCCTGCATGGTCCGTTCGGCCGCGGAGATGTCAGGACGCCGCTCGAGCAAGGCGGAGGGAAGGCCGACGGGAATTGTCGGAATCCCGTGCGGCAGCTTCGAGTATGGGATCGTCAGTCCCTGCGGCGGACGGCCCATCAGCACCGCGATCGCGTGCTCGTTTTGCGCTCGCGTGACGGCGACGGAGATCTCCTGCGCCTCCGTCGTCAAGACCTGGGCCTGCGCCGTGATGAGGTCCGACTTGGCGGCCGTCCCCGCATTGTACTGGTTTTGCGTGATTTCGAGCGCGTGCTTGTATTGCTTGACGGTGTCGCGCAGCAAATCGGCGAGGGCGTCATCCTCCAGCAATTGCACATAGGCGAGGGCAAGCGTGGACTGCGCGGACAGGGTGGCGAAGGCGAGATCGGCGGCGCTGACCTGCGCGCCGGCGCCCTGCTCCTCGATGGCGCGCCGCACCTTGCCCCAGATGTCCGGCATCCAGCTGCCGGTGGCCTGCGCGTCGAGCAGCCAGCTGACCTGCCCCAGGCTCGACGAGCGCGTCAGCGAGGGATTGACATTGAGAACGGGATAGAGACCGGCCCGGGCCTCGGCGATCAGGGCCAGAGCCTCGCGATAGTTCGCCTCGTCGGCTTTCAGCGTCTGGTTGGATATGACGACCTGCGCCTCCAACGTGCTGAGCTGTGGGTCGCGAAACACCTTCCACCACTGGCCCTTGACGAACTCGTCGCGCGGCGTGGCGAGCTTCCAGCCTTTGATTTCCTTGTATTGAGCGGAGACGATGGCGGCGGGGCGCACATAGTCGGGGCCGACCGCCGCGCAGCCGACCAGCGGCAGCGACAACCCCAGCGCCGCAATCGACACTCCCCGGCCCAGAGTCATGATCCCGCTCCAGCCAAACGCCGGGACCTATCCCGCAAATAGATGCGGCCCCAAAGACGATGCAGCCAATTTCCAAACCGATCGAGATAGAGAAAAATGATCGGCGTCGTATAGAGAGTTAAAGCCTGGCTAAAGAGCAAGCCGCCGACGATCGTTATCCCCAGGGGATGGCGTAGTTCCGAGCCTTCCCCCGAGCCGAAAGCGAGCGGCAGAGCCCCGAACATCGCCGCGCAGGTCGTCATCATGATCGGCCGGAAACGCAGCAGACACGCTTGCGTGATCGCATCCTTGGTCGAAAGCCCCTCGCGCTCGGCCTGCAGCGCGAAATCGATCATCATGATCGCGTTCTTCTTCACGATGCCGATCAGGAGGATGATGCCGATCGCGGCGATGATGGTGAATTCGGTGTTGAACATCTTCAGCGCGATGAGCGCGCCGACGCTCGCCGACGGCAGCGTCGAGAGGATCGTGAGCGGATGGATGTAGCTCTCGTAGAGAATGCCGAGCACGATATAGACGGCGACGAGCGCCGCGGCGAAGAGCAGGGGCATGGTCGACTGCGACTGCTGGAACGTCGCCGCGGTGCCGGCGAACGCGCCGTGAATGGTCGAGGGCATGTGGATGCTGACCGACGCATCCGCGATTTCCTTCTGCGCTTCGCTGAGCGCGTGGCCCTCGGCGAGGTTGAACGAGATCGTCGTCGCGGCGAATTGACCCTGATGATTGACGCTGAGCGGCGTCCGGCCCGGGTCGAGATGCGTCAACGCGGACAGGGGAACCATGGTTTCCACCGAGGTCGACACCGCAGCGCCGGCCGAAGCGCTGGAATGGCCGCTGGCCGCGAGCGAATTCATCGCCAGGTTGCGGGCGGAATCGGCGGCGACCGACGCCGCGGTGGTCGTCGTCGCCGTCGCGGCGACGAACGTTCCGGCCACCGCGTTGGTCTGCTGGGAGCCGGAGGGGTTGGCGCCGGACGTCGAGACCCAGACGTTTTTCAGGGTCGACGGGTCCTGCCAATAGCGCGGCGCCACTTCCATGACGACGTGATATTGGTTGAGCGCGTTGTAGATGGTGGAAACCTGCCGCTGGCCGAAGGCGTCGTAGAGGGTGTTGTCGATCACCGCGGGGTTGAGGCCGAGGCGGGCCGTGGTGGCCCGGTCGATCGTCACATTCGCCTCGAGGCCGCCTTGCTGTTGATCGGAATTGACGTCCTTTAGGACGTCGCTCTTTTGCAGCTCCGCGGTCAGCAGAGGCGCCCATTTGTAAAGCGTCGTCGTGTCGTCCGAGAGAAGCGTGTATTGGTACGTCGCGTTGCTCTGCCGCCCGCCGGTGCGCAAGTCCGACACGCTCACGAGGTACAGCCGCGCTCCGGCGACGGCCGCGAGTTTGCCGCGCAGCCGCGCGACCACGCCGTCGGCGGTGAGTTTGCGCTGGTTGAAAGGCTTCAGCGAGATGTAGACGAAGCCCGAATTGGTTTGCCTGCCGCCGGTGACGCCGACCACGGTCGCCACCGCGGGGTCGTTCTGCACGATCGTCTGCAATTGCAGCAGCTTCTCCTTCATCGACTGGAAGGAGATGCTCTGATCTCCCTGAATCGAACCCACGATCAGCCCGGTGTCCTGGACCGGGAATAGATTGTAGGTCATCTGCCGGAAGAGGTAGACGTTCAATCCGATCATGGAAAGGAGGACGAGCATCACAATTCGGGGATGACGCAACGCCGCTCCCAATGTCACCCGATAGAAGTCGAGCATGGCGTCGAAGCCGCGTTCGGTGAGCCGATAGAGCGCGCCATGCGCGACGGTCACCCGCTGCGGCAGGATGAGGGAGCACATCATCGGCGTCGTCGTCAGCGACACGACGAGCGAGATCAACACCGCGACGGAGAGCGTCACGGCGAATTCCCGGAACAACCGGCCGACGATGCTGCCCATCAACAGCAACGGCAGGAACACCGCGATGAGCGAAAAGCTGATCGAGATGACCGTGAACCCGACTTCGCGAGCCCCCAGGATCGCCGCCTGCATGCGGGTCGCACCCTCTTCGATGTGACGGGTGACGTTTTCGAGCACGACGATGGCGTCGTCGACGACAAATCCGGTCGAGATCGTCAACGCCATGAGCGAGAGATTGTCGAGACTGAAGCCGAGGAGATACATCACGGCGAACGAGCCGACGATCGACACCGGCACCGCGACGCTCGGAATCGCGGCGGCGCGCGCGTTACGCAGGAAGACGAACACCACGAGGATCACCAGGGCGACGGCGGTGATCAAGGTGCGCTCGGTGTCGGCGAGCGAGCCCCGGATGGTGATCGACCGATCGACGACGACGTTGAGGTCGACGTCGCCCGGCAGCGAGGCCGCGAGGCGCGGCAGCACCGCTTTGACGCCGTCGACCGCTTGGATGATGTTGGCGCCGGGCTGTCGCGACAACACCAGCGCGACCGACCTTTTGCCGTTGGAAAGACCAGCGTTGCGCAGATCCTCGACCGAATCGACGACTTCGGCGACATCGGAGAGCATCACCGGGGCGTTGTTGCGATAGGCGACGACGAGCCCGCGGTATTGAGCGGCGTGGCTCGCCTGGTCGTTGGCGTAGATCTGGTAGTGGAAATCGTTGTCCTCGATCGCGCCCTTGGGGCTGTTCGCGTTGGCGGCGGCGAGCGCCGCGCGAACGTCCTCCAGGCCGATGCCGTATTTGAACAGCGCGGTTGGATTGAGTTCCACCCGCACCGCCGGAAGGGCGCTGCCGACGACGTCGACTTCCCCGATCCCATCGAGCTGCGACAGGCGCTGCTGCAAGACGTTGGAGGCGATGTCGTAGATCTGTCCAGCCGTGCGCGTCGTCGAGGTCAGCGCGAGAACCATGATCGGCGCGTCGGCGGGATTGACCTTGTGGTAGGTCGGATTGGCGCGCAGGCTGGTCGGCAGATCGGCGCGCGCCGCGTTGATCGCGGCCTCGACGTCGCGCGCCGCGCCGTCGATGTCGCGATCGAGCCCGAACTGCAACTGAATGCGCGTAAAGCCCAGCGAGCTGGTCGACGTCATCTCGTTGACGTCGGCGATCTGCCCGAGATGGCGCTCCAGCGGCGCGGCGACGGCGGAGGCCATGTTGTCGGGGCTCGCCCCCGGCATGTTGGCCTGCACCGAGATGTTGGGGAAATCGACCTGCGGCAAGGGCGAGACTGGCAATTGCGCGAAGGCCAGCACGCCCGCCAGCGCGATGCCGATCGTCAGCAGCGTCGTCGCCACCGGCCGACGGACGAAGAGTTCGGACAGGCGATTGTTCACGGCGCCTCCGCCGCGAGCGCGCTATCCGACGCTCCGGCGCCGAGCCGCGACCCGATGCGCTCGAAGAAGAGATAGATCACCGGCGTCGTGAACAGGGTGAGGACCTGGCTGACCGCGAGGCCGCCGACGATCGCGAGGCCGAGCGGATGGCGCAGCTCCGACCCGACGCCCGATCCCAGCATCAGCGGCAAGGCGCCGAACATCGCCGCGACCGTCGTCATCAGGATCGGCCGCAGGCGCAGGAGGCAGGCCTGGAAGATCGCCTCGCGCGGCGGCTTTCCCTCCTGGCGTTGCGCCTCCAGGGCGAAGTCGATCATCATGATCGCGTTCTTCTTGACGATGCCGATCAGCAGGACGATGCCGATGACGCCGATGATGTCGAGATCGGAGCCGGCGATTTCGAGAGCGAGCAGCGCGCCGATGCCGGCCGAGGGCAGCGTCGACAGAATCGTGACGGGGTGGATGAAGCTCTCGTAGAGAACGCCGAGCACGATATACATCGTGGCGACCGCCGCGAGCAGGAGGAACACCTCGTTCGACAGCGAGGACTGGAAGGCCTGCGCCGCGCCCTGGAAACTCACCGCGAAACTGGCGGGAAGTTTCATGTCGCCGAGCGCGGCGTTGATGGCGTCGACCGCTCCGCCCAGCGACGCGCCGGGCGCCAGATTGAACGAAATCGTCGTCACCGGGAACTGCTTGAGATGGGAGATCTGCAGCGGCGACCGCTTCACCTCGAGCGTGCTGATCGCCGGAAGCTGCACTTGGCCGGAGGTCGAGGCGGCGGACGGAAGATAAATCGAGTTCAACGATTTCAGCGAACGCGTCATCGCGGGATCGATGTCGAGAATGACGCGATATTGGTTCGACTGCGTGAACACGGTCGAAATGATGCGCTGGCCGTAGGCGTCGTAGAGCGCGTTGTCGATCGTCGCCGGCGTCACCCCGAAGCGCGCCGCGGTGGCCCGATCGATGTTGACGGTCACCGAACGGCCGTTCGGTTGCATATCGCTGGCGAGGTCGACGACGCCGGGGATTTTGGCGAGGCGGCTCAGAACCGTCGGCGTCCAGGCCTGCAGCGTCGCCAGATCCTGATTCTCGAGCGTGAACTGATATTGCGTCGCGCTGACCGCGGTGTCGATCGACAGATCCTGCACCGGCTGCATGTACAGCGAAATGCCGGCGATGTCGGCGGTCTCGCGCTGCAGGCGGCGGATGATCTCGGCGGCGGTCGCTTTGCGCTTCGCGTGCGGTTTGAGATTGATGAGAATGCGGCCGGAGTTGAGCGTGACGTTCGAGCCGTCGACGCCGATGAACGAGGACAGGCTTTCGACGTCCGGGTCGGCCGAGATCGCCTTGGCCAAGGCCTGCTGGTGTTCGCCCATCTTGTCGAAGGGAACGTCCTGCGCCGCTTGGGTGATGCCCTGGATGATCCCGGTGTCCTGCGCCGGGAAGAACCCCTTGGGGATCGTGACGTAGAGATATCCCGTGATGAAGAAGGTCGCCACGGCGACGACGAGCGTCGCGATCTGATGGTTCAGCACCACGTTGAGCAGCGAAGCGTAGAGGCGCAGCAGCGCCTGAAAGAACCGGCCGCCGGTGGCATGGTGGTCGCTGCGCCCGGCTGGGCTCGGCCGCAGCAACTTCGCGCACATCATCGGCACGAGAGTCAACGAGACGATGGCCGAGATGACGATGGTCGCGGCCAGCGTGATCGCGAATTCATGGAACAGCCGACCGACGACGTCGCCCATGAAGAGCAGGGGGATGAGCACCGCGATCAGCGAGACCGTGAGCGAAATGATGGTGAAGCCGATCTGCCGCGAACCCTTCAGCGCGGCCTCCCTCGGCAGATCCCCCTCTTCGAGATAGCGCGAGATATTCTCGATCACGACGATGGCGTCGTCGACGACGAAGCCCGTCGCCACGGTGAGCGCCATCAGCGAGAGATTGTCGAGGCTGAAATTCAGCTGGTACATGATCGCCAGCGCGCCGACGAGCGAGAGCGGCACCGACAGGCTCGGAATGATCGTCGCCGGGATGTTCCGCAGGAACAGGAAGATCACCAGAACCACGAGCCCGACGGCCAGGGAAAGCTCGAATTCGACGTCGTCGACCGAGGCGCGGATGGTCGTTGTGCGGTCCGTCAAGGGCGTGATCACGACCGCCTGCGGCACCGACGCAGTCAGCAGCGGCAACAGATGCTTGATGCTGTCGACGACCTGGATGACGTTGGCGCCCGGCTGGCGCTGGATGTTGACGATCAGCGCCGGCGTCTCGTTCATCCACGCCGACAGCCTGGTGTTCTCCGGCCCGATTTCCACCGTCGCCACGTCGCTCAGCAGAACGGGCGCGTTGTTGCGGTACGCGACGACCGACTTGAGGTAATCGTTGGGATTGCGGATCTGGTCGTTGGCGTTGATGGCGAAGGATTGCGACGGGCCGTCGAAATTGCCCTTGGGCGTATTGACGTTGAGGTTGCTGATCGTCGTCCTGAGATCGTCGAGATTGATGCCGTAGGCCGCGAGCGCCAGCGGGTTGGCGTGGATCCGCACGGCCGGACGCTGGCCGCCGGAAATCGACACCAAGCCGACGCCGGGGAGCTGCGACAGCTTCGGAACGAGGCGGCTTTCGACGATGTCCTCGACATCGGTCAGCTTGAGCGTCTTCGAGGTCACGCCGAGCGTCAGAATCGGCGCGTCCGCCGGGTTGACCTTGGCGTAGATCGGCGGCGCGGGGAGATCGGACGGCAACAGATTGCCCGCGGCGTTGATCGCCGCCTGAACCTCCTGTTCGGCGATGTCGAGACTCAAATCGAGGCTGAAGCGCAGGGTGATGACCGAGGAGCCCGCCGAGCTTTGCGACATCATTTGGGTGAGGCTCGGCATCTCGCCGAATTGCCGCTCCAACGGCGCGGTCACCGACGAGGTCATCACCTCCGGGCTCGCGCCGGGATAGAAGGTCTGCACCTGAATGGTGGGGTAATCGACCTCGGGCAGCGCCGAAAGCGGCAAGAACTTGTAGGCCGCGACGCCGACCATGAGAATCGCGATCATCAGCAGCGTCGTCGCCACCGGCCGCTCGATGAACAGACGCGAGGGATTCATGATCGGCGCCTGTCTCGCCTTGACGTCATTGCGCGGCGCCAGTGGGAGCCGATCCGGCGCCCGCGCCTTGGTTCCTATGCCGATGCTGGCGTTGTCCTGCGCCAGCCGCTTCGCCGGCCGGCGCCGGGCTCTGCGCCGCGCTTGCGCCCGCTCCCGCGCCGTTGCGGACGCTCACTTTGGCGCCGTCGCGCAGCCGGTCGACGCCGTCGATGACGACGGTCTCCCCGGCGGTCAAGCCGGAGAGGATGGCGGTGTTCTTCGCGTCCGTCGGCCCGGTCGTGACGTTGCGCACCGTGACAGTCGAATCCGATTTGACGACATAGACGAAACTGCCGTTGGCGCCGAGCTGGACGGCGGCGTTGGGTGCGAGGACGGCGCCCGAAAGGGTATCGACGAGCATGCGAACATTGACGAACTGGCTTGGAAACAGCACGCCTGTGGGATTGGGGAATGTCGCCCGCAGCTTGAACGTCCCCGTGGTCACATCGACCTCGTTGTCGAAATTGGTCAACACGCCTGTCGCCAGTTGTTTCACGTTGGAGCGATCCAACGCGGTGACGGGCAGTTTGGCGCCGGCCTCCAGGCGCGCGGTGATTTGCGGCAGGTTGTCCTCGGGCGTGGAAAAGACGACGCTGATCGGATCGATCTCGGTGAGCACGACGATGCCGGTCGTGTCCGACGGCTGGAGGTAATTGCCGGGATCGACCAGTCGAAGGCCGACGCGCCCGCTGACCGGAGCAGTGATGTGGCAATAGGCGATGTTCAGCTTGGCCGTGTCGATTTGCGCCTGATCGGTCGCCATCGCGGCCTTGTCCTGCGCGACGAGAAAGACCTGATCTTCAACCTGTTGGCGGGCGATCGAATCCTGCTTGCTCAGCGTCTGATAACGCGCGAGGTCGGCCTCGGCTTGCGCGTGCAGCGAAGTGTCTTTCGCCAGTTGCCCCTGGGCCTGGGCCAAGGCGGCCTCGTAGGGACGCGGATCGATCTGGGCGATGAAATCGCCCTCCTTCACCAGTTGCCCTTCCTCAAAGCCGACCGACATCAGCTTGCCGGCGATCTGGGTCTTGACCGTGATGGTGGCGAGCGGCGTCACGACCCCCAGCGCGTCGATCGTGATCGGCATTTGGCCGAGGACGATGGGCGCGGTGCGAACGGTCTGCGCGGGCGGCCCGGCCGGATGGGTCTCTTCGTTCACCGATGGCGCGATGTTCTCCACATACTGCCAGCCGACGACGACGGCCAAGGCCAGCGCCAGCACGAGCGCCGCCTTGCCCCAGCGATGGGGTTTCGGCGCGACCGGCTGCGGCGCCACCGGCTGAACCGGTACGGCGACCTCAACCTTCTCCGGCTGCACGGTTTCGTTCATTCGCCCTCGATCGTTTCACGGCCCCGTGTTGGTTCGCAGCCGCTTCGCATGGCTGCGCACCGACATCAATTCACGCCCACGTTATAACGATTTAATAAAGCCGACGCCAATCGAAGCGCGCAAGGGTGTTGCAATCTTGGTCGCCTTGCGCCATAAGCGCCGCCGACAGGTTCGCGCCTGTCACGGACGCGGGTGTAGCTCAGGGGTAGAGCACAACCTTGCCAAGGTTGGGGTCGAGGGTTCGAATCCCTTCGCCCGCTCCAGATTTCCTTAGGGAAATCAAGCGGATAAAAGCGGCCCTTCGGGGCCGTTTTTGCTTAGAGGGCCTCTTTCCCGGACCAATCTGAGCGCGTTCTAAGCATCTGAGCGGAAGTCACCGGATACCAGCGGCCACTCCCGTCGGTGCCGGACTGGTCCAACGCCTCCAAGGAACACCTCCCGGAACCGATCCGAACGGGCACTCTTTACGCATCCAGGCGGAGACCAAGCCAGGAGGGTGTGTTCCGGCAAGCCGTGTGCCGGCCCGACGTCTGCCCGATTACCCCCTCGGCAATGCATGTCTCGGCGCGGCCGATCAACCTTTACATTGTAGACGGCCCAGCCTGGGGCTATGGTTCGACCCGGCTAGTAACTCGTTCCATCGCGTTACCCGTCGCGAGGTGTCAGTCGGAGCGTTTGGTGGGCGAAGAGCAGCGGGATCTCAGATGGGGCGTTGAGCGCAGACTTGAGTTCATCGAGTTCCGGCTCTTCTGGGAGGGGCATGTCAACCGCAGCGACCTGATCGATTCGTTCGGAATATCCGTGCAGCAGGCGTCGACCGACCTGAACCGCTATCTCGGCTTGGCTCCGGCGAACATGGTCTATGACAAGAGCGGCAAGGCCTATGTGCGTGGGGCAGAATTCGCTCCAGTATTCCTGCGGCCGGACGCAAGTCGCTATCTGTCTCAGCTCAGGTCGATGGCAGATGGCCTCCTTCAACTGAGAGAAACCTGGATTGGCGCGTCCCCGGCGTTCGACGCCACGCCAACGCCGTCGCGTTCCGTAGACGCCAAAATACTGCGCTCGGTCGTTGCCACCATCCGCGCAGGTGACGAGATCGAGATCAAATACCAGTCCCTCTCCCGACCGGAGCCGATGTGGCGCTGGGTCGCGCCGCACGCGATCGGCTTTGACGGGTTTCGCTGGCACGCGCGGAGCTACTGCGCGCTCGATAAGGTGTTCAAGGATTTCGTCCTGTCGCGGATCCTCGGAATACGTGGAACGAGGTCAGCCGACGTCGATCCAAGGGCCGATGCCGATTGGCATGAGTCTGTTGTCGTCAAAATTGCGCCCCATCCAGAACTATCGGCTGGGCAGCGGAAAATTGTCGAACTCGACTACGGAATGAATGGTGGTGTGGCTGAGATACCGGTTCGGAAGGCGTTGCTCTATTACACCCTGCGACGCCTCGGTCTCGATACCGCCCCTAGCGCGCGACTGCCGCAAGATCAGCAGATCACATTGGTCGGCGTGCCCGCGAGCGCATCCGCGCCGCAAATAACAAACCGAATCGACGGGGGCCGAAATGCTAGGGCTTAACCTTCGCCAGGAATTCAAAGGCAAGCGCCTTAAGGGCACGGCGATCGAGCTTTCCAACGAAAGCAATACCGGCGCGACCCAGATCGCGGCGGCTCAATTCCTCGAGATCACGTACCCTACCCATGATCTCTTGAAAGGCATCGAGGCTGTCGGGCCAAACCAGGGCCGCCCCGTTGTCGTCATCGGCGAGCGGGGCCTGGGTAAATCGCACCTTATGGCCGCTCTTTTCCATGCCGTGCATGATCCCGTATCGACGGGCGCCTGGCTTAAATCATGGGCGACGACGCTCAATGACCCGGTGATCGGAGCAATCCCGCTTCGGGACGGGATGCTCGTGATCGGCGAAAGCCTCCACCGGCAGCGTTACAAGTTTCTGTGGGACCTGCTTTTCGAGCAGCATCCGCACGGGAGCTATATCCGCGGCAAATGGGAGGGGATGGGAAGTGCAAAGACGGACATTCCGTCGGATCAGCTGATCCTGGAGCTATTACGTCATACGCCGACGATGCTCCTGCTGGACGAGTTTCAGACTTGGTATGACGGCCTGACCAACACCAAGCAGTATCCTTGGAAAAATTGGGCCTTCAATTTCATTCAGATCCTGTCGGAGATTTCCAAAGAGCATCCCGATCTTCTGGCGCTGGTGGTTTCGGTTCGGAACGGCGATACCGATGCTTATCAGCAGATTCATCGGGTGAATCCGGTCCAGATTGATTTTAAGGCCGGAGGTAGTCCGGAGCGTATCCAGCACGACCGTCGCAGAATGCTGCTGCATAGGTTGTTTGAGAACCGGATTCAAATTTCGCCCACCGGAATCGATGGGCTCATTGCCGTACACGTCTCCGAATTTCTCCGCCTGCTCAACACTCCTGCATCCGAGCATGAGAGGAAGCGCAGAGATTTTGGTGAGACTTGGCCATTTGCTCCACACCTTTTGCAGTTGCTTGAAGATCAGGTGTTGATCGCGACCGATGCGCAGGAAACTCGTGACCTCATCCGCATCTTGGCAAACCTGTTCAAGAGCCGCGGGGAGGATGAACCGATCCTGACGGCGGCTGATTTTCGCCTTGAAGATGACAGCACCGGCATCGGAGCCCTTCTCGATTCTGTCGCGAATCAGCAGCACCGGTCGCTGCGCGACAAAGCGCTGCGAAACATCACGTCGGTTGTCGAGGCTGTGCCGAACCACGCATCGGTGGCGCCGCATCTGCATGAGATCGTTGGGTCGCTATGGCTACGATCGATCGCCGTAGGCAACCTGGCAGGCGCCGAGCCGGCCGCCCTTCAGGTGGACATCACTCGTCAGAAACCGCTCGATGAGAATGCCTTCCAGGTGGAACTGGCCACTATTGTCGAAAACAGCTTCAACATTCACCAGGACGGCCAGCGGCTTGTTTTCCGGGAGGACGAAAACCCGCAAGCGAAGCTGATGGCTTGCGCGCGGAACGACAAGCTGTTCTCGGACGGCTCGGATCTCGCACAACTCGCGAAGGAGATCCGGTATGTCGTCGGCGGCTCGGAGGAGGTCGCAAAGACATTTCGCGTCATCGCGTTGTCGAAGGCTTGGATGACCGACCCGTGGTCTCAGCTTGAAGAAAGCGAGCATCCGGGTAGGTGGGATGAGCGATTGCCGATCCTCGTGGTGCCAGAAGAGGTCGATAAAATCGGCGCGCGTCTTGGTCGCTGGGTAAAGGACCATCTTCAAAAGCGGCGCAACATCGTGCGGTTCCTATTGCCGCGAAGCGGATCATCCCCGGTCTTCTATGACCGCGATTTGTTGGTCCTGGCTCGCGCGGAGATGAAGGCGCTTGAATGGAGCAATCAGAGCCCAGAGTACCGAAAGCTTCACACAAAATATCAAGGCGAGCTACGCGATATTTTGAAGAAGCGGTTTGATCGTTTTGCAGTCCTGCATCGCTGGAATTTTGCGGACCCCGCTCAATGCGAATTTCATATAGAGGCCGTGAAGGCGACGGGCGTCCAAATCCCTGAGGCGATCGAGACCGCCTTGGTCAATGACCTCTTCGTGCCAGAGGATTTTGCGGATCTCGTTCTGACGGCGGCGTCAGACAACGCGTCCGTTGGGAAACTGCTCCGAGAGCTCCAAGAGCCGCGTCCAGCGGGACAAGACTGTATCCCGTGGCTTGGCGAAACAGCCATGAAGGAGCGGATCCTGCGTTTATGCGCTCGCGGCAAGATCGCCATCAATCTGCGCGGGATGGAATACCTCCAGGCTATGCCCGGCGAGGATGAGGACATTGCATGGCGACGCCTGCGGCCGAAACTGTCCTACACAGGGCGTCAGCTCGACGAGGTGTTCCTGCTCTCACCGTCAGCGGTTCCCGCCACGGGCGGTGCAGCGCCCGCCGGCCCCACAACCGTTCCGCCGCCGGGTGGTCTTTTCGGCGGAGGAGCGGCCCCTTCTGGCGCGCCTGTTGGCACTCCTTCGTCGGTGCCGAGTGGCGGTTCACCGATGCCGGGCGATAGCACCGCTGCTGGCGGGGGCAGCATTTTTAACGGGGCCTCGCCCAAGGCCCGCACGAATTTGGCAAATCCGCCAACGTCGCCGCTCAACCTGATTGGGAAACTTGAGGGTTGGGGGATTGGGCCAGCGACGCCGGTCTCCGAAGTTACGATTAAGGTGTCAACGGCTACGGGCGCGCAGCTTCGCGAGCTGCTCAAAAAGCTACCTGACGGCATGACCTTCGAGCTGTCCCTTGAAAAAGAGGATGGCTGATGCCGATGGACGCGACGACACTTGAACGGTTGCTGAAGGAGCCGTCGGCAGAGGCGTGGCGCCTGGTGATCGGGCGGGCAATCACCATTGCATCGCAACCTTTGGGTGCGGGCAACGCACCAGGAGAGGTGACCAAACGGGACCGGGAGATCGGAACGCTTGATCTCTTCCTCTCTGCATGCGGCTGGGACCTCTGGCGGGATTTTGGAAGCGCGGTCGAGCGCACTTCTGAGCGCCTGGTTCGCTGGTGGGCTGAGCCCTACAGCGCGAAGGCGGTGCTCATCCTTGATGGCCTCAGTCTGCGCGAAATTCCCTGGCTGATCGAGGGGGCGGAAAAAAGAGGGTTCACTCTACACAGCATGAGCGCCCATGCGTCCGAACTGCCAAGCGAAACCAATGCCTTCGCCCGCGCACTCGGCTTTGGGAGCCGCAGCCAGCTACAGAACAACGGAGGCGGGGCGAACCACAAGCTGACGCCTGCGCGGACAGAGTGCGTTGACCTTCCTTGGAAGGATTGTGCCGATCTGATCGACGCCACGCCAAACTGGATCTTCTGGCATCCCTGGCCGGACAGCATGGTGCATGACGGCGCCGGGGCCGGCCAAGGGCTCGACACGCTCACTCGTGATGCGGCGGAACGTCTGTCGAATGATGAGTTTTGGGCCTTTGTCGAGCGGCTCGCTGTTGGTCGCCGAGTCGTTATCACCTCGGATCACGGTTACGCCGCGACGGGCCTCTTCTTCGACGCCAGTGACGAGCAGGCAGCATTCCTGAAATCGACCTTCAAGAGCGGACGCTTCGTCAGCGGGGAGCACGATGCTGGACCATTCGTGCCGCCAGTCACTCTGCCGGTGAGCAGTCCACACGGACAGAATCTCTTGGCCGTTGGCCGCTGGAAATGGCGGAGCCAGGGCGGCTATCCCACGCTCGCGCATGGCGGAGCATCGCTGCTTGAGGTCTTGTCGCCATTTGTTGAGCTCACGAAGTAGGAATTGGCGCGTATGGCCTCGAAAAAAGAACTAATCGCTCAACATGTTGCCCGCACTGTCGGGGCGGGCAAGCCGGTCGCGATGGAAACGGTGGATTTCAGTGATCCGAATAGGCCCAAGACGTGTCTCGAGGTCGATTTCCCGATCTTGCCGGTGAACCAAGTAGCAATTTTGGAGGGTAATGTCGGCAAGCCGATCTATCAAATGTCGAAATGGTGGGCGCGGCGTCGCTCGAGCGTCTTCCGCTCCATGCTCATTGCGGCTGCTACCAAGGCGCCGGAAGACCCCTCCCATGCGGCAAAGTTAGTCTGGGACAATTACTATGCCAATCACCAGAAGAAGGGAGCGTTCAAGCATCTGAAGGTCGCCGACATTTTCATGGGCGGCGGCACGACCCTAGTCGAGGGCTCGCGCCTCGGCATGCAGATGTTCGGCAACGACCTCAATCCGGTCGCATGGTTTGTGGTGAAGCAGGAACTCGCGGACGTCGATCTCGACGAGGTGAAGCGGCTGCTGGCGGAGATTGAGGCGGAGGTAAAGCCCCAAATCATGCCGTTCTACTACTGCGACGGGCCGAATGCGGAAAAAGGCAAATGGATCCACGTTCCGAGCGGCCGTGTCGAGAAGCCGAGCTTTGATCCGCTTCTCCTGACACCCAAAGAGCGACGCGAATACCGCTATGAGGGGCCGGAAATCATTTACACGTTCTGGGCCAAGCATGGCGTCTGCCAGGTGACAGGCTGCGGCCACAGGACGCCGATTATGACCAGCCCTGTCATGGCTATGAAAACCCTGACCGTGAAACATTGGGCCCATCAATGCTCTGAGTGCGCTGCAGACTTCGACATTGAAGACGTCGATGCACGCATGGCGCCGGACGTCCCACTGTTTGTGGCGCCCTCCGAGTCCCCCTTTACCGTGGTCGATGCGCGGGGCCGTGTCACCTGTCCGAGATGCGGCTACAACTCGATGATTAAACTCGATAAAGGCAAAACCAAGAAGGTAGATGCCACCCTTCTTATCCATCCCCAATGGCTCGCAGGCAGCCCTAAATCCAACGCCAGTGGCCAGTCGCTTGGTGGGTCTGCGCAAGACGATGCCGCTTCCACCACGATCTGGACGGAAGAGAGGCTCAAGACCCTCCGGCTACTAGAGGTGCGCGGTACTTTACCAGAGACGGTGACCTGTCCCGAAACAAATGTGACCTTTGAAACCGGCAAAGGCGGCGGGACGGTCCCGAAGAAATCGACATTCGCTTGTGGGAAATGCGGCAGAGTCCAAGACGTTCTTGAGAGCACGGCAATTACGGGTAAGACGGCCCCGTACTACCCCATTATGATCCAAGGGGTTTCCCCACTACGAAAGAAACAAGGTGCCGCTTATGGTGGGCGTTTTTTCACACCGTATTTCAATCTCGGCGGAGTACAGGCCGCCGAGCGCGAATGGGAGGATCGGTCAACAACGGACTTGGCCGGATATTGGCCGGAAGAGGAGCTTCCATACGGTTTGGAAGCAGATTTCTGGTCCGTTAGGCGCCACGGTTACACGCATTGGCACACTATGTTCAATAAGCGGCAACTTCTTGGTCTATCAATATTGTTGAAGTGCATTAGTGATCTATCTGGAAAACATTCCGGTACGGCGATAGAATTTGTTCTCGCGGCATTTCAACAGTATGTAAGAAATCAGTGCATGATGACCGTGTGCGACAAGGATTATGATAAACTTGCGCCGCAATTTTCTAAAAATAACTTCCGACCGAAAAATCTCCCTGTGGAAAATTCGTTCTTTCCAGATCTCGGACGAGGAAATTGGACTTCCTGCGGCGAAGCAATTTTGCAAGGTCGCGAGTGGGCGAATAATCCGTGGGAATTGGTATCCACAGCATCAAATGAAACGGGTGGCGATCAATCGAAGAGTATAAAAGTCCTTACTGAGGATCCAGTCTTGGATAACATTGATATCCGATGCGGGTCGTCAACAGAACTAGATTGGATAGACGACGGCACGCTTGATCTCTGCATTACAGATCCGCCCTTCGGTGATCTTATGCAATATGCGGAATGGTCGGATTTCTTTTACGTTTGGCTGAAACCGATACTGAAAGATAAATATCCAGCGCTGTTCGGCCGAGGCGAAACCCCTCGCGCCCTAGAAGTTGTGTCAAATAAGGCGCGAAACGCGCAAGATGCCGACGATTTCTACCGCCGCCTACTAACGGCTTGCTGGAAGAATGTGCGACAAAAACTAAAGCCGTCCGGAATATTGGCGTTCACATTTCATCATAGCGAGGACGGGCCTTGGATCGATGTCCTGGAAAGTCTTTTTGAGGCTGGATTTATCCTGGAGGCAACCTTTCCGATCCGCGGTGATGAAACAAAGGGGGACGGTCAATACGGCTCACAGAAAGTCGAATATGACGTCATCCACGTATGCCGTAAGCGTACGGAAGAACCAGAGCCTGTTTCGTGGGGACGGATGCGACGGGAGGTTCTGTCTGACGTACGACAACTCCGCTCTTTGCTGGAGAACCACGCTAAGGAAGGCCTTCCAGCGGCCGATCTCCAGGTTATCCGACGCGGCAAGGCGCTGGAATACTTCTCCCGCCACTACGGCAAAGTCTTTGTTGATGAGGACCGTGCCATTTCCTTAAAGGACGCTCTTGTCGGGATAAACCAGCTAATCGATGAAGATGTGAATCAAACAGCGGAACCCCCGCCTGTTGCCGCAGAGCCGATCACGCGGCAGTTCCTGCGCATCTTTGACGGCAAGACGGAGATCGCGCGCGACCAGATTCAGAAACTTCTGCGCGGTTCGGGTATCGCTCCGGACGAGTTCACCGATCGCGGTTGGACAGGCGAGCAAAAGAAGGTCTTTCACCTCGTCGAACCGCTTAATTTTGCCCTAGATTGGCAGGGCCGCCACAAGCGCCGTCTGACCGCTGACCTGGATCAGGCGCTTGTGCTGATCGGCGCTTGTTATGACGGCAGCGGCGTCAATGCATCCGACACGCTGAAGAACGAAAATTTCAAACCGCATCCAGCGCTAAGAGGTTTGCTCGAATGGCTAAGTAAGCGCGCGCCGAGTCAGCTTCGTCGTAATGCTGCCTCTCGTGCGCTCTCGATCTACAACGGCTGGGCGGAGAGCAACCGTGAGGTCGTGAAGCAGCTGTCCCTGTTTTTGGAGGAGTGACGAATGAAGCAACTCCTCGACACGGTTTGGCAGCGGCGTGGAGTCAGTTGGATCTGGGACAACGAAGCGCTTAACAAGATTGCCAAGCCAGGTGAGGTCCTCAGCCTCCGACAACTCCTGCGCTTCGACGGGCAATGGCCAGATGATTTGCCGAGCAACAATGGGCGCACCATGGTCGTGGCCGGCCTTGACGCCTGCCTCGATCTGCTGTCGCCGGAAGATGCGGACGCGTGGCTGGCGGGTGAGCTCAAGCACGCGATTCTCTCGTTCCAGGATTTTTATCAGGGGGATGCATCGCTCGTGTTCTGGCTTCCTGCCGGCCAGCGGCGCGTTCACGTCCAGACGGCCAGCGATGCAGTTGTGTGGCGATGTGGCGCGCCAAATGGCGATCGGCAAATCGATTTCGGGCGGCTTCTCTGGGGTGAAGCGCGGGAATACCCGCAGGAAATTCTGCTCGCGGCCGGCGCGAAGGCGGCGGGCCTCTTCCATCTGCGTATCACGTGAGGCGGGCGGGTGATCGAAGAGCTGCGGTTTGCGCCCGGGGAGCGCATCACACATAGCGAGTTCGGCGACGGAGTTGTGCTTGATGCACCGCACGACGGCTATCTTCGCGTTTTCTTCAGCAATGGGGAACGGCGCGTACCGCTCGGCAGCATCCAGCGGCAGCTTTCACGGACGGAAAGGATATTGGCCTCGGTCGAAGGAGGCGATGAGCGCGCGCGAAGGGCATGGTTAGCCTACGAGGCCCATGCTCTGCCGGTTATGGAAAGCGCATCGGCGCTCACGTCGGCGCGCATTGATCTGCTGCCGCATCAGGTCGTACTAACGCATCGGATCGCCACCGCGTCGCCACGCCGTTTTCTGATCGCGGACGAGGTCGGGCTCGGCAAGACGATCGAAACAGCGCTGATCCTGCGTGAACTTGCCAGCCGCGGTGAACTCAGCCGAGCGCTGATGGTCGTACCGGCAGGGCTGGTGAACAACTGGCACCGGGAGCTGAACGAGGTGTTCAACCTCGATTTCGAGATCTTCGGCTCCGAGGGCGACATCACCGATCGTAGGACCAACGCTTTCGCTAAGCACGACCGCTTGATTGCCAGCATCGACACATTGAAGCGGCCGGCGCGCATCAAGCGCCTGCTCGATGCGCCGCAATGGGACCTCGTCGTGTTTGACGAGGCCCATCACCTCACCGCGTCCCGCATCGGCGGAAAGGTACGAAAGACGGAGAACTATAAGCTCGCGGAAGCCCTAAAGGGGCACGGCCGCGATCTGCTGCTTCTCTCTGCGACGCCGCACCAGGGCAACCATTTCCAGTTCTGGATGCTGGTTCAACTGCTTAATCCGACACTGTTCGGTAGCCCGGAGGAGATGCTTGAACATCGGCATCGCCTCAACGCCGTGATGTTCCGTCGGACCAAAGCGGATGCTTGCCGGCCTGACGGCGATCCGCTTTTCGCCCGTCGCTGGGTTCACACGGAATCCTTTCTCATGTGCGACGAGGAACGGCGCTTTTACGAAAAGCTGAAGGAGTATCTGGAGGACGGCTTCAACCTGGCTCGCCGAAAAGGCAACCAAGGGAGAGCGCTCGGCTTTCTCATGGCGATTTTCCAGAAAATCGCAGCGTCCAGTTTCGCCGCGGTGCGGCGGACTTTGATGCGCCGTATGTTGATGCTGACCCTCCACGAGGGTCTGCTGCGTGATCGCGACCTCGATATCGAGGGCCGTGAACGTCTGTATGACGAGGCGCGGGAAATGATCCATTCCGAATGGAATCTGAACCGTGACGCGTTGGGGCGGACAGAGGCAGATCGCGTCATGGCGGACCTGAAGTACCGCCTGGCGAAAAAGCTCGATGAAGAGGCGCTTGAGATGGCGTCCGATCCCTATGGCGATGAGTTTGCCGCCGCTCATGCCGAGGATGTCGCATCAGCCGCGATCAATCTCCATCTGCCGGAGGAGCGTCTGAGGATTCAGGATCTGCTTTCCGTATTTCCGCAAAGCCGTGAAACGAAGGCTCAAAAACTACTCGACGGTCTTGGCACACTATGGCGCCAACACTCGGCTGAGAAGATTGTCATCTTCGCGACCTACTTAGGCACCGTGGATCTTCTGGCGCGCGAAATTGAGCAGGTCTACCCTGGCCAGGGGGTCGTCGTTCTTCGAGGCGGCGATCACGGCGCGAAAGTTGCCGCCGAACGGCGTTTTCGCCAAAAGGACGGCCCCAGGGTCCTCGTCTGCACGGCCGCCGGACGCGAAGGGATCAATCTCCAATTCGCCCGCGTCCTGTTCAATTTCGATCTGCCCTGGAACCCGATGGACATGGAGCAGCGCATCGGGCGCATTCATCGTTATGGGCAGGCGCATACAGCTCAGGTCTACAATCTTGTCCTGTCGGACACGATCGAGGGGCGGATTTTCCTGCTGCTTGACGACAAGCTGAATGAGATCGCCAGGACGCTTGGCAAGGTCGATGATCAAGGCAATGTAGCCGAAGATCTGCGTTCGCAAATACTCGGGCAGCTATCTGAACGCCTAAATTATGATCGCCTCTATCAAGAAGCGTTGTCCGATCCGGAATTGAAAAGAACTGCCGTCGAGCTTGAGGCCGCACTGGCCAATGCGCGGGAGGCGAGAGAAGTCGTATTCGATTTATTTCAGGATCTCGACGGCTTCAGCCTCGATGACTACAAGCCGTTTTCAGACGTCACTATGGGCATGGATCGGCTAATCCACTTTCTCTCCGCGGCTGTCGCGGACCGGCAGCAGCGCGTCGTGAAAGTCGGCGACGATACCTATGACCTTCAGACGCTCGATGGAAAACGCCTCGCGCGCTTTACGTCGAATCGGGAAATCGCCACTAGCCGGGACGACATCGAATTGTTGGGGTTGGATCATCGGCTCATGCAGGACGAGCTTGGGCGGTGGCGCAGTCTCCCGCCGGAGGAAATCGGCATCGCAGTTCATGGTGGGGCGGAGACGCCGATCCTGCTGTCGTTCTGGCTTGTTGAAAGCTCGGCGGGCAATGGAGAACGCCGTGTGGGTGTCCAGACGATAGCGGTTAGGCCGGACGGTACGAGAGTTCCCGCTGCTGAGCGTCAAGCCGACCAATATCTTTCCGCATCCCCGGCTGCTCCAGTGTTCAGTCCGGCTGAGCGCGGCAACTTGTTCGCAGTTGCGGTCGAGCCCACTCTACAGCGCGAGTTGAAGCACAAAGGCGCCGCCAACGGAGACGGGAGCTACTCGGCGTCTCTGATCGGGTATGTCGAGGCCGAGTAATATCGACGGCGGCGGGTTTGGCGCGCTCGACGGTTCGGCCTGCGCACCAAGTGGACCGGGCGGACTTGCCGTGCCCAAATAATGACACTGGGTTTGGATGATTAAATATCCGAGACAATTTCCGCCTGAGACGTGCCCTTAGCGCGTGTGAACCCATGTTGACCGCACGGATGGGCGAAAACGTGGAGGAAGCCTTGCCATGCCCCAGCACTGGGTTGAGCGTTGGACTCAAGCCCCGCTTGATCGATTTCGGCTCGGCGGCGGATGCACCGGGCTTTTCCCATAGCAAGCACCTCCGCCTCGGCGGGGTGAGCGTCTCCCGAGCCGTCTCGTTGCCAAACCCCGGAGCGGCGTTCGCCGCCGAGCAGACCATGGTCGTGCTCCATCGGGGTGCTCCGGTCGCGCTGGAATGGCGGGAACTCGGCAGTGAACGCCGGCAAGTAGCGCAACTCCGCCCCGGTCTCCTGCAGATCGGCAGTGGCTCGCGTCCGTTGTGGGTAAGATGGGACAGCCCCGCTGACTTTCTGGCCATCGCCCTGGACGCTCAGGTGATCGCCCGAGCGGGCGAAGATCTGGCGGTTGGCGATGTCGAGGTCCAGACGCGGATCGCCGCCGAGGACGACGTGCTCCGAACCCTTGCCGGATTATATGACGATGAATTGGAGAATGGCGCTGCCGGGGGCCTCCTCTATACCGACAGCCTAACAGCCGTTCTCACCGTCCATCTCCTGCGGCATTACGGCGCCCGGCCGCGGGAGCTTCCCATCGCCAAGGGCGGACTGCCGCCGGCCCGGCTCCGCCGCGTGCTGGACTACTTGCACGCGCGTCTCGACACGGACTTGAGCCTCGACGAACTCGCCGCGGTCGCCGGGCTGACCCGGCACCATTTCGCCCAGGCCTTCAAATCCTCGGTCGGCGAACCGCCGCATCGCTATGTCGTAGGGCACCGGGTCGCGCGGGCGACGGAACTTCTCGCCCAATCATCTACCCCCATCGCGGAGATCGCGGTTGCGGTCGGCTTCGCAAACCAAAGCCACCTGACCCACCACTTCCGCCGCATTCACGGGGTCACGCCGTCCCGCTTTCGGCGCGGTCTCTAACGGTGGCGCGGATCGCGCTCGGGGCCTGACTGCAAGCGCCCGACATTTCATCGGACGAATCTGTCAAACGCCGGTGTTTCCCGACAGAGCACCCGTGCCGCCAAACGCTATCATGCGGTGCTCGGGCTGCCCCTCATCGGCGCCGGTGCGCAGTATCAACAGCGTGGCGCCGATCCGCGGGCAGGTCGATGATGGAGCTTCGCGATCTCAAGTACCTGACGACGTCGGCGAATGCCGGGACCTTCGGCGCCGCGGCCAAGGCGCTCGGGATCAATACCTCCACGATCAGCAGACGGATCGGCTGGCTCGAGGATGAACTCGGTCTGGCGCTGTTCGAGCGCGGGCGTTCCGGCATCCGCCTGACCGCGGGCGGCCGGGCGGTCCTGCACCACGTCAGACGCGCCATCGCCGAACTCGAAGCGGTCGGGCGGGTCGGACTCCAGAACGGCACAGGCGACGTGGGCGAGATCCGCCTTGGCGTTCGCATGCCTCCCATCGGAGAGCCGCTCAGCAGCCTCCTGGCCGACTGGCACGGGCGGTATCCGAACGTCGTGCTGACGATCGTCGAGATGAACGAACGCGATATCCAATCGGCGCTGGGGGAGCGTCACCTGGATGTCGCCCTGATGACCAGCCACACCTTGTGGCCCGATGCGGCAACCGAACTGCTGTACCGCGAGCGCGTGGTTGCGGCGCTCCCCCAGGATCACCCCCTCGCCGAACAGGAGATCCTCGGTTGGGACTCGTTGCGGAGCGAGAAAATCCTGGTTCAGGGTTGGGATGACAGCCAGTCGGCCAGAGAGTTTTTTGCCTCGTTCATGGGGTGTGGCGTCAAGTTCGAGGCGCACGCCGCCAGCAAGCAAAGCGTCTTCGCCCTCGTCCGCGCCGGCTTCGGCATCACCCTCGCGACGATGAGCCAGTCGGAGGTTGCGTTCCCGGGCGTGATCTACAAGCCAATCGGCGAGGAGAATGCCTGGGTGCAGGTCGAACTGGTCTGGATTCCGGACATGGAAAACGCCGTGGTCGGCCGGTTCATCGCCTTCATGCGCGACGAAGCGCGTTCACGGCACCTTCTCTGAGGCCGCCCTCCGTAGTTTGGCGAACTCCCGGTCCGTCGCCATGAAGCGCGCCAGCATCGGCGCGATCAGCTTCGCCGGCTCGATGGTTCCATGACCGGTTTCCCGCGCCAGCGCCTGGCCGTAGGCGACGAGATCGCGGTGGACCGAAGCCGAAAGCTCGACGGTCAGCTTCACCGGCTTGTCGTCCGCGATCGCTCCGAGCTTGAGCTTTGCCAAGGCCGCCTCCTCAGGTGCGATAGGGTTCGAGGACGAGATCGTGGGTGACCATCACGCGGACCGGAAAGCCTGGCCGGATGGTGATGGTCGGCTGGACGTTCAGGGAGCGCGAGACGACCTGCTCGCCGGTCTGGTTGAAGCTCTGCGACGCTCCCTGGCGGATTGCTTGCGCCAGGTTGTTCTCGCTGTCGCTGGTGCCGGCCTCGGACCCGACGCTGAGCAGAGTGGACAGGATCGCGGCCTTGAACAGCATGCCCCAGTGATTGTCGACCTGGTCCTCCAGACCGGCATAGCCTTGCGGATCCGCCCCAGGCTGGCGCTCCAGCACGATTGACCGCCCGTTGGGCATGATCAGCCGGTTCCAGACCAACAGCGCCCGCGACTGGCCGAAGGCGATCTGGGCGTCATACTGCCCGACCAGGCGCGCGCCTTGCGGGATCAGAAGAACCTGCCCGGTCGGGCTGTCGTAGACGTCCTCGGTGACCTGGGCGTTAACCTGGCCGGGAAGGTCGGAGCGCAGGCCAGTGAGGAGCGCCGCCGCGATCACCGCACCGGCCTGCAGCACGTAAGGGCTGGCGGGCGCTTCGATGCGATCGGGGCTGACCGTGCCGTGGTCGGGATTGCCGTTCAGGAAGGCGAGCTTGTGATCCTGCGAGGTCAGATCGCTGGCGCCGGCCGCCGCCCGCGCGGCCGCTTGAGCACCGGCCGGCGCCTGAACCGCCGCCGAAACCGCCTGCGCGACGTTGGTCGTCGAGAAGAGGTTACTGGTGCGCGCCGCCTCCTGTTCCTGGGCCAGGCGCTGTTGCTCCGGATTCGGTCCCGGCGTGTTCATGCCGGGGGCTGGTGCGCCGGCATCGACGATCGGCCGGCCGAGATCTCCGGGAAGCGCCGGCCCGAGCAAGGGAACTGCCTTCGGCAGGCCGCTATAGTCGCGCGGCAGATTGGCGAGACCGTCCGGGGTCGTGCGAGTGCCGGTGTTGTAGAGTTCGGAACTGGTGGTCTGGTGCTGGGGCCGCAGGGCCAGGAACAGCGCGCCGCCGATGCCGAGGGCCGCGACCGTGCCGAGGCCGAGAAGGACCTTGCGGGAGAGCCGGGTAACGGGCGCCCGGCCGGACCGCAGCCGCATCTCCCGCGGCGACCGATCCTCTGGAGCGTCGGTCATGACCGCGGCCTCCCATCAATACGGATGATGCGGACCTTCTGCTGGTGTTCGCCACCGAGCCGCAGTTCGGCCGCGGCGAACAGCCGATCGACGATCATGTGGTTGCGCTGGACCCGGTAGTTGACCAGCTCGGCGCCGCCTCCCGCACCGATGACCCAGAGCGGCGGCATCTCGCCCTGGGCAATTCCGGCCGGGAACTCGATGAACACCTGCCGCCCGTCATCGAAGGCGCGCAGGGGCCGCCAGGCCGGATCGTCACCCTCGATGCGGTAGCGGAAATTGAGCGCGTCGACGTTGATGCCGGCCGCGATGGGCGTCGCCGCGTCGGCCTCGGCGTTCTGCGCACGCAGCGCGATCAACTGGTCCTGCGCATAGAGCCACGACACCGCCGCCATATAGGTCTTCTCATCCGAGCGCAGCTCGAGGTGATAGGTTCTACGGTCGGTGTCGATGATGAGGTTGGTGACCAGATCCGGGCGTGTCGGCTTGACCAGGATATGAACGCGCTTGTCCGGCCCCTTGCCGCTCTCCGTATCGCCGACGATCCACCGCACGGTGTCGCCGGCGGCGACCGGTCCCGAACCGACGAGCTGCTCGCCTGATTCCAGCGCGATGTCGGTGATCTCGCCCGGTGCTGAATAGACCTGATAGAGCGCGCCCTCGGAATAGGGATAGACCTGGATGGCGTTGATATAGCCGGCGCGGGTTGGTTGCACGCGAGCCGAGCCATTGGCTTGATCGACGCGCACCTGGGGATCGGCGGCTTCGGGCCGGGCCGTCTTGGCGCCCGGGATCGGCTTGAGCTGGCCTGGCAACGGCAAGAGCTTCGGCAATTCGACCACCTGCACCGGCTTGGGCGGATCGGGTTGCAGCACCGCCGGTCGCGGCGTGTCATCATAGGTGATCGCGGGCGGCTTCCAGGTCGAGCAGGCGCCGAGCGAGGCGCTGGCGAGTAAAAGGGTTGCGAACGGCAGAATGCGCATTAGCCGAGCTCCTTGGACCAATTGAGGGCGTGGACGAAAACGCCGAGGGGATTCTTCTTCAGCCGCTCGGCGTCGGTGGGGGTTTGCACGACGATGGTGAGGATGGCGCTCCAGCGTTCGGTGGACGCGAGCGCGTCGTCGACGTAGCGGCGCTCGACCCATTCGACGCGGAAGCTGTCGTCGGAGGCGCGGATGACGCTCGCGATCTCGATCGAGATCTGCGTCTTTCCGATCTTGGAGAATGGGTCGTTCGTTCGGGCGTAGTCGTTGAGCGCGAGCGCGCCCTTGTCGGTGACGTAATTGTAGGCGTCGAGCCAGTCCTGACGGAGCACCACCGGGTCGGCCGGGATGCCCCGGACCTCCTCGATGAACCGCGCCAGGTGCCAGGCGATCTGCGGATCGGTCGGCCGATAGTCGGCGGTAGCGGGTGCGACCGCCTGGGCCTCGCCCAGCCTGTCGACCTGCACGACCCAAGGCGTGATCGTCCCACGCGCGGCCTGCCAGACGAGACCGGCGGCGAGTTCCCCGCTGAGCGCCAGCGTGGCGAAGAACGCGAGCCGCCAGTTCTTCGCCTGGACGCGGGCGGAACCTATGCGCTCGTCCCAGACCTGGCCGGCGCGCTGATAGGGCGTCTCAGGTTCGGGGGTCGCGCCATAGCGAATGGTCGGTCGCCGGAACATGACTATTCTCCTTCGGACAGATCGACGGCGCTGCCGCTGCTCGGGCGGTCGCCGGAGCGGATGGCGTGGTCGGCGGCGGAAGCGCCGCGATTGATGGACTGGCCGCGCTGCATCCGGCGCGCCCAGGCGGGCGGCCCCGATCCCTCCGCCTGGCCGGATGCGCCGGCGCCAGCCGAACCGGAGCCGGATGCACTGTCCCCCGTCACGGCCCTGCCGCCGGCGGCGAAACTCTCACGGAGGCTGGCGACGGCGCGTCGGAGCGGACTCATCGCGGCGTTGCCGGCGGAGGATGCGGCGGCCTCGGCTACGCCCGACAAGCCGCCTGTGCGATAGGCGGCGGTGACTCCTCCCGCGACGGCCGCACCACCGCGCGCCGTTCCGGCGATCAAACCGCCGGCCGCGCCGATGCCGCCGGCAGCCAGACCAACGCCCGCCGCGCCGATCCCCGCGACCGCCAACCCGGTCCCGACCGCTGCGCCGGCGCCGAGCTGCGGCCCGCCGGCGATCAGGCCGTTGGCGATGCCGGGACCGAAGATGGTGAGGCCGAGCAGCGAGAGCGCCGCGAGGATCAGCGTCAGCGCGTCGGAGATCGTCGGTGGATTGTTGAAGCCGCTGGTGAACTGGCTGAAGATGGTCGAGCCGATGCCGATGATGACGGCGAGCACCAGGACCTTGATGCCGGACGACACCACGTTGCCGAGCACCCTCTCGGCCAGAAAGGCGGTGCGGCCGAACAGCCCGAAGGGGACGAGAACAAAGCCGGCGAGCGTCGTCAGCTTGAATTCGATCAGGCTGACGAAGAGCTGGATCGCCATGATGAAGAAGCTGATGACGACGATCAGCCAGGCGACGAACAGGATGAGGATCTGGACCAGGTTCGCAAAGACGCTGGTGAAGCCCATCATGCCGGAGATTGCTGTCAGGATCGGCTGGCCGGCGGTGATGCCAACCTCGGCGATCTTGCCCGGCTGGAGAAGCTGGGCGGCGCTGATCGTGCCGCCACCCGCCTCAATGCCGAGCCCGGCGAAGCTGTTGTAGATGATCTGCGCGAGGTTGTTGTAGTTGCCGATGATGAAGGCGAAGACGCCGATGTAGAGCGTCTTCTTAATCAGCCGCGCGAGCACATCCTCGTCCGGCGCCATCGCCCAGAACAGACCCGCGAGCGTGATGTCGATGGCGATCAGGACGCCCGCGAGCCAGCGGACATCGCCCTGCACCAGGCCGAAGCCTGAATCGATGTACTGGGTGAAGGTGCCCAGGAAATTGTCGATGACGCCGGTGCCGCCCATGATGGCCTACTGCTTGAGAGAATTCGGCGCCGCGGCCGGCGTGGCCGCCGCGCTCGGCGCGGGCCGATAGGTGAAGAAGCGCCGGCGGTTCTCCGCCCAGGCGGCCTCGCAAGCCGCATCGTCCTTCGCGGCCATGGCGAGCGCCTGACAACGGCGCATTTCGCTCGCGAGAGGGTCGGCTGAAGCGGATGCCTCAGCCGGGCGCGAGTGCGCGCTACCTGCGTCGTGCGCGAAATACACGGCCGTCGCGACGATCGCCGCCCCGACCAAAGCGAAGGCCGCCGCGCGTCCGATGGCCCGGAAATTGAGAAGCCGGCCGCGCATCAGTGGAACATCTGTGCGGAGCCGGGCTGATAGCCGGCGCCGTAGTTGAGGAAGTTGGTAAACTCGGTGGAGCCTTGGTTCTGGTCCGTGGCCTTGGCCGCGGCGACGAGGGCTTGGGCCCGGCCGTTGGCGGATTCCAGGGCAATCAGATCCGAGAGCTGCTGGGAGATCTGGACCAGGAGCTGGTTGTTGATCTGCGCCGCCTGCATGGCGCCGGTCGCCGACTGGCTGGAGGCGCCGAGGCTCGTCACGGTGGTGCGGTTGGTGGTGATGTTGCCCACCACGGTCGCCTGCGTTTTCAAGGCGTCTTGCAAGCCCGCGACGGAGTTCTGCCAGCGCTGCTGCGCCTGGGCGATCATCTGCTGTTCGCTCAGATTGAGATTGATCGACCCGTAGCTGGTGGTGAATGCCTGGTTGATGCTGGCGACCGAATAGGCGATGCGCTGGGCCTGGGCGAGGAGCTGCTCGGTGCGCTGGATTTGACTGGTGATGGTCGAGACCAGCGAATAAGGCAGGCTCGCCAGGTTCTTCGCCTGGTTGATCAGCGATTGGGTCTGGTTCTCAATCTGCTGGATCTGGTTGTTGATCTGCTGGAGTTCGCGCGCCGCGGTCAGGACGTTCTGGACGTAGTTCTGGGGATCGAACACGACCCACTGCGCCTGGGCCGGGACGCTCGCTGTCGCGAGCGTGACCAGAGCGACGCCGGCGGCGAGGGCTGTGCGAAGACGATGACGGGTCATGGTGAAATCTCCTGGCTGGTGGGGGTGGCGAGCATGTCGGCCGCCCAATCCAGACCCTTGCCGCGCAGCCATGCGGCGGCGAACCCGCCGCGGCCATGGGTGGCGACGATCGCGGCGATGGCGGTCTGATCGGTCTTGGATGAGGCGGCGGTGAAGGCGAGCGCAACCTCGGAGAGGCCCAGCTCGAACAGGCGATTGCCGCGGCGGGATTGGCAGTAATAGTCGCGCTTCGGCGTCGATCGGCTCAGGATCTCGATCTGCCGGTCATTGAGCCCGAAGCGCCGGTAGATGGTGGCGATCTGGGGCTCAAGCGCGCGCTCGTTCGGCAGGAAAATGCGTGTCGGGCAGCTCTCGATGATGGCCGGCGCGATGGCGCTGCCGTCGATGTCCGCCAGCGATTGGGTGGCGAAGATGACCGAGGCGTTCTTCTTCCTCAGCGTCTTCAGCCACTCTCGCAACTGCCCGGAGAAACCGTTGTCGTCGAGCGCGAGCCAGCCTTCATCGACGATGAGCAAGGTGGGGCGGCCGTCGAAACGGTCCTCGATGCGGTGGAACAGATAGGAGAGGACGGCAGGCGCGGCGCCGGCCCCGATCAAGCCTTCCGTCTCGAAGGCCTGGACTTCGGCTTCACCAAGGCGCTCGCCTTCCGCATCGAGCAGCCGGCCCCAAGGCCCGGCCACCGTGTAGGGTTGCAGCGCCTGCTTCAGCGCGTTCGACTGCAACAGCACCGAAAGGCCGGTCATGGTGCGCTCCGCCAAGGGGGCGGACGCGAGCGAGGTCAGGGCTGACCACAGATGCTCCTTCAGGTCCGGCGTGATGGTGACGAACTCGCGGGCGAGCAGCGTGGCGACCCATTCCGACGCCCAGGCCCGCTCGCCGGCGTCGTCGATCCGCGCCAGCGGCTGCAAGGCGACAGGCTCGGCGACGTCGTCCCCCAGCGCGCCGCCGAGATCGTGCCAGTCGCCGCCCATGGCGAGCGCGGCGGCACGGATGCTGCCGCCGAAATCGAAGGCGAAGACCTGGGCGCCGGCGTAGCGGCGGAATTGCAGCGCCATCAGCGCCAGCAGCACGCTCTTGCCGGCGCCGGTCGGTCCGACGATCAGCGTGTGACCGACATCGCCGACGTGAAGCGAGAAGCGGAACGGGGTCGATCCTTCCGTCTTCGCCAGGAAGAGCGGCGGGGCCTGGAAATGCTCGTCCCGTTCCGGCCCGGCCCACACCGCCGAGAACGGCATCAGGTGGGCGAGATTGAGCGTCGAGACCGGCGGTTGGCGGACGTTGGCGTAGACATGTCCCGGCAAGCTGCCGAGCCAGGCCTCGATCGCGTTGACCGTCTCGCGCATGCAGGTGAAGTCGCGGCCCTGGATCGTCTTCTCGACGAGCCGCAGCCATTCGTCGGCGAGGCGGGCATCCTCGTCCCAGACGGTGATCGTGGCGGTGACGTAGGCTTCGCCGACGAGGTCGGTGCCGAGTTCCTGCAGCGCCGCGTCCGCGTCGAGTGCCTTGTTGGCGGCGTCGCTGTCCATCAGCACCGACGCCTCGTTGGTCATCACCTCCTTAAGGATCGCCATGATCGACTTGCGCTTGGCAAACCATTGGCGCCGGATCTTGCCAAGCAGCTTGGTCGCGTCTGTCTTGTCCATGCAGATCGCGCGCGTAGACCAGCGATAGGGAAAGGCGAGCCGGTTGAGGTCGTCGAGCAGGCCGGGCCAGGTCTGCGACGGGAAGCCCATGATGGTGAGCGTGCGCAGGTGCGCACTGCCGAGCCGGGGCTGGAGTCCGCCGGTCAGATCCTCGTCGACCAGGATGGCGTCGAGATACATCGGCGTCTCGGGCACGCGGACGCGCTGGCGCCGGGTTGAGACGCAGGAATGCAGGTAGGTCAGGGTCTCGCCGTCATCGAGCCATTCCGACTCCGGCATGAAGCCCTCGACCAGGGCCAGCACGCGGTTCGTCCGATCGACGAACCCCTCCAGGGCCGCGCGCCAATCGGCGCCGTCATGGACGCGGTTCTCGTAGAGCCAGGCCTCCGCGCGCGCGGCGTCGTCGGCCGGCGGCAGCCAGAGCAGCGTCAGGAAGTAGCGGCTTTCGAAATGCGCGCCCTGCTCTTCGAACTGAGCCCGCCGTTCGGCGTCAACCAGGCGCGAGGCCGCATCCGGGAATGGACTGCCGGGATAGCTGTGGGCGGGCTGACGCTGCGCCTCGATGAAGATTGCCCAGCCCGACCCCAGGCGGCGCAGTGCGTTGTTGAGGCGCGATGTGATCGCGACCAGCTCGGCCGGCGTCGCGGAGTTGAGGTCGGGTCCGCGAAATTTCGCCGTCCGCTGGAATGAGCCGTCCTTGTTCAGGATGACGCCTTCGCCGACCAGGGCGACCCAGGGGAGGAAGTCAACGAGACTGTCGGAGCGGCGGCGATATTCGGAGAGATTCATCATCGGGACGCCTCACGCGACCAGGTGTTGCGGATAGCGAAGGTGGCGGCGCACGACGTCGACGAAGGCCGGATCGCGCTTGGCGGCCCAGACCGCCGCCAGATGACCGATCAGCCAGATGGCCGCACCGACGATCCAGAGCCGCAGTCCCAGCCCGACCGCCGCGGCGAGCGTGCCGTTGACGATCGCGACCGCGCGCGGCGCGCCGCCGAGCAGGATCGGCTCGGTCAGCGCGCGATGGACGGGCGCGTAGAAGCCGGCGATGGGCTGGACTTGGTCCATCAGATCAGCGCCCCGCCGGCGAACTGGAAGAACGACAGGAAGAAGCTCGACGCCGCGAAGGCGATCGACAGGCCGAAGACGATCTGGATGAGCCGCCGGAAGCCGCCCGAGGTCTCACCAAACGCCAGCGACAGGCCGGTGATGACGATGATGATCACCGAGACCACCTTGGCGACGGGTCCCTGAACCGAGTTCAGGATCTGGGTCAGCGGCTGTTCCCAGGGCATGTTCGACCCGGCGGCGTAGGCTGGCGCGGTGGCGAGCGCGACGAAGGCGAAAGCTGAAGCCGTGGCGAGCGCACGGCGAGCACGGTTGAGCAGCATCACGGTTCTCCTGCTTGGGTGAGGACGTAGTCGCCGGTCGGGCCGAGGCCCTTGACCGCCGCAAGCTCGGCAAGCTTGCGGGCGGAGCCGCGGCCGGCGAGGACCGCGATGAGATCGATGGTTTCGGCGATGAGCGCGCGCGGGACGGTGACGACGGCTTCCTGGATGAGCTGCTCCAGCCGGCGTAGCGCACCCATGGCGGAGCCGGCGTGCAGCGTGCCGACGCCACCGGGATGGCCGGTGCCCCAGGCTTTCAGCAGGTCGAGCGCTTCCGCGCCGCGCACCTCGCCGATCGGAATGCGGTCGGGCCGCAGCCGGAGGGCGGACCGGACGAGGTCGGACAGCGAGGCTGCGCCGTCCTTGGTGCGTAGCGCTACAAGGTTTGGCGCGGCGCATTGCAGCTCGCGCGTATCCTCGATCAGCACCACCCGGTCGCCGGTCTTGGCGACCTCGGCGAGGAGCGCATTGACCAGCGTGGTCTTGCCGGTCGAGGTGCCGCCGGCGACGAGGATGTTCTTCCGTTCGCGGACGGCCGCCCGCAGCAGCTCGGCCTGGATGTCCGACATGATGCCGGCGTCGACGTAGTCGCCGAGGGTGAACACAGCGACCGCCGGACGCCGGATGGCGAAGCACGGCGCGGCGGCTACCGGCGGCACCAGGCCCTCGAACCGCTCCCCGCTCTCCGGCAACTCCGCGGAGACCCGGGGGCTGCCGGCATGGACCTCGACGCCGACGTGGTGGGCGACGAGGCGGACGATGCGCTCGGCGTCGGCCGGCGCGACGCGGCAGCCGGTGTCTTCGAGTCCGCCGGAGAGCCGGTCGATCCACAGCCGGCCATCGGGATTGAGCATCACTTCGACAATGCTGGGGTCTTCGAGGTGGCCGGCGATCGCCGGCCCGAGCGCCGTGCGCAACATGCGCGCACTGCGGGCGAAAGCTTCAGATCGCAAAGAGATCGTCGTCACGTCGAACCCCATGAATTCGCCTCAAGTGGAGGCGGAGATGTCTGTGGGGTTGATTAGAAAGAGCGGGAAATGGGGAAGCGCAACAAGCTTGAAGAGGGCGTAGGGCTCTCGGACAGAAAGACAGGCGAGTGGGACGATCAGCTTTATGAAGGGCTGAATTGTTGCGCGCCCCTTCGACTGATTCGCTGATCGGGAATGGGAGCGGTCGTCATGATAGGCTAGCGTCGATCGCACGTAAGTCGCTTCTACCCGCCTTGGATAGTTCCACAAAGGCTAGGAGATTTCATGGACAACGGGGCCGGAGGTTACACGCCTTTAATTCAGCTTCTCGGCGAGATCGGTAAGGCGTGGGATGCTGGGGCGACCGTACCCGCCTTGGCCATGGTCTATGTTGGCCTCGATACCATGGCGTTGCTCGCATGTCCCGTTGGGCAGCAGAGCCAAACGTGCTCCGATTTCATCGGTTGGGTCAATCGCTACCTGAAGGCTGCTTCCGGGGCGGAATATCAATACGAAGGCATTGATGTCTACGCGGCACGGTGCGCGGTGCTGCACAGCTACGGGAGCGTCGCTACTCTCCACAGCGGGGCCAATCCGCCACGGAAATTCGGCTACACGGACAACGGGCCGCACCGAAAGGATGATGCGGAAGGTTTCGCGCTGATCAGCGTCGCTGTATTGATACACGATTTCTCGAAAGCGATGGAGACTTTCGTCAACGAAATCAGGACCGATTCGGATCTTAAACGGCGCGTCGATAGTCGTATTCGATCGTTATTCTTTACGAGCCTTCTCGATCATTAGTAGGGGCGGACTGTTCGGCGCCGTGCGGCGATGCTGTGTCGAAATCTACGCTGATCTCATCGGCGAGCTTGCGCCCGCGAGCGAGCCGTCGGCTGAGCGCTTCGACGAAAGCATCATAACGCTCCCGCCCCTTGGTCTGCGCGGCGGCCAGCGTTGTGTCGGGCAAAGGGGGCGTGCTGGTTAGCCAGAAGCGGATGAACACGGCCAGCGCCTCGTTCGAGATCGTGACGTGCCGTTCGAGGCGCTCCATCCGCCGGGTCATGCGGTCGAGTTGGCGCGCCAGGGCCGCTTCGAGGCGGTCGGCGCCGTCCGGCGATAGGAACGACACCAGCGCCGTCTCGACCACCACGGCCTGGGAGACATGTTTCTGCGAGGCGTAATCGGCCAGCTTGCCTGCGAGATCCGGCGGCAGGCGGAATGTGTGCATCGTTCGCATTATGCCTCACATCTCCATGTGGTCGGCCGGGTCGAGCGTCACCTGGCGGGCAAGCGTTTGAGCGCTGCGCTGAAACAGACGCTGGCGCTGTGCGTCGTCGTCGCTCTCCTCCTCCGGCGGCTCGAACTCGCGGATCGGCTTTGGCGGTTCGGGGGCGATGTTTTCATGCTCCGGCAGTTCCGGCTCGCGGCGGATGCCGGCATTGGCCGGATCATCGATCGCGGCGGCGGGTGGGGCCGCGACGACGCCTGTCCAATCACCGTCAGGCGGCGAAGGTTGGGGCTCGGTCGCCACCGTGGTGCCAGGCCGCGGCAGCGTCGGCGGTGGCAGGATGCGCGCCTGGAGTTCCGCGTCTTCGTAATACCGCGCCTTCTTCGCGCGCATCGGGTGGCAACCTGAGACGAGGACCAGTTCATCGTCCGGCGGTAATTGCATCACCTCGCCCGGCGTCAGCAGCGGCCTCGCCGTCTCCTGCCGCGACACCATCAGATGACCGAGCCATGGGCTCAGGCGATGGCCGGCATAGTTTTTCATCGCGCGCATTTCAGTCGCTGTTCCAAGCGCGTCCGACACACGTTTCGCCGTGCGCTCGTCATTGGTCGCGAAGCTCACGCGGACATGACAGTTGTCGAGGATCGAGTTGTTCGGCCCGTATGCCTTTTCGATCTGATTGAGCGACTGCGCGATCAGGAAACTCTTCAGTCCGTAACCGGCCATAAAGGCGAGCGCGCTCTCGAAGAAGTCGAGGCGACCCAAGGCCGGAAACTCATCAAGCATCAGCAGGAGCCGATGGCGCCGACGTTTCGATTCCAGTTCTTCGGTTAGCCGCCGGCCGATCTGGTTCAGGATCAACCGCACAAGTGGCTTGGTGCGGCTGATATCCGATGGCGGCACGACCAGGTAGAGCGTGGCCGGATGTGCGTGTTCGACAAGATCGCGGATTCGCCAATCGCATTGCCGCGTCACCCGCGCCACTACTGGATCGCGGTAGAGTCCGAGAAACGACATCGCCGTCGATAGGACGCCGGATCGCTCATTGTCGCTCTTGTTGAGCAGCTCCCGCGCAGCGCTGGCGACCACCGGATGCACCCCGCTGGGGCCGAGGTGCGGCGTCTTCATCATCGCCCGCAGCGTCGTCTCGATCGGCCGTTTCGGGTCGGACAGGAAATTGGCGACGCCGGCGAGCGTCTTGTCCGCCTCGGCGTAGAGCACATGCAGGATGGTTCCGACGAGGAGCGAGTGGCTGGTCTTCTCCCAATGGTTCCGCCGTTCGAGCGCGCCTTCGGGGTCGACGAGTACGTCGGCAATATTCTGGACGTCACGGACCTCCCATTCGCCGCGGCGGACCTCAAGCAGAGGGTTGTAGGCGGCGCTGTCGGCGTTCGTCGGATCGAACAGCAGCACGCGCCCGAAGCAGGCGCGCCATCCGGCGGTCAATGTCCAATTTTCTCCCTTGATGTCGTGGACGATCGCCGAACCCGGCCAGGTCAGTAGCGTCGGCACGACGAGGCCGACGCCCTTGCCGCTTCTCGTCGGCGCGAAGCACAAGACATGCTCGGGACCGTCGTGGCGGAGATACGCGCCACGCCAGCGGCCGAGCAGAACGCCATCAGCGTGAAGCAGGCCAGCGCGACGGACCTCGCGAGCCTCCGCCCAGCGTGCCGAGCCATAGGTGGTGACCTTCTTGACCTCCCGCGCGCGCCACACCGACATGGTGACGGCCACGACAACTGCGGCGATGCCGCCCGACGCAGCGATATAGGCGCCCTCGACAAAGATCGGGCGCGCATAGGCGTCGTAGGCGAACCACCACCAGAAGAACGCCGGCGGTTCATAGACCGGCCAGCCGACCAGCTCGAACCATGGGTGTCCGAGCTGCGACTGGAAGCCGAGCTTCCACGCGGTCCATTCCGTCGCTGCCCAAATGAAAGCGAGCACAACGGCGCTGACGAGGAGCACTTGGCCCCAGAGGATTTTGGTCGCGTTCATGACGACGAAGGATCTGGGGAGCGTCAGATATGCGGAGCAAGCCTGAATTTGTGAAAGGCGGGAACTGGAGTGCTGTGGCGTATAAATCGGATGGTCGTCAGGTCACGACCCATCATGGTCATCGGAGGGGTGGCTATCGGGCACTCCCGAAATCAGCACCCCGCGACCCATTTATGCTGATAACACTATGCCGCTGCTTTCTTGCAAAGCGACAATGCGCGCCGCCATCTCGTTCCGAATTCTTTCTCCATCTGGAAGAGATACGCACTCGACGAAGGAGTTCAGCGTGTGCATCATCGCGGCGATGGTAAAAAATAAATTCGTGACAAACTCCTGATCATCTTCTTCCACTTCGACTGCAATTTCAAAGTCGCCCGTCTCGGTATTTTTTACGAGATGCCGTAGGAGGGAAGTTGAAGATGGATGCGCGGCACTCATACTAAGGCGACGAAACTCGGCGTAATCTTCAGTGGCACCGTCGAGTGTTGAGGAGCCCCTCACGTCAATTCGCTTCCGTCCTTTGCCCAAATCTATATGCCCTTTTACGTGCGTCAGCGTGCTCTTATCCGTGACCGAGGGCATGACCAGACTGGCAAAGCTGGCTTCGTTGAATAGGCCGTCATCCGAAATTGCCTTCGCGAACGCCATTCCTTCGTTCGCCAATCGCCGGAGCCAGAGAGAGTTTTCAAAGCAGGAACGTTGCAGTGTCTGGGCTTCGATGATGAGCCCCTGTTGGAAAAGGCTTATGGCCCCCTTGAAATTCGTGATCGTGCGGCAGAACAGCAGGACGGCAAATAGGTCCGGGCTTTCTTCGAGCGAGCAGGCGCTTTGAACTTGAGTCTTAGGCAGGAGCGAAAGGCAAGCACTTCTTAAGTCAGAGGCCAAGCTAAGCCACTCGGCTATCAACTCCGCGCGCCCTACGTCGATCCTCCCGACCACGATTGCCCCTTCGATCATTCGATTTCCGCCAACCAATAATGTCGTAGAACCACAATCTATGTTGCTACGAATGTCTTGGCAGGATGGCTTTCTGCCAGCCCGCTTTCCGGCTGGGATGCCAGGACGGAGCCGAACATTCGGCCCAATGCTGTCGCTCAATATCTGATATCCCATGGCGCTTGCCAAGGACCAGACAGCCAGCCTTCCACCCCGCCCGGCCATTCGGCACCTATTCAGATGCCGAGCCCCCGGCTCCGCCCGAAGGTCCAATCGACGCCGCCGCCCGGCGTCAGCGTGCCCGAGACATGCTGGCCGAGCTTCTGCTCCAGCGCCGGCCGCCACGGCACCAGTTGGAATCCCAAACCATCATCAATCATGGCGAAGCGGCCCGATGCCAGGGTGACGCGCTGCCGATAGTTGCCGACGACGTGTTCGCCTTCGGCCGAAGGACGATGTGCGAGCCCGGTCTCGGCTGAGAGTTCTGGCGACGGCGTCGTCGAGTTCACGCCGGCGCAAGGTATTCAGAAGATCACGGGCGAAGGTGATTCTCTGACCTTGACGCTGGGCCAACCCCTCCTCGACCAGATGATCGGCGCGCCGATCCATCGCGCCCCGAACCTCGGCGCCGAAGCCGCCGCCGCCGATCGCTGGTTCCTTCGCGAGAAGCTGGCGGTCGAGCCAAGTCGCCCCCGACGCGGTCACCTGCGCCTGGATGCTCAAATCCGACCGTGTCGCGAGCGACAGCTGATGGCGACCGGACGAGTCCTCATAGGCCCGCGTCTCAACGATGGCGCCGGGCTTGGCGTCGCCGGTCAGGTCGAGATCGGAGAAGCACAGATGATGGGTGCGGCCATCGACACCTTCGACGATCGCATAGGCCGTGCCTTTCAGTTCGTCGTCGAGCCCGCGTCCGACCAGCCGGCCGAGCACGGGATCGGCGGGCTCATCGCCATGGAGCGCGAAGCCCGCGACGTCGGGCTCGCGCCCGGCCTCGGTCATCGCCCGGTGCATGGTCTTGATGATGTCGCCGCGAATGCCGAGGTCCCTCAGCGCTGGCTCCAATCCCGGTTTCAGCATCCAGCGCGCCACCCCGACCGGTTCGGCCAAGCCCAGCCGTTCCAGCTTGGCGGCGCGGCCGAGCATCAGGCGGCGCAGTTCCGGGTCTTCGCTCGCATCTCCGGGCCGGAGATCGGCAACGCCGCCGCCTTCGTCGGAGACGTCCTGTAGCGCCCGATCGAGACTGGTCCAGCGATCCGCCTCGACCTCCTTCTCCAGGCTGGTGCGGATTTCCTGCTCGCTGCGCGGGCCGAGTTCCAGAGTGACCCGCTCGGCAGCCCGCTGCCGAAAGCCATGGCTGATATAGTCGCGGCTGATGACGAGGTCCTTGCCGTCATCGGCCCGGCCACGCACCAGCACATGGATGTGCGGATTGTCGGTGTTCCAGTGATCGACCGCGACCCAATCCAGTTTGGCGCCGAGGTCGCGCTCGGCGTCCTGCATCAGTTCGCGGGTGAAGCCATGCAGGTCGGCCATCTGGGTGGCGTCTTCGGGCGAGATGGTGAACCGGAAATGATGCCGATCCTCCTCGCAGCGCTCCGCGAACGCCTTGGTATCGGCGTTGTCCGACGTGGCGTCGAACATGCGCGCGTCCTGCCCGTCGCGGGTGACGCCCTCGCGCTTCAGATAGGCGACATGCCGGACGAGCGGCGCCGCGGAGAAGCGCTTGCCCTGGTGCCGCACGATCCGGGTCATGACGACGACGCGCCGTCGCGGCGATCGCGATGACAGCGACAGCGCCGCCGCCCGGCCTCGGCCGAAAGTCGATCGCCGTTTAGGGCCACTGGACCCGCCGAAATCCCGGCCGGTATGCCCGGCCTTCTTCGCGGCCCGCATCACCTCGCCGACGAAGCTGGTCGGACGCTTGGCTCCGCGGTTGCCGTGCTGGATGCGGCCGGGGCGGATCTGAAGCTCGTCGTCACGATTGGGCATCGCTTGGTCCCTCCTCAAAATGGTGGGCGATATCGGTTTTGGCGTTGAAATCATTTGCGAACTGGCGTGGACCGCTATCGGTGGCATGGCCGTGACAGTCGAAAAGCCCAACCCAACCAACCACTTGCGCCCGGCCGGAGGCGGCGCTTTTATCTTGCCGTCCGTTGGTCGTGTTCCCCCGCCCCCCAGTCCCACACCCAAACCTGTCCCGCCGCCCGCCAGACCGCGATCAAGCGAAACGGCCGGCTCCGGACATGCCAGAGCCGGCGATGTGTCGAACGAGGTGTCGAATTTAGGCTGCCAGGGCGCTCTCGATCCGCAGCCATTCCGCATAAAGCGTGTCGGCCGTTGCCCTGTCGCCGCTGTCGATTGCCGCCACTTCTTCCATTTCGATGTCGTGCTGGAGTTCGTGAAGCTGACGGATGGCTGCTTGCCGTTCGCCCTTGGTGAGGCGTGCGCAATGCAGTTCGGCCGCGAGTTCGCTGTTCTGCTGATAGGCGCCCATGGTGTGGAATCTCCTCGACTGACCGTCTCCTCGATCGAAGACATCGCTTGCGGGAGCGGACGGTCGGAGCGGGTCAAGGCCGCGCAGCGCCGGCACAGCCGGGCCACGGGGGAGCCGAAATTCTCCGGCGCGCACGGCTCTGTCGGAGGACGCTCGATCGCAGTTGCGCCGGTGAATTTTGGGGGAACCGTGACGCCTTGACGCGCGTGTCGGCCCGTCTGGTACGCTGCATCGTCTGAGAGAGAGGATTTGCTCCGGGAGCCCGAGGGGCGTCCCGCCGGGACGAAAGCCCCTCGGTCGGCGCGCAGCGTCAAGCTCGCCATCGGCGGGCGGGCGAAGCGGCGATCAGGCGCCGCCGCTGGCACTCGGCCGACGATTGGCCGCAGCGCCCACGACCGCATTCTCGTCACGGCGCGCGCTCCGGCACGGCATGAATCGGCACGAACAGCCCGCCGGTTTGCGGCGCAGGCACCGTCCTGTCCGTCGCGGGTTTGTCGGTTGGTGGTTGCCCGGTGGATGCTGGTGGGGGCTTTGGTGTGCTGCTCTCGGCCTGCACGGCGAACAGCGGTGCGTCAGCCCAGGATGGCGCCGCAGCACTGACAACCATGACACCGTCGATCGCCTCGCCGTCAATCAGCGGTGCGAGGGCGGCGACGTAAGCCCGCGTCTCCGCGGGCAACGGCCGACCCGTCGCGAGGTGGTCTTCGTAGCGCGCCGGACCGGCGTTGTAGGCAGCGAGGAAGCCTGGGGCGCCGTAACGGTCATGCAACTCGCGCAGATAGGCCGCACCCGCCAGAATGTTGTCGCGCGCATCGTATGGATCGGCGCCAAGGGCGTAGCGGGAGCGCAGAGCGGCCCAGGTTTCCGGCATGATCTGCATCAGGCCCGTCGCCCCCTTGGGCGACAGGGCCCGCACGGCGCCAAGACTTTCGACCCGCATCACGGCGCGTATCCATGACGCCGGAACGCCGAACCGCTGCGAGGCTTCGGCGATGATGGCGGCGAAGCGATCGACCACTGTGGAGACGTTCTGTTGTTTGGTGGCGACAGACGCGGCGTGCGCAACGCCGCCGCCAATCAGCATTACCGCTGCAACGCCAACGCAAAGGATGGAGCGCGGTCGAGGCGCGCGCCAAGCGGCCGGCAGGCTCCGAGCGGCGGGTGATCGGACCGGGAAGGAGGAAGGGTTGGGTCGAGCCGGTTGCGGCGTGATGGTCTGTCGCAGGCAGGGTTGCGGCATGGTCAGTGCTCCTCCTCGGTCCAGATTGGATCGGCCTGGCCGACGATGGTGGTGGCGGGGAGCGGGCCGAAATACCGGCCGTCGAGAGAGTCCGCGCGCCGGTTCATCAGGAAGACATCGCCGGCGGCGATGACACGGCAGCCCTGCCAGACGGGCAGCGGGCGCCCCAGACGGTCGCGGTCGAGCGCCTCGCCCGCCGTGACGCCATCGACGGTGATCGTGCCGCCGGACCGGCAGACGGTCTGGCCTGGAAGGGCGAGGACGTGCTTCAGCAACGGCACGCCCTTCGGCAGGTAGCGGCGCGTATCGAGAAACGCGGCGAGCGGTTCCGGCGGCGTGACGACGAGCAGATCGTTGACGTGGAGCGCGCCAGCGGGATGCACGGCGTAAAGCCCGATCGGCACGCTAGCGCTGGCGTTCCAGATCAGCCTCGGCGCGGGATGAAGCAGCGCCGCCAGCCCGGTGCCAAGCGCGGCGGCATATGTCGTCATGACCCAGCCGAAGCGTGTCATGCGTCGACCCTCCGGCGCAGCAACCAGGCGCGATGGCGGTCCAGCGTGTAGGCGCGCGGCGTTTCGCCGGCCGCGATCCGGTTGTGAACATGCCGCCAGTGATCGGGACAGGTGTCGGCCGGATCGATGTCGATCTGCTCGACGGCATCAATGGCCTGAAGCACCCGCTCGACCTTCGGCCAGCCGGACAGGCGCAGGAAAATCTCGCCGCCGGGCCGCACATAGGGCACGGTGGAGAAAGCCTCGCCGGGCCTGACGGCGCGCAGAATGTCGATGCGTGAGAGGATCGTGCCGAAGTCGTTCGCCGCCCAGCGGACGAAGGCGAAGACGCTGCCCGGCGCGAAGCTCAGGACGCGGCGGCGGCGGTCGAGGATCTGCTCGGCGACATCGCGGCCGAAGCGGATCCACTGTTCGATCCGCTTTTCGATCCAGATCAGCTCGACATGCGTGAGGGTCTCGGGCGCTGGCGCGATCATGACGCGGCGCCGCCATCGTCGGGAAACTCGCGGTCGAGCAGCGCGCGAAGCATGTCGGCCACGGTCACACCGCGCTGGAACGCGGCGATCTTGATCCGGCCGCGCAAAGCCGGGATCACGTCGATCGTCAGCCGCGCCGTGAACGCGGCGGCCGGCGGGCGGCCGATCGATGGCTCGGGCGCGTGGACCCAGGAATCGGCATCACCGGGACGCGCCGCGAAGCTGCGTTTGGCCGATCGCGCCGTCATGGCGCCAGCCTCGCGATCTCGCGGGCGAGTGCTGTGATCTCGCGCGCGGCCAGCCTGGCATCGTGGAACTCGGAGACGAGCCGGCCCGACCGCGCGGCGTCGGCAAAGGCGACGCGCTGGCCAATACGGGCGGCGAGCAAAGGCGGTTCATGGTCGGCCAGCGCCGCGGCCGTCTCGCGCGCGATGACGGTGCGAGCGCCGCAGCGATTGAGCACGAAGCGGGCGACAAGGTCCGGGCGGAACGCGCGGGCCTCGTCGAGCAGCCGTAGGATCTCGGACGACGCCCAACCATCGAAGGGCGATGGCTGCGCCGGGATCAGCACCACGTCGGCGGCGAGCAAGGCCGAGCGCATCAGCGCGGCGACGCGCGGCGGGCCGTCGATGACGAGATGATCGATATCGCGGCCGAGTTCCGGCGCCTCGCGATGCAGCGTGTCGCGGGCCAGCCCGACGACACCGAACAGGCGCGGCAATCCCTCTTTCGCGCGCTGCTCGGACCAATCGAGCGCCGAGCCCTGGGGATCGGCATCGACCACGAGAACGCGCTTTCCTTCCCGGCTCCACGCGCCGGCCAGATGCAGCGCCAGCGTCGTCTTGCCGACGCCGCCCTTCTGGTTGAGGAGCGCGACGATCATCGCGGCCTCCTCGCGGTTTTCCACCGATTGCGCGGCTCACCAACAAAAGAAGAGTTAGATTCTCTTAAGTTAGAGTCTAAGTTAGGCGGCTCGTAAGCTGTTGAACCGTCATCGAAAAACGGCTGTTTTGGTTCCTGATGGCACGCGGGGCCGGTTCCCGATGGCACGTGGCCCGCGGTTCCTGATCGCACGTCTGGTTCCACAACTTGTCCACAGGGTCCTGTGGATAACTGCGCGCGACTGAACAGCAGCAATTCGCGCCCGCCCGTTTCTCGCTGAACGGCGAGACGATAGCCAGGCAGCGGCTGGCGCTGGGCCAAGTCGCGCAATTCGAAGGCGAAACGCTTGAAGGGCGAGAGACTGGCCGACTTGGCGTGCAGGTGGCGGAAATCGAATTTCCAGCCGCCACGCTGCTGGCCGGCGTGCTTGCGGACGAGACGGTAGAGCCAGCGCTCCAGCCCGCCCGTCAGCCCGAAATAGGCGGGGTCGATGGTGAGCACGAGCGCGTCGTCGAGAACGGCGCGGTAGAACCAGTCCGGGACGATCAGATCGATGCCGTCGGCGTGGCCGTGCGCATCCGCGCGCTGGGTCCATTCGTTGATCCAGGAGAAGCGGTGCATGCGCCGCTCGGTGGTCTGGCGCAGCGAGGTGGCGACCGTCGTCGATTGCAGCCGGTCGAGCGCCGCCCTCAGGCGGTGATAGTCGCGTGCGCTGGTGCCCCGGCCGATGAAGGTCAGGATCTCGCGCGGCGTCGCCGCCATCAGGCGCGAGGTGCGGAGCCCCGCGTCGCGCGCCTCGACGATCTGGCTCGCGGCCCAGATCAGCACGTCGGCGTCCCAGATGGTCGCCATGCCGTGCTCGGGCACCGCCTCGACGCGGATGGCGATGTCGTTCATCCGAAAATCGATCGGTGTCGAGCGGTGGGTCTTGGCGAGGCTGAAGAACGGATAGGCCATGAGATCCTGGGCGTCTCTGGGCGCCAGGTCGCCGGGGAGCGCCCGAAAGAGTTCGAGCTGCTCGCGTTCGTCGCGGGTGCGATGGCGCGTGGACATGACGGCAACCGTTCAGCGGCGCGCCGGGCCGGCCTGGGCCGGGATGGCGGGGCTGTGGCGCTTGGCCGGCAGCACGGTCCCGACACCGGGGTCCGAGGTCGACGCCTTGGCGCCGAGTTCGACCCAGGCCTGGAGGTCTTCCAGCCGGTAGACGACGCGGCCGCCGAGCTTCGAGTAGCGCGGCCCCGTGCCGTAGATGCGGTGCTTCTCCAGTGTGCGGATGGAAAGACCGACGAAGCGGGCGGCTTCGGGCGTGCGCAGGTAGCGCTGCGGCACGCCGGTGAGATTGGGGGACATGGGAAACCTCCGTGATCCTGTCGAAGGCCGCCGAATGGCGGCGGCTGTCGGGGATCACGGTGGCGGAGAAGGTTCGCGCAGGGGGATGGTGATGTCGCGGGGTAGCGAGATCGCCACCCCCGCGACCGGGCGTGCCCTATGATCGGCGTCGATAGGGATGGAGCAGCAGACGCCGATAGCCGCCCTGCATCATGCCGAGACCGAAGCGGACGAGGCGGATCGTGCGGTCGCGCAGATCATGGCTTTTCCAGCCGCGCTCGGACACGCCAGCGGCGCCGAACAGGGCTTCGGCGATCTCGCGGTAGGTCGCGTCTTCTTGGCGTCCGTCGAGCGCGCGCAAGGCGAGGATGAGCCGGTCTCGGCGCGGCTTCGACAGCACGCCGGGATCGGGACCGGGGTTGCGGCCGCTCAAGCCGCGCCAGAGCCGGAGGGCGGCGCCAACACGGATCTCGAACAACTGGTCGAGCGGTATGATGACGGCGGGCGGTTCCGTGCCGATGGCGTCGATATGAACGCGAAACACCATGCCACGATGTTCGACGAGGTGCTCGGCCCCATCGGCCGCGGGGATGGAATCGAGAAGGCGTGGCGGAAGGCGGAAGCTGGGATCGGCGAGCTCAGCCGGAAGCGCCGTCAGGGCGACCACGCTTGGCAGAGCGTGCGCCGCCCATAGAACCTGGGCGGCGCTGCTTGTCTCGGTGGCGCTCTCGAAATCGCACCCCCCAGCGCCGGGTGAACGCATCCGCCTCGGCTTGGTTGAGAATGCCCTGGCGGGCGGCTCGTTCGAGCTTCCTCCGCTGCCGCTGGAAGTCGGCATTGCGGCGAAGATATTCCCAGGCGAAGCCGGGCGCATCGAGTGACCGCAGGTCCTCGTACGCGCCCGGGGCCCGCCAATCGGCGTGGCTCATGGGCGTCCACTCCCCAGGCAGTTTGCCGATTACTCGGCCTGCCGGGATGATATCCATGAGGGTGGCGGCACAATACGCCATGGCGCGGCAACGCAGGTTGCCGTGGCGGCATGGAACTGCGGCCCGGCTAGTGCGGCGCGCCCCCGCGTAGCAGGTGGCGATAGCCGTTCTCGGTCATCCATCGCGCCCGCGCCAGATGCGATTTCCAGGCTTGCCGCGCGCGGTCCGGCTCGCGCGCCGGATCGATATGGAGGACGATCCGGGCGACCTCCCGCCAGTCGGCTCCGTCGGTTTCCGCGTCGAGCAGGCGCAGATAGGTCACCAGGTGCTGTTCGTCGTAGCTCGTGAGCGTGCCGGTGACCGGGGCGGTGTCGGAGACAGGTGGGTCGAGGGGTGGTGATTGCATATGTCAGTCTCCACGGATGCGACGACATAAGGTTCGGTGACGGATATCTGCACTCAGGCGCGGACGCGCGACGCTCTCGGGACCGGCTGAGGCGCCGCGTCGTTCAGCAGCATAACGCCGCGACCGCGATCTGAGTCGATGAACAACACCCCGGCGGTCTCGAGCGCACGGCGCACTTGATCGCGCGTGCTCTCATGCACAGGGAGGCCGCGTTCGGACTCCATGCGTTTCAGCGCGGTCAGCGCCACGAGGGCTTTTTCTGCGAGCATTTCCTGTTTCCAGTTCAGCAACGCTCGCGCGGCCCGAACTTGTCGGCCGGTGATCATCCATGATCACCTCCGACAGACGACCTGCGCGCACCAGAAATACGACTATAATAGTCGCTTTAAGTCTGAGCAATGCAGTTCGGACAACGCTGCCGACGAACGTCAGGGTCGCGCGCTTCCCGAGTCGCGGCCGACGGGGCGGATCACCTCCCGTCGTAACGGCGTCAAATCGTAAACCCACAAAACCGGAGAGTTGTAGAGCCGCCTATGCAAGAAAGCGGATTGGCGACAATCCGCGAAGGCGGCTCTACTGCAAGCCAGCGGAATGGATGACATCCAGGGAAGGTTAAGGTTGGGACGTTGCCCTCCACCCCATGAGATGGGGTCTGGGGCCGCCGGCCCCAGCGGGGTCCAGGGGCGAGGAGCCCCGGCCTTCCTTCGAACGAAGGTGGCGACTGCGTGGCTGTCCGCCATGCGAAGGCCCCGCCCGGCGAGCCGGGCGGGGCGTTGCAGCGGGTTCGGCTCAGTCGCCGTTCTGCCGGCGGGCGCGCGACCAGATGAGGCTGTAGCCGTCGCCGTCCTCGTCGTTGAAGAGGTTGGCGTAGATCGGCGCATTGAAGCTCGGATCGTCCAGCTTGACCGAGAGGTAGTCGCGGCCCTCGTTGGAGCGCTTCGACCAGGCGGCCCCGATCTCGGCGCGGCCGACATAGACCCGATGGCTGGGGGCGTTGTCGTTGGCCCGGTTGGTCTCAGGGACGATGCGGACGTTCTTGGTCTGGACGCTGAGGGTGACGATCTCGCCCTGGAACTCGCTGCCGGACTTCTTGAAGGAACCGATGTTGGCCATGTCACTTCTCCTTGGCTATTTCGAGCCCGCGACCACCGCGGCCTCGATGGCGATCTGCAGGCCGGAGGCGATCGACGACGCACCCGGTTTCGGGCCGGAGCGCAGCGGAGGATGGTGGCGGGGAGAGTTTCTTGCCTCGCGAGGAATGGGCTTCAGCCCAGGGGAAGAAAGTCTCACCGACGCCGTTGCGTCTCAGGCGATCGAGGCGCAGCCGTCCTTCGGCCAGATCAAGCCATTGAGAGGCCGTGTGGTCCGGGCGTCGAACAGCATCCTCGGGAGAAGACGTGGCCAACATCGAGCACCGCGCACAAGTGGTCCGGCGTTCCAGGCAAAGGAAAAGAAACCCTGGCGCACAGATGGGACGGCGTCATGATCCAGCCATCCGTGCGAACGACGGCGCTGCCGATGGAAATGCTCTCTGTCGGCCTGGAGGCGGTAGGCGACCCGGAGCGCTCCAACGAGGGCCGCGACGTTCTGGTTACCCGGACGATCCGATCCGAGCTTCAACGCCCCGAAATCCCACCCGGCGAGATGACGCGCAGGCTCACCCGCCGTTGGTCGCGGCTGTCAACGAACGATGAGCCGAACCCGCTGCAACGTCTTGCCCAACGGTGGGAGGGAGGAACAGAAACATGCGCGCCCATGCCGTGCCGCCGACCAGCACGGAGCCGATGACGGCGAAGACCTCACGCCAGACTTCGGACGGCACGCCGATTTGCGCGAGTCCAAGGGTCGCATGGTAGCCGGCGATCGCGGCCGGTACGGCATAAAGCAGCCCGATCGCGGCGCGGATGAGCGGTATGCGGATGGTCGCGAAGGCGATCTGTCCGATCGCCAGGGTCGCGCCGCCGGTGAGGACGCCGACGATGAGCGCGCCGATCACCCCCGCGCCGCTGTGAAAGGCGACGAGACCGGCGGATAACCCCGCGAAGAAGGGGAGTGCATAGACGGCGAGCGTGAACAGCAACCAGCAGAAGAAGCCGATGCCGAAGACGCCGAGAACGATGCCAATGATGAGCATGGTGGAAACCTCCGTGACAAAGGGTCAAACGGGCGCGCCTTCCACCACCACCATGGCGCGCCACGAACTATAGCTGAAGACGATGGGTGGTGGCAGCGAAAACCGGTCCGGTCGCCTCGATCGGCGAGCCGAACGGAGAAGCGGCTTTGAGTAAAGCCAGCGATCCGGTTCTACGGATGTACTGGCTTACGGCGTTGGAGAGATGCGGCGGCGCTTACGCGCCGCCGTTGCCGAACTTCCAGACGGGGATGCCAAGCTTCCTGGCCTTGTCGGCGAGGTTGTCCTGGATGCCGGTGCCGGGGAAGACCATGACCCCGATCGGGAGGATGTCGAGCATCTGATCGTTGCGTTTGAACGGTGCGGCCTTGGCGTGCTTGGTCCAGTCGGGCTTGAAGGCGATCTGCGGCACCTTGCGATGGTCGGCCCAGCGGGCGGCGATGCGTTCGGCGCCTTTCGGTGAACCGCCATGGATCAGCACCATGTTGGAATGCTTGGCGTGAACCTTGTCGAGCGTGTCCCAGATCAGGTGGTGATCGTTGAAGTCGAGGCCGCCGGTGAAGGCGACCTTGGGTCCGGGGGGCAGCATCACGTCGTTGTCGGCCCGTCGTCTGGCGGCGAGGAAGTCGCGGCTATCGATCATCGCCGAGGTCAGCGCGCGGTGGTTGACCATCGATCCGGAGCGTGGCCGCCAGGCTGAGCCGGTGTGGCGTTCGAACTGCTCGGCGGCCTGGTCGCGGAAGAATTCCATGCTGCCCCGGCGCTCGATCAGCGTGATGCCCTCGGCGGTGAGGCGCTCCAATTCGACCGAGCGTATCTCCGAGCCGTCCTGCTCCTTCTGGCTGCGGCGCTGCGCCTGCTCGTTGTCGTCGAGTTCCCGCTCGATCCGGCCGGAGGCGCGGTGGAAGAGATTGACGGTCGACCAGAGCAGGTCTTCGAGGTCGGGTTCGAGGCGCGTGTCGCTCAGCGTCGAGACCAGCGCGTCGAAGATGTCGGCGACGGCTCCGCCGACGGTGTCGGCTTCGGGAAGCAGTCTTGGGTCTGCCTCGTCCTGGAAGGGCCGGTGGCCGTAGAGCTGGAGTTCGGCGAGGACGTGGTCGGTCGGGGAAGAGGTGTGCGGGGGCTCGAAGTCGGTGTCGTCGCGATCGGTCGCCATGGTGAAGTCCCTTGTCGGATTGGCCGCGCCCATCGCGGCCTTCGTGGCGATCACCTGACGGCGGGCGGACCGGGCCTGCACCGCCGAGCGCAGCGACAGCGGCCGAAGCGCAGCGGAGGATGGCGGATGCCGGCTATTTTGCTTCGCGATGTAAAGGCGGGCTCGCCCGCCGACGGAAAATAGTCGGCCCTCCGCCATTGCCGGGCCGGGCCGCTTGCCGTCCGATCGCCCTCTAGAAGGCCGTGGGCGCGGCCCTCTTCCGACACGAGGGCATCATCGCGGGTCCGATGCGATCGGCGGCGTGCTGAGCTTGGCACATCATCCCGCCCCGGCCATCGCGCGATCCATGAAGCGGACCACGTCCTCCGGTGCGAGCTGGAGGCGCAATGCCGCCCGAAGTTCGCCCGCCCCGAGGCAGAGCAGGTCCTCGTTGAAATCGCCGAGTGCTGGAGACAGCGTCAGCGCCTCGATCCCGGCCGCTGCCGCCCGGTCGTTCAGCGTCGAAACCGCCGCGTCACCGGCCGGATCGGAATCGCGGGCGACGTAAAGACGGCGCAGCGCCCCCGGGAACAGGAGGGCGGCGAGGTGATTGGCGGAGAGTGCGGCAACCATGGGCAGCGTCGGCATGATGCCGCGCAGCGACAGCATGGTTTCGATACCTTCGCCGGCCGCCATCACGTCGTGCGCCATGCCGAATCGGACCCCGTGTCCGAGGAGATGGCCCATGGCCCGCCTTGGGGTGTCGATCGGCGCCTTGTCGCGGCCCGATGGGTCGAGCCAGGTGCGGTGCGCGCCGGTGATCCTGCCGCCGAGATCGGTGACCGCGGCGATCAGTGCCGGCCAGGTCTCAGTCGGCGCGTCGAAATCGGGACGATAGTAGCAGTGCGGATGAAACCGTAGAGAACCGTTTGCGTGCAAAGCCGTAATGCCGCGTCGGCGGAGATACGCTTCGGCCATTGTGCCCGAAATCGGCTGCGACATGGCGAAGAGACGGCGTGCGGATTCGGGCGATCCGCGCGGCGCAGGAGAGGTCTCGTGCCGGTTTGCATGACCGAGGTCGGGGCGCGGCAGGCTGAGGAAGGATCGCGCCTCGTCGAGGATGTCGCGCAATCGATCGAGGCCACGGTTGAGCGCGATGAGATCGAGCAGATCGCCATGTTGGCCGGTGGCGGCGTCGGTCCATTTGCCGGCCGCGCCCTTGCCGCTGTCGGGTCCGCTCAAGCGGACGAACAGGCTGCGACCCGGGGTGTTGGCGACATCGCCGACCAGCCAGTATCGACCTTCGCGGCGCCCGTTGGAGAGATAGTGGCGGCACACCGCCTCGGCATTGCGCGCGAGCCGGTGGGCCAGGTCGGCGGCGTGCGACGACATGGCGGCCGCCTCACGCCGCCGCCCGATCCGCGATGCGGACGAGCGGGTAGCGCTCCATCAACGCACCGAGGATCACGGGACCGTTCGCACCCGTCGGCACGAACAGGCGCAGCCTCCACGAAATGATCTCCGAGATCAGGCCCATCGCCTTCAGCCGATCGACCATGCCATCGGTGAAGCCGGACAGTTCGACCCGAAACTCGCCCATGATCTTGGCTCGGCGAAGCTGGAGCCCCTCCTGGAGTTCCAGAATTGTCCGACCGTCCATCAAAGCGGTCCAGGCGTCGGCCGAGGCGATGGTCGGCGTTTCGGCGTCGGCCGCCTGCGCGACCCAGGCTGGCGAGACCAGCCGGCCGATGATCCGCTCGCCGGCATCGGTCTGAAGCCGATAGACCCGCATCGAATCATCCGGCAGCCGCTTCCAGATCGGCAGCAGCAGCCCGGTGACGATGTGCAGATCGCTCTCCGTGAAAGCCGGGACCGCGGCGAGTTCCTTCTCCCAGGCGCGGGCGAAATTGTCGCGGTCGGCCTCTTGCCAATGCGTCTGCGCCATCGCAGCGAGGGGGATCGCCGTGCGCTCCATCGGCCGCAGCAGCCGCACGCGGCGTTCGACCTCGCCGTCGTCGAGCATCAGACTCGGCGCCGGAACCTGCACCGCGGCGCGGCCGGACTGGGTGTTGACCAACAGCACCGCGCGAGGATCGTCGGCCCGTTCGAGGGCGTCGGCGAGCCTGAGGGGATGATTGCGCTCGCGTCGGCGGATGGTGAAGATTTGCGTCTCCGCCCCGGTCTGCGGATGGACGTAGAGCGTCCTGCGGTCGCTCACGATCAGGCTTTCCGCGTTAAGCGTCTCGACGCCGGTGTCATACGTACCCGACGCAATCGCGCCTTCGATCCGGGTGCGCAGCAAGTCCTCGAACACGCCAAACAGCGTGTTCTGCAGATCGATGGTCAGCGCCAGCAGGCGGTTGAGGAAGGTGGTGATCGGCGGCAGTTCGTCACGCAAACCGCCATCCTGGTCGGCGAGACGCAGGCCGGTGGCGTCCTCGAACGCCTGGAACGAGCAGCCTTCGACCTTGCCGGAGAACAGCAGGATGTAGAGCTGGCGCAAGGCGGCGCGGCCATAGTCGGATTCGAGATTGTCGTCGGACCGGAACAGGCCCTGCCCGCCGGTCTGGCGCTGGCCCTTGGTGATCGCGCCCAGCGTGTCGAGCCGGCGCGCGATGGTCGATAGGAAGCGCTTCTCGGCCTTCACGTTGGTGGCGATCGGCCGGAACAGCGGCGGCTGCGCCTGGTTGGTCCGATTGCTGCGGCCCAGCCCCTGGATCGCCGTGTCGGCCTTCCAGCCGGCCTCCAGCAGATAGTGGACGCGCAGACGCTGGTTCCTCGCCGCGAGATCTGCATGGTAGCTGCGGCCGGTGCCACCGGCGTCGCTGAACACGAGAATGCGCTTCTCGTCATCCATGAAGGCCTGCGCTTCGGCGAGGTTGGCCGAGCCGGTGCGGTTCTCGACGCAGAGCCGGTCGCCCGTGCGCACGATCCGCCGCGATCGGCCGGTCACCTCCGCGACCATCTCCGTGCCGAAGCGCTGGACGATCTGGTCGAGCGCGCCCTGGACGGGGGCGAGCGATGCGAGCCGCTCGATCAGGCGGTCGCGCCGTTCGACGGCGTCGCGGCACTGCACCGGCTGGCCGTCGCGATAGACCGGCCGGGAGGAGAGATTGCCCTCGCTGTCGGTGAAGGGCTCGAAGAGCTGGGTCGGGAAGCTGCACGCCAGATAGTCGAGGACGTATTCGCGCGGGGTGATGTCCACCTGCACGTCGCTCCACTCCTCGGTCGGGATCTCGGCGAGCCGGCGCTCCATCAGCGCCTCGCCGGTCGAGACGATCTGGATGATGGCGGCGCGGCCGGCGTCCAGATCGCGCTCGATCGCGGCGATCAGGGTCGGCGTCTTCATCGAGGTGATCAGATGCGAGAAAAACCGCTGCTTGGCGGATTCGAAGGCCGAGCGCGCGGCGGACTTGGCCTGGGCGTTCAACGTGCCGTGCTCGCCGGTGACGTTGGCCGCCTGCATGGCGGCGTCGAGATTGTTGTGGATGACCTGGAACGCGCCGGCATAGGCGTCGTAGATGCGGATCTGCTCAGGGTTAAGCGCGTGCTCGACCAGCTCGTATTCGACGCCTTCGTAGGACAGCGACCGCGCGGCGTAGAGGCCGAGCGATTTGAGATCGCGGGCGAGCACTTCCATGGCCGCGACACCGCCCGCCTCGATCGCCTGCACGAACTCGGCCCGCGTGGCGAACGGGAAGTCCTCGCCGCCCCAGAGACCGAGCCGCTGGGCGTAGGCGAGGTTATGCACCGTCGTCGCACCCGTGGCGGAGACATAGACGATGCGCGCGTTCGGCAGCGCGTGTTGCAGGCGCAATCCGGCGCGGCCCTGCTGCGAGGGCGCCTGATCGCCGCGCTCGCTCTTGCCGCCGGCGGCGTTCGCCATGGCGTGGCTTTCGTCGAACACGATGACTCCATCGAAATCCGATCCCAACCAATCGACGATCTGACGGACGCGCGAAACTCTTTCCTCGCGCGCATCGGTGCGCAGCGTGGCGTAGGTTGCAAATAGGATGCCTTGCTCCAGGCGGATCGGCGTGCCCTGGCGGAAGCGGGCAAGCGGCGTGACGAGAAGCCGTTCCTGGCCGAGCGCCGACCAGTCGCGCTGCGCATCCTCGATCAGCTTGTCGGATTTGGAGACCCACACCGCGCGGCGGCGGCCCTTCAGCCAATTGTCGAGGATGATGCCGGCGACTTGGCGGCCCTTGCCGGCGCCGGTGCCGTCGCCCAGCATCCAGCCGCGCCGGAAACGCACCGCGTGCTCGGCGTCGTCGGGCGCGGCCGAGATGACATCGAAGGTCTCATCGACGAGCCACGATCCGGCGAGATGGCCGGCGTGGGCCTCGCCGGCATAGATCACGCTCTCCAGTTGGGCGTCCGACAGAAGACCGCCGGCGATCGCGGAAGCCGGCAGATACGGCCGGTAAGACGGCTTCGGCGGTGCGACCGAGGCCATCGCCGCCGACTGGACCAGCCGGGTGGGATGCGCCTGAGATCCGGCAATACGGATCGACTGAAGGGCGTAACCTTCATAAAGCGCCTCGGTGATGCAGCCGCCCTCGGCCGGCTTCCAGTCGGCGGTCTCGTAGGCGAGTTCGATTCCGGTTGGTTCGATGGCGGAAGCCGGAACTGAAACTCGTCGCGGAGAGCAGACGGATCGCGTGCGAGCCGGCAAGAAACGTGCGGTCGTCGCGGCAGCGCCTCGCACGGGAATGGGCAGCCTCGGCGGAACCTGCGCCGTCACCCATGCCAGTAGCGTGGCCGCATCTGCCGCCATGCTCGGCGAAGCCGGGAAAGCAGTCGGATCGTCGGCGGGGACGCGGTCGATGACGGTCAGGCGGATATCGATGGTCGTGCCGTGGCGGGCGTAGACGCCGCCGTCGATGGCAGCGGAGAACACGACGCGACCGCGTTGCTGCAGGTGGATGAAGCCATCCCGCCATGTCGGATTGTCCGGGGCCAGGCTTGCGCCGGTGATCGCCACGAGTTGCCCGCCGTCGGCGAGGCGCGCCAGCGCCGAGGTGATATGGCGGAATGCCGCATCGGCGACACGGCCCTCGACATGCGCCGCGACCGAGAACGGCGGGTTCATCAGCACGAGGCTCGGCCGCACGGCGAGATCGAGATGGTCGTGGATCTGGGCCGCGTCATGCCGCGTGACCGGAATACCCCGAAAGAGCCGGCCGAGCAGGTCGGCGCGGGTTTCGGCCAACTCGTTCAAGACGAGACGGCCGCCGGCGAGTTCGGCAAAGATGGCGAGAAGGCCGGTGCCCGCCGAGGGCTCCAGCACGAGATCGGCGGGCGTGATCGCGGCCGCCGCCGCGGCCAGGAAGCCGAGCGCGATCGGCGTGGAGAATTGCTGAAGCGCTTGGCTCTCTTCGGAACGGCGCGTGTGCGAGGGCAGCAGCGCCGCGACCTTGGCCAGCATGGCGAGCAGCGCCGCGGGCGAACCCGCGCGACCGCGCATGCCGGGTCCGAACCTGCGCAGGAACAGGACCGTCGCCGCCTCGCAAGCGTCGTAACCCGTCTTCCAGTCCCAGGCGCCTTCGGCATCGGAGCCGCCGAAGGCATCGCTCATGGCGGCGCGCAGCGCTGGCGTGTCGACGGCCCGGCCGAGGGCGAGGTGATCGAGGAGAGACGAGGCCGCGGCGACAAGAGCCGCCGGCGCGTGGGGCGAACCGATCAAGGCGGGAGGCGCGGCCGCGAAGGCGGTCGAAGAAACGAACATGTCCATGGAGGAAACCTCGGGAGAGCGGGAACGGGGCGAGCTGGCTGGGCGCTCTCTCTCGACCCGACCGGCTCAAACCCTTCCCGGCCGCCCTCTGCCTCTCGATGATCTCCCAGAGAAAAAGGGCCCGGCGCTTGGCGCTGGACCCTTTGAACCCGCCGGGAGAACCACTTTTGCCTCACGGCGAACGATCGACGAGCCGGTAGGCCCGGCTCTTGATGTTGGGAATGCGATAGAGATTGCCTGAGCCGGGCGCGCGGAAGAGCACCGTGCGATGGCTGCGCGGATTGGCGATGACCTCCAGACGATCGAAGCTCCTGCCATCGGAGAAGGCGAGCGGTTCGTCGAAGATGATCGTCTGCCCGGCGCGCGGGCTCGGTTTCTTGGCCCTGGCGCGGCGAGCGGCGGCGTTCTCACGGCAGCGAGCCCGCCATTGCAGGGCATATTGACGGTCGGTCGGGGTCAGCAGGTCGAGAATCGATTCGGGACAATCGCACTCATACGGCCCCATCGCCTCGTCCATGTCCTTGTAGCCGAAGATGTAGCCCTCGGGGTCGCGCGGATTGTATCGGACCAGGCAGATGACGGCCCAGACCTCCCGCGCGCCGGTCGCGGGAAGAATGTGCTCAACGGCGGCATAGTAGACGCGCATGCCGACGAGCGCCGAGCGCAGGACTTTTGAGACCCCGTCGGCACGCTCCCAGGCGAACTGGGCGTCGAGATACTGGCGCGGGCCGGAATGGACCTTGAGGGATTTCATGTAGAGCCAGCCCATGGCTTCCTCCGTTCGATAGCCGTGATGGACGGAAATGTCGGTGATCAGCCGGCCGCGGCGCGCCGTTGCTCGGCGTGACGGATGGCGGCGAGCGCCGCTCGGAACTCGGCGGCGCCCCGCTCCTCCGACAGATCGCTCCGTTCGACGATTGCGAGGCAGGCGATGCGAATATCCGCGTCGCTGATCATTTCGGCCGTCAATCGGGTGAGCGTCGGGTCGGCCTCGATCGCTTGGCCGATGTGTTCCCTGACAGCGTCCTCGCGGATGCGGAGCAGGACATGCTCGCCGTTACCCGCGCCGCCTTCGACCTCCGCGAGGAAATCCTCCAGGATGTCGTTGGTGGATTTGCCGACAATCGCGTCCGCCGTGATCAGCACCGCCATGCCGCCGAAGCCGTCAGGGCGCATCTTCGAACAGGTGTAGGAGGTGACCGCCGTGACGTAGCGGAGCGTGGACGAGCGCCGGACGATGTCCTGCACGATGAATTCCCAGGACGTGCCGGAGAAATCGATTTCGATCTCCGTGTCGTCGGCCGGTGCGGCCGCCAGGCGCTCGGCGATACAGGCTGCCGCCGTGCTGTCGATTCTCGCGGACGCTTCGAACGCCGTTCGGAGATCGTCGATCGAAAGTCCGATGGCGTCGCTCGGGCCGAGGGAGGCGTGAAAATACAGCGCGTCGCCATCCGGCTCGGCGTCGAAGATCAGGCTGAGCACGAGACGTTCAAGCGGCGTCATGTCGGCAACCGGGATCGGTTGCTGAATGACGGTCGGTGAGAGGTAGTTGGCCATGTCGGGTCTCCAGAAATGCGAAAGCCGGCGCGATGGCCGGGCTCCTCGTTGGGGTGACGTTGAAGGGCGATCAACCGGCGACGGCGAACGGATCGACGTCGCGATGGATCGGCTGCGCCCGGCCCATCCAGGGTTCCGGGCGGATGCAGCGCACCCAGTCCGCGAAGCTCGGGATGAAGCCGAGGTCCTCACGCACATGCTGCTCACCGATCAGCCGCACCGGCACCACGCGACCGGTCGAGATCGTGATCGCCGGGCCGAAGAAGCGCTCCAGCATGAAGATGCCTTCGGCATGATGGCGAAGCGCGCGATGCCGAAAATCGGCGGTGATCGCTTTCGATTCGTCGAACCACTGGTGCAACGGCAGATAATCCTCGGCCGTGCCGCCCCATTTCTTCACCGAGGAAAGCGCGTGGTGATAACAGTGTCCCATCGTTGCCTCCTCAAAAGACATGCTGGGAATATTCGGACTGCATGTAGCGCTCGTTGTAGTCGAGCGTGATCGTCCGTTCGGCGACGTCGAAGGTGAAGTCGCCATAGGCCCCGTCGCTGTTTTCCCAGCCGTCGTGGGTCATCCCGAGGAAGTCGAAGACGAGCCGCTCGATGGCGTCGTGAACGGTCGTCGCGGTTCGTTCCGGATCGGTCTGGTCCCAGACAGCCGACGCGATCTCGACTTCTCCGGATGGCAGGGCAACGAGGTCTTCGCCGGCCTTCGCCTCGACGTTCTCGATCTGGCCGCTGTCGCCATAGCCGTCGAAGGCGACGACGACGATGGTGATTCCGGCGGCGGCGAGCGCGTCGAACACGGCCGTCTTGTTGACGGCTCGCAGCTCGGCGTCGTGGCGCTCATGCTCGGCGCGCTTGATCTCCCCGTCAGGCGCCGGCGCCGTGAGCGCCGGTGCAATGGAGAGTAATTCGGTCATGGCAGGCTCCTGGATGCGGCAGAACCCGGCGCCCCTTCGACAAGCTCAGGAGGCCGGGCTCCGGGTTGGATTGGAAAGGAGAAGCGGGGCGACCGAAGCCACCCCGCCGGTGCGGTCATTCCGCCGCGATGGCGTGGGATTGCCGGTCGTCGGCGTCTGATCCCGCCTCGTCCTCGCCCGCGAGGAAGGCCGGCAGCGCCTCGGCATCGGTCTCACCCTCGCCGGTTGCCTGCGTGCCGGACTCGGCGTCGGCCAGGCGGAGCGGCTCGGGCAGCCAGCCCGTGCCCTCCAGCAGCCGCTCGGCCTCCTTGGCCATGTCGGCCTTCTTGAGATGGTCGATGAGCTGCGCCGACTGCTCGCCCTTGGCTTCGCGCACCGCCTCGAGGATGCGAACCTTGGGCACCCGGCCGAGATAGTTGTCGACGGTCGGACGCCAGCCGGCCGCCGCCATGTCGAGATTGACGGTCCGCGCCAACAGATCGCCATGCGCCAACGCGCCCGGCCGCCGGTTCCAGGGTTCCTTGACGACGTTCACGGCGAGCGAGGCGCAGTGGGCGAACAGCGCCGCCTGGCTGTCGCCGTCGAACGCCGTCAGAGCGTCCCACAGGTCGGCCGGGGTCTCGGGCAACTGCCTGCCCCATTGGGCGTGCCGCGCCTCGATTGTCTTGGCCGACGGAGTGTCCGCCAGGCCCGGCGCCTGGGCGCTAAAGCCCGAATGCTTCGCCGTGATCTCCAGGCAGGTGTCGGGCGCGTAGCGGTAGAAGGCTTGGAGGCAGAGCGCATGCAGGACCGCCTGGAAAGCTACATGCGGATCGTTCGCCACCGCGTCCCGCAGTGCCAGGGTCCGATGGGCGGTCAACTCGGTCACCAACCGATCCGAAAGCGGACGGATCGTCTCGTCCTCCTCGGCGGTCTCCGGGTCGGAACTGGCCGGCGCACCGCCGATGGTGATGACCGCCCGCTGCACGGCCCCCTCCGTGCTGGCGACCCCCGCCTCGCCGCCGCCTTCGGTCTCGCCGCCTGCGACCGGTTCAACCGGCGTCTCGTCCTCGGGCCGGACGAAGCCGCGCTCGACGCGCAACGCGCCCTCGCTGTCGATGCTGACGAAAACGCCTGCGCGGGCGATCTCGGCCAGATCGAAGCGGACGGGCCGGTCTTCGAGTGCCGCCATGGCGGTCTCAATCTCGCCCAGGCGCCGATCGACTTCGTCCGGCAGTTCGTCGGCCTCGCCATATTGCGCCTCAAGGGCGTCCTGTTCGGCCTTGAGCGCGGCGAGGCTGGCGTCCTCCTCTTCGGTGAGGTCGATGGTCTCGCCCGTCAGGCGGCGCATGCCGGCGGTGTGGCCATAGGGAAAGTCGGCAGCGACCGCGATCCATTTCCACCCCTCGGCGCGCAACGTTTCGGCCTCGGCCTGAAGCTTCTCGATCACCAGCCGATCGAGCAATGCCGGGTCCTGCAGCCAGCCGCCATCGTCATGCTCGAAGAGGTCGCGCATGATCATGCCGCCGGCGGTCTCATAGGCTTCGGCGCCGACGAACTGCGCGCGCCGATCCGCCGCTCGGACAGCGCCTTCGGTGAGCTGGCGGCGGATGAAGTAGGCTTCCCTGTTGTGGGAGCGCGACAGCCCCTCCCAGACCTGCTCCTGGCGCGCATGGTCGCTGGTGACGGTGAACGCCATCAACTGCTCCAGCGTCATGCCGTCCTCGGCATAGACGTCGAGGAGCTTCGCGGAGACGGCGGCGAGCCGCAGGCGCTGCTTCACGACGGTCGGCGCCACGAAGAACCGCGCCGCGATCTCTTCCTCGCCGAGGCCCTTGTCACGCAGGGCCTGGAAGGCGCGGAACTGGTCGAGCGGATGCAGGGCGACCCGCTGGACATTCTCGGCGAGCGAATCCTCGTCCGCCGAAACCTCGGTGCTCGGGTCGCGCACCACGCAGGGAATTGGCACCGCCTTGGCCAGGCGCTTCTGCTTGACCAGCAGTTCGAGCGCCCGGTAGCGGCGGCCGCCGGCCGGGACCTCGAACATGCCGGTCTCCTGGCCTTCGGCGTCGAGGATCGGGCGGACGTTGAGGCCTTGCAGAAGCGTGCGCCGGGCGATGTCCTCGGCCAGCTCCTCGATCGAGACGCCGGTCTTCACGCGCCGGACGTTGCCCTGGCTCAGGACCAGCTTGTTGAAGGGGATGTCGCGCGAGGCGCTGAGGGTGATCTTCTGAACAGCGGTAGCCATGTCGATAATCTCCGCGACGGGCGCCGAGAGACTCTCTCTCGACTTCCAACCCGTCGCGAAAACCGGCGCAGCCCTCTTCCTCTCGCAGACGCCCGCGCCCTGGACGCGGATGATGATCGGCGCAGCGGCGGAACATCAGGCCGCCTCCTGCTCATCGACCGCGGTGGCGGCAGCAACGGGTTCTTCGGGCTCGGGCCGGAACGCCAGTAGATAATCGGCCGCCTTCGACGCGGCGCTGGCGGCGCGGACGATGGCGCGATCGTCCTCGCGCAACACCTCAAGCCAGGAGCCGAGATAATCGGCGTGGCGCACCGTTGGCACGATGCCGAGCGAGGCGCACACGAAGGCGCTGGTCATCTCGGCGACCAGTTCTTCCTTGGCATAGAGCGCCGAGCCAAACATGCCCGACAGGTCGCGGGCCAGCCGTGAGGGATGTCCGACCCAGTGACCGAGCTCGTGCAGGGCTGTCCGATGCCAGTTGATCGGCTCGAAATAGGCGTCGGGCCGGGGCACCTGCACGTAATCATGCGCCGGGCTATAGAAAGCACGGTCGCCACCGATGCGGAAATCGGCGCCGGTCGCGGCGATCAGCGCCTCGACCTGGGGGAGGATCAGACCCTCCTGCACCGGCGGCGGGGCGGTGACCAATTCGCCGGGAAGACCCTCGCACTGATCTGTGTTGAACACCGTGAACCGCTTGAGGAATGGGATGACGCCAGGTTCGTCGCCGTCGCGTTCGGCCCGCCGACGTTCGTCCTCCGGCGTGAAGCGATCGGCATAGACGACGGTCGTGCCGTGCTCGCCCTTGCGGACGTTGCCGCCGAGGCTCAAGGCTTGGCGAAACGTGAGCCAGCTCTGACCGGCGAATCCTCGTTCGATGACGGAGCCCCAAAGAATGAGGACATTCACGCCGGAGTAGCGACGCTGCGTCGCCGCGTTCTTCGGCATGGCCAGCGTAGCCTTGGCCGCCGCCGTCCCCCACGGCTGGACCCAGGGCACGCGCCCGGCTTCCAGCTCAGCGATGATCTTGTCGGTGATTTCGGCATAGAGGCTCGTTCGGTCCTGGCCGGAACGGGCGCGAGCGGTGTACCTGGACATCGCGGATCTCCGCGACGGGCGCCGCGAGCCTCTCTCGCGACATCCAACCCGTCACGGCCGCCCAGGCCTTGCTCTCCCTCTAAAGCTGCAGACCCCGACTGTTGTGACGGCGGACCGGGTCACCACCGATCCGCCCGTGCCGGTCTGCGCTTGTGGGTGCGGGTGCGGGCGGCGATCACGCCGCCGAGCGCCACCACGCGATGCGTTCTTCGCGCGTCGCATTCGCGAGCCGCAGCAGCAGATCGCCGTGGCATGCCGCTGGCGCGCAGAAGCACAGCAGATTCTTGCCGCGAAGCTCGTTGAGCGCGTGCAGCAAGTGATGCTGGTCGCGCAGCCAGCGAGCATGCTTCGCGATGACGGCCGCACGCCGCACGATCGCCGTCGAGGCCAATCCGGAACGGATTGCCCCACTTGCTGCCGCGCCCGATGTAGATCGCGCCGTCATGCCTGCCAGCCGTGTGTTTGTTGAAAACCCTGCACATTTGAACCTCCGTTTCCCGCTTCGTGAGCGATGGAGGCCGGAAGCGCGCGGTGCCAAGCCCGCATGTCACGCGAGCGGTCGACTCGACGACCGCCGCGGGAACGGCGTAGCCGTTGACATACGGGCGACCGCGCCAAACTGGCTGACGTTTAGCGATGAGCGGGACAAGGAGCCTGTCCACAGGGTTCGTCGGAACGAGTGCGCCGGCGGAGCCGACCCGGGCTACCGACGAAATTGGCGGTGCTGCGAATTGTCGGCACTCCAGGAGATTGCCGCCGACCACCGTTCCCACACCAGTTCGCGGATGAGCATTCGTGCGCGTCGGTGTGGGCAAAATGCCGGACACGGGGGCGTTGCGGGGGCATCCCCCGCAGAAGGGGGTGCGCCGGCGATTTTAGCGCCGACCAGGGGGAAGGCTTTCCCCCGCTATAAGCAACCGAAGCTCGATGCTCTTGGGTCCAAATGATGTAGGTTCACCACGCCATGATCCAGATTTACTGCGGTTGGGCCATATACCCGCGAACATACTGTCGAGAAAAGCTCACCTCATCTGGTGACGGACTCAGCCACCGATGGAACCGACAACCCGAGCGCTCAGCGCGATCGCGGCATGACTTCCGCGGGAGACCAGGATGGTGAGCACCGCGAGAAACGACGCTCGTAACGTCTCACGATCGTTCGTGCCCTGCCTTTGCTTTGCCATTCCCAACGTCGATTGTGGGCCGCCACGGCGATGGCCAGGTGGGGTGTCTTTAGTGTCGCAGTTTCTGCTGATACTGCATGTCCAGGATGATGCTGCCGTCTCTGACGACATCCGTGGTGTAGAACGGCAGCGCCATGGACACGGTGTTTCCAGGCGCAGTGCCACCTTCGTCTCGGAAGCACGGGAAACGCTGGAGCTCCATCCGTTTGCCATAGTGATGTCGGTCCCTTTCAATGCTCGGAATGGCCATCTGGAGCATCTCGTGCCCGTACACCAGCAGCAAGAAAGAGTATGGCATGACAAGTTCGTCGCGTTGCCTTGTCAACACGGCGACCGTAATGGCGTCACTCGCCACCGGTCCGCTTATGAACGTGTAGAGGAAGGGTGTTGGGGCTGCCATCGCTGTCAGTTGGCTGCCTGGCCGAATCCAGTCTAGCGCTTGCTGAAAGTTTAGCATTTGCTCTTCGGGCATGATCGACAACGCCATTTTGATCATCGCCTGCACGACCATGACCGGCCGGTATGGCGCGCGGCGCAGATGGAGTTTCAGCGTCTTGTTGGTTTCGTCGTCTTCATAAAAGGCCTCCGTTTCATCGACGCTGAGGCTGAGTCCAGTCGGGTGTTCCTCGACCCGCCAGGCGCCGTTCGGACCCTGCTTGATCGTGGGAATCCCGCTCTTGCCACGGATACGGGCCATCGTGCGCATCGGCAGCGACCAGTTCCCAAAATCATTCTCGCAGCCTTCTCCAAACGCCTGGTTGCACGTGTCGCACTCGTAATAGGTGAAGAGGCTCTTGTTGCCGATGCTCTCGGGGAGCGCGTGAGCTTCCTTACGAAAACTCACCTCTGGCTTTGTCTTCCCGCAAAATCTGCACTTTCGACTATCTTTGTCGCCGAGGAAAATCTTGTCGCCCGGCCGCAAGGACCATGCCGCCGTGATCTGGTAGCGTTCCTCGTAGTAGGCGGCCAAATCGTCCCACTTGCTCATGTTTCCGCCCTAGAGATCGGTCAAATGGCTCCGCACGCACTTCGCAAGTTGGCCGAGCTTCTGATTGTTGAGGATATCGATGAAATCCGACGCCGATACCCGCGACTTGTTCAGATTGCGCCGGGCATTCGCCAGGGAGCCGACCGTCAGGTCCGGGGCTTCGTCATAGAGGCCAGCGAGAAAGGCGTCGGGGGTCTGTCTTCGCAGGCCGTACTTTTTCAGCGCCGTCGCAGGAAAGTCTCGCAGGTTCCAGGTGAGGATGATGGAGGCGCCGGCAGCGATGGCGGCCGCGACGACATGGCGGTCATCGGGATCGGGGAGACTCACCGTTGGGATGAGGTCTTCATACTCGCTGACGGTCGCCCCCGGCAGCGCGTCGTTCATCAGCCGGCGGGTCGTCTGCAAGCGTTCGAATGGGATGGTCGGAGCGTCAGCCGCCAGATTGCGAATCCATTCGTCGTGGATCTCGTCGGTCCAGCGCGCTTCGACCAAGCGGTCTACTGAGGCTTGGACGACGATGTTCCTGAGATGGAAGGGATAAAGGATGCAGGCGTCGAAGACGGCGACCGAAGGCTCAAACGCCATAGCGCTGTTTGAGGTCTTCGGCATCGTCGGCAAGGGCCTCCATAGCCGCGCGCTGGGCGTCGATCTTGGTCTTCAGGGCAAGAATGTCTCTCAGGGTCGCGCGGCGATGCTTGCCGACGTAGCGAAAGGGCAGATCGCCGACGTCCATGCGGTGGACCACCAGAGGACGCGAGACGCCGAGAATGCTCGCCGCATCGTTCGGGCTCAGTTCCCGGTCTTCGGTCAGGACTGCGACCCGTTCGCCCTGAGACAAATGGCCGAGAAGGGATTCGATCAGTGACGCGGCGTCTGGCGGCAAGGACAATGTCTGATCGCCACCGCCGCGGCGCTTGATGTGGACCTCGAACTGGTCACCCTTGCCGAGCTTCCCAAGGCGGCCGGTTTCCTTGCGGTCGGCGTCGGACAGTTCGACGAACTGAAGCACTTGAGCGGTCATGGTCGGCCTCCTTTCCTGCTTAACATAGCGACGATCGATTCTAAGTGCAATATCTGAAAGCCTGGTGCGGCCTCGGGCGCCAGTCGTTCTCTCCGACAGTGGAATGTGTCATCTTGGCGTCTCCGGCGCGGACGGCCTGAGGCATTCGGACAAACTCAGCGGCCACCCGGGTAAAGGTTACGGCAAGCCTCGTCTTCAGCCTCCTGCAGCCGCCGGACGTAGGCGACGAGGCGCTCGTCGGCGTCGAGCGCATAGAATCTCGAGGGCCTGGGTCCGACCGTCGAGCCCACCGCAATCGGCTGCGCGTTCGTATCTACAAGGAACAGCACATCACCGCCTGGTGAAATCGGCTGATGCTTCGGATCGTCATGCAGTGGGGTTACATCGACCAATTGACCCGTCGGTGAGTGCCAAGCTGCGTGGTGCACCGCGATGAGGTAGCCAGGGCCGGGAATGTCCTCCACCACGCGATAATGGAACATCCAGCCGAACAACGCGCGACCGCCCTTCTGTTTCGCTTGACGGACGGCGTTCTCAAAACATCGGGTCGGTGTCGCCCAACCCTCCGGTCGATGAAAGGCAAGACCAAGTGGTTCGCGGCTGATGGTGCGAGCGAATACTTCCAGGTGCGGCCGAACGTCAAAGCCCTTTGGAGCAGCGGAATCAGACACGAGGAAATCCTACGTTGCTGGAAGGTCAGGGACGGGGCGGTCTGTTCTATAGATAGGAGACGCCTTGATTGAGAAGGTCGGTCAACACGTGCGCCCGTGAGCGCATCGGGTGCGCAGCTAGCGCGACCAACGCACGCGCCACACGCCGCGCGAGGTTGCGCGCTAGAACGCGTTGCGGCGTCAAGATCTTCTGTAGTCCGCCCCTGCCGTGGACGAACGCGCTGCGCAGCTCGAACAGGTCCTTATAGTCCTGCACTGCCTTGGCATCTGTGAGCGCTGCGCCGATCCGGGCGGCAACCCGTTCGGTTGCCGACGGCTTCGGGTGCGGGTCAGGCTTGGGCCGTAGCTTGCGCTTATGATCCATTTCCAGGCCGAGCGCCGCCTCGATCGCGGTCATGTGAGCCATCACCTCGTCGATGCCGTCGGCGAGGAAGGCTCGAACAAGGAAATGCGCCACCGGTGTCTCAAAGAGTGGCGTCGCGCGCGCTGCCTGCAACTCGGTCCAGGCCGCGTCGGTGAAGAGTGGCAGCTCGGCCTTGGCGCTGTCGTCGAGCGGCAACGCGCTCGGCCGTTCCAGCTCGATCTCTTCACCCCAATGGTCTTCGACGATCCAGGGCTCAAGCGAGAGGCTATCGGGGCTTGGGGGCCGCGCCGGCCTGACAAAGATGTCTTCGTCTAGCGTGTAGATCCACGGTATGCGGAAGCCGCGCCAATCGACCTCCTGCATTGTCGACCACTCCTCCCACCGGGCTAGCAGCAGGAAAAAGAGCGCGCCTTCAACGGCCGGCGGGAACCGGCCGAGATGGGGCTCGATCTCGCCGAAGTCCCGGCGCATATCCACGAACATAAACGGGGTCGCGCGCGCCTCGGGGCGCGGATCGACCTCGACTTCTTCCTCGACCACCAGCCAATGGAACTGGGCAAGGCGCTTGGACTCGAACGGCAGCGCCGGGAAATTGCGCGCGAGCCTCGGCGCATCGAACAGCTTCGCCAATTCCTCGGCGGTGAACTGGGCAACTCGCGCGCCGCCGAACGTCATCGGCGGCAAATCGTCGGCCAGATCGAGCGGGCAGATGTGTCGGCGCACCGTCATCACGCGCGTGTAGGCTGCGTCGAGCGCGGCCGCGGCCGTCGGCAAATCGAGCGCGAGCCCCGATTGGTCGAGCGGGAGCCCGCATGGCAGGCCGAGTGACCTGAGCGCGCTGCTCAGCGCGAATGTCGCCTCGCCACGACCATAGCGCCGGTCGCAGAGCTCGCTCAGCGCGACGAAGGTCGGCGCCGACAGGAGGTTGTCCGGGCCCGGCCGCGGAATGCGCCATAGGGCGGCCAAGGCGTCGAGGAGCTGCTGATCCGCCGCCATCGCTAAGCGCAGCCATTGAGCGGGGCCTGTGGCCGCCAGCACCGCTCCGCACGTTCTCGCGCGAGCTTGGCTTCGAGGCTCGGATGCTTCCGCTCGATGCTCTCGTTGCAGATATATTCCGCATCGTCCCAGAAGGTGGCGATCGCCGCGACGAACGTCCGGAGCCTTTCGGCGGGCACGTCCATCAGCGCGACGGGCGACGGCCCGGAATCGGGCGGCTGATCCCCGAACGGCATGGGCGGGTACACCCGCCGCCACAGCTCGGGACAGCGCTTGGCCAGTTCAACGGCCGATGGCCCGTCGCCGTGCCGGCAGACGTTTCCGAGGAGGTGGAGCGTCTCTAGCTCGGCAAAGCTCGGGAAGGCGTCGAAACGGATGCCACGCAGTTCTAAGAACAGGGCGCATAGCTTCTCCCAATTCCCCTTCGCTACCTGTGCAGCCAAGCCGTCGCTGGGACGCAGCTCCTCTGCGCATCCGCGCAGATAGCCACGTAATTGACGCTCCCAGATGGACTGGATCGAAAGGCTGAAAGCCATTTTCGTCTCTTTCAGCACGTCCTCCATGTCGGCCTGAGCGAAGGCGTCGCCAGGATTGTCACTGCGGCCTAGCTCGGCGATCTTCTCCTCAAGGGCGCGGATCGCGGGGGCGATCACATCGTCGAAGAATGATTGCACGGTAATCCCGTGTTTCGATGCCGCCACGTCGGCGTAGCAGTTCTTCCAGCGGAACACCTTCATACGGCCACTCCTGCCGAGATCATCCTGCGCAGCGGTTAGAGACCATGGGCAATTCCGTAGGGCGATCGGAGCCGACGCCAGGACATTGGCGCCGGCTCCATTCCTCGTTCACTTCGACTTGCCCGCCCCGTTGTGAGCCGGGCGATCGACGACGTAGCGCTGGCCGGGCTTGGGCGTTGGCGGGAGCGGGCGCCCTTGAACCGCCGTCCGTTCTTGACCGGTCGCGCCGCCACGAGGGCCCACGATACCGAACTCGCCCGAGATCGGGGCCTGTTGCCCCGGCTTGTAGGTCTTAGCCACTATTACACCTCCTGTGTCGGCTCGCGGACGATCCGCCCGACCACATCAGCGTAAGAGGGATTGACTTCAGGATCAAGTAGGAGAAAATAGGACCTAGAGAATTTTGGAGGCCGTCATGGCGAGCCCGCAGACCTCAGTAGCGTCGACCATACGTTCCAATCCGATCCACCACCTTCATCCGGTCGACGACGTCTGTCCGGTTTGCGAGCAGCCCATCCCGTCCGATCGTGCCGACGAGATCGCCGAGCGGCTGCAGGCGCGTGAGCATGCGCAGTCTGCTGCGATTACCGCGCGGCTGCAGGAGAGGTTCGACACCGAGAAGACGGAGGCCCTAGAGCGGGCACGGCTAGACGCCGACCAAAAAATCACCGAGGCCCGAGAACAGGCCCGTCTGGCTGCTGAGCTCCAGTCGAAGACGCAGGTCGAAGCGGCGGAAGCAGCCCGTGTTGCGGCTCAAGAGGCACTTCGAACCAAGATTACTGAGGCAGCAACCGAGAAGGCAAACGCCGAGGCGGCAAGGACTGCACTTCAGGGTCAACTCGAAGAGGCGCACCGCGAATTGGCCGCCGCGATCGAGAAGGTGAAGGCGGACGCGGCGGCGCAAGAGGATGCGATCCGCTTAGAGGCGGCGCGCATCGCCACGGAAGCGGCCGCGAGCCGGATGGCGGAAGTCGAGGCTCAGAAAGTGACCGCCGAAAACGCCGGCGAGGCGCTGAAGGCGGAATTGACGCAAGCCAGACTGACCAGCGAACAAGCCCTGGCGGACGCCCAGGCGAAGGCGGACGCCCGTGAAGTGGAGATCCGTGCTGAAGTCAGCGCGGCCGTCGAAGCCGCAGCCAAGGTTCAGATTGGCGCCGCTGAACAGGCCAAGGCGAACGCCGAAGCCAAGGCGGACGCTGCGGAGGCGACGGCGAAGAGCCTCCAGGAATCCCACCAAACCCAGCTCAATGCACGGCTGCAAGAACAGCGTGAGGCCCTGGAGGCCGACAAGACAGCCGCTATCAACTCCGAAAAATCGGCCACGTTCGAAGAGCGCCAGAAGTTGGCCAACAAGGTAGAGGAGCTGCAGCGCGCCCTCGAGAAGAAGACCGCCGAAGAGCTCGGCGAAGGCGCCGAAATCAATCTGTACGAAGCGCTGAAGGCTGAGTTCGACGGTGATCGCATCGTGCGCGTGACGAAGGGCCAGCAAGGCGCAGACATCCTGCACACCGTCATTCACAATGGACAGGAGTGCGGCACGATCATCTATGATTCGAAGAACCACAACGCGTGGCGGAATGATTTCGTGACCAAACTGCGGTCGGACCAGTTAAGTGCGCAGGCCGACCATGCCGTGTTGTCGTCCAGCAAGTTCCCGGCTGGCGCCCGACAACTGCATATCCAGGACGGCGTCGTGATCGCCTGCCCGGCGCGAGTCGTCGCCCTCATCCAGCTCGTTCGCGCCCATCTGGTTCAATCTCACACGCTGCGCATGAGCAACGCCGAACGGACCCAGAAGACCGCGGCCCTGTACAGCTTCATCACTTCCCAGCAGTGCGCCGACTCATTCGCGCGGCTGGACGAACTGGCGGAGTCGCTTCTGGATATTCAGGCGAAGGAGGTCAAAGCGCACGAAACCGTTTGGAAGCAACAGGGCCTTGCCATCCGCTCAGCCATGAAAGTGCAGGCTGAATTGCGCAATCAGATCAACTCGATCATCGGTACGGCGTCCGCGCTAGAGAGCCCTCAATGACGAACCCGCAGGTCATTCCGGACCGCAACAATGTCATCAATCTTCAGGAGCGTCGGCTCGATCGCACCGTCCTGCGCACATACCGGACCAAGGCCGATATCGACGACATCGTGCCGAACGAAAAGCAGCCCCGCATGGGTCCGAAGATCGATGAAGAGCTGCAGCGACAGATAGAAGCGAATGGCGGCCTTTTCGAACCCCTACTTGTCGAGCCCCACCCTGACTTACCGGGAAAGTTCCGAATCATCGACGGCGACCGCCGGTGGACCAACTCGCAGGTTCTGGTGGAACAGGGGAAGGAAGATTATCGGCAGATCCCAATCGAGGTTACCGATCGAACCTTGAGCGAAGAGGATCGACTTCGGGTCTGGATCTATATCCATCGCCAGCGGAAGGAATGGGACGCCAAGGAAAAGGAAATGGTGGCCTATCGCCTAGTCGACATGATGGGCCGATCGAGCGCAGCCAACATTCTCGGCATCACGGTGCGTGAGCTCGACAAGCTGGTCGATGTGTTCGAGCTCTCGGAAAAATTTACCAGTCTCCGTGACCCCAGCGCCGCAATCACCTGGTCACGTGAGTTGATGGGGGTGAGCAAGAAACTACTGACGCCGACTGTTATTGAGGCGGTGATCAAGAAGGTCAATCAGAAACGCATTACCAATTCAAAAGACCTTCGGAAGCTTCGCACAATCTTGCCCGACCCAGTCGCGCGTTCACAGTTTCTGAGCGACGCTGGCGATTTAGAGTCGGCAATGTTGCGCCTTGGGCCCGCACCCAAGCCAGTCAAGGGCGGCCTTTCCGGCGATCTTGAAGCTGCAGTTGACGCGATGAAAAAGGTCCCTTTCTCGACCCTGCAGGAACTCAAAGGGGATGTAGATATCCTGAAGAAGATCGACGAAGCAGAGTCGTTATTGCAATCGCTCCGCAGTGCGCTTTTGTAGGTTGGTGATTTAAGGGCGTGACCTCAAGATCTGACAAGGCATGGAATTTATTCATAACGAGTGGCGTCGCAAGAACCTACCTAGCGAAAAGCCCCGCGTTGCGGCATCGTCGGTTGTAAAGAAAAATTAGTCGTCGCGAGGCTGAGTGAGCGTCGGCTGGGGGAAACAGAGTGATACTGACCGACAACGAAACGAAAGTCGATCTCCTTAACAACGAAGCGATCGCCAAGACCATCATCGCGTTGCTGCGGGAGAAGCCAGAGCGCCCGGTGACGATTGGCGTTCACGGCGATTGGGGCGCGGGGAAGTCCAGCATCCTCGAGATGATCGAAAGCGGCCTCGCGGACCAGGACGGCGTCCTCTGTCTCAAGTTCAACGGATGGCGGTTCCAGGGGTTCGAGGACGCCAAGATCGCGTTGATCGAGGGCATCGTCACCGGTTTGCTCGAGAAGCGTCCATTGCTATCGAAAGCGGCGGCGGCGGTCACAGATATCTTGCGCCGGATCGATTGGCTCAAGATCGCCCGCCACGGTGGCGGTCTGGCGTTCACCGCCATGACGGGCATTCCGACGGCAGACCAAATCGGCGCCGTCATCGACACCGTGAAGGGCGTCTTCGCCGATCCCGCCAAGCTTGCGACCAAGGAGAACTACGACAAGGCTGTCGATGGCGTGCAAGGGCTGTTGAAGCCGGCCGAATCGAAGAACGTTCCGGAAGAGATCGAGGCGTTCCGGAAGGCGTTCACGGGTCTGCTGAAGGCGGCCGGAATCGATCAGCTGATCGTGTTGATCGACGATCTCGATCGCTGCCTTCCCGACACCGCCATCGAGACACTTGAAGCGGTCCGCCTGTTCGTATTCACGGACCGCACCGCTTTCGTCGTCGCCGCCGATGAGGCGATGATCGAATATTCGGTGCGCAAGCATTTTCCCGAGCTGCCGGACACGACCGGACCCCGCGACTACGCGCGGAACTATCTCGAGAAGCTGATCCAAATACCGTTCCGAATACCGGCGCTGGGGGAGACCGAGACCCGCATCTACGTCACGCTCCTCCTAATCGGTGCGGAACTCGCCGACGACGACGCCGACTATGCGAAACTGATCGAGGCAGCGCGCTGTCTGCTCAAGCGGCCGTGGACGACCGCGGGCCTGGATGCGCAGACCGTCAGGACCGCGCTCGGCGACAAGGCCAGCGATGTTCAGAACGCGCTCACGCTGAGCGATCAGATCGGCCCCATCCTCGCCAGCGGCACCCAGGGCAATCCACGGCAGATCAAGAGGTTCTTGAACACGCTCATGCTGCGGCACCAGACGGCGCTGGCGCGCGGGTTCGGCGAGGAGGTCAAGCTCCCAGTCCTGGCGAAGCTCATGTTGGCCGAGCGGTTCATGTCGCGGTTGTTCGACCAGATCGCGAGCGCTGGCGCCCGCAGTCCCGATGGACGTTGCGCCGACCTGTCAGGCCTTGAAGCGGCCGCCGCCGACGTGGCGGAAGCTTCGAAACGTAAACGCAGCGGTTCGAAGGCGGCGGTCGATGACGACGACGCCAAGTCGGACACCGTGGCGAAGGACAGCGCCGTGTTGGCGGAATGGAAGGCGGCGGAAGCGATCCGGGCCTGGGCACGCCTCACGCCGTCCTTGGCCGAGGTCGATCTTCGCCCGTACCTCTTCGTCACCAAGGACCGGAAGGACTATTTCGGGGCGGCTTCGGTGTTGGGCCGCCTGGCCGCTGTCGTGGAAAAGCTGCTCGGGTCGAAGCTTGCGGTGCAGGCCTTCGAAGGGGAGCTGAAGCAGCTCGTGCCCGCGGAGGCGGCCCAAGTGTTCGAAGAACTGCGCGGCCGCGTCATGGGCAGCGACGCTTTCGAGACGGCGCCGCCGGGCATCGATGGTGTCGCCGTTCTGGTGCGCGCCCATCCAACCTTGCAGTCGAATCTCCTCGATCTCCTGGAGGCTCTCCCGGCGGACCGCTGCGGTCCGTGGCCGGCGTCCGGCTGGGAGGGCGTGATCAAGGAAGGGGAATCGGTGGCCCGCTTCGAGCGACTTCTGAAGAGCTGGTCTACATCCAAGGGCTCATTTCTGAAGACGACGGCAGCGGCGGCGCTACGCACGCGCGGGAATCGCCGCTGATGGGAACCTCGAATGCATATGGCGGTGCTGGCGGTGGGACGCCCTTGATCCCGAGTTGGTTGCAGGACGACGGCGGCGGCGCGGGAGGCGGCGCCATGCCGCCCAGCGACGGGTCGACGCCCGCACCCGCGACCGGTGCGCCGCCCGCGGTCCCGCCGGCGCCGGCGCCGCGACCTGTCATCCCGACGGCTGGGGCTTCTGACCGTTTCACCGGAGCGCGCACCAGCTTTTCGCGGTTCGCCAGTTCGGGGGGAAGCGACCGTCGTGGCTTGGGCCGCGCGGTCTCGCGCTATGTGTCGACCTCGGCGGGCGGATCCCGTCGTGCCGCCCAGCGCATGGGTTCATCGCGGGGAGCCGGGGCGGGGTTGGTCCGCTTCCTGAACGACGCGAGCGTCAACGGCGTCCGCGAGGCCCTGAGGGCGTTGAACCTCGAAAGCCTGGCCGGGCGGCCGATCGAAGAGGTGTTCGCCGGGCTCGCGGATTATATCTGTCCGGAAGGTGGGTCGATTGATGAAGGTATCGCTCGCGACGCTTTCATCGAGACGATCGCCGACCTCGCCGGCGCGGGCATCACCGACATCGACGCCCTTACTTCGGCGCAAATTCAGACGGTGTTTGAGCTCTACGCGACCCATGCGATCGAGGCTCGCCTGTGCAACGACATTGGGACCAAGGTCGTCACGTTGCCGGCGGACCCCCGGGCGGCGGCACGTGTCGAAGCGCAGCTTCGGGACTTCATCCAACGTGGTGTCAGCGACGCCATCAACGCGGCCGGCGTCAACATCCAGGCTCTGTCGCCCGATGCGGTCACCGGCTTCGTCACAACAGTCTACCAGTCCGCGTTTGAGATCCTTCAGACGATGGGTGATGCGGAGGCGGGCGAATGAGGCGGCACGTCCTGATCGGGCGCTTCGGCGCCGACGATAAAACCCGCGTGCCCAAAGCGCGTGATGAGGTCGCTTCAACCCTTCAACTGGTCGCCGGCGGCAAGCGCTTAGACCATGGGATTGGGCGGGCCTTGGACGACCTAAAGGCGCTGTCTTTGTCGCCAAGCGAGATCGGCGCGGACCTGCTTGTCGTCGCCGCGCATGTCCACGCGGCAGACACCCGGCTGTCCCGTTCCAGCAAGTCGCAGGACGCCTGGACACGTGAGATTCGATTGGTCATCCCGGTCAGCGATCCGGGCCGATGGACGGCGGCGGGCCCGATACTCGTGCGGGCGCTAAACTTCCTTACCGGCGATCGGTGGGGGGTTGGGTTCCGCAAACGACCGAGGGCGTTCAAGATGATCGTGCCAGCCTCCGCGCCAACTCTGCTGCCGCCCCCGTTCGACGGAGTCAGCCTGTTTTCAGGCGGTCTCGACAGCCTGATCGGTGCGATCGATACCCTTGAAGGTAAGGGGACGCCGCTGCTCGTGAGCCATGCAGGCGAAGGGTTGGTGAGCAAATCGCAAGAGCAGTGCTTCGACGGCCTCAAGGCCGCATACCCCGGGTCCGCCTTCAATCGTCTCCGGGTCTGGATGAGCTTCGACGCTGGTCTGTTTGATAATGTGGCGTCTGAGGATACGACACGCGGTCGATCCTTCCTGTTTTTCTCCCTTGGGGTGACGGCCGGAACGTCCTTGGGGAGCCCGTTCGTGCTGAAGGTGCCGGAGAATGGCTTGATCGCGCTCAATGTGCCGCTCGACCGCCTGAGGCTCGGAGCGCTCAGCACCCGGACGACGCATCCCTTCTATATCGCGCGCTGGAACGAGATGCTCGCTGCGCTCGGAATCGGTGGTCGCGTCGACAATCCGTACTGGGACATGACCAAGGGCGAGATGGTGGCCGCCTGTGCGGACCCGGCCGTGCTGTCGAAGCTCGCGCCGTCGTCCTTGTCGTGTTCGTCGCCGACCAAGGGACGCTGGACAAAGCAGCCGCAAGGCCATTGCGGCTTCTGCCTGCCCTGTTTGATCCGGCGCGCCGCTCTCGAGCCGAACGACCCGACGGCGTATACACTTGCGAATCTCCGTGCCGGTCCCCTCGACACGAAGCAGGCCGCAGGTCAGCAGGTCCGCTCGTTTCAGATAGCGATCGCGCGTCTCGCCGCCCGTCCTGATCTCGCCAAGGTGCTGATCCATAAGCCCGGGCCGCTGCACGACGATCCCGCCCGAGACGACGCGCTGGCCGGCGTCTACCGTCGAGGGTTAGAGGAGGTCGGCCGGCTTTTGACCGGTGTTCAGACGGCTCCAACGTGACTCCGGACAAAGTGCGCCCGCTCGTAGACTTCCACTGCCATCTCGACCTTTATCCCGATCACGCGGAAGCCGTGGCGCGGTGTGAGCGCGAAGGTGTCTTCACCCTCGCCGTGACAACGACGCCGAGGGCTTGGCCACGCAATCAGGAGCTCGCGGCGCAGACCCGCCACGTCCGGGCCGCTTTGGGATTGCATCCGCAGCTCGTCGCCGAGCGGAGCCACGAAATTGCGCTCTGGAAGGAGTTGCTGCCGCGGACACGCTACGTCGGGGAGGTCGGTCTCGACGCAGGGCCCAAATTTTACCGTTCGTTCGAGCGGCAGAAGGAGGTTTTCGTAGAGGTACTTACCTCTTGCGCAGCAGCGTCCGACAAAATCCTAACCGTTCACAGTGTTCGTGCGACGAAGATCGTGCTCGACATGATCGAGAAGCATCTGCCGCCGACGCGCGGCAGGGTGGTGTTGCATTGGTTCACTGGGACGGCGGCCGAAATCCGACGCGCTGTCGATCTCGGTTGCTATTTCTCGGTCAACGCCGAGATGCTGGCGAATGAAAATCGGTCCGTCACGAACCGCGCATTCCCGTTAGGTCGCGTCCTTACAGAAACCGATGGCCCGTTCACGCGAACCGGTGCTCGCCCATCTGAGCCCAGTGATGTCTGGCAAGCAGTCGAAGGCTTGGCGAGCCTGCATGGTGTGGAAGCCGCCGACATGGGACGCCGGATCGGCGCCAACCTCAAAACCCTGCTGGATGAAGTATCATAGCGACGATGTTTAGGTGGGCACGAGTTCTGACGCGGATTCGTGCCGCAGCCTAGGGGCGTCTACAGTCGCCACATCTGAGGGTCGATTCGGGTCGCATCGGCGGATTATGTCACACGTCAACGGGGATATCGAGGCTACGTCGGGCTCAGGCGCCATCCTTGATCTTCGCGATCAGCGCCGTGATCTGTTCGGTTTGGATGCCATTGAGTTCTTCGGTTGTGACGAGGATTCCGTTGGGGCCGCCCCCCTCTTGCTCTGGCAGGATGCCGTTGTCGCGATACCATTGGAGTTTCAGCGCCCACTTCCGGTCATATTCGGCGTCCCCTTTCATGCCGAGATGCTCCCAGTACCAGATGTTGCCCGTCTCAGCGTCCTGGATGGTGAAATCCGGATATCGTCGGCTGCCGTCCGAGACGACGAGCGGTCGCTCATAGGCGTATTCAAGACCGGCAGTTTGTAGCTCGTTGGCGATGATCACTTCGGATTTCGAGATCATCAGTTCGCCGCGGCGTGAGCGGTGAATATGTTTTCCATCGAAAATCTGCGTGCCGACCACGATCGGTCGGGGTGGCCCGAACAGATTGGTAAGACGACGCGCCGCGTCGGACAGGTACCGGAAGTCGACGAGCCGATGCGGGTCGCCCTGACACAGGATCACGAGCCGTCGGCTTTGACGGGTCAGCGCCGTGTAGAGAAGCTCTCGGGATAGAATCCTGCAAGGATTGGGCAAAATCACGAACACCGTGTCGAACTCGCTGCCCTGGGCCTTATGGACGGTCAGCGCGTAAGCTAGTTCGAGCAGGCTGCCGTCTTCGCCGAGATCGCTGGGCCAATAGGTATATTCAAAGCCAGGTTGCGAGGAGAAGGTGACGTGGACGTTGTTGAGGTTCGTCTTTTTGCCCTTCTTTCTAAAGGGGCCAGTCGCGATGCCGATCTCGCCGTTCGCGACGTAGCAAAGCGAAGCGTTGCCCTCCACGTCCGCTTCTGGATAGACCCAGGTCCTTCTGTGGTTCCCGAGGTTGATCACCTTGTCTCCATAGATGATCCCGTCATTGCCCATCGGCGGAGAAACCTTGGCGTAGCGGCGATCGGCCAGTTCGGCGGCTTTACGGGTTTCGCCGCGAAAATATTTCTGCACGAGCCGGTTGGTCAGCAGCGTACCGGCGGCGTCGCCACGCAGCGGGGACAAGATCTGCCATTTGTCGGCGGCCGGCCCGGAGGACCAAAAGTTGAAATAGACATGGGCGCCGCTGCGCGTGCCTCCGAGCGCGAGCTCGGAGAAAGACGGCTCGCGATCGGCCGGGTCGATGCAGAGTTCCTCCGCCATGATCTGGGGAAGAAGTGATGCGAGATCAGAGGGGGACGACCACAGGCAGAGGCGCAGATGGTCCCCGTTATAGCCGGTGTAGAGGTGCGAAATGATCTCGTCACTCGCGGGTCCAGAAGCTCGCCCGCTGAACAAGTCGGCAAGCTCCAGGTCCCTGCGGTCAGCGCCGCGTTGTCGGCTACCGACGGTCAGCTCCGCATAGCCGGGCGCAACCCTTGGCGTTCCTGGCGCGACGGTTTCCGGGGCGAGCAATGAGACGATATCAACGAACGGCCGACCCGCGCCGATTGGCGGCAACTGGCTGGGGTCGCCGACCAGTATGATGCGGTCGACTGAACTCAATGCGTCGATGAGTGCGGCCAACTGCTCTTCGGTCAACATCGACGCCTCGTCGACGATCACCGTTTTATGCCCTGAAGAGCGCTCCAGATCGCCAATCACGTGGTAGCTTTGTGTAGCCTCGCGATATCGCCGTGGCCGCAGAAATTGAGCGAGAGTCTTGGCCGAAATCCCGGTTTGCGTCTGAAGTCTGACGCGCGCTTTGCCTGTCGGGGCAAGTAGCAGCACGCCCGCGTTCTTGATCGGATCCGCCTGGCAGAGAAACCGTAGCAGAGTGGTTTTGCCGGTGCCGGCAGCGCCGATCAGGACCGATAGCCGGGACGCCGCAAGTTCGCGAAGCGCGGCCGCTTTCTCGTTGCGGCCCCGGTCCTCGAGCGACCCCTTGGGCGCGGGACCTGGCAGATTTTTGTCGAGCGTGGCGCGCCAATCGACGGGAACGTCAAGGCGCTTGCCTTGTCGTACGCGTTTGATGACCGTTCGCTCAATAAGCGTTCGCGCCGCCGCGAGGCGGTCAAGCTGGAATGCGGGGGCGCTATCAGCAAGCGTGCAATGCTCGATCTGCGGCTTGAGCGCCTCGCCATGAATCTCGAAATGATCGGTTGTCGCTGTGAGCGGAGGCTCGATCGCGAGGCCCTTAACCGCGGCGATGACCAGGTCGCGACCCAGGAGCGTATGCCCGTCGTTGGCGGCCTCTTCGAGCACTGAGAGGGTCGCTGCACGCAGACGCCGGCCGTCGACCGGTCCCGTCATGGCCGATGGCGCCGGGACCGGATGGGCGTCGAGCACGGCGGCTTGAGGGAAAACCGCCTGGTCGACTGTGCGGAAGGCAATCGGATCGACCTGTCCTCGGTCGCATTCGAACAGGAAATAGGGATTAGCAACGATCGCATCGTCCGGAATCGGCTTGCCGAGATTGCTCAATTCCGCGGCGCTGCGCGCGGCCGTATCCCACCAGCGTGCGGCCTGCTCCGATGATAGATTGACCCGGGCGAGGAGCTTGGCCAGCGCCCGCCGTTTGGCGCCTGTGTTTGAATGCAGGTAGGTCCAGATGTCCTTCAGCGCGGCAAGCTGCGGTGCCAGATCACGCGGCGCCGTGGCCGGAGCCGCAACAAGCTTGCCGAGCGCGCTCCAGGTGTCGCCGTTTTTGCCGGCGAGTGACCAGGCGTGCTGAGCGAGCTGGTGGCCGTGCGGCACGCCGAGCGCCGTGAGAAGCGATCCTAGTCCCGGATACGGCCCGCGAAGCTCCCATAGTTCGCCGAGTCGTTCGTCTATCCATTTCAGTTGCGAGCCCCAAGCGCCCCCGAAGCGACGGCCGAAGGTCGCGAGCGCCTCCTTCATTGCCAGCAGCGCTGAGATCGCGGTGCCCTGCGAGACCAGCTCGCTCGCGTAGGAGAATTCCGGCCGATATTCAGGCGGCACGAAGGCGATGCAGTCGCTTATGTCGAGGGTCGGATCGGCCATGGCGTGCTTAAGCAGCTCGTGCAAGGGAAGGAGAACGCCGCCCGACCCGTCGGGGCGCAAACTATGACAGACGCTTCGCTCCCACAGATAGGAGCGGATCGGGCTGGTGGCGCCACTCTCATAATCCCACTCGCGCAAGTCGCCGATCGACGTCACCTTGGCGGCCCCAACAATGATCCATTGATCGTCGTCCAGCAGGGGTGTTCGCTTGGCGTAGAAGAAGACGAGACTCTCCTTCGGTTCGATGGCCGAGAAGAACGCGTCTAGCAGGCCCTGCTGGTTGCGATGGCCTTGGATCCAGGGCCGATCGTGAAGCCAGTCGGGAGCGTCAGGTTCATATTCGGGATGTGAGTCGATGCCCCAGCGCTCGGCCAGAGCATTGGCGTCGATCGAGCCCTTCTTCCATCTTTCACCCCATGCGCGCTCCTTCAGAAGCCATCCGAACGGGGTGGCGGCAGCTGAAAAGGCGGGATGAAGAAAGAGCGTGTCGCGGATATGCCGATGGTCATCGCTGGTTCGCGCATAGGCATGGCGGGCGAGACGATGCTGGGGTCTGGCCGACAGGAAGCTGGCGCGCTCCGAAAAACATGGCGGCACTTCGTCGTGCGGCACCGAATCGAGAAACTGTCCCGCATGCGGTTCTTCGATTTCGTCCCTCTTTGCGGCGCTGATGCGATTGAGCGCCAAACAGCTCGAATTCTGCCTGGGCGCTCGACAGACCGTGCCGTCCCAACCGGCATCATGCCAAGGAACGCGCACCGACAAATGGCTTCGAGACACGCGCGGCATGATTTTCGGTGTCGCCATGGTTTCCCCCGATTTCCCCTCCGTCTCTTTCTACAGCAGGAGGCGGGCGGTAGCCTACTGCCCGTGATACGCCATCGGGTTGGGGTGGGGGTTCAATGTGCCATCAGTGTTCAGGCAATCCGCTCGGGATGCCTTAAGGATGAGGCTGCTGGACTCGTAGATAATCCCGCCGAGGCGCCAGCTAAAGATGCCATTGTGCTCAACAAAGGTCAGCACCGGCGCCCCGCTGCACCCGCCAAGCGCCCAATCGTTCGGAATCGATGGTCGGAGCCCCACGTCAAAGTCGTGCTCATGGTCAAACACCAGCGTGATGTCGGTGTCGCTGACGCCGCTTGCCACAGCGAGGGCGGTGTAGCCGAGCCAGTCGATCTCAACTAACGAGTTTCCCCGATAGGGACGCATTTCCCTGCCGTCACCCGGAAATCCAACGAAGAATACGCCCCGATCGACTTGGGGCGGCCCAGGCGGCCATGATTTCTGGCTGCCGGTGAGAATAGCTTTGCCATTGGCATAGTTGGCGAGCTTGCCGACCTCATCTGCCTCGATCCGAAAGGTCGCTACGTCATAGGCAGAATCTGACGCGATACAGCGGTCGGCGAGGTTGAAGCGTAATTCGCCGAGGATACAAATGGCATCGGGATAACGCTGCCGAGCGACGAGAAAGCCTTGATACACGTGGTTCGCCGTGACCAGAAACGGTCCAGCACCGCAATCCAGGATAAACGCGGACCCGCTGTCGATGATCCAAGGTTTGCGATCACGGGCAGTGATCCAGCAGATCGGCATCACGTATTTTGCGGCGGTCTCCATCAGCGCCTTGGCCAAACCGCTACGCATCAGCCGGATTGCCTCGTCCTTTGACGGACGGCTGATTGCGGTCATCGACGTCGCGAGGTTGATGAGACGTCAGCCCCGATCGTCATGCCGTCTGACCTGTGCGAAACTCGCGCAGGCACTTCTCAACCTCCCGATCACACTTGCCTTCGGGGTCGTCGAGCCACTCCTGCCATTCGGCGCTCTGCATCAGGTCAAGCACTGAGGGCTCATGTCGGTCTGGATCGTCGAGTCCCTCCGCATACTGCTTGCGCACAAAGGGCGCCGAAAGGGTGCTGGGGACCGGCACGCGGGCGTGCGGGTTGTGGTGGAGGTCGACGATCAGGTCCGACCCGGACGGTTGGCGCAAGACCGCGACCGCGCTGATCGAGGTGTTGTTGAGGCTGGTCAGCGTCGCCTTCTTGCCGTGCCGCATTCCCAAGAAACGCGGGGCATGCGCGGGGTCGCTGGAAACCTCGAAGTGCAATGTCTCCTGGCCGAACATTGCTTGGGCGACATGGACCCGCTCAAGATAGAATCCAACCGTGGTATCGAAGAAGCACACCACCGTGGGAAATCCGCGATGCGAGAATTTCCGCAACTGTGCGGCCGAATCCTTGATGGATTGGCGGAGCCGGGCACCGGGATCAATCCAGCGGACGGACGGCTTGCCGGACTGCAATTCGTGCAGCATCGCCACGTCACCCGGTGTCTCGGCGAGTTCCTTGATCTCGACGAAACACCAGTGCGGCATGACCTTGATTACATAGTCTGGCCGCTTATGGCCCTGAGCCCGGGCCTCGCGGACACGCCGATACTCGATGCCCTGGATCTGGCACCAATGCTCGAAAGCGAGTTCGGAGGCGGTGAGAGACACGCTCATGGCTCCTGGTCCGGGTCGGCCGTCACAACTGGGTCCGCCGAATGTGGCGATGCAACCTTAGCCCGGCAAGATCGGACGCGCCGTAACGGCCAGACCTTCATCCTTCTCGACCAGGGTAAATATGTGCAGCTCGTCCTTGCGGGGCTGATTCCGCACCAGTCCTTGAACAGGCCCAAAATCACCTCCGATTAAGCATACTCGCGACGCGCCTCCCGGCTGGGGCCCAAGTGCAGTGGGGGGTATTGGCGCGCACGACAGAACGGCGTTATTCATGCGTCTGCATCGCCATATTGATGATCCGTTCAATTTCGCCGATCGATGCCAGAATGTCCACGAAATCAGGTGGCCCGCCAAAAATCATCGCCTTTGTGTTGTCGTAATCCCGGGTAAGCGCTTCGATCATTCCGTCGATCGGGACGATGGCAAATGAGCCGGGAGCGGCGGAGGCCAGATCGTAATCCGGTCGATCAAAGAACATGCGCGCGTGCCGCACGCAGTCGATCCCGAGCGCGGGTTGTGCAAGGGCGGCGCGCCCAGCCTCCGACAGAAGGAGGCAATGCAGATCGTAATAATGCCGCGACACGCGCTGGCCCGCCTGCCGAAGGATGCCGCGTCGCTCGTACCATCGCCGCAAGCCGTGGGCGATCACCACCTTGTCCCAGAAGGTGCGGCCGGCTTCGATCGTGGTGACGTTGGCGACCCGGAGATCAAGATCTGGCGCGTCGTCGGCGATGTAGGGCGTGATCTTGACCGGTTGGTTCGGATCGAGGGCCGACTTGGCGCCGGATTCGATCCGCACGGCGGGCCGGACATAGGCGTCGTCCCGCGGCTCGACTTCAGGATACCAGAGGAGCAGCGTCTGGCCGTCCGGGTCGGCTTGGTCGATTTCCACCCGGCCGGCTCCGCTTGTGGCATTGGCGATCTGAGCACCCAGGAACGCGTAAAGCGGCCCCGCGATATAGGTCCGGCAGGCGTCTCGTATCGCATCGAGCCGGGCCCGGCGTTTCTTGTTCGATAGGGCCTCGAGGTCTTCGAGCGAGGCGGCTTCGTCGAGATCGTCGCGGAATACGGTGACGTCGATGTCTTCGGAGAATCTCTCGATCAGCCCGTAGGCCTTCGACAGCGACGTGCCGCCCTTGAACAGAAGGCGCGGTCCCGTCGCGTGGCGTTCGTGATAGAGCGCATTCAGCGTCCAGCAGACCCAGAAGTCCTTCTCGACATTGCCGATCGGCGTGCCGAGCCGGTTGGCGGTGGCGAGAAACAGATCGAGACGGTCGCGCGGCGGCGCGGCGATGATTTGCTGGTAGGCGGCGGTCGTCATTGGCGCGCGCCTTCCGCGGTAGTCGGATTGAGGAGGTCGCGGAGGAATTCCTGCATCCAGATTGGCAAAGCCGGCAGGCCGGATCGCAAATCGTCGCGGATCGCCTGTCCGTGGCTGGGATCGGCGAATAGGCGGTGCAGCGCGGCGCTCACCCGCGCGCGCTCATCATCGTTGACCAGCATGTCCTGCATCCAGTGCAGGGCTTGAACAACCCGCATGGCGGGCCGACCAGCCCAGTAGAGGCGGCTGGGCGCCGCGTGCTTGAAGTGGATCTCCTGATTGCCGAGCTTGATGGGCTTCAGGCGAGCATCGACGAGGACCTCTATGCGGGCCGGCACGGCCGTGGTGAGGCCGAGGTCGTTGGCGGCGGTCATGCCATCCACCACGGCGCGGGCTTGATCGCGACGCGTTACGGCGCGGATGACAGCCCGATAATCGGGAACGGCGGTGCGGCCCGTCAGGCTGCTTCTTCGGGGCCGGTCATAGAGTCCCCGGTCAATGCGGCGAAGCTCTCCAGAGGGGACGAGGCGTTGCAACGTCTTATCCACGGCGGCGCGACTGCCGAGATCCGCAAAGTCGCTCGGCGTCCAAACTTCCTCGGGGTCTGACGCGATTCGGTCGAGTAGCCGGGCGCGTAGGTCCGTATTGAGCGCGATATCCACCATGCCCGAAAGATACGACATTTTTCGGACACCTTCAAGGATTGACCGAAGCATGCCGCTTTCTTCGGACGCAGGCACGGAGACAGGGCGGCGGCCAAGCGGCCGAGGCCGTCCGAAGCCTGCTACAAACTTCAGACGGCCCCTGACACTTCCACTCCATGCTCATGAACCGGCGGCTTCCAGGCGCCGCTCGGCGCGGTCGCCGCGTGTGCGCGCCGGTGTCGCCCGGCCATCGAGGATATCGGCCATCTCTGCCGCCACGCGGTCGGCGGTCATTCTGAGCGCTTCATCAATGTGGATATAGCGCTGGGTGACGCCGCGGGCGGAGTGACCGAGCAGCGCGGCGATCGTCAACTCCGAGAAGCCGAGATCGCCGGCCAAGCTGGCGAAGGTATGGCGCAGCGTGTGGGGGGTGATGTCGGCCAGGCGCGCCTTTTCACAGACGCGATCCAGCACGCGCACCACGCCGATAAAATGGCCCTCGCCCCAATCGGCCGGGAAGAAAAAGGGTGATTTCGTCTTCGGCTGTTCGAGCAACAGATCGATGGCAGCGTGCCCGATCACCCGCGTCTGCGCGCCGCTCTTGGTATCGGGGAAGCGGATCGCTTCCTCGTCCTCGTCGAGCCATGCCCGTTCCAACCCCAAGGCTTCCATGCGCCGGAAACCGGTGAGCAGCAGGAAGCGGATGGCGGCAAGCCCGGTTGGGTGCTCGCCCTCCTCCGCGACGGCGCGAAGCGTCTTGCCCAGGCGCTCGATCTCGGCGCGACTGAGCCGCCGTTCTCGGGGCTGGGCGGCCAGCTTTCGGACTCCCTTGGCCGGGTTGGCTTCGATCTGTCCGAGGCGCACGGCATGCTCGAAGATGGCGTGCAGGGTCGAAATGGTTCGCGCCGCGACCCCTTCGCCGCCGGTGGTGGCGCCACCACGGCTGCCGACGCGAGCCTTCGATGTCTTGCCGGCCGCGATATCCGCTTGCGCGCCTTCGATGTCGCCGAGCTTGAGGGACCCGATCTGCCGCCTGCCAAGCAGCGGCTTGATGTGAGACTCAATCCGGCTGCGATCCATCGCCAGAGTGGACGCCTTGATGGCGCGGCGGCGGCGGCCAAGGATGCGGCCGGCCTCTGCTTCGGCGATGTACCAGTCGCAGATCTCGGCGACGGTCAGGAGTCCGGCCGCCTTCGCCTCCTCGGCGACCGGATCGACACCCTTGGACACGGCGACCAGCTTCTCATGGGCGAGCGTGCGGGCCGCCTCGACGGTCATCAGGCCGTAGCGCCCGATGACCACGCGCCGCGGGCGTCCTTCGGGCGTGCGATATTGGATGACGAAGCTCTTGAGGCCCGACGGCATGACCTGCACGCCGAAGCCGCGGAGCTCACGATCCCACAGGAAACTCTCCCGAACCTTGACCCCAACCTTCGAAGGTTCCGGAGCCTTCAAGGCGTCGACAACGCGCTTGGTGAGTCTTTCCCCAGCCATTTCAATCACCTGCTGGACATTTGATTAGAATGCCTCTACCATACCACCCATCGAAGCTAATTCCAAGCATTTGGCGGCAAGTCGCCGGACAGAACCGGATACAACCGGCGGGTCAGGAGAAAGTTATATCGTTGATTTATCGCTAGATTTCTGGCTCTGGCGGGCTGCCGGACACCGTGGCGTAAGCCCCTCGGGCACCTTGCCAAGGTTGGGGTCGAGGGTTCGAATCCCTTCGCCCGCTCCAAATTTTCGCCGATGAACTGATAAAAAGGCGCCCTACGGGGTGCTTTTACTTACATCGCGGGTCGCTACCCGGGCGCCTCAACGCGTTTCCCGTGCAATCCCTGCCGACCGAGCGACGGATACGGATTGCTCCAATCGGAATGAGGCTGCGCCCTGGCGCGCCGTGTCCTCGTCAAGCATAATTGAGAACCGGACACACCCTCGTCGCCTGCGGCGACGACCCAGTCGATCGCTGGAGCTTGCGGGCCCGCAGTTCTTTCGAAGGGAGAGAGCGTCGTGCAGATCGCGATCCTGGATGACTACCAATCGGCCGCACTGAGGATGGCCGATTGGTCCGCGCTCGACGGACGGGCGAACATCACCGTTTTCGTCGATCACGTGAGCGACGAAAACGAGTTGGCGGCGCGCCTCGCGCCGTTCAACGTGATCTGCGCCATGCGCGAACGCACGGCGCTGACGCGCACGCTGATCGAGCGGTTGCCAAACCTCGAGCTGATCGCCTCGACCGGGCGGATCAACGCCGCGATCGACGTCGCTGCGGCGGAGGAGCGAGGCGTCAAGATCGTCCACACGGGCTATTTCCCCACCCCGACCGTCGAATTGACCTGGGCGTTGATCCTTGCAAGCCAGCGCCACCTCATGCGGGAGGTTTCATCGGTGCGGTCAGGCGGTTGGCAGCAGACAGTGGGCAGCGACCTGCACGGCCGGACGCTGGGGTTGCTGGGGCTTGGCAACATTGGCGGCCGGGTGGCGCAGGTCGGCCGCGCCTTCGGAATGCGGGTGATCGGGTGGAGCCAAAATCTGACTGCCGAGAAAGCCGCCGCGGTCGGGGCCATCGCGGTCTCGAAAGACGAGCTTTTCGCCGCCGCGGACATCCTCAGCATCCACACATTGTTGAGCCGCCGAACTCGCGGCCTCGTCGACGCCGCGGCGCTGGCGATGATGAAGCCGACAGCCTGGCTGATCAACACCTCCCGCAGCGCAATCGTGGACGAGCGGGCCGTGCTGGACCTTCTCCGGCAACGGCGCATCGCCGGTTTGGCCGTTGACGTGTTCGAGACGGAGCCGCTGCCGCCGGACCATCTCTTCCGCAGCTTGGACAACGTGCTTGCAACGCCGCATATCGGCTACGTCTCAGAAGACCTCTACAGGAGGTTTTATGGCGACACGGTCCGGAACATCGTCGAATGGCTTGATCGGCGGTAGTGTCCTGATTAGGGCGCGCGGCGTTTTGTTTGAATCGTCGATCCCTGTCATTCCCGCGCAAGCGCGCTTGCGCGGGAATGACGCAGGCCGGAACTTCCCGGCCGTGGCGGATCGACCGAGAACCGTAGCGCTCTCTAATGACGAGCGGTGAGGCGGACGGCCCGGGTCAACTTGCCCCTGCGAGCTTGTCCTGGGTCTTGGTGTCGAAATCGCTGGCGTCGTGGCGCTCGCGGAGCTGTTCGGACGGATCGCCGCTCGTGCGGTTGACCATGCGGCCGCGCTTCACGGCCGGTCGCGCGAGGATGGCGTCGGCCCAGCGCTGCACATTCCGGTAGTCCTGCACGCTCAGAAACTCTGCCGCGCCGTACGCCCAGCCCTTCGCAAGCCCGCCATACCAAGGGAACACCGCGATGTCGGCGATCGTGTAGTCGCCGCCGGCAAGGTATTCGCTCCCGGCCAGGCGCCGGTCGAGCACGTCGAGCTGGCGCTTCACCTCCATGGCGAAGCGGTCGATCGCGTATTCAATCTTGGTCGGCGCATAGGCGTAGAAGTGGCCGAAACCACCGCCGAGATAAGGCGCGCTGCCCATCTGCCAGAAGAGCCAATTCAGCGCCTCGGTACGGGCCGCGATGTCCTCCGGGAGGAAAGCGCCGAACTTCTCCGCCAGATACATCAGGATCGAGCCGGATTCGAAGACGCGGATCGGTTTCGCCCCGCCGCGGTCCAGCAGCGCCGGGATCTTGGAATTGGGGTTCACTTCAACGAACCCGCTGCCGAACTGGTCGCCATCGCCGATCTTGATCAGCCAGGCGTCATATTCGGCGCCGGAGTGGCCGAGAGCGAGCAACTCCTCCAGCATGATCGTGACCTTGACGCCGTTGGGCGTGCCCAGCGAGTAAAGCTGCAGCGGGTGGCGTCCCACCGGCAGCGCTTTCTCATGCGTCGGCCCGGCGATCGGCCGGTTGATGCTCGCAAAGACGCCGCCGCTGGGTTTGATCCAGGTCCAGACCTTCGGGGGTGTGTAATCGAGGGAATCCGTCATGCTCGTCTCCGCAATTGCTCGGGGCCAGGTCAGGCGGCCGGGGAATAGTTGGACGGGAAGAGCGCGCGCTTGGTCTCCTCGTCACGACCTTCTTGAAGTCGTGGTCCTTTCCGACGGCGCGGGCGCGGGCGACCGCCGGCCGCGCGTCGACCGTCTCGAACAGCCGCTTGAGGTTGGGGAAGGCGGCGAGTGGGTCGGCTTCGCCCTTGCGCACGCGCGACGCACGGTCGAGCCAGCCCCAGGCCGACATGTCGGCGATCGTGTAGCCACCGCCGACGATGAAGTCGCGGCCTTCCAGATGGTCATTCAGCACCTGGTAATGCCGCTCGGCCTCACGCCGGTAGCGGTTCACGGCGTAGTCCAGGCCTTCCGGCGCCGCGAACTGGAAATGCACCGCCTGGCCGGAGAACGGGCCGAGCCCCGACGCGATGAACAGCAGCCACGAGAGCAGCTCCGGCCGGTCGGCCGGTGCGCCGAGGAACTTGCCGGTCTTCTCGGCCAGGTAAATCAGGATCGCGGTGGAATCGAAGACCCGGGCTTCCTTGCCGGTGGGTCCGTCCGTGTCGACGATAGCCGGCACCTTGCCATTCGGGTTTATGGCGTGGAAGGAAGCGGTGTGCTGTTCACCCTTGCCGGTGTCGACGGGGATCGCCTCGTAGGGCAGGCCTGCCTCCTCCAGGAAGAGCGCGATCTTTGCGGGGTTCGGCGTCGGGTGGAAATAGAAGCGGATCATGAGGTCTCCTTGCGGATGAGGCGGCGCGCCGGTATCGGCGTCCGGGTTAGACCGGGCGCAACGATTTCAATGCGCCCAGGACGGCCTCGGGTTCGAGGCGGTTTCGGTAATCGACGTCGATGGCGGCCAGCGCCACACGGCGGTCCCGGTCGATGACGTAGGTCGCTGGGACCGGCAGCTCCCAGCTTTCGTCGCCGTTGATGCCGGGCAAGGCTTTGTTGTTCGATCGCAGCGCCGCCCGAAGCTCCTCCGGCAGCGCGTAGACGAGGCCGAACCGGCGCGCGACCGGATTGCCGACATCGCTGAGGACATCGAAGGTCAATTCGTTCGTCTCCGTTGTCGACAGCGACCCGTCGGGAAGCTGCGGCGAAATCGCGACCAGCCGCGCGCCGAGCGCGACCATTTCCGGCAGGGCGGCCTGATAGGCACGGAGCTGCATGTTGCAGTAGGGGCACCAGCCGCCGCGATAGAAGGTTACGACTGCCGGCCCGGACCGTAGCAGGTCGGAGAGAGACAGCATCTTGCCGTGCGGATCCGGGAGCGCGAAGTCCGGCGCCTGGTCGTCGACCCCGATGGCTGCTTCCATGGCGAAGCTGGCGCGCAGCTCCGCGATCTTGGCCTCGTAGAGGGCAGGCCGGCCAGCCGGCGCGGTGCGCGCGAACTCCGCCTTGAAGGCGGCAAGCTGCTGTTCGAGTCCCATTGCGATCCTCCATTCCGGGCCCCCGGCGGGGAAACCAGCGAGCGGCCGGCGCGAACCCCTGAGGGCGCCGCGCCTTGCGTTTTAATACGATCATCCTAAAATGCAACCTGGCGCCGAAGATGGCAAGACGCCAGCGGCGTGGACGATGGGCGGGTGACGGGATGGCGAGACCGAGGGAATTTGACGAAGACGCTGTGCTGGATGCGGCCGTGCTGTGCTTTTGGAGCCGGGGCTACGAAGCCACGTCCGTTCGAGACCTCGTGGAGCAGACCGGGATCACCGCCGCGAGCCTCTACAATGCTTTCGGCGATAAGCGAGCGATCTACGAGAAGGCGTTTGAGCATTATGTCGAAGGAAGCCTTGCCGATCGCATTCGGCGTTTCGAGGCGTTGGCGCCCCGCGACGCGATCGCCGCCTTCTTCGCGGAGATCGTGAAGCGCTCGCTTGGCGATCGAGAACGCAAAGGCTGCATGCTGGTCAACGCGGCGCTCGATGTCGCGCCGCATGATCCGGGCTTTCGCAAGATCGTCACCGCGGTCCTTGCCGAGATCGAGGCCTTCTTCCTCGCCCGCCTGAAAGCCGGCCAAGCCGACGGCACGATCACGCGGTCTCTGCCGGCGGCGACGCTTTCCCATCACCTTCTCGGAGTCCTCATGGGGATCCGCGTTCTCGCGCGCGTGCGTCCCGAACAGGGCCTGCTCGAAGGTGTCGTTGCGCCTTCGCTCGCGCTGCTCGACGGCTCCGAAGGCCGGATCACATCGCGATGAGACCTTTCGCCGAGATATTCGCCATGACGGCCGACCGCAAGCACGGCTGCGGGCGCAGATCCTAGCCATGACAGCGCCACGTCCGCCGGCGGACATCGCCGCGATGTCCGACGACCGCGGCGGGCTCTTGCGGCGAAGACCCGCGGGCTACGCCGACGACGCGCCGAACATCGCCCGCAAGCCCTCGATCAGGCTGGGCCGCTGACGCGCTTCCCCGAGAGTCGACAGAAAACTCTCCGCCCAATGTTCGACGTTGTGCTCCAGGAGATAGGCGAACATCGGGGCGTGGCGATCGCGACGTTCCGCCCGCGACATCTCGAGCCCCTGCTTGATCGCCGCCGCGACCCCTTCCGTTTCGTGCGGATTGACGATGATCGCGCCGTCGAGCTCCGCTGCGGCGCCGGCGAATTGCGACAGGATCAGCACGCCCGGCGATTCGGGATCCTGCGCCGCTATGTATTCCTTGGCGACAAGGTTCATGCCGTCGCGCAACGGCGTCACCAGCGCAACGTCCGCGGCGTGGTAGACGCCGGCGAGCGCGGTGCGCGAGTAGGATCGATTGACGTATCGAACCGGCGTCCAGGACGCTTCGCCGTAGCGCCCATTGATCTTGCCGATCAAGGTCGTCACTTCGTCTTCGATCGCCACATATTCCCTGATGTCGGCGCGGCTCTTGGGCGTGACTTGCAGATACGTGACGCGCGTACGCCAATCCGGGTTGACCTCCAGAAAGCGGTCGAAGGCGTTGAGCCGGTGGATGATGCCTTTGGAATAGTCGAGACGATCGACGCCGAGCACGAGACGCTGCCCCGCGAGGCTTTCGACGACCTCCTTGACGAACGGCGAACGCGCGGCGTTGCGCGCCAGCCGCGCATAGACGGCCGTCTCGATGCCGACGGGAAAGGCGCCGATGCGCGTCTGGCGTCCATCGAGGGTGAAGCTCTGGCCGCCCCGGCCCGGCTTGGCGCCCTGCGAGGTCAGGTAATGCGCGTAATTGTCGCGGTCGTTCTCGGTCTGGAAGCCGACCAGATCGTAGTGAACGAGGCTGCCGAGGATGTCCTCGTGATTGGGCAAGGTCTGCAGGATGTCGGGCGGCGCGCAGGGGATATGGAGAAAGAAACCGATCGGGTTGGCGCGCCCGCGCGCCCGGAGCTCGCGCGCCAAGGGCATCAGGTGATAATCGTGCACCCAGATGACGTCGTCCTCCTCGATGATGGCGTCGAGCTGGTCGGCGAAAATGCGATTGACGCGCATGTAGCCGCTTTGGTCGGCGCGCGAATATTCCTGCAGATCGACGCGGTAATGAAGGATGGGCCAAAGGACGCGGTTGGCGAAGCCGTTGTAATATTCTTGAAAATCCGTCTCCGCGAGGTCGATGACGGCGTAGGAGATCCGGTTGCGCTGAAGGAAGCGCGGCTCCGCCGCCTCTTCCTCGCTGATTTCGCCGCTCCAACCGAACCACACGCCGGTTCGCCTCCTGAGCGCCGCTTTCACGGCGACCGCGAGCCCGCCCGCCACCTGCCTCTTATTCGCATCGGGGAGAGCGACTCGGTTGGATACGATGATCAAGCGCATGCCCACGCCTCCTCCCAACTCGACGATAAGCGCGTCGCAGTATTGATGATTCCGGCCATTGAGTAGGCTTGCGGAAAGTTGCCCCACAGTTCCCCGGTATCGGGATGAATGTCCTCCGAGAGCAGCCCGAAGTGATTCCGGCAGGATAGGATCGTCTCGAACATGTCACGCGCCTCGTCCCTGCGTCCGATCAAGGCGAGCGCGTCCATGTACCAGAAGTTGCAAGCGAGGAACGCCGTTTCGGGCGCGCCGAAATCGTCGACCGCGGTGTAGCGCATGATCCTTTTGTTGCGCATCAATTCGCGCCCGATCACGTCACAGGTGCTGCGGAACCGCTCGTCCGAGGGCGGGAGCAGGCCGAGCTCGGCCAGCAGCAGGACGCTGGCGTCGAGATCGGGCGAACCAATCGCCCCGGTCAAGGCGCCGCGGCGTTCGTCATACGCGCCGACCAGAATTCGGTTCCTGATGACGTCGGCCGAGCCGGACCAATATTGCGCGCGCTTGAAAATCCCCAACCGGTGGGCGATCTTGCCGAGCCGGTCGCAGGCGGCCCAACACAGCGCCGCCGAGTAGGTATGGACGCGCGCACGCCCGCGATATTCCCATATTCCGGCATCGGGTTCGAACGCGTATTTACGCGCCTCCTCGCCGAGCATCTCCAATTGCTGGAAAAGGGCTTTGTCACCCATTTTCGGCAGCCGTTCGTCGACGAACATTTGCGTCGCCCCGAGCACGACGCTGCCGTAGGCGTCGTGCTGAATCTGGTGCGCCGCCTGATTGCCGACGCGCACGGGTCCCTGGCCGAGATATCCCTTCAAGTCCGGCGCGATCACCTCCTCCAGCGAAGTGAAGGGCACGACGCCGTGGACGGGCTCGAGAATCTTCGAGCGCCCGGTCGCGATGGTGGTGAAATAGTTGATGTAGGCCTCCATCGTATTGGTGGCCCCCAAACGATTGAGCGCGTCGACGACGAAAAATGCGTCGCGCAACCAGCAATATCGGTAGTCCCAGGTGCGCGGCGTCGAGGGCGCCTCGGGGATCGATGTCGTGATCGCGGCGACGATGCCGCCTGTATCCTCGTAGCTGCACAATTTCAACGTGATCGCGGCGCGCACCACCGCCGATTGCCACTCGAAGGGCACGGCGAGATGGCGTACCCAGTCGAGCCAATGATCGCGCGTACGATCGAGAAACTCTCGGCACGTGACGTCGATCGCGCTGCGAAATGGGTCGTCCTGCCCGAAGACGAGGTTGACCGGCTGAGTCAGCGCGAAGGTCGTCTCGGCCTGGATGTAGGAGACGGGCGCATCCGTCGTCAGGCGCATCACATTGGGGCCGCCGATATAGCGAATGTGGTGCGAGCCAACGCTGACCTCCTCGATCGCGCGACCGTAGCTGTGGGTTGGGCGGACCTTGATGGCGATGCGCGGCAGGCCGGCGATCGGCTCAATGCGTCGAACGATCTGCGGCGCCCTGTAAGTGCGCTCGTAGATATCGAATCTCGGCGAGAAATCCGTGACCCGCACCGTCCCGCCGCGCGAGTCGGTGAGAATGGTTTCAACCAGCGCCGTGTTGCGGATGTATTCCGTCTTTACGCTGACGAGATCGGCGAGCGCGACCTCGCAAAAGCCCTTCTCCTCGTCGCCCGCCAAAAGTCTCGAAAAAACCGGATCGGAGTCGAATCGCGGAAAGCACCACCAGACGATTCTCGCGTGGCGGTCAACGAGCGCGGCGGCCTGGCAGTTTCCAATGAGCGCGAGGTCCATGCTCCCGCTCGCTTCGTGCGCCGCCTCGCTCATTGGGCGACCGGCCGCGCGGCGAGCCCCTCGAGCCAGCGGCGCACCGTCGCCGGATCGGGAAAGACGTCGGTGACGCTGGGCCTCGGCAGGCCGACCGAGTAGGCAAGTCCGCGCTGATCGACGACCGCCGCGAACCCGTGCTCGTCCGTCACGTCGTCGCCGATGAACACCGGAATCCGTCCGGCGAACGGCGGATGCGCGAGCAACCGTCTGATGGCCAGCCCCTTGTTGATGTTGCGCGGTTTGATCTCGAAGGCGAAGTGCGCCGCCAGCAATTCCAGATCGAATTCCGGCTCCTCGTCGACGAGCCGCTGAAGCGCCGAGCGAAGCGGCGCTGCGATTTCCGGGCGGGCGCGGAAGTGGACGGCGAAGGAGAAGCGCTTATTCTCCAGGAGGGCGTCGGGAAACTCCCGCGCCGCGTCGCTCAGGCGTCCCCACAGGCGGGCGGGCAGTGCGCCGGCTTGCTCAATCGGCGCGGGTTCGTTCGGCGCAAAGCGCATTTGCGCGCCGTGCACGCCGGCCGCCGGCGTTCGCAGCGGATGGAACAGCCGATCGAGATCGGCGAGCGTGCGCCCCGTGACGATCGCCAAGGCTCCGCCGAGCGCTGTTTCGAGACGAGCGATATTGTCGACGAGCCCCTCCGGCACAACGACACTCTCCGGTGTGGCGGCGATATCGAGTAGTGTACCATCCACGTCGAGAAACAGGGCATCGCGGTCAAAATCCAACGTTCGAATTCTCATATCCGGAAAGTGCATTGTTTTCACGGGCTCTCCATCTTCATTGCAATGTGTCGCCCCGTTTGTGGCGAATATCCGGCGACGCCGACGCGGGGGCGACGCGCATGACACAAAGCGGCCACACCTCTTCTTGCCGCGCATTCGCCGTAACCCGACGAACGGCACGCTCCGAGAACGCGCCTGCAGGGGGAACGGACGACCTGCGTCGACCGTTCCCGCCGACGAGGAAAATCGCAGTGGAAATCGAATCAGCGGCGGGGCGATCTTCGACAATCACGCCCGCCAAGCCTCAAACCGGCGCCGTCTTGCGAGCGTCCAACGCCATTGCGATGAGCGCCGAGCCGCCAAAGACGAGATCGATGCCGACGAGCAGACCAAGCGCCCAGGCGATGGTGAACGGCAACTGGACGAGGATGATGGCGCCAAGGATGAGATCCATGACGCCGTTAACCAGCATCCATTCCCACCTCCCGGACAATTCGCGGCGATGGGCGATCGCGAGAAAAATCAGCAGCACGCCGTCGACGATGAAATAGGCGATCAACACATAGGTAAGAGTCGCGAGACCCTGGAGCGGGCGCCAAAGCAGCAGCGCGCCCGCAACGATCGCCACGATCGCGGAGAAAAGCGACCAGCCAAACCCCGGCGCCCCCCTCGCTTGGAGTGTGAAGACCAAGCCCGCGATCCCAGCGATGACGAAGAGCCAGCCCAGGAAGATCGTGGTGAAGAGGCCGGCGATCGGGGGAACAATGACGGCCGCGATCCCCAGTATGACGAGGATGATCCCTTCGGCCAGAAACAGGCGCCAATGCTCATGCATCGATCTCGCCGTGCTGGCGGGCGCTCCGAAATCGAGAGAAGACGGCGAGTGGGTCACGGCGTTCTCCTTTCTCTTTCCAAAGTCACTCTACGATGCGAGACGGACCTCCGCGATCGACGTTTTGCCCCTCGAGCCGCCTAGCCCGGACCGCTCGGCGCAGCTTCGACGCCGAGCGGCGCCTTCGCATCGACGCCGCCGCCATCCGCGTCGCAGCGATTCGCCGCCAAGCGAATTGGCGCCGACTTCAACGCCGCGGCTTCCGCGGCAGGCAGGTAGCCGTCCTCGACCATGCGATCGACCACCCAGTTGCGCCTTCTTTCCGCGGCCTGGGGGTGACGCACGGGGCTATAATGACCTGGGCCCTTGGGCAATCCGCCGAGAAATGCAGCTTGCTCGACGGACAGCTCCGTCACCGGCTTGCCGAAATAATTCATCGCCGCCTCGGCCACTCCGTGCGAGCGGCACCCCAGATAGACCTCATTGAGATAAATCTCCAGGATCCGGTCCTTGGTGAGCCGACGCTCGATGCGCAACGCGAGCAATGCCTCCCTCAGCTTGCGAGTGATCGAGAGCTCATCGCCGATCAGCAAGTTTTTCACCAGTTGCTGTGTGATCGTCGACGCGCCGATCGGGCGCCGGCCCGATTCGAAATGCAGGACGTCGAGCCCCATCGCGCGCAACGTCATGGGGAGGTCGACGCCGCCGTGGCGGTAGAAATCGTTGTCTTCAGCCGCGAGAAAGGCGTGAATCACGATGGGCGGAATCGCCGTGATAGGGATGAAGACCTGGCCCGGCGGCGAACGATAATCGACGATAGCCGACGCGTCCGGCAGCCCGATGTCGAGCTGCCGGAGCCAAAGACCCAACCCTCCGGCGAAGATCAAGCCGGCCGCAATTGCGATTCGAGAAATGGGGCGCATCACTGTCGTCCCCGGCGCGTCTCCATCGGTGATCGATTAACGGGTCCCCTCATCCTAGTGGCCGCGCGTCAGACGCGGCGGAAGCCGGGAAAGCGGCGAAAATAAGCGGCGATCTCTTCTCTCGACATGCCGAGATCGCGGAATATCTCTATCGGCGTTGTCGGCAGCCGCGAATCGGGCGCGGATGTTAGCCGTTCCCTCCCGTTTTGCCGCTCAAACTTCCGCTCGCTGTCGAACGCGAAATGCGCGGAATCGTTCCTTTCCATCGCCACAATCCTTTCCGAACTGACGTCCCGGTCTCAGACAAGGGCGGCAGCCTCCTAGCCGACGTCCGACGCCGACAACGTCGATCCGTCATTGAGCTAGGCGTATCAGGCGGGTATGGCCGAAATGGCGACGGGCGGGGTCGGAAACTAGGCGCTAACTAACTATTCCGTAATGTTCGAACTGGCGCGATCGTCGTGGAGACGGTTCGGCAGGCTGGAGACCGCTCCAGCCTGCCGCTCTTTCAGGCGCGATTGGGACATGCCCGCGTTTTGCGGCGACACGCGGTTTTGCCTGCCCCGATCAAGCCTTCGGGAGCTCGAACGCGATGAAGCGCGAACCGTCCGCCGTCTTGACCTTCATCAGCACGGCCTTCCGGCCGTCGTGCTTGGCGTCGGCGATGTCGGCCTTCACTTCGCTCGGCCGGCTGACCGCCTTGCCGGAGACTTCCAGAATGACGTCTCCAGCCGAGAGGCCCTTGCTCGCCGCGGCTCCGTTCGGATCCACGGTGACGATCGCCACGCCCTTGTCGCCGGCGCCGACCTGCTTGGCCGGGGCCAACTCGACGCCGAGCAGCAGCGCGCCGGCGTTCTGGTCATTGTCCGCCTTGGCGGTCTGCTCGTTCTTCTGTCCGGCGAGCGTGATGCTGGCGGTCTTCTCATCGCCGTCGCGAAGGTAGGTGATGTCCGCCTTGTCGCCGGGCTTCAGCGCCGCGACGCGCCGCGTGAGATCGGCGGCGTTCTTGACCGGCTCGCCGTTCAGCTTGGTGATGACGTCGCCGGACTTCAGGCCGGCGTCCGCCGCCGGCGTTCCCGGCTCGGCCTGGTCGACCAGCGCGCCGCCCGCGTCCTTGAGGCCGAGCCCGTCGGCGAGGTCCTGGGTGACGGGTTGGATCATGACGCCGAGATAGCCGCGCTGCACCACGCCGCCGTGTTCGAGCGCGTCGACCACCGTCCTGACCGTGCTCGCCGGGATCGCGAAGCCGAGGCCGATGCTGCCGCCCGACGGCGAATAGATCGCCGTGTTGACGCCGACGACCTGGCCATCCAGATCGAAGGTCGGGCCGCCGGAGTTGCCCTTGTTGATCGGCGCGTCGATCTGCAGGAAGCTGTCGTAGGGGCCATCCCCGATGTCGCGGCCCTCGGCCGAGATGATGCCGGCGGTCACCGTGCCGCCAAGGCCATAGGGGTTGCCGATCGCGACGACCCAGTCGCCGACTCGCGGCGTGTGCGGGGCGAACGAGACGAAGGGGTAATCGCCTTTCGCGGTCACCTTCAGCAGCGCCAGATCGGTTTTCGGATCCGTGCCGATCACTTTCGCGTCCAGGGTCTTGCCGTCGTTCGTGGTGACGGTGACGGTGCTGGCGTGGTCGACGACATGGTTGTTCGTCACCACATAGCCGTCAGCGGAAATGAAAAACCCGGAACCGAGAGCGATCTCGTGCTGGTGCATCTGATGCTGACCCATGCCGTTCTGATCGCCGAACTGGCGGAAGAACCGCTGGATCTCCGGCGGCAGGTTTTCGAACTGACCCGACGCATCGCTGGAATCGGTCGCAGCGTCGTCGATCTTGACTCTGACCGAGACGACCGCGGGCCTCACCCGGTCGACGACCTTGGCGAAGGACGGCAACGACTGAGATTGCAGGCCGGAGGTGTCGATGGCGGCCGCCCGCGCGGGCGGCGATTCGGACATGACCATCGCGCCGACCGCGCCAGACGCGGCCACCGCCAACACGGCGGCGGAGGCCAACATCTTGCCACGGCGAAGGTTGGGGTTGTTCAAGTTGAATATAGACATGATGATTCTCCGTAACGGGAAAGGTCGCCCCCCGCGTTCCACTGGCTATTCATGCGCTCCGGCGCCTATTTGAGAGATGGCCGCGGCGTTAAAATTCCTTAATTGCCGCCGTAGCCAATTCGAGAGCGTCGGCCGCCGCACGCTTGCGCAATCATCGAGACCCGAGCGGGCCTGATGCGCCGCCGGCGTCAAGGCTTGGCGGGCGGCGCGGCCGTCTTTTGGATCTCCGCGAGAAGGACACGGGCGCGCTCGGCGCCCTTTTCCCGATCGGCCGGCGACATCGAGGCGAACGCGGCTTCGCGCTCGATCTTCGCAAAGCTCAGTCCCTCGATGACCGCCACCTCGGACCAGGCGTAGCTTTCGATCGGGTCAACCGGCGTTCCCAGTCCGAAACGGTACGTCTGCCCCAGGAGCATGGCGGCGCGAGGATCGCCCTGCCGCGCCGCCTTGCCGAGAAAATCGAACGCTTTGCGATAGTCGGGCGGGGTCAGGTTTCCGTGCAGATAGATTTCCCCCAGCCTGGTCTCGGCGGGAATCGAATTCTGCGCCGCCGCCTTTTCGTAGAGGGAGATCGCTTTCGGGATGTCCTTCGGCACGCCCAGTCCGAGTTCGCTCATGTGCGCGAGCCAATATTGCGCCACCGGATCGTTCGCCGCGGCCAAACCCTGGAACAGTTTCAGCGCGGCGGCCTCGTTGCCTTGCCTGAAGTCGAGTTCCCCAGATTTTAGTTGTTTATCGCGGGAGTCCGTGACCAACGGAAAGAGGCTGGAAAAGCCGCCACGCCATCGCATTTCCCCAAAAAGGACGCCGAGTATCAGCGCGACCAGGAACACGACGCCTGCGGCGAACGAGAATCTCGCCCCGAGAGGCCGATGCGATCGCGGATCGAATGAGCTCATTTCATCCTCTGCGGACAGAAAACGCGCGACCGGACGGATTGGCCTCACGCCGCGCGCGAAAAAAACGGCGCGCGATCGACCCGATCGAATTTCGCCATTTGGCGGTGCTAAGGGACCCCGCCGGCTGAACAGCGGCCCGTGCAACGATCTTTCAATCTCGAGCGGCTGGAGACGGCGAGATGGATCGAAAGGCGAAAGTCAACCTTTGGTATGTCGTCATCGCGGTCTCTATTTTTGTATTGCTGCAAGGGATTTACCTGCAGAGCAAGCAGTTCACGGCAATTCCCTACAGCCGGTTCGAGCAATTGCTGAACGAAGACCAAATCGACAGGCTGTGGATTTCGCAGAACACAATTCAGGGCGTCCTGAAACAGAAGCAAAAGGACGGCCTGCGGCGATTCGCGACGACCCGGGTGGCGCCCGACCTCGCCGCCGAGTTCGACAAGCGCCACGTCACCTATTCCGGCACCGCGCAGAACACATGGCTCAGCGACATTTTGTCGTGGGTCGTGCCGACGCTGCTGTTTTTCGCCTTGTGGATGTTCGTCATCCGGCGCTTCGCCAACCAGCAGGGCATGACGGGCGGCCTGCTCTCGATAGGCAAGAGCCGGGCCAAGGTCTATGTCGAAAAAGACACGAAGGTGACCTTTGCCGATGTCGCCGGCGTCGACGAGGCGAAGGAGGAGCTGAAGGAGATCGTCGAATTCCTGCGTGCGCCGCAGAGATATGGGCGGCTGGGCGCGAGAATGCCCAAGGGCGTTCTGCTCGTCGGACCGCCGGGGACCGGCAAGACGTTGTTGGCGCGCGCCGTCGCCGGCGAGGCCGGCGTCAGATTTTTCTCGATCTCGGGATCGGAATTCGTCGAGATGTTCGTCGGCGTCGGCGCCGCGCGTGTCCGCGATCTCTTCGAAGAGGCGCGCAAGACGGCGCCGGCGATCATCTTCATCGACGAACTCGATGCGCTCGGGCGGGCGCGCGGCGCCTATCCCTTGGGCGGGAACGACGAGAAGGAGCAGACACTGAACCAGCTCCTGGTGGAACTCGACGGCTTCGATCCGAGCGCCGGGCTGGTCCTGCTGGCGGCGACCAACCGGCCCGAGATTCTCGACCCCGCCTTGCTGCGCGCCGGCCGCTTCGATCGTCAGGTCCTCGTCGACCGGCCAGACAAGCGCGGCCGGGTCGAAATCCTCAAGGTGCATGTCAAGCGGGCGACCTTGGCGAGCGACGTCGACCTCGAGCAGGTCGCCGCGCTGACCACCGGATTCACCGGCGCCGATCTTGCCAATCTCGTCAACGAGGCCGCGCTGCTGGCGACGCGGCGTGGCGCGGACCGCGTTCATCTCGAGGATTTCACGGCGGCGATCGAGCGCATCGTCGCCGGGCTGGAAAAGAAGAATCGCATTCTCAACCCCTTCGAGCACCACGTCGTCGCCTACCATGAACTCGGCCACGCGATCGTCGCGATGGCGCTTCCCAATCAGGACCCGGTGCACAAAGTGTCGATCATCCCGCGCGGCATCGGCGCGCTCGGCTACACGATCCAACGACCGACCGAAGACCGGTTCCTCATGACTCAACAGGAATTGGAGGATCGAATGGCGGTGCTGCTGGGCGGGCGCGCCGCGGAGGCGGTTGAATTCCATCACCTCTCGACGGGCGCCGCGGACGATCTCGCCAAGGCGACCGACATCGCCCGCAGCATGGTGATGCGCTATGGCATGGACCGGCAACTCGGCCATGTCGCGTACGTGCGCGAGCGGCCGACGACATTGGGGGCGCCGCCGATGCCCGGCGCGCAGGAGGAGCCTCACAGCGAGGAGACCGAACGCAGCATCGATCACGCTGTGCACGATCTCTTGCAGCGCGCTTTCGACCGAGCGACCTCCGTCCTGACTCGCAATCGCGACGCGCTGGAAAAAACGGCGCGGCGGCTGCTGGAGAAGGAGACGCTCGAAAAGCCCGAACTGGACGCGCTGCGCGCGCAGGTCGTCCCCGAAGGGCGCTTGGAGGCGCACAAGGACGCGCAATCGGCCGCCGTCAGGGCGTCGTAGTGGTCAAAATCAACCTGCTTGGCGCCCTTTGTGAGGGCCGATGTGGGGGATAGCGGTCGGTCGTGAGCTGGCGGCAAGCGGGACTATGGCGGCCAAAGCTA